>NZ_VJZS01000001.1:0-350078 GCF_007097385.1 Flavobacterium sp. ZT3R18
TTCAAATGCTGCTGGACTTGCTACAGCTTTGGCATTAGCTCCAAGCGCCACGGATAACTGCACGGCGACCCCAACAATGGTTTTGGTAAGCGACAACACAACGGCAGACGCTACTTGTGCCAATGCTTATGTTCGCGTTCGTACATGGAACTTCACCGATGGTTGTTTAAACACGAGTGCTGATTTTGTTCAAACGATCAGCGTTAAAGACACGACCGCTCCTGTATTATCAGGTCAAGGAGGAACAATAACAATTACAAGTCCAGCAGTGCCAGTATTCACGGCGCCAACGGCAACCGATGCTTGTGACAGCGTTCCAGTAATCACATTTACTGATGCAACAGTAACGGTAAGTGGAGGATCGGCAATAACCAGAACATGGGCAGCGACCGATGCATGCGGAAATGTATCTGCAACCGTAAGCCAAACCATCACGGTTCTAGATGCTAATGTGTCTGTAGAACAACCAAGTATTGCTTTGGTAAAAACGGCTCATTTAAATGATGAAAACGGAGATGGATATGGACAAGTAGGAGAAACCATTACCTATAGTTTTGAAGTAACCAATACAGGAAATGTGCCGCTAACCAACATCACTATATCAGATCCATTGCTTGGAGTTGTAATGACAGGAGGAGCGATAACATTGGCAGTAGGAGAATCGAATACTACGAATTTTAAAGGAGTATATGTCATTACACAAGCGGATATTAATTTAGGGTCTATCTCAAATCAAGCTACGGTGTATGGCACGAGTCCAAATGGTAAAGTGGTAGAAGATAAATCAGACAATACGAATTTGATAGACGATAATCCAACGGTATTACCCGTTGGGACATGTGTGATAAAAGTATTCAATGCAGTATCTCCAGACGGAAGTGGACAAAATGATAGATTCTATATACAAGGACTAGAATGTTATCCAGACAATTCGGTAGAGATCTATAATCGTTGGGGTGTATTGGTATTTGAGAGAGAGCATTATAATAATGAGGACAGAGCTTTTAGAGGAACTTCGGAAGGTCGTGTGACAGTTGATAAGTCTCAGGAGTTACCAGTAGGAACTTATTTTTATATGCTTAAATATAAAGATGCGAACTCTTCGACATTTGAGAAATCGGGTTATTTGTATTTGAATAGAAAATAGAATCAGTTAAATCTATTAGATTTTGAATTTAATGGGTTTAAAAATAGTACTTTATATTAGCAAGTAATACGCGTAATTAGAATGTTAGCATGAAGTTCGTTGCGGTAAAATTGTTTTTCGTCTGATTTTTGCTAATATGTTAAAAAAATAAATGCTTTTTAGAAAAAACGCACATGAGAAAAGAAATAATCGGGTTGGTAATAATGCTTTTTACTATTACCAGTTCCGCACAACAAGATGCTCAATACACCCAGTATATGTACAATACGGTATTGGTTAATCCTGCCTACGCTGGGTCTAGACAATCGATGAGTATTTTTGCGCTTCATCGTAGGCAATGGGTGGGGATTGAAGGAGCTCCAGTGACGAACTCGATCTCTATAAATACACCAATTAACGACAGTAAAGTAGGTTTAGGTTTGTCGGTAGTAAATGATCAGATAGGACCATCGAATGAGAATAATATAGCTGTTGATTTCTCGTACACCATACCAGCTTTAGGGGATTATAAAATGTCCTTTGGATTAAAAGCCAGTGCCAATTTGTTAAACGTCGATTTTACCAAATTAGATCAATACCCTGGAGATCAAATTTTTGAAGAAAATATAGATAATAAGTTTTCTCCTAACATTGGAATCGGATTCTATTTGCATTCGGATGAGGGTTATGTAGGAATATCTGCTCCTAATTTAATAGAAACCGTACATTTTGACAAATCGGCAACATCGAGTTCAACAAGCCACATTGCTGCCGAGAAAATTAATTATTACTTGATAGCAGGATATGTATTTGAATTAAGTCCTAGTGTGAAATTTAAACCGTCATTGCAGACTAAGTATGTTGAAGGCGCACCATTGCAAGTAGATGTGTCGGCTAATTTTATGATGAATGAAAAGTTTGTGGCCGGACTGGCTTATCGATGGAGTGCTGCTATGAGTGCCATGGTAGGATTTCAAGCCAGTGATTCATGGTTCATAGGATACAGTTATGATTTTGATACTACCGGGTTGGCGAATTATAATTCAGGTTCACACGAAATCTTTTTGAGATACGAATTGTTTAATAAATTTGAACAAATAATTGCTCCGAGGTTCTTCTAAAACGTAGGTTTATGAAAGTCAACAATATAGTTTATAGCCCACTTTTGTGCATTTTCTTTTTCCAAGGATTTGCTCAAAAAACAATTCTTGTCAAAGCCGAAAAGAATTATGATCGGTATGCTTATGTTGATGCCATAGAGAATTACAAGAAAGTAGCTGAGAAAGGATATCAAGATGAAAAAATGTTTCAAAAGTTGGGAAACGCCTATTACTTTAGAGCCGAATTACCTGAAGCCCTAAAATGGTACGATCAGCTTTTTGCTTTGTATCCGGAACAAGAACCAGAATATTTGTACCGTTATTCACAAGCCTTAAAATCGGATGGGAATTATATAAAAGCAGATCAAATGCTAGAGCAGTTCAATGCCAAAAGTGGCAATGATAAAAGAGGGACTTTATTTGCGGATAATAAAAATTACCTTGAAGAAATTAAAGCTAATTCCGGGCGCTTTCAAGTGGTAGATGCAGGCGTGAATTCTAATTTCTCAGATTATGGAAGTTCATTTTTAGGAAATAAATTAGTATTTGCCTCTGCAAGAGATACAGGAGGTGTTGCTAAGAAAGTATTCAAATGGACCAATGCATCCTTTACCAATTTGTATTGGTCAGAGATGAAACCAGATGGGGAAATGGGAAAACCGGAACGATTTGATCGCAATATCAATTCCAAGTTTAATGAATCAACACCCGTATTTACCCAAGACGGAAAAACCATGTATTTTACCAGAAACAATTTTCTGGAAGGCAAGAGAGGAAGAGATACTTATAAAAATACTTTATTAAAACTCTATAAAGCCACTTTGGATGAAGAAGGGAATTGGACAGCTATAACAGAATTGCCATTCAATAATGATAATTATAGTGTTGCTCACCCCGCTTTGAGTGTAGACGAGAAAACATTGTATTTTGCCTCAGATATGCCGGGAACTTTAGGGCAATCGGATATGTTTAGAGTCAAAATTATTGCCGACGGAAAATACGGGAAACCAGAAAATTTAGGACCAGAAATCAATACAGAAGGGAGAGAAACGTTTCCGTTTATCTCGGCGGATAATGAACTGTATTTTGCCAGTGATGGACGTCCAGGCTTAGGTGGTTTGGATGTATATGTTGCCAAAATTGATGTAAATGAGAGATTCTACGGAATACAGAATGTAGGGGAACCAATCAATAGTAATCAAGATGATTTCGCTTTTTTAATTAATAGCAAAAATAGAAACGGTTTTTTTACGTCCAACAGAGAGGGAGGAAAAGGGTATGACGATATTTATAGATTTGTAGAGGACAAAAAACTAGACTGTGAGCAAATGTTATCTGGGCTTGTAACCGACCTAGAATCGGGTAAAATTCTGGTTGGGGCCAAAATGAGTTTGTTTGATCATGACTTTAAATCGTTACAAATTACTCAAACAGATGAAAAAGGATATTATAGTTTTCCTGTGGAATGTGAGAAAACTTATTATGTAAGAACAGAGAAAGAAGAGTATCTAACAAAAGAAGGTTCCGTTAAAACCCAAAGTTATACTGGGAGTAATGACTTTTCCGTGGTGTTAGAGAAACGTATCAAATCAATAGTGGTAGGGACAGATTTGGCTAAAACATTAGACATCCCGATTATCTATTTTGATTTAGATAAGTCGTTCATTCGTAAAGATGCTACATTTGAGTTGGCCAAAGTAGTAGTAGTTATGCAAGAATTTCCAGAGATGAAAATCGAAGTTCGTTCGCATACAGATAGCCGACAAACCGGTAAGTACAATAAGAAATTATCAGATAAAAGAGCTAAAGCCACTGTTGCTTGGTTAGTAAAAAATGGCATAGACTCTACGAGAATTATTGGTAACGGGTATGGTGAATCACAATTGGTGAATCATTGTGCCGATGGTGTTAAATGTACAGAAGATGAGCATCAAGCCAATAGACGTAGCGAGTTTATTATTGTTTCGATTAAATAGTAATGAATCTAGTTTATTAGAGTCCTTTCTCTCTGAAGTTACTCAGGGAGAAAGGATTTTTTTGTCATTAGTATTATTTATTTTTAAAAAGGACTACCAAACTTTCAAAATGGTATATTTGTAATTGCAATGCACTAATTTTTGACTTTTATTCTATCGAAAGTCTTAGGTTTTAATTTAATTCAATACGTAATATGCGATTATTTCTTGGCTGTTTCCTTTTTTTGTCATTTTTTAAAGGTTTTTCTCAAGGGAATGAATTTTCAATTGACACATTACATATTAAAATAGATTCGCTTTATAGAGAGGATCAGTTCTATGCAGGGATTAATTACAACTCACTTTTAAATAAGCCAGGTGGTTTGTCACAAGATAAAATATCTTTTGGTTTTTCTGCAGGATTTCTTAGAGACATGCCGGTGAATAAAAGTAGAACTGTAGCAATTGCTTCTGGAGTTGGTTTTTCGTTTAATAATTATATCCAAAATATGGCTATCACAGGATCTAATAATAATCCAATTTATGGTATCATACCCTCTGATGTTAATTATAGTAAAAATAGATTCGAACAACTGCGAGTAGAAGTTCCAATTGAATTTAGATGGCGTACTTCAACACCAGAGGTATACAAGTTTTGGAGGATTTATGGAGGTTTTAAACTAAGTTATTTGTTATTGGACAAGTCGGTGTATGAAGATGATCAAACAAAAGTAATCATTAATAACAATAAAGATTTTAATAATTTTCTTTACGGAGCTTATGTTTCGGCGGGCTATAATACTATAAATCTGTATGCTTATTATGGTTTGAACTCTCTTTTTAAATCATCTGCAAAACTCAATAATGAGTCTATACAAATGAATACGTTGAGTATTGGAGTTATGTTTTATATTTTATAGCCACAAAAAAAGCAACAGCAATTGGGAAATACTTCCAATCAAGAGACCAACTATAAGTTCTTTTGGGGAATGTGCGTTCATTTCTAAACGAGAAGAAGCTACAAATCCATTGATTATAACAAAAAAGAGAACAAGGTAAATAGCATTTGTTTGATGGTGAATGTTCAAGCCGAAAACAAATACAGTTAAAGAAGAAATTGCCAACATGTGCAGGCTAGCCTTGATGTTAAAAAACAAAAAGACAAGAGCGGTTAAGGTACTTAACAAAGCGCCAAGAAAGAAGAAATGAAGTGCTGCGTATCTTTCGATAGTTATACTTTTTTGCACCAATAGGATGATTATAAAGCATTGCAGTAATAAGGGAATTTTACGTTGATTAATATTGGCAATCATAATGGAATCTATCTTGCCAATTGAACGTAAAATAAAATAAAATGCTACAGGTATAAATATTGTAAGTATTGTTATTTGAACAAAGATGAAAATAGTTTCTGCTGTTTTGAAATCAGAATGTGTAAATAAAAAATAGAGAAAAGTAGCGATTACCGATATGAAAATCGGATGAAAAATATAGGAGAAAGCAGGTAGTATCTTTTTCAAATTTATATTTTTTTTCTCATTCTAGCCACTGGAATTTCTAGTTGTTCCCTGTATTTTGCTATAGTTCTTCTTGCAATCGGGTATCCTTTGTCTTTTAGGATTTCGGCCAAAAGATCATCTGAGAGTGGTTTTTGTTTATCTTCTTCTTCGATGGTGTTTTTGAGAGTTTTCTTGATTTCAAGAGTAGACACATCTTCGCCTTGATCATTTTTCATGGCTTCTGAGAAGAATTCTTTGATCAGTTTGGTGCCATAAGGGGTTTCGACATATTTACTGTTGGCAACTCTGGAAACAGTCGAAATATCCAAACCTACCATATCAGCAATATCTTTTAAAATCATCGGTTTTATCCTAGTTTCATCGCCATCGAGTAAATATTCCCGTTGGTAATGCATAATGGCATTCATAGTGACATATAAAGTGTCTTGACGTTGTTTTATGGCGTCAATAAACCATTTTGCCGAATCCAGTTTTTGTTTGATAAACTGAACAGCGTCTTTTTGAGAACTCGATTTGTCTTTAGAATCCTTGTAGGTCTGCATCATTTCTTGGTAGTCTTTGGAAACATGCAATGCAGGAGCGTTTCTACCATTTAAAGTCAGTTCCAACTCACCATCTACAATGCGAATGGCAAAGTCGGGAACTACATTTTCTGTAATTTTATTATTTCCGGCAAATGATCCGCCTGGTTTAGGATTGAGTCTTTCTATTTCATGAATTGCCTTTCTGAGCTGTTCATTGGAAATGTTGAATTTTTGAATCAATTTGTCGTAATGCTTTCTGGCAAAAGCATCAAACTGTTGTTCAATAATTGCCGTGGCCAGATCAACCGATTCTGTTGGGGTTTTATGTTTTAATTGCAATAATAGACATTCTTGCAAATCACGAGCACCCACTCCTGTAGGTTCTAATTCATGGATGATGTGAAGGATTTTGCCCACCTGTTTTTCATTGGTATATAAACCTTGGGTAAAGGCCATGTCATCAACTATATCTGGAATACTTCTGCGAATGTAGCCCATGTCATCAATGCTTCCTACTAAAAATTCGGCGATATCACGCTCTTCGTCACTTAATATAAAAGTGTTTAATTGATTGATTAAATCCTGATGAAAGCTAACGGGAGCTGCAAAAGGAGTTTCTCTTTCATCATCGTCATCACTGTAATTGTTGACTTGAGTCTTATAATCTGGAGTGTCGTCATGACTTAAATACTCGTCTATGTTGATGTCTTCAGCATCCACTCTATCGGCTTCGGAATCATCATAATCGTCATATTGTTCATTGTCAAATTCGTCTTTTTCATGTTGATCATCCTCTTCCTTTCCGCTTTCCAGAGCAGGATTCTCATTCATTTCTTCCAACAATCGTTGTTCAAATGCTTGCGTAGGCAGTTGAATTAACTTCATCAACTGGATTTGTTGTGGAGATAATTTCTGAGATATTTTTAAATTTAAAAACTGCTTTAGCATATTTGATAGTTTAGAGAGTTTACGAGTTTAGAGAGTTTAGCCAAAAAAGAGAACTAAACTTTCTAAACTTTTAAACTACATAACCGTTTTGTTAGTTTAGAGAGTTTAGCCAAAAAAGAGAACTAAACTTTCTAAACTTTTAAACTACATAACCGTTTTGTTAGTTTAGAGAGTTTAGCCAAAAAAGAGAACTAAACTTTCTAAACTTTTAAACTACATAACCGTTTTGTTAGTTTAGAGTGTTTAGCCAAAATGAATGAACTAAACTCCTAAACTATATAACCTCTTTTTTAAAATTCCGCATTCATTGGTGTTCTTGGGAAAGGAATTACGTCACGTATGTTTGTCATTCCAGTTACAAAAAGTACTAATCTTTCAAATCCAAGTCCAAAGCCAGAGTGAACGGCAGAACCGAATCGTCTAGTATCTAGGTACCACCATAATTCTTCTTCGTCGATTCCTAAGGCTTTCATTTTTTCGACCAAAACATCAAAACGCTCTTCTCTTTGGGAACCTCCTACGATTTCTCCAATTCCAGGGAAAAGAATATCCATCGCACGAACCGTTTTTCCGTCTTCGTTCAAACGCATGTAGAAAGCTTTGATGTTCGCTGGGTAATCAAACAAGATTACAGGACATTTAAAGTGTTTCTCTACTAAATAACGCTCGTGTTCCGATTGTAAATCAGCTCCCCATTCGTTAATGATATAGCTAAATTTTTTCTTTTTGTTAGGTGTAGAATCTCTTAAAATATCAATGGCTTCAGTATAGGAAACACGTTTGAAATTGTTTTCTATTACAAAACCTAATTTTTCCAACAATGGCATTTCGCTTCTTTCAGCCTGAGGTTTTGATTTTTCTTCGTCGGTCAAACGACCTTCTAGGAATTTTAAATCGTCTCCACAGTGATCAACGGCATATTTTACTACATATTTAATGAAATCTTCGGCAAGATCCATGTTGTCAGTCAAATCATTGAAAGCCACTTCGGGCTCAATCATCCAAAATTCAGCCAAATGGCGAGAAGTATTGGAGTTCTCTGCTCTAAAAGTTGGTCCAAAAGTATATACTTGACCTAAAGCCATAGCGTAAGTTTCGGCAACCAATTGTCCTGAAACCGTCAAGCAAGTTTCTTTACCAAAGAAATCTTGTTTGAAGTCCACATTTCCTTCTTCATTTTTTGGTGCGTTTTCAGCAGGCAAAGTAGTTACTTTAAACATTTCGCCGGCACCTTCAGCATCCGTTCCGGTAATAATCGGCGTGTTTACATAAACAAAACCTTTTTCTTGAAAATACTGGTGCACGGCAAAAGATAAAACCGAACGCACACGCATAATCGCTCCAAAAGCATTCGTACGCACACGCAAATGCGCGTTTTCACGCAAGAATTCCAAAGAGTGCTTCTTGGGTTGTATTGGAAATTTCTCCGCATCCGAATCGCCAAGAATCTCAATTTTCTTAACTTGAATTTCATATTTCTGACCAGCACCTTTGCTCTCTACCAAGTCGCCAGTTACAGAAACCGCTGCACTAGTAGTGATTCTTTTCAAAATTTCCTCTGGAGTGTTTTCAAAATCGACAACACATTGTATATTATTAATGGTTGAACCATCATTTAAAGCAATAAACTGATTATTTCTAAAAGTTCTAACCCAACCTTTTGCATTGATTTCCTGTAACGTCGTTGTACTGTTTAGTAAGTCTTTAACTTTTGTGTGTCTCATTTTAATATTAGATTTTAGAGTTCAGATTTTAGATTAAAACAAAAATCGGTGTTTTAATCTAATTGCAAATATAAATGATTTGTTTGTAATTGTCATTGTGAGTTATAGAGTAATCGGAAGCTATTTCCTGCTATCCGCTATATCTTTTATTTTTTAAAGGAAAAAGCAAAAAATAATTGCGAGAGCAATTCGAGTATCTGGGCTAAGACATTGGTGTAATTTAGGAATTTTGGGGTTGCAACGTTTTAATTGAGTATTCGAATTAGATTTCGTGTCGAAGATAAATTATAAACCATCCTAAACCCCGAAGGGGTGCCATGATTATAGAAATAAGTAATTCCACCGATCCAAAACCCTGAAGGGGTGGTATTTTTACCTTATGGTATTAATTTATGTGGGGATGATTTTTTAATTAGAGAATAAATAATTTCACCCCTTCAGGGTTCGCTTGTCGATGTTATATATTTCTACAATCATTACACCCCATTCGGGGTTTGGATGAGTTAAATCAATTCGCTAGAAACATAATTTTTATCTATTTTAAGAATTTGTGACTCGAGTCTGAAAGGCGAATAGGCGAAGCAAATTAAAATAGAAGGTTATTCGTGTAAATTTACTTTGTCAGTTCGCTATCGCTCGGATGTGCAATTGGTGGCTAACTTTTTTTAAAAGCGAACTCTCTGAAGCAACTCCTACTTTTTCTCTAAATCATCAATTTCTTCGTCGGTGTATTCGAGGATTTCAAGTTTAGGCTCGATGAATTCCTGTTCGTTGGCAATCGTTTTATTCAAGGTTAAAACCAAGGCTGGTAGTAACATTAAATTAGACAACATTCCGAATAATAAAGTCAGTGAAATCAGTCCTCCGAGGGCAATGGTTCCTCCGAAACTCGAAAGCATGAATACCGAAAATCCGAAGAACAAAACGATAGAAGTATAAAACATACTCAGACCCGATTCGCCAAAGGTCGCGTAAACAGATTTCTTGATTTTCCAGTTGTTTTTCTTTAGTTCTTCTCTATATTGAGCCAAGAATCGAACGGTGTCATCGACCGAAAGACCGAACGCGATACCGAAAACCAAAATCGTTGAAGGTTTTAATGGAATGTCCAAAAAGCCCATGATTCCTGCGGTAAGCAATAATGGCAAGAGATTTGGTATTATCGAAACCAACACCATTTTGAAAGAGCGAAACATAAACGCAATCAAAAGTGCCGTCAAGAAAAAGGCAAATACCAAAGAAGAAAGTAGGTTGTTAAGTAAATAACCAGTTCCTTTTTGAAAAACCAATGCTTTTCCTGTAATGATCACTTTGTATTGATCGGGAGGAAATAATATGTCTGCTTTTCTGCGAATTTCGGCTTCAACGATAGGGATTCTGCTGCCGCTTTCGTCGCGCATAAACGTGGTAATTCGAGCCACTTGCCCTGTAGCATCGACATAACTCTTCATCAAATTTTCTTTAGAATCCTTGGTGGCATTTTTGGCATAGGACAATATAAAGGCCTGTTCCTGTGAAGTAGGTAGATCGTAATAATCAGGATTCCCGTTGTAATAGGCCTGTTTGGAATATTTTACCAGATTGACAATCGAAATCGGTTTTGAAAGTTCTGGAATTTCTTCTATTGTTTTTTGGAGTTCATCCATTTTTTTTAAAGTAGATAATTTCAGGACTCCTTTTTTGCGTTTGGTGTCAATCATTATTTCTAATGGCATCACGCCGTCAAATTCTTTTTCAAAAAAAACAATGTCCTTAAAAAAAGGTTCTTTTTTCGGCATATCTTCAATTAAACTTCCAGAAATACGCATCTGAAAGATACCAATTATGCTAATGACTAAAAGACTTACGGCTACCACATAAATTGAAAAGCGGTTGTATTTCACGTTTCTTAGAATCCAATCCATGAAAAGTTTGATAGAATTTCTGTCCAAATGTTCCAGATGCCTGTATGATGGAGCAGGAGCATAGCTGTGCAAAATGGGAATAGTAATGATACAGAGAATGAAAAGCATCAAAATGTTGATGGAAGTTACATTCCCGAATTCGATTAGCAGTTTGTTGTTCGAGGAAATAAAAGTAAAAAATCCTATCGCTGTGGTTACGTTGGTCATCAAGGTCGCCATTCCCACTTTGGTAGTTACACGTTGTAAAGCTTTGGCTTTGTTTCCGTGAATTTTGTATTCTTGATGGTATTTATTGGTCAAGAAAATACAGTTGGGAATCCCAATAACAATCATTAGGGTGGGGACCATAGCGGTTAATACCGTAATCTCATAATTTAACAATCCCAGAATTCCAAAAGACCACATTACGCTAATGATTACAATGAATAGCGAAATCATAGTGGCTCTAAAACTTCTAAAAAAGTAAAAGAATAATAAAGAGGTGATCAATAAAGCGGCTCCGATGAAAAGCCCAATTTCTTTTAAGATGGTTTGCGCATTCAGTGTTCTAATATAAGGCATTCCAGAGACACGAAGTTTTATATCGGTTTCCTTTTCGAATGCTGTTATCGCTGGAATCAGTTGGTTGAGTACGAAATATTTTCTCTCGGGAGTGTTTACAATTTTCTTGTCGAGGTAAACTGCAGATCGAATGCTTCCTGATCTTTTATTAAAAAGCAATCCTTCGTAGAAAGGGAGATTGTTAAAAAGTTCGTGTTTTATTTTTCGAAGGTAGTCTTTGTTCAGCGTTTTGCTTTGGTCAATAAAGGGAACCAGTTCGAATTTTTCAAGAGCTTCGTTTTTTTGTAGTTTTTTCAAGTCATTCAATGAAATAACCAAATCGACATCCTTGTTTGATTTGATGGTATTCATTAATTTAACCCAAGAAGCATACACTTTTGGAGTGAAAATGGCATCATTTTTTACGCCAATGACAATCAGATTCCCTTCTTCTCCAAATGTATTAAGAAAGGCATTGTATTCTATATTGACAATATTATCATCGGGCAATAAGTTGGCTTCGGTATGGGTAAAATGAATGTTTTTCCATTGCATTGCCAGAAGCACCGTAATCAGTGCAATTATTGACAACATTAGTATTCTATTTTTAAGAACAACTCTAGCAATTAATTCCCAAAACCCTAGACTAAACCATTTTTTCATTTCTAACTTTTTAACGCCGCAAATTTACACAAACCCGTACAGTTATTTTGCTTTTTTAAGCATTTGATTTGCAGTTTTTTTTGGGTGTATGTTGTTGATGGGATTAAATTTCGGGTACTATTTAAATTTGTTTTATTATTAATAGATTTGTTTTTCTCATCTTTGTTTTTTGAAAATTAATTTGCGCACTGCTATAGGTATGAAAAATTACAAGAATACAATTTTTTATTTGGTTATCACTGGCGGTTTTTCCGCACTAATCTACTGGATTATACTACAAGGAAAACATTTAGAAATTTCCAAAACGATACATACTCCCATAGTCACCAACGATTCTTGGGGAGATTTTTTGGTATCGATGTTGCATAATATAAAAGATCCGTTGGCTATTTTATTGGCACAAATCATAATGATCATACTGGTGGCTCGTTTTTTTGGATGGATTTTCAAAAAAATTGGGCAACCTTCGGTAATTGGCGAAATTATAGCCGGTATTGCATTGGGACCCTCTTTATTAGGGATGTATTTTCCAGAATTTTTCAGCGCGCTTTTTCCTGTTGATTCCTTAGTGAATTTGAAATTTTTGAGTCAGATAGGATTGATTCTCTTCATGTTTGTTATCGGGATGGAATTGGATATAAAAGTGCTGAAAAACAGGGCGAAAGAAGCCGTTGTTATTAGTCATGCCAGTATAGTGATACCCTTTGCTTTAGGAATTGGATTGGCTTATTTTGTTTACAATCGTTTTGCGCCAGAAGGAGTTAAATTCCTAGCTTTTAGTTTGTTTATGGGAATTGCCATGAGTATTACCGCGTTTCCGGTATTGGCAAGAATTGTACAGGAACGAGGCATGAATAAAACCAAATTAGGCGCTATTGTGATTACTTGTGCCGCGGCCGATGATATTACTGCTTGGTGTTTACTGGCCGTGGTAATCGCTATCGTAAAAGCGGGAACTTTTGTGAGTTCATTGTATATTATTTCATTGGCGCTGCTGTATGTGTTGTTAATGATTTTTTTGGTGAAACCTTTTTTGAAAAGAATAGGGGATTTATATGGTACCAAAGACAGTTTGAGTAAGCCAGTTGTTGCCATCTTTTTTTTAACATTAATTATTTCATCCTATGCTACAGAGCTTGTAGGAATTCATGCTTTATTTGGCGCTTTTATGATGGGGGCCATTATGCCAGATGTTTCCAAGTTTAGGACTGTTTTTATAGAAAAGGTAGAAGATGTTTCGGTTATTTTATTGCTTCCCTTGTTTTTTGTATTCACAGGATTGCGAACCGAAATAGGATTGATCAACGATCCTTATTTATGGAAAGTGACGGGTTTTATTATTCTCGTGGCGGTAGTAGGTAAGTTTTTTGGAAGCGCATTGGCAGCAAAATTCGTTGGTCAAAGCTGGAGAAACAGTTTAATCATCGGGGCCTTGATGAATACCAGAGGGTTAATGGAGTTGATTGTTCTTAATATTGGTTTAGAACTTAAAGTGCTTACACCTGAGGTTTTTACGATGATGGTTATCATGGCATTGGTTACTACTTTTATGACGGGACCGGCTTTAGATTTGATTAATTATATTTTTAAAACGAATGATATAACCGATCATGAGGATGAAACCAATCATAATAAATACCGAATTTTAATCTCCTTTGGAAACAACGAAAAAGGAAAATCCCTTTTGAGATTGGCCAGTAGTTTGATTAAAAAGCAGAAAGAAAAAGCCAGCATTACCGCTTTGCACTTGTCCTTAAGTGACGAAATGCATCCCTTTAATATAGACGATAAAGAGAAAAGTAGTTTTAATCCCATTGTAAAAGAATCGATTATTTTAAAACAAGAGATTACTACGATTTTTAAAGCTACCCTTGATATAGAAACCGAAATAACGGAGATTGCCAATCAAGGGGATTATGATTTATTATTGGTTGGTCTGGGAAAATCTATTTTTGAAGGAACGATTCTAGGAAAAGTAATTGGGTTTACCACAAGAATAATCAATCCGGAACGATTAATAGACAAGTTTACTGGTAAAGAAGGTTTGTTTGCCAATTCCCCATTTGATGAAAGAACGAGACAAATTGTTTTGAAAGCCAAAATGCCATTGGGAATTTTGATTGACAAAGATTTAAAAGAAGTAAATCAGGTGTTTGTTCCCATTTTTTGGTCAGAGGACTCCTTTTTGATCGATTACGCCCAAAAGTTAATTTATAATAATGATGCTACGGTTACCTTTTTAGACATCAACGGTCATATTGGTTCCAACTTTGTAATTGGAAGCGCTATCAGTTCTTTAAAAGAAAAATTTCCGTCTAATATTGTTTTGGATAATGAATCTATTCTTAAAATGGAATTCTTAGAGAAACAAGACCTAATGATGGTGAGTTTAGAAAGTTGGAAAGATTTATTAGATTCCCGCTCTGTTTGGTTGAGTGGAGTGCCATCGGTATTGATTATTAAGCCTTAAAAAGATGAATTGGATTTTACTTGTCATCGCAGGCCTTTTTGAAGTGGGTTTTGCGACTTGTTTAGGCAAAGCCAAAGAAACTTCAGGAATGACATCTACTTTGTGGATGGGCGGTTTTTTTATAGCACTTTCTATTAGTATGGCTCTTTTGTATAAAGCCTCACAAACGTTGCCAATTGGTACCGCTTATGCAGTCTGGACAGGTATTGGAGCGGTAGGGACTGTTTTAGTTGGCATTTTTGTATTCAAAGAACCCGCTACTTTCTGGAGACTTTTCTTCTTATTTACTTTAATAACGTCTATAGTTGGGTTGAAATTTGTATCCAGTCATTAAATACAAAAAAGCTCTTTTTAAACTATTTTTAATTCAAAATTAAAATGAATAGCACACAAGAAAACAATAGTATTGTATATATGTTGCTGGTAATTATTCTGGTATTTATTGGTGTGCTTTGTTATATTGTTTACCGATTGATCGAATCTGGAAAAGCCAAGAAAAGTGTTGAAGAGAAATTTGATTTACTTGAAATGAAAGTAAATAATCTGCAGTTGGAAACACTAGAATCCAAACTCAATCCTCATCTTTTCAAAAATATTCTTAATTCGATTCAATCGCATGCGTATCAAACGTATTTTGCTTTAGATAAATTGGCTAATGTTTTGGATTACATTTTGTATGAAAGT
Source organism: Flavobacterium sp. ZT3R18 (assembly GCF_007097385.1). Taxonomy (GTDB): domain Bacteria; phylum Bacteroidota; class Bacteroidia; order Flavobacteriales; family Flavobacteriaceae; genus Flavobacterium. The sequence continues at coordinate 15,159 of NZ_VJZS01000001.1, forward strand.
CAAAAAAAGTTTGTTTCTCCAAAAGAAGAAATCCAGTTTGCTCTCAATCTTATTGAAATTAACAAAATTAAAGTGAGTCCGCTTTTTGAATTGAAAGTAAAAACTAAGATTAATGAAGGAGAAAAGCTGTATGAGCAAAATCTTTTGGCTCCTCTGATTTCGATTGATTTGATTGAAAATGCTTTTAAACATGCCGATTTGCAAAGTGCTGATGCTTTTATATCGATACTATTTGAATTTAAAGACAATTGTTTCTATTTGACGGTTTCTAATAAAATTTCGGAGAAAAAAGCATTAAAGAAAGAACGTAGCGGTATTGGCGCAACGACATTAGAACAACGATTGAATATTATATACAAAAATCAGTTCAAATTGGATAAATTTGTTGAAAATGACATCTATATTGCGCATTTAAAAATCAATCTGCTTGAATACAAAAATCAAATGCTTACTGCTGGACGATGAATTACCGGGTCTGACGTATCTGAAAATGCTTTGTGAACAAATTCCAGAATTAGAAATTATAAAGTCCTTTAATGATCCTCAAAAATTACTGGACGAAGTCTCTAAACTCGATTTCGATTTGTGTATTTCTGATATCGAAATGCCAGGAATTGATGGACTGACTTTGGCCAATTTGCTAAAAGATAAATTGGTTATTTTTACCACTGCCTACAAGGATTACGCTGCCGAAGCATTTGATATTGATGCGGTAGATTATATCACTAAACCCGTTATGAAAGAACGTTTGGAGAAAGCAGTTGCAAAAGCTTTAGAACGGTTCAATAAACTTGAACTTTCGAAGAAATTTATTCATCTGAATACCGATAAAGGAAAGTCATTGTTGTATTTTGATCAGATTCAATACATCAAAACGGCTTTGACAGATAGCAGGGACAAAGAGGTACTTCTTGCAGATGGCAATCTTTTGATACTGAAAAATATAAAATTTGACTCGCTTTTAAGTCAGCTTCCCAAGGCTGATTTTTGTAGAGTGAATAAAAAAGAAATCATTGCAATATCGGCAGTGCAGTTTTTCAATCATAATGAAATTACCCTCTCCCTTCATGAGAAAAACGGGAAACCTATAGTCTTAGTTTTAAGCGAAACGTATCGAAATGATTTTTTAACGAAAGTGAAAATCTAACTTATTACAAAGTTTTGTACTCTTGTTACATTCAGCCAAAATTAGATTGGAATTCATTTTATACCTCAAGAATCAGTTCTCATATTTGCATGAAAATTAATTAATTTAAAAGAGTAGTGTCGTATGAGAAGTATTAAAAATTCTTTTTTCTATTTGACCATTATAGGTGGGTTTTCGGTTTTGATTTATTGGATTATTCTAAAAGGGAAAATGCTTGAGATCGGGCAGAATATTGTTTCTCACCAATCAGGAAAAGGACATTGGAGTGATTTTATAACTTCGATGAGTCACAATTTGCAAAATCCATTAGCCATTCTTTTGGTACAAATCATAACCATTATTTTGGTAGCCCGTTTTTTTGGGTGGATTTGTAGAAAAATAGGACAGCCATCCGTAATTGGCGAAATCATAGCTGGTATTGTTTTAGGGCCGTCTTTGATAGGAATGTATTTTCCGGAATTTTCGGGAATGCTGTTTCCAAAAGATTCGTTGGGAAATTTACAGTTTTTAAGCCAAATAGGGCTAATCTTTTTCATGTTCGTGATAGGAATGGAACTCGATTTGAAAGCACTCAAAAATAAGGCACATGATGCCGTTGTGATTAGTCACGCCAGTATCATAATTCCGTTTTCGTTAGGTTTAGGGTTGGCTTATTTTATGTATCATTCTTTTGCGCCTTCGGGAGTTGAGTTTACTTCTTTTGCTTTGTTCTTGGGGATAGCCATGAGTATTACAGCCTTTCCGGTTTTGGCAAGAATTGTGCAAGAACGCGGAATTCATAAAACTAAATTGGGAGCTATTGCGATTACCTGTGCTGCAGCCGATGATATCACTGCTTGGTGTATTCTGGCAGCAGTAATTGCCATTGTAAAGGCGGGGTCGTTTATGAGTTCGCTATATGTTATGGCGATGGCTGTATTTTATGTGATATTGATGTTGAAATTAGTTCGTCCTTTCCTAAAAAAAGTAGGCGACTTGAATGCCACTCGCGAAAGTTTGAATAAACCCGTTGTCGCTATTTTCTTCTTGACGTTATTGCTGTCTTCCTACGTTTCAGAACTGATTGGAATTCACGCTTTGTTTGGGGCATTTATGGCTGGAGCAATTATGCCGGAAAACAGCAAGTTTCGTAATATTTTTATCGAAAAAGTAGAAGACGTTTCTGTAATAGTTTTGCTTCCATTGTTCTTTGTTTTTACAGGTTTAAGAACCCAAATTGGATCGATTGATGAACCTCATTTATGGAAAATTACGGGGCTTATTATTCTGGTTGCGGTAGTGGGTAAGTTTTTCGGAAGTGCATTTGCGGCAAAGGTGGTAGGACACAGCTGGAAGGATAGTCTGTCTATTGGAGCACTAATGAATACAAGGGGTTTGATGGAATTGGTCGTGCTGAACATTGGGTATGATTTAGGAGTTTTGTCAACTCAAATTTTTACGATGATGGTAATTATGGCTTTGGTGACTACTTTTATGACTGGGCCTGCTTTGGATTTAATCAATTATGTTTTTAGAGCAAAACCGACTATTATTCCAGAAGAGATAAGCAGTAAAAGTAAATATAAAATCCTGATTTCTTTTGCCTCAGCCGATAAAGGGAAAACCTTGCTAAAAGTAGCCAACAGTTTGGTTAAGAAACAAGGCGGAAATACCATTGTAACGGCAATGCATCTATTATTAAGTTCAGAGTTGCATTCCTTTGACGTTAAAGATCATGAAAAGGAAACCTTTTTGCCGGTTATTTCCGAGTCAGAAAATCTAAATCAAAAAATTGTCACCCTTTTTAAAGTGTCTAACGATATTGATTCTGAGATAACAGAGACGGCGAATCACGGCGAGTATGATTTGTTGTTAGTCGGTTTGGGACAATCTATTTTTGAGGGGACATTACTGGGAAAAGTGCTAGGATTTACAACGCGAATCATCAATCCAGATCGTTTGATTGATAAAATTACGGGGAAAGAAGGTCTGTTCGAAAATTCTCCTTTTGATGAAAGAACCAGACAGATTATTGCCAATAGCAAAATGCCAGTTGGAATTCTAGTTGACAAAGAGTTGGAGGAGATCAATAGGGTTTTTATGCCGATCTTTAATAAAGAAGATGGATTTTTGTTGGAGTTTGCTCAAAAACTAATACACAATAATGGTTCTCAAATAACGGTTTTGGATGTTTTGGGAGAAATAAAAGACAATAGAGAAATTCAAGAATCAGTCCGTTCGATAGAACAAATAGCGCCCAACCACATTATGATGATGCAGGAAAGAATAATTAAAAAAGAATTTCTAGAACAACAGGATTTGATGATAATTAGCCTCGAAAGTTGGAAAAAACTAATTGATTCCCATAGTCCTTGGCTCAATAATACCCCTTCGGTATTGATTATTAAGCCGTAGATGTTTTTATGTTGGTTCTAAAGGTTTTAGATAAAAATCTTTAGAACCTTTTTAAATCCCCAAATCCAAAATAAAAGTCAATTTGATAGCCAAATTATCTTCAAATTTGCTCAGATGATTGGGACCGTAGCGGTAGTAACCACCAATTCCCAAGCCGTTATAGATTTGGTTGAGTTCTATTCCAGATTCAAAAAAGCCTTTGTTGAGTGTTTTATACTCTATTCCTATATGGTTTTCTGGGTTTTTCATATTACCCCAAGCCATTCGAGTTACAAAATCGATGGCGGGTTTTATTTTTTTGAAAAGGAAGATTCTATTAAAGCCATGTTTGAATTGAAAGGACATGAATTCACTGGAGAAAAACTCATTAAAATACATGGTCTCAAAACTGTTTTTACCAGCAAATGTGATACGTTGTAAAACAGTTTCTTTGTTGAGATTATTAGGCGAAGCACTATACAATTGCGGGAGTGGAAGATCTCCAAAGGCTCGTCCTGCTTCAAATAGCAAAAAGGTTCTTTGACCGTCTAAATACTTTATTTGATACTCGGCTTTAAAGTCTACTTTGGTAAAACTAAAATCGTTATTCAAAACATTGGGGATCGATTGTGAAAGCTGAAAAGTGAATTTCGGGAACCTTTTGTCAGTTTCTATTCTTCCCGTTGGCGTTTGCATATAATCACTGTAGGGATTCCATTTTAGTGAAATCGTAGCTGTTGTCAGGGTGTATTTTTGGAATAAAGTACCGTTGAGGTTGTACGTGTAATCAAATTTTGGTTCAACAAAGGTATTGGCAAATACCAAAACACTTTCCATTTTAGGTATGATTTTAGATTCAACAGCAATTCTCCAATTCTCATATCTATAAAAAGTACTGAAATTGATGGAACGAGGATCGTAAATCTTGAAAGCTCTTTTTTCGATTGCATAATCTGTACTGGCAATTTCCCGAAGATCATCAGTATAGCTCACACCAATCCAAGTGTTAGAAAATTTATCTACACGAGTGCCTATTCCTAAATTGTATTTAAAAGCTTCGTCTCGTAATCCATAAGCCGTGTAGCCTTCTAAGCGGTATTTTCTAGAAAATTTGTCATTTGTAATACCGCCTATTCCCAAGCGCATACCTTCGTAGTTGTTGTAGCTTATTATTTTGCGTAAATCAAAGTCCCAAATCTGGAGCGGAAGGTATCCGCTAAGGATTTTACGACCCAGATTCAATCGATTTTCTACTCTTCTTTGTATAGAAATACTGTCTAGTGAGATGTATGTTTTTTGACTTCGGCTGTCTAGGCTATCTTTTCTATATTCGTTCCAAAAACTATCGGGTCTGTTTATGGCATCGTCTTTTATTTCGATTGCAACCACTGGCTTCTTTATTTTCACAGGAGTATTGTATTGAAAGTCGAAGTTATTGGTGTGAGACAATAAATAAATATAATCTGATTCGACCCTTTTTCGGGGTTTTAGATCCTCTTCAATGTCTCCGTCAAATTGAATGGTACCACCTAATATTTTTATATCATCATCATTTACTCCTTTTACGATTTTGAATTTTTTTTGAGTCGGAAACCACAGATCTTCTCCAGGGATATATTGAAATTCATGAATGCCGCTAATGTCAAGTAATCCTTTGATGCGCATAATGGCTTTTGCAATGGCATAATTGTTTTGGTCGATATATAGGACACCTTCAAGACCTGCTGCTTTTTTCTTCTTTTTGTTTTTAAAGTAAACCATGTAGGTCTTTCTACCATTGATAGCAACTGTATCCAGCAGTTTATAGTTGTAATCTTCTAACGCATTTTTAGCAATAGGACTGTTGTATTTGGTTTCAAAAAGCTCATATTTAGAGTCGTATATAGAAAAGGATTGCAAACTAAAAGAAAGTACTTCGTAAACGGGTTGTTTGAAACCTGCCATTCGAGTTCCTAAAATGGTCTCTTTTATTCTATTGTCATTGTATTGGTATTGGGAAACTTTTTCGGTTTGAAATAGATGCTGTTTTTTTATAAGTTGTTTGAATTTATAATCGGTAGAGTCTATTTTTTTGAATTTCTTTCCAAACGGAATAGTAGTAAAAACAGAGTCTATGCTTCCGTTTATAGAGTCTGGGTTTGCAGTAACAATCAGTTTATTGTAGGATTTAAATTCAAAACTACTAAGCTTCTCTAAGGGGTTGTTTTTTCTTTTGTTTTCAATTGTTTTTTTGATGATTTCTAATGCAGGATTTTTATTAGAAACAAGCACTTCATGGAGTTCGTCTGTTTTTTGAATAAGAAAAACACTGTAGTATGATTTGTTGTCTTGTATGGGAATCGTTTTTTGTAAGTAACCAACGTAAGAAATTCGAAGAGCCGTTATTTCTTTTTGAGCGGTAATGCTAAATTTCCCATCCACATCAGATACCGTGTTTGTACCTTCATTGGTGCTTATTGTTGCAAAAGGCAGTGTTTTTTTTGTTAAAGCGTCTTTCACAATTCCGTTTACTTGAAATTGCGCTTGAAGCGAAAGCGTAAAAAAGAAGAACAGTAAAAAAAAGTGCTTCATAAAAACGATTTAAGTCAAAACGTGTTCGAATACATTTTGTTACAACAAAAATAGTAATAAAAAAATCCGTCTCGCTCCAAAAAACAAGACAGATTTAATTTTATGTAGAATAAAAGTCTAAACTTTCATGATTTCGGCTTCTTTGACAGCTAAATGCTCATCTATTTTTTTAATAAAAGAATTAGTCAAGTTTTGAACTTCTTCTTCGGCACTTTTACAAATATCTTCCGAAGTTCCGTCTTTCTCTAGTTTTTTGATATCCGCATTGGCGTCTTTTCTAGCATTTCTAATTCCAATTTTGGCGTCTTCAGCTTCTACTTTGGCTTGTTTGGCCAATTCACGTCTTCGGTCTTCTGTAAGAGGTGGAACGCTTATGATAATCAAATCTCCATTATTCATGGGGTTGAATCCAAGATTGGCAATCATAATCGCTTTTTCGATAGGATGCAACATGTTTTTTTCAAAAGGTTGAAGTGTTATCGTCCTTGCGTCTGGTACACTAATTTTTGAAACTTGAGAAAGCGGGGATGCTGATCCATAATAATCTACAAAAACACTACCCAACATGGCTGGTGATGCTTTTCCAGCACGAATATTTAAAAATGCTTTTTCTAAATGTTCAATAGAACCTGTCATAGATTCTTTGGTACTATCTAATATAAATTCAATTTCTTCTGTCATAATTTTTTTAGTTTTCAGTTTTCGGTCTCAGTTTTCAGTTTAGCCACGCATCTGCGACTGTAAACTGCGACTGAAGACTATATATTTACTACTGTTCCTATATTTTGTCCTTCACAAATTTTCAATAGATTTCCTATTTTGTTCATGTCAAAAACTACAATTGGTAATTTGTTTTCTTGGCTTAAAGTAAAGGCTGTGGTGTCCATTACGTTTAATCCTTTTTTTAATACATCATCAAATGAAATGTAATCAAACTTTACGGCCGAAGCATTTTTTTCAGGATCAGAATCATAAACACCATCTACACGAGTTCCTTTTAGAATCACATCAGCATTAATTTCGATACCACGCAAAACGGCAGCGGTATCTGTTGTGAAATATGGATTTCCAGTTCCTGCTCCAAAAATCACGATTCTTCCTTTTTCTAAGTGACGATCGGCTCTTCTTTTGATGTAAGGTTCTGCAATTGATTCCATTTTTAAGGCAGTTTGCAAACGAGTTTTCATTCCCTTTTCTTCAAGAGCGCCTTGTAATGCCATTCCGTTAATGACAGTTGCAAGCATTCCCATATAGTCACCTTGCACTCTGTCCATTCCTGCACTGGCTCCAGCAACCCCTCTAAAAATGTTTCCTCCACCAATTACTATAGCGATTTCTACTCCTTTTGAGTGAATTTGCTTGATTTCATCGGCATATTCGGCCAATCGTTTCGGGTCAATTCCGTATTGTAAATCACCCATTAAAGCTTCGCCACTTAATTTTAGAAGGATTCTTTTGTATTTCATTAGTTAGTTTTTATTTTTTAAGGTCTCCCTTCGTTTGTCGAAAGTAAATTGCACCACCGATTGGGTTCAATGTTGCCTAATTTGTGCAAATATAGACATATTCTGTTTTTTTTGAAAATAGAGTTACTTAAATATTCAAATTAAGTTTTTTATATGATTTTTTGGCCGATTCATATCCGATATTGAAGATAGCTTCCATTTTAACTTTGCTAGTTTCAAATGTGCTATACAGCGATAGCGCTTCGGGTTCTATCAGCCAGTCACAATGATCAAATTTGTGTATGCTAGAATTGGCTGAGAATAGATCAAAGGCTCTAGCGGTGACGGATTTTATGGAAGTTAAATCTTGGGCTTCTATTTTTTGTATCGGACTAACGTAAACACCAATCAAAGTGTCGCATTTTTCTTGTAAAAGATCAGTTGGAAAATGATTGAGAATGCCTCCGTCACTGTATAATTTGCCCTTAATTTCATAAGGAGACATTACTCCTGGAAAAGAGGATGATGCTAAAATTGCATCGATTGTTTTTGTTTCAGGGCCAAATACTTTTGATCGTCCTCTAATCATATCGGTTGCAGTAATATGAACAGGAATTTTAAGTTCGGCCAAAGTAGTGTCCTTAAAAATGGTGTAGAAATATTCTTTGAATGATTCTGAATCGATCAATCCAGCTTTTGAGAAGGTGAAATGTCTCCAATGAAAAAAATATATGGATTTAAAGAATTCCAAAATTTCCCCTGGCGACTTTCCACTACCGTATAGTGCCGCAACAATTGATCCTGCACTTGATCCTGCAATTTGAGTCGGGACGATATTTTTTTCTTCCAAAAATTGTAAAACACCGGCATGCGCGATGCCTTTTGACCCACCTCCGGATAATATTAATCCTATTGATTTTGATTTGCTGTCCATTTTATAAAAATATGCATTTTGTTTTTGGTAAAGTGATTTTTATCACTTTTTTAAAGGAACAGTGTTACTATTTTTGCTAAGAAATAATCTACCTATGAAATGAGCATGACCAAAAATTGGCCGCAACCACCAATGATGATATGCGAATTACATATTCCATTAAAAAAATAAAAAGCAAAACACCTATGAAAAGTTCAGTAGCCAAAGCGTTGTTTAATAGTCATTCCTATCCAGAGTATAGAAAAATAGTATCTGATTTGTTGTCCGAAGGGAAGTCAACAGGCAATGAGCAGTCCGACGCTCTGTTGCATTACAGTACGTTGAACGAAGCCCGCTTGAAACGTTTGGATAAAACCATAACCGTTCCCGTTGAAATTAGCACCAAACTAAAAGCTTTAGAAAGTGAATATATTTGGTTGGTGATCGCCGAAGGTTGGTGTGGAGATGCCGCACAGATTCTACCGATATTAAATAAAATGGCTGTTGAATCTGACAAAATAGATTTGAGAATCGTTTTCCGTGATTTGAACGATGATGTAATGAATCATTTTTTGACCAATGGAGCTAGAGCCATTCCAAAACTTATTATTATTGATAAAGTATCGGGTAAGGTTTGTAATCATTGGGGGCCTAGACCAAAAGGCGCTTCAGATTTAATTAAAAACTACAAAGAACAATTTGGAATTGTAGATGAAGAGGCTAAAACACAATTGCAAATGTGGTATTTGCACGACAAAGGTTTGTCTACACAAAATGAAGTTATAGATATGATGCAAAAGCTTTAAAGCAATCTATAAATTATAAGTTTTTTTATTTTTATTTTTTTTGTATTAAAAAAAGTGTAAATTAGTGATTGCTAACCAGATCTATTATTTTGATTTACTTTTTTTATTGGCGTGTTTAAATATTGTTTAACAATTAAAAAAAAGCATCGTTATGAAAAAGCTATTTGAGAAGTTTTATGATTATTTATCGCATTTGCTATTTGGAGATGAAAGTGCCACTCATTATTAACCAATAGCATAGGCAAGTTGGGAAAAGAGTATGGATTAACACTTCTTTAATTTTTGCCCAAAAAAAACACATCGCAAATTCAGCTTCGTATTTGTCATGTGTTTTTATTTTTTGATTACAATCGAAGGGTTAGGCTTTGTTCGAAATCATTCACATCTATAGCATCATTCACATTGTAATCGCCAATTTTTGTACGACGCAAAACCGTTAAATGCGATCCTGAATTCATGGCTTTGCCAAAATCAAAAGCGAGGGAGCGTATGTAAGTCCCTTTGCTGCAAACTACCCTAAAATCGATTTCGGGAAGTGCAATTCTGGTAATTTCAAATTCGTGAATGGTCGTTTTTCGAAAAGCAATTTCTACCGTTTCCCCTGCACGTGCGTGTTCGTATAAGCGTATTCCGTCTTTTTTTATGGCCGAAAAGATAGGTGGTTTTTGGTCAATTTCGCCCAAAAACTGTTTTACGGTTTCGTGTATGAGGGCCTCATCGATATGTTCTGTTGGGAATGTTTGGTCGATTTCGGTTTCCAAATCGTATGACGGAGTCGTAGCTCCAATATAGAAAGTTCCAGTGTATTCTTTGGCTTGACCTTGAAGTTCGGAAATTCTTTTAGTGAACTTCCCAGTACAAACTAACAGTAATCCAGAAGCTAATGGATCTAAAGTTCCCGCATGTCCTATCTTGAATTTTTTGGGCAATCCGGCTTTGTTGATAAGTGCGTATTTGAGCTTGTTTACTGCTTGGAAAGAAGTAAAGTGCAAAGGTTTGTCAATTAAGAGAATTTGACCGTTTAAAAAATCTTCGGTTGTCATTAAATTACGGTCAGAGGATGAATGAAATAATGAATCGCCAATAATACAATTCCGGCGATAATGCGGTAATAACCAAAAACTTTAAACCCGTTTTTTGTCAAGAAGCCGATGAAGCTTTTAATGGCTAAAAGTGCTACAATAAAGGCAACCACATTTCCTATAATTAAGTAATTGATTTGGTCGTCTGACAATACAAATCCATCTTTATAATAATCGTAACATTTTTTTACTGTTGCACCAAGCATCGTTGGGACAGCAAGGAAAAAAGAGAACTCAGCAGCTGAGGTACGAGATAGATTTTGAGACATTCCTCCAACAATGGATGCACCGCTTCTGGAAACACCTGGAATCATGGCAAGACATTGAAATAAACCGATTTTTAGGGCTTGCAGATAAGTGATTTCTTGAGTACTTTCGGAGGCGTTTGGGGTGTTGAACCATTCATCTACTTTTAACAAAATGATACCACCTATCAATAAAGAGACGGCAACTGTTACTGGGTTTTCTAGTAAAGCATCAATTTTTTTGCTAAAAAGCAATCCAAAAACCACAGCTGGAATAAAGGCTACTAATAATTTGAAATAAAAATCAAAGGATTGAAAAAAGCGTTTGAAATACAAAACTACCACCGATAGGATAGCTCCCAATTGAATAACAATGGTAAAAAGTTTTGTAAAATCATCGTGCGCAATTCCAAAAAAGGAGGAGGCTATAATCATATGCCCAGTAGAAGAAACGGGCAAAAATTCAGTGATTCCTTCTATGATGGCAAGGATGATAGCTTGTAATGTATTCAATTGATTTTAGATTTTAGAGTGTAGATTTTAGATTTGCAGAAATCTTAAAATCTTAGAATTATTTTTTATCTACCAAATCAGTAGTTCCCCTTTTTGCGGAGGCAGAGCTTGTCGAAGCAGGGGTTAGGGGGCTTGGATTTTTAAGAATGGCGTAAATGGTGATTCCAAAACCAATTAAAACGGTAGTTGGTGCCAAACGAATTCTTCGGAAATCAAAAACTGATTCGTTAAAAATAGTAGGGTCATCACTTCCTCCGCCAGACATTAGGATGAAACCCAATGCGATTACTCCAATCCCAATCAATAAGATTTTATAGTTTATTTTCTCAAAAAGAAATTCTTGTTTGTGTTCTTCGTTTGTCATTTTGTTTATTTTTTTAATCTTAGAATGTTTTGCGTTCGCTTTTTAGCTCTGCAATCTAAAATCTATAATCTAAAATCTTAAATTAGTATAGGTCGTCTGTTCTTAAATTCAGGAAACGTTGTGTAGCAAAATAAGTACTCAACCAAGTGATTAAAATGCCAATTCCAAAAACACCGATTAATACAAGGCCTATCAATAGTTTGTCGTCTAGGATTCCAAGATCAGGAAAACTGGTTTCAAGATAAATCAAAACTCCAATCAAAGCAAGAATGGCAAGACCTGCGCCAATCATTCCTAGTTTGATACTACGCATTACAAAAGGTTTTCGGATAAAGGCTTTGGTAGCACCTACCATTTGCATGGTTTTGATGATAAATCGATTAGAATGTATAGAAAGTCTCAAGGAACTATTGATCAAAAGAACGGCTATAAAAGTCAAGAATGCGCTGATGATTAAAATCCACATACTTACTTTTTTGATGTTATCATTGACCAAGTTGACCAATTGTTTGTCATAAACGATATCTGAGACCATCGGGTTTTTGCGCAATTGCGATTCTATTTTGGCAATACTATCTTTGATGACGTAATCGGCTTTTAAGTGGATGTCGTATGAATTTTGCAACGGATTTTCTCCTAGAAAGGTTACGAAATCTTCGCCAATAATATCGGTGTGTTCTTTTGCTGCCTGTTCTTTGGATACATAAACAAAGGATTTGGCAAACTGGGTTGCTTTTAACTCCTGACCAAAGGATTTAAGAATAGTGTCGTTGGCTTCGTTTTTGAAAAAAACAGTCATCGCTATTTTTTCTCTGAAGTCATCGGCCAGTTTTTTGGAATTGATAATAAATAATCCCAATATTCCTAATAGAAACAAGACTAAGAATACACTTAGTACTACTGAAAAATAAGAGGAAATTAACCTGCGCTTTTGAAACTTTTCAAAGGATGAACTCATAGTATATCTAAATTATGGGGTAAAAATAATAAACATATTCTTTAATTTGAAGTTAATAAGGCTCAAAGTTTTAACTTTCGTACAATAAATGTAAATTTGCTGCTAAATTTTCGCAACCCTATCAAGGTTCATCCCGATAGCTATCGGGACTGATAGGGTTAAATAAATACTTGAAATGGCTTGAGTGTGCGAAAGTATGACTCCATTAAAAAACAATAAATAAAAGGAATGAAATATAATCCGAACGAAATTGAGGCCAAATGGCAAAAATACTGGGCAGAGCATAAAACTTTTGCCGCGCAAAACAACTCAGAAAAGCCAAAACATTATGTATTGGATATGTTTCCTTACCCGTCTGGAGCGGGATTGCATGTGGGGCATCCGCTAGGGTACATCGCATCGGATGTGTATTCGAGATACAAAAGACACCAAGGTTTTAATGTGTTGCACCCGATGGGGTATGACAGTTTTGGATTGCCGGCGGAGCAATATGCAATTCAGACTGGGCAGCGTCCAGAGGATACTACTTCGGTAAATATTGACGGTGGTGTAGATAAAGAAGGAAAAGTGATTGCCGGCTACAGAAAGCAATTGGATAAAATAGGATTTTCATTTGATTGGGAGCGTGAAGTGCGTACTTCTAACCCAGATTATTACAAGCATACGCAATGGATTTTTATCCAATTGTTTAATTCTTGGTACAATAAAAATACGGACAAGGCTGAGGATATTTTGACTTTGGTTTCTATTTTCTCTACAGAAGGAAATGCTCCCGAGACTTCGGGAGTAAATGCGGTTTGTGATGAAAATATTGAAAGCTTTTCAGCAAATGAATGGAACGCTTACGCAAAAGAACAACAGGAGAAAATTCTTTTGCAATACCGATTGACGTATTTGGCAGAGACCGAAGTGAACTGGTGTCCGGGATTGGGAACGGTTTTGGCGAATGACGAAATTGTGAACGGCGTTTCGGAACGTGGCGGTTATCCCGTGATTCGTAAAAAAATGACGCAATGGAGTATGAGAATCTCTGCTTATGCGGAGCGTTTGTTGCAAGGTTTAAATGATATTGATTGGAGCGAAAGTATCAAGGAGAGCCAAAGAAACTGGATTGGGAAATCTGTCGGAGCAACTGTAGAATTCAATGTTAAAAATTCAGAATCTAAAATAGCCGTTTTTACAACTCGTCCTGATACTATTTTCGGAGTTACCTTCATGACTCTAGCCCCCGAGCACGAATTGGTTGCGCAAATCACAACTCCTGAACAAAATGCAGCAGTTGAAGCCTATATAGAAAAAACAGCCAAACGTTCCGAGAGGGAGCGTATGGCCGATGTAAAAACCATTTCGGGTGTGTTTACAGGAGCTTATGCTGAGCATCCGTTTACAAAAGAACCTATTCCGGTTTGGATTGGGGATTATGTTTTGGCAGGATACGGAACAGGTGCTGTGATGGCAGTTCCTTGTGGAGACGAAAGAGATTATGCTTTTGCTAATTTCTTCAAAGGTCAAAACGGAATGTCCGAAATCAAAAACATTCAGGAAGGTGCGGATATTTCCGAAAAACCGTTTGATGATAAGGAAAAAACCCTATTGGCCAATTCCGATTTTCTAAACGGATTGAATTACAAAGACGGTACTAAGAAAGTTATAGAGGAACTAGAGAAATTAAATCAAGGAAAAGGGAAAATCAATTACCGTTTGCGTGATGCTGTTTTCTCTCGCCAGCGTTATTGGGGAGAGCCGTTTCCGGTATATTATGTGAATGGCTTGCCGCAAATGATTGAGGCGAAACACTTGCCTATCATCTTGCCAGAAGTAGAAAAGTATTTACCAACCGAAGACGGATTGCCTCCATTAGGAAATGCAACGGTTTGGGCTTGGGATAGTGTAAACAATAAAGTAGTTGAAACGGATTTGGTTGACAATACAGCCATTTTCCCTTTAGAGTTGAATACCATGCCGGGTTGGGCAGGAAGCTCTTGGTATTGGATGCGTTATATGGATGCACACAACGAGAACGAATTTGCCAGCAAAGAAGCTTTGAAATATTGGGAAAGTGTCGATTTATACATTGGCGGAAGCGAACACGCAACGGGTCACTTGTTGTACTCCCGTTTTTGGAATAAATTCCTAAAAGACAAAGGTTTTGCGCCAACCGAAGAACCATTCAAGAAATTGATTAATCAAGGGATGATTTTGGGGATGAGTGCGTTTGTTTATCAGTTTTCGTGGGCTACCGAATCTTTATATATAGAAGACGAAGACAACAGAATGGTAGAAAAGATGGCTTCTTTCTTTATGACTAAGCCAAAATATGATAAAATTATTAAAGGTGATTTAGAAGAAATAGAAGTTGCTAGACAGTTTTATGTAGAAACATTAAGTCGTAATTTCCCAGGCAGAGATGTTATCAACACTGTGGGGGATATTAGTTTATGGTCTAAACATGTGGATGTTTCAATGGTAAATTCTTCTGATGAATTGGATATTGAAAAATTTAAAGGTTGGAGAGAATATTACGCTAATGCCGAATTTTTTACTGAAGAAAACGGAAAATACATTGTCGGTCGTGAAATCGAGAAAATGTCGAAATCGAAATACAATGTAGTAACACCAGATGATATTTGTAACGAATATGGAGCTGATACCTTGCGTTTGTATGAAATGTTCTTAGGGCCATTGGAACAGGCGAAACCTTGGAATACAGCAGGTATTTCTGGAGTTTTTGGTTTCTTGAAGAAATTGTGTCGTTTGTATTTTGATGACAACGGTTCGATTGTGACTAATGAAGAACCAACGAAAGACAATCTTAAATCATTGCACAAAACCATCAAGAAAGTGGCGGAAGATATTGAGAGTTTCTCTTTCAATACTTCGGTTTCTCAGTTTATGATTTGTGTGAATGAACTGTCAACGCAAAATTGCCATTCTCGTGCCATCTTGGAGCCATTAGCGATTGTGATTTCGCCTTATGCGCCACACATTGCAGAGGAATTATGGTCGTTGCTAGGAAATTCCGGTTCTATTGCAACGGTGCCTTTTCCTGTTTTGGACGAAAAACATTTGGTAGAAAGTGATAAGGAATATCCAGTATCTTTCAACGGGAAAATGCGTTTCACAATGGTTTTGCCTTTGGATTTAACCAAAGAAGAAATCGAGGAAATCGTAATGAAAGACGAAAGAACCATCAAACAACTGGAAGGAAAAACACCGAATAAGGTGATTATCGTTCCGGGGAAGATTATTAATTTGGTGGGATAAAAAAGATTCAATATCAATTTCAATGGCAATTTCAATGACAATAAAAAAAATAAATTGAGGGGAAAATAAATAAATTCCAACTTTAAAAATTCCAAATTCTATTGACAATGTGTTCAATTAGAGTTTGGATTTTTTATTGCTATTGCCATTGCCATTGCCATTGAAATTGCCATTGAAATATTTTTTTAATGAATTTTTAACGGATGTCAAATTGACATTTCGCTAAATTTGGTTTGTAATTTGATGTTTATTTTGAAAACAAAACATAAAAAACAAAAGATATGGGAATGAGTTATTTAATTCTTGCGGGTGCTATTATGCTGGCAAGCTGGTTAGTGAGTTCTACACTAAAGAATAAATTTGAGTTTTATTCGAAATTGCATTTGCAAAACGGGATGTCAGGAGCAGAAATAGCCGAGAAAATGCTTGCTGATAACGGTATTCGTGATGTGCGAGTAATTTCCACTCCAGGTCAATTGACAGATCATTACAATCCGGTGGATAAAACCGTCAATTTGAGTGAGGCAGTGTACAACCAGCGCAACGCTGCGGCAGCAGCAGTTGCTGCGCACGAATGCGGACACGCAGTACAACACGCTGTGGGGTATCAATGGTTGACGATGCGTTCTCAATTGGTGCCAATTGTAAATGTAGCATCTTCGTATATGCAATGGATTTTATTGGCCGGAATCTTGATGATTCGTACTTTTCCACAATTGTTATTGATAGGGATTATCATATTTGCAGCAACGACTTTGTTTTCGATTGTGACCTTGCCGGTAGAATACGATGCAAGTAATAGAGCTTTGGCTTGGTTAGAGAATAAAAATATGCTGACGCAACAAGAACATGCAGGAGCGAAAGATTCTTTGAAATGGGCTGCCAGAACGTATGTGGTTGCCGCATTGGGGTCAATTGCGACTTTGTTGTATTATGTCTCGATTTATATGGGAGGTAGAAGGAACTAGTTTAAAGGACAAAGAGCAAAGAGCAAAGAGCAGAGAGCAGAGAGCAGAAAGCAAAGAGCAAAAAATCAAATTCCAAGTATTCAATTGGGATTTGGTTTTTTTTATTTTTTATTGCCATTGCCATTGAAATTACCATTGCTATTGAATTTTGAAATTTTTATAGCTGTATTTGTCTGTCAATTTGTTGGTCTAAAGATATAAAAGTCTCTGTTCTGGAAACGCCTTCAATGGCTTGGATTTTAGAATTCAGCAATTGCATTAAATGTTCGTTGTCGCGACAAATAATTTTGATTAAAATAGACCAATTTCCTGTGGTGTAATGGCATTCTAGTACTTCGGGGATTTTTTTTAAATCTTTTACGGCTTCGGAGTTTCGGGCGGCTTTGTCCAGATAAATACCAACAAAAGCCATGGTGTTGTATCCTAAAACTTTATGGCTAACGGTAAATTTAGAACCCGAAATTACACCAGATTGTTCCAGTTTTCGAAGTCGCTGATGAATAGCCGCTCCCGAAATACCTATTTTATTGGCAATTTGCAGAATTGGTTTTCGGGCATCATCCATCAGGTAACGTAAAATCTCTTTGTCGATACCGTCTATTTCTACTATAAGGGAGTTAATTTTCATGACTCTGTATTTTAACTAAAATAAGGGTTTTAGTTTTAATTTGAAATCAAAAGTAGTTGAAATGATTTGAAAATGGAGGGAATCCAAATGAAAAATTCCAAATTCCAATCGTAAAATCGGAATTTGGAATTTTTATTGTTATTGAAATTGCTATTTCATAGAGGTCTATTTCCCTTTATTTGCTTCAGCAATGTATTTCTCTAAAGCCATTGTCATAGATGGAGTTCCAGGTGTTGGAGCCATAATGTCTATGCGCAATCCGTGGTCCAGAGCTTCTTTTTGAGTTGTACTTCCAAAAACGGCTATTCGAGTATTGTTTTGTTCAAAATTCGGGAAGTTTTTGTATAAAGATTTAATTCCAGTTGGGCTAAAGAAAGCCAATACATCGTAGTAAACATCGGCTAAATCTGACAAGTCACTCATAACCGTTTTATAAAAAGTAGCTGGAGTCCAATCTACTTTCAAAGCGTTTAATGTTACAGGAATGTCAGCGTTTAATTGATCTGATGCTGGTAATAAGAATTTCTCGTCTTTGTATTTTTTGATTAAAGGCGATAGATCTGCAAAATCTTTTGGGCCTACATAGATTTTACGTTTTCTGTATACTACGTATTTTTGCAGGTAAAACGCGATTGCTTCAGATTGGCAAAAGTATTTTAATCCTTCAGGAACTTTGTAGCGCATTTCATCTGCCACTCTAAAAAAGTGATCCACACCATTTTTGCTCGTTAATATAATAGCAGAGTAGTTGTTAAGATCGATTTTTTGAAGTCTAATTTCTTTTGCGCTGACTCCTTCTACATGAATAAAAGGTCTGAAATCAATTTTTACTTTATGCTTTTGTTGCAGCTCAAAGTATGGAGAATTTTCCACTTTAGGTTCTGGTTGTGATACCAAAATTGTTTTCACTTTCATATTAAATATTTTCTAAACACTACTTTTTGTAAACCAATAATACATAAAATAATAGGGTGCTATTTCAAGAGTGCAAAGATATAAAATAAAATAAAACAACTTGCTGAAAATTTCGTTTCTGTAGTTTTTTATTGAGATCAAATATAGTAATCCGTTTAGTGCTAGTATTATATAGAAAACAAGAAGCGGAATATTTTCTAAAATAGAGTCGTAATAAAATAAAACAATGTCTACAGGGAGCAAAAGCAACCCAATATAGGTTCGATAGGTGACTTTTTGTAAATTAAATTGTTCGATAAACTCTTCAATATTGAATGTAGTGGCGATGATTTTTTCTATCAAAAATTTAGATAAAATAAAATAGATTAGAAATGTGAATATTTGAATGAACAGTATCCAGTCTGTTTTTGATCCATATCCGAGATAACTGAGTAGGAGTTGAATGAAAAAAGAAAATGAAATTATTTGTACAAAAAACAAGGATATAGAGAACATACCCATTAGGTGGCTGCTGTCTCGATATATACGGATGTATTTGTTGGAGTAAATTAATTTGACAAAATCTTCAAAACGATTTTCATAAACCGATTTGGTCAGGGCAATGATGCCAAAAGCCATGATAAACACTAGTGTTATCCAGTCTTTATTCTCAATTATTCTAGGATGAAGTACATGTTCCGTCATATTAATGCAAAATTACTAATTTTTATAACATTATTTATTATAAATTTATAATAATCAAATGGCTTAAAATGGTTACTTTTGCACCGAAATTACTCGAAACATGAACAATTGTATTGTTATAATTCCTACCTATAACGAAATTGAAAACATTGAAAGCATTGTTAGGGCAGTGCTCTCACAACACAAACCTTTCCATGTCTTAATTATTGATGATAACTCTCCAGATCAGACTGCCGAGAAAGTGGTTATGCTTCAGAGTGAATTCAAAGGGAGGTTGTTTTTAGAAAAAAGAGCCAAGAAATCAGGTCTCGGAACGGCTTATGTTCATGGTTTTAAATGGGCGTTGCAAAACAGCTATGATTTCATTTTTGAAATGGATGCTGATTTTTCTCACAACCCTAATGATCTAGAAAAATTGTATGATGCCTGTCATTTTGGAGATGCCGATTTGGCTATTGGGTCTCGATACGTTACGGGTGTTAATGTTGTCAATTGGCCTTTGAGTCGTGTTTTGATGTCTTATTTTGCATCGGTTTATGTCCGTATGATTACTGGTATGAAAATTCACGATGCCACTGCGGGATTTGTTTGTTATAAAAGAAAAGTGCTGGAAGAAGTTAATTTGGATAAAATTAAATTCGTAGGTTATGCTTTTCAGATTGAAATGAAGTATAGAACGTATTGTAAAAAGTTTGCTATTTCTGAAGTGCCTATTATTTTCACAGATAGAACAAAAGGGCAGTCTAAAATGAGCAATTCAATAATAGTGGAAGCCGTGCTCGGAGTAATATCGTTACGTTTAAAAAAGTTATTTAACAGTTTGTAAAAAAAGGGGATACTATGAATAGATATTTAATTAAAAATGCTAAAATAGTAAATGAAGGAGTTATTTTTGAAGGGGATGTGCTTATCGAAAACGATCTGATAGTCGAAATTTCAGAAAGTATTAGTGCAAAGTCTTCTGATTGTATGATTATTGATGCCGAAGGGAGTTATTTGATGCCCGGAGCCATAGATGATCAAGTGCATTTTAGAGAACCGGGACTTACTCATAAAGGAGATATAGAATCAGAATCCAGAGCGGCTGTTGCGGGTGGAATCACTTCGTATATAGAACAACCCAATACGGTTCCTAATGCAGTGACCCAAGAAATTCTAGAAGAAAAATATCAAATTGCCTCTAAGAAGTCTTTTGCCAATTATTCTTTTATGATGGGTGCCACCAATGATAATCTAGAGGAAGTGCTAAAAACAAATCCTAAGAATGTTGCTGGAATAAAAATATTTCTAGGGTCATCTACAGGTAATATGTTGGTAGATAATGAGGCAGTTTTAGAGAAAATATTTTCGTGTACTTCAATGCTTATTGCAGTTCACTGTGAAGATGAAACGACGATTAAGAATAATTTAGAAAAATACAAAGAGGAGTACGGTGAAGATATTCCCGTAACGGCTCATCATCTTATTCGTAGTGAAGAGGCATGCTATATTTCTTCTTCTAAAGCGATTGCTTTGGCTAAAAAAACGGGTGCTAGATTGCATGTTTTTCATCTGTCAACGGCAAAAGAGATGGAGTTGTTTACCAATAAAATTCCACTTGAAGAGAAAAAAATAACCGCCGAAGTTTGTGTGCATCATTTATGGTTTACCAATGAGGATTATGAGACAAAAGGGAATTTTATAAAATGGAACCCAGCGGTAAAAACAGAGAATGATCGAAAAGTCTTGTGGGAAGCGCTGAATGATGGTCGTATTGATGTAATTGCGACAGATCACGCTCCGCATACATTGGAAGAGAAAAAGCAAAACTATCTTAAAGCACCTTCTGGAGGTCCTTTGGTGCAACACGCTGTCGTTGCCCTGTTTGAGGCACATCATCAAGGGAAAATAAGTGTGGAGAAAATCGTAGAAAAGTTCTGCCACAACCCGGCTAAGATCTTCAAAATAGAAAAAAGAGGTTTTATTAGAGTAGGGTATTATGCCGATTTGGTAATTGTTAATCCAGGGTTGCCATGGAGCGTAAAGAAAGAAAATATACTTTCAAAATGCGGATGGTCTCCTTTTGAAGGCTATACTTTTAAATCTAGAATTACCCATACTTTCGTGAATGGACAATTGGTTTATTCTGGTTTTAAAGTAAAAGATATTCGTGCCGGTAAAAGAATGTTGTTCGATAGATAACGAAATAATCATTAGATGAAGAAAATAGTGTTCTTTTTTGTGCTACTTGTCCTTTTTTCAAGCTGTGATAAAGAGTTGGTCAAAAGACCGGATAATCTTATTGATAAAGGGATGATGATTGATGTTATGTATGATATGGCTCTGTTGGATGCTTTAAAATACCAAGATCCCAATTCATTATATGCCAACGGTATCAATCCGAAGACTTATGTTTATAAGAAGTACAAAATAGATAGCCTGCAGTTTGTAAAAAGCAATGCGTATTATGCAGCTGATTATAGGGAATACAAAAAAATGTATGATGATTTAAACGGCCGATTAAAAAAGGAGAAAGCTTCTGTAGATTTGATAATCAAAAAAGAACAGAAAAAATCGGTTGCAATTAAAAATGCAAAAGTAAAGAAAGTTCAAGATTCTATAAAAAAGGCAAAAAAAGTCAAAGAGGTAAAAATCAAAAAAGAAAAAGATTCTATTGCTAAAGCAAAAAAGAATTTAAAGGTTAAGAAATAGGAATAATTCAAGTCGCAGTTTTCAGTCACAGTTTCCAGAATTGTCTGCAAAGATTGTAATTTGCTTTCTTAACAATATTGTAAAAGAGAGTATTTTGAATTGTTTTTAAATATACGTCCTTTTTGGTCTGAAAACTGCGACTGAGGACTGAAAAACCATCCGAATAATTACAATTTTGTGATTTCTTTTATATAATGATGAACGTCTATGAATGTAATATTCAAGGCGTTTTTTATTTTTTCATTCGAAAATAAATTATTGGAATAAGAGGATCTGGCTGAGGCTTTGCTGAGTTGCCTTTTTTGGCCAAAAACATTTGATGCTACCCAATCCAGTTTCCATAAAATATTCATTAAATACGGTTTTGCATGGTATTTAGGTCTTTTGACTTTTAGCGCATCCGCAATCGTAAATAGCAGATTTTGAAAAGTGATATTTTGACTTACTAGTGTAAATCGTTCCCCATGAATTTCGCTTTTCATCAACTCATACATTATAGTAACAACATCAGAAACGGCTATAAAACCAGTAGATCCTTTGGTGTAAAAGGGCAATCCGTTTTTTACTTTCGTGAAAAGTTCACCGCTTCCTTGGTTCCAAAATCCTGGGCCAATAATTATACCGGGATTTAGTAGTATCACTTCAAGTCCTTCCTGCTGACCGCGCCAAACTTCCATTTCGGCGCCATATTTTGAAATGGCATAATCGCTATGGGGTTTTTCGGGGTTCCATTCGGTTTCTTCGGTGATAATAGATTCATGTGCTGCTAAATCGCCTAGAGCGGCTATTGAACTTATATGGCAAAGCTTTTTGATATTGTAAGCCAGACAAAAATTAACAATGTTTGCCGTGCCTTCGATATTGGTTTTTCGAACGAGGTCTTCCTCTTTGGGGTCAAAAGAGATCAATGCCGAACAGTGGTACACTTGGTCGATTCCCTTAAATGTATTTTCTAAAGACGGAATGTCCAGGACATCTGCTTGAATCCACTGTATTCTTTCGTACAGTGATTCCTTTTTGTACAATGAGAATAGCGATTTTGTTTTTTGTGTACTTTCTAAGTTTCTATAAATGGCACGAACATTTTCTTCTTTTTCAACCAAATGAATTAAGAGATGTGCGCCCACTAAACCTGTTCCTCCTGTGACTAATACCATATTGACAAATATACCATTTTGTCACAAACCATAAATGTTTTTATTGCCATTTAAATTGTCCTTGAAATTGCTGGGTATTCGCTTTTTAAAAAAAGTTGGCCACGAATTACACAAATTTACCCGAATGACTATCTGTTTTAATTTCACGAATTAAAACAGATAGAATTCGTGCAATTCAATTTTAAAAATTGATAAAATTTGTGACAATTGGTGGCTAAAACTTTTAAAAGCGAATGCCTTGTTGAAATTGCCATTGCTATTGAAATTGTTATCTTTGCTCAAAATCGATTACTACATATATGAAAAATATTATTTCCGAATTACAATGGCGTGGTTTAGTACACGACATTATGCCTGGAACCGAAGAACAACTTTTAAAAGAAATGACAGCTACTTATATTGGATTTGATCCCACATCAGATTCATTGCATATTGGAAGCTTGGTGCCAATTATTTTATTGGTTCACCTCAAAAATTTTGGACACAAACCAATTGCCTTGGTGGGCGGTGCAACTGGAATGATTGGAGATCCTTCTGGAAAATCGGATGAGCGTAATTTATTAGACGAAGCCACTTTAAATCATAATGTTGAAGGGATAAAAGGGGTTTTGTCTCGTTTTTTAGATTTTAATGATACTGCTGTAAATGCTCCAGTTTTGGTGAACAACTACGATTGGATGAAAGGTTTGTCATTTATTAATTTTGCTCGTGATGTCGGTAAACGTATTACGGTAAATTATATGATGGCCAAGGATTCTGTAAAAAAACGTTTGACAGGTGATGGTGAAGGAATGTCGTTTACGGAGTTTACCTACCAATTGATTCAAGGATACGATTTTTATCATTTGCATAAAGAGTACAATTGTTTGTTGCAAATGGGAGGTTCAGACCAATGGGGGAATATCACTACAGGAACCGAATTGGTACGAAGAATGAATGTAGGAGAAGAAGCCAAAGCTTATGCGATGACCTGTCCGTTGATTACTAAAGCCGATGGTTCTAAATTCGGAAAATCAGAAGGTGGAAATGTGTGGTTGACTGCCGATAAAACTTCAGTGTATAAATTTTACCAATTTTGGTTGAACACTACCGATGTAGATGCCGAAAAGTATATTAAAATTTTTACTTTCTTAGATAAAGACACAATTGACGCCTTGATTGAAGAGCATAAAGTAGCGCCACATTTAAGAGTTTTACAAAGAAAACTAGCCGAAGAGTTGACAGTTTTGGTGCATTCTGCCGAAGAATTGGATAAAGCGATTAAAGCCTCCAATATTCTTTTTGGAAATGCTACTGCCGAGGATTTGAAGCAACTCGATGAGGTGACTTTTCTAGAAGTTTTTGATGGAGTGCCACAAGCCGAAATCTCAAGAATAGATGTGGAAGCAGGATTGGATATTATTCATGTTTTGAATGAAAAAACAGGATTTTTTAAGTCGAATGGAGAGGCGAGAAGGGCTTTGACTGCGAATTCTATTTCGGTGAATAAAGAAAAAGTGAATGAAACGTTTATGCTTTCAGCAAAAGATTTGATTAACAATCAATTTGTGTTGTTGCAAAGCGGTAAGAAAAATTATTTTGTGATTAGAGTGAAATAATTTTATAACTTTACTTTAAATAAATTAGGCTATGGGAACTCAATTTTTGACAGATGAAAAAGGTAAAAGAACAGCTGTTGTTATGCCTATAGAAAAATACAACAAATTGATGGAACACCTTGATGATTTGGAGGATGTTCGTCTTTATGATGAAGCCAAAAGAGATGATGATGGCTCTAGAATTCCAATTGATGAAGCATTTAAAATGATCGAAACCAAACGCAAAAAAGTGCATTAATGGTGTATGCGATTACTTTTAGAGATAAGGTTATTAAATCTTTGATGAAAATAAACGAACCTTTTTATTCGGCAATAAAAAAACAGATATATGATTTAGCTGATAATCCAAGACCGCAAGGATACAGAAAGCTAAAAGGCAGAAAAGGATATCGAATTCGTGTTGGCGATTATAGAGTAATTTATGAAATTTTTGATCACGTCCTTTTGATAGAAGTTGTTGATTTAGGACATCGAAAAGATATTTACGATTAAACCACCATCAAATTACAACCCCGAATATCAGAATTATCAAAACGTCCCAATACTTCGAAAGTGGTATTGGGATATTTTTTGCCCAAATCTTGCGTAGCAATAAAGGAACAAGAATTGATGTTTGCTAAATCAATGACGTTGATTCCGCCCGTTTTTCCGTCTTTTATGTAGGTCAAAGCATCTTCGGTATCGCGAATGCGTATTTGCATCCAAGAAGGGCATTCAAATACGCCGTTTCCCAGCGAATAAGCTTGGGAAAGTAATTCGGTCATGCCGTATTCAGAATGTATGGCTGTAACGCCAAAACCGTTGCATAGCTGTTCGTGTAATTCTTCGCGAATCATTTCTTTGCGTTTGCCTTTCATGCCGCCTGTTTCCATAATGATGGTGTGCTGCAGTTGGAATTGTTGTTTTTCGATTAAGTCTAATAAGGCATAGGTAACCCCGATCAGAATTACGTTTTGACCTGCTTGGTCTAGATCAATTAGTTTTTGAATTAGTTCCTCGTGATTGTTGAGGTAAAAACCACTATTAGTGTTGTTGGTGAGTTGTATTAAATCTTCAACCATATAGATCAATGAAGAGCCTTCTCTTTCGAGATAAGAGGGGAGTAAGGCTAAGACAACGTAATCTTCAATGTTTCCATAAAATTGAGAAAATCCTTTCCGGTAGCTTTCTTCATAAATGGAAACATCTGTAACTAAATGTTTGCTTCTAATGATGTCTGTACGTATTTCCCCTTGCTCGGTGGCTGAGCTTGTCGAAGCCGTCGTTCCGCTGCTGCTGAAAGTAGCTTGAATCGGATTGTTGTTCGAAACAACATTATGGCTTTTGAAAAACTGAATGGGTAAAAAAGGAATTTGATGTAGCGACTTTACTTTTTGCGGATTTGTTTTTAATAAATCGCAAAATTCTTGGTACACTAGGTTGTTTTCATATTGAAATCGGAACACTTTTAGTGCTATTTTTTCAAATTGCTTTTGACCGGAAATGGTGAATATGTCGTTGGCTGTAATCAAGTTCTTTTTTGTACAAAGATATTATTATTTTCTGCATTTTTTGATGATAACTCATTGCTTCTCGGTGGCAGAGCACAGTGGTTTTCTGGGTGGCTGAGCTTGTCGAAGCCAAAAAAAAGTCCCAAATATTTTGGGACTTTTTAAATTTATTCGGATGAATTATCGGACAATTAGTTTTCTGCTACTTGTCGCTTCTTCTTCGATGATTTTTATGATATAAACACCAGGAAGTAAGTTAGATACGTTTAGTTCTTTGGAGTTTATCTTGGTTTGTAGTACTTTTTTTCCTAAAACGTCAAAGATGATGATTTCTTTTTCTAAGTCGTTTTTTGAAGTGATGTAAACTTTGCCACTAGTCACAGGGTTCGGGTACAAGTTTAAACCTTCGATTGAAATGTTTTCTTGTAGTCTTGGCTGTTGCTTAGTATCCTGTGCTGTTGCAGTAAGAGTAAAGAAAAAAGCCAATAAGAGTGTAATATAAAAGTAGTTTTTCGTCATTAGCTTTGTGATTTGAGAGTAAATATAAGAAAAAATAATTATAAAAAAAAATACCTCTCAATAATTGAGAGGTATTTTTAAACTAATTCAGGATCGGATTGTTATTTTAGATTTTTAAGCAAATCTACACCGTCAACTGTACACCAGGCACCAGTAGTTAAATCAGCTCCTGTAGCAGTAGCACTAGTTGTCCAGTTTGATGCTGGAACAAAACTTGCTGCAGTCACTGTAAAAGTAGTTGCTCCTGAAATGAACGTAAGAGGAGAGTTAGAGATTTTTACGTTGTTTAATTTGATTTTTCCTTTTGCAACTTGGTGGTCATATGTCGCTTTATCTTGTATTTGAATTACACCACCATTAAATCCAAGTTGAGTCGCAGATGCAATTTGGCTAACATAACCATCAATTACGATGTTGCTGTAATCTCCATTTCCTTCTTTTTTGAATTGAATAGCGTCTAATTGGATTTCACTCTGTAATTCTGTAGTTGTACCAGCCGCTCTTTTTAGAGTGATGTTAGTAACTTTTGGCCAGAAATCATTGTCAACACTTTTAGATTCTACTTCTAGTCCGTAGTTTGCAGCACCTACTTGGTAAGCATACCAGTTGGTGTTGTCTTGACCTCTCCATCCATCTTGCCAGTCAAATGAGTCATCAGAATTACCATAAGAGATTGAGTTTTTCAAACTTACTGTTCCTCCGTAAAATTCAAAACCATCATCATTACCCTTGTAGGAAACTAAATTTTCTAGTACAGTTCCTGAACCAACAGAATAGAATGAGAATCCATTATGTTCCTTGGTATTAGTTGTGATTACTAATCCAGCATATTCAACTCTTACATATTTTAATGAACCACTACTATGTGTTGCATCTGCACCTCCATATTTCAAAGATAAACCATCTTCTGATGTTGCAGTTTGTGGTGCAGCAACTGTTGCTGAATTTACAATTGGAGCATCACCATACATAATAATACCAGCCCAAGAACCTGCTGTTTTTTGTTTTGCAGTAAAAACGATTGGAGCATCAGCGGTACCATTTGCAATTAACTTTCCTCCTTTTAATATTATAAGACCATTTTCACCAGTAGTTTTGTCGCAAGTAATTGTAGATCCGGGTGCAAAAGTAACAGTTACTCCATTGTTAATTTTGACCATTCCTTTTAAAGTATAATTACCGTAAGCATAAGTTTTGTTTGCTGTAAAATCTCCAGTTATTTCTCCTGTTGCAGCAGGAACTGCAGTTACAGTCACTGTTTTTGTTACTGCTGCGGCTGCTCCTGTTACTGTATATGTTATAACTGAAGTTCCGACAGATACTGCTGTTATTGCACCAGTTTTAGCATCGATAGTTGCTACTGTTGGAGTTGCACTTGTGAAAGTACCACCTGTTGTTGTACTTGCAAAAGTAGTAGTTGTACCAATAACAATACTTTCAGTACCTGTTAATGGAGCTACTGTAATTGGATCTTCATCATTGCTACATGATGCGATTAATAAGCCTAAAGACATTGCTAAAGCTAAAAATTTTGTTTTCATAATTTGTGTGTTATTTTTCATAATTTGATATGTCAAAAGTACCTTGGGAGTCTCGAATAAATGTTACCTAATGATTACAAAAAAGTTACTAAAATCAGTATATAATGTAAAGTAAAGGTTATGTGATTTTTTTGATTTTTATTTATTAAAAAAGCCCTGTATTTACAGGGCTTTAGCGAATGATTAATTAATTTTTTTTCTAAAAAGTATAAGATACGTTCATAGAAAAACCTATACCTTTTTTATATTCTTTAATTGTTAAATCGCTTTCAGTTATTGGGATTCTGCTGTTTTCACCTAATTCTATTTTGTAGTGTGGGTTTAATAGGTTATCTGCAGAAAGTTTAATGTCAAATTTATCTGAAATTTTATTTTGCCAAATAAAATCAAGTTTACCAAATGGCATTTCATAATAATTATCTAATCCATTTGTTCCCACTGCATAGATTCGTTTGCTATAGATATTGTATACCATAGTCATTGAACTTTTCCATGATTTGCTAAATTCAGAATCATATTTAATATCAGCGTTTACTATCCAAGGCGATGCTCCTTGGAGTTTTCTGGATGGATTAGCATCATTTGCAATAGTTTCGGGACTGTTAACTCCATTTTTAGAAGTTTCAATAGTTACTTTTGTATCCATTAATGATGCATTCGCACCCAAAGAGAAATTAGATAATGATTTTGTAATTCTTTCAAATTGGAATAAGAATTCTAATTCAGCACCATAAAGGATAGCCTGTTTAGAATTGCCGTAGGTTATAATTTGTCCACCACTTCCTGCTGAATTTGTGAACAATCTTTCAATTGGATTTTTAATTATTTTATTAAAAATTGTGGCTGATATTAATTCCTTATTGGTTGGAAAAAACTCGTATTTTAAATCAAAGTTGTAATTATCGCTATTGATTAACAATGGATTACCTTGCTCAATAGTACCGTCAGGATTTACGAACTCAAGAGGATAAGACTCCATTATTACAGGTCTTGTAATTGTTTTGGAGGCTGCAAATCGTAAGTTTGATTTTTCATTTAAAAGGTATCTTGTATTCAAAGAAGGTAGAACATCTGTTTTTTCATTTTTTAATGTTATAAAAGGATCTGAAAAACTTCCTGATGTTTTATATTTTGTTTCTCTAGAAGTTTGTTCTATTCTTGCGCCTGCATTTAATTCTATTTTTTCGCCAAATTTGAAGGCTAGATCTAAATATCCAGCGTTAATGAATTCTTCCAAGAGCGCTTTGTAAGTCGAGTTTGTGCCTTCGGTATAGGTAAAATTGTTTTTTAAAATCTCATTTTTGAAATATTCATCAGGTGAGTTTGTAGGGAAAGTGGCGGTATTTGCATCTAGTCTTTGTGATACTAAAAATCTAAATTCAGATCCCATTTTATTCATATATCCGCTATATCCTGCCGTAAGCTTGTGTGATTTGGATATGTCTTCATTGCCAAATTTCCAACTGTATTCCAGTAAACCTGAGATGTGATGTTCGCCTTTAAAATCAAGATATTGTCTAGTTATACTATTTCCTGAATAGGAAATTGATGTCGTGTTGTCGTCAATTTTAACACCTTTGAAAGATTTTCTATCAGGAAGTTCATACTGTGTTGTTGAGTATGAAACTCCAGCTTTTATATTGTGTCTTTCATCCTCGGTCAGTTTGTAATTACCAAATAACTGTGTGTTCAAAAAAGTAGATTCTTGTAATTCATTCATTCTGATAAACCCATTTGTTTGGGTTGCATTAGAATTTGTATACCCTAGTTGATCTTGTATTAAATTCTGATTTGATTTTAGATAGATAGTATTTGATGTAACAGAGAACCTTTTTGTTTTATAAGTTAAAGCTGCCAATACAGAAGAGTTTGTTATAAATTTGTACTGCGTTGTAACTAAGTCATTGTCATAATTTCCTTGTGCGGTATTAAAAAATCTGTCGGCACCACTTCTAATTTGAAATTTATTTTCATAGTTAAGTGAGATCAAGTATTGAAATATGTTTTGGTTTTTGCCTAGAGTGAATTTTTCTGAATGAAGAATTCCAAAATTTGTGTTTAAAGGAGAAACATCGCTTTTAACGTCAAAACCTGATCCAAATCCGTTTGCTGCTTGGTCAGCAGTTAATGTTTGATTACTTGGGGTTTTTGTTAATGCAGATGGTAAATCTCTTTCGTTACCTGAAAATCCAAAAAAATCAGATGTAGAGGTTGCGTCTTGGGAAATAAGAAATTTTTCCAGGTTATTGTTTATAGTGTAACCAGCTCCAAAATTAATTTTAGTTTGACTTTTTCCAGAGTTTGCTGTTACAATATTAAAAGTTCCTCCAGCAAAGTCTCCGTATAAATTAGTGTTGAAAGTTTTGTAGGTTTCTAAAACACTTACAATGTCGGTTGGAAAAATATCTAAAGGGATAATTTTTTTAAATGGATTGTTTGATGGTACCGCCAAGTCATTAAGCAGTAAGTTATTGTAACGATCTTCTAGTCCTCTTACAAATAAGCCACGGGATTCTACTTTTGTAATTCCGGTTATTTTAGTTAAACCTTCTTCTACATCGCTAACTCCTTTTCGAGACATTTCTTGAGCGCCAATACTTTGTTTGATGACCACTGCATTTTTTTGCTCTAATAATAATGCTGTTTCTTTTTCTCTTGTTACGTTTGATTTGATAACTACATCCTTTAGCTTATAGCTTCCAGATCCCAATGAGTTATTAAGTGTAACAGTTTCGTTTGCAACCACTGTTACAGGAACTTCTACAGTTTCATAGCCTAAAAAACTAAATTGAATCGTATAATTTCCAGGAGCTGTTGCAATCGTATATTTTCCGTCAATATCTGTATTTGCACCAGTTTTTGTCTCTTTTAACAAGACATTCGCAAAAGGTAAAGATTGATTGTTGGAGTCTTTGTCTAATAAAACACCAGATATTGTTCCTTTGTTTTGTGAGAAGCCAATAGCGCAAATAAGTAGTGTAAAGAATAGAAATTTTAATTTCATTTTGAATAGTATTTAATTTTCTGCAAATAAATGGCGGGATTCTAGTCTTTGTGTTAACATCAAGTTACGAATCAATGTTATAATCATTATGAAATTGTTAACATATTAAATTAAGGTTAACTCGTTTTTTTTATCATTGATACTAGTGGTTTATTATTACTTTTACATTGCAATAAAAGTCATTGTATCTCAAATAGGTCGAAATACAATAGAGAAACTTAATTTTGCTATTTTATGAAGAAAAGAAACACCAAGATTCTTCTGGTTGATGATGAGCCAGATATTTTAGAAATTGTAGGCTATAATTTAGCTCAAGAAGGGTATCAGATTGTTACTGCTATAAATGGTAAAGAAGCTGTTGAAAAAGCCAAAAAAGAATTGCCGGATCTTATCATTATGGATGTAATGATGCCAGAAATGGATGGAATGGAAGCCTGTGAGAATATTAGAAAAATACCGGAGTTGAATAATGTAATCATTACTTTTTTGACCGCCAGAAGTGAGGATTATTCGCAGGTTGCTGGTTTTGATGCCGGTGCCGATGATTATATTACAAAGCCTATTAAGCCGAAATTGCTGGTAAGCAAAGTAAAAGCCTTGTTGCGAAGATTAAAAGAGCAAGAACAAAACAGCGAAACGCTCAATGTTGGTGGAATAGAAATTAACCGTGAGGAATATAAAATCGTAAAGGACAATATCGAGATTGCTTTGCCAAGAAAAGAGTTTGAGCTTTTTTATCTATTGGCTTCTAAGCCCGGTAAAGTGTTTAAAAGAGAAGAAATCCTTGATAAAGTTTGGGGAAATGATGTCGTTGTTGGCGGAAGAACCATCGATGTTCATATCAGAAAACTGCGTGAAAAAATTGGAGATGATCTTTTTAAAACCATAAAAGGTGTAGGTTATAAGTTTGAAGTTTAAATAAATGGCATTTTTTAAAAGATATTTAAGATTAACGATTTTTGATTGCAGATGTTGAAATACGCGAGTAAATTGCTGATAATTTGATTTTGAGATTGTGCGTTGCGAAATCTTAAATCAAAAATCTTAAATCAAAAATCAAAAAACTCTTCGCATACCCAATTATATAATGAAAATAAATTTCAAAAAAAGTTACAAGTTTGCTATAAAATCGGCTTTATTTATCAGTTTGTTTGTATCCGGTTTTTGCATGATTCTTTCTGCAATACTGTTCAAATCGACTTTTACGGAGGTTCTATTGTTTGGATTGATTAGTCTGTTTTTTGTTTATTTGTTTTCATTCTTTGTTTTGCAATATAGAGTAGAGCGTTTTATATACAGAAGAGTTAAGAAAATCTACGATGACGTAGCGCTCTTGGAATCGAGTACTTTTATAAACAAACCCATTACAACCGATATGGAAACTTTAACTCGGGAAGTAAAGAAATTTGCCACCGATAAAAAGCTAGAGATCGAAATGTTGCAAGTTCGAGAAGAGTATCGAAGAGAGTTTTTGGGAAATGTATCCCATGAACTCAAAACCCCATTATTTACCGTACAAGGCTATTTGTCAACTCTTCTTGATGGAGCAATGGATGATAAATCGATTCGTAAAAAATACTTAAAGCGTGCCGAAAAGGGAGTCGAACGATTAATTTATATTGTTGAAGATTTGGATATGATTACCAAATTAGAATCTGGGGATTTAAATCTTGAGTTTACCAAATTTGATGTCGTAAAATTGATTCAGAATGTTTTCGATTTATTAGAAATGAAAGCCGATAAAAAGAAAATTACCCTAGCATTTGAAAATGATCACATTCAGCCCATTTTTGTAAATGGTGACAAAGATAAAGTTCAACAGGTAGTTGAAAATTTGATTGTCAACTCCATAAAATACGGAAAAGAAGGTGGTTTGACCGAGGTTTCGATTGTGAATTTGACCAATAAAAAAGTATTGGTTCGGGTTACAGATAATGGAGAAGGTATAGAAGCACAAAACATACCGCGACTTTTTGAACGCTTTTACAGAGTTGATAAAAGTGGCTCTCGTACCGAAGGAGGTTCAGGTCTAGGACTTTCGATAGTAAAGCATATAATTGAAGCCCATAAAGAAAAAATTTACGTAGAGAGTGAATTTGGCATAGGTTCTGAGTTCTCATTTACCCTTGAAAAGACATTTATTACCGATCAATTTGGACTTAAGAAAAACAAAAATCAACCTTAAATTTACAAACGAAACAAATAATTTAAAATGCTGTATTTCAGTTGTTTGACACTTGTTTTTAGGCTAAAATAGGCGCTACGTGATTTAGAGAAAAAACCTATTAACATTAAATTATCATCTATATAACATTGAGTTAACATTAACTTAACATTGCAATGTCACCTTTGCGCCAAATTAACATTCATAATAAAAGAAATGAAAAAAGTTATAGTTGCAATAATGGTGTCTTTTTGTGGTGCAGTAAATGCGCAAGAGGTTGCAAATGATTCAATTAAACCAATCAGTATTGATTCGTTACAACAAGCAATAAATTTGCATCAATTAAAATTTGATGCGTTAAATGAACAATTATCTCCTTTGCAGGAACAAGTAGATAAATTGGCTAAGTTAAAAATATCGGGGTACATCCAAGCACAATATGAGACTTATGATACGTGGAATGCTGGAATTCATGGTGTAAGCCCTGTAACAGGTGCAGCTCCAATTACAAATTCATTTTCTCTAAGGAGAGCGCGGGTTAAATTTACTTATGAAGCATTAGATGGTGTCAAGTTTGTTTTGTGTCCAAATTTTGAAATTGATAGAGTGAGGCTTACCGATGTTTATGTCATGCTGAATGATCGTTGGACAAATACATTCTCATTATGGGTTGGGCTATTTAATAGACCTACTTATGAAGTAGAATTTTCATCTGCATCAAGAGAATTTGCAGAAAGAAGTTTAATGACCAGGGTTTTATATCCGCAAGAGAGAGATCAAGGCGCTAAATTTGAAGCGAATTTTATGACGAAATATGAAATTCCATTTAAACTTCAAGTAGCAATATTGAATGGGAATTTTGCAACAGGAGCAGCTGCAAATCAAGTTAAAGATGTAGATAATAGTAAAGATGTAATGGCCAGAGCTGTTTATTCACTAAAATTTCCAAGCAAAGGCCTTGGAATTGATTTTGGAGGTCTTGGGTATTTTGGTAATAACGGAGTAATTACTCAAACTGCTACTCCAGCAATATTTACTGATGAAAATGGAAATAAATTTACTCCAAAAGTAGGAGATAATCTTAAAAAAGAATGGTATGGCGCAGAAATGCAAGTGTATTATGATTTTCTTGGCGGAACTTCATTTAAAACCGAATATGTAAGGGGTACATTGTCTGGATTTAAAGCTGCTGATTTTCCAACACAAGTGAATACATTATTTACTCTTAATAATAAAGTAAGAGATATAGAAGGATATTATCTTTCATTAATAAAAAACGTTGGAAAAGACCACATGTTGTCTGTAAGGTATGATGTTTTTGATCCAAACACTAAAAAATCTGGAAATGATGTAGCGACTATAGATGATTTGAAATTTAAAAACTGGACTTTTGCTTATCAGTATTTCTTTGATGAAAATATAAAAATAATGTTGAGTTATACCATGCCCCTAAATGAAAAAAGTGCAAACCCAGCTATCACTAATTCAGATTTTGCTAATGTTGACCATATAGATAATTCCTTAACATTGAGGTTTCAAGCAAAATTTTAAATAATAATAAAAATAATTTATATCAAAATGAAAACAACAAAATTAAAAGTAGCATTGATTGTAATGATCGTTATGGGAATTGGATTTTCTTTCACTACGATAAATAAAGTGACTGTAAAAGGGTCTGATACCATGGTTATTTTGTCTCAAAAATGGGCAGAAGTGTATATGAAGAAAAACCCAGGTGCTTCTATTCAAGTTACTGGAGGTGGATCTGGAGTAGGTTTGGCAGCATTAATCAATGG
The DNA here is from genome assembly GCF_007097385.1 of Flavobacterium sp. ZT3R18. Classification (GTDB taxonomy): domain Bacteria; phylum Bacteroidota; class Bacteroidia; order Flavobacteriales; family Flavobacteriaceae; genus Flavobacterium. The sequence continues at coordinate 49,995 of NZ_VJZS01000001.1, forward strand.
ATCTACTGATATTGCCAATTCAAGTCGTCCTATTAAAACGTCTGAAGTAGAAAAATTAAAAGCAAGATACAATACAATGGGAGTAGAAATTCCTTGTGCCAAAGATGGTTTATCTGTGTATTTGAATAAAGCGAATCCTGTAACTTCACTTACGCTTAAACAAATTGGACAAATTTTTGCTGGAAAAATTACCAACTGGAAAGAAGTAGGTGGTGCCGATGCTCCAATCAAATTATACGGAAGAGAAAGCAGTTCTGGAACATTTGGTTTCTTTAAAGACAATGTAGTGAAAACTGATTTTGCACCATCTTGTCAAACATTGCCAGGAACAGCTGCAATTGTAAATGCAGTTAAAAAAGATAAAAATTCTATTGGTTACGGAGGAGCGGCTTATGCTGAAGGTGTAAAAGATTGTGGTGTAAAGAAAGACGATAAAAGTCCTGCGATTTTACCAACTGCCGCTACTATCAAAAGCAAAACGTATCCTATTACAAGGTATTTGTACATGTATTTAAAATCAAAACCAACAGGTGAAACTAAAGCGTTTGTCGATTGGATTTTGAGCCCTGCAGGTCAAGGTCTTATCGAGGATGTAGGTTATTATCCTTTAAAATAATAGTAAGTAAAATATCCCTCATTTTTTATTGAAGTGAGGGATATTTGTGTTTTTTTTCTAAATGAAATCTTAAATAAATAAGATGAACACCCAAATACCAATCAAACGGACTTTCACTGAAGAAAGTTTAAAAAAGCAATTCAGACTTTCTGAGTTTCTTGCCGAAAAAATTATATCGTCAGTTGCTTTTTTATCAATTGCGATTATTTTTTTAATTTTCATTTTTGTTTTTAAAGAATCCTTACCATTGTTTAGTTTCGGAGGCGATGCTAAAGCAAAAACTGAAATACAAACTACTACAGCTGCTAAACCAGAATCGTACGGTGCTGAACCTACAGAAGAATTAAAGCCCGAATCCTATGGAGCTGAACCAACAGAGGAATTAAAGCCAGAATCCTATGGCGATACTCCAAAGGAGGATTTAAAACCTGAAACGTATGGTTCTGAACCTGTTTCTCAAGAGGATTTAAAACCAGAAGCGTATGGAGATACTCCAAAAGAAGACTTAACCGTTGCTTCAGCTGATGAAACAATGGATGCCGTTTCCGAAAACAAAGAAGGAGCCGATAAAACTTGGAGTACCTTTTTTACAACTGAGTGGGTTCCTGTTTCCGATAATCCTAGATTTGGATTGTTAGGGTTATTGATTGGAACTTTAAAGGTGACTATCATTGCAATGCTTATTGCAGGACCTTTAGCAGTTCTTGCAGCATTGTACACTTCGTGTTTTGCTTCAAAAAGAGTGAAGGAAATCATTAAGCCAATTATCGAAATGCTTGCTGCTTTTCCATCAGTTGTAATTGGATTTTTTGCTTTGATGGTATTGGCTACTTTCTTTCAAGATGTGTTTGGTTATGAATCAAGATTGAATGCTTTTATTGGAGGTGTAGCAATGGCACTTGCGGCTATTCCTATTATCTATACTATTTCGGAGGACGCCTTGGCTGCTATTCCTAAAACCTATACTGAAGCTAGTTTAGCTTTAGGAGCGAGTAAATGGCAAACTGCCTTTTTTGTGGTCCTGCCTGCTGCAACGCCCGGGATTTTTGCCGCTCTATTATTGGGAGTGGGAAGGGTTTTTGGAGAAACCATGATTGCGCTGATGGCAACTGGTAATGCGGCATTGTCGTCATTAAATCCTTTTGAAAGTGTAAGGACATTTGCGGCAACCATCGGTTCTGAAATGGCAGAGACTGTGTTTGGGGATACCCATTATAGTGTTTTGTTTTTTATTGGGTCTTTACTTTTCATCTTCTCATTCGCCTTAAATGCGGTGGCAGAGTTTTATGTAAAAGGTAAATTGTTAAAAAAATTCCAAGGTAAATAATTATGGACAAAGTTATAAATGAATCAGAAGATCACTTTTTTTCAAGTAAAAAAAGTATTTCGGATATAAAAGGGAAGTTTTTTGTTGGAATCACACAATTGGCAGTGCTGTTAATTATTGCGATTCTTTTCATTATCCTTGGAATTATAGTATATCAAGGACGCTCTAAGTTTTCTTGGGAGTTTATTTCTTCGTTTCCTACCAATGGTATGACCGAAGGAGGGATATTCCCCGCTTTAATAGGAACTTTTATATTAGTAATCGTAATGTCTATTGCGGCGGTTCCTTTTGGGACAATAACGGCGCTTTACTTAACAGAATATGCCAGTGAAAATTCAAAATTTGCTGCTGCTGTTCGATTCTCAGTGCGAACTTTAGCAGTTGTACCTTCTATTATATTTGGTCTTTTTGGTCTTGGGTTTTTCATCCAATTTTTGGGTGCTGGAGCCGATACCGCTTTTAATGGAGGTCAATTGCGTTGGGGACAACCTAATATTCTTTGGGCAAGTTTAACCATGTCTTTATTGACATTACCCGTTATCATTGTTTCTGTCGAAGAAGCGTTGAAAACCATTCCACGTGAATTAAGAGAAGCGAGTTTGGCACTTGGAGCAACCAAATGGCAAACCATCAAAAACGTGGTACTTCCGGGTTCGGTTTCGGGAATTATGACTGGGACCATTCTTGCCGTAAGTAGAGGAGCTGGAGAAGTGGCTCCAATATTGTTTACGGGAGCGGCTTATTATTTGGCTACACTGCCGGGTTCTTTAAGCGATCAATTTATGAACTTGGGATACCATATTTATATAATGTCTACCCAATCTTCTGATGTGGAAAAAACCATGCCGATACAGTTTGCTACAACCTTAGTTTTATTAATTTTGACATTATCTCTAAATGTAGTTGCAGTACTAATTAGATCAAGAATAAGAAGAAACGCAAAGTAAAGATTGAAGATTGAAGATTGCAGAAAGCAGATTTCAGATTTTGCGAGATAAATATGGAATAGCCCCTTTTATAAAACAATAATAAACAATGAAAGACATAAAAATAAAAGTAAATGATTTATCATTATACTACGGCGAAAAAAAAGCTCTGAATGAAATTACAATGGATATTCCCGCCAATAAAGTGACCGCTTTAATTGGACCTTCGGGTTGTGGAAAATCTACTTTTTTGAGATGTATCAATAGAATGAATGACCTTATACCAAGTGTTTCTATTACAGGGCAAATGTTGGTTGAAGGAGTTGATATTTATGATAAGAATGTTGATGTTGTCAATATTAGAAAGAAAATCGGAATGGTTTTTCAAAAATCAAATCCTTTCCCGAAATCTATTTATGAGAATGTTGCTTATGGTCCTCGTATCAATGGGATAAAAGACAAAACACAATTAGACGAAATTGTTGAAACTTCTTTGCGTCAAGCTGCCATTTGGGATGAGTTGAAAGATCGTTTGGATGACTCGGCTTTGGGACTTTCTGGAGGACAGCAACAACGTTTGTGTATCGGAAGAACATTGGCGGTAAGCCCAGATATTATTTTGATGGATGAGCCTGCAAGCGCATTGGATCCTATTTCAACTTCAAAAATTGAAGAACTGATACATGAATTAAAAGAGCAATATACCATCATCATCGTGACGCATAATATGCAACAAGCGGCAAGAACGAGTGATCATACCGCCTTTTTTTATATGGGTGAATTGATTGAAATGGGGAAAACAAATTCTATATTTACCAAACCGGTGCAAAAACAAACTGAGGATTATATTACAGGAAGATTTGGATAAAAATCCTCACCCCCTCCCGATAGCTATCGGGACCCTCTCCAAAGGAGAGAGGGGCAAACGTTAGAATAAATCTAAAATCTAAAATCAAGAATCTAAAATCTAAAATAAAATGGCGTCACACTTCGAAATAGAATTAGATAAATTAAAAAGTATTATTGAAAAAATCGGAAAATTGGCCGAAGGTCAAGTGAGCGAATCCGTAAAAATACTTTTGCAAGAACCTGAAGCAGCTGAAGGGAAAAGCATCAAAAAAACAGAAAACAAAATTGATAAATTAGATATAAAAATCGATGAGATTTGTCAAAGTATTTTTGCGTTGCAACAACCCGTTGCTTCTGATTTACGTTTCATAATGTCGGCAATGCAAATTAGTAATGAGATTGAACGCATTGGAGATTTATCAATAAGTATCGTAAAAAGGTCAAAAAACATTAAAGAAAAACACGACCTGATTGTTAAGTTCAATATAGCCGATCTTGCCAGACAAGTAGAGCTAATTACGGTTAAGACCAATAATTGTTTTATAACTCGTAATGAAAATACAATTGGAGAGATATTTGTATTGAACAAAGACATCAGAAATAATTGCGAAGATGCAATACACGAAATTATAAATGAAATGAAAGTCAATTCTAAGGCTGTAGTTTCAGGAACTAATTTGGTGATTATTTTAAAGCACTTGGAACGAATTTCGGAGCATTGTACCAATATAGCCGAGTATGTTTATTTTATGATCAATGCGAAAATTATCAAACACGATAAATTCGATGATTTAAGATCGGAAGACTAATTTTCTCATTAAGATTTCAGTATTAGTACCAATAAAAAAGTTAGAACAGTGTTAATTGTTTTGACTTTTTTATAGAATTATCTTTGTCAAATTCAATAGCCAATTTGTAACCATATAAGAAATATAAGTTCATTTAAGTTTGCTTCTATGAACTTATATTTCTTATATGGTTGTTTTTTAGAATATGAAGGCGACTTTTTGTTTGCTAAAATACCTTGAATAACTCTTCCCAGTTTACGGTGCTGTCTAATTGTGGAAGCCCTTTGTATTGATTTATTTTTGAAAGATCTTCTATTCTAAAGTTCTCTTGGGTTGCATAGGGAACCAAACCCTCTTTTTCTAGTTTCTTGGCTAAATAGATTTGCTCATATTGCCCCGGTGTGGGTATAAAAAACGCTTTTTTATTGAGTTTTACCAAGTCCATAATAGTCGTATATCCAGATCGACAAAGTACTTTTTCACTTTCGTTGAAAGTTTGTTCTAGCTGACGGGTTTTCATAAAATTATAGTAGGTCACATTTCCTATTTGTTCCTTTTTTTGTTCGGCTTCGATGATTCCTTTTATAAAAACTACTTTTCCATCAAAGCGTTTTACTTCTTCAGTAAGATGTGCTTCTAGTAATCCTCGTTGAGGTTCGGGGCCAGATAAAATAATCATCAGGTCATATTGTATTGGCAATCCCATTTTATGCATTCGGCTCAATGGTCCTAGATAGTGTAGCGGTAAAGTGCTGTGCTCTAAATGACCTAGTTTTCCGGTCAGATTCAATGTAGCATTTATATCTGGAACCCAACAGGCGGCGTATTTTTTTATAATATGCTGGTGTATTTTACTGGTGATCCAAGTAGTGTTTCCCGTCATAACATTTAATTGGTGGGTAATAAACACCGATGGGATTTTTTTGCTAAAAACCCCCAATCGATTATCCGATATGATGCCTTCAATCTTATGTTTTTTAATCCATTTGTTTACGATGCTTTTTTCGTCCCAAATGGCTTCCATCATTTTTGGTAAGCTTTTTAAGAGTTTCCATTTAAAATTCTTGCCGTTTTTGGCATATTCAATTTGGTAAGATGGTAATTCAAGAGTTTTTAAATAAGGAAACTCTTTTCGAAGTAATTCAAGGGCAATTCCATCAGAAGCGATTATTGGAGTAAAGTTATTTTCTTGTAAAGCTTTAATGATTGGAATGCAACGGGTAGCGTGACCCAATCCCCAATTTAAAGGAGCAATCAAAATATTTTTATTGTCGGAGTTTAAATTCATTTTCAAGTCTTACTTATGTTTGTAAGTCTAAAGATATTCGAAGCGTTTCATTCTAATGTTTGCAATGTATTACTAAAATATTATATAATTAAATAAAAAGAAGGCTAACCAATTATGGATAGCCTTCGGTGATTTGTTTTCGGAGTTAACTTATTGCTTAATATAGGTTTTGTTTCCGTTAGAATTGATGTAGTATTTACCTCCTTGTGGGCCAGTATACACTTTTTTTCCATTGTATTCTCCGGTTACTTTGTCAGCTGTTTTTACAGCTGTTTTTGATTTTTCGGTAGATTTAGCAACTTCTTTTTTAGCGTCTTTTGTTGTTTTTTCAGCAGTTGTTTTAGAATCTTTAGCTACTTTTTCGGTCGTTTTTTTTGTGTCTTTTGTCGCTTTATCAGCAGTTGCTTTAGAATCTTTGGCTACTTTATCTGTTGTTTTTTTGGTGTCTTTTTTAGCTTTGTCGGCTGTTGCTTTTGAATCTTTAACTGCTTTGTCGGTTGTTTTTTTGGTGTCTTTCGTTGCTTTTTCTGTTGCCGTTTTGGCTGTTGTCTTGCTTGTTTGTCCGTAAAAAGTATTTGATACAATTAAGAAGAAGCTTAATAACAGTAATTTTTTACTCAAGCTTAGCAGTTTGTTTTTTTTGTTTTCGTGACCCGAGCCTAAAAGGCGAACAGGCGAAGCAATCTGTGATTTCATATCTGTTTAGTTTTTTAAATTAGATTTAAATTTACTACTTTTTTTTAAAATTTTAATCTAATGGGTTAAAAATAAGCTCGCAACGTAACGCTTCCGGTATGAATGGCCTCGCTGGTTTCGCTTTTTCGTCCTTGGTAAATAAAATTAAGGTCTAAAAACGCAGTCAGATTCATTTGTAGCAGCGTTCTCCAAGTTAAATTTTGACCTGTTTGCAATCCTTCCAGCATTTGATAACCCGCCGAAGAAAATTCATTTCCCTTAAAATCATTTTTATACAAAGAAACTTCGCCGTTTGCAGTAAATCTTGATGTTCCATTGTAACTAAAGGAAGTGCCAAAGCGGTTTTGCAATAAAGTGTCTAAGTTGCCAATCTGATTTTCTTTGTTGCTGTATTCATAAAAAAGATCTAAGCTGATGTTTTTTGAAAACAGATAGCTAATCTTTGGAGCCAATACATAGCCTTCAATAGTATAGTTTTTTTCGACAAATGTTTCTGATTCGGCTGTTGTTAAAAGGGTTTTTGACAAAGCATCAAACAACCAACTTTTTTGCAATAAATGTTGGTATTGCAATTGATGAAAGCTGTTTTTGTTTTTAATGGTTCCTACCGATAATAGGTTTTGTGCTTGGTTGGTCATGTAGGTGTAGGTAACAGAATTGTTGCGTTTCCCTCGATTATAAAACAAGCTATTGGTAAAAGTAGAAAGTAATCCCAAGACATTTTGGGATGCCGAATGAAACGGATTCAATTCAATATGATCTCCTTCATTTTTAATTTTTCTATCTATAATGAAGCTACTTTGTAAATAAAAATAGGACAGCACTTTCTTGTAAGTAGTACTGTTTTGCCAAATATTGGGATTAATTATAAAAGACTGCGAGAACTTGTTTTGATTGGTTTTAATATAAATTTGATTGGGCAAAAAGATTCTGGTATAGGTGGCTAAATCGATGAATGGTGCGATCTCAAATTCTTCGAGTTCTTTTATCCCGTTATTATTATAGTCATTCCAAGTGTATTTTCCTTGCCCAGCAGGAACTTCTATATAAGTATAATTTTGAAAAGGCATCGTTCCCGAATTGGTTTCGAAAAGGGTGCTGCTTTGCAACAATTGTTTAAAAAATTGATCACTGTATAAAATCCTCGAATTTAGTGAAGGTGTCTTTTTTAAAGTAGGATCGGTGTACTCTAAAATTCTATAATTTACAAATACCGATAGATCACGAATCTCCGTTTTAAATAATTGTGATTTTATGTTATAGCTATTCGAGGTATTTACTCTCTGTAATAATCCGTTTTGAATACTGTCATTGGTTCGCCTTAAATAACCCAATTGCACATAAACGCGGGTGCTGTCCCCATGACCTGTGTATATTCCGTATTCATTAAAACGCTGACTTTGCAAAGGGAGTTTTTGGGTTGCTTTGTTCGTGCCGTGATTGTCTTCAAAACGCAGGGTTCCGCCAACCCAGTTTTTTTTGAAGTTGTATTGTATTTGCGAAACGTTTCTGGCGAATTTAGTGGCGGTTTCTATGTCGTCACTTTTTAATAAACTGCCATTGGTTTTAATAGTCCAATTATTCAATGCAAATCCTGCGTTGATGTTGTTTTTTATAGCGGAGTAATTGTTAGCAATAGCGAGTCTCTGAAAAGCATACGTTATTGATCCTGAATGCTTAGGGTTTTTATTGGGTTTTAAATTAAAATTCAAACCCGTACCCAGTAAATTTTGATTGCCTATTATGGTGGGAGCTACATTCCAATCCCTATAAAACTCTATGGAGTTGATGCGCTCTACAGGTTTAAAATTGGCTTCTGTGACTTGTAAATTAGCAAAAGCATCAAGGTTCCATTTTTTAGAATACAACCGTTGCTTGGTATTGATTTTTCCCGCCAATCCTTTATTGTTGTCGTCGTCAAGGGTAGAGAATAAGTTTTTATCGCTGTTGCTAATGGCGATTTCAAAATCAACTGCGGTTTTTTCAGAAGGATTGTATTTCCCAAAAAAGGTAGCAACCTGCGATTTTATGGGAGCTATTAATTGAATGATGGGTTCGTAATTCCCTTGTGTAATTCCATTTATGGGAGCTACATATTCAAAAATTTTATCGACGCTTGTTGCGTTTTTCAAAACATAATTTCCTTTTTTTAGTCCTATTAAAGTAAAGGTAACAGTGTATAATTCGTCTTTGGGATTTGTTGAATATTCAAAAATGGATTCCGCTCCAAGGATGGTTTTTTTATACAGTATTTTTTTTTCGTCATAGGTGTCAAGATAAGCCGATGGTGCCATCATTAAAAGAGGATTGTCTCCGGCTTTTGCCAAAACTTGCACTTGTTCTTTGGAAAGGTTTTGTTGAACGGGTTGGTTTTTTAAGTCATTCTCAGAATAGACTGCGGCACCGAAATTCCATTTTTTATTGGTAAATGATCCACCATCGTAGGTAACGAATCGGGTGTAGTTAATCTCGGAATATTGGTATTCGATTGCGATTCTCATTTCGGATGTGATGCTAAAAAGAGGGGTAAACACAATTTCTCCAGAGTTATAATCGATAACATAATCATTAGTCTCGCCTCTTTTTAATAAAACGCCATTGACATAAACGCGTTCGGATCCTATGATGACTAAAACATACAATTCGCCATTTTGTCCAATTAATTTATAAGGACCTTGATTCCCTTCCTGCCCTTTGAAGTTGCTGCTGGCATAATGACCAGTAACCAATCCGCCCGATGCGAATAGATTTGTTTTGCTGTCTTCATTCCCTAAATTGACAATAGTGGATAGCCCCTGTATTTTCTTGTTGAATGCAAGGAAACGGGTAGTGTTGTTGCCAATAAAGACATCGCCGGCGCGAACATTCCAACTATCGCTGAAGAGTTCCATGAAAACATTGTCGTATTGATTCAGTTTCTGGGAATAGCTTCCTTCCTGAACTGGAATATTGGTATCTTGAATGGAAGCTCTAATGCTGACTTTGTCGGATATTTTTCCAGTGATTTGAAAATCTAAATTCGAATTGACCACCGCATTTTGATTGTTGCCGACTGTTACTCCTCTAGAGAGACTTCCTTTGGTGACAAGGCCATCAAATGGCGTGTTTTTTTTTACGGCAACATTTTCAATTTTATATAAATTTTGATTGGTAGCGTCGTTGTCAATCATTTTGCTACTGTCGTAAATGCTGTATTCTTTGGTTAGCAGATCGGGTAGTTTTAGATAATGAACCGTGACGGAATCTGCGATAAATTGGTTTTTGTCTTTAAATAAGAGCGTCCCTTTTGGAAAGTTGACTTGGTATAACGAAGGGTCAACAGTTTGGTTTTTGGAATCCAAAACTTTAAAAGAATAGGAATTGATGCTTGCTGTTTCCAGATGAATGGTATCTGTTGTAAAAGCGATTTTTTTGGTACTGTACCCCGAATCTGTTTCTTGCGCCTGTAGCCCAGAAAAACAAAAAAGTACAACCCAAAACAATACATTTTTAAACATAAATACTATAACTCGAATGCGCCAAAATTAGTATTTATTATTTTATAATGTGTTAATTAGTCGGTTGCTAAATACGAGATGTTGAAAATGATTTACGAATTGTATTTTGTTGTAACTTTGGTAAGAATTTAATTTTTAGAATTATGACCCAACTTATTTTTAAAAACGATTTAGAAAAAAACAAATTAGATGCCTTGCTTCATTTTCTGAAAACTTGGAACATTGATGCGGAGTTAAAAACCAGTACTCCTAAAGATAAAAAAAGACAAAGTGAGTTTTCGCTTTCATCGGGTATTTGGAAAGATTATGATATGGATGCCAAAGAGCTTAGAGAAAAGGCATGGAGCAGATAAAGATGATACTTATTGACATTGAACTATATCCCACGGTTTCAACCGTGGGTAACGTATAGAGATGGTTTTTTTTATATTAGATTTTCTATATTGTCTCCAACGGTTGAAACCGTTGGCTATGGTTTAATAAAAAAATGGAAGCCGAATTAATGACTTCCATTTTTTTATTAACCTTAATTTTTATTTTGCGAATCAATTCTCTTTAGTCACAATTTGCATCGTCTCTCTACTGACTTGTTTTAAAAGGACCGTTTTGTTTTCTTCTACCGTTTGGGCGGCTTGTTCGCTAAAATGTCTAATGGTATATAAAGTAACATTTTCGGTAAAATCTACTTTGAATTTTTTAGAAAGAATGGCATTCAAGTCATTGAAATTTCCAAATTTGTCTTCTACACATACCGAGAAACTGATCGCCGAATTCTGTATCAAATTCACTTTAAGTTTAAATTGGTGGAACAAAGCAAAAATTTCACTAATGTGCTCTTCCATAATAAAAGAGAAATCAATAGACGATAATGAAATCAACAGCTGGTTTCTTTTTACAATAAAACAAGGTAAATATGGCTCAAGATCAACGCCTTTGGAAACCGAAGTTCCTTTTAATAACGGATTGATAAATGATTTTACATACAAAGGAATTTCTTTTTTCTGTAAAGGTTGCAATGTTTTAGGGTGAATAACCGATGCGCCATAAAAAGCCAACTCAATAGCTTCGCGGTACGAAATTTGATTCAGCAAGCTTGCATTTTCAAAATACCGTGGATCAGCATTCATCACGCCCGGAACGTCTTTCCAGATGGTTACGCTTTCGGCATTCAGGCAATAAGCAAAAATAGCCGCCGTATAATCAGATCCTTCACGGCCTAATGTGGTAGTAAAATTATTTTCGTCGGAACCCAAGAATCCTTGGGTAATATTCAATATTTTTCGTTTTATATTTTTGGAGATGTTTTTCTGGGTCAATTCCCAGTCAACTTCGGCATCTCTATAAGTTGCGTCTGTTTTTATGAAATTTCGGACATCCAACCACTGTGTTTTTATCCCCATAAAAGACATAAAATGACTCAAAATGGTAGTCGAAATCAATTCTCCGTAGCTTACAATTTGATCGTAAACGAAATTATAATTTGGGGATTTGTTATGCGACAAGAAATATTCTAGATCTGCAAACTGAGTGTTAACCGCTGCAAAAACTTCATTTTTTTCGTCTTCAAACAAATCCATCAAGATTTGATTGTGGTATTTTTTTACCTCTTGTACCGATGAATTTAATTCTGGCGATTTGTCAAAATAATTTTTTATAACCTCTTCAAGTGCATTGGTGGTTTTTCCCATAGCCGAAACCACAACTAACACATCCTCGTAGCCCACTTTTTGCAAAACGTCATATACGTTTTTAATTCCTGCGGCATCTTTTACAGAAGCACCACCAAATTTGAATACTCTCATAATGATTTTTTAGATTTCTCCCGATAACTCCCGATAATTATCGGGACGGGATTAGATTTCAGATTTTAGTCTCAAATGTAAATCGAATATTTTTTTTATTTTCTCAGTTTGTTGTCCACAAAGTCGTTAATTGCAGCCTCGTCCATTTGTACTAAATACCAATTTTTAAGAACCTTTGCCCCCGACTTTTCATAAAAATCGATGGCTGGTGTGTTCCAATCCAGTACGTGCCAATCAATTCTACGAACGTTGTCTCTTTTTCCTTGCTTGATAATTTCAGAATACAAAGCATAGCCTAAACCTGTTCCTCGCATTTTGTCTTTTACAACCAAGTCTTCTAAATGTATTATTTTCCCTTTCCAGGTAGAGTAGCGATAATAGTACAAAGCAATGCCTACAATCTCCTTTTCTACTTCTGCAACAAATACATGAAACAAAGGATTTGCGCCAAAACCATCTCGAACGAGGTCATCAACGGTGATTAAAACAGCTTCTGGTTCCTTTTCGAATACGGCAAGCTCTTGTATTAGTGCCAAAACGCCCGCCATGTCCTCTTTATTTCCTTTACGTATATTCATGATTTCGTATTATTATCCTGCTTTATTATTAAAAAACAATTAATTAGGGAGTTGTTTTTATCGAATATGTAGCAAATATACAATACTGATAAACTATGTTACTATTATTTTTTTCGTTTTCACAAAAAAAGCGATATTTGTGACTTAAACTAACTACATCGATTTCGCAATGGAAGAAAGCAACAAAACTCTCGGAGAATTTATCATTGAAAACCAAAATGCCTTTCAATATTCGTCAGGAGAATTATCTAGAATTATCAACTCTATCCGTTTGGCGGCCAAAGTGGTTAGCTACAAGGTCAACAAAGCGGGATTAGTTGATATTGTGGGTGCTGCTGGAGAACAAAATATTCAAGGGGAAGACCAACAAAAATTGGATGTCTATGCCAATAATATTTTTATTCAAACCTTAATCAATCGCGAAATTGTTTGCGGTATTGCTTCAGAAGAGAATGATGATTATATTACAGTTGAAGGAAGCGACAGTAGCCATAACAATAAATATGTAGTTTTGATGGATCCTTTGGATGGTTCGTCTAATATCGATGTGAATGTTTCTGTGGGAACCATTTTTTCGGTTTATAGAAGAATTACACCTATAGGAACTCCGGTAACATTAGACGATTTTTTGCAACCGGGAATCAATCAAGTGGCTGCGGGTTATGTGATTTACGGAACCTCGACCATGTTGGTTTATACTACAGGTCATGGCGTAAATGGTTTTACATTAAACCCAGCGATTGGTACTTTCTATCTTTCGCATCCTAACATGCAATTCTCTGAGGATGGAAATATTTATTCGATCAACGAAGGGAATTATGTGCATTTTCCACAAGGGGTGAAAGATTATATTAAATATTGTCAGCTAGAAGAAGGGGATCGCCCTTATACCTCTCGTTATATTGGAAGTTTAGTATCCGATATTCATAGAAATATGATCAAAGGAGGAATTTATATTTATCCCACAAGCTCTAAAGCTCCAAAAGGGAAATTGCGTTTATTGTACGAATGTAACCCAATGGCCTTTATTGTAGAGCAAGCTGGAGGAAAAGCCTCTGATGGATTTAATCGTATAATGGAATTGCAACCAATGGAGTTACATGAAAGAGTACCGTTCTTTTGCGGAAGCATAAATATGGTTAAAAAAGCAGAAGAATTTATGCATAAAGCAAAATTGAGTAAATATTAAACCAAGTTTAAGCCAAAAATAACAAACCGAAAAAGCTCCCAATTGGGAGCTTTTTTTATTTATTCATATTTTTCATCTCATAAATAAAAGTGTCAGGATCAACATTTTTGTCAATCAGTTTGAGTGCTTTGTGTACAATATAATTGACGTTGCCTGGCGTAAACCCTAGAGCTAATCCAAATTTCTCTAACAATTTTTCTTGGTTGTCTCCAAGTTGATGGTCTCGGTGTACCATTCGACCTAAATCATACAATCTTTCCAGTCTTTCTACATGTAGATAAGGTGGGTTGATGGCGTATTTTAAAGGGTTTTTCAAAATCTCTTTATATTCATCGTTTGAAATTTCAAGATTTCTGGCGAGCCTGTCCAAAAAAGCTTTTTCTTCTGGGTTAATTGTCCCGTCAGCGAGCGCAACCCTTACAATTGCTGAAAAATGGCCTTTATTTCTTTGTTTAAATTCGCTATCAAATAATTCTGAGAATGACATAGTGATTCGTTTTAAGGTTTGACATAAAGATAATTAATTTTTTCAGTATTGATTTTGTTTTTCGCAACTTTTTTGTACGATTGCCCTTTGTTTTTTATTTATTTTAGAGAATGATTTTTTAATCAAATACACCATTTTCAAAATTAATCGTAAGTTTACAACCCATATCAATATTAATTAATTTATCGATGTCAGAATTTTTGATTTACTTTCAAATAGGATTAAAACACGTATTGGATATACATTCCTATGATCATGTTTTGTTTTTAATTGCCTTGTCTGTTCCTTTCTCTTTCAATGATTGGAAGAAAATTTTACTTTTAGTGACAGTGTTTACTTTAGGGCACACCACAGCACTGTTTCTTTCTGTTTTTGGAATTATCGCTGTCAAAGTAAATGTGGTCGAATTACTCATACCAATAACGATTTTAATAACCGCCTTTTATAATTTATTTACGGCTGGGAAATCCAGTAAAAATGGTGGAGTCAATTTGGTTTTTATCATAACGTTGTTCTTTGGAATCATTCATGGATTGGGTTTTTCTAATTATTTTAAAACCATATTAGGAGGTAGCGCAACCTCAAAATTATTGCCAATGGCCGAATTTGCATTAGGAATAGAAGCGGCACAAATTGTGGTGGTTATAGTGGTTTTGATTTTGTCGTATATCGTTCAAACCGTTTTTAGATTTTCTAAACGCGATTGGACATTAGTGATGTCGGCATTTATAATAGGAGTGGTGTTGCCAATGATACTTGAAAATGAAATATGGAAGAGATAATAATTATGGAGAAAAAGAAGTTAAATAAATACGACAAAGCTTATCTTAGGATTGCTACAGAATGGGGTTTGTTGTCTTATTGCAAAAGAAAGCAAGTAGGTGCGATTATTGTAAGAGACAGAATGATTATTTCTGATGGATATAATGGTACACCTTCGGGATTTGAAAATTGCTGTGAAGATGAAGACGGATTAACACGTTGGGATGTATTGCATGCTGAGGCAAATGCCATATTAAAAGTGGCGAGATCTACACAATCCTGCGAAGGGGCGACTTTGTATATCACGCTTTCTCCGTGTAAAGAATGCAGTAAATTAATACACCAATCGGGGATAAAAAGAGTGGTGTACCATAACGGATACCGTGATGATTCCGGAATACAATTTTTATTGAAAGCAGGGATTGAAGTAGAACATATTCCGGTTTTAGAAGAAGATTAGAAAATGTAGCTATTTAGTTAGTTTTCAGTCTCAGTCTCAGTTTTCAGTCTCAGTTTCCTCCCGATATCAGGACAGTTTTCCGTCGAAAAAGGGTGTTAATTTTAAAAACAGCACTAAAAAAAACTAATTTTTTTAGAAAGAGAATTACAATGTTTACGAACAACTCTGAAAACTGCGACTGAAAACTGTGATCTGAATGGTTTCAAAAAACTTAATTTAACCTTTTGTCAAGATAAAATGAAATACGATACCAAATATTTACCTATACTTATTGGCGGCATTTTTGCCCTTGGTATTTTTATTGGTAGTTTGTCTAATGCTACTCAAACGCATGGTTTTTTAGTTAAAAAGAATACAAAAGAAAAACTCGACAAACTGATCGATTTCATAGATAGTGAATATGTAGATGATGTTAATACGGATTCTATTGTGAATCTTACAGTTGATAATATTTTGGCGCATCTTGATCCGCATTCAGTCTACATCCCGCCGAGCGAACAATCGGAAATAGCCGAGACTATGAAAGGCGATTTTGTAGGGATTGGAATCAATTTTTACATGTACAAGGATTCGGTTGCAGTCATAAATCCTGTAAAAAATGGCCCTTCGGCAAAAGCAGGAATCAAAGCCGGAGATCGTATTTTGTATGCTGATAAAACCAAGCTGTTTGGCCGAAAGTTGCCCAATGATAGTTTGTTTGCAGCGCTAAAAGGAGAAGCGGGTTCTCAGATAGAATTGACGGTTTATCGAAAATCGGAACGCAAAAAAATGAAGCTGACCATCAAGCGGGATGTTATACCGCTAAAGAGTGTTGACGTTGCTTTACTGTTGAACAAAACAACGGGATATATAAAGATTAATCGTTTTGCCGAAACAACTTTTGATGAGTTTAAAACGGGATTGACCAATTTAAAAAAACAAGGCATAAAATCACTGGTTATCGATGTTCGGGATAATGGGGGAGGGTATATGGAAGAAGCCATTGCTATTGCCGATGAATTTTTGAAAGACAAGCAACTGATTGTTTTTACCAAAAGCAAAAATGGAGTGATCGAAAAGACTTTTGCCACGAAGCAAGGTGTTTTTGAAAACGGGAATGTCTCTATTTTAATTAATGAAAATAGTGCTTCGGCAAGTGAGATTTTGGCTGGAGCCATACAGGATAATGACCGCGGAACGATTGTAGGACGACGTTCTTTCGGAAAAGGGTTGGTACAACGAGAAATGGATTTCAACGATGGTTCTGCTGTGCGACTAACTATTGCCAGATATTATACGCCAACGGGGAGGTCTATTCAAAAGCCATATTCTAAAGGGAATGAAGCCTATTTCAAAGAATCGGATTCTCGTTTTTTGCATGGTGAGTTGTATAAAAAAGACAGCATAAAGGTGGTTGATTCCTTAAAGTTTAAAACCAAAAAAGGCAAAATCGTTTACGGCGGTGGTGGAATTGTGCCCGATGTTTTTGTGCCTTTGGAGGCTGAACATGGAGCAGAAAATGTTTCGTATTTATTACAGTCGGGAATCGTAGGTCATTTTGTATTCGAACAATTAGACAAGAATAGAAACGGTTTTTCAAAATTGACTTTCGAACAGTTTTTGAATAAAATAAATGCAACCGATTTGTATTTCTATGACTTTCAAAAATACCTTACCCAAAATGGTTTGTTTGTAAAGTTAGGCCACAATAAGGCTTTGGTAAAAAGATATATCAATGCCGAGTTTGCCCGTCAATTGTATGGCGATAAATATTATTATGAAATGGTACTGAAAGAAGATGCCATGGTAAAGGCGGTGTTGAAGGGAATTTAACGACTATAATATCTCCTTGTTTATACATGCGAAAGTAAAAGTGAATCCCAACGACTATCTTCATCGGATAGCCAATCTTTTTCTAATGATTTTTCATTTACTAATAAAGAAGAAAAGGTTGAAGTGGTGTTATCATCCTTGAGAATGCTGTTTTTTTTGGAATGTTTTAACTCTTCTTTTTTGATAGATTCTAAAGTTTGCTCCATTACAAAAAAACGCTCTTGTAATGGCAATCGTTCTATTTCTTTAATAATCGTTTTTACTAGCATGTTTTTCGTCTTTAAATGGGGAGTAAATATCTTTTTAGTTCAGTGCGAAATAATTAATAAACTATGATATTTCAAAGTTACAAAATATATGATTAAAAGAGATGTCTAGAGGTATTATTTAAGAATCAATGTTTTATGAATTTATTTAGCGCTAATTGAACAGAAAAGTCAATAAGGCAGGTGGGTGTTGATAAATTATTTCCTAATACTATCATGTGAATGAGTCTGTATGCCATCATTCCACAAAGTAAGTAAGTCCGTAGCAACAGCAGCTCCACTTCCGGCCGCAATGGCGAGTTGGCTTCTCCATCCCGCAAGAGTTCCTGCAACATAAATTCCATCAGCAACTTTATGGTCGATATTTTTCAGTTGGATTCTTTGTTTTTCGGGAAGGGCTTTTTTATGGGGTTCGACAAACTGCATTAAACCTTCAATTGCAAATGTATTGGCAGCACCGATACCTACTACAATATTTCGGGTTTTGTAACTGTTTTTGTTTGTGAAAACGGTAAATTCTGGAGATTGACCTTCTATTTTTAATACTTTTTCCTCAGGGATTTGAATAATATGTGGATACGTATTCGATAAATTTTGGATGGTTTCGATTAATAAATCAGAACCTAATTTTCCCGGAGCAATTCCGTAGGCATTGTTTAAAACGGCTTCTTGAAGAGAAGATGTTTTTTGATGGGTAAAGATTCCTATTTTCTTGTCAGAAACGAATATTTTTTTGTGGGCAGAGCCTAATACTTTAGCGCACGACACGCCCGAAACGCCTCCGCCTATGATTAATACGTCAAACACTATTATGCGTTGTCGTTCATTTTTTCAACTATTTTTTTAGACATTCTAAAAATCAGAAGAATTAATACAGCACAAAATGAAGCGGCAACACCAACAAACGCTACTACGCTATCTCCTTTGAATGGATTTTGAAAATCGATTAAAGTAATATTGAAAATAAGAAGCGCTACTGCCAAAAGCACTAAAATATTGGTAAAAAGTTTCATAGGTTTAATTTTTCTTTTATGTAAAAATTGGTGTTTTTTGAATCTATTTTATAATTAAAATTGGAGTCGAAAAATGAGGCAACGTTTAGGACATAAAATATTATGGGGTAAATTTATAATTTTTTTTTTTAGACAAACAAACCTTTAACATTAGCAGCGAATAATTTAACAGCTATTGCCAAAAGCACTACTCCAAATGTCTTACGAATCACACCGAGGCCATTTTTTCCCAACATTTTTTCGATTTTTCCAGAAGATTTCAAAACAATATACACCAATATGATATTCAGTACAATAGCAATAACGATGTTTAGGGTATGAAATTGAGAACGCAAGGAAAGTAAAGTAGTCATGGTTCCCGCTCCTGCAATTAGAGGGAAAGCTAATGGAACAATCGAGGCGGAGCTCGCTTCTTCATCCCGGTAAAGATGGATGCCTAAAATCATTTCCAACGCCAAAAAGAACAGGACAAATGAACCAGCTACGGCAAAAGAATGCACATCAATACCGATCAAACTTAAGAACTCTTCTCCGATAAACAAGAATAAGATCATTATTAATCCTGCTACTAAAGAAGCTTTTTCAGATTCGATATGGCCGTGTTTGGCTCTCAATCCTACAATAATAGGAATAGATCCCACAATATCAATTACGGCAAAAAGTACCATTCCTACTGTTATTATCTCTTTTAGACTTAAATCCAGCATAAGTATTGTTTTTTTTGTGAATAGTTGTTGTAAATCCTTTTTTTTTTGGCAAAGATATTCGCTTTTAAAAAGGTAACTGCAAATTCTCTGATTTTATTTTTGATTCTAAATATATAAAATTGATTAGGAGTTTGTTGCAATATAAGATAAGATCAAAAATTGTGCTATTTTTTTTAGAAATCTGCTTTTTGAAACTGTCAATCAAGGAGTAGTTTTTTTTTAATATTTCTAAAACAAATTTGGTTTTTTGTAAGTATTGTTGATGAAGGAATCACAATGTTTACAGATAGCCCTAAAAAACTATTTATTCGATCTAGTTGATACGTTTTTAATAAGTTAGGTGTTCTTTTTATGTAAGTAAATTATTTTTAAAGTGTTAATTTGATTGGTTTATTACGCTTATATTTATGTGTTGCTTTCATTTCTTGAATCTTTGATTACCTTTGCAAAATGTTTCAACTAGGAAAAACCATCGTCTCAGAGGATATACTCGAAAAAGAATTTGTTTGTAATTTGTCAGCTTGCAAAGGAGCTTGTTGCGTCGATGGCGATGCAGGAGCCCCATTGAGTTTGGCAGAAACAAAAATATTGGAGGAAATATACCCAAAAGTAAAACCATTTTTAAGAAAACAAGGAATTGAGGCTATTGAAGCACAAGGAACTTGGATAAATGGAGTAGATGGTGAACTTGAAACACCGCTAATTGATAACAAAGATTGCGCTTATGTGATTTTTGATGGTAAGACTGCCCTTTGCGGAATTGAGCAAGCCTACAATCAAGGAATAATAGATTGGAAAAAACCTGTTTCCTGTCATTTGTATCCAATACGAGTTAAAGATTTTACCGAGTTTGCTGCTGTTAATTATGACAAATGGGATATTTGTGATGCAGCCTGTTCGTTAGGTCAAGAACTCGAAGTTCCAGTGTATAAATTTGTCAAAGAAGCCCTTATTCGTCGCTTTGGCGAAGATTGGTATTTAGAGCTTGATAAAGTAGCTGAGGAGTTAAAAAACAAGTCGTAAAAAATCAAAAAATAATTGTCGGTTATTATTTAAAATACCTATATTTTACGGGAGTTTAAGAAGTTTTGACGTATTTAAAATGCTGGTTTCCAATATTTTAAACTTTGAAAGAAAAATGCTTCAATAGTTATTTATTGTTAAAAACTATAAGCTATTGTGAATAAGTTTGACTTTTAATAACCGCAATATTTCACAATCTTTGTAGTTCGCTTTTCGCACCGATTTTCATTAAAAATTCAAAAAAAAACAAATACAATCCAATGTCGCAAATTGAACCAATTTTACAAGAAAACAAAAATCGTTTCGTGATTTTTCCTATCAAACACCATGATATTTGGGAGTGGTATAAAATGATGGAAGCTAGTTTTTGGACTGCCGAAGAAATTGATCTTTCACAGGATTTGAACGACTGGAATAATAAACTGAGTGATGATGAGCGTTACTTTATAAAACACATTCTTGCCTTTTTTGCGGCATCGGATGGAATTGTAAACGAAAATTTGGCTGAGAATTTTGTAAATGAAGTACAATATGCCGAAGCTAAGTTTTTCTATGGTTTTCAAATCATGATGGAAAACATTCATAGCGAAACCTATTCACTTTTGATCGATACTTACGTGAAAGATGAAGCCGAAAAAGCAGATTTGTTTAATGCATTAGAGGTTTTTCCTGCCATTAAGAAAAAAGCGGATTGGGCTTTGAAATGGATCGAATCGGATTCTTTTGCCGAAAGGCTAATTGCATTTGCTGCGGTAGAAGGAATTTTCTTCTCTGGAGCATTTTGTTCTATTTATTGGTTAAAAAAACGCGGATTGATGCCAGGTTTGACTTTTTCTAATGAGTTGATTTCTCGTGATGAAGGTGTTCACTGTGATTTTGCGGTGCATTTGCACAATCACCATTTGATCAATAAAGTGCCAAAAGAAAGAATTAGAAGTATTATTGTTGATGCTTTAAATATAGAAAGAGAATTTATTACTGAGTCACTTCCGGTAAGTTTAATTGGAATGAATGCAGTATTAATGACCCAATATTTAGAATTTGTTGCCGATAGATTATTGGTGGAATTGGGTTGTGATAGAGAATATAATGTTACGAATCCATTTGATTTTATGGATATGATTTCACTTCAAGGGAAAACTAATTTCTTCGAGAAAAAAGTTGCCGAATATCAAAAATCAGGTGTTAAAGTTACCGAAGGCGATTCCCAAAAAATTAGCTTCGACGCTGATTTTTAAAATACAGTTTTGAGTTTTAAAATGTTTCCTAAACATTTGATAGCTCCAAAGAATAAATAAAAAGTAGAAGTATAATTAAGTTGTTTTCATAAGATTCCCCCAAATCTGAAAACTAAGTTAATTCAGTCTGATTAATTTCGGGACAAATGACGGCGTTTTGTTTCATCTTGTTTTTATGAGATGAAACAAAGTATCGAAATGGATTATGGATTGACACTGAGTAAAAAATGAATTATGGATTCCTACTATTCGTAAGTCACAATTCATTAATAAAATAAATTCGATAAAGTATGTATGTAGTAAAAAGAGACGGCCACAAAGAACCTGTAATGTTTGATAAGATTACAGATAGAATAAAAAAATTATGTTACGGCTTGAACGAATTGGTAGATCCAGTTAAAGTGGCTATGCGTGTTATTGAAGGTTTGTATGATGGAGTCTCTACATCAGAACTGGATAATCTTGCGGCCGAAACTGCAGCTTCAATGACTATTGCTCATCCGGATTATGCACAATTGGCTGCTCGTATTGCAATATCAAATTTACATTCGAATACCAAAAAATCGTTCTCCGAAACGATGAATGAAATGTTTCATTACATCAATCCGAGAACCAACCAAGAATCGCCATTGTTATCCGAAGAGGTGCATCAAGTGATTATGGAGAATGCGGAGTTTTTAGATTCTCACATTATATACAACAGAGATTTTAACTATGATTATTTTGGATTTAAAACTCTGGAACGCTCGTATTTATTAAAAATAAACGGAAAAATTGTCGAACGCCCGCAACACATGTTGATGCGTGTTTCTGTTGGAATTCACTTGGGAGATTTAAAATCGGTTATGGAAACTTATGACTTAATGTCGAAGAAATTCTTTACCCATGCAACGCCTACGTTGTTTAACGCTGGAACACCAAAACCGCAAATGTCTTCTTGCTTCCTTTTGGCTATGCAGGACGATAGTATTGATGGAATATATGATACTTTAAAACAAACCGCCAAAATCTCGCAATCAGCAGGAGGAGTTGGACTTTCTATTCATAATGTTCGTGCTACAGGTTCGTATATTCGTGGTACAAACGGTACTTCAAACGGAATTGTTCCAATGTTGAGAGTGTTTAATGACACCGCTCGTTATGTAGATCAAGGTGGTGGAAAACGCAAAGGAAGTTTTGCTATTTATATCGAAACTTGGCATGCGGATATCTTTGATTTCTTGGATCTAAAAAAGAACACAGGAAAAGAGGAAATGCGTGCCAGAGATTTATTCTTCGCCATGTGGACATCGGATTTGTTTATGAAACGTGTTCAAGAAGACACTACTTGGACGTTGATGTGTCCTAACGAATGTCCAGGGTTGTATGATGTATATGGAGACGAGTTTGAAGCCATGTATGTTGACTATGAAAACAGAGGAAAAGGTAGAAAAACTATCAAAGCGCGTGAATTGTGGGAGAAAATCCTAGAATCACAAATCGAGACTGGAACGCCTTATATGTTGTACAAAGATGCAGCAAACAGAAAATCAAACCAAAAAAATCTAGGTACGATTCGTTCTTCGAATTTGTGTACCGAGATTATGGAATACACCTCGAGTGATGAGGTTGCCGTTTGTAATTTGGCTTCTATTTCTTTGCCAATGTTCGTTGAAAACGGAAAATTTGATCATCAATTATTATACGATGTGACCAAACGTGTGACACGTAACTTAAATAGAGTAATCGACAGAAATTACTACCCTGTAAAAGAAGCCGAAAATTCTAATGTGCGTCACAGACCAATTGGTCTTGGAGTACAAGGACTTGCCGATGCTTTCATCTTATTACGTTTGCCTTTTACAAGTGATGCCGCTAAGGTGTTAAATCAGGAAATATTCGAAACCCTTTATTTTGCTGCCTGTACCGCATCTATGGAAATGGCCAAAGAAGAAGGTGCGTATTCTACTTTCAAAGGGTCTCCAATGTCAAACGGAGAATTTCAACACAATATGTGGGGAATAAAAGATGAAGAGTTATCAGGAAGATGGGACTGGGCTTCGCTTAGAAAAGAAGTGGTAGAACATGGTGTTCGTAACTCTTTATTGGTTGCACCAATGCCAACGGCTTCGACTTCTCAAATTTTGGGTAACAACGAAGCATTCGAACCGTATACTTCAAATATCTATACCAGACGTGTATTGTCTGGCGAATTTATTGTGGTAAATAAGCATTTATTGCACGATTTAGTAAAACTAGGATTGTGGAATGACAACTTGAAACAAGAAATCATGCGTCACAACGGATCGGTACAAAATATCGATGTGATTCCGCAAGACTTGAAAGAATTGTACAAAACCGTTTGGGAAATGTCTATGAAAGACATTATCGATATGTCTCGTCAAAGAGGGTATTTTGTAGATCAATCACAATCATTGAACTTGTTTATGCAAGATGCCAATTATTCAAAACTAACGTCTATGCACTTCTACGCTTGGCAATCTGGGTTGAAAACAGGTATGTATTATTTGAGAACCAAAGCTGCGGTAGATGCTATCAAATTCACATTAAACAATGATAAAAAAGAAGATGCTCCAGTAACAGAAGCTATAGATGTTGAGGATTTCAAAGCGATGTTGCTCAAAGCACAAGCCGCTGATCCTGAAGATTGCGAAATGTGCGGAAGTTAATAATTTAATAAATTGAAATATTATTTGTTTATTGACGAAAGTGGAGATCACGGGTTGAAAACTATTGACGAGAGTTTTCCAGTGTTTTTGTTATGTGGTGTTTTGATTTCAGAAAATGAGTTTTCTAAAATCAATTTGGTTGTGAATAATACAAAACTTAAATACTGGAACAACACTAATGTGATTTTACATTCTCGTGATATTAGAAAATGTAATAATGAATTCAAGATATTATTCGATTTAAAAATAAAAGAGCAATTTTATAACGACCTGAATAGCATTCTTACTTCGAGCAATTACAAAATAATTTGTTCGGCGATTGATAAAATTTCATTTATCAAAAAGTATGGAAAACTAGAAGATGATGTTTATGAAATTGCTCTTTCATTTATATTAGAAAGAACGATTTTTTGTCTTGATGAACTTCAGGATTGTGATACTTTAGAGATAATAATCGAAAAAAGAGGAAAAAAAGAAGATGCAAAACTAGCCAATCATTTAAATAAATTAAACCAAGTTGGCACTTT
This sequence comes from Flavobacterium sp. ZT3R18, assembly GCF_007097385.1. Lineage (GTDB taxonomy): Bacteria > Bacteroidota > Bacteroidia > Flavobacteriales > Flavobacteriaceae > Flavobacterium. The sequence continues at coordinate 74,515 of NZ_VJZS01000001.1, forward strand.
TTATGTTGATGCGGAACGAATGAAAAAATACGCGGTAAAGCATTGTTTTCTTGATAAAAGAAAAAATAATAACGGATTACAAATTTCGGATTTATTGGCTTATCCTATAGCGAGAAAAATTTTATTTCCAGAAGGAGTAAATATTTCTTATGAATTAATCAAAGATAAATTTTACACGAAAAATGGAAAACGATACGGATTAAAGATATTTCCGTAAAAACAAAAAGACTGATAAAATCAGCCTTTATTGTCGACCGGGGACACCCCAATCCAAATATATAAACATCTATCGATGTATAATTCTTTTGCAAAGATATTACATTTTTGAAAAAAAATGAATAAAGATGTGATGAAAAATCTAATTTGTGATGATATTTAAAGAAATTTTGGTTTTTTCTATTAATAAATGATGATGAACTTTGTTTTTAGAGCTATTCCAGATTGCCGTGAAAAACTAATTTAAAATCAAATCCCCTTGAGTTTATTATATTTTACAGACCGAAGCATTGTCCATCTCGAAGATGTAGTGTTCAATGACGCCGTTTCAGGGCAAATTAATCAGTTCTTGAAGGAATACCAATTCAAACAAGTTTTAGAGCAATACGACTTGCCTGTGGTCAATAAAATACTGTTGCATGGCAAAACAGGCTGTGGCAAAACCATGACCGCCAAAGCAATTGCCAGAAAACTGGACAAAAAAATAATCATTGTCAATCTTTCCAGGATTGTTTCTTCCAAATTGGGAGAAACCTCCAAGAATATCGAAGGATTGTTCAAAGAAGTGCAATACGAAAGTTCGGTTTTGTTCTTTGATGAATTTGACTCCCTAGGTCAGATTCGGGATTACGATAATAAAGACAGTACCGAGATGAAACGGGTAGTCAACTCGATTATTCAATTGATTGATAATTTTCCCAATCGATCGGTATTAATCGCTGCTACCAACCAAATCCAGATGATAGACGAAGCATTAGTGCGCCGTTTTGAAATGCAACTGGAATTTACGGCTCCTTCCGCTGTGGTTTTGGATAATTATTACGATACCTTACTCGCAAAATATCCCGTAGAATTTCAGGAAGTGACTCGTATTTATGAAGTAACTTTTGCGGAAGCGAAAAATCATTTGCTCAAAGAAGTGAAAAACAACATCATTCAAGCAGAGATAGAAAAGCAAAAGGCTTTAGACTCAAACTAAATCTTAGTTTTTGATCAATAAAAAACAAGGTAATTGGTATTTTTCTAATTCCTAATTGTAAAAATAATTCCTTATATTTGAGTGAGTTATAGTTTTGGTATGTTTTGTTTATTGTATTAAAAAACAGAAAACATGGAAAGTAAAAAAATTACAGTTACAGATGATTTATTGGCTTCAAGAGGACAGCGTTTGTTAAATTTAATCATGGACTTAGCGATAGGATATGTGATTTGGATTACCATAGGAACAACAATAGCCATATTTGCGGATGTTGCCAATAGTTCATTTCTGAAAACTTGGATTAGCACTATGGGAAGAGCAGAAAAAGGGCTTTCTTTTGCTGTCATTGTTGGTTTTTACTATTATTTGACCGAGCTGTATTTCTCTCGTTCAATCGCGAAATTCTTGACCAAAACCTATGTGATTATGAAAGACGGTTCAAAACCCAATTATAAAACCATTTTGAAGCGTACACTTTGTAGATTCATTCCGTTTGAGGCTTTTTCGTTTTTAGGTGGTACCGCAGGAGGATGGCACGATTCTATGTCGGAAACTTATGTAGTCAAAAAGGTCGAATTTGAGAAAAAAAAGAGAATTATTATTTTGCCTTAATAGAATTGTAAATAAATGTTTTGAATAACTAAAAGCCCTAGTAAATTATAAAATCTACTAGGTTTTTTTATTCTGTTATTGTATCCTGAATTCTGTGAAAGATAAATAGCAGAATTATTTTTCAAAACCCCGAAGGGGTGCAATGATTATAGAATTTTCATGACGTTGCATATAAACCCTGAAAGGGTGAAATGGTTTAGTCTTTTTTTGATTTAAAAGTACTCTCCGTTTAATTAATTGTGTAAAAATTCCACCCCTTCGGGGTTTTGGACATTTGGGTTGCTCTTTCTAGAATCATTGCACCCCTTTCGGGGTTTAGATGAATTATAATTTGTCTTTAGGATAAAGTCTAATGCGAAATTTGGGTTTAAACCGTTGCGCTATTCTCAGTAGCAACTCGCATTTCTTTTGCGGCAGCGACCATTTCTATTAAAGCTTTTTTGGTTTCCTCCCAATGTCTTGTTTTTAAGCCACAATCTGGATTGACCCAAAGCTGGTCAACAGGAATAACTGCCGAAGCTTTTTCTAATAGTTTTACCATTTCAGTACGGGATGGAACACGTGGCGAGTGAATGTCATAAACTCCAGGGCCTATTTCATTCGGATACTTAAAATCTGCAAAAACATCCAATAGCTCCATTTGTGAACGTGAACATTCTATGGTAATCACATCGGCATCCATGTCGGCAATATTTTGAATAATGTCGTTGAATTCACTGTAGCACATATGAGTATGAATTTGGGTGTCGTCTTTTACACTACTGGCCGAAATTCGAAACGCTTTTATCGCCCAATCAAGATAAGTAGCCCATTCTTCTTTGCGCAATGGCAATCCTTCTCGAATTGCGGGTTCATCAATTTGAATGATTTTGATTCCCGCTTTTTCTAGGTCGGTAACTTCATCACGTATCGCCAAAGCAATTTGTGTACAGGTTTCAGAACGTGGTTGGTCGTTACGGACAAATGACCATTGTAAGATAGTTACAGGGCCGGTTAGCATTCCTTTTACCCATTTTGGCGTAAGCGATTGCGCAAATTCAGCCCATTTTACCGTCATAGGATTTGGTCTGGAAACATCACCATAAATTACTGGAGGTTTCACACAGCGGCTACCGTAGCTTTGAACCCAGCCATTTTTGGTAAAAGTAAAACCGTCCAATTGCTCGCCGAAATATTCCACCATATCGTTGCGTTCAAATTCTCCGTGAACCAAAACATCGATGCCAGTTTCTTCCTGAAAACGAATCGTTTCTTCGGTTTCTTTTTGAAGTAAATCATTATACTCGTTTTGACTCAATTGGCCGCTTTTGAACTTAGCTCTCCAGCTACGTACTTCGGTAGTTTGAGGAAATGAACCAATTGTTGTTGTTGGAAACAAAGGAAGGTTCAATACTTCTATTTGTTTTTTTCTTCGAATGGCAAACGTGTTTTCTCGTTTTGAATCTTTTTCAGTGATTGAGGCTACACGTTTTTTTACAGCAGGGTTGTGTATTAGTTTGGATGTTTTGCGGTTTTCATTCGCTACTGTGTTTTCAATTAATCGCAGTGAACTTTCAGCTTCTTGTTCATTCGAGGCAAAAGATTTTAAAAGCGTAACTTCTTCAATTTTTTGTTTGGCAAAAGCCAGCCATTGTTTGATTTCGGGAATCAAGGTGTGGTCATTGGTTTCCAGATCCAAATCGCACGGACTGTGAATAAGCGAACAAGACGGAGCAATCATAATTCTGTCTTTGCCTAGAGCAGCCGTCGCTTTTTTGATAGTAGCCAATGATTTTTTGAAATCATTTTTCCAAATGTTCCTTCCGTCAACAACCCCAAGAGAAAGCGTCGCGTCTTTGGATAAAAGATTAGACTCTAAAATATCATCCAACTGAGACGAACAACGAACCAAATCCAAATGCAAAGTGTGTACAGGCAAAGCCAAAACAGTGTCAAGATTCTCTCCAAAACAGTCAAAGTAATTAGTTAGAATTATTTTTAAAGAAGGAAATTTTTTGTTGATTTCATTGTAAACGTAAGTAACGGCATTACGCTCTTTATCTGTCAAGTTCAATGCCAAAAATGGCTCGTCAAACTGAATCCATTCTGTGCCTTCGGTTTGTAACGCGCTAAGAATCCCAAAATATACTGGTAGTAGTTTATCGATAAGGTCAATTCTATGAAAACCTTCCTCTTTTTCTTTTCCGAGTAATAAGTAAGAAACAGGTCCGATAAGTACGGGCTTTGTTACGATTCCTAGTTTTTTTGCCTCTATAAATTCGGCGATTATTTTGGTCGAAAACAATTCGAATTTTTGGTTTTTTGTGAACTCAGGAACAATATAATGATAGTTGGTGTCAAACCATTTGGTCATTTCCATCGCTACCACATCTTGCCCTTCTTTTTGAGCTCCTCTTGCCATGGCAAAATACAAATCCAGCGAATTGTTTGCGCGGGCAAATTCTTGGTAGCGTTCCGGAATTGCACCAAGGGTTAGCGTCAAGTCCAATACTTGATCATAAAGCGAAAAGTCATTAGAAGGGATTAAATCAATGCCTTTGTCCGCTTGTAATTGCCAGTTTTGTTTTCTGATTGCTGAGGCTGTAGCCAAAAGTTCTTCGGCTGAAATTTTGTTAGCCCAATACAATTCATTGGCCTTCTTTAATTCTCTGTTGCTACCAATTCTTGGGTAACCTAAATTGTTTGTTTTCATTTTCTGTCAGTATTTATTACTGAGCAAAGTTATTGTATTGGGAAATTAAACTTAAATTAGCAGCTTAATTCAGTAAAATGATGTGTATGGTGTTGTTTTGGTAGTAATTTGTCCGAAATGTAACTTTGTAATCGAATGCTGACAGTAAAAAAAACTATGGAAAATATTGATACTATCGATTTGCAAATCCTAAAACACCTACAGGAAAACTCCAATATCAATACAAAAGAGCTGGCCAGTAAATTATTTCTCACGGTCACTCCCGTTTATGAGCGCATCAAAAGACTGGAACGCGATGGGTATATTATGAAGTATGTGGCTTTATTAGACAAGAAAAAACTCAATCTTGGGATGACCGTATTTTGCAATGTCCGCCTCAAAGAACACGCCAGAAATGTGGGAAGCAATTTTGTGAAAGATATAGTGGCGCTTCCGGAAATTATCGAATGCTACAACATTGCAGGTGATTACGACTTTATGTTGAAAATTCTGGTCGAAGATATGTCCAGTTATCAGGATTTTGTGATGAACAAGCTGTCTACTATCGAAAATATAGGGAATACCCAAAGTGTTTTCGTAATGGGCGAAATCAAGCACAGCACGGCATTGGCTATTTGATAATGCTAAATTGTTATTTTAGGATTTGATCTTAATAGATTTTTCAATGCTGAGGAAAGTCTTAAAATAAAATGTATTTTTGATTTTTTAAAATCCGAAATCAATCCCGTCCCGATAATTATCGGGACGTTAATCTACAATCAAAAATCACAATGAACTGGGAACAATTATTATCACTAAAACGACAAGGAGACACAGGTAAAAGATTAAGAATCGAGCAAGACGAAACCCGTTTGGGCTTTGAAGTCGATTACGACCGAATCATATTCTCAGCTGCTTTTAGGAGTTTACAGGACAAAACACAAGTGATTCCGCTTTCTAAAACGGATTTTGTGCATACCCGTTTGACACATAGTTTGGAGGTCTCAGTAGTGGGGCGTTCCTTGGGACGATTGGTCGGAAAGAAAATCATTGAGAAATATCCGTATTTACAAGAAGTTCATGGCTATCAGATGAATGATTTTGGTGCCATAGTTGCAGCCGCATCCTTAGCACATGACATTGGGAATCCTCCTTTTGGACATTCTGGAGAAAAAGCGATTGGCGAATATTTTTCTATTGGAAAAGGACAAAAATACAAAGATGAGTTAACCGATAAAGAATGGCAGGACTTAATTGATTTTGAAGGGAATGCTAATGGATTTTCGGTTCTAAATAGTTCCAGACCCGGTGTGGAGGGAAGTTTGAGATTGTCGTTTGCAACACTTGGTGCTTTTATGAAATACCCCAAAGAGAGTTTGCCGAAAAAACCAACCCGAAATATTGCCGATAAAAAATATGGTTTTTTTCAAACCGATAAAGCTTTCTTTCAGGAAGTGGCTTCGGATATGGGAATGATTGCCAATAAAACAGGTGATGATATTGGTTTTGAAAGACATCCGCTTGCTTATTTGGTAGAAGCGGCCGATGATATTTGTTACACCATAATTGATTTTGAAGATGGCATCAATTTAGGTTTGGTTTCGGAAGATTTTGCTTTAGAATATTTAATCAAATTGGTAAAAGACAGTATTGATACTTCAAAATATAAAACATTAGAAACCAAAGAAGACCGAATCAGTTATTTGCGTGCTTTGGCAATTGGAAGTCTAATCAACGATGCCGTAAAAGTCTTTGTTGAAAATGAAGAAGCGATTCTGAATGGGCAATTCCCTTTTGCTTTAACCGATAAAAGCAAATACAAAGCCCAAATGGATGATATTATCAAAATAAGCGTCAAGAATATCTATCAAAGCCGGGAAGTTATAGAGAAAGAGATTGTTGGGTATCAGATTATCCAGACGCTATTGGATAAATTCATTACAGCATTCAATAATAAATTTGAAGGAAAAATGTCGAACTATGATGCGCTAATATTAAAAATGTTGCCAGAAAAGCATCATTTGGAAAAGGAGAATTTATACGAAAGATTGCTTCATATTTGTCATTTTGTTTCGTTGCTTACCGATGGTAACGCTTTACTGTTTTTTAAAACAATAACTGCTGCTCAAAGTTAAATAAATGTAAAAAACGTTTATGTTTGTGCGTAATAACTAACATTTAAACAAATCTAACTGATTTATGAAAAAAATTACCCTTTTAATCTTTTATTTAATCCCATTACTTACGTTTTCACAATCCAATAAAGAAATAATTCAAAAATACTTAAATGCAAACACTGCTAAGTCGGGTCTTTCTGCAAGTGATGTGAATGATTGGATTATAGAAAGTGAAGGAACTACTTCAAATTCGGCTATTACCAACTGTTATGTACTACAAAGATATAATGGCATCGAATTGTTTAGATCCGTTTCCAATTTTTCAATAAAGAATGGACAGGTTGTGAATGCTGAGAAAAAATTTGTTGCCAATGTGTCTAAAAAAGCAAACGCTACTTATCCTTCGCTCTCAGCAATACAGGCCTTAACAAAAGCCTATGAGCAATTAAAAATTTCGCGAACGGCTCCATTTGCTATTTTGGAAACTATAAGTAACTATAAGTTTTTAATTAGCAATGGATTAGAAAAAGGAGAGCCTGTTTCGGCTAATTTAGTGTATTTTACAACCAAAGAAAAAACATTGGTTTTGGCTTGGAATTTTACTATAAATACAAATGCTCCTGAGCACAAATGGAGTGTTCGTGTAGATGCACAGACTGGTAAGATTTTAGAAAAAAAGGATTATATTCTTTCTTGTAATTTTGATAAAAAAAAGCAGATTTCAATAGTTGCTGCTGATGTTGTGGTAGATGCAAGTCCGTTAACTTACAGGCAGTTGTATTCAAAAAGTACTGCTGTGGCTAATGAAGGGAGCTATAATGTAGTTCCGTTTAATTATGAAAGTCCCAATCATACTGCTAGGAAATTAATTTCTAATCCAGCTAATTTAACGGCCTCTCCTTTTGGATGGCACGATACGAATGGTATTTTAGGCCCTGAATATACTATCACTAGAGGGAATAATGTTTGGGCGCAAGATGATATGGATGGGGATAACAATACAGCTGGAACAAGTCCTGATGGAGGTGCTTCATTAGTGTTTGATTTTCCATATTTAGGAACAAATGTAGCTGCTTCCAATTCACTAAATGCTGCCAACACTAATTTGTTCTATATGAATAATGTGATGCATGATGTATGGTACCAATATGGGTTTGACGAAATTAATGGTAATTTTCAAAAAAATAATTATGGTAAAGGCGCTGCGGGTAATGATTTTGTATTTGCCGATGCGCAAGATGCATCAGTAGCTAGTCCACAAAAGATTAACAATGCCAATTTTTCATCTGGTGTTGACGGACAAAATGCGAGAATGCAAATGTTTTTATGGAATTATTCGCCTCCAATAAAACCTTTGGTAGTTACTTCTCCTTCGTCTATAGCGGGAAGTTATGTAGTAAGACAAAATGGATTTAATCCAGGTCGTGTGGATTTGCCTATTGCCCCGTCTTTTTTGCAATCTGATTTAGTATTGTATGTAAATGCTACTAATCCAACCGATGAGGGTTGTTTTGCGCCAGCTAATGGAGCTGCTTTAAACGGTAAAATTGCAATACTTAGAAGAGGTGGTTGTAATTTTGCAGTAAAAGTTAAATTTGCTCAAGATGCTGGAGCAATTGCTGTAATCGTAGTGAATAATAAAGCTGGAGAAATCACCATGTCTGGTGCTGATGCAGCCATTACAATTCCTGCGATAAGTGTAACTCAAGAAGTTGGAGAATCTTTAATAACACAAATGAAAACACAAGCTGTTAACGTAAAATTGCAATTGGAATTAAATTCTTTTGTGAATTCTGATGGAGATTTTGACAATGGTATAATAGCCCATGAATACGGACATGGTATTTCAACTCGTTTGGCAGGTGGACGTAACAACTCAAATTGTTTGGATAATACTGATCAAATGGGAGAAGGATGGTCAGATTGGATTGCATTGATGATGCAATTAAAACCAGGAGATGTAGGTACAGCCAGAAGAGGTATTGGGACTTATGTTTCTAGTCAATCTACTGATGGTCTTGGAATAAGAGATTATCCTTATTCTACCGATAAAGTGATAAATCCTATGACGTATGCGAATACCAATAAATTTCAATATACCGATGATGATGGTGTAGAACAAACAGAAGAACACGGAACCGGTGCTGTTTGGGCTACTGTATTGTGGGACTTGTCTTGGGCTTATATCAATAAATATGGTTACGATGACAATAAATATAATGGAAAGGCAGGGAATAATAAAGTGATGCAAGTAGTACTAGACGGGATAAAATTACAACCATGTAGTCCTACTTTTGTAAGCGGAAGAGATGCAATTATAGCTGCAGATCAAGCGATAACTGGAGGTAAGGATTACTGTATGATTTGGGAAGTTTTTGCTGCAAGAGGGTTAGGGAAAAATGCTTCTGCTGGGGATGCGAATATTGGAAATGATCAAGGCGAAGATTTTACTATGCCAGCTATGGGGCCTAATTGTGTGCTTGCCGTAAAAGATTTTGAAAATGAAGAGGTGATGAAATTATACCCTAATCCGTCTAGAGGTATTGTAAACATACAGGCAAGTCAATATGTTGGTAAGGTTACAATACAAATTAATGACATTACGGGAAGAGTTGTTTACACTCTTAAAGATGCCGATTTTGAAGGCGAAAAATCCTTGGATCTAAGTTCTCTTACTAAAGGCGTATATATCCTTACCATGAAAGGAGAAGGGTTGAACTATGTTGAAAAAATGATTATAGATTAGATCTTATACTTTTTAAAACTAAAAAAGAGCCCAAACGGGCTCTTTTTTAGTTTTAAAAAGTATATTGAAGACCAATTCCTAGAACTTGTTTTAATTGAATTTCGGCTCCTTTATTAACAGATACGCCGTTTTCAATTTCTATGATTTCTATGTCTTCGTCGTAGATTAAATTGAGTCCAATGTTGGCTTTAATGTGATTGTTTACTTTAAAATCTGCTTGAAATTGCCAGTCAACGTCTATGTTTCCAAAATTATGAATGTAGTCTGTAAATAATGTCAAGCGGTTTTTTATTGTTATGTTGGTGGCTATTTCCTTTTCAATATAACTCGTTACCAAAATACCGACTTCTGTTTTTGATCTTTTTCCTTTGGAAATTAAATTTCCTTGTGCGTCGTAGGTTGCTTTGGTTACACCATAGGCTCCTTTATTGGCTAGAGTTTGGTCTAGAACGGCTGTGTTCTTTAATGTTAGAGGAGATAAATACACATTTAACTTTTCCGGTTTGTAAATGTACTCAGATCCAATCCCTAAAAAGGTGTAGGCGGGAGCAAAGGGTTTTGATATGGGATTTTCCGTATTGGGATAATTATATCCATTAGAGAACTGGGTGTTGAAGTTGAATTTTACCGAATGGTACCAATTTGATAAAGTGTCTTTTCTGTAGCCGTAGGTAGAGTTAATTCTAAAGACATCATCGGTTTTTCTGAGTTCAATTCCTTCTTGTTTGTTTAAACCGTATTTAAAAAGAAGTTCACTCGACCAAACTTGGTATTCGTCTTTATAATCTCGTTTGAGGTGCCCTTTTAGTAAGCCGGTTATGGAGCTTGTTCCCCCAGCACTCCAGTTGACAAAAGCAATTTGCGAAATGTCTATACCAAGAGTGTTTTTGTTTGTCCAATGCGAAATGGTGTCAGGCTTAGCCGTTGCAATGGGGTTGTTAGGAGTGACATCAGGTAAACTTGTAATTATTTTAACTTGCGAGAAACTACATACAGAAAATAGTAAAAATAGAATTAGTAAAGGTTTGGTTAAAAATCTCATAGTTAGGACGGTGGTATTTTAAGAGCGCAAAATAATTAATTTCAATAACTTGAGAAAATTATTTCTAAACAATCAACGGAAATTTTGCAATATTGTTGTTGTTCATCAACAGAACCCTGCTCTATAAAAACATCAGGAATTCCCAAAAGCTGAATTTTACTACTATATTTATGAGTTGCTGCAAACTCTAAGATTGCACTTCCAAAACCTCCATTTAGTACTCCATCCTCAATAGTAATTATAGATTCATATTTGCTAAAAATAGTATGCAGTTCTTTTTCGTCTAGTGGTTTAACAAACGCAAAATCATAATGAGCAAAATTCTTAGGATGTTGTATTTTGGCTAGAGCCAAAGAGACATTGTTGCCTATAGTTCCGGTAGATAAAACGGCTATTTTTGACCCGCTTTTGAGTTGCTTGGCTTTTCCGATTTCGATTTTCTCGTATTTTCCAAAATGGGAGGTTTTCCAATCAATGGTAACACCACGACCACGAGGATAACGGATGGCAATAGGGTGCTCTAAGCCTAATTGGGCAGTATATAAAATGTTTTGTAAATCAATTTCATTCAGCGGTGCATAAACAATCATATTTGGAATGCAACGCAAATAAGCCAAATCAAAAACACCGTGATGGGTAGCTCCGTCTTCGCCAACTAAACCGGCTCGGTCTAGACAAAAAACAACGGGTAAATCTTGTAAGGCCACATCATGAATCACTTGATCGTAAGCGCGCTGTAAAAAAGTAGAATAGATATTGCAATACACGATCATTCCTTGTGTAGCCATTCCAGCGGCCAAAGTCACTGCATGTTGTTCTGCAATTCCCACATCAAAAGCGCGTTTCGGGAAAGCGTCCATCATGAATTTCAAGGAACTTCCCGATGGCATGGCGGGAGTAATACCAACAATTTTTTCGTTCTTTTGAGCTAAATCTAAAATGGTCAAGCCAAAAACATCTTGGTATTTTGGAGGTAAATTTTCTTCCGATTTTGGGATAATTTCGCCAGTTGTGGCATCAAATTTACCAGGGGCATGGTATTTTACCTGATTTTCTTCGGCTTGCTGGAGGCCTTTTCCCTTGGTGGTAATTAGGTGTAAAAATTTAGGTCCTTTTATTTTTTGCAAACGCTTCAATTCTTTGATCGCGGCAAAAATGTCGTTACCGTCAATCGGTCCCGAGTATTCGAAATTCAAGGACTTAATCATGTTATTTTGCTTCGGGTTCTTTCCCTCTTTCACGGAAGTGAAATATTTTTTGAGCGCACCTACGCTTGGGTCAATTCCGATTGCATTATCATTGAGAATGACCAATAAATTAGCATCGGTAACTCCTGCGTGGTTCAAACCTTCAAACGCCATTCCAGAGGCTATCGAGGCATCGCCAATAACCGCAATGTGCTGTTTTTCGAAATCTTCTTTTAAGTTGGAAGCAATCGCCATTCCAAGTGCCGCCGAAATAGAAGTAGAGGAGTGGCCTACGCCAAAAGTGTCGTAAATGCTTTCGCTTCTTTTAGGGAAACCGGAAATACCGCCCAATTGACGGTTGGTGTGAAAAATGGTTCTTCTTTCGGTCAAAATTTTATGTCCGTAGGCTTGATGACCAACGTCCCAAACCAATAAATCTTCAGGAGTGTTAAAAACATAATGCAAAGCAATCGTGAGTTCCACCACACCAAGACTGGCGCCAAGATGCCCTTCTTTGGTGGCAACAATATTGATGATAAAATCGCGTAATTCTTGAGCCAATTGAGGAAGTTGTGCTTCGTCAAGTAAGCGTAAATCGATTGGGGAATGGATATGTAGGAGTAAGTTGCTTTTCATTATAGTTTAAAAAGCGAATTTACGGTTTTAAATTGAAATCTATTTGTTTTTGGTTTTTGTAGAATCTTTTATTATTGGCATTTCGTTTTCATCTATTTCGATTTTGTCTGCTGGTTTTATAATTGGTTTTGCAAACTTAACTTGATCGATTTTTGGCGGAGGTGGCGGAATATTATGTTGTAAAGTATCATTCGGGTCTGTTTTTGGAGGTAATCGCATACCAACAGTCATATTATTCATTTCTAAAGTATCTTCAACAACTTCAACGTTATCTATCTTTTGTTTGTTTCCGTTTTTGTCGGCACAACTAAACAAAGTCGTTCCCATTGCAATAAACAAAGCCAATAAAAATATTTTACGATAGTGTGTTTGTGAAAATAAAACTCGATTTGGAATTTGAATCGTCAAAGAATCCAACTGAGTATTTTTGAATCTCCCACAAACGTTGCTATGCTGTTGAAAATACACTTGAATTTCATCGGGTAACATATTTCTAAAATCGACTACATTTTTGGAACAACTTTCACAAAATCTTCCGTTATCATTTGGAGTCATTTTATGCCAATCTTCGTTACAGGGTTTGGGTATGGTGATTTTGTGATTGGTGTTCATTTTTTTAAATAAAATAAAAAATCTATTAATATAGAATATTGGCACATGTTGATTTGATAAAAAAACGAATTTTTAATCTTTAAAAATAGGTATTGGTTTAATAGAAATTGTGTCAATTTTTGAAATCATTTTTGTTCCGAAGAATGTTTTTTTTATGGAATCAGGTTTGAAAACCACAGATATCTGATATTTTAACTTTGTCGGTTTGTTATTTTCGAATCCAGGTTTCCATTTTTCGGATTGACTCAAAACTCTAATCAATTCTTCATTGATTCCATAGCAGATGTCGTTTGATATATTTATAGAGTCTAATGTGCCATCTTTCATAATAATAAATGTTGCATCTATTATTCCGTCAAGGTGCTTTGCTTTTTTTGGGATTACAAAATTCTTTTTAACAAAATTCTCGAATTTATGTAAGCCTCCGGGGAATTCAGGAAGCATATTAAACATGGGCTCTAAACCTATTCCCCCCGCAATGCCGTAATCATAAGGGTTTCCAGTGCCATAGCCTACTTCTGTTGCTATTTCGGTTTTTGCTATATTCGCAGCTATAAATTCGGCTTTTTTATTTATCCTTTTTTTTGTTTTATTTTTTTTAGGAATAGTTGAGTCTTTAATTATTTCAATTTTATTTATTGAATATTTACTTCCATCTTGGTCTTTGCAACTAAACAAAGTAGTTCCCATTACTAGAAATAATACAAGTAAAAAAATAAGGTTTCGATCTGTTTTGGAATTAATCGTGATATTTGGAATTTGAATAATGATTGAATCTAATTGCGATTGTTTTATTCTACCGCAAACGTTGCTGTGTTGTTGAAAATACACTTGAATTTCATCAGGTAACATTGTGGTAAAATCAATTACATTTTTGGAACAGCTTCCGCAAAATCTTCCACTATCATTTGGTGTCATTTTATCCCAATCTTCGTTACAGGGTTTCGGTATGGTGATTTTGTGATTGGTGTTCATGATTTTGAGTAAATGAACTTTAAAAGTAATAAAAATTAGTTCAAAAGTGTATTTTTGTTTTATGGAAAACATTTTTACGGACGAGTATTTTATGAAGAAAGCTTTGCAAGAAGCAGAAATGGCTTTTGATAAAGGCGAAATTCCTGTGGGAGCCATTATTGCGGTCAATAATACCGTCATTGCCCGAAGTCATAATTTGACCGAATTGCTCAATGACGTTACCGCTCACGCCGAAATGCAAGCCATAACCGCAGCGGCCAATTTCCTTGGCGGAAAATACCTCAAAGAGTGCACGCTTTATGTTACGCTCGAACCTTGCCAGATGTGTGCGGGCGCTTTGTATTGGAGCCAGATTACAAAAATTGTTTATGGTGCTAGCGATGAACATCGTGGTTTTGTGAAAATGGGAACTCAATTGCATCCCAAAACTGTTGTTGTTCGTGGGGTTATGGCCAATGAAGCCTCGGAACTAATGAAACGATTTTTTGTTGAGAGAAGGAAGTAAGCTTTTCTTTTTTACTCCAAAATAAATAATTTACCATCAGCGAATTTTCTTCTTAAAAGAATAAAATAAATACTATACTTTTACTACAATATAATGTATGCTTTTGCAGTTATGGTTTTAACTGTGAAATGTTACTATAATTTAATTTGTAACCCATTAACTCTAGATAAAAGTGAAAACAAAAGGATTAATTTACGTGTTTTGTGTGTTTTTTTTGTTTCAAGCCTGCGGTAGGAAATCAGCAGCCGATTTTAATTCCGATTTTTCATTATTCAAAGAGTATATAGTCAGTTTTACGGGGGGGATTGTCTCGGCGCAATCCGATATTCGTGTGGTTTTGGCTTTCGATACTAATAATTGGAAAGTCAATCAGGTTTTGGACAATGATTTATTCGATATTTCTCCAAGTGTCGATGGAAAAGTGATTGCACTTTCGAACAATACTATCGCTTTTATTCCCGAAAAAAAGTTGGAATCGGGTACCGAATATCAGGTAACCTTGCATTTGGATAAGCTAAATCCAAAGGTCGCCGAAAAAAATAAGGAACTTTCCAATTTTAATTTTACAGTAAAAACCATCAAACAGGATTTCGTTGTCAATACGCTCGATGTTCAATCCTACAGCAAAGAATACCAATATTTGAATTGTGTATTGAAAACAGCAGACAATATCGATTTTGAAACGGCTAAAAAGTTGGTTGAAGCCGAGCATAACGGAAATGATTTGCATCTAATTTTCGAGAAATCGAATGCAGTTGGGAAAGAATTCAAATTTAGAATCGACAGTATTCAACGACTTGATTCCAAAAGTAACCTTGAGATTAAATACGACGGAACCGATTATGATATGGATCAAAAAGGAACTGTCGATTTCGCGATTACAGCACTGAACGAGTTCAAAGTCATTAAAACCGAAATGCAGGAGGGGAATAATCAGTCATTATCCATAAATTTTTCCGAACCGTTGGAAAAAGGACAGGATTTTAAAGGTTTAGTGGCGATTCAAAATACCAATAATTTAAAGTTTTCTACCCAAGGAAATGTGTTGAAGGTTTATTTCAATAATGAGAAAGCCGTTGAAAAACCAGTCGAAGTGGTTCCTGAAGTAGTTACAGAAGAAGTTGCAGAAGAAGTTGCAGAAGTTGTTACTTCGGATTCTACAGCTGTTGTTACAGATAGTGCCGCGGTTGTAGAGCCAGAAGAAGTTGTAGAAGTAGTCGAACCCGAACCTGTTGTTACTTCACAAAAGCTTACTGGGGAATTGTTACTAGAAGTTTTTCAAGGTATAGAAAGCGAATATGGCAAAAAGTTAAATGAGAATTACTCAGAGAAAATTTCGTTTGATGAAATAAAACCCAATGTTCGTTTCATCAAAAACGGAACTATTTTGCCAAGTTCCAGTAATCTAAAACTTAATTTTGAAGCTGTAAATCTAAGTGCCGTTGATGTAAAAGTGTATAAAATTTACAAAAACAACATTCTTCAATTTTTGCAAGATAATGAGTTGAATGGCACTCGAAATTTAAAGCGAGTGGGGCAGCCTGTTGCCAAATCAACGCTGAATCTAAAGGAAAATAGTTTGGTGAATTTGAGCAAATGGAACACTTTTGCTTTGGATTTATCCAAAATAATAACACCAGAGCCAGGTGCAATTTACAGAGTGGAGTTCTCTTATAAAAAAGCCTATTCATTATATAAATGCGAAAATCCTGAAGCGGATGATACCGAAAATGAGGAGGCAGAAGAAGTAGATGAAAACGATGTGAATTATAGTGAGAACTCTTATGATGAGTATTATTATGACGATTATGAATGGAGGGAAAGCCAAGACCCTTGCTCTAATTCGTACTATTATAACGCCAAGATCGGGACAAATATCTTAGCATCGGATGTTGGGGTAATTGCCAAAAGAGGAGGAAATAAATCGTATTTATTTGCCGTAAATAATATCATTACTACTGATCCTATTGCGAATGCAAGAGTAGATTTATACAGTTTTCAACAGCAAAAATTGGCTACAGGAGCTACAAGTAGTGAGGGGATTGCCAGTTTTCAGTTGAATACTTTTGCCTATTTTGCCATTGTGACTTACGGAACGCAATCGACTTATGTAAAACTCGATGACGGGAATTCGTTGTCGGTCAGTAATTTTAATGTGTCGGGCGAAACCTTGCAAAAAGGACTCAAAGGATTTATATATGGGGAGCGTGGCGTTTGGCGTCCGGGAGATAATTTGTATTTGTCTTTTATTTTGAATGATGCTTCGAATAAAATTCCATTGGGACATCCTATAAAATTTAGATTGAGCGACCCTAACGGAAAAGTCACTTATCAAACCGTTCAAAAATCAAATGACTGGAATCATTATGCTTTTACTGTACCTACAGAAGCGGATGCGCCTACCGGAAATTGGGAAGCGATGGTCAGCGTGGGTGGAGCGAAGTTCTATAAAAGCATCAAAATCGAAACCATTAAACCCAATCGTTTAAAAATCAAAAACAGTTTCAGGAAAGTAGTTTTGTCATCTTCATCTTCAAATACCAGTAATCTTGAAGTGACGTGGCTTCACGGGGCTGTGGCTAAAAATTTGAATGTCGAAATGCAAGCTAAATTTTCGCAACAAACAACGACTTTCAAGAATTATGAAAAGTATGTTTTTGATGATTTGGTTCGAAAATTTAACACCGAAGAAATTAATATTTTCTCAGGTAAATTAGATGCCAATGGGAAAGCCAATGTAGATATCGATCCCGAAATACAGGGGGAAGCGCCGGGAATGTTGAAAGCTTCGTTTATTACCAAAGTGTACGAAGAAGGAGGCGATTTTAGTACCGATGTTATGGCTACTACATACTCTCCTTACAGTACTTATGTTGGAATAAAATCTCCCGAACCGAATAAATATGGGATGCTAGAAACTCGCAAAGTAAACCAGTTTGATGTGGTTACAGTCGATGAAAATGGCAGACCCAAAGCGGTAAGAAATCTCGAAGTAAAAGTCTATAAAGTAGAATGGCGCTGGTGGTGGGATGAATCAAGTGATAATTTATCGAATTATAATTCGGATGACGCTACGACTTCGTACAAAACGTTTAGAATTAATACCGATGCTAACGGAAAAGGAAGTGTGCGATTTGCCTTGACGGATGAAGAGTGGGGACGTTATTTAATTCGAGTTTCGGATGAGGTTGGCGGACACGCAACGGCTGTAACGGTAAATATCGATTGGCCAATGTGGTCTGGAAAAACCAGAAATACCGATGCTTCAACAGCAAATATGTTGGTTTTTTCCACCGATAAACAAAATTATACTGTGGGCGAAAATGCGCAAATTTCTTTCCCATCGAGTGAAGGAGGCCGTGCTTTTATTTCTATCGAAAATGGGTCGAAAGTGGTGCAAACACTTTGGGCGAAGACCCAAAAAGGAGAAACAAAAGTAACTATTCCGATTACTGCTGCTATGGCACCGAATGTGTATTTCAATATTACGCTGTTGCAACCGCATGCTTCAACCAAGAACGATTTGCCAATCCGTATGTATGGAATTGTACCGATTGAAGTGATTGACAAAAACACGATTCTGACGCCCAAATTAGTGATGCCTGATGTGTTGCGTCCGGAACAATCATTCGCCATAAAAGTGAGCGAGCAATCTGGAAAAGCAATGACGTATACGATTGCTATCGTAGATGAAGGTTTGTTGGATTTAACCCGTTTTAAAGCGCCAAATGCGTGGGACAGTTTTTATGTTCGGGAAGCTCTAGGAGTAAAAACCTGGGATATTTATGATGATGTGATTGGGGCGTATGGCGGAAAAGTGAATCAGATTTTCAGTATTGGAGGGGATCAGGATTTGGGTGGTGGAAAAGCCAAAAAAGCCAATCGTTTCAAACCCGTTGTGATTTATATGGGACCTTTTAAATTAGAAAAAGGACAAACTAAAACCCATCAAGTGAAATTGCCAAAATACATTGGTTCTGTAAAAACAATGATTGTGGCTGGCGATGCGACTACGAGTGCTTACGGTAGTGTAGAAAAAGCAACTCCTGTGCGCAGTCCTTTGATGGTTTTGGCTTCGCTACCTAGAAAGATTTCTCCATCCGAGAAAGTGACGATTCCAGTTACCGTTTTTGCAATGGAAAAAAACATCAAAAACGTTACGGTTCAGATTAAAACCAATAATGGGTTAAGAGTTATTGGCAGTGCCATTAAAAAATTGTCATTCGCACAGCCTGACGAAAAAATGGCTTATTTTAATTTGGCTGTGGGTTCCGTTACTGGAATTGGAAAAGTGCAGATTGTGGCGACTTCGGGTAAGGAGAAATCCGTTTATGATGTGGAGATCGATATGACCAACCCGAATCCAGTGACCAATACATTTACCGATGTGATTTTGGAACCCAACAGTTCTAAGACTATTTCGTGGAAAACATTTGGTGTTTCGGGAAGTAATATGGCAAAATTGGAGGTTTCATCGATGCCGACGATTAATTTGAATGGACGATTACAGTATTTGATTCAGTATCCTCACGGTTGTGTAGAGCAAACTACATCGTCTGTTTTTCCACAATTGTATTTGAATGATATTGTTGATTTGGATGCTACTCGCAAAGATTTAATTCAAAAAAATATTACGGCAGGAATCACTCGATTAGGGGGTTTTCAATTATCGAATGGTGGAATGTCGTACTGGCAAGGCGGTGCAGAAGCAGACGACTGGGGAACATCTTATTCAGGACATTTTATGATTGAAGCAGAGAAAAAAGGATATTTCTTGCCTATCAATTTCAAATCAAAATGGATTTCGTATCAGCAAAAAGAAGCGAAACAATGGCGATTTGAGGCAAGGTATGGAAATGATATGGCACAATCGTATCGTTTGTACACCTTGGCATTGGCAGGATCACCCGATTTGTCTTCGATGAACAGATTGCGTGAAACCAAAGGGATTTCGAACGAAAGTAAATTACGATTGGCTGCGGCTTATGCATTGGCAGGACAAAAATCGGCAGGTTTGACGTTGTTGCTCAATAGCAAAATTGAGGATGAGTCAAATGCGTATAATTATTACTATTACGGCTCGAGCGACAGGAATCGAGCAATGGCTTTGGAAACCATGTTGTTGCTTGGACAAAGGCAAAAAGCATTTGCAATGGCAACCAAATTGGCCAAAAATATGTCAAGCGACCAGTGGATGAGTACACAAACTACGGCTTATTGTTTGTATGCAATGGCTAAGTTTTCCGTGAGCAATGGTGCTAAAGGAATCGATGTTCAGTTTAGCAAAGACGGAAAAGCACAAACGATAAAAACCATGAAAACAATAGCCGACAGAAGTTTGGTTGTCAAGACAGGTTCGAATAGCGTGACTTTGAAAAATAATAAAAAGAACAGACTGTTTGTTCGGGTGTTGAATACAGGAATTCTTCCAATTGGGCAGGAAAATGCCATTCAAAGTAATGTCTCGGCTTCGATTGTTTTCAAAAACAGAAAAGGAGGCGTTATCAATGTATCGAAAATTAATCAAGGAACGGAATTCATTGCTGAGGTAACCGTTAGAAACCAGAAAAATGAGCACGTAGAAAATGTAGCGCTGTCTCAAATTTTGCCTTCTGGTTTCGAAATCGTAAATACCCGTTTCACGGATTATGGAGACGCAACCAATAATGTTGCAGATTATATTGATATTCGCGACGATAGAACCAATTTCTATTTTGGATTGAAAGCTGGAGAAGTAAAAACCTTTAGAATATTGTTGAACGCTTCTTATTTAGGAACATATTATTTGCCGGGACTGCAATGTGAAGCGATGTATGACAATACGTTTTTGGCAAGAACCAAAGGTTTTTGGGTTCAGGTTGTGAAATAAGGAATTTTGGTTGAATTACTTATCCTAACAGGTTTCTTTTAACCTGTTAGGTATTATATGAATTAAATTAATTTTTATTTTAGGAGTGTAAAGTATACCTAACAGGTTAAAAGAAACCTGTTAGGATGGTAAAAAAGAAATGAAGTATGGAAAAAGATATTTTCGAATCAGGTCAATATTATCACGTATACAATAGAGGAAATAATAAAGAAAATGTTTTTATTGAAGAGAATAACTATAATTATTTTCTAGAGAAAATGAAGAAATATCTTTTGCCAATTGCAGATGTTTATGCTTACTGTTTACTCAAGAATCATTTTCATATTGTTTTAAGAATTAAAGATAAAGAGGAGTTGCCAGAAAAATTAAAAGAAAAAGTTCATTTGCCTTTTTCTAATTTATTTAATTCGTACGCCAAAAGTATAAATACTGCTTATAATAGAACAGGAAGTTTATTTCAAGAACATTTACAACGAAACAGAATTGAAAATGATGAGTATTTGAAACAATTGATAGTGTATGTTCATTTAAATCCTGTAAAGCATAAATTTACGAAATCATTCGAAACGTATTTGCATTCTTCCTATCGTTCTTTTATGTCAAATAAAGAAACGAGTATTGATAGAGGTTTTATTCTAGGATTATTTGGAGGTTTAGAAAATTTTAAGTTTTATCACGATGAAAGAAGATTGGTTTATGATGGGATAATTGATGCGATTGATAAAATGGATGAGTAAATTAAATATTCGTACGGTTAAGTTTGCTTATCCTAACAGGTTTTTTTTAACCTGTTAGGTATTTAGTAGTTAGAATAGTAAATTCATAAAAAAAACAAGCATATTGAAATTGATAAAATGGGTAAGGTTGAGATTTACTGATCCTAATAGGTTGTCAAAACCTCTGTTAGGTATTTATTTTGGTTATGGTTAATCTAATTTTTCTTGTAGGGAGGGTGTAAAAGCATACCTAACAGGTTAAAAGAAACCTGTTAGGATGGTAAAAACCTCATAGAGGAAAAAATACAAACAAAATTCACTTTGAAAAACAAACTAGTAGCGTTCCTACAACGCATCATCAATTGGATAAAACTGCATAAAATTAAATCATCAATAGCCTTTTTGCTGTTGGTGGTTTATTTTTTTTCGTTGCCAAGAACTTTATTTCAAGAACCTTATTCTACGGTTATTGAGAGTAAAGAAGGGGAATTGCTTGGTGCCAAAATTGCTCTCGACGGACAATGGCGATTTCCTGCGCAAGACAGCGTTCCTGATAAATTCAAGAAATGTATTGTCTTTTTTGAAGACGAGTATTTCTACAAACACCCCGGTTTCAATCCTGTGGCGATGGTCAACGCTTTTCAGCAAAATAGGAAAGCGGGTAAAGTAGTTCGTGGAGGAAGTACATTGACACAACAAGTCATTCGGTTGTCCAGAAACGGGAAAGGGCGAACTTATTTCGAAAAAATAGTCGAACTCATTCTCGCCACGCGCTTAGAATTAGGATATTCTAAAAACGAAATTTTAGAATTATATGCAGCTCATGCTCCATTTGGAGGAAATGTTGTGGGTCTCGAAATGGCTTCTTGGCGGTATTTTGGAGTACAGTCCCATCAATTGTCTTGGGCGGAGAACGCAACTTTGGCCGTTTTACCGAATGCGCCCAGCTTGATTTATCCCGGAAAAAACCAAATTCAATTATTGAGCAAACGCAACCGACTTTTGTTAAAATTGCATCAAGAAGGTGTAATCGACAAGCAAACTTATGAACTTTCTATAGACGAGCCGTTGCCGCAAAAACCGTATGATTTACCACAAATTGCTCCTCATTTACTACAACGCGTTGCCAAGAATCAGGAAGGAACTCGGGTAAAAACGACAATAGAAATTGGGTTGCAAAACAGAGTCAATCAAATTGCAAAGTATTATTACAATCAATACAAGCAAAATGAAGTTCATAATTTGGCTATTTTGGTTATCGATGTTTCCAATAGAAAAGTGATGAGCTATGTGGGAAATTCGCCTACGGATGGTAATCATCAAAAAGATGTGGATATTATTGATGCACCAAGAAGCACCGGAAGTATTCTTAAACCGCTCTTGTATGGCGCTATGCTCGACGACGGGGAGTTGTTGCCCAATACGCTAGTGGCAGACATCCCGACACAAATTTCGGGTTATACACCTCAAAATTTCAACCTGACATTTGACGGGGCAGTTCCGGCACATCGGGCATTGTCGCGTTCCTTGAATATTCCCGCTGTATTGATGTTACAGGATTTTGGAGTGAATAAATTCTATGAGGAATTGCAGCGATTCAAATTGCGGGATATTTCAAAACCACCTGATCACTACGGTTTATCTCTTATTTTGGGTGGAGCCGAAAGCAATTTGTGGGATTTGTGTAGAAGCTACGCGGGTTTGTCTTCCACTTTAAATTATTTCAATAAAAATCAAGGGCAATACAGAACCAATGAATTTGCCGAACTCAATTATCAGGATGATTTTCAAGTTGATTTTGGAGACGAAACCAAGCAAAAGAACATTTTGGGAGCAGGTTCGATTTGGCTCACTTATAATGCAATGGAACAAGTCAATCGTCCCGAAGGAGATGAAGCGTGGAAATTCTACGACAGTTCACTCAAGATTGCCTGGAAAACGGGAACGAGTTTTGGGAATCGTGATGCGTGGGCGATAGGAACCAATGCGAGATACGTTGTAGGTGTATGGGTGGGGAATGCAACAGGCGAGGGCAGACCTACATTGACAGGAGTTACCAGCGCGGCACCAATTTTATTTGATATTTTTAATTTGTTGCCAAGACAGCGATGGTTCGATACACCACATAAGGATTTAGAAGAAGTTGAAGTTTGCAGTTTGAGTGGTCATTTGGCTAAAGAAGGCTGTCCCAAAATTAAACAACTCGTTCCAAAGAAAGGAAAAAACACTTCTATTTGTCCGTATCATAAAACCGTACATTTAGATAAATCACTGCAATTTCAGGTCAATAGCAGTTGCGAAAATATTGAAAATATAGTGACCAAGAACTGGTTTGTATTGCCACCTGTAATGGCTTGGTATTACAAAAGTCAGCATATTGAGTATTTGCCGTTGCCACCGTTCAGGAATGATTGTATGGGGACTCAAACCGCAACAATGGATTTTATTTATCCCAAAACCAACAGTAAAATCTATCTTACCAAAAATTTTAATAGCGAAGTACAGCCTGTGATTCTAAAGGTAGCTCATTCCCAACGGGAAAGTAAACTGTTTTGGTATGTCGATAATGTGTACAAAGGCGCGACTAAAACTTTTCATGAAATGCCTATTTCAGCCACCACTGGATTTCATTACATTACAGTGGTCGATGAATTTGGTAACGAAATCCGAAGGAAAATTGAGATCGTGAAAGAGTAGTTTTGTAGCGATGTGTAATCAAAAAAATTATTCTCCGCTATAATCTTGAAGTAAATAAACCAGCATATTTCGTGTTGGTTTTTTATTTCTAAATTGTTTTATGATAACTGGAGAATTAATTTTTTTAAAGCTCTTTTTGTACAGTTCTTTTGGGTCGCTAAAACTATTCGAAACAGTTATGAAATAAGCGTCATCTCCAATTTTAAGTTGTTTTCTGTAGGAGTTCAACCAAGCATAAGTGTGAATGTCTTCTAATTTGCCTAAAGCTATAAAGTCTAAACCCAAAGGTTGTGCAATATAATTGTCAATGTGTGCTCCCGGAAACCATTTGTTGTTTAGGATAAAAGTAGTTTTTGTTCTTCCTGATTGAATGTCATTATCACGTACTTTTTCAAACTCATTTTTATAGAATTCCCAATTGTACATATCAAGTGTAAAGTCTTTTTTGCCTAAAGATTTTTCATCCTTATTTCCAATGGTTCCGGGATAGAAATTTATAAGTATAATTCCCGAAAAGACTATTGTCGAAATTAATAGACAAGAGGAATATACTAGTTTTTTCAATAGAGAGTTAGTGTTTTTTTCTATTTCTTCCGAAAAAGTATTTAAATTTTGGTTGTCAGGAACCCACTTTTTTATCTCATCGGAAGAAAATTTTTCTTTGATGTGGGTTTCATTTGAAATGTAGCAAGAAGCAAGTATCAATAAAGTAACAAAAGCTGGGCCAGACCAATGAGGAAGCGTGTCTCTGTATATGGAAATAAAAAGTAATAACACAATTAGCGGTAAGCTTAACAAAAGCAGCAATCTCTTTACGGGTTTTGCCATGTCGATTTTGTTTTTCCAAGCAGCAATTAATGAGCAAACAATCAAAAAATAATTAATAGGATTGTTATAAAAAACACCTCCAAGAAACTCTCTAAAAAAGCTGGAAGGGTTAATTTCTTTCTTGATGGTGACTCTTTGGCTGTGATACGTATAGGTGATAAAATGGTTCTCGATGTTCCAAATTAAAATTGGAGATATAATGAGGACTGTGATTAGAACAGCTAAATAAAGAGAACCATTCCTTAATAAATCCCTTCTATAACATAAAATATACAATCCAAAACCAGCCCATAAAAACACACCGTGAATTTTACTCATAATGCACAATCCACTAAACAACCCAAATAAAAGGAGATTGTAGTTTTGTTTCTTGTGATTTGTTGTGTCCGAAACGATTTGTATTAAAAAATGAACGCTTATCAACCAAAAAAACAATTGAGGAGAATCAGGCAAAATGAAAACGCCAGCAATGATACTAGAATATAAAGAACCGGTATAAAGTAAGGAGGCGATTAAAGCCGCTTTTTCGTTTTTGATTCCTTTGCAGATGACATAAATTAAATAGGTATTAATGGCTCCAAAAATAATCGCACCCAAACGAACAAAAAGCGCATTGGTGAAAGAGAGATTAAAAGTTGTTAGCCGAATCAGTAAGGCTACCATTGGCGGATGGTCAAAGTAGTTCCATTGCAGATGCTGGGCATAAGTGAGGTAATACACTTCGTCATTGCCTAAACCAATAGTCGTCGCAACAAAACATCGTATTAAAGTAGCAATAACTATTATTAAAACTAATTTGTGTTTTTCTTTCATAGGTAGAGAATATTGTTTTTTTTGGATCCCAATAGCTATCGGGAGGAATCGCCAAATCTTCATAGGTGTTTATCTCATCGGTAAATATTTCATTTTGGTATTCGATGATTTTCAATTGCGACAAATACTGTCATGGCGATTTCATTATATTTTAAAGGTGTACAGTGAGTTTGCTGTAAAGTTCCAAAAGAAAACAATGACTGTTACGATGGCTTTGCAGACATAAAAATTGATTTTGGTGTTCTTTTGAAGTAAATAAAGAAAAGCGGTATTCAATAAAAAGCCGATAATAGAAATGATCAAAAAGCTTATAAATTGAGTAGCAAGATGGTTGTCATTATTGTGAAAAGTGAAATATTTATTCAAAAAATAGTTGTTCACTACGCCAAATAGGAACCCAAATGAGTTAGAAAGGTATTTATTGAGCCGTAATTTTTCTTTGCAAATCCATGTTATAGAGAAATCAATTACAAGACCAGAAAATCCGACCAATCCAAATTTAAAAAATTTAATAAGATCCATTTATATTTTGCTTGTTGAGGTTTTTGAAAAGAGTGACTTTTAAATGGTAGAATGCCGTGTGATTTTTAACAATTAATTTTTTGATCTTAAATGAATTTTTATTGTACCATAAAATAGTCAATGTACCAGATAAAATCCCAATAAAAGCTCCCGCCAAAACATCAATTAGGAAATGATGCGCTAAATAAATGCGTGAATACCCAATTGTCATGGCAAATAGGAGTGAGATAGCCCAAATGTGTCTTCTTCTAAAATAGTTTGTAACAATAGTTACCATCGCAAAAGCAGAGGCTGTATGACCTGAGGGGAAACTGTGAAATCCAATTCTGCAATTTGAAAAAGTATCTAAAAAATAAGTATAATGATGCGATTCAAAATACACACTTGGTCTTGGAGAAGCTATTAAATGTTTTAATATTTGAGAAAATATGCCTGAAATTAAAAATCCGATTAATAAAAGTAGCGCCAGTTTTCTTTGTTTTTTGAATGAAAGGATAATTATTGAAAATAGTAACAAAGTAAAAAGACCATCTCCACAGAAAGTGATGTTTTGAAAAATAACAGTTAACATCGCTGTATGATAGCTGTTCAAGAAGATAAAACCATCGGCTCTAGTGTAAATAGATAGAAAAAAGCCACAACCGACAATCAATAGTAAGCTGCTGATATAAAAAAAATTGTTTTTGTTTATTACTTCTAAAAGTGTCTTCATTTTTATAAAATTAGTAACCGTAAAAATAAACGGTTACTGTTTTTACTTATTGAAAACGAGATTATTAAAATCCGATGAAATCGTAAATATAATGTTATGAGTTTTTTTGAAGAATAGTGTTTTGGGGCTAAGCGATTTTGTCTAAAACCCAATTTTTAACTTTCCGTAAGCATTTTGTTTATTGGTAATTCGGAAGGTCAGTCCAAAAGTAAACCCTTTTAATTCAGGGATTTTATCGTTTGTTATAGGGTAAGAGTAACCAGCCCCAAGATCTATAAAGTTTAAAAACGTTAAACCTGCCATAGTGTAAATATTTCGGTTGGAGCCGCCAATTTTAATAAATCCAAAATTAGTAGTGTTGTACGAAAGATGTATATCGGGCAGTCCGAAATAGTTGTTGTCATAACTGCTTACCCCATATCCCAAGCCCAAAAAAAGTTTATTTCTGTCCTCGCAATCCAAACAAAATTCTAAACCACCTGTAAATTGACTTTTGACTGTTATGCTGTAATTGATGTAAAAAATGGGTTGCCAGTCAAGGAGTTTTGAAGTGTTTTTGTAATCGCTGTTGTAATTGTTGTTTTGCGTATTCAGAAGCATTCCGTTCTCGTCAAACCATTTGGATTTCCCCACTAATTCTTGCGCTTGTTGATCCTTGGAGTAGCCTTTAAATTGTAATTTATTGGTTTTTAGATAATAATCTTCAACGCTATAAAGGGAATCAATTCCGTTTATTGTGTAACCTACTGCCTCATTGGTTTTTACTTTTTTGGGTTGAATGCGATAATATACAGCCAATTCTTTTGGGCAATTTTTCCAATTAGAGTCGAAGTAAGTAAGGTTGGTTTGTGCAGATGAATAGGTGCAAAAGAAAATGAAGAAGAGTGTGTGAAAGATTAATTTATAGTTTTTTAGGTTCTTGTATAGTTTTTCTTTTTGCATTTGTTTTTTTTTAAATAGATAGATTGCTTTTTATTAACTGAATAGTGTTTTTTGAAACGCCAATATTAATAGCTAGATTTTCAAATTCAGCTATCGAATTCTTCACTTCATCAAAAATGGAAGGTGCGTTTTTTACGCCAAAATGAGTCGCTAATTTGTTCAGGTTTTCTGCTGTTGGATTATTGCTTTCTCCTGCGATTGTTGTGCTGTGCAGTCCGTATGAAGAATTGGAAAAAGTCAAATCGTATGCCGGTGCAAATTTCCATTCACCTTTTTCATTCATTAAAAAAGAGAAATTTTTGCTGTGGTCATCTCGATTGTGTGCAAAAACATTAAAAGCCGCGAGACGTAATATTTTAGAATAGGCATTGAAATTCTTTTCTAGTGTAAAAGCACAGTCCATAATATGTCCGTAATCCAGTGTACTCATTCTGAAATTATCGTGTAATAAACCTGCAACGGAATGCAGATGTAATTTTTTGTTTTTTATTCGGTCGAATCGTTTACTTCCAAAAAAATAATTTCCTTTTTGACTTTTAAACAATCGAAATTCATTCACTTCAATTCCGGCATTTTGTGCCATTTGATTATATATGAATTCGATTAAAGCAATCTCTGGCAGATCATTAGAGGATGGGAATTTTATGATCCAATGTTCGAATCCTTCTGGTAATTCTGATTTCCCGTAGCATAATTGATTGGTTTTTGGGTTGAAGCCAACTATTATTTTAGGTCTAGCACCTCCAGAAGAGCCGCCAAGTTGAAATAATTCTTCAATTATGTCATTTGAAGTACCGCTCCAAACAGTTTCTATTTCACTAGAAATTTGGTCTAAATTGATACTGTCTAAAGAGTAGTTTGAGTTTTCATGTTCGGGTTCGTATGAAATGGCTCCCATGCTGTTTTTGTCAATAAAGCATAGTCGATCCAATGGAGATATTTCACTATAATTGACTCCCATTGACAAAAGTTTTCGGTCTAGCAATAATTTCCCCCAACCATCTGGAATGGAATCTGAAAAAACACCAAAAAGCCCGTCAAAATGACCTTCTTTTGGGGTCAAAATAGCATTAGATAATTTCATTTTGAATGGAGAAATTTCTATTTCTTTTGCAATAAAATCTGGATGATATTTAAAGTAGATTTTGTTTTGGTTTTCAACCATTTCTCCAATTTCTATTTTTGAGCTGTCCAGATTTAAAAAAGCTTTTACTTTTTGAGTTTTTTTCATAATTAGTGACTAAATAGTTTTTCGACTACTTTTAAATCTTCATTTGTTTTAAAAACCAAATCAAAATCATCCAGTCTGTCAAATAAATGGGCAAGTTTTAATAGGGATTCTAATGAAATTTGTCCTGTTTGCTCAAATCGTTTGATGCTGCCCAAAGAAACTCCTGATTTGTTAGCAAGTTCTATTTGAGATGTTTTTTTGCTTTTCCGAAGTAATCGAAATTTTTCAGCTAATTCTATTTGAACTTGATTTGGAGTTTTGTTTAAACTGTACATTTTATTATAGCTAATATGTTAGTCAAATATACTTAAAAATAATAGTTTTAGCTAATATAATTGCTATTTGTACTGCAATGTCATTTCCTTAAGAATTTAATCGCCTCCAGTTTGTCATTTCGACGAAGGAGAAATCACATTACGTAATCTATATGTGATTTCTCCTTCGTCGAAATGACAAAAACAAAACTTAAGGAAACGACATTGATTTATATTGAGGTTTTCTTGAAAGTTAATGCCTGTTTTTTTAGGAAAGCCTATTTCAGCTCCAAAAGGGTTTTATTACGTCGCCGTAATCGATGAATTTTGGAACGAAATCCGAAGAAAAATTGAGATGCTAAAGGAATAGATAGCTGTTTTGAAAACGACAGCCGTAGCCCAGATAGCAGTGGAAATTCTTTGTTGTTTTTCTTTAAAACAACAAAGATTGTAACGTCCCGATAGCTATCCTATCGTGTGGACACAAATATATTTTCTATTTTTGCCTTTATGGTTTTAAGTAGAACATTTAAGAATTTACCTGACAAAAGGTTAATTGAGAGAGGAAATAAGATCTATCAAGATTTATTTCAAAAAAGCGTGCATTCTATCCGTCAATTTTCTTCATCAAGTGCCGAAGCTAAAGGAGCATATCGCTTTCTGCAAAATGATAGGGTTAGTGAAAATATGATTATAGAAAACTTGCAGATGAATTGCAAAATTGGCTGTAAGGGCAAGCATGTATTGTGTATTCAAGACACCTCAGAAATTAATTTAAAGAATCACCGTAATCGAATAAAACAAGACGGATCCATTGGAAGCACAAATTCAAGATCAGACACAGGGCTTGGATTTATGATTCACCCCTCTTTAGTGTTAGATGCAGAAATGGCTGTTCCGTACGGCTATTCTGCCATCAAGATTTGGAACAGACCAATGGAATTCAAAAACAAGCATGATCGGGAATATAACAAGCTTCCAATAGAAGACAAGGAGTCTTATAAATGGATAGAAGTATCACAAAAAACACAAGAATATCTAAAAGAAGAGGTTAAAAGTATGATTATCATACAAGATCGCGAAGGAGATATTTATGAGCAATTTGTAACGATACCAGATGAAAAGACTGATTTACTGATACGTGCAAAATCCAATAGAATACTGAATGACAAAACAAAAATGTTTTCGAGTATAGAATCTGTAGAACCGGCTGGAAGTTATGAAGTTAAAGTAGAAAGCTGTTTAAAAACAAAGCGAAAGAAACGCACAGCAAAATTAGAGGT
Organism: Flavobacterium sp. ZT3R18; assembly: GCF_007097385.1. Classification (GTDB taxonomy): domain Bacteria; phylum Bacteroidota; class Bacteroidia; order Flavobacteriales; family Flavobacteriaceae; genus Flavobacterium. The sequence goes on from NZ_VJZS01000001.1 coordinate 104,680, forward strand.
TCGATACCGAGAAGTTGAATTAAAGCGTCCCCAAAGAGTCAATGCAAGTATCCCAAAAACCATAAAACTGTTTTTGGTTGAAGCCAAAGAAATAGGCTATATAGGGAAAGATGCTATTTGTTGGCGATTACTTACGACATTGCAGGTGGATAATTTACAAATGGCCATGAACTGTATCGAATGGTACAGTTGGAGATGGACAATTGAAGAGGTTTTTAAAATACTGAAAAAAGAAGGATTTGATATAGAATCGAGTGAATTAGAGTCAGGAGTCTCAATACGAAAACTCAGTTTAATGATAATGGAAGTGGTAATCAAACTGTTTTTGATGATAATTGCCTATGATGAGCCTGAATTGGAAATGGATGCAGGAATATGTTTTAATCAGCAGGAACAGGAATGTTTAGAATTGCAAATCAATAAATTAGAAGGCAAGACCGAGAAACTTAAAAATCCATACATAAAAAAGGATTTAAAAAGGTACGTGTGGTGCATTGCAAGAATGGGCGGATGGAAAGGATATGCCAAAGAAAGAAAACCAGGCATTACCACTTTATGGATTGGACTCAAAAGCTTCAAAGCTTTATTTGAGGGTTGGGAATTGCATAAAGATGTGTCCACACGATAGGATAGCTATCGGGAAGCTGGATTAGCTCCTTAAAAACAAGACACAAAAAAACCGCCAATCTCACGAAAGGCGGTTTTTGTTTTATTCTTTAATAACATTTCCTTTTTTATCATAGAAATGATATTCTAAATACGTGTAAGCGTCACGAGGTATGATTTTCACCCATTTTTTGTATTCAAAAAACCATTTTGAACGCAATGATGGAAAACCTTTACTGAGGTATGCAGCCACAAACGGATGTACATTAAGTACTACGTTTTTGTGGGTTTTTAAAACTCTTTCCAGATCGGAAGCAATTCTGTCAATGATTAAGATTGGCGCTTCAATTTCGCCATGCTCATTGTTAGGATCTTCTTCTCTAGTTTTAATGTTAACTTCTGGTCTTACGCGTTGTCTGGTAATTTGGACTAGCCCAAACTTACTCGGTGGTAAGATTTTGTGTTTCGCTTTATCATCGCTCATTTCTTCTCTCAAGAAGTCGAACAAAACTTTACGATTTTCTGGATTAGACATATCGATAAAATCAACTACGATTATCCCGCCCATATCACGAAGACGCAATTGTCTCGCTATTTCGGCGGCAGCAATCATATTCACTTCCATGGCTGTGTCCTCTTGGTTGGTAGCTTTATTAGAACGGTTTCCACTATTTACGTCTATAACGTGCAAAGCTTCAGTGTGTTCAATAATAAGATAAGCCCCTTTACTCATGGAGACTGTTTTTCCAAATGAAGTCTTGATTTGTCTCTCTATATTGTATTTCTCAAAAATAGGCGTATCATTTGACTGATAGAACTTAACAATTGATTGTTTGGATGGTGCAATTTCTTGCAAATAATCCTTTGTTTGGTTGTACAACTCTTCATCATCAATCTGAATACCACTAAAGGTGTCATTAAATACATCTCTTAATATCGAAGAAGCTCTGTTGAGCTCTCCTAATACCTTGGATGGATGATGAGCAGTTGGTAATTTTTTACACATTGCATTCCATCTGCTTAGCAGGTTCTGCAAATCTTTTTCTAATTCTTCTGTATTTTTGCCTTCGGCTACTGTGCGAACAATAACACCAAATCCTTTTGGTTTGATGGATTGTACGAGTCGTTTCAAACGTTCCTTTTCTTTTTTGTCTTCTATTTTTTGTGAAATAGAAACTCTATCAGAAAACGGAACCAAAACAATAAATCTTCCGGCTAGAGAAAGCTCAGCGCTAATTCTAGGGCCTTTGGTAGATATTGGTTCTTTGACGACTTGTACCAAAACAGATTGATTGGCGCTTATTACATCCGTAATAGTACCATCTTTATCTATTTCTTTTTCAAACTGAAAGTTTTTTAGGGAGAAATCTTTTATTTTACCTGCGCTTACAAGTTTTATGAATTTCAGCTGGGAAGCTAAGTTAGGACCTAAATCGTGATAATGTAAAAAGGCATCTTTTTCGAAGCCTACATTTACAAAAGCAGCATTAAGTCCAGCAACAGGTTTTCTTATTTTGGCAATAAAAATATCACCAACCTGAAAGTTGCTTTTCTCTTCTTCTTTGTGTAATTCAATTAGTTTTCCATCTTTTAATAAGGCAAAATCTACGAAATCAGAACTAGATCGAATGATTAATTCTTTATTCATTTGTAAATTTTTATCTGTATTTTTAGATAAAAGAGGATAGATAAAAGAGAATAGACTTTTGAAAATCTAAAATCTAAAATCTAAAATCTAAAATCTTATTTACAGATGGATTAAACAATAATTTAACAGGTATTGTACCCGGGAGGAATTTTAGACTGCAGATTTAAGAGTTTAGACCGCAGTTTTAGACTGTAATCTGAAAACTGAATTCTGCGTACTGATTTTCCAAATTTCAATGAACTTAAAAAAGAAAAAAGTAGTTTAAAACTACTTTTTCTTTTTGTGACGGTTAGCTCTCGCTCTTTTTTTACGTTTGTGCGTCGCTACCTTATGTCTCTTTCTTTTTTTACCACTTGGCATATCTTATAGATTTTATGATTAATTAATAGTGTTATTTTGCTTCGTTATTTATTTTTACTCCTTCTACAAAAACTTTTGCAGGTTTGAAAGCAGGAATGTTGTGTGCAGGAATTTTGATTGTGGTATTTTTCGAAATATTTCTTCCTGTTTTTTCAGCTCTTGTTTTTACAATAAAACTTCCAAAACCTCTTAAGTAAACATTATCACCAGTTTCTAGTGAGTTTTTTACTTCGTTCATAAAAGTCTCAACTGTTGCTTGAACATCACCTTTTTCAAGACCTAATTTTTCTGAAATTTTCGCTACGATATCTGCTTTCGTCATTTTCTTTCCTTTTTATTATGTTGTAATAATTTTTTTGAGGTTGCAAATATATGAATTTAAAAAACAATTAATCAACCTAATTCGTTAAAATTTAATTACATAAACAATTACTTTTGTTTTTTAATATTTTACAATGAATTTTTCTAATACGTTAAACAAGTGGTATTTACAAAACAAAAGGGATCTTCCTTGGCGAAATACGACCGATCCATATCCCATTTGGCTCTCCGAAATCATGCTGCAACAGACAAGAGTGGCGCAAGGAACGCCTTATTTTTTGTCTTTTACCACAGTTTTTCCAACTGTTTTTGACCTCGCAAACGCGAGCGAAGAGCAGGTTTTAAAACTTTGGCAAGGTCTAGGCTATTATTCTAGAGCTCGAAATTTACATAAAACGGCTCAAATCGTAGCTCACGAAATGGGAGGTGTTTTTCCTGATAATTACACCGACTTGCTAAAGCTAAAAGGTGTTGGCGAATACACTGCCGCCGCAATCGCCTCTTTCTCCTATAATGAATGCGTTCCTGTTGTAGACGGAAACGTATTTCGAGTGCTTTCTCGTTATTTTGATCTAGAAACCGATATTGCCCAAGCTTCGGCCAAAAAAGAATTTTCTGCTTTGGCTTTCGAGCTCATGCCAAAAGATAATCCCGCACAATTCAATCAAGCCATCATGGAGTTTGGTGCCCTGCAATGCGTTCCCAAAAGTCCCAATTGCTCAATTTGTGTGTTCAACAGCAGTTGCGCAGCTTTACAAAAAAACAAAGTCGATCAATTGCCCGTAAAATCCAAGAAGCTCAAAGTCAGAAATCGCTACTTTAATTATATAGTAGCCGAAGATGATTTGCAGAATACCATCATCCAAAAACGCACCGCCAAAGGAATTTGGCACAATCTGTACGAATTTCCATTAATCGAAACCGATACCGTCGAAGATTTTGATTGTATTTCAACGTATATTCAGAAGGATTTTTTTCAAGAAAACGAGATCGTAAGTCTATTAGAATACAATTCAGAAAGTATCATTCATAAACTCTCGCACCAACATTTGCACATCAAGTTTTGGAAAGCGAGTCTGAAAGGTGTCGTCGAAAATGGAATCAACCTAGAAACCGTCAAAACTTTCCCGTTTCCAATAGTGATTCATAATTTTATAGAAGAGAAATTGTAAAATCATTGGGTTTAAAATCATTCGGGGGTAACCCTATAAAACAACGGGGCCTACTTTTAGGAACGCATATTCGGCCCATTGTTTTATAGCGTCGGGCTATACGCGCTACTTCGGTAGCTAGCTTCTATCCCTTACCCAAGCCGTAAAACGAGATGTTTAGTGTTTTAAAAGAAATTATTTTTAAACAGCTTCCTGTTTTTTTCTTCGCAATATTGTCATTCCGACGAAGGAGGAATCTTCACAAGTAGCTCGACAATCATATTCAAGTATATAATTGAAAAAGTAAGTTGATAATCATTTTAATTTTAAGTAGTTTTTCTTCTCCAAAATGCGAAAAATCTTGCTGAGATTCCTCCTTCGTCGGAATGACAATATTGAGGAATATCTTTGGGTTAAAAATTAAGAGAGATATTTAATTATTTTGTTGTTCAATAATTATGTTTGTAGAATAGAATTGTCTCGTCCTATTCTATTGCAAACCCTAAGTCAATTAAATAGTATTGTTAAATAAAAACTAAACCGCTTTGATTGTTAAGTAGGATATTTCTATCTTTCAAACATGAAAAAAATCTTTACTTTGAAAAAAATTATCCTTCTATTAAGTCTGCATTGCGGATTGTTAACTTTTGCACAAACCAATCCTTTAATTGTCCCTGCAAATGTGGTTTTGCCAAAAGACACTTTGGTTGCCAAACAACTGGTAAAATCATTAAATGGCTTTTTGAGCCAAAAAGAAAGTCCCAACAAAGAGAACGTTTTTGTCTTAAAAGAAGACCTGCTGGAAACGTCAATCCTTCTTGACGAAATGAAAGGAATCGAGAAAATCGGAAAATACAAGGACAATAACTTCTATAAAGGCTATTTGACCAGTGTGGTGCAAGTCGACAAAACTAATTTTATTATACAGTTGTCATATATAGGTGTAAACGAAAACACGCCTATTTTGGCCGCTAGTTTCGAAATTTTGGCCAAGTATATGGATGATAAATTCTATTTCTTGTCGCCTTTGCAACGCAACACCCTTTCTTGGCAAACGAAAAAAATAGGAAATTGTACCTTTCATTATAAAAACACCCTAAACACAAAAGTCGCTACCGAGTATGTAAAGGATGTGGCTCTTTTTGATAAAAAACTAGAGGCTCCACAAGACAATATCGTTTGGTATGGCTGTAATGATTTACCAGACGTGCTGAAAACTATAGGTGTTTTGTATAAATTAGAATACAATGGTCGCTCCGTGAGTACCTTTAATGCCAATGAAAATAAAACGACTTTGTTGGTTAACGGTACTTATAATACGAGTTTCAATAGTTTTGATCCACACGATTTATGGCACGAACGAGCAAGAAATACCATTCCAAGAAATATGATCAATAAACCGGTTGATGAGGGATGCGCCTATCTTTATGGTGGAAGTTGGGGAATCAGTTGGCAACAAATCTTGAAAACATTCAAAGAAAAAGTAGCTTCCAATACCAAAATCGACTGGCTTGCTTTGTTGGATGGAAAGCAATTGAATTTTGGAGAAAGTATGGAAAAACATTTAATGGCGGATTATGTTGTAAATGCACTAATCGTCGAGAAAATCGAAAAAGAAAAAGGTTTTTCGGCGGTTAAAGAATTGCTTAGTTGTGGCAAATATGAGAAAGGGAATGAAAATTATTTTAAAGCACTAGAGAAATTAACGGGTATCAGCAAAGCTAACTTTAATGAAAGTGTTTGGGCGTTAATTAAAAAAAGCGGGAAGTAGTTTTGTTTTCTGTTTAATTTGTGTCTTTGTCTTGATGGTTCATTGCTATTAGGTTAAGGGCTTTATACTAGGGTTTTTCTGAATCTATCTCTCGCAAAGCCGCAAAGGCGCAAAGGAAACGATTGTGAATTTTGCGACTTTGCGGCTTTGCGAGATAAAATGGAGGTTAATGGCATTGTTCGATTGTTATCGAGATTGTGGCAAAAAGTAATTTAGTCTTGCTGTATAGATGCAATTATTTCTAGAAATCCAATAAAAATAGTTTTCAAAAAAAATGTACCTTTGATAGAAATACCACCAAATCATGAACGGAACATTAAATAAAGTAATGCTTATAGGTTATCTAGGCGATGATGTTAAAATGCATTATTTTGAAGGCGGAAACTGCATTGGAAGATTTCAATTGGCTACCAATGAAGTCTACGTCAATAAAACCACGAACGAAAAAATTACTTCTACCGAATGGCATAATCTCGTGGTGCGCAATAAAGCTGCCGAAATTTGCGAAAAATACCTTTCAAAAGGAGATAAAATTTACGTAGAAGGTCGTATCAAATCGAGACAATGGCAAGCCGAAGATGGCTCCACCAAACATACAATGGAAATTCAAGTAACCGAGTTTACGTTTTTGACAACAAAAAAAGATTCGGAAAACAATAAAATATCAGATTCTTCCGGAACCACAAAAAACACTAACTTTGACGCTCAGAATAAAGACTTGCCAATCAATGATTTGCCGTTTTAATTGTTTAACTAATTTATTATAATTTGGACCCAGAGCCCAGTTTAGAGATTACTTCATTTATAGATACCAATTTAGTCTTTGGTTTTATCGGGATATTTATTTTGTTGTTTTGTTCAGCAATAGTTTCCGGTGCCGAAGTGGCCTTGTTTTCTTTGTCACAAAAGGATATTGATGAAACAATTCAGGATAATGCTTCAAAAGGAAAAATCATTTCTCAGCTTTTGGAAAAACCTAAAAAGTTATTGGCGACACTACTTGTAGCCAATAATTTTATCAATATAGGTGTTGTGATTTTATTCTCTTTTGTTGGAAAAGATTTGTTTGCTGCCATTACATCCCCAGTTTTAAAATTTACTACCGAAGTAATTTTGGTTACTTTTCTATTGTTGCTTTTTGGCGAAGTATTGCCAAAAGTATATGCCAGTAGGAACAATGTGAAATTTGTTAAATTGATTGCTTATCCAATTTCTGGATTAGACAAAATACTATCTCCGGTTAGTTTGCCTATGCGTTCTGCAACTATTTATTTGCAAAATAAATTAGGAAAACAAAAAACGAATTTTTCTGTAGATCAATTATCACAAGCTTTAGAATTAACGGCGACAGGTGAAACATCTACAGAGGAGCAAAAAATTCTGGAAGGAATTGTCTCTTTTGGAAATACGGATACCAAGCAAGTAATGAGCCCAAGAATAGATATTTTTGCTTTAGAAATAACAGAAACATTTGAGGCTATTTGTTCCAAGATAATTGAAAAAGGGTTTTCTAGAATTCCAGTTTACCGAGACAATATCGACCAAATAGAAGGTGTTTTATTTGTCAAAGATTTGTTGCCGTATATTAACAACGCCGAATTTGATTGGACAACCTTAATACGGGAGCCTTTCTTTGTTCCTGAAAACAAAAAACTGGATAATTTGCTCAAGGATTTTCAAAGCATGAAAAGCCATTTGGCGATAGTGGTTGATGAATACGGAGGGACTTCGGGATTGGTTTCGCTGGAAGATGTTATCGAAGAAATTGTGGGGGATATCAGCGATGAGTTTGATGACGAGCCTGTTAATTATTCTCAAATTGACGATAAAAATTATATTTTTGAAGGGAAAATAAATCTTAAGGATTTCTACAGGATTATTGAAGTTGATGAAGATTTATTCGAAAATAATAAAGGTGAAGCTGAGACGTTAGCTGGATTTATTCTCGAAATTTTGGGTAATTTCCCTAAGAAAGGACAAAAAATAACTTTTGAAAACTGCGTATTCATCATTGAATCTGTAGATCAAAAACGAGTCAAACAAATTAAAGTAACGATTGAATAAAATGAAAATGCTTAAAAAAACGACTACTATAGTTATACTTTTCACATTTTTCTTTGCCGTATTTGGATGTAAGGATGATGTTTTACCAAAGCCGTCCAGTTATTTACGTCTGGATTATCCAGAAGCCGAATATGTAGGTTTTAAAGGGAATTGTCCTTTTGCTTTTGAAATGAATTCGAAAGCAGTGATCAAAGCAGATAAGAATTGCGGATATTCGATTACCTATCCCAAAATGAAAGCGACTATTTATCTAACCTATAAACCAGTAAATAACAATATCAAAAAATTACTTAGAGATGCTCAGAAATTAACGTATGAGCATGTTATAAAAGCCGATGATATTCTGGAACAACCTTTTATAAACACCAATAATAAAGTGTACGGGATGTTTTATCAAGTAGATGGAAATGCAGCTACGAACTCTCAGTTTTATGTTACGGATAGTATCAAGCATTTTGTAACCGCCTCGGTTTATTTTTATGCTAAACCCAATTTTGATTCCATTATGCCAGCGGCAAGTTATATCAAAAATGATATGCAGCGATTGATGGAAACCATGAAGTGGAAGTAATGTGAAAAATGCTCGCCCGTATCTAGCAGCCGAAATAGCACACCGATTATACGGATCAAACGGATTAGTACGGATTTTAGATACGATTGTAAATATTGATTCGTTCTGAGATAGTAATAATAAAAAAAGCATTCGCCAACGACGAATGCTTTTTTTGTATAGAAAATCGCATAGTTTACGATTTCATATTCGAAACTTTGTATGTTTTTCCGTCTCCGGTAGCTTGAACTACTTTAGTTAAGCTTTCTGGGGTTTGAACAGTTTTGTCAAAAGTTACGGTAGCCATTTTTTTATCAAAGTCTACTTTCGCAGTTTGTACTCCGTCAAGGTCTGTTAATTCTTCTTGAATGGTTTTGGCACAACCGATAGCACAAGTCATTCCTTCTACAGTAAAACTAGCGGTTTGCAGATTGGCGGCAGCGATTTCTTTTTTAACTTTTGGAGCTGCAGTTTCTGTTGAGGCAGTTTCTGTTTTTGATGCTGCTTTGTTGTCTTTACAGCTTGTAAAAAGTAAGCTCGAAAGTGCTATAATTGCGATTGATTTTGTAAAATTCATTATAATAAGTTTTTAAGTTTCTGATATTGTGTTGCAAAATTAATAAAAAAAGGGGCTGTAGTTTCTAAATTTAGTACAATTTTGCATCAAAATAGTGTTTATGATGTCAAAGCAGTTGAAATGGGTTTATTTAACGGTGCTTGCCTTAATTTGGGGGAGTTCGTTTATATTGATAAAAAAAGGTTTAATAGGGTTGACCGCATATCAGTTGGGGTCTTTGCGAATTATTTTTGCGGCTCTTTTTCTGCTTTTAATTGGGTTTAAGAGTTTGATTAAAATCCCACGCCATCAATGGAAATATGTTGCATTGACTTCGGTATTTGGAACTTTTGTTCCAGCTTATCTTTTTGCTATTGCCGAAACCGAAATTGATAGCTCCATTACAGCAATTCTCAATTCCCTGACACCACTGAATACTTTGATTTTGGGTGCTGCTTTTTTTGGAATTACTTTTAGAAGAAGTCAGATTTGGGGTGTGATCATTGGGCTTTTGGGTAGCATGCTTTTGGTTTTTAATGGAGCGGTGAACCATCCGGAACAAAACTATTATTATGCGATTCTAGTGCTAATTGCTTCTATTTGTTATGCGATAAATGTAAATCTGATAAAAAGATTTCTGCCGGATTTAAATGCGTTGAGCATTACCACAGGGAATTTTGCGGTATTGCTAGTGCCTGCGTCTTTAATTTTGTTTTTCACAGGTTTTTTTGATGTGATTCATGTTGCAGAAGTGCAACATTCCCTTTTGTTTATACTGGTTTTAGGGGTTGTAGGTACCGGAATTGCGAATATTATTTTCTTTAAGCTGATTCAGATTTCATCGCCTGTTTTTGCGACTTCGGTTACGTATTTAATTCCTGTTGTCGCTTTCTTTTGGGGGCTGTTGGACAATGAAATGCTAACGTTTGTCCAGTTTATTGGTGCTTTTGTTATTTTGATTGGGGTTTATTTATCGGCAAAGAAGTAGGTTCCTAAATTTTAGATTGAAGATTTTAGATTGGATGCACGACAAAAACCTTCTTTAAAAAACACACAATCAAATTTGATTAAGAAATAATTATTTGTAAGATAAATTAACGAATCAAATCTGCATAAGCTGCGTGCCGATTTTTCATGTAGATTTAGCAGATTTAATCAAATTTGTAAAAAAAAAACAAAAAATGCAATTTGTCGTGCACTCTTTTAGATTTAGTGTTGGTAAATAAATAAGATTGTCTATTTTAGGGTGGGTGTCATATCTGAAATCAAAAATCGTTAATCAAAAATCAGCAATCATATTAATCTAAAAAAAAAAAGACTGCCGATTAAGACAGTCTTTGTGATATAAGGAAAGTTTCGATTATTGAAAATCAGTATCTTTTACTCCTTCGTTGATTGTGATTTCAGACATTTTGATGTCCAATTCTATACCTACATTTTGTATGATAGTAAATGGCACTTTTACGCTTTTTACTTCTTTGTAATCGGCAAAATTAGTGGTTACTGTCATCGTTTGTCCGCCTTGTTCTACGGTTTTTGACTCGGCTAGTTTTAGCCCAGTTTTGGTGTCGTAGAAATAGGTGTTTTTCCCGTTTTTGATCGCGAAAGTATCGTTTCCGTTTATGGTTTCGATTCGGTCAATGGTAAGGGCTGGGTTTTTTAATAAAAGTAGCTCTTCAAATGGAGTTGCAGAAGCTTTCATTTCGGCCAATTCAGCTCCGGTAAAGTCCTTGCGTTGTCCTTGTTGTACGGCATAAGCTCCTTTTTGGTTGATTACTTGTTTCATCATGCTCATGGCTCCCATGGCGATTTCTACCATTGAATTTCCTTTGGAGTCCATTTTTGAAGTGTATGTTAATGGAGCTGGAGCTTGTGGGATAGTTGTTGATCCTGTCATGGCTATAGATTTCACAGCCGAAACTGCTTTTTCTCCACCAATTGCTTTGATGTAGTTTTCGAATACATTTTTGGCAGTGATTCCCGCTGGGATTTCTTTTTTCAATACTGGTTTTTCTACAGGAGTTCCGTATTTGTCAAAATAGAACATCGGGATTTTTAGACTTTCTAATCCTGGTGCAATCTCAGATCCTTTACCTGCTATTACAATTCGGATATTGTCTATCAAGAAATATTTGTTGGCAACACGCAATATGTCATCAGTAGTTACGGCGTTGATGGTTTGAATGTATTTCTCGTAAAAATCAGCTGGAAGTTTTTCGGTTTCTATGTTTAATGCATAGCGAGCTACGGTTTGTGGTTTTTCTACTTGCATTACAAATCTTCCGATGTAACCCGCTTTTACGGTTTTAAGTACTTCGTCAGTTACTTTTTCGGTACGAATTCTTTTTATTTCTTTAACGAATTCTACCACGGCACTATCAGTAACGGCATTTCTGACGGCAGATTTAGCGAAGAATTTAGTGGTGTATTTTCCAGCTCCTACGCCTGATCTTGCGCCATACGTCCAAGCGTGTTTTTCACGTAAATTCATGTTCAAATAACTGTTAAAATCTCCTCCAAGGATTTGATTGGCAATTACTGCTGGGAAAAAATCGGGGTCTCCCATTTTTAAATCGACGGTATTCACCAATGTGATTTCAGACTGAACCGCATTGGGTACATCTACTAAGTTAATTTGAAGATTCGAAACGTTTGCGGGAGCGTCATACGATGTTTTTGGAGCGTTTTTTTTCTCCCAAGTACCAAATAGTTTTTCTACAGCTACTTTTACATTGTTGTATTTAATGTCACCTATAATTACTAGATAAGCATTTTCTGGAACGAAGTAGTTTTTGTAATTGGTTTCTACATCGGCAAGGGTTGTGTTGTTTAGTGTTGCCTCAGTCATATACTCCCCAGAAGGATGGTTTTTGCCATAAGCCAAAACATCTACCACGCGAGTAGCAATAACGGGAACGCTTTTCTCTTCCGCTTTCATTCCTTCGGTTAATTTGGCTTTTTCTTTGTCAAATTCTTCTTGAGTGAAATTAGGGTTTAAAGCTCCTTCGGCCATCAATTCTAAAATTCTTCCGCTGTATTTAGAAAGTGAATTTGCAGTAGCTCCATGTGAACTAAAATTGATTTCGGCTCCTAGAAAGTCGATTTCTTCATTGAAAGCTACTTTTGTTGTTTTTTTGCTACCATTACCAATTAAGTTACTGGTTAGCTGATCTACTCCTTTTTTGTTTCCTTCAGCAAATGGTGCGTTGTCTAAGGTTAGGTTAAAGGATACTCTTGGTAATTTATGATTTTCTACGACTAATACTTTCATACCATTTGCCAAAACAAAAGTTTGTGGTTTTTTGATATTTATTACGGGTGGTTTACCGGGTTTGGGTTGCGTACGATCTTGTGCTTGCATGATTCCTGTTAACAATAAAAGGATGAATACTAAAGTTGTTTTTTTCATGATATCGGTTTATTTAGTTAAGAGGTTTTGCTTTGGCCGGGATATAATCTAAAAGTAAACGTTGATTTGTATTTAGGTATTTTTTAGCCACTTCTCTTATTTCTTCACGAGTAATAGAATGGTACAGTTCGATTTCTGTATTGATTAGATTTACATCTTTGTACAATAGATAAAATGAAGCAAGGTTATTGGCAATTCCTTCTATAGTGGAGTTGGTGTCTACAAAGCTATTATCAAACTTGTTTTGTAGTTTTTGATAATCGTTTTCAGAAATCAAATCGGTTTGGATTTTTACAATTTCTTCGTCGATTTCTTTTAGGATGTCTGTCGTAGTGAAAGTTCCCATTGGCAAACCATATAATATGTACATGCCGTAATCTTCTTGACTAAAACCTACCGCCCCAACTTGCAAAGCCATTTTTTTCTCATCAACTACTTTTTTGTATAATTTAGAACTTTTTCCATCACTTAAATACGAAGAGATTAAATCTAATACTCTTGCGTCTCTAGTTTTCATCGAAGGAGTACGATAAGAAGCTACCAACATTGGAATTTGAATGTTAGGATCCTCGTAGGTTGCTTTGATGGTTTGAGTAATAGGTTCTTCTAAGTAGGTTTTTTTAGGAACAACTTCTCCTTTGGCAATAGGTCCAAAGTATTTTTGAATCCATTCTTTGGCTTGCTTCTTTTCAAAATCACCTGCAACGACTAAAACGGCATTATTAGGTAAGTAGAATTTTTTGTTGAAGGCTTGGAATTCTTCAAGAGTAGCGGCGTCCAAATCTTTCATAGCGCCAATGGTTGTCCATCGGTATGGGTGGTTTTTGAACATGTTTTCTTTTACCGCGGTAAGGATGTTTCCGTAAGGTCTATTGTCGTAGCTGGTTCTTTTTTCTTCTTTTACGACTTCGTTTTGGGTATCAACTCCAATTTTGTTGATTATTGGGTGCATTAATCTTTCGGATTCCATCCAAAGTCCCAATTCTAAATTGTTTGATGGGAATATTTCGTAATAATACGTTCTGTCATCAGTAGTATTGGCATTATTAGTCCCTCCATTTGAAGTGACAATCTTAAACCATTCGCCTCTTTTGATGTTTTCGGTTCCTTCAAACAATAAATGTTCAAAAAAGTGAGCAAAACCAGTACGATCCGGATTTTCGTCTTTGGCACCTACATGATACATAACAGAGGTAATCACGACGGGAGCAGAAGCATCATGATGCAAAATAACGTGCATACCGTTATCTAAATCGTATTCTTCGAAAGCTACTTTTTGGGCCGAAGCTACTCCGCCTAGCATTAAAGCTGCACTTAACATCATTATTGATTTTTTCATAGAGATTAATAATTTTATTTTCTATTAGTAATAGAAAACAGATTGTTGTTACGTCAAAAATACCTTTTTTCATGGTTTTGGCGTAAGTAAATTCTACTTTTGTTGTTTTTTAATACTTTATTGTGAAATAGATGAATTGATGTGTCTGAAAATACGCTGTTTAGAGTTGGAAATTAATGTAATTATTTTTTTTTGCTAAAGGATTGCGAGGTAAATATTTAATTGTATATTTGCAACCTTAAAAATTATTAAAACAATTCAGTATGTATGCAATCGTAGAGATAGCAGGGCAACAGTTTAAAGTAAGCAAAGACCTAAAGGTTTACGTTAATCGTTTGACAAATGAAGAAGGATCAAAAGTTTCTTTTGATAAAGTTTATTTGGTAGATGATAACGGTTCAATCTCAATAGGCGCCCCAGCTATAGAAGGTGCTTCAGTAGAAGCTAAAGTGTTACAACACTTAAAAGGAGATAAAGTTATCATTTTCAAAAAGAAAAGAAGAAAAGGATACAAAAAGAGAAATGGTCACAGACAATATCTTACTCAAATTGTAATTGAAGGTATTACTGTAGGTGGAACAGCTAAAAAAGCAGCTCCAAAAAAAGCAGCCGTTGAAGCAACTACAGAAGAAGCAGTAGCTCCTAAAGTAAAAAAAGCTCCAAAAGCTAAAAAAGAAGATACACAAGAATAATAACAAAATAAACTAATACGTCATGGCTCACAAGAAAGGTGTCGGTAGTTCTAAGAATGGTAGAGAATCAGAATCAAAACGTTTAGGCGTTAAGATTTTTGGTGGTCAAGCTGCTATTGCTGGGAACATCATCGTAAGACAAAGAGGTTCAAAACATAATCCAGGTGCAAATGTTTACATTAGTAAAGATCATACTTTACATGCAAGAGTTGATGGTGTTGTTTTCTTCCAAAAGAAAAAAGATAATAAATCTTATGTTTCTATACTTCCATTCGAAGCATAATCATACAGATTTTATATTATTACAAAACCCGTTTCGAAAGAAACGGGTTTTTTGTTTTTGACATTGTTTTGTTATACAGATTTGCATATATGCAAATCAATGTGGTTTCCTTAAGAATTTAATCACCTCCAGTTTGTCATTTCGACGAAGGAGAAATCACATTGCGTAATCGATATGTGATTTCTCCTTCGTCGAAATGACAAAAACAAACCTTAAGGAAGCGACATTGACACACAAAACTGTATATAGTATCGTGAATAATAGGCAGTAAAACAGTATAGGTAGTTTGGAAAAAAAAATCAATTTCTTCTGTTTTGGGTTTAGAATTAATAATAAGGTAGATTCTAATATGTTTTAAATAAAAAAAACTGCCTCGAAATTGTATTTCCGAGGCAGTTGTAATAGGTGGTTATGGTAAGTTATATGTTTAATTAGATGGATTGAATGAAAATCCAACGCTAAAAAATAATCTCACGTTATCGATATTGTTGATCCATGAAGTGTCAAAATGAATAGGGCCTAAAATAGATTGATAAGAGATAGCTGCTCCTCCTGAAAATAAAAGACTGGTTTCTTTGCCGCGGTCCCAATTTCCTTTAGGAGAAAAAGCGTCGCCTATGTATTCGTTAAAATTAGCAAAGCCAACGGATGCGATATTGAAATGTGGCGTTAAATAGAGTTTACCCATTGGATTAATTTGTGCTCCAAGTTTGATTGCCATAAATTGTGAGACGTTGAGTTCGTCTTCGTTTAAACCAGGAAATGAAAAGCGGTTATTGCCGGAAGTAGGGATAATGCCTCCAAGAAAATATTTTGCTGCATAGCCATAACCAGAAAAAGAAACGTTATTATCTTTGAGTTTGTCTTCAAAAATAAAGTTGGCGTCAAAGCCCATTATGCAGGTAACTTTCTTCTTTAGCTGCAATCTTTTTTCAAGTCCGAATCCTAGTTTAGTGAAGCCATTTGTTGGACCCGAGAAATCGGTTAAATTTACATCCGTAAAGGCTATGTTAACGTCGCTCAATAGTGAACGGTTTATATTTGCTTTTAAAATAGTTCCGTTTGTAGCAAAGAAAACTTTGTCCATGTCATTGTAGGAGTAGTGGGCATTTACTTCGATATCTTCAAAATTATAGTTTTTGAGTAGTAGTACATTAGGATTTAAATTGGGGTCGTTTTTGGGTTTTACCTCAGTGTAATTGTAGTTTAGCCCTAGTCCTGCGTAGCTTTTTAAGGAATTCAAATTTCGGTTTGCCTCATTGTTGAATTCGAAAGCGTTGTAAAGCATATTGTCTGCTGATTTCCCATCTATGAAAATTTCCTGATTTAGGAATGCGCCATAGGCTTCAGACCCCCACCACCAGTCTTTGTTCTTGCCGAAATTTTTCTGAAAATCTATTCTGGCTCTTGGTTGTTCTGCAATATCGGCAGTAACGACTAGGCGGGAAGATTGAGCAAGAATGTTTCTGGCGGTGTAATTAAGAATTAATCCAACACCTCTGTAAGAATCATAATGCAGCGATGCATTGAGTTGGTTTTTAGAATACTCAAATCCGTTTAAAACTAGCCCCAATTTATCTCCATCTTTTATGAAATAGCTGTACGTAATTTGATTAAAAAGATTGGTGCCCATGGCTCTATTGATGCCTTCTATTAAGTCGCTAGTGGTGTATTTTGTATGCGTTTTGATATTAGTTCGGGCAATTACAAGCGGGATGTTTTCGGTACTGATGTTTTTGTAAACAATAGTGTCTACGGTAAATTCGTTGGAAATCTTTGGTAGTTCGTGAGTTCTTTGTTTGTATCCTTTTAATTTTTCGGCTAGTGCTGCTAAAGCATTTAGGTTAAGTGTTGTCGCAATTTTACCGTCTTTGTAAATTTCGTTGCTTTCTGCAAAATCGGCGGTAGAAAATCTCAAGTTTGGTAGATGATCTACTAATATAGTGCAGCGTTTTCGGTTCTCTGGATCTTTTATATTGCTTGGAAACATGCTGGTTTGCATCAATACGGTCACAAAACTATCTAGTTTGTCTTTGGGTTCCATTCCTCCTCCAACATCACTGCCAATTATGATGTCGGCACCCATTTGTTTAGCAATATCAGTTGGGAAATTATTCATTACACCTCCATCTACCAAGATTGTCTCTTCGTAAGGCATGGGCTTGAAAACTGCGGGTAAAGACATACTGGCTCTCATGGCAAAGGCTAAACTTCCTTTGCTTAGTATAATTTCTTTTCCGTTTACTAAATCTGTTGCCATTGCTCTGAATGGTATCGATAGGTCGTCAAAATCTTTGACATTGTAGACAGGGAAGGTTAGTTCTGAAAGGTATTCTCTTAAATTTTGATCGCTTAATAGCGAGCTGACACTTGTTGGTTTTCCGTCTTTTATGCCAATTCCGACTAAATATCTTTGAAACTCACTTTTTTCTTCGGCGCTTACATTTTTCAAAGACATACTTCCTCCCAGAAGTTTGTCCCAATCTATGTTTTTGGTTATTTTTTCGATGCTGTCTCCGGAATATCCCATGGCATACAAACCGCCAATAACACTTCCCATACTGTTTCCAACGATAAGATCGGGAACAATGTGTAAGGAATCTAATGCTTGCAAAAGTGGAATGTGTGCAACTCCTTTGGCTCCTCCACCACTCAAAACCAAAACTACCTTAGGTTTTTTTTCTTGCGCAAAAATTATTTGTGGGAGGATTAATAAAAACAATAAGACGAATAAATAGGATGTTTTTTTCAATGTCGTATAATTTGATAATGTTCAGAGATAGAGCTGTTTTGTTTCTTGAAAAATAGTCGACTGATTTGTAAACTTACTGTTTTTTTGTAAGACACATATGCTTTTATTTCAAAAAAGGGAGGTAAACAGTTGTTCTTAAGAAAGGTATTTATGGGGAGAGATGGGAGGTTGATTGTCGTATTTCAATGTAAAAACAAAAAAACCCTCGCATTTCTGCAAGGGTTCTATAAATCTAAAATCTAAAATCAGAAATCTAAAATAGATCTAGTATCTGTAATATTCTGGTTTGAATGGACCGTCAACTTCAACTCCAATATAAGCAGCTTGATCGTCACGTAAAGTTTCTAATTCAACACCTAATTTTGCAAGGTGCAAGAAAGCCACTTTTTCATCCAAGTGTTTTGGTAACATATACACGTCATTGTTGTATGCCGCGCTGTTTTTCCATAATTCGATTTGAGCTAAGGTTTGGTTTGTAAATGAGTTACTCATTACAAAACTTGGGTGACCTGTAGCACAACCTAAGTTTACCAAACGACCTTCTGCCAAGATAAGAATGTCTTTTCCAGCGATAGTATATTTGTCAACTTGCGGTTTGATTTCGATTTTTGATGCACCGTGGTTTTTGTTCAACCAAGCCATATCAATTTCGTTGTCAAAGTGTCCGATGTTACAAACGATAGTTTTATCTTTCATTTGCTCAAAGTGACTTCCAAGAACGATATCTTTATTTCCAGTAGTAGTGATGATGATATCAGCATTAGCAACAACTGTGTTTAATTTTTTAACTTCAAAACCGTCCATTGCAGCTTGTAAAGCACAAATTGGGTCAATTTCAGTAACTGTTACAATAGATCCTGCACCTCTAAAAGAAGCAGCAGTTCCTTTTCCAACATCACCATATCCGCAAACGATTACTCTTTTTCCAGCCAACATAATGTCAGTTGCACGACGAACTGCATCTACAGCCGATTCTTTACAACCGTATTTGTTGTCAAATTTCGATTTAGTAACTGAGTCATTAACGTTAATAGCAGGCATTGGTAATGTTCCAGCTTTTACTCTTTCGTACAATCTGTGAACACCAGTAGTAGTTTCTTCAGACAATCCTTTGATTCCAGCAACCAATTCTGGGAAACGGTCAATAACCATATTTGTCAAATCTCCACCGTCATCAAGAATCATGTTCAATGGTTTTCTGTCTTCACCAAAGAACAATGTTTGCTCAATACACCAGTCAAAATCCACTTCGTTCAAACCTTTCCAAGCATAAACTTGAATTCCGGCAGCAGCAATAGCAGCAGCAGCTTGATCTTGAGTAGAGAAAATATTGCAAGAACTCCAAGTTACTTCAGCACCAAGGGCGATTAATGTTTCGATCAAAACCGCAGTTTGAATCGTCATGTGCAAACATCCAGCAATACGAGCGCCAGCAAGTGGTTGTTCGTCTTTGTATTCTGAACGAAGCGCCATTAATCCTGGCATTTCAGCTTCAGCTAGTTCAATTTCTTTTCTTCCCCAGGCTGCTAGAGAAATGTCTTTTACTTTGAAAGCCACAAAAGGCATAGTCGTTGTACTCATTTATAGTATATTTGTAATTACTTCGTCCGTTCGCCTTCCAGGCTCGGGCGTAAATTTTTTTTGCAAAATTACGCAATAAGTTTAGAAATAAACTAATTTATAAGAGATTTGTGATTTAAGATTTAGGATTAATGATTATAGATTGTTGATTTTAAAAGGTTAAAAATGAAACACTTGTTTTTGAGTTGTAGTTCGGAACTAAAATCCGAAATCACAAATCGTTAATCTGCAATCACAAATTAATTATTGTTAATCTGAAATCAAAAATCGCAATGCCATTATACAAAACCATAAACGTTAATCCATCAACTCAAATCTTGGTTTGGGAAATCACTGAATCTTTTCAAGAGCTTTTCGAGACGGTTGTTCTTAATGAGAGTAATGTCATTCGGTTAAATGGAATGAAGTCCGAAATGCATCAACGCGCTTTCTTGAGTGTTCGTAAACTGTTTCAGGAAGCCGGTTACACGGATTTTGATTTGTATTATGACGAATTCGGAAAGCCGCATTTGCACGATACCCTTCGACAAGCTCAGGGGAACGCCTACATTTCGATTACGCATTCGCATCAATTTTCGGCTATAATTTTAAGTAATGAAGTCGTTGGAATTGATATCGAATTGCAACGGGAAAAAATCATTCGCATTGCCGATAAATTTGCCGATACTGAGTTCTCTTTTTTAAAACCAGAAGAAAAAGCAGAATACATCAGGAAATTGACAGTGATTTGGGGAGCCAAAGAAGCTGTTTTTAAAATTAGAAACGAAAAAGGAATCAGTTTCAAAGACCATATTAAAGTCGATACTTTTGAAATGAATGATGCGCAAACCAAAACCGAACTTCACTTTGATGGTATAATTAGAGATTTTAAAGTTTGTTTTGAGGAATTTGAATCAAATGATGCTAAAGGTTTTGAACAAAAATTCACTCTTGTTTATGCTTTTGAATAATAGAAAAATAATTTTAAATCTTTGTGTAGCTTTGCGTCTGCTCAGCGAATCTCTGTGTAACTGCCTATGACAAATATTTATAAAGATATCATTCAAGCGAAAGCGGATGGTCAAAAATTACTTGCTATTCTCCTCGATCCAGATAAAATAGATTTGAATAGTGTCGCATTGTTAATTCAAAAAATAAATCAATCTCCTGCAACTCATATATTCATTGGCGGGAGTCATGTTCAAAATAATATTCTGGATGAATTAATTTTTAGCTTAAAGCAAAAAGTAAGTTTGCCAATCGTTCTTTTTCCTGGAAACTCCTCTCAAATTTCTGCAAAAGCCGATGCGATTTTGTTCCTGTCCTTAATATCAGGACGTAATCCGGATTATTTGATAGAACATCAGGTAAAGGCCGTGCCTATTTTAAAGAAAACCCAACTCGAAATTATTTCTACCGGTTATATCTTAATCGAAAGCGGTAATGAAACTGCCGTTGCCAGAGTGAGTGAGACAAAGCCTTTGGATAGAAAGAATAACGATTATGCGATGCATACCGCACAAGCTGGGGAAATGTTGGGTCATAAACTCATTTATCTCGAAGCGGGAAGTGGTGCCAAACAAGCCGTTACTTATGAAATGATAAAAAAAGTATCAAATAATATTGAAATTCCTCTAATTGTTGGTGGGGGAATTATAGATTTGCAGGGCATTCAAAAAGCCTATGATGCTGGTGCCGACTTGGTGGTAATAGGAACCGCTTTTGAGAATGATCATAATTTTTTTGATTATCAGGCACAAAAATCTACAATCGTTAATCATCTCCCGAAAGCTTTCGGGACAGAAATCTAAAATCAAATGTTCGACTATTTTTTTGCCCAATACAAAGGTTATCCTATCCATGAAGTTTACTTAGAACTTATTGCTGTTTTTTTCGGGCTTTGGAGTGTTTGGTGCGCCAAGAAAGATCATATTTGGGTTTTTCCCACAGGATTAATTAGTACGTTTATTTATGCTTATTTGCTTTGGCAATGGAGTTTGCTGGGTGATTCCATGATAAATGTATATTATTTTATAATGAGTATTTACGGTTGGTACCATTGGACTCGTAAAAAAGGGGAGGTCGATGAGTTTCCAATTTCGGTAGTAACAAATAAAGAAAAAATTATAGGAATGTTCATTTTTGTGGCAACACTTGTTTTTGTTGTCATGGTATATCTTTATTTTAATAAATTTACAACTTGGTACTCGTATGTGGATACCCTTTTGACAGGACTGTTTTTTGTGGGAATGTGGCTAATGGCTAAAAGAAAAATCGAAAACTGGATCTTTTGGATCGTTGGAGATTTGATATCAGTTCCGCTTTATTTTGCAAAAGGATATACTTTTACCAGTTTTCAATATTTAGTATTTACAATTATTGCCGTTTATGGCTATTTAGAATGGAAGAAAATCTTCAACAGCTCGCAAAATCTGGAGCTACGCCAATTATAAAGATTGCCATATTTGGACCAGAATCGACTGGCAAAACCACATTGGCAACACAACTCGCCGAGTATTATAAAACGGTTTGGGTTCCCGAGTTTGCACGTGATTATCTACAAGAAAAGTTAGATAGCGGTCGTGGTATTTGCGATATAAGGGATATGCTCCCTATTGCGTATGGGCAAACAAAACAGGAAAACGCAAGCACATTGATCGCTAATAAATATCTTTTTTGTGATACTAATTTATTGGTAACCAAAGTTTTTTCGGAGATGTGTTATGGTTTTTGTGATCCGTCATTGGATAAAGCGGCTCGTACGCATCAATATGATTTATTTTTCTTGACCGATATTGATGTGCCTTGGGAAGGAGATGGTTTAAGGGATAGCCCAAAGGGTAGAGAAACCATTTTCGAGGTTTTTAAACAATCTTTAATTGATAATAAAAAACCATTTATAACCATTTCCGGGGATAAAGAAACTCGCCTAAAAAAAGCGGTTAGTGTTATTGAGGGTTTGACGATGGCTTTGCAAATGGGATTTTCGTCTCTCGATTTTTTACAAATTTATGAGCGCGGCATTCCGTTAGAAAAGATTAAAAAACAATTGAGTATTTTTAATGATGGGGTTTTAAAAAGTGTTTTGGTGAATCCAGCGACTTTAAATCATGGAATCTTAAAGTTAACGGATGCTGCTTTTGAACAAAAAGCAAATTATTTTGATGGTAATAAATCAAAATTAAAATTAAAGAAATTTGTTCCAGCTTCAGGTGCTGCTTCAAGAATGTTTAAATTTTTGACCACTTTTCTGAATGAATTTGATTTTGGGAATGAAAGTATTAATGCTTATATCAACAGGAAAAAAGATACTGAATTAGCACTTTTTATTATTGGTATGGATAAATTTTCTTTTTTTAAATCGGTTGATGAAAAGTTAAAAGAAATATATCCTGATTTTAATACTTTAGATCGAGACTATAAAAACTATTATTTTATAAAAACACTCTTGTCTACTGAGTATTTTGATTTTGCAAATAAACCCAAGGGGATTCTTCCGTTTCATAAATACGAGACTCATATTGCTGCTCCTATTGAGGAGCATTTGTACGAATGTGCTTATTACGCAACTTCAAGTAATGGGTCTGATTTGCATTTAACGGTTTCTGAAAACCACCAAGCGCAATTTGAAAAAATCATTGAAGAGGTAAAAAGAGGTATTGAAGTAAAATCGAATTCAACTATAAATGTTACGTATTCGTATCAAAAAAAGGAAACAGATTCTATAGCAGTAGATATTGAAAATTGGCCTTTCCGGAATGATAAGGGTAAGTTGGTTTTTAGACCTGGAGGGCACGGTGCTTTAATAGAGAATCTAAATGCTATTGATGCTGACGTAGTTTTTGTCAAAAATATTGACAATGTGATTCAAAATAATATTCAGCAAATTTCCTTTTATAAAAAAGCTTTGGCAGGTATTTTGATAGAATTGCAACATCAAATCTTTGACTATTTGAAAGTATTGGATAGCCAAGAAATGAATCCGGAAAGGATAAATGAAATTTTGGCTTTTCTTAGGAATCAATTGAATATTGAGTTGAATGACGATTTTCACAAATTCAAACTGAATAGTCAAATTAGTACATTAAAAGAAACATTAAACAGGCCTATACGAGTTTGCGGTATGGTAAAAAACGAAGGGGAACCTGGTGGTGGTCCTTTTTGGGTAAGAGGCATTGACGGTACTGTTTCTCTGCAAATTGTAGAAAGGTCTCAAGTTGATTTGACCAATAGAGGTCAGATGAAAATTCTATCTAGTGCAACCCACTTTAATCCTGTGGACTTAGTTTGTGGGTTGAAAAATTATCAAAACGACAAATTCAATTTAAAGCAGTTCATTGATTCTAATAGTGGTTTTATAGTGCATAAAAATAATGCTGGAATTGAACTGAAAGCCTATGAATTACCAGGTCTCTGGAACGGTGCCATGGCGAATTGGCTGACCGTTTTTGTAGAGGTTCCATTGTTTACTTTCAATCCAGTGAAAAATGTAAATGATTTATTAAAACCAGCCCATCAACCATTATAAAATGAAAATTCAAGCGATCCTCTCGGAGGTAAAATATAAAGCAGTAAGAAGCAGTGGTGCTGGCGGACAAAACGTAAATAAAGTTTCGTCTAAAGTAGTGCTGACTTTTGACTTGTCTAATTCACAAGCTTTCTCTGAGGAGGAAAAACTGCTTTTGGAAACCAATTTACAAAATCGACTAACTGCAGATTTGGTGTTGATATTGAATTGCGATGAAGACCGAAGCCAACTCAAAAATAAAGAGATAGTTACCAAACGTTTTTTGGATATTATAAAAAAAGGATTGCATGTCCCCAAAGAACGAAAACCAACTAAAATCCCAAAATCAGTGATTCGAAAAAGGATTAAGGATAAAAAAAACGTGTCGGAGGTGAAGAAAAATCGCAGAAAACCGGAGTTGTAGGGAGGAAGCGAAAAGGGTTAGTTGTTTTTGAATCTTGGTTAAATGCCTAGAAAAAATTTAGACTATACGTATAGAACAAGTACAGTTTGTCATTCCGACGAAGGAGGAATCACGCAAGATGAGAGTTTCATGTGATTCCTCCTTCGTCGGAATGACAAAAATGAGTAAAACGGTATTGGTTTTTGAAATTGAAATTGATTTTTGAAATTTTTAACACTATCTTTACGCTGTCTCAAAGGGGTGCTATATTCCCGATAACTATCGGGAGAGCTGAGATCATACCCAAAGAACCTGGACGGGTAATGCTGTCAAGGGAAAAAACGACAAAAATCAGCATTTTTGCTAACTGTTTGCCGTAGGAACAATCATTTTTAATTTAAACAAAAGAATAATTCCCCCTTTTATTCGTAAACTTTTTACGGATGAAATTTTCAATTCATTTTATTAGCCTAAAAGGCATCAACACGAAAACGGCTCAATTCTCAAAACGTTTTCTATTTTCTATTTTCTTTTCTCTAACATCTATCCTCTCTTTCTCTCAAGTAAAAGACACTACAAAAGTGAATCAACTCGACGAAGTGTTGGTTTCGGCTATACGGGTTACCTCAAAAACCCCAGTAACGTTTAGTAATTTGGATAAAAAAGACATTAAATTTCGAAATTTAGGTCAAGACATTCCTATTTTGATGAATTATTTACCATCTGTGGTAACGACTTCGGATGCTGGAAACGGAGTGGGCTACACCGGTATTCGAGTGCGTGGTAGTGATGCTACTCGTGTGAATGTGACCATCAACGGAATTCCATACAATGATTCCGAAAGTCAAGGGACGTTTTGGGTAAACATGCCTGATTTTGCCTCTTCGGTAGAGAGTTTGCAACTGCAGCGTGGGGTAGGAACTTCTACCAATGGTGCTGCGGCTTTTGGAGCGAGTTTGAATATGTTGACTGATTCCTATTCGGACAACCCTTCGGGTGAAATTTCTAGTTCATACGGAAGTTTTAATACTTTTAAAAATACCGTAAAATTCAGTACGGGTTTGATGAATGACCATTTTGAAATTGCGGGTCGTTTGTCAGCATTAAAATCAGCTGGATATGTAGACCGAGCGAGTTCTGATTTGAAATCGTATTTTCTTCAAGGGACTTATGTGGGGAAAACAACCTTGATTAAGGCACTGACTTTTGGTGGCACTGAAAAAACCTACCAATCTTGGTTTGGAGTGGATGCAGCAACTTTAGAAAGTGATAGAACATTCAATGCTGCCGGAATGTTTACAGATGAATCAGGAAATAAACGTTTTTATGACAATCAAACCGATAATTACCAACAAGATCATTATCAATTGCATTGGAATGAAAGAATTTCTGAAAATTGGAATACGAACTTAGCATTTCATTATACAAAAGGAAAAGGATATTATGAAGAATATAAAGAAGACCAAGATTTTGTAGACTATGGTTTAACGCCAATTGCTGCTGCGCCAACTGTAAATACTACTGATCTCGTGCGTCAAAAATGGTTGGATAATGATTTTTACGGTACCACTTTCTCGGCTAACTACAAAGAAGATAACTGGGATGTTATTTTAGGGGGAGGATGGAATAAATATGAAGGGGATCATTTTGGGAAAGTGATCTGGGCAAGATATGCTTCGAAAAGTGAGTTGGGGGATCATTATTATGATGATTTTGCAACCAAAACCGACGGTAATATTTTTGCCAAAGCCAACTATAAAGTGTCAGATAAATGGAGTTTGTTCGGGGATTTGCAATTGAGAAATGTTACTTATAAAGCCAATTCGTCAGAAACAGGTTTGGTTGATGATAACTTTAATTTCTTTAATCCAAAAGCAGGTGTGACTTATGAATTGAATGAAATCAATAGTCTGTATTTTTCGTATGCGAGAGCCAATAGAGAGCCAAATCGTACGGATTACGAAAACGGAAGTCCAAAACCAGAAAAGCTAAATGATTTTGAATTGGGGTGGCGTTATCTTTCGGATAAAATAAAGCTGAACGCCAATGCATATTATATGAAATACCAAGACCAATTGGTTTTGACAGGAGAATTGAATGATGTTGGTTCAACAATACGTACCAATAGTGGTGATAGTTACAGACTTGGGGTAGAGTTGGATGCTACTTTACAGCTTTCGGAAAAATGGGTTTTGCAACCTAATGTGACTTTGAGTCAGAACAAAAACAATGATTTCTATTTTACAAGGGACGGCGTTTTGCAAAATTTAGGAAATACTAATATTGCTTATTCTCCAAATGTTGTTGCTGGAAATCGTTTGTCGTTTATCCCTGTTAAAGATCTTCAAATGTCATTGTATTCCAAATTTGTTGGAGAACAGTATATGGCAAACATTGATTCGGAAGGATCAAAATTAGAAAGCTATTTTGTTAATGATTTGAATGTGTCGTATGAGTTTAGACCAAAAACTATCTTCAAGTCTATTTTGGTGTCAGCTCTGGTTAATAATGTCTTTAATCTGAAATATGTAAGCAATGGGTATTTCTATACTTATGATGATGATTATAGTAATCCGCCGGCGATAACAACAATAGAAGGTGCGGGCTATTATCCACAAGCAGGAATTAACTTTTTGGCTGGACTGACGTTGAAGTTTTAGTAGTTTAGTATTCTAAACCAAAAATCCTGAAAGTAGACTTTCAGGATTTTTTGCTTTTAAACGATGTTGTAGGTCACGCGTGAAGGATAGAAGCTAGCTACCGAAGTAGCGCGGATAGCCTGACAGCAGTAGAGAAAAAGGGCGAATAGGCGGTTTGCTTGGTTGCCCCTTTTTTCTACTGGTGGCACGCCCACACGAGCTTAAGCGAACTGACGAAGTAAATGATCTTAATTATAAACTCTAATAATATTCCCGTTTACTTCTACTCGGTATTGTTTCATGGGATATTGCATGTTTCCTAGTCCTGTAAATAAACTGTATTCCTTACTGTCACAAGCGCAAACGGCATTGATTCCTTTGATGGTCATGGTAGAACAACTGCTCAATTCCTGATTGGGACAGGCGGCATCGAAGGCATTATAGGTATTGCCGTTGGTGTTAAAAACAATAATGCCACGGGCTCCAGCATCAGGGTAATAAACGGAGTTGCTCACGTATTTTAATGTAGAATAGCTAGGTAAATTCGTGTTTAGTTCTACAGAGAAGCTGTAATTGGGGATGTACGGATTTGCATTAGAATTTTCGTTATTGCTACAATTTATAAAAAAGGGGAGTGCAATTATCAGGAGGAGTGCTTTTTTTATCATTTAAATTTAGTAAAAAGTATTAGTGAAACAAATTTAATTTATTTAACTTTGAAATAGATATGATTAACATATAATTATAGACTGAAACAAAATTATAGTATCTTTGTGGAAAGAAATCCCGTCCTGATGGGATTTTTTCTATTTATATAAATGACCAAATTATGAGCGCAATATCGTATTACACAGCCGAAGGGTTGAAAAAATTAAGAGAAGAATTAGATCATTTAAAAAGCGTGATGCGTCCAAAAGCATCTGCGGATATAGCTGAGGCAAGAGATAAAGGGGATCTTTCTGAAAATGCAGAGTACGATGCGGCCAAAGAAGCCCAAGGTATGCTGGAGATGAGAATCGCTAAGCTGGAAGAGGTGCACTCTAACGCCAGATTGATTGACGAAACACATTTAGATCTTTCTAAAGTGTTGGTTTTGTCGATTGTGAAAATCAAGAACCAAACCAATGGAATGGAGATGAAATACACGCTTGTTGCCGAAAGCGAAGCCGACTTGAAAAGCGGAAAAATATCGGTTACTTCTCCTATCGGAAAAGGTTTGTTAGGAAAAAAAGTAGGCGAAGTTGCCGAAATTACAGTGCCTAACGGTGTTTTGAAATTTGAAATTCTAGAGATTTCTAGAGAGTAATATTTAGTAGTCAGTTCCGATAGTTATCGGGAGTTTTTTAATGATCAGAGGAAAGCTTTTAAGTTCTGAAATTTCAATTTTTTTGTCTTTAATCTTTTTTCTACACTCTATTTTCTTTATTCGAAAATCTATCCCGATAGCTATCGGGACTTAAATCTAAACTTGCCATGAGTTCTATTTTTAAAAAAATAATTGACGGAGAAATTCCATGTTACAAAGTTGCCGAGGATGAAAACTTTTTGGCTTTTCTGGATGTAAATCCCAATGCAAAAGGGCATACGCTTTGTATTCCTAAGCAAGAAATAGATAAGTTTTTTGACATCGAAGATAATTTGTATCTTGGTTTGATGCGATTCTCTAAAAAAGTGGCCATTGCCCTAGAGAAAACAGTTCCTTGTAAAAGAATTGGAATGGCAGTAATTGGCCTTGAAGTTCCTCACGCGCACGTACACTTGATCCCTTTGAACGAAATGGGAGAAATGACATTCAAGCACAAAGTGAGTTTGACAAAAGAAGAATTTGAAGCTTTGGCTAAAAGTATTCAAGAGAATTTATAAAATATATAATGGTTAAGAGCACGAATCCTTTAATGAGCAATTAAAAAGATTCGTGTTTTTTTATGCCAAAAAATGAAAGCTATGAAGGTTGTATTTTGGTTTTTAATGTTTACGGTTATTGCTTTTGGTCAAACAAAAGTGACTTATACTTTGGTGGATTCTAAAATGGATAAAATCCCTCACGATTTAAGTACTACCACAACTGGAATTGCAGAATATATTAATACCAGTTTTAAATCGGATAATGATAAAGTAAGAGCTGCTTTTTATTGGGCAGCATCAAATATTAGATATGATATTGAGAATATAGAATCCATTGATTATAAAGAAATCTCCCAAGACAAAATAAAAAATGCGGTACTGACCAAGAAGGGAGTTTGTATTCATTATGCGGAAGTCTTTAATGATATTGCCAAAAGAGTGGGTGTTAAGTCCTATCTCATTTACGGATATACCAAACAAAACGGAAAAATAGACATACTGGCACACGCTTGGTGTGCTGCCAAAATAGATAACACTTGGTGGCTTTTTGATCCCACTTGGGGAGCCGGTTATGTTGATAAAAAGAAGTTTTTCAAGAAAATAAATAACCTCCATTATAAGGTTGCTCCAAGTCAATATATTGCAACTCACATGCCTTTTGATTATTTGTGGCAGTTTTTAAATTATCCAGTTACGAATCAAGAGTTTATTGATGGGAAAACAAAATTGAACAAAACGAAACCCAATTTTGATTTTGCAACTCAAATTGAGGAGTATGACCGTTTATCAGATTTAGATCAAGCAAGAGCGACTTTAATCCGAATGGAGAAAAATGGCATTAAAAATAATTTAATACGCGAGATGACCCTTTCGAAAAAGAGTGAAGTCGATGCCGTTCAGAATAATGAAGCGATGGCTAAGTTGCAATCCATTAGCGACGATTACAATCAAGCGATAGCGATGTTCAATGATTTTATTTTCTATCGAAATAATAAATTCAAACCAGCCTTGCCAGATGAAGCTATTAAGGCAATGATTGAAACTCCAAAAGAAAAAGTAGTCGATTGTCAAAAACGGATTTATGCCATTGGTGCGTATAATGATGCTAATATTGCTGCTGTAAAATCGTTGAAAAATGCAATAATTGATATCCTTAAACAAATAGAAGGGCACGAAAAATTCGTAAATGATTATTTGGGCAAAAGCAAATCGGCTAGAAAATCAATGTTTAGTACAGTGACATTTTTTGGTATTCCTGTGAGATAGAAGTTTGTGCTTTTCTAAAACTAATCTGCATCGTAGTTCCTTTTCCAATCTCGGAGCTTAATACTTTTATGTGTCCTTTGTGGTATTTCTCTACAATTCTTTTGGTTAGCGAAAGACCCAATCCCCAACCTCTTTTTTTGGTGGTAAACCCCGTTTCGAATATTTGTCTGAATTCTTTTTTGGGTATACCACTTCCGGAATCGATAACGTTTATTTTTACAAAATGGGCGTCTTCCTCAATTTCTAATGCTAATTTGCCCCTTCCTTTCATGGCATCAATGGCGTTTTTGACTAGATTTTCTATCGTCCAACTGTGTAGTGCTGGATTAAGTAGCACATTTATTGGAGTCTGTGGCGACTTGAATGTGAAATCGATTTGGTTCGAAAAACGAGAAATTAAATAGTCAAAAGAATTTTTGGTTTCTTCAATGATGTCTTTATTCTCCAATTTAGGTTCCGATCCAATTTTAGAGAAACGATCCGTTATCGTTTGCAAGCGTTCGATGTCCTTTTCGATTTCTGTCGTTATGGATTCGTCTACATTATCCAGTTTTAAAATTTCTAACCAACCGATTAAGGAGGAAAGAGGTGTTCCTATTTGGTGCGCCGTTTCTTTGGCCATACCAGCCCAAAGTTTGTTTTGGGTCGCCACTTTGTTACTTTGGTAGAAATTATAGATTAAAAAAGCGATCAAAATGATAATAAGCGACAATGCAATAGGGTAATATTTTAGTTTGTCTATTAAGGAGGAGTCGCCGTAATATAATTCTTGCGATTTTCCGGGTGCGTAAATGATTTTGATAGGCTCATTTTCACTTTTCAATTCATCTAAAAAATCTTGGGCTTTTACTTTGTCTTTTATAATGGCATCGTCAATATTAACAGAATTGATAATGCTGTCATGCTCTGTTAGAATTAACGGAATCGTGGTGTTGTTGCTAAATATTTGAAGAGGTAAATCGACTTCGGTGTTTTCTCCGGCATTGATTAACGTTTTTTGTGCGGTTGCCCAAAGATTCATTTTTATCCGTTCCTCATTTTTGAATATTTGAAAAAAAGTATAGGTATTCCAAAGGATAATGGAGATAATCAGAAAGGAAATAAAAACGATAATCCAACGAATGGGGTTGTTGCTTTGCGAAAAATTCATAAATGTAAATTTGTGGTATAAATATAACGAAATAATGGAAGTGAGATTGTCTTGATCTTTTTTTTATTACACCTGACGGGTTTTAGAAACCCGTCAGGTGTAATAAAAAAAGATCAGGCTAGGGTATTTGTTTTCCATAATATAATCTTTCAAATAGACTAGAATCTTAGTCCAATTTTACTATTTTTGTCCAAATAAAAATTTTATGATTACTATTGATCCAAAAAGCATAGACACTGTAAAATTACAAGGGTATTTGCAAAGTTCAGTCGGGCCTCGACCTATTGCTTTTGCTAGTACTATGGGAGCGAACGGAGTTCCTAATTTATCTCCATTTAGCTTTTTTAATGTATTTAGCGCCAATCCGCCCATACTTATTTTTTCGCCTGCCAGAAGAGTACGTGACAATACGATTAAACACACTTTAATCAATGCCGAAGCCACTGGAGAAGTCGTAATTAATGTAGTAAATTATGATATAGTACAGCAAACCTCTTTGGCAAGTACAGAATATGCCGATGGAGTAGATGAGTTTTTGAAATCGGGGCTAACGCCAGTACCGTCTGATGTGGTAAAACCTTTTAGAGTTAAGGAATCTCCAGTGCAATTTGAATGCAAAGTGACTCAAATCATTCCGTTAGGGACTGAAGGAGGAGCTGGAAATTTAATCCTTTGTGAAGTGGTTCGTATGCACATAAGTGAGGCGATTCTGAATGAAAACGGTGCCATCGATCAACATAAAATTGACTTGGTTTCTAGATTGGGAGCTAATTGGTATTCTAGATCAAATCAAGGTTTGTTTGAAGTGCCAAAGCCGCTGACAACATTAGGAATTGGAGTAGACGCCATACCTAGTTTTGTCAAAAACAGTCCTGTTTTTGACGGAAACGATTTAGGAATGCTAGGGAATATAGAAGCCTTGCCTACTACCGAAGAAGTTAGTATCTTTGTAAACCAAAATTTTGCTGTAAAGGCAGTTTTGAGTTCGGATGATCAGGAAAAAGTGCACTTAGAAGCCAAAAGGTATCTTCTAGATAATGATGTGCTTTCGTCTTGGAAAGTGCTTTTAGCCAAAAAAATAAATTCAAAGTAACAATAATAAAACAAAAAGAAGATGGAAGTATTAGGAAAAATTAAAGTTGTTAATCCAGAGCAACAAGTAAGTGCAGCATTCAAAAAAAGAGAATTGGTTGTTACGACTGATGAGCAGTATCCACAGCACATTATGATTGAATTTACTCAGGATAAATGTGACTTGTTAAGCAGTTATAACATAGGAGAGGCTGTAAAAGTTTCTATCAATTTGAGAGGAAGAGAATGGATCAATCCACAAGGAGAGACCAAATATTTTAATAGTATTCAAGGATGGAGAATTGAAAGAATGGCTGCAGATGCACCAGCTCAACAAGCACCTCCAATGCCAGCTGCAGCAGCTTTTGCACCAGCAACAAATTTAAATGAAGAAGAAGCAGACGATTTGCCATTCTAAAAAATAAAGAAGTCAGAAGTTAGAAGTCAGAAGTTTGAGTTTACTTGAATTTCTGACTTTTTTGTTTTTGAAATTGCCATTGCCATTGAAATTGAAATTGAAAATGATTTTTGAAATTGAAAATGTATTACTTATCTAAAGCTTTATTCTTTCCACCAGTTTCTCACGCCGATAGTGATGGAATTCTTGCCTTTGGTGGCGATTTGTCTCCAGAGCGTTTGCAACTTGCTTATAAAAGCGGAATTTTCCCTTGGTTTAACGAAGGGGAACCCATTATTTGGTGGTCGCCCAATCCTAGAATGGTGTTGTTTCTAGATGAATTGATTGTTTCCAAGAGTATGCGAAACATTCTGAATCGGAATCATTTTACAGTTACTTTCAATCAGAATTTTAGAGACGTCATCTCTCATTGCCAACAGGTAAAACGTGATGGACAAACCGGAACTTGGATCACCAATGAAATGATCGAGGCTTATTGTAAGCTCAACGAATTGGGCATGGCAAAATCGATAGAAGTTTGGCAAAACGATCAATTGGTTGGCGGACTTTATGGAATAGATTTGGGTCATATTTTCTGTGGAGAAAGCATGTTTTCGTTGGTTTCCAATGCTTCTAAAGTTGCTTTTATTGCTTTGGCGAACCAACTCAAAAAAGACAATTACCGACTTTTGGATTGTCAAGTATATAATGAACATCTCGAAAGTTTGGGATGTAGGGAGATTGAGAGAGTTGCTTTTATGGGGATACTTAGTGAATAGTTTTCAGTCTCAGTCGCAGTTTTCAGTCTTGGCAAAATATTTATAGTAAATGAGTTACAGGTTTTAGATCATTGGAACTAGATTAAATCAATTAATAAAAGCAGTCACTTTGCGTTACTTTGCATAACCGCAAACTGAAAACTGTGACTGTGACTGAAAACTGAAAACTAAAACTTCAGCTTTGTAAAACTCCAATTCAAAGTAGAAAACAATACCAATTCATTTTCTAATGTGGGTAAATCCATTATTAGTTTTAAGGTTTCATGCGCCATCATAGTGCCGATGATTCCGGGTAATGTTCCCAAAACTCCATTCAAGTTGCAATTTGGAACATCTTTTGGGTTGGGCGGTTCCGGAAATAAATCCCGAAGGTTTTTTGTTCCATTGTGATTGAAAACAGCCAGTTGTCCTTCAAATTTTAAAATGCTTCCGTAAACCAATGTTTTTCCTAGAGTAACACAAGTGTCGTTTACCAAATAACGGGTTTCAAAATTATCGGATCCATCCACAATAAAATCAAAATCTTGCATGATGCGGATAGCGTTTTCGGAGGTTAATTTTTCTTCGAATGCTATAACGGTAATCAAAGGATTCAAAGTCTCCAATGCTTTTTTTGCAGTCGTTGCTTTGCTTTGCCCCACTTGGTTTTGGGTATATAAAATTTGACGGTGTAAGTTATGAAGTTCAATTTTGTCAAAATCAACTACGCCAATGGTTCCCACACCAGCCGTAGCAATATACTGCAATATTGGACAGCCCAATCCGCCCGCCCCAATGACTAATACTTTTGCTTTTTTTAATTTTTCTTGTCCCGCATCTCCTATCTCGGGGAGCATCATTTGGCGGTTGTATCTTAAATAGTCTTGAACTATACTCATATTGATTTTAGATTGCAGATTTTAGATTTTTGAATTAAGATTGAAAAAAAGTAGCTTTTCAACCCACTGAGGTTATTAAGTAAGGATTGTCTTTCCAAACAGCTTCGTACCCTTTATCGCTAATTATTTTGGCCATTTCTTGAGCCGAGCGTTCGTCACTAATCTCAAATTGTTCCAAGGATTGCGGATCGACAACGTAACCACCAGGATTGGTTTTGGAACCCGCACTCATACTAGTCACTCCAATTGGAATGATGTTGTTCCTGAAATTTTCGTTTTCTCGGGTAGATATAGAAATCTCCAAATCTTCATTCCACAAGCGATACGCGCAAATCAGTTGGGTTAAATCTTTATCGTCCATGATAAAGTTAGGCTCAATAATTCCCTCGGCTGGGCGCAATCTCGGAAAAGAAACGGAATATTTGGTCTGCCAATACGTTTTTTGTAGATAGTCTAGATGCAGGGCATTAAAAAAACTATCCGTCCGCCAATCTTCCAAACCTAGTAATACACCTAGTCCAATCTTATGAATTCCCGCTTTTCCAATTCTGTCGGGTGTTTCCAATCGAAAATCAAAATTGGATTTTTTGCCTTTGGTATGATACTTTTTATACACTTCCTGATGGTAGGTTTCTTGATATACCAAAACCGAATAAACGCCAGCTTCGTGTAATTGCTGGTATTCTTCGGTGGATAGTGGTTGCACTTCTACTGAAATGGTTGAGAAATCATTTTTTATTTGTTCAATCGCATTTAGAAAATAATTGATATTTACGGTGTAATTTGCTTCTCCCGTAACTAATAACACACTGTCAAAACCCGTTTCTTTCAAAGCTTTGACTTCTAGTTTTATTTCAGCATCCGATAAAGTTTTGCGTTTGATTTTGTTGTCCAGGCTAAATCCGCAATAGGTACAAATATTTTGGCATTCATTACTCAAATACAACGGAGCATACATCTGAATGGTTTTTCCAAAACGTTTTTTGGTCAATTCATGACACTCTTGAGCCATTTGCTCCAAATAAGTTGTGGCAGCAGGAGAAATCAAAGCGATAAAATCATCAAGATTTCTTTTGCTTTTTGCTAATGCCTGTTCGACTTGTTTGGTGGTTGTTTGGTATACTTTGGATTGAATGGTTTCCCAATCATAATCTCCAAAAACCGATTTGAATGTTTTCATAATGTTTAGTTTTTTACCGCAAGGTGCGCAAAGATTTATATTTTAGATCTAAAGTTATGTTCGCAAAGCTTTGCGTCCCGATAACTATCGGGATTGCGTAAATCTTTGCGCTCTTTGCGGTTAATTTCACGATACTTACTCATACAAAAAAGCCGTCAATGGGCTAGAAGCAACCGCTTGTTTGTATTGCTGTCCCAGTTTGGCTTCAAATGCTTTTCGTCCGGCGATTACGGCTTCCTTAAAAGCCTCTGCCATTAATTTAGGATTTCCGGCTACAGCAATTGCAGTGTTGACAAGTACGGCATCGGCACCGAGTTCCATTGCTTTGGCCGCATCAGATGGAGCGCCAATACCTGCATCAATTATAACTGGAACTAGACTTTGTTCGATAATTATTTCCAGAAAATCTATCGTTTTTAATCCTTTGTTGCTGCCAATAGGGGATCCCAATGGCATTACCGCCGCCGTTCCTGCATTTTCCAGATGTTTGCACAAAACAGGATCGGCGTGGATATAGGGTAAAACAATGAACCCTAATTTTGCCAATGCTTCTGTTGCTTTTAAGGTTTCTATGGCATCGGGCATTAAGTATTTCGGGTCTGGGTGAATTTCGAGTTTTAACCAGTTGGTTTCTAAAGCTTCTCTGGCCAATTGAGCGGCAAAAATCGCTTCCTTGGCATTTCGTGCTCCCGAAGTGTTGGGTAATAGGTTAATTCTAGGATGTCTTAAGTGATTTAAAATGGCATCGGTGTCGGTTTCTAAATCAATTCTTTTTAGCGCTACAGTTACCAATTCGCTTTCGGAAGCCAGAATTGCTTCTTCCATTTCTGTGTTGGATCCAAATTTGCCAGTTCCTAAAAAAAGTCTGGATTCTAGCGTTTTGTCTCCTATTTTAAACAATGACATTGGCATATAATTTTTCGTTAAGTTCTGTGATAATTTTGTTTTTATGCTCGCTTTGGGTAATGATTCCAGAAACCGCAATACCATGAATCCCTGTTGTCATAAGCGCATCCACATTTTCTAATGTAATACCCCCAATGGCATAAATGGGGGTTTCTTTTTGGGTAGTATTGAGCTGGTCTATAATTGAACGATAGCCATCAAGTCCTAAAAGTGGACTTAAATTATCTTTGGTTTTTGTGAATTGAAAAGGCCCTAAACCAATATAATCACAGCCATTATTGATGTGATTTGTTACGTCTTCCAAGGTGTTTGCGGTTGCTCCGATGATTTTGGTTTTTCCCAAAATAGCTCTTGCTTCTAGAATACTCATGTCCGTAAGACCAAGATGTACACCATCGGCAGCCATTTGTTCGGCTAAATGCACATCGTCGTTGATGATGAAGTTGGCTAGGTATTCTTCACACAAAAAATGGACGGCTTCCGCCAAAGCAAATGACTTTTTTGCTTTTTGATTCTTGAATCGCAGCTGAATCCAATCACATCCGCTATCCAAAGCTTGCTGAATGTTGTACAATTGCTCTTTAATCGTGTCTCCTTGGGAGATGTACTGTAGTTTATTATACATAATGAAATCCTAGTTTAGTTGGGTTAGATAATAGATAGTTCTCTGTGTATATTTTTGCATTTTCGCAAGCCGTTTTTAGATTTTGTCCCAATGCAAGATTGGCGGTAATAGCAGCGGAGAGGACGCAACCTGAGCCGTGTTTTTCTGATAATAACGTTTCTTTAGGCATAAGCCGAAACACTTCTTTTTGGGTAAACAAATAATCAACACCAATTTCGGTTGGATTATGCCCGCCTTTTAGTAAAACAGAAACCGCCCCCCTCCCGATAGCTATCGGGGCCCTCCAAAAGAGAGGGGAGTCGAAGTTTGGAAATAACTTTTGCATTTCATTATAATTTGGAGTGATCAAATCGATTTGATTTAAAATGTCGATTAAAATTTGTTGGTTCGAAAGGGTTAAAAAATCAAATTCGGTTGAAGATTTCAAAATTGGATCCCAAATAATCTGGATAGTTGGCGAATGTTTTTTTAGAAAAATAATAATTTCATTCAAATAACTCAATGAGGGCACAATGCCAATTTTGACCACTTTAACGGGATAGTTATTTAAAAGTGTTATTATGGATTCTATGACAAAGTCAATAGGAGTCCATTGTATGCTATGGAATTCATTTTCGGTTTGTATGGTATTTGCCGTGTTGATGGCAAATCCATACACCTTATGTTGCTCAAAAGTTTTGATGTCTGCCAAAACTCCTGCGCCACCCGAAGGATCAAATCCCGCTATGCTTAAAACGATTGGACGATTCTCTGACATAATTTAAAATTTTCGATGGGATTGTTACGATTCCAAATGATTCCTAAAACAGCCACTCTGTCAAAGCCATTTTCCAGTGTTTGGTTTATTGTATTTGAGTCCATTCCGCCCAAAGCAACGAGTTGAGTTCTGAAATTTTCTCTTTTTTTTATTTCTTCAAATAAATCTGTTTTCGAAGCGTAATTTTCTTTGGAAATACTGGGGAAAACAGGGCTAAAAAAAGCATAGTCGAAATGATCATCTAATGTGTTGAAGTCTTCAATGGTATGAATCGATGTTGATAATAGAAATCCTTTGCTCTTGTATGTATCAAATGTTACTCTGTTTTGTAGCATTAGTGCGGCTTTTCTTTCGCTTTCGCTAAAGTGAAAGCGCTTTATGCCTAATTCTTCGGCTAAATGATGATGACTGTGTAAAATCAAACGTTCTCTATAGTGATGATTAATTCCTAATAGAAAATGTTTCATTTCACAATCTCCAAAGCTTGGTTTCCGAACATGAAAAAGCAACATTCCTTCCTCAAAAAGAGAATGGATGGTGTTGATTTCATTAGTTACGGAAATTGGATTTGAAATTACAATCATGGTTTAGGTTAGAAGTTGAGGGTTAGAAGTCGGGAGAGGGAAGTTAGAAGCTGGAAGTTAGAAGTGAAAAACACCACTCCCGGTTCCTAACTTCCCACCTCCAGCTTCCCACTTTATTAAACGTATATCTCTTTTCCTTGTTCGATGAATTTCTCTGATTGCTCTTGCATTCCTTTCTCGGCCTCGGCGACATCACGAATTTCTTGTGATATTTTCATAGAACAAAATTTAGGACCACACATAGAACAGAAATGAGCCACTTTTGCACCCTCTGCAGGTAAGGTTTCGTCGTGGAATTCCCTTGCGGTATCAGGATCTAGTGATAAATTGAACTGGTCTTCCCAACGGAATTCAAAACGCGCTTTGCTCAATGCATTGTCGCGGTATTGTGATCCAGGATGCCCTTTGGCCAAGTCGGCAGCGTGTGCGGCAATTTTATAGGTGATCACTCCGTCTTTTACGTCTTTCTTGTTGGGTAAACCAAGATGTTCTTTAGGCGTTACGTAACACAACATCGCGCAACCATACCAACCAATCATCGCCGCTCCAATAGCTGAGGTGATATGGTCATAACCTGGTGCAATATCTGTTGTTAATGGACCTAGTGTGTAAAAGGGAGCTTCGTCACAATGTTCTAATTGTTTCTCCATGTTTTCCTTGATCATGTGCATAGGAACGTGACCAGGACCCTCAATAAATACTTGAACATCGTGTTTCCAAGCAATTTTGGCCAATTCCCCAAGAGTTTCCAATTCGGCAAATTGTGCGGCATCATTGGCATCGGCAATAGAGCCAGGACGCAAACCGTCTCCCAAAGAGAAAGCGACATCGTATTGTTTCATGATTTCGCAAATGTCTTCAAAATGGGTATAAAGAAAGTTTTCTTTGTGGTGAAACAAACACCATTTAGCCATGATAGAACCACCACGGGAAACAATACCCGTTACACGTTCGGCAGTCAGATGGATGTAACGCAATAATACTCCAGCATGAATGGTAAAATAGGAAACTCCTTGCTCTGCTTGCTCAATTAGGGTGTCACGGAACACTTCCCAAGTTAGATCTTCGGCGATTCCGTTTACTTTTTCTAGGGCTTGGTAAATAGGCACAGTTCCAATAGGTACTGGCGAATTGCGGATAATCCATTCTCTGGTTTCGTGTATGTTTTTTCCGGTTGATAAATCCATAATGGTGTCAGCTCCCCAACGGCAAGCCCAAACGGCTTTTTCTACTTCTTCTTCTATGCTTGAAGTCACGGCACTGTTTCCGATATTGGCATTTATTTTCACCAAGAAATTACGACCTACAATCATCGGTTCACTTTCGGGGTGGTTGATGTTGTTTGGAATAATGGCACGACCTCTAGCTACTTCGCTTCGCACGAATTCAGGAGTGATTTTGCTTTTTGGAGTATTGGCACCAAAACTATTTCCTGCGTGTTGACATTGCATGGCTTTGGTTTGCTCATTCAATTGTTCGATGCGTTGGTTTTCACGAATGGCAATGTATTCCATTTCGGGAGTGATGATGCCTTGTTTTGCGTAATACAATTGGGATACATTGGCTCCTTTTTTGGCACGCATGGGTTTGTGTAAATATTCAAAACGTAAATGATCTAATTTTTCGTCAATTAGACGCTCTTTTCCGTAATTGGATGATATTTCGGTTAATACATCGACGTCATTACGGTCTAGAATCCATTGTTCACGGATTCTTGGCAATCCTTTTCGGATGTCAATTTCGATGTTGGGATCTGTAAATGGGCCCGAAGTGTCGTAAACGGTAACAGCTGGATTTTTTTCGATTCGTCCGTTAGACATTTTGGTGTTGGCTAAGGAGATTTCTCTCATAGCTACTTTTATCGGATGAATTTCTCCATCGATATATACTTTTTTCGAATTAGGAAACGGGGTTCTTGATATTTTTTCTTCGTTGTTCATAGTTATAAGGTTGTGTATTGTTTAAGTGTTTTTTTTTGTTGTGAAAAGGTATTTCTTAGGTTAAAAATATATAGTTCTTGGTCTACGGGTTTGCGTGAGGGATAAAAGCTAGCTACCGAAGTAGCGCGGATAGCCCGACAGCATTAAGGAAAAGGGCCGAATATGCGGTGCTATAAGTTGGCCCTTTTTCTTAATGGTGGCACGCCCAAATAGGCATTGTTGTCTCATCCGCCTTGTGTGGCAGAAATGATGAGGATGTCGTCTGTTGGGTTTAGGATATGAGTATTCCAGTTGATTCTTGGAATAACAGTGGCGTTGATGGCTACGGCAATTCCGTTTTGTTTTTCGGGAATTTCTAAGTCAAGAAGTGCTTGTACAGTGAGACTGTCAAGGGGAAATTGTTTGATTTGATTGTTGATTTTCAGTTCCATTCCTTTTGAATTTAGTATAGGTTATACTTTAGGAATGGCTACAGGAGTACACGCAATGGTACACGGAAGACATCTTACTTTTCCCTACGCTAGTATGAACTAGATCAGGTTCAGAGGGTAAAATCTCAGCCTACGATTGTAGACACCCCTAAAGTTGGAAGCAAATGTAATTAAAAAAGTTTAATAGTTTGAAAGTTTAATAGTTTAAAAATTTAGACGGTTAAGGTTTTTTGTTGGATTTTTGTAGACTGAAAACTGCGACTGAAAACTTATTACTGATTACTTCTTTTCCAGCAATCGGCTACGTGGTCATCGACCATGCCTGTGGCTTGCATGTGGGCGTAAACAACTGTTGAACCCACGAATTTGAATCCTCGTTTTTTCAAATCCTTACTGATGGCATCGGATAGGGGAGTTGTGGCTTGCACTTCGCTTAGGTTTTTTCGATTGTTTACAATGGGTTTTTCGTCTGTAAAACCCCAGATGTACTTGGAAAAACTGCCAAATTCCTCTTGTATTTTCATAAAAGCAATGGCATTAGAAACTGCCGAACGTACTTTTAATTGGTTGCGAATGATACCCGTATCTTGTAGTAGATCCTGAATTTTGTCTTCGGAGTAAGTGGCTATTTTTTTATAGTCGAATGCGTCAAAGGCTGCTCTGAAATTTTCTCTTTTGTTGAGTATTGTGATCCAGCTTAATCCAGCTTGAAAAGTTTCTAAGAGTAAAAATTCAAATAGTTTGATGTCCTCATACACGGGAACACCCCATTCTTCGTCGTGGTATCTTTGATATAATTCGCTAGAATTGCACCAGCCACATCTTGTAAGTTCTTTTTCCATTATTTTCCAATGTCCCAGTGGAAGCCTTTTACAGAAGGTATGTTGGCTGCTCCGTTGTTAAGTATCAAATCTGTATATAATTTTTTATTGTATTTGATGCTGATAGCACCACCAGATACATACGTTTTATTTTGTTTGAAGGCAAAAATTAAAGTGTCGTTTTTGAATTCTTCATGGTTAATGTATAGTAATACCAGAATAGTTGTCCAAATTTAAACTATTTTCCGAACCTTTTAAAAAGGATTGTTGAATAATACAAATAAAAAAATCCCAAACGATTAGGAATGGGATTTAATTAATATAAGTAGAAATTGGTCTAGTTTATTTGTTTTACACCTTTAGCATTATCAAATACATAACTCACTAACCAGGCAATTTGACCTTGTTTAGCAAAAAATATCTTTTTGTTTTGAACGTTAGGAATAACTTCAAGAGAAGTTTCCAAAAGATTAAAAGCTGCTATTAAAGATTTTTGTTGGTAGGTTTTTAATACTTTCTGCATTTCGACATTGCTTTCGGCTGCTGTTACAAATCTTTGATAATTATTTTCTGCAATGGTTCTGATCGCTAGGATGTCGTCATATTGTACTTGCGTAAAATTTTGCTCTGCTTTAATTCCCGTAGTTAGGGTGTAAAAAGCCCAAGCTGCACCACCGGAGATGTAAACATTACTTTTTTCTTGTGACTCAGGTCTGCTAGTGTACATTTTTTTGAAACTCTCCCTCATTGTAGGTAAATAGTCAAATAAATTTTCGCTGAATTCGAATATCGTTTTTTGTTTACATTTTTTGTTGATAAGCTCAGTTAAAGTAACCGTTCCAAGAT
Organism: Flavobacterium sp. ZT3R18; assembly: GCF_007097385.1. Taxonomy (GTDB): domain Bacteria; phylum Bacteroidota; class Bacteroidia; order Flavobacteriales; family Flavobacteriaceae; genus Flavobacterium. The sequence continues at coordinate 146,767 of NZ_VJZS01000001.1, forward strand.
CACAAGAAATCGGAAAAAATACGGAAGAACCATTGATTTCTTTGGCATAACCACCTTTAGTGTTTCCACCTCCAATGTCTATAATTACAGAATTTAAATAGTTTTTTGGGGGGATACATCCTCTTAAAAGTAATTTAGCTTCTAATGATGAAGAGATAATTTCTATTTTTTTATTGGTTACCTCTTTTATTTTTAAGACTAAATCGTTAGTGTTGTTTGCTAAACCTACACCCGAAGAGGCCACAATAAAAATATTTTTGTCTTCAATTCGGTAGTCGGTAAGCATCCTTTTGTAGTTGTTTGCAACTACTGTACCAGCCTTATCGATGTCTTCTTGTAATAGAGCACCGTCTATTCCGATACCCGCAGCGATTCCAACGTTTTCAGTCCAAAATTCCTTAACATCGTAGGTGTTTCTTTTAAGGTTTTCTACATCAAGAACGGTCATTTTTATACCTTTACTTCCTATTTCTATTCCGCCATAGAGCTGCGCCTGTGAAGAGTAGGAAAGGATAAGGCAAATTATCGAAAAGTAAAATTTCTCTTTCATATTTATTAGTGTTTGGGGTTTTTGCTTATTGCAAATCTATATTAAAAATCGATATATTCCTTTTTTTATCGGTTTTTTATATAAGTTTTTTTTCTGAGCGCTTATGTTATGAAATTGTTATGCGTTTGTTTCGTTTTTTAACAACCTGATTGTTGGTTGATTTAAAAAAAAATCTATTTTTGCCAATATAGAAAAATTTTTTGCCCCAAAAAAAATTAATTATGATAAAAAAATACCTCAACAATTTTAAAGATTTTCCAAAAGAGATTTGGATACTTACTTTAATTACATTCATCAACAGAGCTGGGACCATGGTTATTCCCTTTCTGTCAAAGTACATGAAAGAAAATTTAGAATTTTCATACAGTCAAATTGGCTGGGTAATGGTTTTCTTCGGAATTGGTTCCATAATAGGAACGTGGCTTAGTGGTAAATTGTCTGATAAAATTGGCTTTTATAAGGTCATGGTGTTCAGTTTATTTACTAGTGGAATTGTGTTTATACTATTGCAATATGCAACCACTTTTGAGGAACTTTGCATGGGCATACTTGTGTTGACAACAATTGCTGATATGTTTAGACCAGCTATGTTAGTATGTCTAAAGACATTTACCACAAAAGAAAATAGAGCTCGTGCTTTTGCATTAACACGTGCAGCTGTTAATTTAGGATTCCTTTTTGGACCGGTATTAGGTGGTTTAATTATCATGCAATTGGGATATGGATATATCTTTTATGTTGATGGTATAACCTGTATATTGGCCATAATTGTTTTTATGTTTTTTGTTAAAGAAAAAACGTTGCCATTGAAATTGAAAAAGCATCATGAAGGTTTTAAAAAGATTTCAATAAGAAAGGATCATCCGTTTATGTTGCATTTATTGATTTGTATGATAACTGGAATTTTGTTCTTTCAGATTTTTACCACATTACCATTGTATCATAAAGAGCGATTTAATATGTCAGAATTTGATAGTGGGTTACTTTTGAGTTTGAATGGACTCCTTATTTTGCTTTTTGAGCTTCCGATTGTGAATTATGTAATCAAAAATAAAATAGACAATCACAGAGTTATTTTTATAGGATTATTGTTGATGTCTTCTAGTTTTCTGCTTTTGTTATTGCCTTGGGAAGCTGCTTTGATTCCTATGATGTTGCTTATGACATTCGGTGTAATGTTGACTTTTCCATTTGCTAATTCATTTGCAATGGGCAGGTCCTACGAATCACATGAAGGAAAATATATGGCGGCTTTTACAATGAGTTATAGCTTTGCACATATCTTAAGTGCCAAAAGCGGGATGGAAATCATTCAAAGGTCAGGTTATGACGCTAACTGGATGTTTATGGCTGGTCTTGGGATGGTTGGTTCTTTGTTGGTGTTTAAGCTGTTTGCTATGGTTGAGAAAGAAGAATTGAAGACGGATAGAAAAGTAGATGCCATCTTTCTTGATGAATAAAACGGTTTAATCTTAATTCGGTTTTGTTTGTAAAAAGAGCTAGTCCTGAAAAAGGATATAATTAGAATAAATTTTTAGACAGCAGTAAGCGAAAGTTTACTGCTGTTTTTTTTATTTTAGAAGTCGCTAGTTTAATTAGGTTTTGAAGTGATGGTTTTAATTAGGAGTTAGTATGTATTTGAATTATTTAGCCGTTGTTTTTTTTTGAGAACAAGACATGTTAATAAATGCTTATGCTGAATTAACAGAGTTTGAATTCAAATCCTAGCCCTCGTATAGATTCTATTTTGATATTGGAATCTTCTGAGAAATATTTTCGCAATCGGCTCACAAATACATCCATGCTTCGTCCTGAGAAAAAATCATTATTCCCCCAGATGGTATTTAGGATAGCTTCCCTTTTTATCAATCCGTTTTTGTTTTGTAGCAAATAGAGTAGTAGTTGAGACTCTTTTTCGGTTAGCCTTTGCGTCTTTTTAAGGTGTATTAATTGTTGATTTTGATAATCAAATTGGTATTTGCCTATTGGGATTATTTCTGTAGATTTTAGATTAGACGATTGACTTCTTTTTAATATGTTTTGCAATCGCAATACGAGTTCATCAGCTTCGCAGGGTTTTAAAATATAATCATCGGCACCCAGTTTTAATCCTTTTATTTTGTCTTCTTTAAGACTTTTTGCGGTTAGAAACAAAAAAGGCATTTCTGGATTTATAGTAATAATTTTCTCTGCAAGCATAAAGCCGTCCATTTGAGGCATCATTACATCGAGTATGCAAATGTCTATGCTGTTATTGTTATTATTGCCATTGAAATTGCTATTGCTATTGAAAATAGCCAACGCTTCGGCACCATTTTTCGCCCAAGTTACTTGAAACCCTGAAATTTCGAGGTACTGTTTTAGGATAGTTGCGAAATCAAAATCATCTTCGGCTAAAAGAATATATGTCATTAGATTGGAATTGAAATGATAAAAGTGGCTCCCTTGTTTTCCTGACTTTCAATATGTACTTTGCCTTGATGGCTTTCTATTATTTCTCGGGTATAAAACAAACCCAATCCTAATCCCTTGGTGTTGTGAATATCTCCATTTTGAATTCGGTAGAATTTTTCAAAAATAGCGTTTTGTTCTTTCTTTTGAATGCCAATTCCGTTGTCTTTAATGCTTAAAATGAAAGTGTTTACAACGATTTTTGTTGTAATAGTAATTTGAGTACCTCCGTATTTTACAGCATTTTCAAGAAGATTGACCAATATGGTGTTAAAATGGAATTTACTCATTTTTAAATCGATAGTTGCTGTATTCAATTCGCTCATGATTTTAATGGCAGGATTGGCGATTTGAAAATCCGTGATGCAATTCCCGATACTTTTTTGGTTTATATTCTGTTCCAATTTTAAATCGGCGACATTCAAAAGTAGCGAATCAAAATTGACTTGATTGACAATGTTTTGTAAACGATTATTCTGTCGTTCAATGATGGCAACTGTACTTTTTACCATTTCTTCGTCTAAATTATTTTTATTTAAAGTTTTGGTGGCAATACTTAAAGTCGCTAAAGGTGTTTTGAATTCGTGGGTAATGTTATTGATGAAATCGCGTTGCATTTCGGCGATTTTCTTTTGTTTGATGCCATTTTTTATTGAAAAATAAAACAGTAAAATCACGAACAACATCAGGAAAAAGGAAGCCAAAAGCAAGCCTATCATTTCAGAAAAAATGAGTTGGTTTAAATTATTGATGCTGTAGTAAGAAATTCTTGCAACTTCAAATGCATAATGATGCTCTTTGGCTAGTTTGCCGTCTTTTTTTGTTTTTATACTGCCACTGCTAGACCATGTTCCTGTGTTTAAAATATGTTTGTACTTTAGTTTTTCTTGGGTATGAAAAAGTTCTGTGTTTTGATTGAATATAGTATCATTTCTGTTCTTGTTTTTTACAATAATAGATTTAATATTCTTTGAAAAACCGATCTGATAATTGGTTTTTTTAAATTTACTGCTGATGTAGTTAATTGCTGTTTTGGCATAGAAAGTCTCTGCTTTTTGTAAACTGGCGACTAATTCACTTTTGTTTATTTTGCCATTCGAAAAATCAACTACGATTTCCTTTAAATCGCTATCTATCGAGTCATTTTCTGCATTGTTTTCCCGATCGTCTAATTTTCCTAATACCTTTTTAACTTGAGCAGTTAATTCATTCTCCTTCAATTGGTAGGTGTTGTAAATAAAATAGGCTTGAATTGCCAACAAAGCAAGAACGGTAAATATGCAGCCAGTAATTAAAATCTTATTTTTCATAACACAAAAATAGTTTATTTAATTGTTCTAAAAAGTAGTGATTACAGCCATTAACCCTTCGTTAACTCATTGTTAACCCTCTTTTCGGAAGTGATTATTGAGATTTGCATTAAAAATAAATCACTATGAAAAAATATGTTTTTGTTCTGCTGCTGATGCCAATGTTGTGCTTATCGCAAAATTTTAAGTTTTCGGTTAGCGTTGTGAACAATAAAAAGTTACCGATTGCCTTCGCTTCAGTTTGTTTAACGAATCAATCGGATACTTTGGTTCGGAAAGTTGGAGTGACCAATGAAAAAGGGTTTTTTGAAATAGGAAATATTCAAAAAGGTAGTTATTCGTTGCAAGTGAAATCAGTTGGATTTGCAATTTGTTCTGAAATTATCGCTATTGGAAATGATATGAGCAACAAAGAAATTACGCTTAATGATCTTGAAACCAAATTAGAGGAAGTGGTTGTCAGTTCCAAAAAACCTACATTGGAAAGAAAAATTGACCGATTGGAATTCAACGTGGAGAATACGATACTGTCAAACAATAATGCTTGGGAAATACTTAAGAAAACCCCTGGTGTAACGGTTGCTGGAGGTAATTTGTCTATTCGGGGAAGCAAAGGTATTCTAGTTACTATTAACGATAAAAAAATATACCTCACTGGCGAAGAACTAAAAACCATGCTAGAGGCTACTAATGGCGATGACATCAAATTGGTTGAAGTAATTACAAATCCTCCTGCAAAATATGAAGCGTCAGGAAGTGCTGTTTTGAATATTAAAATGAAAAAGAGTACAAAGGAAGGCTATAAAGGTTCTGTAAAAACGGGGTATGTTCAGAGTATTTATGCTAAATATGTGGCTAGTACTAGTCAATATTTTAAAATAAAAAAGCTTTCTTTCATGGGGAACTATATGTTTGGGTCGGGTACCTACTTGCGCCAAGGAGAAGACGTAGTGGTTTTTGATGAGCAACAAACGACTTGGAAAAGTATCATGAACAGGAAAAATAAATCACTATCTCAAAACACCTATCGTTTGAATGCTGAATATGAAATTGATAGCCTGAATACAGTATCCTTTGGAACGAATGGTTATATCAGTCAAAAAAACAGTGGATATTATGTTGTTCCTACGACGATTTACAACAATCAAAATCAAATTGAATCGAGCTACGTTACGCGTAATAAACGGATACCCTTATCTAGAAATAGTTCCTATAATTTGTCTTTTGAACATAAATTGGCAGCAAAGGAATCTTTGAATTTTTCGTCGGATTATACCAATTATAATTATGATTTAAATCAAGATGTGAATGCCGTTTTTAACTTTTTGGGGACACCAGAATACACGTCAAGATTTGTGAGCGATAACCGTCAGGCCATTAATTTGTTCTCCTCGCAATTGGATTATAGTTTAGAGAAAGACCAATCAACATTCGAATCTGGTTTGAAATTCGGGAATGTTAAGGCTAAAAACAAATTGCTTTTTCAAGAAGAGGAAGCTGATATTCTTGTTGATAAACAGGAGAAAAGTAATGTTTTTGATTATAACGAAAGTATTTTTGCTGCTTATGCCAGTTTCTCAAAAGAATTAAAAAAATGGAGTTTGAAAGCAGGTTTGCGTACCGAATACACCCAATTAGAAGGTGTTTCGGTTAATCCGAAAGAAGTTAATACACAAAAATATTTGAAACTTTTCCCTACTTTATACGCTATGTATAAGCCCTCGGAGGGAAATGAAATGGGAATATCCTATGGAAAACGAATCACAAGACCAAACTACAGTTGGCTGAATCCTTCAAAATCATATTATAATAAGTATTCATACTTTATAGGCGATGTTAATTTGCAACCTACAATTACCCACAATTTTAGTTTTCTGTACACGCTAAAAAGCAAGTATAATTTTGATTTGTACTACAGGAACGAAAAAAATCCGTCGATGGAGATTTCTTTTCAAGACAATGCCTCAAATATGGTGGTGTATCATTTTACAAATATTGAAAAAGATCAGGCCGTTGGGTTGGATTTTAGTTGTAATCTGGAGTTGAAACCTTGGTGGACAATGGCATTGCAATCAGGAATGAAATATACAGAAGATTTATTTCAAGGACTAGATGGTAATTTGTATAAAAATGATGTTTGGGGTTTTAATGGTAGTATCAATCAACAATTTAATCTCAATAAAAAGAAAGACTTTACCGCCGAGGTTAATTTTTGGTACGATTCGCCATCGGTTCAAGGTACCTTTACAATCACAGGTTCATCTAGTTTGGAGATGAGTTGCAGGAAGAAATTTTGGGATAATAAAGCCGAAGTTTCGCTTATTCTCTCGGATATTTATAGAGGCGAAAAGAGCATTGTTTCTACAAAATATGCCGACCAAAACAATTATTTTTATGATTACAGCGATACCCAAAGTTTTAGAATTAGTTTTAAATATAATCTGGGAAATCAAATATTAAAAAACAAGGCAGAGAAAGAGAAAACAGAGGAGCAAAAAAGACTTTAGAGAGAGTTGTAATTCAATAAAAAACCCCATCTCGTAAATGAAACGAGATGGGGTTAATACATTCTTTGAAATCAAAAAACCTGAATTGGTTAATTTTAAAAATCCTATCCTAAAGTAGCTTGTTTTAAGAGTCGATCAAAATCAATGTGGTCGGGTAATGTTCTAATGTTTTGGAGTTTTGTACTTGCCAGTTTTTGTGCAATGGTTATACTTTCGATGATGCTTTTGTTTTTTTATGTTACCTCACTCCTCCCGATGGCTCCTATGTTTACAAAGTCTGCTTAATAGACTATGCTTCCTCGCCTTCATTAGATTCTTTTATTTCAATTCTTCATTTATATTTATATCATCCGGCAACCGCCCTACGTTTTGCAGCTTTATACTGGCTAGTTTTTGCGCAATAGTAATTGTTTCTTCAAAATCTTTCTTCAATAATTGTGCGTATAAAAACCCCGTCCAGAAAGCATCGCCTGCACCGGTTGTGTCTTTTATATCTGGAATTGGTATCGCTTTTTGATGAAATATACCACATGTGATATTTGACAATACAACACCATCTTTCCCTTTTGTCAAACAAATGGTTGAGGCGCCTAATGCATGAAAATATTCGAAAATATAATCTTCCGTTTTTGCCGCGGCAAAAAGTCTGTAACAATCGTCCGTACTTAATTTTACTAAAGGATCCGTTGACAAGTATTCCTTTAGAACAAGCTTAGCTTCCTCTCGGTCTGGCCAAATCCTTTCAGAAAAATTAACATCAATACTGGTTTGCAAACCTAAAACTTTTGCTTTTTTGGCACTTTCTAAAATTGTGGTACGAGCTGGATTTTTACTTAAAGCAAAACAAGTAGTATGAAAAATCTTGGCGCATTCTAAAAGTTCATCCGAAATTTGACTCTTATCTATCTGACAATCGGCTTCTCTATAAGGAATAAAATCAGGCGTACCGGTAGACTTTGACACAAAAATAACCGAGGTCGGTTCATTTTCTGATTTTCTGACTTGAGAAGTAATTACATTGTTGGCTTTTAATTTTCTAACTATGTATTCTCCCAAACCATCTTGTCCGCAAGTGGCGACTAATACAGACTTCAATCCTAATCTCGCAGCATTAACAGCTACATTTGTGGGTGAACCTCCCAAAAAACGATGGTAATCTTTTGTCCTGTTGATCGAAGTATTCACTTCATGCCCTATAAAGTCGATGAGTACCTCACCAACACTTATAATGTCTATCTTTTTTTTCATTTTAGACTAAAAACTTAAAATTTGTATGTATACTTTGATGCAGCATTATGGTTGCCGCTCCACTCCAAGCGCAAAAAGGGACGCCGTTCGGTGCTTTTGTTTCGCTGTTGAAGTTTTCATAGAAGCTGTAATTCGCTATGGCATTGGCTTCATTTATAGCGTTTAATAGTGCTGCGGCTTCATCATTTTTTTCTTTGGCAAGCAAAGCCAAGCCGAAGAAACCGTTAACCATTGGCCAGCTCCCGCCATTATGAAACTCATTTGGATAATTCCGGAATTCATATTTGCAATTGTTTTTGAGTAAATTCCAATCTAAATCTTGCTCTTGAATTGGCGGCCAAAAAGCGGGAATCAATTGTAATGGTCTCTCACGCGTAAGTTTTATAGTGTAATCCAAAATGCTGTTTTGAAAATCTTGATTTCCAATATTCAGGTACAAAGCCAAAGAATTCGCAAAAGCATCAAATTGCGTTTTATAACCAGCAGGAGAAAAAGAGCAAGGCATGAAATTTTGAATTTTCATTTCATTATATGCTCTTTCGTGGTATTTCTCTCCAATACAATTTGAGGTGTAATTAATTTCAATTTGTTCTGTTATTTTTTCAATTTTGCTTGTAATAAAAGTGTCTTTTGCAAAATGGTTATAGCTTTTCAAAGCCCAAATTCTCAGTAATTGGTCGTACAAGACATAGCCATCCGTAATGTATTCATCTGCCCAGTTTCCTGAAAGTGGCACATACAACAAGTGCTTGTTATTGAATTCCCAAGCCTCTAGTAGCTGCAAGCATTTTTGAATGTTTCCTTCGTGTTTTTTTACGAAAGTGTTGTCTTTTTTATAAAATGCATATTGACAAATCCCAATGATAAACCAAGTTACGGCATCGACTCTTCCTGCCAAACCACCATAACTTACTTCGGTTTCATGGCCATTGGTCATTACATTGGAGGGAATAGTTCCGTTATAATGTTGGTTATTTGTCAATGTTTCCAATGTTTTTTGAAAAGTAGCAATCAAATCATCCTCACCCGAAGCCAAAGCTGCCAATCCGCAAATAACGCCATCACGAGCCCAAACTCTCTTGTAATTGGAAATGTTTTGAGCACTCGCCAAAAAACCTTCGGGAGACGAGCAGTTGTGGAGTAATTCAATTGCTTTTATGTAGTCTATATCTTTCATCAGTTTGTTACTTCTTTTCTGTTTTTAACGGTTATAAAAAGGGTTAATACTGCCCCAATTATTAAAAACACACCTGCCAATTTAATTACGTTAACTGGATTTTTGTCTAATAAATCATATACAAAATATTGCATGGTTATGACTTGAATCGCCATTGGAATAACAATAAACATATTGAAAATCCCCATATAAACTCCCGTCTTATCTTTAGGTATGGATCCTGCCAAAAGTTGGTACGGCATCGCCATCATGGACGCCCAAGAAATTCCCAAACCAAATGAATACAGAAATATAGTTGTTACTGCTACATTTTCTCCAAACGGGTTGTGCATAGTAAACAGTACATCGACATTGTTTAAAAAAGGAATGCACAAAAGGCCAATTCCGCCTAATAGCAGTGCGAAAAAATGGACTCCTTTTGCTCCAATTTTTAATGCCAATGGAACTAGCAAAAAGGCTACCATAAAACAAACAATGTTATAGGTTCCGTTTAAACTTCCCGTTAGTAATTGTGCTTTCGAAAATCCTTCCGAAGCCTGATCTGTAGTGTTAAAAATAGAAATTGAAAGCGTTGAAGTGATGTATTGCCAATAACAGAACATAGCATACCAAGTGAAAAATTTTACCGGTATCAGTTGTTTCATCGTTATAGGCATTGTTCGAAAGGCTTCTGCAATATCTACCCAAACGGTTTTAAAGATGTTTTGTTTTTTCTTTTCGGCAATGACTGCTAATTCTTCAGCTGTAGGCGGATATTCTTTGGTTGTTATTACGGAGAGCAAAACAGATGTTATAGACGCAAAGGCACCAATAAAAAACGCCCAATAGGTGTAGGTTGGAATTCCATTGGATAGTTTATCGGTAATGGCCAAAATCCCTACGGAAACCAATATAGCCGGAGTAAAATTGGCTAAAGTAATACCTAAACCCGTAAAAAAACTCTGCATCAAAAAACCTAAAGATTGTTGTTTTTGGTCTAATTTATCGGCAACAAAAGCGCGATAAGGTTCCATAGCCAAATTGTTTGCGGCATCTAAAATCCACAGCAAACTCGCTGCCATAAAAAGGGTGTTTGAAAATGGCATTGCCAATAATGCTACACTCGAAATTAACGCCCCAATTAAAAAAAATGGTTTTCTACGACCAAATTTTGGGGACCAAGTTCCATCACTAATAGCGCCAACGATAGGTTGGATTATCAGACCGGTGATAGGCCCAGCCAGCCAAAGCATTGGTAAGCTTGCTTCCTCTGCACCTAAATATTTATATATGGCACTCATATTGCTTTGTTGCAATCCGAAACTGAACTGGATTCCGAAAAAACCAAAATTCATATTCCATATTTGCCAAAAATTCAGTTTTGCTTTTTTGAACATAACTTAGGGGATTATTTTTTTTATAAAATCATCAAAAGCGGTGTTGTTTGTAAACACTTCTCCATATTTATCAATCACTGGAATTCCGAGATTATTTGTGTTTATGTTGGCTTTTCTTAATTTAGCCAGCATTTCATTAAGTGCTGCTTTATCTGTATCGATATCGTAAAAGATGAAATCGATTTTATTTTCGATTAAAATATTTTTAGTATCGGTACAATAATGGCAATCTGGACTGCCGTAAATAAGGATTACTTTTTTTGTTTCTTCATTCAATTTCCCTATTTTTTCAATAGCTTGAGCTTTCAAATTAAATTGAAAAAGAGTAAAAAACAGCAAAAACAAACTGACTTTTTTTTTCATTTCGATATATTTAAAGGTCATATAATACCGTTTATAAGTAAATCAATTAATCCAAAACATTTTTCGCATAAGAATTATGGATTTTATTAAAAACAATTCCTGTATTTTTAAAGTACAGGAATTGTCAACTAACTAAAACAAAATATACTTTTAAAATTTGTAAGTCAAAGCCATAGATATTGATCTTCCTGGCATAGGTCTTGCTCTAACATTGTTTACCGTGTTCTCTGTGATACTTCCTTCTTCGGATTCGGTAATTGCTAGGGTGTCAAATAGGTTGTTTGCTGAAAGATTTATTGAAAACCCTTTTGTGATTTCAAATTCAACAAAACCATTTACGATTACAAAACCATTCATTACAAGTAGATTTGAATCTTGAGCAAAAGCTTTGGTTTGACCAATAAAACTCAACCCAATTGTATTTTTGTTGTCAAAAAAACGGTACGTCGGCATGAAATTATACATTAGTTTTGGCTGTCTTCTGGCTTCGTTTCCTTTGTTGTCGCCGGATGTAATTTCTGCTTTTGTGTAGGTTACAGCTCCGTTTACACTAAAATTATCATTTACACTATAAGATGTTTCTAACTCTAAACCATAAGATTTATAATTGTTTTTGATGATGCTGTTTGAGGTAGCTTCATACCCACCTTGTTCGTCTGTTTTAGAATGAAAAGCAGTTGCGTAAACGTATCCTTTAGAGAATTTTTGTTTATAACCGATTTCAGCTTGTGCCAAAAAGTCTAATGCGTTGATTTTATTCCCATCTAAATAATCCAATCCTGAAAACAAAATACGATCCGCTTTTGCAGAAGCACCTTTACTATATCTGGCAAAAAGAGATTGTTTTGGTGTTAATAAATAGTTAGCTCCCAAAGTATAAGACACATAATCATAGTCGTAATTAACGGCGGTTTCTTTTGCTGTATTTATAGCAGAAACGCTCTTTTCTGGAGTAGAAATAACGCCGTCATTGTTGATGTCGTAGATCGTTTGTGAATTACCTGCGAATGAACCCGAAACTTTACCCATGTCATAACGTAAACCTCCTTCAAGCGAAAGGTTTTCTGTTGCATCAACAGTTATATTTACGTATGGAGCCGAAACATTGTATTGAGTATCGTAATTTCGGGTACAACAGTTGCCCCAAGCAGGTACGCCATAAGCATACAAGCCGTTTTCTGACAATAGCGTTCCAGCAGCATTGGTTACATTTATAAGTCGTGGATTATTGTCCGAAACCTCCTGAAGGTAAGAGTTCCACAACCACGACATCGAAATGTTTTGAATAGATTTGAAGTAACCAGCAGTGATTCCTATTTTCTCATATTTTTTTATTACTCTTAAATCATTCATAAAGTTATTAAAATCATTTAATTGAGTGTCAAACATGTGTATTCTGTTTACTAACCCATTTGGATTGTCAAAGGGAGCTCCTGAATTTGCATAAGTCAAAGTAGATCCTGCTCCGAAGGAAGTAGCAATTGCTGAAGCCGAGCTAACTTCTGCTGGAAATGGAGCGATAAAACCACCACTATTAGCAGAATAACGACCGTTTTCGCTTATTTTCCAACCATTATCTAAATCGAATGCAGCACTAACACCAATTGATTTTGAAACAGGGTTCATTCCATCAGCAACTTTTCCTCTTCTTAATTCGCCATCTGTACCAAGTCCTACATTATGGTTCAAATAAATGGATTGCAAAGCACCCGTTGTAGCATCATAACCGCTAACATTTTCCCAAGTAGGATTTGCATTTGTTCCCGTTACTTGCACAGGCATAGGCATGTAAGCAACCGCTTTGTCGTTTAAGAATTTGGCATAAATAGTCACTGACCCTTTTTGAAATTCTTTTGTGATATTGAATTTTACTTGTCCGCCGTTATTAGATGTAGAACCCGTTTTTCTTACGCCTTCGCCAGCTCTGTAGAACCCACCAGCATGAAAATAAAGACCTTCTCCAATTTTGGCGCCATAGTCTAGGTCGGTTCTAAAATTGTTGTAATCCAAACCAAAACTGGTTCTCATCATTCCGCCATCCGTTTTTCCGGTTTTGCTAATAAAGTTGATGATTCCGCCAGGAGAGTTAGAGGATAATGTAGAAGCAGATCCACCACGAATGGCTTCAATTCTTGCTACATTCCCGTCAAATCGAGTAAAAATATCGGCAGTTGCAAAAGCTATGTCTCCAAACAAAAGTACTGGTAGTCCATCTTCTTGAATTTGTAAATATTTAGATCCTCCAGAGGAAATTGGTACACCACGCACAGAAATATTCGAATTTCCTTCTCCGCCAGATGATTCAGAACGAATACCTGGGATTGATCTAAAAATTTCAGCAGTAGATCTTGGTGCTGCTTGTTCTATTTGTCTTGCTCCTAATGAAGTGACAGATACACTGGACTTGATTTTAGTTCTCGGACTAACAACGCCTGTGATAATTACATCGTTTAATTGATTTGCGTCTTCGTCAATAGAGATATTTTGAGTTGTATTTCCGTTAACGCTGACAGAAGTTTGTTTTCTTTTATAACCAATAAAGGATGCTATGACAACAATGTTTCCGTTTTGTAGATTTGAAAATTCATATTTCCCGTCAAAACTGGTTGAAGTTGTCTTTTCTGTATCTTGAATGGTGACATTTACCCCTGCAATAGGATTACCTTTCGCGTCGGTAACAACCCCTGATAGTGTGGAGTTTTGGGAAAAAGCCAAATTGAATAGCAATAGTGCTATAATCAATTTACTTTTTTTTAATAAATAAATGGTTTTTTTCATGGTTTAAAATTGTTTGATTAATAAATTTAACGTTAATTTATTGTAAATGTAGTTTTAGCTTATAGAAATAATACAAAAATCCTATTGCAAACGTTTGCGAAAACTATGCAAACGTTTGCGATTTTATATTGAATAGTAAATTGTATGTGTTCAGAAAGTATTCAGTTTTAAGAGGGGATTTGAAAGCGAACAAAATAATTATCTCGAAAATCTAGGATTAATACACCAGGTTTGTAAAAAAGGAATAAAGCTATTTGTAGCTATTTTTTCTTTAACTTAGAATCTTAGTAACTTGGTTGCTTAGTGTCTAAAGTTATAGTGCTGAATAGTTGCAAAAAATCTAATAATTGTTAAATGAAAGAGACAACTCTAAAAGAAATTGCAGAAACTTTAGGAATATCTATTACCACTGTTTCGAAAGCATTAAAAAACAAGCCCGATGTTAGTAAAAAAACTATTGAAAAAGTGCTTGCTTTGGCCGAAGAACTCAATTATACCCCCAATAGTTTTGCTGTAAATCTTCGGACGAAAGAGTCTAAAACCATTGGATTAATTATTCCTGAAGTAGTCCATCATTTTTTCTCGAATGTAATTAACGGGATTATCGCCGAAGCCGAGAAAAACGGGTATCTGGTTATTATTCTGCAATCAAATGAATCCTTGGAATTAGAGAAGAAACAAGTGGCGCTTTTAATTAATAAAAGAGTTGACGGAATTATAATGTCGCTTTCTAATGAATCCAATAATGATTCTCATATCAAAGAAATCCTCAGAAAAGAGATTCCTTTCGTTCAGTTTGATAAAATTTCTAAATTAATTCCGAGTTCAAAGGTTGTTATCAAAGACCAAAAAGCGGCGATGGAAGCAGTACAGCATTTAATAGACAAAGGATGTAAAAAAATCGCGCATATTCGAGGTCCTGAAAACCCTCAAAATGCGATTGATCGTTTTCTGGGTTATAAAAAAGCGTTGGAAAACAATGGTATTCCTTACGATTCTAAATTGGTTTATACGTGCAAGAATGTCACTTTTGAAGAAGGAGTCGAGTTTGCTAAACAAATTCTTGCGGAACACCCAGATGTGGACGGAATTTTTGTGATTACTGATTTGGTTGCGGTTGGCGTTTTGGCGTATTTTAATGAAAAGGGGATTCAAGTGCCCAATCAAATTGCGGTAATTGGTTTCAGTAATTGGTTTATGTCGCAAGTAATAACACCAAAATTAAGTACGGTTGATCAGCCCAGCTATGAAATGGGAGTTGCTGCTTTTGCCTTATTGCTCGAAGAAATGCTTTGCCACAAAGAAGGGAAGGTGTTCATTCCTAGAACAATCGAGCTTGAAACGAGTATTATAGCAAGGGATTCTAGTTTGAGGATGAATTGAAAGTCATTTTGTAAAAACTCCAGAAATGATTTTAAACAAAAATCCCATCTCGTAATGAAACAAGATGGGTTTTTTTATATTTTAAATCTAATTTAGATTATCCTAAAGCAGCTCTTTTGAAACCTGTTACGATAAGATCTTTGTCTAAAGATTTTGCATAAGCAGCAACGCTTAAGGCGTTATCTTTGATGTAATCTTGATTTACCAAGGTGTTGTCTTTGTAGAAACGTTGAATTTTACCTTTTGTAATGTTTTCCAACATAGCTTCTGGTTTTCCTTCTTGGCGCAATAAGTCTTTTGCAATTTCGATTTCTTTCTCGATGATTGATGCGTCAACACCAGCTTCGTTCAAAGCAATCGGGTTCATAGCTGCAGCTTGCATAGCGATGTTTCTAGCTACTTCGTCAGCACCAGCGATGTTTGCAGATAAAGAAACTAAAGTAGCGATTTTGTTTCCAGAGTGGATGTAAGAACCGATAAAAGCACCTTCTAATTTCTCGAAAGTTCTGATTTCTAATTTCTCTCCAATAACTCCAGTTTGCTCGATTAATTTTTCAGCAACAGTGATTCCGTTGAAATCAGCAGCCAAAAATTCTTCTTTTGTATTGAAGGTCAATGCTAAATTAGCCATTTCAGTAGCCATTTTTACAAAGTTTTCATTCATACCTACGAAGTCAGTCTCACAGTTTAATGTGATAACAACACCAGCAGTTTTATCTGCATTAACAACAGCAATTGCAGCACCTTCAGTAGATTCTCTATCTGAACGGTTTGCAGCTACTTTTTGTCCTTTTTTACGTAAGTTTTCAATTGCTAAATCGAAATCTCCTTCTGCTTCAACCAAGGCTTTTTTGCAGTCCATCATACCTGCACCAGTGATTGTTCTTAATTTATTTACGTCTGCAGCAGTAATTGTTGCCATAATATTTTGTGTTTAATGTTATAAAAGTAAAAATTCCAAGCTCTAAATCCTAAATTCCAATTTTAATAAATTATCAACATATAGTTTCTAATTTTTTATGGAATTTGGAATTTAAATTTTGGAATTTAAAATTTGATTTATTCTTCAGTTGCTGGAGCTACAGGAGCTTCAACTGCTGGAGTTTCAGCTGCTGGAGCTTCAGCTGCTGGAGCTTCAACTTCAGCAACAACTTCAGTAGCATCAGTTTCTTTATCAGAAGTTCTATTTGCAAGACCGTCGATAATTGAAGCAGTAACTAAAGATAAAATTTTATCAATTGATTTAGAAGCATCATCATTTGCAGGGATAACATAATCTACTTCACGTGGATCAGAGTTAGTATCAACCATTGCAAAAACTGGAATGTTTAATTTTTGAGCTTCTTTTATTGCGATGTGTTCAGCTTTGATATCTACTACGAACAATGCTGCAGGAAGTCTAGACATATCTGAGATTGAACCTAAGTTTTTCTCTAGTTTAGCACGAAGACGATCAACTTGTAAACGCTCTTTTTTAGAAAGGGTCATGAATGTGCCATCTTTCTTCATTTTATCAATAGTAGACATTTTTTTAACTGCCTTTCTAATTGTAACGAAGTTAGTTAGCATTCCACCAGGCCATCTTTCAGTGATGTAAGGCATGTTTGCAGCTTTTGCTTTTTCAGCAACGATGTCTTTTGCTTGTTTTTTGGTAGCAACAAATAATATTTTTCTACCTGATGCAGCGATTTTTTTCAAAGCTTCATTAGCTTCTTCAATTTTTGCTGCAGTTTTATATAGATTGATAATGTGTATACCATTACGCTCCATATAAATGTAAGGAGCCATGTTTGGATCCCATTTTCTAGTCATGTGTCCAAAATGAACACCTGCTTCTAGTAATTCTTTTACTTCTACTTTGTTTGACATTTTTTGTACTAGTTTACGTTCTGTTGATTAGCAATGTGTTCTTTTAAAGGTTATAAATTTAGGATGTTTATAAGGTTTAGTTCAACTAAACTTTTAAACTTCTAAACTTCTAAACTCTTTTTCAACCCATTTAGATGCTAAACTAATTCCTACCTCGGTAGGCAACAACAACATTGTTTTAAAATTTTTAATACATTCTAGGATGTCTTGTCCTAATTGAACAAGACAGGCAATATTAACGTTTAGAGAATTGGAA
The DNA here is from genome assembly GCF_007097385.1 of Flavobacterium sp. ZT3R18. Lineage (GTDB taxonomy): Bacteria > Bacteroidota > Bacteroidia > Flavobacteriales > Flavobacteriaceae > Flavobacterium. The sequence continues at coordinate 164,035 of NZ_VJZS01000001.1, forward strand.
TCTCTTACGAGCTTTCTTCTGACCGAATTTCTTACGTTCAACCATTCTTGGATCTCTAGTTAATAAACCTTCTGGTTTCAAGATAGCTCTGTTTTCAGCATTTACTTCACACATAACGCGTGCCAATGCCATTCTTACAGCTTCTGCTTGTCCAGTTGAACCACCTCCGTAAACGTTTACTTTTACGTCAAAGTTAGTAGCGTTCTCTGTCATAGACATTGGTTGCATAACTTTGTACTGTAAAGTAGCAGTTGGGAAATAAGTTGCGAATGGTTTTTTGTTTACAACGATAACTCCTGTTCCTTCAGAAACATAAACACGTGCAACAGCGGTCTTTCTTCTACCGATTTTGTGAATAACTCCCATTACTTAAGATCGTTAAGGTTAACTGTTCTAGGTTTTTGAGCCCCTTGTTTGTGCTCAGATCCTACAACAACATTTAAATTTCTAAAAAGTTCAGCTCCTAATTTGTTTTTAGGTAACATCCCTTTTACAGCTTTCTCTACTAATAATGCAGGGTTTTTTGCTTGCAATACTTTAGCAGTTAAAGTTCTTTGTCCTCCAGGGTAACCAGTGTGACGGATGTATGTTTTCTCATCCATTTTGTTACCTGTTAGGTTGATTTTTTCTGAGTTGATAACGATTACGTTATCTCCACAGTCCACGTGTGGTGTGTAACTTGGTTTGTACTTACCTCTTAAAATCATAGCGACTTTTGAAGCAAGACGACCTAAGTTATGACCGTCAGCATCTACAACTATCCATTCTTTTACAGAATTGGCTTTTGTTGTTGAAATTGTCTTGTAGCTTAATGCGTTCACAATAATATATTTTAATTAAACATTCCATCCCCAATAAAGGGGTTGCAAAAGTACAATTAATTATTTTAAATACAAATACCTTAATTGATTATTTTTCAATATGGTTTGCGCTGATTATCAAATGTATATTTATCGTATTCTGTTTTTGTTTTTATTAAAGAATCTTTATTTGCTATATTTTGCTTCAAAAATCTTTTGGTTGTAGTAATTTTTTTGTACTTTTCGCTTTTATCTGTTTAAATGCTTGTGTTTTTGTTGTTTTTTTATAATAATATGGCTAAGTATTGATAAATTCTGATTTTTTCATTTTTTAAAGTTTCTTAAATACCACTAAATTCCACATCCCAATGAAAGCAAAGGCTACATTAAAACAAATTGCAAAAGAACTCAATGTTTCGGTTTCTACCGTTTCTAAAGCACTTAATGACAGTCCAGAAATTAGTGAACAAACAAAAATTAGAATTAAAGAATATGCAAAATTAAAAAACTACAAACCCAATGTTATCGGATTGAACCTGAAAAACAGAAAAACCAAAACCATTGGAGTAATTATACCCAATATTCTAAATTCATTTTTTGCAAAAGTATTTAGCGGTATAGAAAAAGTAGCTGATAAAAAAGGATACAACGTAATTATGTGTATCTCTAATGAATCGATCGAAAAAGAAGCGCATACCCTAGAAATGTTGAGCAATGGTACGATTGATGGATTTATTTTGTCGATATCCGAAGAAGCTCAGAAATTAGGGGATTATAATCATTTTAAGCAAATCATTATTGATGGTACGCCAATCGTTATGTTTGACAGGACAACAGACGAGGTAGATTGTGATAAAGTTATTGTTGATGATTTTGATTCGGGACTAAATGCAACGCAGCATTTGATTGATTTAGGATGTAAAAATATTGCCTTATTCTCTTCGGTAGATAATTTAAGTGTTGGTAAGTTAAGAGCCGAGGGTTATTTTAAAGCGCTGAAAGATAATAATATTGCAGTTAATGAAAATATTATTGTGCGTACCGATACAGAACTTGATTTGAAGGAGCAGATAGAAGAGGTGTACTCCAATAATCTTGTTGACGGTGTTTTTGCTTTGGATGAAAATGATTCGGTTGCTGCTTTAAAAATAGGCGTTAAAAAAGGATATAAAATCCCAAAGGATCTTAAAATTATCGGTTTTGCCGATGGTATTCTTGCTTCCAGACGTTTGTCGCCAAGCTTAACCACAGTAAGTCAACACGGAATTGAAATTGGTGAAGTAGCGGCTAAATTGCTTATCAAAAGACTAGAGTCTGAAGAAGAAGAGGAAAGTCCGTATGAAACGTTAGTGATTAGAACCAAACTTAAGGAACGAGAGTCTACGAGAAGATTGTAATTCCTTTTTATATTGTTTAACGATTCTGATTAAAATATAAAAGAAAATACTAAAAAAGGCAATCGATATTTTATCTAGATTGCCTTTTTTATGTCAGATGTTTCATGTAGTAGCACTTTTTTTTGATATTTCTGTACTTTCTGTCCAAAGTGTAAAAGGATCAAAATCTATTATCTCTTCTTTTCCCCAAACTACTGTATCATATTTCACAATAATTTTGTTGAAAAACGAAGTGTCTTTCAAGGGTTGAAAAACAGGATAATTAAGATAGGGTAAGACAGAGAATTCCTTCCAGATTTTATTGTCAAATTCGATCTCTAATTTATAATCTGGTTTTGGTATAGCAGTTGTGATTTTTGGAAACATATCATTTATCTTAAGGGTTCAATTTTAAAAACAGGCTCGCCTTTGATGGCTAGACTCCAGTCAGCCATTAAATCTTCTTGTCGAATTTCAATCCACGCTTTTACAAGTTTGGTCTTATTATTAGGCAGTTTTCCTTCTAATAATTCCCCGTCGGGTATAGAAAATACCGCCTCAAATTCATTATATTTCACATGAATATGGGGCAAATTATGTTGCTTATTACCAAATAGTACATTGAAATTATTAAGCCATAAAACAAACTTATTACAGGCATAATTTTTACTTTTAAACAAAGTTACAAAATCTATATTTTAAATTGTAAAAAGACTATTTTCTAATGCGCTTCCAGCCAGTTTTTACCTAAACCAATTTCAATATTTAATGGTACCGCCATTGTAAAAGCATTTTCCATCTCATATTTAATCATGGGCTGAATTTTTTCTAATTCGGAGTTGTGTACGTCAAACACAAGCTCATCATGAACCTGCAATAACATTTTACTTTTCCAGTTCTCTGAAGTTAGTTTTTTATGAATGTTAATCATGGCGATTTTAATCACATCGGCAGCGCTTCCTTGAATAGGGGCATTTACGGCATTACGTTCTGCTCCACCACGAACAATGGCATTGGCTGAATTGATGTCTTTCAAATAACGACGACGGCCTAATATGGTTTGGACATAGCCGTTTTCTCTTGCAAATTCAACTTGTTCCTGTATGTACGATTTCAATCTAGGATAGGTTTGATAATAAGCCTCGATCAAAGCGGCACTTTCACTTCTTGATAATGAGGTTTGATTGCTTAATCCAAAGGCAGAAACCCCATAAATAATTCCAAAATTCACCGTTTTGGCATGGCTTCTTTGTTCTCTTGTAACTTCTTCAAGCGGTACATTGAACACTTTTGAAGCCGTTGATTTGTGAATGTCTTCGTTGTTCTGAAAAGCTTTGATCATATTTTCTTCACCACTCAATGCCGCAATGATGCGCAGTTCTATTTGTGAGTAATCCGCAGAAAGTAAAGTATAGTTCTCATCTCTAGGAATAAAAGCTTTTCGAATCAATCGTCCTCTTTCGGTACGAACAGGAATGTTTTGTAAATTAGGGTTGTTCGAACTTAATCGTCCAGTTGCGGCAACGGTTTGCATATAATCGGTGTGAACTCGTCCCGTTTTTGCGTCAACTTGGTTGGGTAAAGCATCAATATAAGTACTTTGCAATTTTACCATTTGTCGCCATTCGAGAATATCACGAACAATTTCGTTGTCATTCGCCAAATAGGATAAAACCTCTTCGCCAGTGGCATATTGACCTGTTTTGGTTTTCTTTTGTTTGGCTCCACCTATTTTTAATTTGTCAAATAAAACATCGCCAAGCTGTTTTGGAGAAGCCAAATTGAATTTCTCGCCAGCGGTTTCGTAAATTTTTTGTTCCAATGCGTTGCTTTCGACAGCCATTTCAACCGACATCGATTTTAGAAAAGGAACGTCAAGATTGATTCCTTCTAATTCCATTGCTGCCAAAACTGGAATTAACGGAATCTCAATTTCGTCAAATAGTTTTTTGGTTTCGGCTTTGTCGAGAATCGGACTGAAATTTTGCTTCAATTGATAGGTAATGTCAGCATCTTCGGCAGCGTATTCTTTAATTTCTTCCAAAGCCACCTCGCGCATCGATTTCTGATTTTTACCTTTTTTGCCAATTAAAGCTTCGATAGATTTTGGCGAATATTTCAAATACGTTTCCGATAAAACATCCATATTGTGACGCATATCTGGGTTGATTAAATAATGGGCAATCATCGTATCGAATAACTTTCCTTTGATTTGAACACCATAATGAGAAAGAATCTTTAAATCGTATTTGATATTTTGGCCAATTTTTTCGATGGTTTCACTTTCGAAAAAAGGCTTGAATTTATCGGCCAAAACCTGTGCTTCTTCTTGGTTTTCTGGAAACGGAACGTAAAATGCTTTTCCTTTTTCGAAAGCAAATGACATCCCAACCAATTCGGCATTCAAGGCATCAATTCCAGTGGTTTCAGTGTCAAAGCAAACCGAAGTTTGGTTCATTAAGTTTTGCAAAAGCAATTTTACGGCAAAATCTCCATGGATACTTTGGTAAAAATGTTCCGTATTCTCTAAAGTTGCGTAATATGAATTCGATTTTACTTCGTCACTCTCTTCGTCGGAAAAACCAAATAAGTCAAATTGGTCTTCATTAGATTTTTTAGCAGGGGCTTTTTTGACAGCCTTTTCTTCATTGCCATTGCTATTACCATTGTCTATTGCTGTTGGATTGTACAATTTATCAAACTGCGCTTTCATCTGGCGAAATTCCAATTCCTGAAACAAGGCATCGGTTTTTTCTACATCTGGAGTTGATAATTCATAGTCAGCTTCATTGAATGTTACGGGGCAATCGAGTAGGATGGTGGCTAATTTTTTAGACAAAATTCCCAACTCTGCATTGGCTTCGATTTTATCTTTTATGGCGCCTTTTAATTGATGGGTGTTGGCCAAAAGATTTTCCATTGAGCCGTATTCTGCCAAGAATTTCTTGGCTGTTTTTTCTCCAACCCCGGGTAATCCTGGAATGTTGTCGGCAGCATCGCCCATCATTCCTAGAAAATCGATAACTTGTTCCGGACGTTCAATTTCAAATTTGGCTAGTACTTCTGGAATTCCCCAGATTTCTATGCCATTGCCCATACGGGCGGGTTTGTACATGAATATATTTTCGGATACCAATTGGGCAAAATCCTTATCCGGAGTTACCATAAATACTTGGTAGTTTTCTTTTTCGGCTTGTTTGGCAATGGTTCCAATTAAGTCATCGGCTTCAAAACCGGGAACTTCAATAATCGGAATGTGCATAGCCTTCAATAATTCTTGAATGTATGGAACGGCAATTTTAATCGCTTCGGGAGTTTCGTCACGATGCGCTTTGTACTCTTTGTACATTTCGTATCGGTATGTACTTCCGCCTTTGTCAAAAGCGACTGCTAAATGATCGGGCTTATCTCTTTTTATAACATCCATCAAGGCGTTCATAAAGCCCATAATAGCCGAGGTGTCCATTCCTTTGGAATTAATTCTTGGATTTTTGATAAAAGCATAATATCCACGAAAGATTAATGCATAGGCATCGAGGAGGAAAAGTCGTTTTTGAGCAGACATATAATAGGCGTGTTATTTTTAGTGGGGTAAAAATAATGAAACATAATTTAATGACTCCAATAAGCGTTAAATTTTAATTAATTTAAATCAGTATCCTTTTTTTAATTTGTTAATTTGTGTAAAAATTTTCTAAAATGATCTTACGTTTATTCTTTTTTGGAATTGTTTTATTTGTTATTGAGCTTTATGCTTATCAAGCCTTTAGAACTTTAATTAAGTTGAAATGGGTATTAGTGTCTTATCAGATAATTAGTTTTGCTCTTTTTGTTTTTATTATATATTCTTTTACGCTATTCGATCGCTCTGTAGGACAAACTAAGCAAACTATGTTTACGATGGGATTGATGCTTTTGGTTTATGTTCCGAAGATTGTAATGTCAATTATTCTTTTGGGAGAGGATGTATTCAGGTTGGCTGCAGGATCAATCAATTATTTCATTGATAATAGTGCTAATGCTGATTTTTTGCCTTCAAGACGTAAATTCGTTAGTCAAGTTGGTTTAGGATTGGCTGCGATTCCTTTTCTGTCTTTGATTTATGGGATTTTCGAAGGGAAGTATAATTATAAAGTGATTAAACAAGCGATATATTTTCCAGATTTACCAGATGCTTTTGATGGTTTTACGATTACACAAATTTCAGACGTGCACAGCGGGAGTTTTGATAATCGTGAGAAAATCAACTATGCCATTGATTTGGTTAATGAACAAAATTCGGATATGATTTTGTTTACCGGGGATATTGTCAATACGCATGCCAAAGAAATGCATCCATGGATTGAAACTTTTAATAGAATTAAAAAACATAAATATGGTAAATATTCTGTTCTTGGGAATCACGATTACGGAGAGTATGTAACATGGCCGACTCAAGTTGCTAAACAAGAAAATTTTGATGCCATAAAGAATTTATATGGACAAATTGGTTTTGAATTATTATTGAATGAGCATACTTTTATCGAAAAGGATGGCGACAAAATAGCTTTGGTTGGGGTAGAAAACTGGGGGCATAACTTCAAGCAAGCTGGGGATTTAAAGAAAGCTTCGCAACATTTAACAAAAGAAGATTTTAAAATCCTAATGAGTCACGACCCAAGTCATTGGGATCATGTAGTTCAGCATGACGAAAAGAATTTTCACTTGACTTTGTCGGGGCATACACACGGAATGCAATTTGGTATAGAAATTCCGGGTTATTTTAAATGGAGTTTGGCTCAATATGTGTACAAACAATGGGCAGGTTTGTATGAAAACGCAGGAAGATACGTGTATGTAAATCGTGGATTTGGGTTTCACGCCTACCCTGGAAGAGTAGGAATTATGCCGGAAATAACGGTTGTTAAACTAATAAAGGGAGAAAAATTAGCTTAATTAGTTTTAAATGCTAAATTTGCAGGATAATATCTCTTTTCGAAAGTATTAGAAATTAAACATTTTGGTTTTATGTCAAAATTTGGAGAACTTATAAACGCTCAAGTTCCTGTGTTAATCGATTTTTACACAGATTGGAACGAACCTTCGGTATTTATGCATCCCGTTATTAAAGATGTGGCGGCGGCACTTGGCGATAAAGTGAAGGTAATAAAGATAGATGTAGATAAAAATCAAGAACTGGCTGATGCTCTACGCATCAAAGGCCTTCCTACTTTGATGATATATAAAGAGGGGCTTATGGTCTGGAGGCAATCTGGAGAACTGGATGCCAATACGATTATCGGACTAGTTCAAGAACAAATCTAAATTCAGCACTTTTTATCGTATTACATCAAATTCAAATCCTTTTTGTTTCAATTTTGCTATGGCTTTAGGTAGTGCATATTCTAAGTTTTTGAATGCTTTTACACTGTCGTGAAAAACAATTATACTTCCTGATTTTGTATTTTGCAACACGTTTTCTAAGCATTTTTCAGGCGAAATACTTTGGTCAAAATCGGCACTCAGAACATCCCACATAATTATTTTGTACCCTAATTGGCGTAGTTTTTTGGACTGCGTTGTTTTTATTTTGCCGTAAGGAGGACGGAAGAGAGGGGATTTTAGATTTAAGATTTCAGATTTAAGATTTTCGGGAACTGAGCGAAGTCGAACGGGGGCTGAGCGAAGTCGAACGGGGGCTGAGCGAAGTCGAACGGGGGCTGAGCGAAGTCGAAGCCCGGATTTACATAAGTCGATGTTCTCTAGATATTCTCCAGTTAAAGTCCTCCAGCCATTCAGATGGTTAAAAGTGTGATTTCCTATTGCATGTCCATTATCAATTATCTTATTAAAAATCGCTGGATGTTTTTGGATATTTTTTCCAATACAGAAAAAAGTGGCTTTTATTTGGTGTTCTTTTAGTACTTCCAAAACCCATTCTGTTATTTCGGGCGTTGGGCCATCATCAAAAGTTAAGTAGATTTTATTCTCCATATTGGGAATGTCCCAAATGTAATTGGAGAAAATTCGTTTGATGAGGGAATTCGTTTTGATCCAATAGAAATTCATCTTTCAATACTACGATTAAATACAGTTTAAACAAAAATTAGTCATTAGCAGTTAGCCGTTAGTGATTAGTTTTGGTTGACAAAAAAAAATCTCGAAAAATAGGGATCGAGATTTTTTTTAAAAAAATTACTTCAATGTTGTTTTGGTGTATAAAACGCAACTGTTGCTAATCACTAATGGCTATTCGCTAATGACTATATCATTCTTTTTCGCGTCCAAAACGAGCAAATATTTCGATATAGGTATTAAAAGTTTTTTTGCTTTTATTGTAATACGCTGTATCTCCGCTGTCTTTCATTACTTGCAACAATCCTCTATAACGCTCCAGATCTGTTATGATCTCCATCGTGATGCCTGATTGCTCAGACGGACTTAATTTTGAATAATAATTAAGATTGTCGGTGTATTTGCCAATCAATTTTTCAAGCAAAGCATGCGCTTTTGCTTTTTCGCCTACATCATAATATCCTTTTGCGAAAGGTTCAACCAAAGAATAATAGCCAAATTTATCCAAAGGCATTTTTGTCATGGACAATTCAATGATGTTTTTCGCTTTGTCTATCTTTCCTTCGGCAATTAGTTTGTTCATCAAGCGAGATAGATTCATTCTGTAGGTTAAGCTTTCTCTTCTTGTCTCTGGATCATGATAAATTTTGTCACTTTCGCTATTACCCCAATCCCATTTCATCACTTTGGCGTACATGTTTTCGGAGTCAATTCTTCCCATATCCATTTGACCTGCATCTTTTGGTAATGCTGTTTTTATTGGGACTAATTTATAAACCATACCTTCAAGTTGAAGATATTCTTTCATCCATAAGTAATCTTCGGCATCAAATGCTCCGCCGCTAAAATAAACAGGTCGTTTCCAGTTGTTATTGGCTATGAGATCCAGCATCATCAATCTGTTCTTATATATCGCGCTTCCTTTTATGTCAATATCAATGCTAGGAACAATAGAGTCAATCAGTTTTGGATCTACCACTTTATTCTTAATGATAGCAGCTTTATCAACGGGGAATTTAATTTTATTTGTTGGGTAGAAATGAATAGTTTGTCCGTTCTGCATTTCAACAGTCGATTTTGGGTTTTTTATGAATGCAATAAAATCTTTTATTTCCCAACGATTTTCTGTTTTAGGGATATGCGCAACATAATCTAGCTTATCACCTACGTATTGATCATGGGTAAATGAAATAGGTAACGGGTTCGATTCGTATGCTTTTCTTTTCATTTGATCAATATACCAATCCGTCATGAAAAGACTGGTGTTTACAATTTTTATGTCGGTACGAATGCCTTCTATTTCTTGGGCATACCATAATGGGAAGGTGTCGTTGTCTCCTATGGTAAATAAAATGGCATTGGGATCACATGATTGTAAATACGCTTTTGCCATTGCTGTGGCAGTGTATTTTTCGGAACGATCGTGATCATCCCAGTTTTGGAATGCCATGAGTGCAGGAACCGCCAATAAGCATCCGCCAATAAGTATTGGACCTGCAATTTTTGGAGCTAAGTAGCTGCGTACACTTTCGTATAATGAATATACTCCAAAGCCAATCCAAATAGCAAAAACATAGAATGAACCTACTAAGGCGTAATCTCTTTCACGAGGTTCAAAAGGTCTTTCGTTCAGGTATATTTTTAATGCAATTCCTAAAAATAAGAATAGAACTAGTAAAACATAAAAGCTTTTTCTGTCTTTGCTTGCATGATACATGATCCCGATAAGTCCTAATATAAAAGGCAAAAAGAAATAAACATTGCGTCCTTTGTTGTTTAAAACGTCCGCAGGTAAATTGTCTTGAGATCCAACGTGTAATGTGTCAATAAATGGAATTCCGCTTATCCAGTTTCCGTCCAGATAATCGTATCTTCCTTGTTCGTCGTTTTGTCTTCCAACAAAATTCCACATAAGGTACCTCCAGTACATATAGCCAAATTGGTATTCGAACATGAAGCTAAAATTGTCTGCAGTAGTTGGTTTTTCGATGATTAAGTAATCGCCGTAATGTTTCAGGAAAGAAACATAGCCTTCATTGTCGATTTGTTTTTGAGCATACGCTTGTCTGAACTCGGCAATGGTTTTTTCGGTTTCGTTTTTTAATTGTGCAATGGCTTTGTTGTAATCTTCTTCGCTTAATTGATTAGGATCTAAGCCATATTTTGCTAAATCATCCTCATAAGGATAGTTGGGATTCATTCTAAATGCCGGAGGATTTGTGAAATTCATGTAGTTTTCTACGTGATCGGTACTCCACATTCTTGGCAAAACAGTTTTCTGATTGTCGTCGCTATTTTGTTCCGCATTTTTATAATTGTTTACAATAACGTATTTGCCTGTTTTGTAATCTCTTTCGTAGTTAGGTGCTTTGTCACGGTAGGGATTGTTAGCGTCTAATCCAGCAAAAGCTTCGGTGTACTGAGGGCCATAAAATAATGGGTTTACGCCATATTGTTCCCTGTTGTAATACGCTAGTACTTCGGCAGCATCTGATGGTTTGTTTTCGTTAATTACTGTATTTGCATTGGCACGTATCGGTAGCATTAACCAAGTTGAGAATCCAATTAGAATAAAAAGAACGCATAAAATAAGAGTGTTGTAATGTACTAGATTTTTTTTGCGGGTATATTTCAATCCAAAAAAGAAGAATGCAATAAGAAGTAATGTTACAAAAATAGTTCCCGAGTTAAAAGGTAGTCCCATTGAATTAACCATGAAAACTTCGGTTTTACCAAAGAATGCCATTGTTAAAGGGAGTAATAATTTAAAGATAAAAAGCAAGACCGAAATTACTACCACATTAGCAATAAGAAAGTTTTTGACGGTGACTACTTTGTAATTTTTAAAGAAATAAAGAAACCCAATGGCAGGAATAGTCAATAAAGCCATAAAGTGAACCCCAAACGATAGTCCAACTACTAATGAGATTAATAACAACCATCGATTCCCTCTTGGAGTGTTCATTTCTTGTTCCCAGCGTAATCCTAACCAAAAAAGTAATGATATTAATAAAGAGGCCATAGCATAAACTTCGGCTTCTACGGCATTAAACCAAAAGCTATCTGAAAAAGTATAGGCTAAAGCTCCGACTAAAGAACTTCCAAGAATGACAATAGAATTCTCTTTGTTAATATCTGAATATTGCGAAATTATTTTCTTCAAAAGCATGGATGAAGACCAAAACATGAATAGTATGGTAAAGGCACTTGAAAATACCGAGGTCATATTAACCATTAAGGCAATATGTTCTTTGTCTATGGCAAACATCGCGAAAAAGGCTCCAATCATTTGAAATAATGGCGCTCCGGGTGGGTGGCCAACTTCTAGTTTTGCTGCTGTGGCAATATATTCGCCGCAATCCCAAAAGCTCATGGTAGGTTCAACCGTAAGAGTGTAGGTTATTAATGCGATTGAAAATGCAACCCAGCCTGTAATCGTATTCCATTTATTGAAATTGAAAGATGTCATATAGTAGTTTTCTGTGTTTTTTATATTTATTTTTTGTGTTACAAAGAAAATGTTTTTTTTTTTAATGTTTGTCCCCATTATTATAATTTTATGCAAAAGAATTCGATTTTGATAACTTTATGTTTATTAGTATTTTAGATGGTTTTGGTTTTTGAAAAAGGAATTATTTTTATTTTTATTTGAATAAAAATGCAAAAAAAGTTTGTGTAACTAAGAATTTGTTCTAAATTTGCACTCGCTAAGCAAAACAACAGTAGCTAAGCGAAACAGAATGGTCTATGGTGTAATGGTAACACAACTGTTTTTGGTGCAGTCGTTCAAGGTTCGAGTCCTTGTAGACCAACAGAAAGCCTCTCAATTTTGAGAGGCTTTTTTTTATGCCTACAATTTTGATATGGATTACTTTTGAATTCTATATTTCTAATGTTTTTAGTTTCTGATTTTGTGAAATAATAAAAACCTCTCCGAATCGAAAAGGCTTTTCTGGGATTTATGAAAAAGGTTTAAATCTTAAATGTAATCACAGGTCTTGTGGTGTGATTTACCAAATCTTCTGATATGCTACCGTTAAAGAAATGAATCAAAGCAGTTCTCCCGTGAGTGCATAAAGCTATTATGTCGGCGTTTTTTGTGTCAGCGTAGTTCGTTATTCCTTTTTCTACATTGGTTTCGTTGTAAATTTCCATTGAATAGTCGGGCATGTCGAATTCGGCAACAAAATCTTTCATTGTTTTCTGGGCTGCCGATGTGCTTTTAAAATTATTTGGGGTGCAAATCATGACTAGTTTTAACTTTGCATCAAAAAATTTAGCAAATTTTAATAATTCAAGAAATGGTTTTTTTATTTCTTTAGAAAAATCAGAGGCAAAAACTATTTTCTTAATGTCTAGTTCGTCTATTTTGTTTTTAATGACTAAAACGGGAATTTTTGAAAGTCTTACCACTTTTTCAGTATTGGTACCAACGAATATTTCTTCAAAACCTGAGCTTCCGTGTGATCCCATGACAATTAAATCAATATCGTTTTGATTAGAATAAGTAGTTATTCCTTTGTAGACATTGTCTAGGAGTACGACTTCTTTTATGTGGATTCCGCTTAGATATGGACGGTTTTTGATGTCTTTTAGGATTTCATCCGCTTTGTTTTTGAATAACATGATGGCAGGAATACTTGTTCCGCCAGTTATGGCGTCGTTGGTTTGTCCGGGTAACTCGAGCATGTGAATCAAAACGATTTCGGCATTGTTTTTTTTTGCAATTTGAGCTCCAGCTTCAATCGCTAGATCGGCGTATTTTGAAAAATCGGTAGGAATTAGTATTCTTTTCATGATAGGTTGGTTTTGTTTTTGTTAGAAAAATGGGTTTTTTGTTGGTACTTTAAAGGTATAAAATTTTTAAATAGTAATCAATTTTTTTTGATTTGTAAAAAAACACTATATTTGCACCGTTATTTATTAAAACTTAAATAATGAGGGGACTAATGTCCCCTCTTTTTATAAAGATATGACATTCAAAGAAAAAGTAATAGCAGTATTAGATGAAGCTCTTTTAGAAAAGCCATCGGTTTTTTTAATTGACCTTACCATAACAGATGCTTTTAAAGTTATTATAGGTATTGATGGGGATAATGGAGTGGTTTTGCAAGACTGCATTGATATTAGCCGTGCAGTAGAAAATAACTTAGATAGGGAAGAGCAAGATTTTTCTTTAGAAGTAGCGTCAGTAGGAGTAGGGTCGCCATTAAAATTGGTCAGACAATACAAAAAAAACATAGGGAGAACGTTAATCGTTAAAACTGCTACAGAAAATATTGAAGCAGAATTAGTTGAAGCTACTGATCTTTTTATAATTTTGTCTTGGAAAGCTAGAGAACCCAAAAAATTAGGTAAAGGAAAAGAAACAGTTCAAAAAGAATTGCAAATTCCTTACTCAGATATTAAAGAAGCAATTGTTACAGTAACATTTTAATTAAAGAATTCGCATGGAAAATTTAGCATTAATCGATTCATTTTCAGAGTTTAAAGACGATAAACTTATTGATCGTGTAACGCTTATGGCAATTTTGGAAGATGTATTTAGAAATGCATTGAAGAAAAAATACGGTTCAGATGATAATTTCGATATCATTATCAATCCTGATAAAGGGGATATGGAGATTTGGAGAAGGAGAGTAATCGTTGCTGACGAGGATTTGGATTTTGAAAATGAAGAGATAACTCTTACTGAAGCAAGAAAAATTGAATCTGATTTTGAAATTGGGGAAGAAGTTTCCGAAGAAGTGAAATTAATAGATTTGGGAAGAAGAGCCATTTTAGCTTTGCGCCAAAACTTAATATCTAAAATACACGAACACGACAATACTAATCTTTACAAACAATTTAAAGATATTATTGGCGATATTTACACTGCCGAAGTGCATCATGTGCGTCCTAGGGTAGTTATTTTGGTTGATGATGAAGGAAACGAAATCATATTGCCAAAAGAAAAACAAATACCTTCTGATTTCTTCCGTAAAGGAGATAATGTTAGAGGTATAATTGAAAGTGTTGAATTGAAAGGGAATAAGCCTCAAATTATTATGTCTAGAACTTCTGAAAAGTTCTTAGAAAAATTATTTGAACAAGAAATTCCAGAGGTTTTTGACGGTTTAATTATGGTTAAAAACGTAGTAAGAATTCCTGGCGAAAAAGCAAAAGTAGCCGTAGATTCTTATGATGATCGTATTGATCCAGTTGGAGCTTGTGTGGGTATGAAAGGTTCTCGTATTCATGGAATTGTTCGTGAATTAGGAAATGAGAATATTGACGTAATTAATTACACCAGCAATATTCAATTATATATTACAAGAGCATTAAGTCCAGCTAAAGTTTCTTCTATTAAAATTAATGAAGAAACTAAAAGAGCCGAAGTGTTTTTGAAACTAGAAGAAGTTTCAAAAGCAATTGGTAGAGGTGGGCATAATATTAGATTGGCAGGGCAATTAACCGGTTATGAATTGGATGTAATTCGTGAAGGTGATGTTGCTGGTTCTACATCAGATGATGACGATGTTGAGTTAACAGAGTTTTCAGACGAGATTGAAGATTGGGTAATCGAAGAATTTGCAAAAATTGGTTTGGATACTGCAAAAAGTATCTTAAAACAAGACGTAGAAGATTTGGTTAGAAGAACAGACCTAGAAGAGGAAACGATTCTAGATGTAATGAGAATATTGAAAGAAGAATTTGACAGTTAGTCAATAGATCTTCAACGATAAACGTGCCACTTTACAATTAATTCTTGCTCGGTAGGTATCGAGTCGGGAGTAAAGTGAGGAATAACAAAAAAGGTAATAATAAAAAGGTTTTATGTCTGAAGAGAGAATTATTAGAATAAACAAGGTTTTAAGGGAATTAAATATTTCGTTAGAAAGAGCTGTGGATTATCTAAAAGATAAGGGAATTGCTATTGAGGCAAATCCAAACGCTAAAATTTCTGATCAGGAATTTAATATCCTACAAAGTCAGTTTGCAGGCGACAAGGGGAATAAAGAAGCTTCAAAAGAAGTAGGGGAAGAGAAAAGGAAAGAGAAAGAGGCGTTACGTGTTGAGCGAGAAAAAGAAGTTGAAGACAAACGCAAACTTGAGGAAGACCGATTGAAACAACAAGAAGTTATTAAAGCAAGAGCTGTTTTGTCGGGGCCTGTTCAAGTAGGAAAAATTGATCTTAATCCTAAAAAACCTGCTGTAGCTCCTGCTCCCGTTATTGCTGAGAAAGCGATTGCTCCTAAAGACGTAATTCAAGAAGAAAAGCCTGTTCCAAAAGAAGTTGTTCAGAAGGAAGTTGTTCAAAAAGAAGCCGTTCAAAAAGAGGTTTCTGTTGAAAAGCCAATCCAAAAAGAACCTTCTCTAGATAAGCCAGTTGTTGAGAAAGTTGAAAAACCAGTTGAGGAAACGAAAGAGGTTAAGCATATTCCTGGTATTAAAGAGGTTAAAAAAGTAGATAAGCCAGAGGTTGTTGCTGAGAAAAAAGCAGAGGCTGTTGTTGGAGAAGCTCCAGTAGAGGAGTCTATTACAACTCAGTATCAAAAACTTTCGGGTGCTACTTTGACAGGACAAGTTATCGATTTGTCTCAATTCAATAAGCCTAAGAAGAAAAAAGAAGAGCCTAAAATTACTCCTAACAAACCAGGTGCGCCAGGTGCTGCGGGAGCTAATAATGCTAACAAAAATAAACGCAAAAGAATTGCTCCAAAACCGGGTGCGCCAAGGCCGCCTGCAGTTCCAGGAGCACCAAATCCTAATAAAATCACTCCAAATACAGGTGGTGGAGGTTTTAATGCTAACAGAAGTGCCAGACCTGGATTCGTTAAAGGAAACAGACCTGCTATTGTAGCAAAAGTAGAGCCAACAGAGGAGGAAGTTAAAAACCAAATCCGTGAAACTCTTGAAAAACTTCAAGGTAAAGGTGGTAAATCTAAAGCGGCAAAATACAGAAGAGATAAAAGAGATACGCACCGTCAGAAATCGGATGATGAGCAAAGAGCAATTGACGAAGGAAGTAAAACGATAAAAGTTACTGAATTTGTTACTGTAGGTGAAATTGCAATCATGATGGATGTGCCAATTACTAAAGTGATTGGAACGTGTATGTCACTTGGTATCATGGTAACGATGAACCAGAGACTTGATGCAGAAACATTAACTATTGTTGCGGATGAATTTGGCTATGAAGTTGAATTTATTACGGTAGATATTGAAGAAGCAATTCAAGTTGTTGAAGATAGAGAAGAAGATTTAGTATTCAGAGCACCTATTGTTACTGTAATGGGTCACGTCGATCACGGTAAAACATCTTTACTGGATTATATTCGTAAAGAAAATGTAATTGCGGGTGAGTCGGGTGGAATTACACAACATATTGGAGCTTACGGAGTAACTTTAGATAACGGTCAAAAAATTGCATTTTTAGATACACCAGGTCACGAGGCGTTTACCGCGATGCGTGCACGTGGAGCTCAAGTAACCGATATTGCTATTATTGTAATTGCGGCAGATGATGACATCATGCCACAAACCAAAGAAGCAATTTCTCACGCTCAAGCAGCAGGGGTTCCTATCATATTTGCTATCAATAAAATAGATAAGCCAAATGCAAACCCTGAAAAAGTAAAAGAAAGATTGGCAGGAATGAACCTTCTTGTGGAAGATTGGGGTGGAAAAATCCAATCCCATGATATTTCTGCAAAAGTAGGAACTGGTGTTAAAGAGTTGTTGGAGAAAGTATTATTAGAGGCGGAATTGTTAGATTTGAAATCAAATCCTAACAAAGCTGCTCAAGGTACGGTTGTTGAAGCTTTCTTGGATAAAGGAAAAGGATACGTTTCTACCATATTAGTACAACATGGAACTCTTAAAGTAGGAGATTATATGTTGGCTGGAAAGCATCATGGTAAAATTAAGGCCATGCATGATGAGAGAGGAAATATAGTTACTGTTGCAGGTCCTTCAACTCCAGTATCTGTTTTAGGTCTTGACGGTGCAGCAACTGCGGGTGATAAGTTCAATATCTTTGAAGACGAGAAAGAGGCTAAACAAATTGCCGCTAAACGTTCTCAATTAATGCGTGAACAATCTGTACGTACACAAAGACATATTACATTAGATGAAATTGGACGTAGAATTGCATTAGGTCAGTTTAAAGAATTGAATATTATCCTTAAGGGAGATGTGGATGGTTCTGTTGAAGCCTTGTCTGATTCGTTCTCTAAATTGTCTACTGATGAAATTCAAATTAATATTATTCATAAAGGAGTTGGAGCTATAACGGAAACTGATGTTATGTTGGCTTCTGCTTCTGATGCAATCATTATCGGATTTAATGTTCGTCCTGCTGGAAATGCGAGACAATTAGCAGATAAAGAAGAAATTGACATCCGTTACTATTCTATTATCTACGCAGCGATCGATGACTTGAAAGATGCTATGGAAGGAATGTTAGCGCCAGAAATGAAAGAAGAAGTACTGGGTACAGCTGAAATTAGAGAGATATTCAAAATTTCTAAAGTTGGTTCTATTGCAGGAAGTATGGTTATGGATGGTAAAATTGTTAAAAACGCCAAAATGAGAATCATCAGAGATGGTGTTGTTGTCTTCACTGGAGAGTTGTTAGCTTTGAAACGATTTAAAGACGATGTAAGAGAAGTTGCTAAAGGATACGATTGTGGTATTCAAGTGAAAGGATATAATGATATAGAAGAAAGAGATATTATTGAATCATACCATGAAGTAGCTATCAAAAAGAAATTGAAATAAAATTTCGATATACTTAAAACCTAAAAATCCCAATTCGTTGGGATTTTTTTTATTTTAGCCTAATTTGGAATTGCGGGTGTGGCTGCGTTTAAAGTTTTATTAGAAAGAAGGAATGTGAATTAATATTCAAAAAAGTATATCAAATGATGATAAAGAGAATTGGTATTCTTGGGGCTATGCCAGAAGAAATAAACGGTGTAGTTTCGTTGCTTAAAGGCAAGCTAGAGATAGTAAAGGGAATGCGCACCTATTATTTAGGTACATTAAATGGAATCGAAGTAGTGGTTGTTTTTTCGCGTTGGGGCAAAGTAGCTTCTGCAACTACTGTTACGCATTTAATTGTTGAATTTGGAATTACTGAATTATATTTCACAGGCGTTGCAGGTTCTGTTAGCCTAGATTTGGCTATTGGGGATATTGTTGTTGCGAGTAGTTTGGTGCAACATGATATGGATGCTCGTCCTATAATGAAACAGTTTGAAATTCCTTTATTAGGTAAAACAGAATTGTATCCACCAAAAGAGTTATTAGAAAAATCATTTTTCGCAATAAAGAAGTTAGAAAGTAGTAAAGTGTTGTTGGAGTTGGTTTCAACGGAACAGCAGAAAATTTTTTCTATTTCAAACCCAAAAGTCTTTTTGGGTAAGATTGCAAGTGGAGATAAATTTTTCGCTAATAACAACGAAAAAGAAAGTCTTCTAAAAGTACTTCCCGATGTATTGTGTGTTGAAATGGAAGGTGCTGCAGTAGCTCAAGTATGTTTTGAGTATAATATTCCTTTTGTAATTATTCGTACGATTTCGGATGCTGCGGATGAAGCTTCGCCTATTGATTTTAACGAATTTGTGAATCAAGTTGCTTCTAAATTTGGCGTTGCTATTATTCAGGCTTTAATAAAGTAACGGAATTATTGTGTTAAAAATCGTAGAGATATTTGATTCTTAGTTCAATGTTGTTTCTTTAATAGATGCCTGTCAGAATGGGGTAAGACCATTGGAGAGTATATATTCACCCAATCTCGCACCCCGCTCCTTTGGGAGGGGCTGGGGTGAGGTTAGTTGTAATGGACTAAAATATATTGACCAATGGTATAATTAGATGTATTTATTTGCTAGGTTTAATTAAAAATACAGTTTTGTAATTTTTTTTGATTTCTGGAAGATAGCGTTCCGCTTCCATTCGAGTTCTAAAGTTACCCACCCAAACTTTGTAGTTTGGTGTGTTGAAAATAATGGTTCCATCCAGGTTTTTAAACTCTTGTTTGAACTCAATTAAGGTCTTTTTTGCAGTTTCACTTGGACCGTTAAATATTTGAATTTTGTAGCGGTCAGTGTAAGGTAAATTGGCGTTTATTTTTCTTTTTTCATTCAGTAGTTGCTCAAATTTCGGGTCTTGAGTTAGGGATGAATTCTGACTTTGTGCTTTTGCCGTGTGGTAGCAATTTAATAGGATTGTATAAAGTAATACTGATTTTAAGGATCTTAAAATTCTCATAATGTGATTGTTTAAAATGCAAAAATAGTATTAAATGGGTTAATGAAAATTAAAATCATTATTTAGACTTAATATAAATTATAATTAAGATTATTTTAAGTTTTTGAGAATAGTTCTTAAGTCGTATTTTTGTCGAAATTTTTAAATTAAAGATTCGTTTGTTGTTTAACATTTTTGTAAAACAGCGGAGTGAGTTTTAGTAGATAATCATTATACTATATGGAAAAGGTGGGTAACCATAATTCGATTTCAAGGAAATTAATTTTAAGCTTAGCGCTAATGCTAAGTATTTCCTTAACTTCATTTGCGCAAGATGCAGCTCCTGCTGCGGATGCTACAGCTTCAGCAGCTCCTGCAGCTGCTACTGGTGGCGATGCGGCAAAGGGTAAAGAGCTTTTTAATGCAAATTGTGCGGCTTGTCACAAGTTAGATGCTAAATCAACGGGTCCTGCTCTAAGAGATGTGGCTTCAAGACATGATATTTCTTGGATCTACAAATGGGTTCACAACAGTTCGGATTTAATTAAGTCTGGAGATGCTGCCGCTGTAAAAGTTTTTGAGGCAAACAATAAGATTCCAATGACTTCTTTTCCTCAGATGTCAGAAGGAGATATTGATAATATTATAGCTTACACTTCGGAGCAAAAGGCTGCGGCACCTGCTGCTGTTCCTGGAGCTGCGTCAGTTGCTGGAGCTGAAGATCAAGGTACTGGAATTTCGAACAATGTTATTTTAGGGGCTTTGTCATTGGTGATGGTGATACTTATCGTGATGTTAGTTTTAGTTAATAACGTATTGCGAAAAGTTGCTGCGGCAAACGGTATTGAAGTGGTTGCTAAAGAGCCTACAATGCCAATTTGGAAAGCTTTTGTTAAAAATCAATTCTTGGTTTTGGTGACTGCAATATTCTTATTGTTGTCTGGTGCGTACTTTGTTTACGGTTTCTTTATGCAAGTAGGGGTAGATCAAAACTATCAGCCAATTCAGCCAATACATTATTCTCATAAGATTCACGCTGGAGATAATGAAATCAATTGTAAATATTGTCACTCTGCTTCTCGTGTAAGTAAAACTGCAGGTATTCCTTCTTTGAATGTTTGTATGAACTGTCATAAAAGTATTTCTGAAGTTGCAGAAGCTACTGCTACACCGGAATACAGCAAAGCATTTTACGATGCGCAAATCCAAAAATTATATAAAGCTGTGGGTTGGGATGCTACATCTCAGTCGTACACAGGGAAAACAGAGCCTGTAAAATGGGTTCGAATTCATAATCTTCCTGATTTTGTTTACTTTAATCACTCTCAGCACGTTACTGTTGCTGGTATTGAATGTCAAACTTGTCACGGTCCTGTTCAAGAATTTGAAATTATGAAGCAGTTCTCTCCTTTAACAATGGGATGGTGTGTTAATTGCCATAGAAAAACCGATGTTAAAATGGAAGGAAATGAATACTATACTAAGATTCATGCTGAACTTTCTAAAAAGTATGGTGTAGATAAATTGACTGCCGCTCAAATGGGAGGTTTAGAATGTGGTAAATGCCATTACTAAAAAGAGTTTAAAGTATCAAGTTTCAAGTTGTCTTTGTTATAACTGGAAACTTGAAACAAAGAAAACTTGAAACAAAAAAAAATTATTAAGATTAATATTTATATATAATATGTCATCAAACAAAAAATACTGGAAAAGTGTTGAAGAGCTAGACGGAAATAGTTCTATTGTTGAGGCGCTTAGAAATAACGAATTTGTTGAAGAAATTCCTACTGATGAATTTTTAGGAAATGAAGCAGCTTTGTCTTCTTCTTCAACTACGCGTCGTGACTTTTTAAAGTACGTTGGTTTTAGTACAGCGGCGGCATCTCTTGCTGCTTGTGAAGGTCCCGTGCATTTGTCGATTCCTTACGTGCTGCAACCGGAACAAATTATTCCTGGAGTAGCAGATTATTATGCGACTTCAGTTTTTGATGGTTTTGATTTTGCTAACCTTTTGGTAAAAACTCGTGAAGGTCGTCCAATCAAAATAGATAATAATAAAATCGCTGGAGCAAAATTTACTGCGAATGCTAGAATTCATGGGTCTATATTGTCATTATATGATAGTATGCGTTTGAAAGAGCCTAAAGTAGATGCTAAAGATGCTACTTGGTCAGCGGTTGATTCAAAAATTAAATCTAGTATTGTTGATGCTAAAGCAAAAGGAGGTCAAGTAGTATTCTTGACAAACACATTGGCAAGTCCATCTACTGAAAAGTTGATTGCTGATTTTATTGCTAAAAATCCTAATGCTAAACATGTAATATATGATGCTGTTTCTTCTTCAGAGGCTTTAGATGCTTTTGAAACTGTTTACGGAGAAAGAGCTTTAGTTGATTATGATTTCTCAAAAGCGTCTTTAATCGTTTCTGTTGGTGCTGACTTCCTAGGGGATTGGCAAGGTGGATCATACGATACAGGGTATGCACAAGGTAGAATTCCGAAAAACGGAAAAATGTCTCGTCATTTCCAATTAGAAGCAAATATGACTTTATCTGGTGCTGCTGCCGATAAGCGTGTTGCAATGTCAACTGCGAATCAAAAACAAGCATTAGTTGTTATTTATAATAGTATTACTGGATCTTCAGTTGCAACTAATTTAGATGCAGCTTATAAAGCAGAAGTTACTAAGGCAGCTCAGCAATTAAAAGCAGCTGGTTCAAAAGGAGTTCTTGTGTCTGGTATTCAAGATAAAAATGCTCAATTATTAGTTTTGGCTATTAATCAAGTATTGGCTAGTGAAGTATTTAATACTTCAGGAACTAGACAAATCCGTAAAGGATCAAACGAAAAAGTAGCTCAGTTAGTAAAAGATATGAATGCAGGAAGTGTTCATACTTTAATTATGAGTGGTGTTAATCCGGTTTATACTTTGGCAGACAGCAAGTCATTTGTTGAAGGTTTGAAAAAGGTTAAAACTTCAGTTTCATTATCTTTAAAAGAAGATGAAACCGCATCGTTAACTACAATTGCTGCTCCAGTTCCTCATTATTTAGAGGCTTGGGGAGATTTAGCTTTGACAAAAGGAACTTATAGTATTACACAACCGACTATTCGCCCGTTATTCAATACAAAACAATTTCAAGATATTTTATTATCTATAAACGGTATTCCTGGAGCTTACTATGATTACTTGAAAGGGTATTCGGCTTCTGTGATTGCTGGTTCATCATGGAATAAAGTTTTGCATGATGGGGTTTATGTTGGTGCTATACCTACAGCTACTGCGGGTACTGCAGATTATAGCGCTGCCGCTAATGCGTTGGCGCAAGCAAAACCTGCTGCTGGTCTTGAATTAGTATTGTATACTAAAACAGGAATGGGAGATGGTCAACAAGCGAATAACCCATGGTTGCAAGAGTTTCCAGATCCATTAACAAGAGTATCTTGGGATAACTATGTTACGGTTTCTAATGCTGATGCTAAAAGATTAGGTCTTTCTAACGAGATCGTTGCTAATGGTGGTTTGAATGGTAGTTATGCTACGCTTACTGCTGATGGTGTTACCTTTGATAAAGTGCCAGTTATTGTTCAGCCAGGTCAAGCTGTTGGAACTGTTGGTATGGCTCTTGGTTACGGTCGTAAAGCGGCTTTAAAAGAAGAAATGCAAGTAGGTATAAATGCTTACGCCTTATATACAGGTTTTAATAATGTACAATCTATTACATTAGTAAAAGCAGATGGAGCACACGAATTTGCTTGTGTTCAAGGTCAAAAAACATTGATGGGTAGAGGGGATATTATTAAAGAGACTTCTTTAGAGATATTCAATACCAAAGATGCAGAAATTTGGAATGAAAAACCAATGGTTTCATTGGATCATAAAGAAGTTGAAGCTACTTCAGTAGATTTATGGGGTTCATTCGATCGTTCTACAGGACATCATTTTAACCTTTCTATCGATTTGAATGCTTGTACAGGATGTGGTGCGTGTGTAATTGCATGTCACGCTGAAAATAATGTACCAGTTGTTGGTAAAGATGAAGTAAGAAGAAGTAGAGATATGCACTGGTTGCGTATTGACAGATATTATTCTTCTGAAAGTACTTTTGAAGGCGACAATGAAAGAAAAGAGAATATCGCAGGTTTATCTAGTTCATTATCTACATTTAATGAAATGGAAAAAGCGGGAGATAATCCACAAGTTTCTTTCCAACCGGTAATGTGTCAACACTGTAATCATGCTCCTTGTGAGACTGTTTGTCCAGTTGCTGCAACATCACACGGTCGTCAAGGACAAAATCAAATGGCTTATAACAGATGTGTTGGTACTCGTTACTGTGCTAACAACTGTCCTTATAAAGTACGTCGTTTTAACTGGTTCTTGTACAACAAAAACAGCGAATTCGATTATCATATGAATGATGATTTAGGTCGTATGGTTTTAAATCCAGATGTAAACGTTCGTTCTCGTGGAGTAATGGAAAAATGTTCTATGTGTATTCAAATGACACAAGCAACAATTTTGAAAGCTAAAAACGAAGGAAGAGTTATTGCTGATGGAGAATTCCAAACCGCTTGTTCAAATGCTTGTTCTACTGGAGCGATGGTATTTGGAGATGTAAATGATGCAGCAGCTGTGGTTGCAAAACTTGCAGAAGATGAAAGAAGTTATCATTTATTGGAGCATGTTGGGACAAAACCAAATGTTGTATACCACGTTAAAGTTAGAAATACCTAGTACAAAAATTATTAATTAAGAATCAAATAAAGGATTATGTCGTCTCACTACGAAGCAGCCATTAGAAAACCCTTAGTTATAGGTGATAAATCATATCACGATATAACTGTAGACGTAGCCGCACCTATTGAAGGTAAAGCAAATAAACAATGGTGGATTGTATTTTCAATCGCATTAACCGCTTTCCTTTGGGGAATGGGGTGTATTATTTACACTGTATCTACCGGTATTGGAACTTGGGGATTAAATAAAACAGTTGGTTGGGCTTGGGATATTACTAACTTCGTTTGGTGGGTTGGTATTGGTCACGCAGGAACACTTATCTCTGCAGTGCTATTATTATTCCGTCAACGATGGAGAATGGCCATTAACCGTTCAGCGGAGGCAATGACAATTTTCTCTGTAATTCAAGCAGGTTTATTTCCAATTATACACATGGGTCGTCCATGGTTGGCTTATTGGGTATTGCCAATTCCAAATCAATTTGGATCATTATGGGTAAACTTTAACTCCCCTTTACTTTGGGACGTGTTTGCGATATCAACGTATCTTTCGGTTTCATTGGTTTTCTGGTGGACTGGTTTATTGCCTGATTTTGCTATGTTGCGTGATAGAGCTATTACTCCTTTCAACAAAAGAGTCTATTCTATATTAAGTTTCGGATGGAGCGGTAGAGCTAAAGATTGGCAACGTTTTGAGGAAGTTTCATTAGTTCTTGCTGGACTTGCAACACCTCTTGTACTTTCTGTACATACGATTGTATCGATGGACTTTGCTACCTCTGTTATTCCGGGATGGCATACTACGATTTTCCCTCCGTACTTCGTTGCTGGAGCGGTATTCTCTGGATTTGCAATGGTAAATACTTTGCTTATCATTATGAGAAAAGTTTCTAATCTTGAAGCTTATATAACTGTTCAACATATCGAATTGATGAACATCGTAATTATGATTACGGGTTCTATTGTAGGTGTTGCTTATATTACTGAGTTATTTATCGCTTGGTATTCAGGAGTTGAGTACGAACAATATGCATTTTTGAATAGAGCTACTGGACCTTACTGGTGGGCTTATTGGGCAATGATGTCTTGTAATGTATTTTCTCCGCAATTCATGTGGTTCAAAAAATTAAGAACTAGTATTATGTTTTCTTTTATCATTTCAATTGTTGTAAACATTGGAATGTGGTTTGAAAGATTTGTAATTATCGTAACTTCTTTGCATAGAGATTATTTACCATCTTCATGGACAATGTTCTCTCCTACATTTGTTGATATTGGAATTTTTATCGGAACAATAGGTTTCTTCTTTGTACTTTTCTTATTGTATGCTAGAACATTCCCTGTTATTGCACAAGCCGAGGTAAAAACAATATTGAAAGCTACTGGAGAACGTTATATTAAAGAAAGAGAAGCTAATAAAAATTCACATCATGAGTAATAGAGTTATATACGCCATTTATAATGACGATGATATATTGATGGATGCCGTAAAAAAAACACGTGCAGCTCATCATCATATTGAAGAAGTTTTCACCCCTTTTCCAGTTCACGGATTGGATAAAGCAATGGGACTTGCACCAACACGATTAGCGATTTGCGCTTTTATATATGGTTTGTGCGGTTTGTCTTTTGGAACTTGGATGATGAATTTTATTATGATTCAGGATTGGCCTCAAGATATTGGTGGTAAACCGAGTTTTAGCTATATTGATAACATGCCGGCTTTCGTGCCTATTATGTTTGAAGAAACAGTATTTTTTGCGGCTCACTTAATGGTAATTACTTTTTATATGAGAAGTAGATTATGGCCTTTTAAAGAAGCAGAAAATCCTGATGTGAGAACAACAGATGACCATTTCTTGATGGAAGTAGCTGTTAATAACAACGAAGAAGAATTGATTTCTTTTTTCGAGGGTACAGGTGCAGTAGAAGTTAAAGTAATCGATAAGCATTAATTGTAGATATGAAAAGTTTATATAAAATAACACTTATATTTGGTTTAATGATTTTAGTTGCTTCATGTCATAATGATGCCAACCCAAATTATCAATATTTTCCAAATATGTACGAAGCCGTGAGTGCTGAAACGTATGCGACTGCTCCAGTTGATGTATTTAAAAATGGTAAAGAAGGTCAACTTCCTGCTCCTGGATCAATAAATAGAGGTTTTGAACCTTTTGACTATGCAAATACGCCTGAAGGTTATGCATTAGCTAAGGCTAATTTAAAATCTCCTTTAACAGTTGAAGAAAGAATTTCTGACAAAGGAAAAGAGCTTTTTGATATTTATTGTATTAGTTGTCACGGTGCAACTGGTGATGGTAAAGGAAAATTAGTTGAAAGAGAAAAATTTCTTGGTGTTCCTAATTATAAAGACAGAGAAATTACTGAAGGAAGTATTTTTTATGTAGAAACTTATGGTTTAAATGCTATGGGTTCACATGCTAATCAAATGAGTGCTCACGAACGTTGGTTAGTTGCTGACTATGTTCTTAAACTAAAAGCACAATAATAATTGTTGAACTAACTGATCGTAATAGATATGTATACATTTTCAAGTAAATTAAAAACTTTTTCTTTCGTCTTAATGGCTGTTGGTCTTTTAGGAATTGGATATGGTTTTTTAACTGCACCTAAAGACATTCAAGATGTTGAAAAAATACTCGCTGCTGATGCTCATGGTAGTCATCATGAAGCTAGCA
This sequence comes from Flavobacterium sp. ZT3R18, assembly GCF_007097385.1. Classification (GTDB taxonomy): domain Bacteria; phylum Bacteroidota; class Bacteroidia; order Flavobacteriales; family Flavobacteriaceae; genus Flavobacterium. The sequence goes on from NZ_VJZS01000001.1 coordinate 190,942, forward strand.
GTGAATCTGAAGGAGCACATGCAGTTTCTGCTGAAGCAAAAGTTAAAGCAGAACATACGGAGCACTTAACTCATGTTTTGCATCAATTAGAAAATAAACCTTGGTCAGCATTATATGTGGCTTGTATTTTCTTTATGCTTCTTTCTATGGGTACCCTAGTTTTTTATGCTATTCAACAAGTAGCTCAAGCTGGATGGTCTCCGGTTCTTTTTAGAGTAATGCAAGGGATCACGGCTTACTTGCCAGTAGGATCTGTAATTTTCTTTGTATTTTTAGTTCTTTGTGGATTACATTTCAATCATCTTTTTATATGGTTGGATCCTGAAGTAGTTGCACATGATAAAATAATTGCTAATAAAGCTGGATATTTAAACTTTCCTTTCTGGATTGTAAGAGCTGCTATATTTTTGTTAGGATGGAATGCATATCGTTATTTCTCTAGAAAAAATTGTTTAGCTCAAGACGAGTCAGATGACAATAGTTTTTACAAAAAGAATTTTAACATATCTGCTATGTTTTTAGTTTTCTTTATTGTTACTGAATCTATTATGTCTTGGGATTGGATTATGTCTATCGACCCACATTGGTCTAGTACTCTTTTCGGATGGTACGTTTTTGCTAGTTTCTTTGTAAGTGGTATTACCATGATTGCAATGGTTACTGTGTATTTGAAATCTAGAGGGTATTTAGAAAATGTAAATACAAGTCATATTCATGATTTAGCTAAGTTTATGTTCGGTATTAGTGTGTTTTGGACTTACTTATGGTTCTCTCAATTCATGTTAATATGGTACGCTAATATTCCAGAGGAGATTACATATTTTGTTACTAGAATTCAAGTTTATAATTTACCATTCTTTGGTGCTGTTGTTATGAATTTCTTATTCCCAGTTTTAATTTTGATTAATACTGATTTCAAACGAATCACTTGGATTTTAGTGATGGCTGGTATCGTAATATTGTTAGGTCATTATGTTGATTTCTTTAACATGATCATGCCTGGTACTGTTGGTGGAAGTTGGTTTATCGGTATTTCTGAAATTGCTTCAGTTTCATTCTTTCTTGGATTATTTATTTTTGTTGTCTTCTCAGCATTAACTAAAGTTCCTTTGTTACCAAAAAGAAATCCATATATAGAAGAGAGTAAACATTTTCATTATTAATATTTAAAGAGATAAACAGATGACAAGTTTGTTGGTAATTATAGTTTTAGTTTTATTGGCTGTTGCTTTATGGCAATTGACGAAAATTTTCGACCTAACGCAAGTAGGTTCGACTTCGGACAATTCCCAAATTGCAACCGATGAAGATAATAATGTACAAGGGTATTTGATGTTTGGTTTTTTAGCCTTCATTTACATTTTTACAATTTATGGTGTATTTACTTGGGGGCCTTTGGTTCTTCATACACCTGCTTCTGAGCATGGTGCGCTTATTGATAGTTTAATGAATATCACTTGGGTATTGATTTTTATAGTTCAGGCTATAACTCAAGTTTTGTTGCATTATTTTGCTTTTAAATATAGAGGTAAAAAAGATCAAAAAGCATTATATTTTGCTGACAATAATAAGTTAGAAGCAATTTGGAGTGTTATTCCTGCTGTAGTTTTGGCTGGTTTGATTCTGTACGGACTTTATGCTTGGACAAATATTATGTTTGTTGATGAAGATGAAGATACCATTGTAGTTGAATTATATGCGCAACAATTTAAATGGACAGCTAGATATGCTGGTGCAGATAATGTTTTAGGTAAAGCGAATGTGAGGTTGATTGAAGGGGTTAATACTTTGGGTGTTGATTTGTCAGATCCTTATGCTCAAGATGATATTGTAGTTTCAGAACTGCATATTCCTAAAGGAAAAAAAGTACATTTCAAAATGCGTTCTCAGGATGTTTTGCACTCGGCTTATTTTCCTTACTTTAGAGCACAAATGAATTGTGTTCCAGGGATGGTTACTGAGTTTGCCTTCACTCCAATTTATACTACTGCTGAGTATCAAGCTTTGCCTTATATGATAGAGAAAGTAGCTAATATAAATGCATTAAGAGCAAAGAAAAGTTTAGAACTTGTTGCTAAGGGAGAAACTGCTTTAGATCCTTACACTTTCGATTATTTACTATTGTGTAATAAAATTTGTGGAGCTTCTCATTATAACATGCAAATGAAAGTTGTTGTTGATACACCAGAAGAGTATAAAAAATGGTTAAGTGACAAAGCAACTTTGGTTAGCGAAGTAAAAGCGGCTAATGCTACTCCAGAACCAGTTGAAGGAGGGGTTAAATCTGATTCAACTCAATCGAAAGATACTGCAGCTGTTGCTAAAATAGCGATGAAATAATTATTAAGAAAATTTAAAGTATAAATATATGTCAGCAGAAGGTCACGATCACGGACAGGATCACGAACACGAACACCACCATAAAGACACTTTCATTACTAAATATATTTTTAGTATTGATCATAAAATGATTGCCAAACAATACCTTATTACAGGTATTATTATGGGAGTAATTGGTGTAACTATGTCTTTGCTTTTTAGAATGCAATTGGCTTGGCCAGAAGAATCTTTCAAGATTTTCAATATATTACTTGGAGATAAATGGGCTCCAAACGGGGTAATGACTAATGATATTTACTTGTCTTTAGTTACTATACATGGTACCATAATGGTATTCTTTGTGCTAACCGCAGGATTAAGTGGAACCTTTAGTAATTTATTAATACCACTTCAAATTGGGGCTCGAGATATGGCTTCGGGTTTTATGAATATGATCTCTTATTGGTTGTTCTTCTTGTCAAGTGTAATCATGATTTGTTCTTTGTTTGTTGAGTCAGGACCTGCTAATGCTGGTTGGACAATTTACCCTCCCTTGAGTGCTTTGCCGCAAGCCATTTCTGGTTCTGGATTAGGAATGACTTTATGGTTGGTTTCTATGGCTATATTTATTGCGTCTTCTTTAATGGGATCATTGAATTACGTAGTTACGGTAATCAATCTTAGAACAAAAGGAATGTCTATGACAAGATTGCCTCTTACAATTTGGGCTTTCTTTGTTACTGCTATTATTGGTATTGTTTCTTTCCCAGTTTTATTATCAGCGGCATTATTATTGATTTTTGATAGAAGTTTTGGTACTTCTTTCTTCTTATCTGATATTTATATAGCTGGTGAAGTATTGCATTACCAAGGTGGTTCGCCTGTATTGTTCGAGCATTTATTTTGGTTTTTAGGACACCCTGAAGTATATATTGTAATCTTACCTGCACTGGGGATTACTTCTGAAATTATTGCAACGAACTCTCGTAAGCCTATTTTTGGATACAGAGCGATGATCATGTCAATTATTGCAATTGCATTTTTATCTACAATTGTATGGGGACACCATATGTTTATTTCAGGTATGAATCCTTTCTTAGGATCTGTATTTACCTTTACTACATTGTTAATTGCGATTCCATCTGCTGTAAAAGCATTTAATTATATCACAACGCTTTGGAAAGGAAATCTTCAATTGAATCCAGCTATGTTGTTTTCAATAGGTTTAGTTTCTACTTTCATCACGGGAGGTTTAACAGGGATTATTTTAGGAGATAGTACTTTGGATATTAATGTTCATGATACTTATTTCGTTGTAGCTCACTTTCACTTAGTAATGGGTATTTCTGCTCTTTATGGAATGTTTGCTGGAGTGTATCACTGGTTTCCTAAAATGTTCGGTAGAATGTTGAATAAGAACTTAGGATATGTACACTTTTGGGTAACTGCAATTTGTGCTTATGGAGTATTCTTCCCAATGCACTTTATTGGATTAGCAGGTTTACCAAGACGTTATTATACCAATACAAACTTTCCATTGTTTGATGATTTGCAAAATGTAAACGTATTGATTACAACTTTCGCTTTAATTGGTGGAGCTTTTCAATTAGTATTTTTGTATAACTTCTTTAGTAGTATTTTCTACGGTAAGAAAGCAGTTCAAAACCCATGGAAATCGAATACTTTGGAGTGGACTACACCTGTAGAACACCTACACGGTAACTGGCCAGGAGAAATTCCTCACGTACACCGTTGGCCTTATGACTACAGTAATCCTGCTCACGAAGAGGATTTTGTACCTCAAACGGTTCCAATGAAAGAAGGGGAAGTAGTTTTACATCACTAATATTTCAAAATTATATAAATGCCTTTCAATCTTGAGAGGCATTTTTTTATATACAATGATTACTTTTTTTACCTTTATCCAATGAATGAAAACTTAGATCCAACCAATAATAACTTCAGCTCTGAGGAACTTGATATCGAAAAAAGATTAAGACCCTTGTCTTTTGATGATTTTGCGGGTCAAGATCAGGTTTTAGAGAATCTTAAAGTTTTTGTAGCCGCTGCCAATCAGCGCAATGAAGCTTTAGACCATACCCTTTTTCATGGGCCTCCAGGATTAGGTAAAACTACTTTGGCTAATATTCTTGCCAATGAATTGCAAGTTGGTATAAAAATAACTTCAGGCCCCGTTTTGGATAAACCGGGAGATCTTGCTGGATTACTAACTAATCTGGAAGAAAGGGATGTGTTGTTTATAGATGAAATTCATCGTTTAAGCCCTATAGTGGAAGAATATTTATATTCGGCAATGGAAGATTTTAAGATTGATATTATGATCGAATCTGGGCCTAATGCCAGAACGGTTCAAATTAATCTCAACCCTTTTACACTTATTGGCGCTACCACACGTTCGGGACTTTTAACAGCTCCTATGCGGGCTCGTTTTGGTATTTCATCTCGATTGCAATATTATACTACGGAACTTTTGACATCGATTGTTGAGCGTAGTGCTTCTATTTTTAAAATGCCTATTTCTATGGAAGCGGCTATTGAAATTGCGGGTAGGAGCAGAGGGACTCCTCGTATAGCCAATGCTTTACTGCGTCGTGTTCGTGATTTTGCCCAAATAAAAGGGAATGGTACAATTGACATTGAAATTGCTCGCTATGCCTTAAAGGCGCTTAATGTAGATGCTCATGGACTCGATGAGATGGATAATAAAATTTTGAATACTATTATTGATAAATTCAAAGGAGGTCCCGTTGGTCTTTCTACATTGGCGACAGCCGTGTCTGAAAGCAGCGAAACTATCGAAGAAGTGTATGAGCCTTTCTTGATTCAAGAGGGTTTCATTATGCGTACACCTAGAGGACGTGAAGTAACGGATAAAGCCTATAAGCATTTAGGAAAAATTAAAACGAATATTCAAGGAGGCTTGTTCTAATTGTAAGGAGCTATTCCTGCTATTCACTATATCTTTTCCTGCTTAAAGGAAGCAGGAAAAGGATATCGTTCCTATCAGGGCTATTGTATTTGCAGAGACCAAGATTAATTTCTTTAAATTAGAAGTGATAAATAATAAGTTCAAATACACCCAATTTATCAAATCCGAAGCCAAGCGCCTCGGGTTTTTATCTTGTGGTATATCTAAAGCTGGTTTTCTTGAACAAGAAGCTCCACGCTTAGAAAACTGGTTAAACCGAAACTATAATGGTCAAATGACCTATATGGAGAATCATTTTGATAAACGATTAGATCCAACTTTATTGGTAGATGATGCCAAAAGTGTGGTTTCGCTTTTGTTGAATTATTATCCTTCGGAGACACAGAATCCGGATTCCTATAAAATTTCAAAATATGCTTACGGACAAGACTATCATTTTGTAATCAAAGATAAACTGAAAGAATTGCTTTTTTCTATTCAAGCCGAGATAGGTGATGTTTCTGGCAGGGCTTTTGTGGATTCGGCACCGGTTCTTGATAGAGCTTGGGCCACCAAAAGTGGTTTGGGGTGGATTGGTAAAAGTGGTAATCTACTCACTCAAAAAGTAGGTTCCTTTTATTTTATAGCCGAACTTATTATTGATTTAGATTTAGAATATGATACGGCTGTTACTGATCATTGTGGTACGTGTAGGGCTTGCATTGATGCCTGTCCGACAGAAGCAATTGTCGCTCCTTATGTAGTTGACGGAAGTAAATGTATTTCGTATTTTACTATCGAGCTCAAAGAAAACATTCCTATAGAGATGAAAGGGAAGTTTGAAGATTGGGCTTTTGGATGTGATATTTGTCAGGATGTTTGTCCTTGGAATCGGTTTTCGAAATCACACAATGAACCCTTGTTTGATCCCATCCCGATAGCTATCGGGACAGAATTGCTTTCTATGTCTAAAAATGATTGGGAAGAGATTACCCAAGAAACTTTTAATGTAGTATTTAAAAACTCTCCTCTCAAGAGAGCTAAGTTTTCGGGTTTAAACAGAAACATTACTTTTTTAAAATAATAAGAGATTGATTTGTATCGGATCCTTTTTTTTAGATAAAAATTATTCTGTATAAATTTCTAGATAAAACTTTTGAGGATTGTATAGAGATAGAATGATTTTTTGGTTCTAAGTGTTGGTTAGCAATTAGAGTAGGTTTGAAAGATGAGAATTTTGTGGTTTAATTGTATGAGAAATAATGTGTTCTTGATTCAATCATTTTTTTTATTTTTTTGAAAGAAAAACAAAGTTAAAGTAAAACTAACCGCACTAGAGGACTCTCTTTTGCTGTATAAATTATTTTATATTTTTACTGTTTATGTGTTATTTTTTTTTAACTTTAGCTTCTGTAAAATAAATTATTATGACTGTAAATCAGATACTAAGCGTAAAAGGAAGGGAAGTTTATTCTATACCTTCTTCAATAACCGTATTCGAAGCATTGAGAATAATGGGAGAAAAAAATATTGGAGCAGTTCTAGTCATTGAAGAGACTGTTTTAAAAGGAATTTTATCGGAGAGGGATTACGCTAGAAAAATTATTTTAAAGGATAAATCTTCAAAGAAAACAATGGTAAGTGATATTATGGAGACAGAAGTTGTGACTGTAAAGCCAACCGATGATTTAGAATATTGCATGGAATTAATGACAGGGAAAAGAATACGACATTTGCCAGTTTCGGAGGATAATATCGTTATTGGGATTATTTCTATAGGGGATGTTGTAAAAGCAATAATAGAACTTCAAAAAAGTACCATTCAATATTTGGATTCCTATATTAGCGGAAGCAAGGCATAAAATAAAAATAAAATTAAAAAAAGATAGCTGCATTTTATGTGGCTATTTTTTTTAAGAATTACCTCAAAATAAAATAATACGATAAAAGCTTACGATTAAATGAAGTCTGTTATCTTTGTAGATTGAAAAAAAAATTAAAATAATGGATAAAAATAATAAAAGAAGAGAGGCACTGTTGTATCATGCTAAGCCTACTCCGGGAAAGATTCAGGTGGTTCCTACGAAAAAATATGCTACTCAAAGAGATTTGTCTTTGGCCTATTCTCCAGGTGTTGCTGAGCCTTGTCTGGAAATCGCAAAAGATGTAAATAATGTTTATAAATATACTGCCAAAGGGAATTTAGTTGCTGTAATTACAAATGGTACTGCCGTTTTAGGACTTGGAGATATTGGTCCAGAAGCTTCAAAACCAGTAATGGAGGGGAAAGGATTATTGTTTAAAATTTTTGCCGATATTGATGTATTCGATATTGAAATTGGGACTAAAGATATAGAAGAGTTTATTCAAACGGTTAAGAATATTGCACCGACATTTGGTGGAATCAATCTAGAAGACATAAAAGCACCGGAATCTTTTGAAATTGAGCGAAGATTGGTAGAAGAGCTTAATATTCCAGTGATGCATGATGATCAACATGGAACAGCAATTATTTCTTCGGCGGCTTTAATAAATGCATTAGAATTAGCAGGTAAAAAAGCCGAAGACGTAAAAATGGTTGTGTCTGGAGCTGGATCTGCTGCTTTGGCCTGTGCCAATTTATACGTTCTGTTGGGGGTGAAAATTGAAAATATTTTGATGTTTAATAGTAAAGGACTCCTAACAAAAGACAATTCTTCCTTATCTGAATTGCAACAAAAGTATGCCAGAGACATTGAGCCAATAAGTCTTGAACAAGCTTTAATGGGAGCAGATCTTTTTCTAGGATTGTCTTCTGGGAATATCATGACTCCAAAAATGTTGCTGGGAATGGCCGATAATCCAATTGTTTTTGCAATGGCAAATCCTGAACCAGAAATTGATTATAATCTAGCTATTGCTACTCGTAAAGATGTAATTATGGCAACGGGACGTTCTGATTTTCCAAATCAAGTGAATAATGTTCTTGGATTTCCTTATATTTTTAGAGGGGCATTAGATGTTCGTGCGACCAAAATAAACGAAGCTATGAAAATGGCTGCAGTAAGAGCATTGGCCGCTTTGGCAAAAGAATCGGTTCCAGAACAAGTTAATATTGCTTATGGAGCGACTAAATTGGTTTTTGGAAGAGAATATATTATTCCTTCTCCATTTGACCCTAGATTGATAACCATTGTTGCGCCTGCTGTTGCCAAAGCCGCAATGGATTCTGGAGTTGCCCTTAACCCAATTACAGATTGGAATAAATATGAGGAAGAGCTTTTAAATCGTTTGGGGAATGACAATAAAATGGTTCGTTTAATAACCAATAGAGCCAAAACTGATCCTAAAAGAATTGTTTTTGCGGAGGCAGATCAACTTGACGTTCTAAAAGCTGCTCAAATTGTTGAGGAAGAAGGTATTGGTTTTCCGATTTTATTAGGAAATAAAGAAATTATTTTGGAATTAAAAGAAGAGCTTGGTTTCTATGCTGATGTTCCTATTATTGATCCAAAATTAGATGAAGAACAAGAAAGAAGGGATCGATTTGCCAATACATTATGGGAGTCTAGAAAACGTAACGGGGTTTCCTTGTTTGATGCTCAAAAGTTCATGAGAGAAAGAAACTATTTTGCTGCCATGATGGTCAATTGTGGAGAAGCAGATGCTTTGGTTTCCGGACACTCTAGAAGTTATCCATCTGTTGTGAAGCCGATGCTGCAACTGGTAGGGAAAGCTGCCAATGCTTCTTTAGTGGCGACTACCAATATAATGATGACTGGTCGTGGCCCTATGTTTTTGTCGGATACCGCTATAAACGTGAATCCAACCGCAGAGGACTTGGCTAAAATTGCCGTAATGACTGCGAAAACTGCCAAAATGTTTGGAGTAGATCCTGTTATTGCAATGATTTCATATTCAAATTTTGGTTCGTCTGTAAATGAAAGTGCTTCAAAAGTAAAAGAAGCAGTCGCTTATTTACATAAAAATCATCCAGATATTGTCGTTGATGGTGAAGTTCAGGCCGATTTTGCTTTAAATCCAGAAATGTTAACGGCAAAGTTTCCGTTCTCTAAATTAGCAGGAAAAAAAGTAAATACTTTAATTTTTCCAAATTTGGAAGCAGCAAATATTACCTATAAACTTTTGAAAGAATTGAATAAAGTAGGTTCTATAGGGCCTATTATGATGGGAATGAAAAGTCCAGTTCATATATTTCAATTGGGAGCAAGTGTTGAAGAAATGGTAAATATGGCTGCTGTAGCGGTTATTGATGCACAAGAAAAAAGTAATAAAGTGAAATAATCAGTTTTCAGTTTACAGTCTCAGTTTACAGTCTCAGTTTACAGTTTAAAAAGGAGTATAATACAGCTTACTTTTTTTTTAATAGTGTTAAGAATGCAAATTTCAATGTTTACAGACAACTCTGAAAACTGTGACCTTAATGCTTATAGGCAACTCTGAAAACTGCGACTGAAAACCGAAAACTAAAATAGTTTCGAATAATACTGTTTGAGATTTTAAGGTTAAAATGTAAAGTGTTGGTTTTTACTTAAAAGTGAATGCCATAAACGTAGTACAATTTGTCTTTTAATCTCAAATTTTATTATATTTGAACAGATATTTTATTTATGATAGCACATTTGCAAGGAAAATTAGTAGAGAAATCGCCTACGGAAGTTATAATTGACTGCGGTGGAGTTGGTTATCATGTAAATATATCTTTACATACGTATTCGTTAATTCCCAATGTAGACTTCGTAAAATTGTACACCTATCTTCAAATAAAGGAAGATGCTCATACTTTGTTCGGTTTTGTAGAGAAATCCGAAAGAGAAATTTTTAAGATGTTACTTTCTGTTTCTGGTATTGGGGCCAGTATTGCACGTACGATGCTTTCTTCTTTAGATCCAAAGCAAATTATTAATGCAATTGCATCCGGAGATGTTGTAACCATTCAGACTATAAAAGGGATTGGGAGTAAAACAGCACAAAGAGTAATACTCGATTTGAAAGAGAAAGTGTTAAAATTATACGATTTAGATGATGTTACGCTATCACAAAGCAATACAAACAAAGATGAAGCGTTATCTGCTCTAGAAGTTTTGGGATTTGTTAGGAAAACTTCTGAGAAAATAATTGAAAAAATTGTTAAAGAAGATCCCGAAGCTACTGTTGAATCTATAATTAAAAAAGCTTTAAAAAACTTATAAAGTCATAAGAAGCCTAATTGATATGCATAAAATTTATGTTTTTTTGCTGGTCTTATTTTGCGGTTTTGCATCGCAGGCTCAAGTGCAACAAATTGTTCAGGATACCGTTAAAAAAGGGTATGATGTAGGGAAAATTCAAATTAAAGACCCCCAAAGCATTCTTTCTGCCTACACTTACGATCCTGTTACAGATACCTATGTCTATACCAATTCTGTTGATGGATTCAATATCAATTATCCTATAGTTTTATCTCCGGCAGAGTATGAAAAATTAGTCTTGAAAGAATCCATGAGTGATTATTTTAAGAAAAAAGTAGATGCAATAGATGGTAAAAAAGAAGGTAGTGAAGCAGCAAAGAAAGATTTATTGCCTCGATATTATATTAAATCAGGACTTTTTGAATCTATTTTTGGAAGCAATACCATCGATGTTAAGCCTACTGGATCGGTAGAAATTGATTTAGGGGTATTGTATACCAAACAAGACAATCCTGCATTTTCTCCTAGAAATAGATCTAATACTTCTTTCGATTTTAATCAAAGGATTAGTATGAGTTTGATGGGAAAAGTTGGGACCCGACTTCAGGTCAATGCTAATTTCGATACCCAATCTACTTTTGCGTTTCAAAACTTATTCAAGTTAGCTTATACTCCCGCAGATGACGATATAGTTCGGAAAATTGAGGTAGGTAACGTGAGTATGCCTTTAAACAGTACTTTGATTGTTGGTGCTCAAAGTTTATTTGGTGTAAAAACCGAGTTGCAATTTGGGAAAACAACTGTTACAGGTGTTTTTTCAGAACAGAAATCTCAAGCTAAAAAGGTAGTGGCTCAAGGAGGAGGAACCATTCAAGAATTTGAAATGTATGGTGCGGATTATGATAACGACAGGCACTACTTTTTGTCTCAATATTTTAGGGATAAGTACGATAGTTCGTTGAAAAGTTACCCTTTTATTGATAGTAGGGTTCAAATTTCGAGAATAGAGGTTTGGGTAACCAATAAACAAAATCGTGTCAATGCAACTAGTAATAATTTAAGGAATATAATTGCGCTTCAGGATTTGGGAGAAGGGGAACTTGCGGACTCAAATGGTATTCCAATAGCTGGTAAACAAAATGATGTGGTAGTTATAAAGCCTATTCCGTCAAACTTTTTTATTGACCAGCCAGCTCCATTAATAAAGTCATACCCCTCTGATAATAAAAACAATCAGTATGACCCAAATTTAATCAAGACTGGTACAGGATTTTTGAATGATAAAATCCGTGAAATTGTAACTGCAAAGGATGGGTTTTCTACTGCTATCAATGTTATTGAAGGACAAGATTATTCAAAATTAGAAAACGCACGAAAATTATTGCCCAATGAATATACGTTTAATGCACAATTAGGGTACATATCATTGCAACAACGTTTGGGTAATGATGAAATTTTGGCGGTTGCCTATCAATATTCAATTGGAGATCAGGTGTATCAAGTGGGTGAATTTGGTAATGATGGTGTAGATCCTACTGTAGTTACGGGTACTCAGCCCTCTAATCAAACGATTGTGACTCAAACTTTGATCTTGAAGATGCTAAAAAGCAGTTTGACAAACGTTTCGAACCCAGTTTGGAATTTGATGATGAAAAATATTTATCAAATTCAAGGGGCGTACCAATTAGTGCAAGATGATTTTAGGTTTAATATTTTATATAAAAATCCATCTCCCCTAAATTATATTACTCCTGTAGAAGGGAGTTCATTTCCGTCAAATCCTACTCCTGAAAATACGGTAGAAAATACCACTTTATTAAAAGTGTTAAACGTAGATAGATTGAACTTTAATAATGATCCACAAGTGGGTGGTGATGGTTTTTTTGATTTTGTCCCTGGGCTAACCGTAGATACACAAAATGGTAGATTGATATTTACTACTAAAGAACCCTTTGGAGAATTAATGTTTTCTAAATTAAAAACTCCAAATTCGTTTGAAGATTATAAGGATGTGACCACTTATAATCCCAATCAAAAGAAATATGTGAATCCTAATATGTATAGAAATACACAAGCCGTAGCTTCACAAAATCCGGAGTTGAATAAATTTTTATTAAGAGGGAAATACAAATCAACAGGAGGAGATGGAATTCCAATTGGGGCTTATAATGTGCCTCTAGGATCTGTAAAAGTTACTGCCGCAGGAAGAGTATTGGTAGAAGGTATAGATTATAGTGTTAATTATCAATTGGGAAGGGTTCAGATTCTGGATCCATCTCTTCAAGCTTCTAATACGCCAATAGAAATTTCTTTAGAAAACAATTCTACTTTTGGTCAGCAAACAAGAAGATTTGTTGGTGTAAATGTAGACCACCTAATAAATGAGAATTTTATGGTTGGAGGGACTTTTTTAAATATGAGTGAAAAACCCTTTACCCAAAAAACAAGTTACGGTCAGGAGTCGGTTAATAATAGTATTTTTGGATTACATGGACATTATTCATCTCCTGTTCCCTTTTTTACACGATTGGTTAACAAACTCCCTAACATGGACACTGATGTGCCTTCGAATATTTCAGTAAGTGGAGAGGTTGCTTATTTGTTGCCTAATGCATCTAAAGGAGATCAGTTTGAAGGGCAATCTACTATATATGTAGATGATTTTGAAAGTTCTCAGTCGTCAATAGATTTGCGCTCTCCGTATGCCTGGAGTTTGGCTTCTACGCCAGAAAATAACCCCAAAAGCAAATACAACTTTAATGGAAATTTAGAAGGGTTGGATTATGGATTTAAAAGGTCAAAATTATCTTGGTATTCTATTGACCCCGTTTTTTATACATCAAAACCATCTGGAATATCAAATGATGATTTGTCATTGAATACGACAAGAAGAGTATATAGTGAAGAATTATATCCTTTGACAGATATTGTACAAGGGCAATCCTTGGTGGTTAATACTTTGGATTTAAGCTATTATCCTTCTGATAGAGGTTCTTATAATAATGGAGCTAATGTAGGGACTGCACCAAAAGATAATTTTGCGGGTATTATGCGGTCGTTAAGTGCTACCAATTTTGAACAAAGTAACGTAGAATACATTCAGTTTTGGGTAATGGATCCTTATATTGGAGAAGGGAGTGTGCCTAAAACAAATTCAGGGAAAATCTATTTTAATCTTGGAGAAATTTCTGAAGATGTTCTGAAAGATGGTAGAAAACTATATGAAAACGGACTGGGCGCTAATCAAGTTTTGGTAAATCCTGCACCAGTTTGGGGTAATGCCCCAGCTTCTCAATCTTTAATTTATGCATTTGATAACAATGAAGGGAATAGAACCGCTCAAGATGTTGGTTTAGATGGTCTTCCTACAGCTAGTGAAGGCGGAGTTTATACTAATTATGCTTCTGAACCAGACCCAGCGGGTGATGATTATACTTATTATTTAAATACGACCGGAAGTGTTATTGATCGCTATAAAAATTACAATGGTGTAGATGGAAATTCAGCGGTTAATATAAATTCTCCTAACAGAGGTTCTTCTACAGTTCCAGATGTTGAGGATATCAATAGGGATAATACCATGAATACGATCAATGCATATTATGAGTATAGTATTGATATGAAACCGGGTATGTCTGTGGGAGAAAACTATATTTCGGATATTAGGAATACACAAGTGACATTGGTAAATGGTAATTCAACAGAAGCAAGATGGATACAATTTAAAATTCCGATTAAACAATATGAAAATAAAATAGGGAGTATTTCTGATTTTAATTCAATCCGCTTTATGCGAATGTTCTTGACTAATTTTACAGATCAGGTTACGTTGCGTTTTGGAGCTTTAGATTTAATAAGAGGAGAATGGAGATTATATGATAAAGAGTTAGGATCTAGTGGGGTAATAGAGCCAAATCCATTGACAACTTTTGGGACAGCTGCTGTAAATATTGAAGAGAACTCGAATCGTTGTCCGATAAATTATGTGAGTCCGCCTAGCGTGGTTAGAGAGCAATTGTATAATAACAATACCATAATCAAACAGGACGAACAGTCCTTGTCAATGAAGGTTTCGGGAAAAGGACTTGAACCTTTACATGGCAGAGGTGCATACAAGAGTTTTAATGTGGACATGCGTCAGTATAAAAATATAAAAATGTTTCTCCATGCGGAATCTTTGCCGGGAGAGGTAGATTTGCAGGACAATCAGATGGTTGCTTTTATTCGTTTTGGAAGTGATTATGCAGATGATTTTTATCAAATAGAAATTCCTTTAAAAGTGACGCTGCCTGCTGGGAAAGTTGGGTCAGTTTGTTCTCCTTTAAGCCCGGAATTGGTTTGGCCGAGTGATAATGAAATTGATCTTTCGCTAAGCTTGTTGACGAAATTAAAACTTCAAGCTTTGAAGATTAACCAAAGTACTTTGCCTCCTGATGGGATTTATTATCAAACTGAAGGAGAATTGAATCCTGATTTGGCCGGTAAAGGAAATATGCTGCGATTGGGTATAAAAGGAAACCCAAACATGGGAATGGTTCGAACTATTATGATGGGTTTGAAAAGTAATGAATCTCATCAAGATATTAAAGGAGAGGTGTGGTTTGACGAACTTCGTTTGGCCGATATGGATAATAAAGGCGGTATGGCAGCTTTACTGAATGTTGACACCAATTTTGCAGATTTAGGAACACTGTCTTTTACTGGAAACATGAAAAATTATGGTTTTGGAAGTTTAGAACAAGGACCTAACGAAAGAAGTAGAGAGGATTTACAACAGTATAATGTCGTTACCAATATAAATTTAGGTAAACTTTTGCCAAAAAAATGGGGGCTTAATTTGCCTTTTAATTATTCTATTGGGGAATCTGTAATTACCCCAGAATATGACCCTTTTTACGAAGATGTAAAATTGGATCAAGTCTTAGAAGAAGCTAGTAGCGATGCCGAAAAGAAAAAAATATTAACCCAAGCGATAGATTATACCAAACGTAAAAGTATCAACTTGATTGGTGTACGAAAAGAAAGAGGTTTGGAACAAAAGCCAAGGGTTTATGATCCGGAAAACTTTACTTTTTCGCAATATTATAACGAAGTAGAGCGTCATGATTTTGAAGTTGAAAAAAACTTAGATCAACAGACTAGAACTGCGGTAGATTATGCTTTTACTTTTCAGCCAAAAGAGGTTGTGCCTTTTCAGAAAACTAAGTTTATGAAAAAAAGTTCCTACTGGAAGTTTTTAAGTGATATCAATTTTAATTATTTACCTTCCAGTATTACATTCAATACCAATATTGTGAGGCAAAATAATTTGCAACAATTCAGACAAGTTGAAGATATTGGAATTGGTTTCGACCCCTTATATAGAAGGAATTTTGGGTTTAATTATCAATATGGGTTTAATTATAACTTGACGAAATCGTTAAAAGTAAATTATACCGCTTCATCACGAAATATTGTAAAAAGCTACTTGGATGAGAATGATGTGCCTTTAGATAATTTTACTATTTGGGATAGGTATTTAGATACAGGAACAACAAATAATCACATGCAACAGTTTGTGTTGAATTATGATATTCCATTGTATAAAATTCCAGCTCTTGGTTTTGTAAAAGCCAGTTTGTCTTATACAGGAGATTATAGTTGGCAACAAGCCTCTACTGCATTGAGCGATGTTAAAATTGGAGATCTGCATTATAATTTAGGAAACACAGTGCAAAATGCTCAATCAACGAATTTGAATGGGACTTTTAATATGGAGACTTTCTATAAATATATAGGCATATCTAAGGATTCAAAAAAAGCAAATGTTACTATAAAAACGGCTCCTCCTAAACCGGGTGAAAAAGTAGTAAAAACAGATGTGTCAAAAAATATAAATAGGAATTTGTTTTTAGATGGACTTTATGGAGTTCTGACCAGTGTAAAAAATGTGCAACTTAGTTTTACTGAAAACAGAGGAACTGTTTTGCCCGGTTTTCTTCCGGGTGTTGGTTTTTTTGGTTCGCAAAAACCAACCTTGGGATTTGTGTTCGGAAGTCAGAATGACGTGAGATATGAAGCCGCAAAAAACGGTTGGCTGACCAATTACGACCAATTTAATCAAAATTTCACTCAAGTAAAAAATCAAATTTTTAAAGGTTCTGCGAATGTAGAAATTACTCCAGATTTTAAAATTGATTTCTTGGCGGATCGTGCTTATTCCGAAAATTTTTCGGAACAATATGATGTTAAGGATGGTGTTTACAATCCAAGATCACCATATAGTTTTGGTATTTTTTCGATCTCAACAGTGCTAATTAAAACCTCTTTTTCGACCAGCGATGAAAATAGATCAAGTGCTTTTGATGATTTCAAGAGTAATAGGCTAACCATTGCGAATCGTCTGGCTGTTCAAAAAGGAATCGATTTAAATAACCCTGCAAATATTGGTACTGATGGTTATCCAAAAGGGTTCGGCGGTTCTAATCAGGCGGTATTATTGCCATCCTTTTTAGCGGCCTATACCGGAAGTAATGCTGAGGGTGTTTCGCTTGGGATTTTCAGGAGTTTTCCAATTCCCAACTGGGCCATTAAATACAATGGACTAATGCGTTATTCTTTTTTCAAAAAAACATTCAAACGTTTTTCTTTACAACAAAATTATAGAGCTTCTTATACGGTAAATTCTTTTAGATCTAATTTTAATTACACCAAGAATCCTGAGGGCAAAGACGACAGTGGCAATTATTTTAATGCTACAATAATGTCGAATGTTACATTAGTAGAGCAATTCAATCCACTTTTAAAAATTGATTTTGAGTTTAAAAATTCGTTTAAATTGTTGACACAAGTTAATAAAGACCGAGCGCTGTCTATGAGTTTTGACAATAACTTATTGACCGAGGTTCATGGATTGGAGTATGTGGTAGGTTTAGGATATCGAATAAAAGATGTTGTTTTTTCTTCGAGATTTGCCGATAATCCTACTGGAGTTATCAAAAGTGATATTAATATAAAAGCAGATTTGACCTTAAGAAACAATCAAACGATTGTTCGTTATTTAGATTATGTCAACAATCAATTGGCAGCAGGCCAAAATATTTGGACGCTGAACCTCACGGCAGATTATTCGTTAAGTAAAAATCTAACAATTATATTCTATTATAATCATTCTTTTTCTAAACCAGTTATTTCAACTTCGTTTCCGCTTACCAATGTTCGTTCTGGATTTACATTGCGTTATAGTTTTGGAAATTAATTAGAAAATCTAAACAAGATTTGATTATAAGATTGCTACATTTGTAAAAAAAAACAATTATTAATTATTCAATTATTATTTTATGAGCATACCAGCAAATTTAAAGTACACAAAAGATCATGAATGGGTTAGTATAGAAGGTGATGTCGCTACGGTGGGAATCACGCATTTTGCACAAAAAGAATTAGGAGATATTGTATATGTTGAAGTAGAAACATTAGACCAAACTTTAGAAAAAGATGAAGTTTTTGGTACTGTTGAAGCTGTAAAGACAGTTTCAGACTTGTTTCTTCCATTGTCAGGCGAAATTATCGCTTTTAATGATGCTTTAGAATCTAATCCTGAAAGTGTAAACGCAGATCCTTATGGAGCTGGATGGATGATTAAAATAAAGATATCAAACTTAGCTGAAGTTGAAGATTTGCTTTCAAGTGAAGCTTACAAAGAGCTTATTGGTGCCTAAATATCTATTGTTTATAATAGCTTTATTTTGGACAGGAGTTGTAGCTTACTTTTGCTTAGTAGAGTCTAACAAACTTCCAACTATTCAGATTCCTAATGTGGATAAATGTATTCATACTTTTTTTCATTTTGTATTTACTTTAGTTTGGTTTTTGTTTTTGAGAAAGCAATTGCAACACAATGATGTTATAAAGCCGTTGTTATATTCTTTTTTACTTTCTTTGTTCTTTGGAATAGGGATTGAAATTATGCAACAGTTGTGTACAACAACAAGGTTGGGAGACTTTTTGGATTTTATTGCCAATGCAATTGGGGCGATATTGGCTCTTTTTACGGTTGTGTTATGCAATAGATTTAATGTATTAAACTCAATTTTAAAAAAATAATTCCACTTCGGTGGAATTTTTTTTTAGAAGAACTTCTTTTTTTATTTTTTGCCAATGTTCTACAAATTGTATTCAAACTATCTTGTTGATCAAAAAAAACGGCGGTATGTTAAAACCATTTGGATAAATTATAAAGAGTAATTGTATAATAATGTAATTTTGTTTAATTGAAGTTCTAAATTGGGTAGTATGAATGTTAAAAGTTATTTAGATTCAACGTATTTGAAAACTGCTGAACAAGCTGGGTTAAGCGAAAGTGAAAACGAAATCATAGCTGAAGGCTTTGTACAAGAAGCAATCGATGAGGATTTTAAACTGATCATGATACGTCCCAATAGAGTTGAATTGGCGAAAAAAATGATTTTCAATGCCAATTCTAAAGTTCAAGTGGGAACTGTAATAGATTTTCCTGAGGGTAAATCTTCTATAGCTGATAAGTTGGAGGAAGCACTTCAATGCATTCAAAACGGTGCTGATGAATTGGATTTTGTGTGTAATTATACAGCCTTCAAAAATGGTAATGAAGTATTAATAAAAGAAGAAATCCTAAAAGGAACGCAACTGGGTTTAGAACACCATAAAATAGTAAAATGGATTATTGAGGTGGCAGCTTTGAATGATTTGCAAATTGCAGCATTTTCAGCATTGATTAAGGATGTTGTTGTTGCTAATTTTAAAGAAGAGAACTTCGAATCGGTTTTTGTAAAATCATCAACGGGTTTTTATAAAACAGAAAATAATTTGCCTAATGGAGCTACAGTTTCTTCCATTAAAATAATGCTCGAGAATGCATCGCCACTTCTGGTAAAAGCGGCTGGAGGTGTCCGAACGTATCAGGAAGCAATTGAAATGATTCGACTTGGTGTAAAACGTATTGGTACTTCTGGAGCCAAAGCTATTGCTAGCGGACAAGAACCGTCTTCTCAATATTGATCAGATATTAAAATTAAAATGAATAAAAATCTATTAACTTTTTTGCTTTTTCTTTGCACATTTTTGATAAATGCACAAATCCCGAATGCTGTACTGGCTGAGAATTCCGATGAACGTTTCCCCGTTTTTTCAAATTGTAAAAACCTGCATGCTCAAGATTTAGAAAATTGTTTCTATAACGAAGTGCAACAATTGGTGTATCATAATTTTCAAGTGTCTGAAAAGGTAAAGGAAAGCCAATATACTGGGATTGTCAAAGTGCTTTTTGAAGTAGATGCTACAGGGAAATTCAAAATACTATTCGTTAATTCAAATAATGAAGAGTTAATTGCCGAAACTAAAAGGGTTTTTGGGGATTTTCCAAAAATTGACCCGCCTACGTATAATGGAAATCCAACCTACTCTAAGTTTAATATAAGTATAGCTATTCCTTTATTATCGCCAGAAGAAATTGCAGCAAAAGTATTGGCAAAAAAAGAAAACATCAATATAAATGAAGGGCTGACCGAATTGGATAGCATTGTTTATAAAAGATTTGATAATCCACAATTTCAAAGTCATTTGAGTATTTCTTTTTCACATAGTTATTATGCTCAATTTGATGGTGCTATGAATCAAGTTGGGAGTAATAATCACACCGCTTCAAAGCCTTACACGTATGCGGAAGTTGAAAAATATTATAATTTTCAAAAGGTTAATGCTAGTCTGATGAAGAAAAAGGCAAACTGGTGGGGAAGGAAATTATGGAATGAAAATCTAACCGAAATTCAAGGGGAAGGCTATTGGTTTGCTTTGAATTTTATGTTCGATGTTCAGGGTGGGGTTTCAAACCCTAGTACTTCATCTAATACTTTTGTAAATACTAGAGCGCTTAATTTTAAAGGTGGACTTGGGTCTCAATTGAATTTTACTACCACTTTTTATGAAAGTCAAGGTCGTTTTGCGGATTATTACAATGAGTATGCACGTTCTATTAAACCTTCGGGGGGGAATCCTGCCATTGTGCCCGGAATGGGAATTGCAAAAGAGTTCAAAACGGATGCTTTTGATTTCCCTATGGCTGATGCCAATTTAACGTATAATGCCGCTAAGTTTCTGGATGTGCAATTGGGTTATGGAAAAAGTTTTATTGGTGACGGATACCGTTCTTTGTTGCTGAGTGATGGTGCTAGTCCGTATCCCTATTTTAAAATTGATGCTAATTTTTGGAAAATTAAATATACGGTCAATTATATGTGGCTTAAGGATGTGCGTCCAGAAGTAACGGCAGAAAAAACGTATGCTTCTAAATATATGGTAAATCATTATTTGAGCTGGAATGTTTCGAATCGATTGAATCTAGGTTTTTTTGAATCTGTGGTCTGGACAAATACTAATGGTAGAGGTTTTGATATGAATTTTGTGAATCCGATTGTTTTTTATCGAGCAGTAGAGTTCTCTTCTTCTTCTAAAAGTGGAAATGCTCTTTTGGGCTTGACTTATAAATACAAGTGGAATAATCAGGTTAATCTTTATGGGCAATTACTTGTAGATGAGTTTTCTACAGGAGACATTGTAGGTGGAGAAAATAGTTGGAAAAATAAATTAGGATACCAATTAGGCGCCAAATATTTCAATGCATTTCATGTAGATAATTTGGTCTTGCAATTAGAATTCAATCATGTGCGCCCGTATGTGTATTCGCATAGTGATCCTATTACTAATTATGGACATAACAATCAGAGTATGGGGCACCAATGGGGGGGTAATTCTCAAGAGTTGCTGATTTTAGGCTATTACCATAAGGATCGATTTTATGCTAATGCAAAAATAACCTTTGGTACTCGCGGGTTTGATTTTAATACGACTACAGATAAATTCAATTACGGTCAAGACATTTATAAGGACTATGATGTAGATAGACCTTATAATACTGGAGTTGTTGTGGGGCAGGGGAATAAAACCAGTATTTTTATTTCAGAGGTGCAAGTGGGGTATTTGATAAATCCTGCAACCAATTTAAAGTTTTTCGGTAATTTTTTATACCGAAATTTTAATCCAACGACCAATACTGCTGTAAATTTTGCAACAGAAACGACTTGGTTCTCTGTTGGTTTTAGATCGGATGTGTTTAATTGGTATTTTGATTATTAGTTTTTTTAAATTTATTGGTTTTTTTGCGATTTAATTGTTCTGTAAAAACGGATTAATAAGCTGTGATATTTTCATTCTCTTATTTCATGGATCATTTTTGAATCTAATTTGTATCTTTGCACCAGATTTCAAAAAACATACAAATTTTATCCGCATTGAGTACAACACAAATTCCCTTTTCATTTAAGTCTATTTATATTGATTTTAAAGCAATTACAAAAGCAGGTTTGGCTATAAGTGTTGTTTTTTCTTCTATTGCTGGTTATGTTCTTGGTTTTGATAATGATCATCCTTTCAGTTGGGTCGTTTTGTTGAAACTCGCAATCGGTGGGTATTGTATGGTAGGAGCGTCTAATGCTTTTAATCAAGTTATTGAGAAAGATTTAGATGCGCTGATGGATCGAACTAAAGATCGTCCTGTGCCGGCGGGTAGAATGTCTTCTAATCTGGCTTTGATTGTAGCAAGTCTTCTAACGATATTTGGAGTTGTTTTGCTTTATACGATTAACCCTAAGTCGGCTATGTTTGGTGCGATTTCAATCTTTTTATACACCAGTATTTACACTCCTCTTAAAACAATGACATCTCTGTCGGTTTTTGTTGGGGCTTTTCCTGGTGCTATCCCTTTTATGTTGGGTTGGGTAGCGGCAACAGGTGAATTTGGCATTGAAGCTGGAACCTTATTCTTGATTCAGTTTTTCTGGCAATTTCCTCATTTTTGGGCTATTGGTTGGTTTTTATTTGAAGATTACGAAAAAGCAGGTTTCTTCATGTTACCAACTGGTAAGAAAGATAAAGGGACTGCCTTGCAAATCATATTATACACCGTGTGGTTAATTATAGCTTCATTATTGCCGGCTTTGGGTTATACAGGACGTTTGTTTATTACTCCTGTAGCAGCTGTTTTAGTGTTTTTGCTCGGTATTTGGATGCTTTTCTATGCCGTGAGATTGTATAAAATAAGAACCGCAAAGGCAGCAAGAACGTTGATGCTTGTAAGTGTGTCTTATATTACCTTGTTGCAATTAATATACATATTTGATAAATTTTTAAGATAATTATGGAAATGACAATGACTACAGAAGAGTATAAATCTAGAACGGCAAGATCCTATAAGTTGATATTGTTGTTTGCGATGGTGAGTATGACCATGATGTTTGCAGGGCTAACGAGTGCATACGTTGTGAGTCAATCTAGGGCGGATTGGGCAAAAAATTTCGAATTGCCTTCTGCTTTTTA
Source organism: Flavobacterium sp. ZT3R18 (assembly GCF_007097385.1). GTDB lineage: Bacteria > Bacteroidota > Bacteroidia > Flavobacteriales > Flavobacteriaceae > Flavobacterium. The sequence goes on from NZ_VJZS01000001.1 coordinate 213,751, forward strand.
TTTTAGTACAATAGCTATTTTGGGATGTAGTATTACATTTCATCTAGCTAAAAAAGCGATTCAAAAAGATAAGCGTAGTGCAACTACTTCTTTTCTTTTAGCTACATTAGCATTAGGGATTTCGTTCGTGGTTTTGCAATTTGTGGGCTTTGGACAGATCGTTGCGGAGGGGTATTTTTTTACCGGAAGTGCGAGTTCTATCACGACAACTTTTTTGTATGTCGTGGTCGTTGTGCACTTGATTCATCTTGCTGGTGGGTTGATTTCGCTGTTAATTATTATTTATAATCATTTTAAACAAAAATATAATTCAACTCAAACTCTTGGAATTGAACTAGGTGCAATGTACTGGCACTTTCTTGATTTCTTGTGGGTTTATTTATTTTTATTTTTATATTTCTTTAAATAAGAAAAAAACGTAAATTTGGGAACTTTTTAACGAATAACTTTTATGGAAGCGACAGTTACTACTGCAAATAGTGAAAAAACTTGGGGAGGCGGCAATGAGCCAATGGGAGCAAGTTATGGTAAATTAATGATGTGGTTTTTTATCGTGTCAGATGCCTTAACGTTCTCTGGATTTTTAGCAGCCTACGGTTTTTCTAGATTTAAATTTATTGAAACATGGCCATTGGCCGATGAAGTGTTTACTCACTTTCCATTTTTACACGGTGTTTCTGCTCCGATGTATTATGTGGCATTGATGACTTTTATTTTGATTTTCTCGTCTGTGACAATGGTTTTGGCCGTTGATGCAGGACATCAAATGAAGAAAGATAAAGTCGCACTTTATATGTTTCTTACAATTATTGGAGGTTTAATCTTCGTGGGTTCTCAAGCATGGGAATGGAAGAATTTTATCAAAGGAGAGTATGGTGCTGTTGAAACAACAGGAGGTAGCTTGCTACAGTTTGTTGATAAAGAAGGGCATCGTGTGGCTTTGGCTGATTTTGCGGCAAAATTGCCTGTAGAAAGAGAGCAATTGTCTAGAGATAAAGGAAAATGGTTCATGAGTGAGTCTGCAATACCTACTTATACGGTTGCGGAAGTTCAAGCTGGATTTAAATCTCATCCGGATATCTTGATTAGAACTGAAACTTTAACAAAAGAGAAAAAGAAAACAATTTTATCTAGAGAGGAATCTCTGTTGAGATTGAATCAAGCTAGTTTGGTTATCGAAGGTGCTAATCTAACACATAATGAATATGGAAGTAAGCTTTTTGCTGATTTCTTTTTCTTTATAACAGGATTCCACGGATTCCACGTTTTCTCAGGTATAGTAATAAACATTATCATCTTTTTTAATGTTTTAATGGGTACCTATGAGAAAAGAAGAAGCTACGAAATGGTCGAAAAAGTGGCGTTGTACTGGCACTTTGTAGATTTAGTTTGGGTATTTGTTTTCACATTCTTCTATTTAGTTTAATTTTTTAGATTTATCATTATGTCACACGAACATGTTTCTAATACAAAAAGAATTTGGACTGTTTTCGGTCTATTGTCTTTAATCACAACAGTTGAAGTTGGTTTTGGTATTGTCAGACCAGACGCTCTATATATGAATACTTTTGTAAGTATGAGTTTATTGAACTGGTTGTTTATTATATTAACACTTGTAAAAGCATATTATATTGTATGGGCTTTCATGCACATGGAAGGGGAGAAAAAGGCGTTGAGAAATGCCGTTGTTTATCCTTTGCTATTTTTAGTTTGTTATTTACTTTTTATTTTATTAACAGAAGGAGACTATGTTTTTGGGGTTTTTAAGAATTCTACGATTAAATGGAATTTTTAACATGATATTAATTCAAAAAAAAAGGTACGCATTGCGTGCCTTTTTTTATTTTTGCACTTTAATTCTATAGTTTTTATAATGAAAAAAAATATCGTCCTTTTTGTCCTTTTTATTTTGCCAATTGTCGCTTATCTTTTTTTTGCTTCGGGTATAAATAGTTTTACCAAATTGCCTGTTATCACTCCAAAAGTTTCTGACCTTGGGAATTGGAAAGGTTTAAATGGTGAAAAAGTAACTTTAAATAATAAGATTACTATTCTTGGTTTTTCAGGTACTGAAATTTTAAAAAATAGAGGGAATTATTTTAATCTAAATGAAAAAATTTATCAAAGGTATCATGACTTCAAAGATTTGCAGTTCGTGGTAATCTCTCCTTTGGGTACCGAAAAAGAGGTTAAGCGAGTATTGGAGTCTTTGGGTGCTTTTACAGATGTAAGTCAGTGGCATTTTGTTTTTACCACTCCGGAGGAAATAAAATCGTATTACAAGCAATTAAATCTTAAGTCAAATTTAGGAGGTGATTTGGGTACGGCTAACGTCTATATTATAGATAAAGAAAGAAACCTTCGAGGAAGAAAAGAAAAGGCGGCTTATAAAGAAGGATACAGTACTTTTCATCCTGCCGAATTGAGTAATGAAATGTTGGATGATTTTAAAGTCATTCTTTATGAATACAGAGCAGCTTTAAAAAAGAATCACAACGCAACAAAACAACTTTAGTACGATGTTTAAAAATAAATCATATATAGGAATTTCTTTTGTGATACTCGTTTTTGGAATTTATGCAATTCCAAAAATTGTAGATAGAATGCAAAATAATAGTATCGTGCAAAGTGATCGCTTAGATAAAGGGACTGGTTCAACAGAAGAAAATGATAAATTAGTAAAAATAGGATCCGTTCCTAAATTTGAACTCGTAAATCAAGATAATGTAAAGATTACAAATGAAAGTTATAATGGCAAAGTTTATGTTTTGGAGTTTTTCTTTGCTACTTGTCCTTCTATTTGCCCCAAAATGAATGCCAATATGGTAACTATTCAAAATGCTTTTTTTGGGAATCCAAATTTTGGGATTGCTTCTATAACTATCGATCCAGTACATGATACTCCTGCTGTTTTAAAAGAGCATGCCAAAATATTAGGTGCAAAATCGTCTAATTGGAATTTTTTAACTGGTGATAAAGACTACATCTACAATTTGTCAAACAAAGGGTTTAATATTTATGTGGGCGAAAATAGTAAAGTTAGTGGTGGTTTTGAACATTCTGGACTTTTTGCTTTAATTGATAAAAAGGGTAATATCAGATGTAGAAAAGACGATTACGGAAATCCGATCTTGTATTATGACGGATTGGATAAAAAAGGTGTAAGGGATATTCAGCAAGATATACAAGCTTTGTTGAAGGAATAAAGAGAATAGAAATTAGAGAATAGAATAAAGAAAATAAATTAATTAGAGAATGGAAAATAATAGCATAGAACAAAAATATAATAAATGGATAGTATTGCTATCAATTACAATACCAGTTGTGGTGGCAGTTCTTTTTAAAGTGAAGTTAAAAGATTTTGGGTTTGATGTGACGCCCCTGTCGTTTTTGCCGCCTATTTATGCTACTGTAAACGGAATTACAGCCGTGCTTTTGGTTGCAGCTGTAATGGCGATTAAAAACGGCAATAGAAAACGCCACGAGTTATTAATGAAGATGGCGATTGGGTGTTCAGTACTATTTTTGGCAATGTATGTTGCTTATCACATGACTGCTGAATCTACAAAATACGGCGGTGAGGGAGTGTTGAAATATGTGTATTTCTTTATTTTAATTACGCATATCGTTTTGTCGGTTGTTATCATACCGCTAGTTTTGATAACTTATGTTCGAACTTTGGCTAGTAAATTTGATAAGCATAAAAAAATTGCCAAAATTACTTTTCCGATTTGGTTGTATGTTGCGGTGACTGGGGTAATTGTATATCTAATGATTTCGCCTTATTATGTTTAGTATAGAAAATAGAAAAGTGAGAATAGAGAAAAGAAGAGCGGGATTAAGAGTATATTTCTATATTCTATGTTCTATGTTCTTTTCTTTATCTTCTTATGCGCAATGTGCTATGTGTCGTGCTGCCTTGAATGGCGAAGGAAACAAAGCTAAAGCCGCTGCTGTAAATGACGGAATTGTTTATCTTATGGTAATTCCGTATGTACTTGTTGGAGCACTGGGGTACTATATTTATCGAATGAAAAAGAAGAAATCCTAGGGCAATAACAATGTCAATTGCAAAATGCAATTGCAATTAGAATAAAAAAGTCAGTTTCTGGAAATGTTTTCAGAAACTGACTTTTTTGTTTTTAAACACTGATCGCTAAAAAACTGACCACTGATTATTTTTTTAATCACTGACCACTTTACTTCAGCCCATCGACGGCAACGTTTATAGTTCCATTTACTTTTATAAAGGCAATAATGGCTTGATTGGTTAATTGCACTTTTTGAAATTGAATATCTTCCATTTTTCCATTGATGAAAACGCCAGGCATAGGGGAGTAGTTTTTTAGATATGTCATCATGCTTTGTTTGGCTTCATCCAAGTTTTGTTTGATCGAATAACGGCAATTTTCTTCTATCTTTTTCAAAATGATTCCTTGAGCTAACCAGTTTGCGGTGCGCATTAATCGGCTTTTGGTGTCTAGTACGTAGTCTAGTTTGTCAAAATAGATTTCTTTTGTTGTTTCGTTATATTGTGGAATCCCATTTAGATAAATTGTTCCATCTATATCTCCTAAAAGATCTAAAGCAATTACCATTTTGCCTTCTTTGTGCCAAACAGCTACATTTTGTACTTTTACTTTCTTGCTTCCTGATCCAAATTCTTGTCCGACAAAATTGGCAGTTATCAATTTTGATGCGTCTTGGTAGGTTGAAACAGCTGCTATGTTAGCCGAAATTTGCTCTGGAATTTTCTCTACAGATTTTAAAACAATTTTGTTAGTCTCAAATTTCGATTCAGGTTTATAGCCTATTAAAGTTTCCATATTGCATTTCATACCCATGTTGAGTAAGAACGAATCGTTTTTTAGTTTAGGATTGGTAGAATACACTTCGATAGGGGCAATTCTTAACCAGCTTTTATAGGCTTCACTCATCTCAATTGGAGTGCATATTTTGGATAGCGCCTCCATAACATTGGGTTTGAAATCCATTGAGTCTTCGATAGCCGTGTCAATACTTTTTTCGATTTTTGATTTAAAAAGACTCACTGCGGGATTAATGAGATAGGTCACAGGCATATTCTTTCCAAAAACGGTCATTGTAGGACTTTCGACCCAATCCAATGATTTTAATGTTGTTTTAGAACTCAACCTCCAATTGTTTAAACTCACGCTACTCAATAAAGTGACGACTCCATTTAAGTTGAATTCTTGTGTTTTGTATAAGTCTACGCCTAATGTTTTGGTGCCAATTCTGTATCTAACCCAAACTTTTAAGGGTAAAACCGTTTTTATTTTTTCGCCTTCTTTTCCGTGATCATTTGTAATGGTAATGGGGGCTTGTTTCCATACTTTTATTTCAATATTGTCGTCTTCAATTTTGTTGTCTTCGTAGATTAAACCATTTAGTAAAGTATTGGTCTGGTTTTCTATATCTTTCAATTTTATGCTAACGGGTAAGTTAATGTATGACGGAGTGCTACTGTAGGTTAACGGAACGGCATCGTCTGGTTCGGGTTTTAAAGCAGCTATTTTTTGTGAGGTCGAAGCACAACTGACTGTAAAAAGGGCAAATAGAGAGACAATTAGAATTGAAATAGTTTTTAGCATCTGTGTTTTTTGATTGATAAAAACAAAAGTAATAAAACAAATTTATTTTAAGATAAAACTGTAACAATTTTGACAGAAATAAGTCTTATGAATAAAATTAGCACTGAGAGATTAACTTTTTCTTAGTGTTATTGTTTTTATAAAATTAATATTATTGTTTAAAACAAACGAGATCATGATTGAAATTAAAGACTTACATAAATCATACAAAATGGGACATTCCGAGTTGCATGTGCTAAAAGGAATTAATTTCAATATAAAAGAAGGAGAATTGGTGGCCATCATGGGTTCGTCAGGATCTGGAAAATCTACGTTGCTTAATATTCTAGGGATACTTGACGAAGCAGATTCGGGACTTTATACTTTGGACAATGTGCCCATCAAAAAACTGAACGAAACAATCGCTTCAAAATACCGAAACCAATTTCTTGGTTTTGTTTTTCAATCTTTCAACTTAATTAATTACAAAAGCGCATTAGACAATGTGGCTTTGCCTTTGTATTATCAAGGATTAAAGAGAAAAGAGCGAAATGAAATTGCAATGAAGTATTTAGAGAAAGTAGGTTTGGCTTCGCACTCACACCATTTGCCCAATGAACTTTCTGGAGGACAAAAACAGCGTGTGGCTATTGCTAGAGCTTTGGCTTCGAACCCAAAAGTGTTATTGGCCGATGAGCCAACAGGAGCATTAGACACCTTGACCTCTTATGAAGTAATGGAGTTGATACAAGGAATCAACGACGAAGGGAAGACTATTTTGATCGTGACTCACGAGCCAGATATTGCCGCTATGTGCAAAAGGAATGTGGTTTTGAAAGATGGATTAATCATTGATGATAAAATGGTAGAACAAGTTAGGGCCTCTTCCTATAAAAAAGATTTGATTCTCGATGATAAATTAGTGGAACAAGTTAGAACTTCATCTTATGTTTAATATTGAACGTTGGCAAGAAATATTTGAGGCTATTGCCAAAAATAAACTGAGAACTTTCCTAACTGGAATCTCGGTGGCTTCGGGTATCTTTATTTTGGTTATTCTTCTTGGAGTTGGAAAAGGGTTGCAAAACGGAATCGAAAAACAATTTGAGCGGGATGCAGCTGGAATAATTGAGGTATGGTCTGGTGCTACCACCAAAGCCTACAAAGGGTTGAATCCGGGTAGACAAATACAACTTAGGAATAGTGATTACGATGTTTCAGTTCAAAAATTTGGGGATCAATTCGATAAAAATGTTTCTACTTACAATGCTTGGGGAGCTAGTATAGTACATGGAAAAGAGTCAGGAAACTATCAATATCGGGGAGTGAATTCAGATTATTTGGCCATCGAGAATGCCACTGTTGTTCAAGGTAGATTTATAAATGCGAATGATCTCATTTATAATGAAAAAGTAGCTGTAATTGGTCAGAAAATAAAGTTAGATATATTCAAGGAAAAGAATCCTATTGGAGAACAAATTACAGTCAATAATATCAATTTTAAAGTGGTTGGTGTTTATACAGATCCTGGAGGCGAAAGAGAAGAAGGAAGGGTGTTTTTGCCTTTGTCTACTACTCAAAAGGTTTATGGGGTAGGAGATAAGATTAGTAATATGTTTTATACCCTGAAAAAGAAAGATACTTATGAAGAGGCTCTAGCTGAAGCGGCTAAATTTACTGCTGATTTAGGGGTGTTGTTGAAAAGTAAAAACACAATTGCCCCCGATGATGAAAGCGCGATTGGACTTCATAATTCTACTATTGAAGCCAAGAAATTTTATGATTTGAATCTTTATATTCGATTGTTTTTTTGGTGGGTCGGAATATGTACCATTATAGCAGGGGTTGTTGGAGTAAGTAATATTATGATGATCATTGTAAAAGAGAGGACTAAAGAGATTGGTATTCGGAAAGCACTGGGGGCATCTCCAATTTCAATTATTGTGATGATTTTGCATGAGTCTATCTTTATTACCACTATTTCTGGTTTTACTGGATTATTAACAGGATTGGCACTTTTAGAATTAATTGGGCCACATGCACAAAGTGAATACTTCGTGAATCCGCAGGTAGATTTTACCGTAGCCCTATCAACCTTAATTGTTTTGATAGTTGCCGGAGCTTTGGCAGGATTTGTTCCGGCTTATCAAGCGGCAAAAATTAGACCCATTGTAGCACTTAGAGACGAATAATTATGTTTGATAGAGAAAATTGGAACGAAATTTTAGAAGCTTTAACCGCTAATACCTTCCGAACGCTACTAACGGCTTTTGGAGTGTTTTGGGGGATATTTATTTTGGTAATTTTATTGGCTGCTTCAAATGGATTGGAGAATGGTGTCAAAAAAGGATTTGACGGTATTGCTACAAACACTATGTTTATGTGGACACAAACCACATCAAAGCCCTACAAAGGTTTGCCTAAAACCAGAAAGTATGATTTTAGGAATAGTGATGTTGATGCTTTAAAGCAAAAATTCCCAGACTTATTATATGTATCTCCTCGTAATCAATTGGGAGATTTTAACGGGGTAAGTAATGTTGTTAGAGGAACAAAAACTGGTGCTTATACCATTTATGGAGATTATCCTGAATTGGTCAAACAAGAGCAAATGGATATTGTTAAAGGGCGTTTTGTAAATCAACAGGACATTCTTTCAAGACGTAAAGTGGCTATAATTGGTAACGGTGTTATTACAGAACTGTATAAAAATGCAGAAGAAGTAATAGGAACTTATGTCAAAATAAATGGAATCAATTTTATGGTGGTGGGGGTTTATAAATCCAAGGGCAATAATAATGGTAATGCCGAATCGGCTCAAAAAAATATTTTTATCCCTTTTACGACCTTTCAGCAAGCATTTAATTTTGGAGATACTGTTGGTTGGATGGCGCTTACCGCAAATGATGATGCGTCTATTACAGAACTTAAACCTGGAATTCTAGCATTTATGCGAGATAGACATTCCATACATCCCGATGATGAAAGAGCGGTTGGTAATTTTGACTTGTTTAAAGAGTTTCAGAAAGTACAAGATCTGTTTATGGTTCTTAAGTTTATTGCTTATTTTGTTGGGACATTAGTATTGTTGTCTGGTATCATTGGGATTTCGAACATAATGTTAATCGTTGTTAAAGAGCGAACCAAAGAAATAGGAATCCGAAGAGCATTGGGAGCTACACCAGGTGCCATTCGATCCCAAATATTGCTAGAAGCAATCTCTCTAACTATAATAGCTGGTATGTTTGGTATCGCTGTAGCTACAGGATTAATAGCCATACTGAATATGATTTTAGCATCAATGCCTACAGATGGGATGATGTTTATTAATCCAAGTGTTGACTTAGTGGTGGTTTTTATAGCCTTACTGATATTAGTTGGCTCGGGGTTGTTAGCTGGATTTATTCCTGCTCAAACCGCCATAAATGTCAAACCTGTTGATGCCTTACGAACAGAATAAAATTTCAATCAAAAAACAATAATAATCGAATAAAAAATTCACAAAAATGAAAAAAGGATTAACCATAACCGTATTGATTTTAATAGCAATAGTTTTTTTCGGAGCTTTATATTACTTGTATGCCAAAAATCAGGAATCTCCCATAGTTTTTCAAACGGATAAAGTAGAAGTGAAAACTATAGTAAAAAGTACTCTTGCTACAGGAAATATTGTGCCAGATGAAGAAGTCTTGATTAAACCAAATATTTCGGGAATTATTGAAGCAGTCTATATTAAAGCTGGAGAATCGGTGAAGGCTGGCGATATGATTGCCAAAATTAAAGTGGTTGCCAATGTTTCTAATTTGAGTAATTCTCAAAATCAAGTGAAAACAACTAAAATTGAATTGGATAATCAAGAGAAATTATTTCAAAGACAAAAAACTTTGTTTGACAAAGGAGTGATTTCTGCCAATGATTTTGATGCAGCACAATTGGCCTATAATCAAGCGAAACAAAATTACAATGCTTCGAGACAAGGTTTTGATATTGTAAAAACAGGAACAACTTCTGGACTGGGAAATTATGCCAATACTTTGATTCGTTCTACTGTAAACGGTATGGTGCTTGATGTTCCTGTAAAAGTGGGGAATCAAGTAATTGAAAGTAATAATTTTAACGAAGGAACCACTATTGCAAGTGTTGCTGATATTGGCAGAATGATATTTGTGGGTAAAGTGGATGAGTCTGAAGTAGGGAAGATAAAATTGAATATGCCGATAGAGATTACGATTGGTGCTATCGAAAATAAAAAATTTGATGCTGTTTTGACTTACATTGCCCCAAAAGGGAAAACAGAGAATGGAGCGATCCAATTTGAAATCAAAGCTACAATGACTAATCGAGATAATACTTTTATCAGAGCAGGTTTGAGCGCCAATGCTTCAATCATATTAGAAAAAGCCGATAAAGTTCAAGCACTGAAAGAATCGTTAGTTCAGTTTGATAAAAAAACACTAAAACCGTATGTAGAGGTTGAAACGAGTACGCAAAAGTTTCAAAGGAGAGATATAACACTAGGTGTTAGTGACGGAATTTATGTTGAAATAAAAAGCGGAATCAAGTCTTCTGATAAAATAAAAGTTTGGAATCAAGGCTTGAAAACCGAAGAGGAAAAGAAAGAATAGAAAAAAATGCAAGTATTTAGTGAATAGCCATTAGTGAATAGCTGTGTTCGTGTTTTAAACGCAAAACAATGTCTAAAGTAATTACAAAAAAAGGATCAATCCATATTTCCTTGAATTGTTAATCTTTTAGACAGTTAGGGCCAATCACTCTTTACTAATCACTAATGGCTGAATAGTTAATAAAAATTGAAGTGTAAAGTTAAGTTAAATGGGCTCGGTAGGTTTGCTGTGCTTTTTATTCAATAAAAAATGAAATCGCCATGATTCCTAAATCACAAATTGGAATGAAGAATGGCGATACCATATTCCTTTAAAAAACAAATATTATCTTCGTATGAAAAAAATAAATTATTTAAAAATTGCCTTTGTCTTTTTGATAGGATTTTCGTCTCAGGCACAAACCAAAGTATGGACATTAGAAGAATGTGTAAAGTATGCTGTAAAAAACAATATTTCGATTAAGCAATCGGAGTTGGATACAATATCTGCTAATATTAATAGAAAAAGTGCTTTTGGGAGTTTTTTGCCAACAGTCAATTTGAATGCCAATCATTCTTGGAATGTTGGTTTGAATCAGGACATTACGACTGGACTTTTGAGGAATCAAACCACACAATTCTCTGGTATTGGAGCTAATGTTGGTGTAGATATCTATAAAGGGATGCAAAATCAAAATACACTTCGAAAAGCCAATCTTTCTATTGTTGCTTCAAAGTATCAAGTGTTAAAAATGCAAGAGGATATTGCTTTGAATGTGGCTAATGCTTTCTTGCAAGTGCTTTTTAATAAAGAAAACCTAAAAGTGCAAAAAGAACAATTGGCTATCAATGAAAAACAATTCAAACGTTCCGAAGAATTGGTCAAAGCGGGGTCTATACCTCGTGGAGATTTGTTGGATGTCAAAGCAACGGTAGCTTCTAACAAGCAAAATATGATTACGGCAGAAAATACTTTGTTGATTTCTAAATTGAGTTTGGCGCAATTGTTACAGTTAAAAGAGTTTTGGGACTTTGATGTAATTGATGATACCAATATCAAAGACGAGAATAATATTATGTCAAATACACCAATTGCTATTTATGCTAAGGCAAAAGAAAGTAGAACGGAGTTGAAAATTGCACAAACGAATTTAGAAATCGCTGAGAAAGATGTAGCAATTTCCAAAGGGGCTTACCAGCCTACGTTAAGTGGGTTTTATAATTTTAATACAAGAGCAAGTTATAGTGATGTTGTGGTAGGATCTACGCCAAATCTAGCAGATCCGACCTCTGTTGTTGGCTTTGTAGAAGGAACAAATCAAAACGTGTTGCGTCCTAATTCATCGCCAGTGTTGGGAAGTGCGGCACCAGTTATGGATCAATTTAGTGATAACAAAGGACATTCTTTTGGAGCACAATTGTCGATTCCTGTTTTTAACGGATTCTCAGTAAGAAACAATGTAGAACGTTCTAAAGTAGCTTTAGAAAAATCAAAAATTGCTGTAGAAAAACAGGAATTAGATTTACAAAGAAATGTATATACTGCTTTTTCCGATGCCAAAGGAGCATTGAATGCACATGAATCTTCAATTGTCGCACTAGAATCTAGAGAAGAAGCGTATAATTATGCCAAAGAAAAATACGCAGTAGGTCTAATGAATTCTTTTGATTTTAATCAATCGCAAACTTTGTTAACCAATGCACAATCGGAGGTTATTAGAACCAAATACGATTATATCTTTAAAATAAAAATATTGGAATTTTATTTTGGAATTCCAATTATCAAAAATTAAGTTATCATGTCAAAAAAAGCAATTTATATTTTAATAGGTTCTGCTGTAGTTATTATTGGATTATTAGTGGGACTTTCAAAAGCGGGAGTAATAGGAAATAAAGATAAAGGAAAAGCAATCGAAATAGCCAATGTCAGTACTGGAACTATTGTCGAAACCGTTTCGGCAACAGGGAAAATTCAACCTGAAATTGAAGTAAAAATCTCTTCGGAAGTTTCTGGAGAAATTATTTCACTAAATGTAAAAGAAGGTCAAGTAGTCAAAAAAGGGGATTTATTGGTTAAGATTAATCCAGATTTATACACATCGGGATACAATCGTTCGGTTTCTAATTTGTCTGGAACCAAAGCGGGTTTAAGCCAGTCTGATGCTTCTTATAATGAAGCCAAAGCAAATTACGAAAGAAATAAATCATTATTTGAAAAAGGAATTATCTCCAAATCAGATTGGGATAAATCCGTAGCTTCTTTCGAAGTGGCCAAAGCGAACAAACAGTCGGCTTATTACAATGTGCAAAGTGCATCAGCAACCGTAAATGAAGCCAAAGATAATTTGGGGAGAACAACCATTTACGCTCCTGCAGATGGTACTATTTCTGTGCTTAATGTAGAACTTGGCGAAAGAGTTTTAGGGACACAACAAATGGCTGGAACCGAAATTTTGAGAGTCGCCAACTTGAATAATATGGAAGTTGAGGTAGACGTAAATGAAAATGATATTGTAAAAATTAAAGTGGGTGACCTTGCCAATGTTGAGGTTGATGCTTATTTGAAAAAGCAATTCAAAGGTGTCGTTACCAGCATTTCTAATTCGGCTAGCACTGCATTAACGGCAGATCAAGTAACTAATTTTAAAGTGAAGGTTAGAATTCTAAAGGAATCCTATAAAGATTTGATGGTAGGAAAACCACTTTCGTACTCTCCATTTCGACCAGGAATGACCGCTACGGTAGATATTATTACCAAAACACGAGCAAATGTAGTTAGCGTTCCTATTAGTGCTGTAGTGGTGAAATCAGATACTACTGCTGTGTCAGCAATGAAAATTGAAGATCCAGAATCTGACAAAAAGAAACCAGCTCCTAAAAGCGATAAGAAACTAGAATGTGTTTTTGTAAAAGTAGGGGATAAAGCCAAAATCAGGATTATAAAAACGGGTATTCAAGACGATACTAATATTGAAGTATTGTCTGGTCTCAAAAAAGGAGATGTTGTAATTACAGGGCCTTACACTACGGTTTCTAAAGATTTGAATTCAGGGGACAAAGTATTTATTGAATCGGATGTTAAGAAGAAATAGTTTTAATTTATGAAACTGCTTTTAATTAGTTTCAGTTCTCTTGTTAAAACAAAACGCTTAATTCATAATAAATCGTTTTAACTTATATTTCTTAAAAAAAAAACACATCCGACTCATAAAACGTAAGGATTGAAATAAAAAGACTAACCATATAAGTAATATAAGAAAATGTAAGTTTTTTTCATGCAGCTTATATGACCTTGTTTTTCTTATATGGTTAAAATTAATTGCTGTTTAATTTGGAATATAGCCAACCAAAACAAAAACACGTCTTGAACTTTCTTGACGTGTTTTTGTTTTTATAAAGGATTTTTCAAAATTCGGTGTAAATTTGCAGTCGTATCAATCTGTTTAAGGTTTTTAGATCTGTTCAATCTGCAATCTAAGCTTCGGCTTCGCTCAGCTACCGAAATCTAAAATCTACATTCTACAATCTAAACTCTAAAATCGTTAAAAAGTGTCCTACATCCTCAACATAGAAACCGCCACCAAAAATTGTTCTGTTGCTTTAGCAAAAGAAGGAAAAACAATAGTGTGTAAAGAAATTGCCGAAGAAGGGTATTCCCATGCTGAACGCTTGCATGTTTTTATCGAAGAAATCATCAAAGAAGCGGGGATTGAATTGAAAGACTTAGCGGCTATTGCAGTAAGTCAAGGTCCTGGTTCTTATACGGGATTGCGTATTGGTGTTTCGGCGGCCAAAGGGCTGTGTTACGCATTAGACATTCCGTTGATTGCGGTAGATACTTTGCAGATACTAGCTTCTCAAGTAACAGTAACGGATGGTTTGATTGTTCCCATGATAGATGCTCGTAGAATGGAAGTGTACAGCGCTATATTCTCATCAGCTTTAGAGAAAAAAAGAGAAATTCTGGCAGAGATAATCACAGAAAATTCTTTTGAAAAGGTGTCTGAAAAAGTATATTTTGTAGGCGATTGTAATGAGAAATGCAAAACGGTTTTGACAAAAGATAATTTTGTGTTTTTGGATACCATTAAGTATCCTTCTGCCAATGAAATGAGTGCATTGAGTTTTGATAAATACAAAAAAAGCGACACTGTAGATGTCGCCTATTTTGAACCCTATTATTTGAAAGATTTCTTGATCACGACTCCGAAAAAGAAATAGTAAAACAGTCTCAGTTTTCAGTCACAGTGACTCCACGACTGAAAACTGTCCCGATATCTATCCTATCGTGAGAAAACTCAATTCTCCTAGCGCTTGGAAAACTCCGCAACATAAGGTTGAAAAGTAATTTCGGCAGCATCAAAAGCTAATTTGCAGTTTTCTAAAGTATCCGAGAAAACGGCTCCAAAATCTTCGTTATTTGCCCACGGTCTAACCGCTAGCTGAATTGAATTATCGGTAAGATTCTTTACAGAAACCTCTGCGGCAGGTGTTAATAACACTTTTGGATTGTTTTTTAAGATCGTTGTTATGATTTCTTTGGCCTTTTTGATATCGGTGTCGTACGAAATGGCAATGGTCAAATCGACTCTTCTGTATCCTTCCATAGAATAGTTGATAATAGTGCCGTTAGATAAGGCACCATTGGGTACGAAAATAGTTTGATTGTTGGAGGTAATTAATTTGGTAACAAAAATTTGAATTTCTCTAACGGTTGCGATTACCCCTTGCGCCTCAATAGTATCTCCCACTTTAAAGGGCTTGAAAAGTATGATAAGCATTCCGCCAGCAAAATTAGATAGGGATCCCTGTAATGATAAACCAACCGCAAGTCCCATCGCTCCAAGAATGGCTACAAATGATGAGGTTTCAATTCCTAATTTTGAAATAAAAGAAACAAATAATAATACTCTTAATACCCACAATAAGATATCGGCTAGAAATTTGGTCAATGTTGGATCCAATTCTCTTTTGATCATTATTTTTCGAATAATTCTATTGATAATTCGGATGGCGTAAAGCCCAACAAATAAAATGATAAAGGCAGAAATTACCTTTGGAGAATAATCTATCAGAACTTTTAAAAAAGTGCTGGCATAACTTGTAATGGTAATGTATTCAGAATCTAGTATCATAATTTAAATAAAAAAACCTTCCCAATGGAGAAGGTTGTAGTTTGAAATGCAAAAATACTAATTATTTATTTTCTTTAAAAGCTAATCAGCATCTTCTTCAATTCTATTTGTTGTTTAAATATTTCCTTCCTCTGGATCTTTTGTAAGAGGACTCGGTTTTTCTTTTAATGTGTCTATTGTTTCAGTTTCAGAGACTTTGGTTTCTTCTATAAGCTTTTCAGTCTTTTCTGTAAGTGGTGTTACCGCTCCTTTTGCCTTTTCGATTGTTTCCTCAACAACTGTTTGTGCTTTTTCTATATATGGAGTTGCAGTTTCGGTTACTTTTGCTACCGTTTCTTCGACAATTGCTTCTGCTTTTTCTAGGTATGGAGTTGCAGTTTCTTTTGCTTTTGTTACCGTTTCTTCGACAAGTGCTTCTGCTTTTTCTAGGTATGGAGTTACAGTTTCTTTTGCTTTTGTTACGGTTTCTTCAATAAAATCTTCCGCCTTGTCCACATAAGGTTTGGCAGCTATTTTGGCTTCTTCTACAACAGTTTCTGCTTGTTCTACGGTTTCATGCGCTGCTTCTTTGGCTGTGCCAAATAAGTTCTTGAAAAATGATGATACTCCCATGTTTTTTATGTTTAGTTTAGATATCAAATGTAAACTTTTTTTTAATTATTTCAGAATTTAAAAACGTATAATTTATTGAAAATCAGTTATTTTTGAATTTGTAAAATGGTTGTAATTAGTTTTTAGGTTTAAAAAAAAAGCGTTTCAGTAGAAACGCTTTTTTAGAAATTTAAGATTGTCAATCTGGGATTGTATTCTTAGAAAAACAGATATCAGATTGTTTTTTTTTAAACAGCTTCTACTTTTATGCCTTCGTCATTTAGCATACTTTTTAGCATATTTTCGATACCGCTTTTCAACGTAAAAGTAGAGGATGGGCAACCATTACAAGCCCCTTGCATAATTACTTTTACCGTTTTTGATGTTTCATCGTAGGAGTCAAAAAGGATATTACCACCATCTGCAGCTACAGCGGGTTTTACGTATTCTTCTAAAATGTTGATGATTTTTTGTGAAGTTTCGTCTAGTGCATCAAAAGATTCGTCTTTCGTTTTTTCGTCCGCAACAATGGCTTCAATTAGACTTTCGTCTAAAACTGTTCCTCCGTTTTCGATATATTGTTTGATGAAACTTCTTATTTCAAGGGTGATGTCTTGCCATTCATTAATGTCATATTTGGTAACAGAAATGTAATTTTCATCTATAAAAATCTCTTTCACATACGGGAATTTAAACAACTCTTTTGCCAAAGGAGACGGAGCGGTTTGATCGATATTTTTAAATTCGATGGCGTTTTTTGTCAACATTCTACTGACCACAAATTTTAAGGCAGCAGGATTTGGTGTTGACTCCCCATAAACCGTAATAGGTTGTTTCTTGGTTTTGTTTTCATCAACCGTAATTATAATTCCGCCTTTGTCGACAAAAGCTTCAATTTGTTCTGCGACGGCTTCTTTTACATCATCCCATTCTACAATGCTAAACCTTTCGATAGCAATAAAATTACCCGAAATGTAAACAGTTTTTACAAAGGGTAAATAAAATAGTTGTTGTGCTAGTGGAGATGCTTTGGCTTCGTCTATATTTTTAAATTCAAAACTTTCATTTTGAGTGATGAAATCTTGGAATTCAAATTTTAATATGGTTGGATTTTGGGTTTCTTTTATGGTGATTTTTGTCATGATTTTTAAAATTTTTCACAAATTTAGTAAAGTTATTTTCTACGATTACCTATATTTGATATTTTAATGAATTAATTAACAAAAGGTTGGTTTTGTTACACCTTAGTTTTATAAAATCTCATCCTAATGTACCTTAAAATCAAGTTTTTAGTCGTTTTTGGTTTAATCTCCGTAAGTGTTTTTTCGCAAGAAGGAATACCCGTGTACTCTGATTATTTGTCAGACAATTATTATTTGATTTTCCCTTCAATGGCTGGGGCTTCTAATTGTGCGAAAGTTAGACTAACCTCAAGAAAGCAATGGTTTGACCAAACAGATGCGCCTCAGCTGCAAACTTTAAGTTTTAATGGTCGAGTAGGAGAGAAATCTGGTTTAGGCGCTGTTGTTTTTAATGATGTCAATGGGTATCATTCTCAATTTGGTTTCAAAGCTACTTATGCGTACCATCTTATGTTTTCTAGAGATGAGATCGATTTGAATCAGTTGTCTTTTGGAATTAATGCAGGTGTGAATCAGAGCCAATTGGACGAAAGTAAGTTTACGGATTTTGATCCCGTACTGGGAGGTATTGTTCAAAAAGCTTCTTATTTTAATATGGATATCGGTGCATCTTATAATGTATTCGATTTTAGTTTAAATGCTGTAGTCAAGAATGTTTTAGAGACAAGACAAAATATTTATACAGAATACGAAAGCGATAACTTAAGAAAATTTATTGTTAGCGGAGGCTATGTTTTTGGAGATGCCAAAAAAATTTTATGGGAGCCTTCTCTTTTGTATCAATTTGTAGATAGAACAAAGGAAAGTGCATTAGATATAAACATGAAAGCCTACAAAAATTTAAGTGCAGGTAGTCTTTGGGCTGTTTTGTCCTATAGAACCAGTTTTGATGGTGCAGATCATCTTAGCGGAAATGGTACTAATAGTCAGAAATTACAATATATTACACCTGTAGTAGGTTTTAACTATAAGAATTTTATGTTTGCCTATACATACACTTATTTGCTAGGGGACGTTCAGTATGATACTTCAGGATTACACCAACTTACTTTGGGTGTTAATTTGTTTTGTAAACGGGAGAAATACGATTGTAACTGCCCAGCAATCAATTAAATTTAGCTTAAAATATGATAATAAAATCGGTTAACGGAAAACATCCCAATATTCCAGAAGATTGTTATGTGGCAGAGAATGCTACCATTGTTGGGGATGTTACTTTTGGGGCATCCTGTAGTGTTTGGTTCAATGCGGTAATTCGTGGCGATGTGAATTTTATAACCATTGGCAACAAAGTCAATATTCAAGACGGAGCCATTGTGCATTGTACCTATCAAAAGCATCCTACTATCATTGGGAATAATGTGTCTATTGGTCATAATGCCATTGTACACGGTTGTACCATACATGACAATGTGTTAATAGGTATGGGCGCAATTGTTATGGATAATTGTACGGTTGGGAGTAACTCTATTATTGCTGCGGGTGCTGTGGTTACCCAAAACACGGTAGTAGAATCTGGTTCCATTTGGGCGGGTGTTCCAGCCAAGAAGGTCAAAGATATTGACCAATCTAATTTTGCTGGCGAAATTGAGCGCATTTCTAATAATTATGTAATGTATTCGAGTTGGTTTAAAGAGGAGTAAATTATATCGAACAACAACTTAAAGTCAAAGTGAACTTTGTTAAATTTAGCCACGAATTACACGAATTGTAACTAATTTTTAAAATAATTAATTGATAGAATTTGTGTAATTCATGTCAAAGATTTATTTTCTCAAAGAAAGCGGTTTTATAACTCTCACTAATTGGAATCCTTTTTTCGGCTATTAAAACTTTGTTTTTTTGGATGGATTTGACGTGTTTTATATTGATGATATACGAACGATGAATTCTCGCAAAACCTTTAGATGATAATAAGTTTTCTAGTTTTATTAGGCTAATCAGCGTTAAGGTGTACTTATTATCGGTGGTGTATATTTTGACATAATCTTTCAATCCTTCGATAAATAAAATATCTGCAAAATTTAATTTTACATTTTCATATTCGGCTCGAACGAACATAAAATCATGTTCAATTTCGGGAATAGATGCGACGGGATTTCCTACTGGCAGGTTTTGGGGGTTAAAGATTTGTTGTGCCCGCAAAACAGATTTTAAAAATCGGTTAAAAGGGATGGGTTTTACCAAATAATCTACCGCGCCAAGATTAAATCCCTCAACAGCATAATTAGAGTAGGCGGTTGTAAATATGATTAGCGGTTTTTTTTCGATGGCATTGATGAAATCAATTCCGGAAAAATGAGGCATTTCGATGTCCAGAAAAATCAAATCTATATTCGTACTATTGATTATCGAAATGGCATCAATTGCATTGGTAAATGTTGTGACAAGTTCGAGTGTGTCCACTCTGCCAACAAATTCCACCAATAAATCAACTGCAAGCGGTTCATCGTCTATAATAACACATTTCATATTTTTTCTGGTTTAAAATGTTGGTGTGAAGGCTGAATTTGTTTATAACTGAATTTGTTCTAATTGCAAAACCAAATGTACTGTATAAATTGTTTCTGTTGCAATTAAATCCAGTTGATGTGCATTTGGATATAGCAAAGTAAGTCTGTTTTTAATATTTGCCAGTCCAATTCCTGAATTTTCAGGATCTTTGGTGTGGTTCTCTACTTTGTTTTCTACCCAAAAATCCAAAATATTTCCTTCGATTGTTATTTTGATTTTTACAAAAGCCGCTCCTTTATAATCAGTGCCATATTTGAAGGCATTTTCGATAAAAGAAATCAAAAGCAAGGGTTCAATGTATTTGTTTTTGGTTTCGCCATGAATATTTATGACAATGTTTTCGATGTTATTCAATCTCAATTTTTGCAACTCAATATAGTTTTTGATATAATTGATTTCTTTTTCAAGGAACACGGTTTTATTGTCGGTTTCATACAGCATATACCGCATCATTTCGGATAAAGTGACAATAGCATCTGGTACCAAATCAGATTTCTTATGAGCCAATGAGTAGATACTATTTAGCGAGTTGAATAAAAAATGTGGGTTGGTTTGTTTTCTTAAATAGTTTAATTCTGTTGCTGTTCTTTGGCTTTCGACAATTAATTTGTTTTGTTGGTCATTATAAAACTCTGATAATGTTTTTATTATGGTGCTAATAGCAATAATTAAAACATAAAAGAAAGAAGGGACAATTTTGAAGAAAAAAGGTTGTTCTTTTTTTTCGATTCTTGGATTGCTTAGAAGAGGTGTTTTTGGCGGATTTATGCCGTTTGGAGGTCTCATTTCTCTAAATTCGGGCATGAAAAATTGGTATCTACAGACCATTATGATCACTATCAAAACAATTAAAATGGCAAAATAAGAGATGTATTTCTTTTGCAAAAGTAATGAAGGAACCAGATAGAAATAATTGAGATAAAAGAGTATTATTCCTAATATCCATTGTACATAAAAATCGGCATTGATATGAAATGGACTTTCATAAAACTGAATGAGGGACGTACAGATAAAAAAACACCAAATGATACTGTGAATTAGTATTTTGTTTGAGTCGTTGTTTTTTATTGATACG
Source organism: Flavobacterium sp. ZT3R18 (assembly GCF_007097385.1). Taxonomy (GTDB): domain Bacteria; phylum Bacteroidota; class Bacteroidia; order Flavobacteriales; family Flavobacteriaceae; genus Flavobacterium. The sequence continues at coordinate 234,402 of NZ_VJZS01000001.1, forward strand.
ATGTTCATCTATATTCTTATTTTTAATAAAATTAAATCATTTTTTGTAATAGTTGGGGACAAATTAGACTCCATTTTTTTTAGAACCAATTGACCTATTGCCAAAGCTTCTTTTTCTGACTTGAAACTTTTGTATTCGCTAATAGCGGGTATGACCGTTTGCTTAATAATTATTTTTTTATTGTTTGAAATAGTGTAACCCCAGCTGTTATTGACTTTTATGGATTGAAGTTTTAAATTTTCTTTCCTTTCACAACAAATAGAGAGTAATAAACCAAGCAGGAATGTTAGAATACATAAATTTAAAAAACAGGATAAATCCTTCTGAAATTGTTTCCAAAAGGATTTGTTTTCGGTACTAGTTGTCATTGTCATTTTGTGCGTCATTTGGTTTGAATTCCCATACATCGTCAAAATAGGATGTTCCTGATTTTCCAAGTATAACAAAACCTTTTTCGCCATTGATGGTTATTCCTGTTGCATCAGATCTTCCGGATCCTTCTAGAGCTGTTTTTTCTTTCCAAATATCAGTCTTGGGATTGTATTCCCAAATGGTGTTTCCACTTTCTCCACACATCAAATACCCCAGGTCATTTATAGCAAAACTAGAAGCATTGGCTCTTTTGAGAGAATAGGTGTCGTGGTCGGTTTCATCGTCATTCAGATCTCTTTTTCGGGTCCAGACATCGGTACTTGGGTCAAATGCCCAAAAATCTACTTGATTAACACCACTGTTTATTCCTGTTCCTAAATAGGCAATATCGTCAATAACAAAAACCGTTGCGTTTCTTCTTTTGTTGCCACTAAATCCGTTTACTAGTGTCCAAGAATTATCGGTGGGGTTGTATTGGTAAAAATCTTTTAGATAATTGCCATCATATCCAGTTCCTAAAAACGCTTTTCTTCCTACTTGAAAACCAATTGCTCCATAACGGGCTGTTCCTGCAAAATCTGCTTTTTTAGTCCAAACATTAGTATTTGGATTGTATTCGTAAAAATCTTTTAGTTTATTGGTTCCATCATAGCCCAGACCTATATAGCCTTTTCCGTCTAGTTCAAATCCTGATCCGGAGCTTCTGGCAACACCCGTAAAGTCTGCTTTTTGTTCCCAATAATCTCCAGTTGAGTTATAAGCCCACAGATCTTTTAGATATTCATCCCCAGTATAACCTGTAGCTACATAGGCATAGGTGCCAATGACAAAACTTGTTGCGCTAGATCGTGCAGGTCCATCAAATGCTGATTTTTTTATCCAGTTTCCTAGTTTTTCTTCCTCGTCGTCATTGTTACTACAGCTAATGAAAATTAAGCTAACAAGTAAAGTACTTAGAAATATTCCTTTTTTTAAATGTTTCATAATATGCGTGGTGTTTATTAAAGTTTGTATTTAATGTTTATTGAAAAGATACCTCCGTTTTTTAAGGATTTACCCATTTCATTTGTTCTCGTTTCATCAGAAAATGTAAATTCTTTGTTCGATGAATACCCGCCTTTGAGGCTGATGTACCAAGAAGTATCCATGTTTCTTTCGAATTGTAATGTGGTTTCCATTTGTGAAAACCCCACTTTTGTAATGGTGTTTAAATCCTGTGTTAGTATGGGAGAATTTAGGCTGTAACTACTACCGCTAAAGTCATTGTTCAAGCTAAATTTATTTCGAATACTATTGGAGTAGGATAGTTCTGAACTGGGGAATCCTAATTTTAAATAAGTGTCCTTGTTAAATTGATGATAATAGGCGAATGTTGGTAGCATTTCGGGTTTGCCAAAAACGGTCATTTTTTTTACTCCTACAGTAATGCTATTGTTTTTGTTTAATGATTGACTAAGCTCGATCCCTCCTAAAAGAATTAGATCCGAAATATTAAAATTACTTTCATAGTTAGCCGTTGGTTCTATTGCTAGAGTCAGTTTTGTTTTCGCTTTTAATTGTAGAGAAAATTCAAAAGTATTTTCAAAACTAGTAAAGCGTGTAGCATCATTGTTTGCGGCATAGTTCTTTGTAAGGTAGTTTTTAATTTCATTTGTTACCGTTGTGTTTTTGTATCGAAACGTATTTGTCAATTTGTTTTTTGTTCCCATATTCTTGAAACATTGTATTCCAATTCCCGTCTGGTTTATAGAGCCATCTTCTATTGGTTCTGTTTTAATGTTTAGATCAATAGTCAATCCTTTTTGTGCATAAACACTAAAGAGGGGGATCAGAATCAAAAGCTTTGTATAGTTGTTTATTCTCATTATTTAATTATTGGCTCAAAAGTAGTTGTGTTGTCAATAATTAAAAAAGAATATATATGTACGGCTTTATTCCATAGACAAATGGGCGATTATTAGGGTTGAAACTCGATTAGCAACCAAATAGGCGGTCATAGATTGTTTTGTGCTTTTTGTAGATAGATTAACTCGAACGGTATATGTTATTAGAACTACTGGAACGAGTGCTTATATATTTGCTTAAAAAAATGGGTATGTATAAGTTTTTGATTTTGATTTTTTCGGGGTTATTAATTATTTCCTGCGATTCGGATACTGATGTAGGTGAATTTGTAGTTGGGGCAGATTACCTAGCGATTAAAAATAAAGTGATCTCGATAGATACTGTAACTGTGGATGTTTCGACTATAAAACTAGACTCTTTAGTCACATCAAGTGAAAGTAGAATTTTGGTTGGGAATTATGATGATCCTCTTTTTGGAAAAGTGAAGGCGGACAGTTATTTTCAAGTTTCGACAACAGCGTTTAATCTCTATAGTCAAAACTCAGACACGGATGCAACGGGATATGTATTCGATTCTATTGCAATGATCTTAAAGTATGATGACTATTATTATGCAGATACAACCAAAGTTCAGACTTTAAGCATTCATAGGATTTTGAAAAAGTTTAAAGCAAATATTAATAACTCTAGCTTTTATAATAATTCTAGTTTGAATTATAATGATACGAGTATTGGGAGTGTCAGTTATAGACCAAAACCCATTAGTAAGGACAGTATTAATATTAAACTGAGCAATGCTTTTGGATTAGAATTCTTTAATAAGTTTAAGAATAATGAAATTACAAGTTCCGAAGAGTTTGCTGATTATTTAAAGGGATTTATGATTACCTCCGCCTCCAACTCTTCTACAAGTGTAATAGGATTTAATTTGTTGAGTAAAGTTCGTTTGTATTATTCTAAAGGAACTGCTGCTAGTGGAGAAAGTTATGTAAAAGATTTTACCATTCTAGATGCCGGTAAGCAGTTTAACGCTATTTCATCGGATAGGGCAGGAACTCTAATTCAAGATCTGCCATTGTCCAAAATGAAATTATCTAGTACGTTAACAGAGAATAAAGGTTTTATTCAATCGGGTACAGGGATAGTTTGTCGGGTAGATTTTCCTAATATAAAACAGCTAAAATACCTCTCGGATAAAGGGGCAATTGTAGATGCAAAGTTGATCATGAAACCCGCTAAGAATTCCTATTCGAAAATGTTTCCCTTGCCAGAAAAATTAAATATTTATGTAGTCGATAATTATAATAGAATGAAATCTACTCTCACAAATTCTAGTGGTGAAAACATAGTAGCAGTTCTAAATAGTACTAATAATGAATTTGATGAAATTGTAGGTTATGAATTGTCTCTGGGGTCTTTTTTGCAAAAAGAAATGTTGAAAGAATCGGATTCAAAGAGTGGTTTACTCTTTACATTGCCCATTTTATCTAAAGTTGTAGATAGAGTTGTACTGGGAGATCAGACCAATAAGGAAAGTAAAATGAAATTACAAATCTATTATATCACGTATTAAATGAAATCGCCATGACAAAAGTTGTCGCAAACACCAATGAAGATCTGGCGATACCATATTCCTATAAAAAACAAATATTATCTACATATGAAAAAGAGTTGTCCGTTTTTGGTTTTAGTGTTTTTTACTTCTTTTTTTGCTTCTTCTCAAAGTATTGCGACCTCTCCGTATTCTCTTTACGGATTAGGGAGTTTGTATGAATCTAATTTTGGGTTTATTCCAGCTCTTGGTACTGCAGGAATAGCATTGTCTTCGGTTGGTTTTATCAATAATAAAAATGCGGCTTCGCTTGTAGATATTCCTGAAAACAACTTCTTTTTTGAGGTAGGGGGGACAGGCATTCAATCGTCTTTTGAAAGTAATTTGAAAAAAGAAAATCGAAATAATGTTCAGTTTTCCCATTTTGCTTTTGCTTTTCCGATTACTAATAAATCCGCATTTAGTCTTGCTATGATGCCTTATTCCAGTTCGTCGTTTAAAATATCAGGATTAAAAATTCCAATAATTGACGGCAGTAATGAATCTTATTATTTAGATGTAATAGGCACTGGAGGGCTGAATAATCTGGATTTGTCGTATGCTTATAAATTAAGTAATAAGTTGTCTGTAGGATTTTCTGCCTCTATCCTTTTTGGAGGCACTACCGATGAAAGAACTTATACGATTAATAGTTCTGTTACAAGTATCGATAAAAAAGTAAATTATAGTGGTGTCAGACCCATTTTAAGTTCACAATTCAAGATGAATCCTTCGCTTACTTTTGGATTAAATGTAAAATCGCCAACACGAATAAATGCTTCAAAAGTTCAATCGGTTACTGTTGTGAATGGTACAGGTACGTCTTATTTGGAGACGGAAAAAAAATCGGATACCGATGATTTTTATTTGCCATTAGAAATAGGGGTAGGGTTTAACAAAGCCTTTAAAAACAAATTAAACGTAACGGTTGATTACGAAAAAAGATTTTGGGACGCCACCAATCAGTCGGATATGTATGGTGTTTTTTCCAATCAAGAAAAATTTGCATTAGGGTTCTCTTATCAAAAAGCAAAAACATCTAGAAACTATTTCGAAAAGATAAAATATGCCGCTGGCGTAAATTATGACACGGGTTATTTAGAAGTGGATAGTAAGAAAATTAATGACAAGAATTTTTCAATTGGAGTTTGTTTACCTTTAGATCATCTGTCTTCGGCCTTATTTATTTCTTATACTTATGGTCAAAAAGGGCAAATTACAAATTCATTAATTCAAGAAAATTATCATAAACTTACATTGAATATTAATCTAGACGGGATTTGGTTTGTAAAAAGGAAGATGGACTAGTTTAAAAATCCCTCTCCTCAACCGTATAGTTATTATCTAAAATTTCTGCCAAAACTTTTGGATTTGAATTGCTATAGAAAATTGGATTATTGTTTTTACCACTCGAAAAACCTACTTTGTTTTTTAGTATTTTTCGGGTTTGTTTCGCAACCGCTTCTCCAGAATCAATGATTTGAATATGTGCTGGTAGAATCTTTTTTATTTGCGGTATCAAGTAGGGGTAATGACTGCATCCCAATACGAGATAATCAATATTGGCCTCAATCATAGGGGTAAGATAGGAAAGTAGTAATTCAGTCATTTCTGGCGAATTAATATCGCCGTTCTCTATGAGTTGGACTAATCCGTGACCTACTTGTTCAATGATTTTCGTGTCATGGTATATTTCTGTAGTTTTGTTGAAAAGAGCACTGTTTAAGGTTCCTTTTGTGGCAAGAATTCCTATTGTCTGTGTTTTCGAATGTGTGGCCGCGGGTTTTATGGCGGGTTCAATTCCAATAAACGGAATAGTGTATTTAGCTCTTAATTCTTGAATTGCATTGGTGGTGGCCGTATTACAGGCTACGACTATCAATTTACATCCCATTTCAATCAATAAATCAGTGTTTTTTATGCTCAAGGCAATGATTTCCTCTTTTGATTTTTGTCCATAAGGAGCATTTTTACTGTCTGCCAGATAAATGGTTTCCTCATTTGGTAGCAAATTGTGTATGGCTTTCCAGATGGATGTTCCTCCAATTCCTGAGTCAAAAATTCCGATAGGTTGATCGTTTGTCATAGATGCAAATATATACGCTATTTTAAATATACTATAATTTTCTTGTAAAAAAAAACTGCCCGACCAATATTTTGGAAGAGCAGTTTCTGATTTTTTTTTAGGGTATTAAAATCCTAAATCTTTTTTTACATCAGCAGTAATATTTGTTCCGTCTGCAAGTAAAAGAGTAGATCCGTCTAATACATATTGAAATCCTTTTGCTTTACCTACTTTTTGGATAGAAGCTCTTACTTTTTCCATGATTGGTTTTACAATTTCAGATTCTTTAGTCTGTAATTCTTTTTGAGCATTGTCTCTAAAGTCAACAATTCTTTTTTGCATATCTTGAACTTCTTTAGAACGTTCTTGATTTATAGCTTCAGTAACTGTTGCAGATTCAGCTTCGTATTTTTTTAATTTTGCTTGGTATTCTTCAACCATTTTTTTGTAGTCTGTATCATAGGTACCACTCAATTTTTCTAATTGTTTTTGAGCATCAAGCATAGCAGGCATTTTTCCCATAATTTCGCTTACATCAACATGAGCCACTTTCGTTTGTGCATTAATGGTTTGAGATGCTCCTAGTATAAGAATTGCAGCAATTAGTAAAGTTTTGATTTGTTTCATCGTTTTAAAATATTTAGTAATTAATTAGTGTTTGTATTATTGCTTTTTTATTAATTTATCGTCGTTAGCTTTTTTTGCAGCTTCTTTTTCTTCAAGATCTTTTAATCTCTTTTCTTCGAGTGCTTTTTTTGTAGCTTCTCTTTCTTCAATAATTTTTTTTCTTTTCTCTTCTAATGCTTTTTTACGCTCTTCTTGTACGTTTGGTTTGACTTCAGTTGTGGGCTTTTCTGCAGCATTACTCACAGGAGTTTTTGCTGTTGTTTCATCCGTTTTGGCTGTTACTGCTTTCGTGCTATTTTTTTTAGCTTCTCTGTCAGCAAGTTCTTTTGCTCTTTTTTCTTCAAGTGCTTTTTTTGCCGCTTCTCGCTCTTCAAGAATTTTTTTTCTTTTCTCTTCTAAAAGCTTTTTTTGTTCTTCTTGAGCACTCGGTTTAATCGGTTCGGTTGTTGTTTTTTCTGCTACACCATTTGAAGAAGTTGTTTCAGCAGTTGTTTTTGCAACAACTGTGCCGTTTTTTTTAGCTTCTCTTTCGGCAAGGAGTTGTTTTCGTCTTTCTTCGAACTGTCTTTTTGTTTCTTCTTGCGCTTGCTTTTTGGCTTCAATTAATTTTTCCCGTGCTGTTTTTTTATCTTCTAAGGCTTTCTCTCTTTCGGACAAAGCTGGGTTTTCATTGATAGCATCTTCTTTGTTGTCCTTTTCTTGTTCTTCTTTTAACTGTTTACTGGTCAGTTGCTCTCTTTTTTCGCTTCGATTTAATACTCGTATTACTTGATCGCTGACATCAAATCGTTTTGCAGCAAAAAGAATAGTTAAATGTGACGACTTGTCAAATATAAAATCATATTTTTTTGCTTCTGCAATATCTTGAACAGCTGTAAATATTTGATCTTGAATGGGTTTTACTAATCCTGCTTTTTGCGTAATTAAATCTCCATTTGGGCCAAATCTTTTTTGTTGATAATCTAGTTTCTCAGTTTCAAGGAACTTTATTTCTGTTTCTCTTTCTTCGATTAAAGCTGCTGTCAGTAATGGCTTTTCTGCTTTTAAGGCATCACTTAGTTTATTGATTTCTATTTTTTTAGCTTCAATTTCTTGCTTCCACTTTTGAGCTTTTTCTTCCAATTGGGCTTTCGCTTCTATATAATTAGGAACGTTTTGCAAAATGTATTCCATATCGATATAGCCTACTTTGTTACCTTTGGTTTGTGCTCCAATTGTAGTTGTCACAATAAGTAGTAAAATTATAAATAAAAATTGTTTTCTCATAATTTTTAAAATTAGAAATTGAGCACTAATATACTTAAAATTGTTGACCAATTATGAAATGGGGTTCCCAGCCATGTGCTTTTATTTCTCCAGGAACTGTGTCAAATCCATACCCGAAATCAAATCCTAATAATCCAAAGGCGGGCATAAATACTCTTAATCCAACCCCGGCAGAACGATTTAAATCAAAAGGGCGATAATCAGAAAGTGACGCATAAGACGAACCCGCTTCTGCAAAGGCTAATACATATATAGATGCCGATGCTTTTAAGGTTATTGGATAACGCAATTCTAATGAAAATTTGTTGTAAACTGTCGCTCCATAAGCTTCGCCATTCGTGTTTGCAGGTGTTAATGAGCCGTTTTTGTATCCTCTTAACCCAATGTTTTGTCTTCCATCTATTGACCCACCAGCCATACCGTCTCCTCCCAAATAATATCTTTCAAAAGGAATAACCCCTCTGTCTTGATTGTAAGCTCCTAAAAACCCATATTGCATTAATGTGCGTAATACCAGTTTTTTATAAAGTGATGTGTACCAATCTCCAGTAAATTGTACTTTGTAATACTCTAACCATTTGTATTTTTCTTGATCTACTTTCGCTGGATCTGCTACCGCATCTTGATATTTGTCTACTTTGTTTGGGATACCAGCTGATGTATTTGGTAATTTATCTAAATAATCTCCTTTATTTACAACGCGATCATTATTGTCTACATAGGATGTGCCATCATAAATGTATTTGTATTTTTCTTGATCGCCTAATGTTGCATAATCGACTCCGTTGAATAGCGAATACGGTAGTGTAAACTCTCCAACAACACTAAACTCTGAACCGTATGTTGGAAAAATAGGGTTTATACCTTTACTGTTTCTGGTAAGCCCAACGGTATAAGATAAGTTCTTTGATTGTCCGTTAGCGAATGTAAATAAACCATATAAGTAGTTATGTAAATCATATTGTTGGTAACGAAGAGATTGTGATAGTACAAAATTGTCGTCTGGTACGGTTAATCTTTTTGCTAATCCTACAGATAATGTAGTGATATTGATGTATTTCGATTTATCTACTTTTTGAGTTTGATAATTAGAATTGTATTGTTGACTAAAGGCAAACGATGAGTTGAATTGTACGGGCCTTTTTCCTCCAAACCAAGGCTCAGAAAAAGAAACGCTATAGGTTTTGTAATATGAACTCGCCTGTAATCGCAAAGCAACTTTTTGACCATCTCCCATAGGAACCGGATGATATGCATCTTTCTTGAACATATTTCTTGCCGAAAAGTTATTGAAAGATAGTCCCAATGTTCCTACGAAACCACCACCTCCATAACCACCTTGTAGTTCTATCTGGCTCGCACCTTTCTCTACAAGATTGTATTCAATATCGACTGTTCCAGCTGCAGAATCTACGTTTTTGAATTTTGGATCAATTTTTTCAGGATCAAAAAATCCTAATTGTCCAATTTCTCTAATGGTTCTTACTAGCTCTGCTTTGTTGTATTTTTCACCAGGATGAGTTCTTAATTCACGATAAATAACTTCATCATTTGTTTTGTCATTTCCGACTACCGTTATTTTGTTAAAATACGCTATAGGGCCTTCGGTTACTCGTATTTCAAAATCAATAGTGTTATCTACCGTTTTTGTCTCTACAGCATTTATGTTCGAAAATAAATATCCGTTATTTTGATATAAATTGGTAATATCCTCTCCATCGGGTTTCGATTTGTCAGCTATTCTTTCTTGTAGCAATACACCATTATAGGTATCTCCAGTTCGGATTCCTAACATACTGCTTAATCCTTGGTCAGAATAGACGGTGTTACCTATGAATTTGATGTTTCCGAAATAGTATTTTTTTCCCTCTTCAACGTTAATTTTAATGTATAATGCGTTTTTTTCTTTATTATAGGCAACAGAGTCACTTTTTATTCTAGCATCTCTGTATCCTATTTTTTTGTAATCATTTACTATGGATACTAAATCTTCTTGATACTTATCTTCAATATATTTGGATCTTTTTAATACATGGAAAAAATTTTGTTCTTTAGTATTCTTCATGGATGCAAGGAGCTTACTTTCAGTTATTTCCTTGTTTCCTACGATTTCTATATCGTAAATTTTCACTTTTTCACCTTTGTTTACACTCACGAGCATGTTTACTTCATTTGTTGTAGCAGTATCTTTGGTTGTCGTTATGTATACTTTGGCATTGTAAAAACCGTCCTTTTTGTATTGTTTTTCAATGTAATTTTTTGTTGTTGTAATTAAATTTTCAGTTACAATTTTGCTTTTGGTAAGACCATTTTCCTTAATATAGGTTTCGGCTTTGCTTTTGGTAACACCAACAATTTTTACTTGATTGATTTTTGGTAATTCCTTGATGTTTAAGTCTAGATATATACTATCGTTTTGTATTCTGTTTACATAAAAAGAAATCTCATCAAAAAGACCAAGTTTTCCTAGTTTTTTGATGGCGCCGCTAATTTGTTCTCCGGGAACTGTGATTTCTTGTCCTTTTTCGAGGCCTGTAAAAGTGACAACTGTTTGTGGGTTAAAGCTGATGTCGCCTATTACTGCAACATCTGCTAATATGTATTTTTTTCCTTGGTCAAATGGGACTCTTTCTTGCGCTTTAATCTGAGTAAAGGCTCCTAAAATAAAAAAGGTAAGGACTAATTTTATGCTTTTATTTAACACTAAATAATTATTTAATTTGTTCACTTGTTTTTCCAAATCGACGTTCTCTTTTTTGATAACTAATAATAGCCTCATGCAAATCTTGTTTTTTAAAGTCTGGCCATAATACATCAGTAAAATATAATTCTGCATAAGCTATTTGCCATAACAAGAAATTACTTATTCTGTGTTCTCCACTGGTTCTTATTAATAAATCTACATCCGGTAAATTATGCGTGTAAAGATGCTCATTTATAATTGAATCGTCAATAGTGTCTATTGAAATTATATTATTTTTAACTTTCTCGCTTATTATTTTTACAACATTGACTATTTCTTCCCTAGATCCGTAGCTTAACGCTAGTGTCAGGGTCATTTTAGTATTGTCTTTTGTCTTGCTTATTACATCTTGCAGCTCTTTTTGAGCGTTTTTTGGTAATTTTTCTAAATTTCCAATGGCATTCATTTTGATGTTATTTTCAAGTAATGTTGGAAGCTCTTTTTTTAATGAATTGATTAGAACTCTCATTAAAGTGTCTACTTCTAGTTTTGGTCTGTTCCAGTTTTCAGTAGAGAAAGCATATAATGTTAGGAATTCTATGCCTAAATCGGAGCATTCTTTTATGATTTTTTTTACTGACTTTGAACCACTTTCGTGTCCAAGCGTTCTTAAAAAACCTTTTTGTTTTGCCCATCGACCATTACCGTCCATGATAATGGCCAGATGGTTGGGGATGTTGTCTGTGTTTATTTTGTCTTCTAACATTTTTTTATTCTCTACAATAACATTGTTTTTCTCCAAAGGTATAAGTCAAAGTTGCCCCCGAAAAAACATACCAATCATTATTATTTATGTTGCCAAATTTAGGAAAACTTCCGTTACTAGTATTACTTCCGTCTATATTGTCTGTAAATGTATATCGAGCCCCAACTTCTAAAGCTAAAATTAAACTACGGGAAATAGTAGATTTTATTCCCACCGTCATTGGTATTGCAATTGAAGTTGATATGCCACTGCTTTCTATTGTGTTGTTTGACAGGTATTTGCCGTCAAAAAAGAAGTAGCTTAAACCTGTGTACACATAAGGTGTGAATTTTGGTTTTTCTTCGTGCAAATTGAAGTCAAAAAAATTGAATTCAATCCCTGCCGATAATTCTTTTATGTTATTGGTAAAACGGTAGCCTCTGTTGTATCTCCCCGCTTCTTTAGAATTATTGTCATTAGCCGAAATCTGAGACTGAGTGTAGGAGAATCTATAGGCGTGTCTTGGGCTTTTATTCCATTTGTATAGAATCCCAAAGGCAGGTTCATTGGGCGTAATATAATTTGTTGAGCCTACATCTCCTATATAGTTACTTCCGCCAAGAAAAATACCTACCTCATGAATTTGGGCATGGCTAGCTGTTAGAGCAAAGAAGTACAAAAAAGGGATGAAAAATTTGTTCATAAAATAAAAATTGCGTGCAAATATAATAATTATCAATAGGAATCAATACCCATTGTGAGAATAGTACATTTTTTTCAGAAACGAACGGTCTAAGAAAGGAATACTAATGGTTATAAACGAGAAAAAGCTATTATTCGTATATAAAATTAAGTGTGTCTTTTGAGTCAGTTTTCAGTCACAGTCTCAGTTTTCAGGACAATACGGCAATGACTTTAATTTTCAAGAGTTTAAAAATGCTTGTTTTTTTTTTTTAAAGGTAAGAATGCGAGTATCAATGGTTAGAGACAAGTCTGAAAACTGCGACTGAGAACTGAGGTCTGAATTACAATTAATTTAATTTCTTCTGTCTTCTCCCCAAAGTAATTTTGTTCTTAAGGTTTTTAAAAATGTTTCTTCGGGAATTTCTACCATATTGATTTGAAAAGATGTTTTTTTTATGGTTAGAATCGAGTCGTTTCTAACAGTGGTTAATCTAGAGTCTAAGGAAACCAAGTATTGATCTTCTCTGCCGGATACTTTTAGTCTGATTTCTGTTTCATCAGGAACAACAAGTGGTCTGGCGTTTAAGTTATGCGGAGCTATAGGTGTAATGACTAGGCTTTTTACATCTGGAGTCAAAATTGGACCTCCACAACTCAATGAATAACCTGTAGATCCCGTGGGGGTTGCTATAATTAATCCGTCTGCCCAATAGGAGTTTAAAAACTCATCATTTAAATAGGTTTCGATTGTAATCATCGATGTGGTGTCTTTTCTGCTCACCGATATTTCATTCATGGCAAAATCAAGTTCATCAATAGTCTCGTTATCTGGGGAACAGGATAAGCTTAATAAGGTTCTTTTTGAAATGGTGTATTTTTTGTCGATAACAAATTGCATAAACTCCGCAATGTTTTCTTTTTGCACAGTGGCTAAGAATCCTAATCTTCCTGCATTTATTCCTAATAAAGGAACGCCAGAGTTGCGAACAAGGGTTATGGCTCTTAAAATGGTACCATCTCCTCCGATGCTGATCAACATATCAAAACTTTTGTCTAATTCTGTGTGTGAACTAAAAGTTTTGTATTCTTTTTTTACAATGTTTTTTTCGTGCAACATTTTTAAGAAATCGGATTCAATAACCATTTCTACATTATTATTCTTGAAAAACACAAAAATGTCTTTAATGATGGGTTCTGTGCTTACTAAATAATATTGGCCGTAAATAGCTACTTTCATTTTGTTGTTGAATCAGTTGGTTTATTTTAATTTTAAGATCGGGATTATTCAGCCCAGGGTAATTAGTGAAGAGTAATTAGCCGTTGGTAACACCGAAAAGTGGTGTTTCTCGCCAAAATACTTTTGACTTTTTTGTAATCATTTTGGTTGTAATTAAGTGATACATTACGAGCCTAGGCTAATCACTTAGGGCTATTTTCTAATCACTTAAGATTTACATGTTCAGGTATTTGTCTAAATAATCAGAACGTTCTTTTAAATTATTGATATAATTGTCTTCGTGATGATCGGATATGATTTCGTAGTTGTACCTTCTAAAAGTTTGAATAATATCATTCAAAGAGCCTAAATTAATTTTGATGGTTACTTGAACAGTATTGATATCAGACTCTGAAACAAAAAGCCCTAAAAGTTTACCATTGTTGCTCTCTACGATTTGTGCGATTTGGCTCATCGAGTAATCAACAGTGTTTTTTCGAACTATTATGACCGCACCTTGCTCTTTTAGAAACGGAGTTTCATGAAAAAATTTAATGATGTCTTCTATTTCGTAGTACCCAACATATTTATTGCTTTCGTCTAAAATGGGAACTAAGTTGGCATGGTTTTTAGCAAAAACTTCTAAAACATCCAGCCAAATCATATTGGTTCTAACAAAGAAATGTTCGAGTGTAAATTTATAATCGATGACTTTTTTATCACTGTCAAAAGTTTCAATATCATCTGCAGCGATGCTTCCAATGTAAATTTCCTCTTCTATAACAGGAAAATGGGAGAAGTTTAAATCATCAAAAAAGTCTCGAACAGCTCCTATAGTTTCATGGCCGTCAATTGCTTTGTAGTCGTTCGTAACGTAATTTTTAATATCTGTCATAAATCTATCCTCAATAATTGACGCAAAATAATCAAAAATATACAGAATCTGCTACCTTTTACTTTGTATTTTTGTCAAAATAAATTTAAAAATTATTCTTTTAATTCCTGTTTCTATGACAAAATTAAGCGTTAATATAAATAAAATTGCCACTTTGCGTAATGCCCGTGGTGGAAATGTGCCTGATTTACTTAAAGTGGCTGCTGATATCCAGAAATTTGGAGGTCAAGGAATCACTATTCATCCACGTCCAGACGAAAGACACATTCGGTATCAAGATGCTCGTGATTTAAAATCTATTGTGCATACCGAATATAATATTGAGGGAAATCCAGAGCAGTCTTTTGTTGATTTAGTGCTCGAAATTAAGCCAACACAAGTAACTTTAGTTCCAGATGCGGTTGATGCGATTACCTCAAATGCAGGTTGGGATACCGTAAAACACGCTTCGTTTTTAACCGAAATTGTTCAGGAGTTTCAACGAAATGGAATTAGAACTTCAATATTTGTAGATCCCGTTCTGGAAATGATTGAAGGAGCAAAGATAATTGGAACCGAAAGAATAGAATTGTACACCGAAGCCTTCGCCCATCAATACGGTTTAGGGAATAAAAACGGAATTGATCCTTATGTAGCTTCGGCAGTTTTGGCCAATGAATTGGGATTGGGAATCAATGCAGGTCATGATTTAAGTTTGGATAATATTCAGTTTTTCAACCAAAACATACCGGGATTATTAGAGGTTTCTATTGGGCATGCTCTTATTTCTGAATCTATTTATTTAGGATTGGAAAATGTGGTAAATATGTATTTGCAAAAATTAAAATAAGATTTTTGATTTAAAATTGCTTCGCCAGTTCGCCTTTCAGGCTCGGGTTACGAATGATGGTTTAAGATTTTTTATAGACATCATCTTCAAATCTAAAAGTATAATGCTCTACTCAAAAAACAGAAAGTTCTAATATGATTAATGATTTTGGAATGTAGAATTTTAAATCTAAAATCTAAAATCTGCAATCTAAAATCTAAGATAAAAATGCTCTACTCAAAAATAGAAGGTTCAGGTAAACCGCTAATAATTCTTCACGGATTTCTCGGAATGTCCGATAACTGGAAATCGCTCGGAACACAATTTGCTGCCAATGGTTTTCAGGTGCATTTATTGGATTTAAGAAATCATGGACGTAGTTTTCATTCAGATGAATTTAGTTATGAAATCATGGTTCAGGATGTTTACGACTATTGTCAAGAAAATAATCTTACTTCTATTAATGTAATAGGACATTCTATGGGAGGGAAAGTAGCAATGCTTTTGGCAACGACACATCCGGAATTAGTAGATCAATTAATTGTTGCTGATATTGGGCCTAAATTTTATGCACCGCACCATCAGGATATTTTGGCGGGATTAAATGCGGTTGATTTTTCAATCAAACCTAGTCGTGCTGAGGTGGAGGAAATTATGAAGAATTACATTCCTGATTTTGGAATACGTCAATTTTTGATGAAAAGTCTATACTGGCAAGAGCCGGGGCAATTGGCCTTCCGATTTAATTTGAATGTTTTTAATGATAAAGTAGATCAAATTGGCAAAGCGTTAGGAGCGGGTCTAGTTTTCGAAAATCCAACGCTTTTTATTCGTGGAGGAAGTTCTAATTATATTTTGGACAGCGATTTTGAGAACATAAAAAAACATTTTCCGAACTCAAAAATAGAAACCATTCCTAATGTAGGTCATTGGCTTCATGCAGAAAACCCTACACTATTTTATGAATTAGTTAGTGCTTTTTTAAAATAAAATAAAATGGAATAATTTTTTTACTATATTTAGTGAAATTTTAAAAGAACACGTTTATGAATTTACTAATTAGAATTATTGTTACAGCAGGTTTGGTTTTTGGGATAGCTCATTTTTTGCCCGGTGTTCATGTTGCAGGGCCAGCTACGGCAATGGTAGTTGCTGTTGTTTTAGGATTGCTTAATATTTTTATAAAACCTATAATGGTATTGCTAACCTTACCTTTTACAATCGTTACTTTAGGGTTGTTTTTATTGGTTGTAAATGCAATAATCATTTTATTGTGTACTAAGATTGTCGGTGGTTTTACCGTTGATACTTTTTGGATTGCAATGATTTTTAGTGTTGTTTTATCCCTTTGTCAATCGATTATCTTCTCAATTATAGGCAACGATAAGTAGTGTTAAATTAGTTCTAAAGTTGCTGTACATATTTCAACACTAAAGCTGAATGATATAACTTTGTTCTAAGTTTTAATCGATGAATAAAAAAATCTACATATTTCTACTAGCTGTATTTGGTTTCTTAATGATACCAAATACAGCTTTTGCTTGTGGTAATAGTTATTCTAAAAAAGCTGCTTGTAAAAAAGAAGTCTCTTCAAAACAAGAAACAAAAGATTGTTGTGATTCCCATAACAATCAAAACGGTAAACGACACCATGGTTGTGGCGGAAAATGTGGTCATTCGAATTGTAATATCTCTTCCGTACAAATTGCCGTTATTGCTCCTTATGTAGCAGGAATAAATACCAAAGCACTCTTTTTTTATGAAAAAGAAGAAGGTTTTGATGATTTGAAAACCACCATTTCTTCCGGTTTTCAATCACTTTGGCTCATTCCTAAAATAGGCTAAATTCAATTTTGACAGCCATTGGTATGTCAAATTCTAAGCAGATATTGCTTTAAATCTTCATTCATATAAGTTTCAATTGTTCGAATATAGTTTCAATACTATAGTTTGACTGTTGCTTTACTTATTCATTTTAAAAAAAATAGAACACCATGAATTCATTAAAAAAAATAATGATGGTAGCATTAATAGTACTTGCTATCACACAATCAAACGCACAAATAAAGAATGCTAAAACAGATATTGTAAAGGTATATGGTAGTTGCGGTATGTGTAAATCTAAAATTGATAAAGCGGGAAGCCTAAAAAATATAGCCCAAGTAGATTGGAATAAAGAGACCAAAATGGCTACCCTTTCCTATGATGCAACTAAAACCAATCCAGAAGAAATCTTAAAAAGAATTGCATTGGCAGGTTATGATAGTGATGTGTTTCTTGCTCCAGACAAGGCGTATTCGAGTCTTGATGATTGTTGTCAATATGATAGGGAAGCTAAAGTTGCAGTAAAAGCAGAACGCAAAATCGAGATGGCAGGAATGACAGTCTCTAATTCTACTTCGGTTACTCAAAATCAAGAAATAAACGAACTGCAATCTGTTTTTGAGAGCTATTTTTTATTAAAAGAGGCTTTAATAAAAAGCGATAGTCAATTAGCCGTAGCAAAATCACAGGAGTTGCTTACCGCTATTACTGCGGTAAAAATGGAAACTTTAACTACAGATGTTCATATGGTTTGGATGAAGGTGTTGAATGGTTTAACCGCTGACGCAAAAAGTATTTCGGCCACAAAGGACATAAAAAAACAACGGGATTCTTTTAAATTATTATCTAAAAACACCTATGAATTGATAAAAGTGTCAAAGTTATCTGAACCCGTTTATTATGAGTATTGTCCTATGGCAGATGCGAGTTGGCTGAGTAAAGAGAGTGCAATTAAGAATCCTTATTATGGTTCACAAATGTTGAGTTGTGGTAAAGTGATGGAAACAATTAAATAGCATGGGTAATTTTAAAACATTAATTCTAGTACTCTTTGCTGGATTGTCTGTACATGCACAGAAAATTGTCCGTTACGATTTATACGTTCGGGATACGATTGTGAATTTTACGGGCAAACCCAAAAGAGCCATTGCGGTAAACGGTCAAATTCCGATGCCGACCTTGACTTTTACCGAAGGAGATATTGCCGAAATTTATGTGCACAACGAATTAGAGGAAGATACGTCTTTGCATTGGCACGGTTTGTTTTTGCCGAATAAAGAAGATGGTGTGCCCAATTTGACACAAATGCCAATACAACCGCATACGATTCACAAATACACCTTTCCGATAATCCAACACGGAACACATTGGTACCATAGCCATACTGGTTTGCAGGAGCAAATTGGGATGTATGGGTCAATGATTTTGAATAAAAAAGTTCCTTCTCCTTTGGATAGGACAGGGGCTGAGGTTTCAACATTTCGAAAAGGAATTGATGATTTGCCAACTGTACCGATAATTTTAAGTGAATGGACAGACATGAACCCTGATAATGTGCATCGATTGTTGCATAATGCATCCGATTGGTTTGCAATCAAGAAAGGAACCACTCAAAGTTATTCGGAAGCCGTAAAGGCAGGGCATTTCAAAACTAAAGTGACCAATGAATGGAAACGAATGAACGCCATGGATGTTAGCGATGTATATTATGACAAATTCTTGATCAACGGAAAAAACGAATCAATAGCTCACGGTTTTAACCGTGGGGATAAAGTCCGTTTGCGAATTTCAAACGGAGGGGCATCGACCAATTTTTGGTTAACCTATGCGGGTGGAAAAATAACGGTGGTTGCCAATGATGGGAATGATGTAGAGCCCGTAGCAGTAGATCGGTTGCTGATTGCCGTTTCGGAAACGTATGATGTAGTAGTGACTATTCCTGCGGATAAAACAGCCTATGAATTTTTGGCAACAGCCGAAGATCGCACAAAATCAACTTCATTGTATATTGGCAATGGCATCAAACAACTAGCAGAACCTTTGTCAAAATTGAAATATTTTGAAGGGATGAAAATGATGAACGATATGATGAAAATGAATGGCGATTTAGATGATATGGGGATGAGCATGAGTCTGAATCAAATGGATATGAATGTAGTGATGTATCCTGAAATTACTGGAGAAGCGAAAATAGAGAATAGAAAAAAGAAAAAAGAAGAGAAAATAAATCAAGATAATTACAACAGCAACAAACTTTCAGATATCACAACCTTAAATTATGCCATGCTCAAATCTCCGACCAAAACTACACTTCCAAAAGGCGTAGCTGTAAAAGAATTGCGTTTTGAACTTACCGGAAATATGAACCGCTACGTTTGGAGTCTGGACAACAAAGTAGTTTCGGAAACAGATAAAATCCTAATCAAAAAAGGGGAGAATGTTCGTGTTGTATTGTACAATGGTTCGATGATGCGACATCCAATGCATTTGCACGGTCACGATTTTAGATTGCTAAATGGTCAAGGCGATTATGCACCTCTGAAAAACATTGTTGATATTATGCCAATGGAAACCGATACTCTGGAGTTTAATGCAAATGTAGATGGAGATTGGTTTTTTCACTGTCACATTTTATATCACATGATGAGCGGAATGGGTAGAGTTTTTAGCTATGAAAAGCAAGCGCCAAATCCATTAATTCCAAATCCGAAATTGGCACAACGCAAGTTATTTGCTGATGATAGAATGTTTCATTTTATGGTCGAAAATGATTTTGCGACCAACGGAAATGATGGCGAAGCAATGTATCAGAGCACGCGTTGGAGCATTGGTACCGAATGGAGATTGGGGTACAATGACATGCATGGATACGAAATAGAAACCCATATTGGGCGATATATTGGTAAAATGCAATGGTTAATGCCTTTTGTAGGTTTTGATTGGAGGTACAGAAGAATGGGCATGGACGAACACGAACAAAATCTTTTCGGGCAAACGGATACTAAGGACAATCGAGCCGTTTTTAGTGCGGGTGTAAATTATACTTTACCGCTGCTAATTATAGCGCAGGTTGAAGTTTTTACTGATGGAAATGTGCGCTTGCAATTGGAACGAAAAGATATTCCGGTTTCAAAAAGATTGCGAATGAGTTTGATGTGGAATACCGACAAAGAATACATGGCGGGTCTGAGATTCATTGTCAAACGAAATTTTGGGATTACTACACATTATGATAGTGATATGGGAATGGGATTTGGAGCGAGTTTGAATTATTAGAGAAGCCTAATTATAAATAAAATGTTAAATCCAAAGCAGTAGATTTCTAATACGGATTCTGGGTTTAATGTAATTTAGTTTAATAAGAATACGAATGAAAGTGTACATCAAAAATATGGTCTGTAATCGTTGCATAATGGCGGTGAAGTCTGAGTTTGAAAAAATTGGAATTCATCCCGTTGAGATTGAATTAGGTCAAGTCGAACTTTTGGATCATTGGAAGGAAGAAGACAAAGTAATTTTAAGTAAAAGATTAAATGAGCTTGGTTTCGAAGTATTGGAGGATAAGACTATTGTTACCGTCGAAAGAATCAAAAACCAAATCGTAACTTTAGTCCACCATCAAGATTTAGATTTAAAAACTAATTTGTCCCATTATTTGGCGACTCATTTAGGTCAAGAATACAACGTCCTAAGTACTTTGTTCTCTGAAGTTGAAGCAATAACCATAGAGCATTATTTCATCATTCAGAAAATAGAGAAAGTCAAAGAATTGTTGCGTTATAACGAATTGTCATTAAGTGAAATTGCTTTCAAAATGAATTACAGCGATGTGGCGCATTTGAGTAATCAGTTTAAGAAAATGACTGGAATGACTCCAACGAATTTCAAAAAAGCACTTGAAATCAAAAGAAATCAGATTGACAGTTTATAAATTTTACAAATCATTTTGAAAATTCTACAAGAGTAGAAACGCATTTTTCCCGAACTTTGAATAGTTCAAATTATTATAAATTAATCCTATAAATAAATAGAAATGAAAACATTAATTATCATATTGACAGCATTATTTGCTATTGGTACAACCGTATCAGCTCAAACTAAAACTGCAACTCCCCAAAAAGAAGTTCAGAAAACAATGTACACTTGTCCCATGCACCCCAAAGTAATGAGTGACAAAAAAGGAGAATGCCCTAAATGCGGAATGGACTTGGTAGCAAGCAAAGTATCCGTGCACAATCCAGCTGTAAAAGGAAGTCAAACGTCTACTGTAGTAAAAACAAAATATGTTTGCACAATGGATGGTTCTACATCTGATAAACCAGGGAAATGTCCTAAATGTGGAATGAAAATGACGGAAAAAAAGATTGATGAGAAAGTAATAAAGCACTAAATAATATTTTAAAAGCCTTGTGATTTTGCAAGGCTTTTTTTTAAACAAAAATCATGATACATACTTATACAATTACAGGAATGTCCTGCGATGGTTGTCGTTCAAAAGTTGAGAAAACATTAAATGCGATCGAAGGGATAAAAGCTTCGGTTACTTTAGATCCACCATTGGCAACAATTACTATGGAAAAACACATTCCCATTTTTCAATTCCAAAAAGCCTTGTACGCCGTTGGGAAATATACAATCAGTGAAAGTGATTCGGTTGCAACAGTTCATAAACCGGAAGATAAGCCGGTAGCGAAATCATGTTGTGGATCAAAAGGGTCAGGTGACAATCAGCCAAAAAAAGTTCCGAATAATAACCCAGGGAAATATTATTGTCCCATGTTTTGCGAAGGCGATAAAGTCTATGACCAAGCAGGAGATTGCCCAGTTTGCGGAATGGATTTAGTGAAATACCCCGAATTAACCATACAAAAAATGCAGTACACTTGCCCGATGCATCCCGAAATTGTTCAAGATCAGCCGGGATCCTGTAGTATTTGCGGAATGGATTTG
This sequence comes from Flavobacterium sp. ZT3R18, assembly GCF_007097385.1. Lineage (GTDB taxonomy): Bacteria > Bacteroidota > Bacteroidia > Flavobacteriales > Flavobacteriaceae > Flavobacterium. Next base: position 255,973 of record NZ_VJZS01000001.1, read on the forward strand.
GTGCCAATGGCAACTGCCGATTCAGACGAGGAGAAAGGGTATAAAGCGATGTTGCGTAAAATGAAAATTGCGGTTGGATTTACAACGCCTATTTTTATTATTGCCATGTCGGATATGATTCCGAATAATCCAATGTATCAATTAATGGATGCAAACAGTTGGAATTGGGTTCAGCTATTTTTGTCATTGCCCGTTGTGTTTTATGCTTGTTGGATATTCTTCGTTCGAGCTTGGAAATCCATACTAACATGGAATCTCAATATGTTTACCCTTATAGGAATAGGATCTGGAGTGGCATTCCTGTTTAGTTTGGTAGGATTGCTCTTCCCAAGTATTTTTCCTCATGAATTTAAAAATCATAACGGAGTTGTGTCGCTTTATTTTGAAGCCACAACCGTGATTCTTACTTTGGTTTTGTTGGGACAATTGATGGAGGCCAAAGCGCACAGTCAGACCAGTGGAGCCATAAAAGCATTGTTGAAATTGGCCCCAACAGAAGCTACTTTGGTAATAGATGGAAACGATACGGTAATCTCCATTCACGACATCAAGAAAGGCGATTTGTTGCGTGTAAAACCAGGCGATAAAATCCCGGTTGACGGAAAAATCACAAGCGGGGAAAGTCATGTCGATGAGTCGATGCTTACTGGAGAACCCATTCCTGTTGATAAAACGGTGGGCGATAGTGTGAGTTCCGGAACGATTAACGGTAACAAATCCTTTGTGATGTTGGCCGAAAAAGTAGGCTCTGAAACCTTGCTTTCGCAAATTATACAAATGGTAAACGATGCGAGTCGTTCTAGGGCTCCCATCCAAAAATTAGCCGATAGAATCGCTAAATATTTTGTTCCCATTGTGGTATTGACTGCGGTGCTGACATTTGTTGTCTGGGTAAATTTTGGTCCAGAACCCGCAGCCGTGTATGGATTTATCAATGCCATTGCGGTATTGATTATTGCCTGTCCGTGTGCATTGGGCTTGGCAACCCCCATGTCGGTTATGGTTGGAGTTGGGAAAGGCGCGCAATCGGGTGTTTTGATAAAAAATGCCGAAGCCTTAGAAAATATGAATAAAGTAAATGTTTTAATTACCGATAAAACAGGAACCATCACCGAGGGAAAACCATCAGTAGACAAAATTTATGTGATCCATAAAGAAGAAGATGAGGTACTACAACTGATTGCCTCGCTCAACAAACCCAGCGAGCATCCTTTGGCGGAAGCCATAGTCCATTTTGCCAAAGGGAAGAATGTTGCTTTATCAGAAGTCGAAGGTTTTGAAGCCATTGCGGGAAAAGGGGTTTTGGGCACTGTTTCGAATAAAAAAGTAGCACTGGGAAATCAAAAATTAATGGAACAAGTCAATGTTACTGTTCCTGATGATTTAGAAAATAAAATTACTGCCGAGCAAAAATTAGGCAAAACCGTTTCGTATATCGCCATTGATGGAGAAGCCATTGGGTTTATATCGATTACGGACGCCATAAAAGCCACCAGCAAAACGGCCATAAAAGAATTGATGCGTCAAGGTGTTGAAGTGATAATGCTTACCGGCGATAATGAAAATACCGCCAAAGCAGTGGCCGATGAGCTGGGATTGACGTCCTATAAAGCCGGTTGTTTGCCCGAGGATAAGTTCGCAGAAATCAAGAAATTACAAGCCCAAGGCAAAATTGTAGCCATGGCTGGCGACGGGATAAACGATGCCCCAGCTTTGGCGCAAGCCAATGTTGGAATTGCCATGGGAACCGGAACCGATGTCGCCATCGAAAGTGCCAAAATCACTTTGGTAAAAGGCGATTTGCAAGGCATCGTAAAAGCCAGAAATTTGAGCCATGCCGTCATGCAAAACATCAAGCAAAATTTGGTTTTTGCGTTTTTATACAATGTTTTAGGAATTCCAATTGCGGCAGGGGTTTTGTATCCTGTTTTTGGAATTTTGCTCTCGCCCATGATAGCCGCTTTGGCCATGAGTTTTAGCTCGGTTTCTGTAATTGTAAATGCGTTGCGATTAAGGAATTTAAAGCTTTAGAAAAACACCACTACTATACTTTTGGGCGTGACCGCCGCTAGAAAAAAGGGCTAGATACTTTGTCTTCATTGCCCTTTTCTCTAGCGGCGGTCGGGCTATCACGAGCGCTATGGCGCCTTGCTCTATCCCTCACGCAAACACAACAACTTTAGGAAAAACGAGGAGATTTTGTTTTTTAAGAGCTGTATGGTTGCAGGAAATAAAAAAATATTTTATCTGATTTATAAGTATTTTTCTGTTATTTTTGAAAAATGAATATGACGAAATAAATCTTTGTGTATAGACCTAATTTTGGGTAGATTGGCGAAGGTTTGTTTCGCATATATGCAGATTAGCTGCTAGGCTTGAGTAGAATTTAAACTTTAATAATTATAAAAAAAGATGTTAATAAACAAAGACTCTATATTCAATAAAATTCCTGCGAACCTTGACCAAAGACAAATATTTTTGCTCGAAGGAATAAGATTTTGTACTAATTCAATTACTTTAAGCTTTGAAAAGCTTCACGATGAAATTTCATATATATCAGAAAATAATTTAAGAGAAGAATCCTCAGTAACTATATTTAAAGAAGCTTGGAATCAGATAGACATGACTTATCGCCTAACTAATTTCATTAAATCATTTGCAGGTAATTTTGATATATCAAAAGTTAAACCTGGTGGAAATTTTGAATATCTTTTAAAAACAAAGCCTTTTAGAAATTCATTTCAACATATTGACGAGAGAATTGACGAAGTATTACTTGGACTAAATGCACCTATTTGGGGTAATATTTCTTGGCTAAAAACTATAAATAACGAATCGATCAAATCATTCGTAATAAGTGCTGGTCACCCAAGAGATGATTTTGAGAACAAAATTATAAACCCATTAGATTTGCATATAATTGATATCATAGATTTTATCACAATTGAAGCAGTTCAAAAAAATTCCCAAGAACCAATATCAAGTATTAATTTGTCAGAATTATATAGACGAACAAAATTAGTTATAGAAAAAGTAGCATCAGACTTGGAACCACAATTTATTAGTCTAGCACAAATTGAAATACTTCCTCAAGACATTCTAATTTGTGTAGATATGGAATATGTTGACAACCTTCCAATACAAAAGGAATAAAGCCCAGCAGCTAACCACCGTTTGGCAATATGGCGGAATTAGGCTTAATTTGAAGTTGGTTTTGTACTTGGAAAATTAGTCATTAACCGAAATTTAGGCTTTCTTAATCCGCCACATCGCCAAGCTGCGAGAAGGTTAGTTGTCAGGAAAGAACAATCTGAAAACTCAATGTAACGAAAAGTAAATTTAACAGACAGATATAGAAAAGCGATTATGACAAACTTATACCTCACAATAAAATGATTTCAAATAAAAATTTAGCACGAATTGCAGGCTTTTGCTATTTAATTGTAATAGCTACAGGATTATTTTCCGAAGTTTTCGTTAGGCAAGCGTTAAGAGTATCAAACGATGCTTTGACTACCGCTCATAACATTCAAACCAACGAAATGCTTTTTCGCTGGGGTTTTGTTGCCGACCTAATCAACTTTGTAGTAGGTTTACCGACCATACTGATTATTTATTTTTTATTCAAACGAACAAATAAGCTATTATTGCAGCTAGCAGTAGCATTTGTTATTATCCAAACAGCTATAATTGCGGTAAATCTTCTGAATCAAATTTCACCATTACTGATATTAAGCAACGATACTTACTTAAAGACATTCGAACCTAGCCAACTGGCAGCCCTTTCTCTACTTTCTCTAAATATTCAGACACAAGGTTATGCTGTTGGTTTGGTGTTTTTTGGATTTTACTGTCTAATTGTAGGCTATGTAATTTATAAATCTAAATTTCTACCTAAAATATTTGGGATACTTTATGCCTTTACGGGTTTGTGTTACTTGGTAAATAGCTTTACAATGTTCCTTTCAAAAGGCTTTGAAAATCCATTGTTTGTATATCTTGCTATCCCGATTTTTATAGGAGAGTTATCGCTTTGCTTATGGTTGCTCATAAAAGGTATTGACCCCGATAGCGCGGCGAGCACCCCGATCGTGCCCATAATGTAAACACAAGAGAAGCTACAGTACAAAATATAAATTTGCAGAAAGTGCAAGAGCGTATATTGTAACTATATATTGGTTGCACACCATTTTGCACAGCCGTGTTCAATCCCCCGGTTTGAGAGTGTAGCTGGCGCGAGCGGAATGTCATTAAGTTAAACCTTATTGTTTCTCGCAAAGATGCGAAAACACAAAGTTAAGAACTGTTTTCTTTGCGTCTTCGCGTCTTTGCGAGAACTAGATTTAGAAAAAGTATAGCAAGAAATCCTTAACTTAATAACATCGCGCTAGCGTAGGCGTCAGCTTAAAAAACAACCCGAAAAGACAATTAACACTTGAAACAAATGAGAAAAATATTCGGACTTTTGACCTGTATAATATTATGAAATCGCCATGACAGCAGTTGTCGCAATTGAAAATCATCGAATACCAAAACAAAATAGTAACCGATGAGATAAATACCGCTAAAGATCTGGCGATACCATATTCCAACAAAAACAATATTACCTACATATGAAAAAAGGATTTGAATTTCTTAAACAGCTAAAAGAAAACAACAATCGGGAATGGTTTACTAAGCACAAATCGGAATACGATTTGATTGTGAAAGAAAACAAGATTTTTTTCGATCAGATTTATTCCGAACTTCAAAAACACGACAGTTTACAAGGAATCCACATTTTTAGAATTTACAAAGATGTTCGTTTTTCCAAAGATAAATCTCCTTATAAAACTTATTTAGGTGCTGGATTTTCTCGTGCAAAACCAATGTTAAGAGGAGGTTATTATATCCATTTAGAGGAAAATAATAGTTTTGTGGGAGGAGGATTTTGGGGTCCAAATAGTCAAGATTTACTTCGTATCCGTAAAGAATTCGAAATGGATACAACAGAAATCGAAAAGATTACTTCCGACACTACTTTCGTAAAATATTTCGGAGAGCTTAAAGGAGAAGATGGAGTAAAAACTGCTCCGAAAGGCTTCGATAAAAATCATCCTGCAATTAATTTGATTAAGAAAAAGCAATTTGTAGTGATGAGAAAATTTACAGACAAGGAAGTTTTATCTGATGATTTTCAGAAAGAAGTGATTGAAACATTTTCAGCAATGAGACCTTTTTTCGATTATATGAGTGAAGTACTTACTTCGGATTTAAATGGAGAGCCTGTATTCTAAAAGCAAGTGATACTAAAGTAAATGTAAAAATCTCCCCGCTCGTGCTCATACAATAAACACTTATAAAACAATGAGAGTTTTTGTATTTTGGTTTTGTAATTAATTCCATAGATTAGAAATATAGCTCAACAAGAAATTATAGTAATACCAACCATACGATTTCAAAGATAGATTTGAATTGATTTTAATCGTGTGCATGATGGGGACTCTCGAGCTAGCAGAGGACGGTTTGCAAATAGCTATCGGGTTTTGCTTATAAGCTGAAACTTCGTTTTGTGACTTAAAGTTCAAGTTCAAAATTAAATCAATACATTTGACTAAGCGGCTTTAAACCTCATAATAAAAGATGAATGAATAAAACAGGAATAATATTTTTAGTATTATTAATGAGCTTTTTAAGTTTTGCTCAAAAGAAACTTAGTTTTAGTGTTGTCGAAACTATTCCCGAAATGGAATCGTTTTATCAATTGAATAGGGAAGAGAAAAACTTAGATACTTTAAGTAAAAAAAAGCAAAAAGAATATCAAGAACGTTTTTTGGAAGATAAAAACGATGTGAAAAGTGAATATTTTAAAGAACTAGAAGATTTTGGCAATAACAGGACCCGTTTGATTTTGTTGAAGTTTAAAAACGAAAAACAAGAATTGCACCAAGACGAGGATGGGTTTATACCTCTTTATTGCAATTGTGATTTGCAAAAAGATACATTAATAATAAGCTCAGGCTGGAATTATTACGGGAAATTTGGTTTTATAATAAAAGTAAATAAAAATAGTTTTCAAGCCGTAAATTATAGTGATGAAGATACGATTCAATTAAAAAAAAAGGATTTAGTATTAAACAAACAGCCCAATTTTAGACCCAATCAACAACTTTCGGGTATTCTTAATTATGAAACGGAAAGAGAAATTGTTGACAAAGAAGAATACTATTATTCAGGTAAAATGTATTTTACTTGTATTGTAAAAACATATCATAGTTTTGAGGAATATTTAAAAAAGCACTAATTATAAAACGAACTAAAAACCAGATAGCTCGTATATTAAAAAATTACTTTCGTGAACGATCTCTCGGATTTGCAATCCGTGCCCACGCAGTATATCGACAAAGTGATAAAGGAAGGTTAAAACGCAATTGAACTTGATAATTGTAATGGCCACGGATTGCATACGTTTTTTTGGGATTTTGCTCTCGCCCAGGATAGCGCTTTTGGTCATGAGTTTTAGCTCGGTTTCTGTAATTGTAAATGCGTTGTGATTGCGAAATTTAAAGCTTTAGAAAAACACTACTACTATACTTTTGGGCGTGACCATTGTTAGAAAAAAGGGCTTGATGGTTTATCTTTGTTGCCCTTTTTTCTAGCAGGGTTTTGCTTTAGGCTGCTTCGGTAGCTACTCTTAAATGAAGTTAACTGAACTCCTATGAAAATAATTTTTAATGAAGTAATACCACGCGCAATGACAATAGCTTCAAGGAAAAAAAGCTGTTTTTTTGTGTTTGCAAATACATCTAACTTGAACAAGGTTTTATTATTTCATTAATCAAATCCAGTTTGCTTTCAGATTCTTATAAAAGTATCTAGTTTTTTTAGAGAATAATTCACCACCATAGTTTTGATGAAAATCTATAGCCGAATCACCTAACGGCTTTTGTAATAAGTATAGATCTTGCCATCTTTTTTGAATTAATTGACCACTTCTTGTTCAGAATGGCGTTTCAGGTTGTCGATGATTTTCAGTAAACTTCTGAATCAAGTAAAGCTAGCATTCTTAGTACTTGCACCTTGTGGAAGTATTTCTCTTTCCGAAATTAAAAGCTTAGATTTTGAAAAACGTTCTCTCGAACGAAACACAGTACGCAAGCCAAAAAGCCTGTTTTTTTGTAATGGTGTACGCTACTGGAGTAAATAAATTTTTTAATTTCCAATAACTTAATCCCGCGTAATTGTTTTGTTGTTTCTTAAAAAGTTGCTGAATTATTGTAAATATTCAAAAAATTATTTTTTTTTAATATTTATAATAATCTCAGGAACTGCTTTGGTTTTTGAAAAGTATTCGTAGTTAATGTAACAAATTGATGTTTTTTTGTTACTAAATTGGTAATTAGGTTGTTGTTTTGTATATATTTGCCTAATAAAATTAACCTCAAATTAACCAACATGAAAAAACAACTACTATCGATTGCTTTTTTAGCCTTTTCAGGACTGGCTTTTGCCCAAGGAGGAAGTTATTGGAAAGCAACAAGCAAGACGAATGGCGCTAGTATCGCCGTGAACAAAACTTCTTTAAACAATGCAAGATTGTTTAGCCTAGACATCAATGGTTTGAAACAGACCTTGGCTTCCTCTCCAAAAAGAAGCGAATTGTCTAAAGTGTCTAAAACTATCGTTTCATTCCCAAATGAAAACGGACAAATGGAAAACTTCAGAATTCTTGAAGCCCCAAACATGGATCCTGCTTTAGCAGCCAAATACCCAGATATTAAAGCTTATGTAGGACAGGGCATTGAAAACCCAACTGCTACGATTCACTTTAGTGTTTCTGCGCTTGGAGTAGAAACGATGTTGATCAATGCTGATAAATCTGCAGTTTTTATTGAGCCTTATACTACTGATTTGAACACCTATACTGTTTATAAAAAATCAGACAAAACGGCTTCACTGTCTAAATTTGAATGTACTGTTGTTGATCAAGCTAAAAAAGAAGCTAGAATGAGCGGTACAACCTTTAGGCCAAATGCTGACGATGGTTTGTTGCGTACCTTCCGTTTGGCTTTGTCTGTAACGGCTGAGTATACTACTTACTTTGGTGGCACTAAAGCTTTGGCTTTGGCTGCAATGAACAACACTATGACTCGTGTAAACGGTGTTTTTGAAACAGACTGTGGTGTTCACATGAATATGATTGCTAATAATGATTTGTTGATTTACACCAATGCAGCAACCGACCCATATTCTGTAGCTTCAACTGGTCAAGGTGGTGCTTGGAATACCGAATTGCAAAACACTTTGACTTCGGTAATTGGTAACGCAGGTTACGATATCGGTCACTTGTTTGGTGCTTCTGGGGGAGGAGGTAATGCTGGTTGTATTGGTTGTGTTTGTGTTGACGACACTTCAAGTACTACCGATAAAAACAAAGGAAGTGGATTTACATCTCCTGGCGATGCTATTCCTTCTGGGGATAATTTCGACATTGATTATGTGGCTCACGAAATGGGTCACCAATTTGGTGGAAACCACACCTTCACGCACAGTAATGAAGGAACTATTGCTCAAGTAGAACCAGGAAGTGGATCTACAATTATGGGATATGCTGGTATTACATCCCTTGATGTTCAACCACATTCGGATGCGTTTTTCCATGCGGTTACGATTCAACAAATCACTAATAATATAAAATCAAAAACGTGTTCAGTAAACACTGCAACTGGTAATTCGGTTCCAACGGCCAGCGCAGGTTTGGATTATACAATTCCAAAAAGCACTCCGTTTATGTTGACAGGTGCTGGAACAGATGCTAACGGTGATAATTTAACTTACAACTGGGAGCAAATGGATGTTCAGACGACTTCTGCTGCACCAGCTGCAACCAAAACGACAGGGGTTCAATTCAGATCTTACAATTCTTCTGTTTCGGCTACTCGTTATTTTCCTAAAATGTCTTCAACATTAGCAGGCGCCACAACTACTGCTGGTACAGAATTGACTGTTGAAGCTTTGAATTCAGTAGCTAGAACAATGAACTTCCGTTTGACAGTGCGTGACAACCACCTTGGTAGCCCTGCAAACAATTCTGACGATATGATTGTTACTGTAAATGCTACTGCTGGACCTTTTGCTGTAAGCGCACCAAACACAGCTGTTTCTTACGTTGGTGGATCTTCTCAAACTGTTACTTGGGCTGTTGCTGGTACAACTGCAAACGGTGTAAATTGTGCTAATGTGGATGTCTTGCTTTCTACAGATGGTGGATTGACTTTTCCAACAGTATTATTGGCTGCAACTCCAAATGACGGAACACAAGCTGTAACTATCCCGAATATTGCTGGAACGACCAACAGAATCATGGTAAAAGGAACCAATCATATTTTCTTTGACGTTTCAAATACCAACTTTACCATCACTTCGGGTGTTGTTGATACCGTTGCTCCAACTGCTCCAACTGCTTTGGCCGCTACTGGTACTACAACTACTGGCACTAACTTATCTTGGACGGCTTCAACAGACAATGTTGGTGTAACTGGATACGATGTTTATCAAAATGGTGTTTTGAAAACTACTGTTACTGGAACTACTTATGCTGTAACGGGATTAACACCTACTACTACTTATAACTTTACAGTAAAAGCAAAAGATGCCGCTGGAAATATTTCTGTAGTTAGTAATACGGCTGCCGTAACTACACTAACTCCAGTGGTTGATACTACTGCTCCTACTGCTCCTACTGCTTTGGCTGCTGCTGGAACTACAACTACTACTACCAATTTATCTTGGACTGCTGCAACTGATAATGTTGCTGTAACTGGATATGATGTATATCAAGGTGCTACTTTGAAAGCAACTGTTACTGGTACTACTTATACAGTAACTGGATTAACAGCTGCTACCGCTTATACTTTCTCTGTAAAAGCAAAAGATGCTGCTGGAAATATTTCTGTGGCTAGTAATGTTGTAAATGTAACTACATTAACTGTTGCTCTTACGTATTGTGCTTCTCAAGGAAATTCTGTTGCCGATGAAAAAATTGGTAAAGTAGCTCTTGGAACTATCAGTAATGTTTCGACTGGAGGAACAGGTTACGAGAACTTTACAGCTATATCGACTAACTTAGTTTTGAATACTGCAAACACTATCACGATTACTCCAGTTTGGACAGCTACAGTTTACAAAGAGGGGTATGCAGTATGGATAGATTACAACCAAAACGGTTTGTTTACAGATGCTGGAGAATTGGTTTTCTCTAAAGCGGCTTCTACAGCAACACCTGCAACGGGATCATTCACTGTTCCTGCAACTGCATTATTGGGAGCTACAAGAATGAGAGTTTCTATGAAATACAACGCTATTCCAACTGCTTGTGAGGCTTTTTCTTATGGGCAAGTTGAGGATTACACTGTAAATATTACTTCGGTTGCCAAAGAAATGACAGCTAAATCAAGTGTTGAAACTGCAATGATAGTATATCCAAACCCTACATCTTCTGTGTTGAATGTGACTTCGGTTTCTGAAAGCGCTACTTACAGAGTGTACAGCATCCTTGGACAATCTATAGCTGCTGGGAGAATTGTTAACGGAACTATTGATGTGTCAAACATCAATATTGGGAATTACATTTTGGAAGTAAATGATAACGACACTGTTTCTACAAGACGTTTTGTAAAAAAATAAGTTTTTTTAAAGCATAAAGATTCTAAGGGATTAATTACTTAGGAGGATATAACCTTTTTGAAAAAAAGCGATCTCGAAAGAGGTCGTTTTTTTTGTGTCGTAAGTTTAAGAATTTCAATAGATTACAAGACTTAGTACCTCCGCTCCATAGAATCCTAACTCCTCATAAAATTATATGGTTATTGTATAATGCCAAGTTAAAGCTGCCTTGAGTCTAATGGGTGAGATCATTTAATCTTTCGTTTGGGATACGGATACTTATTTGTGTTGACGCTTGATTTTGATGGAATTACACTTGTTTGCCTAGGTCGTTTCAAAGAGATAAACGAGTCTTTCTGCATCATCTCACATACTCAGTAATCTTCATAAATTCATTATTATAAAATTACAAAGTAATAACCTGTTATTTCTCATTTTTTCTTAGTTTTGGTTTTTCAACATTCCGTTTAAAATGAGTGCCTTTGAGAGTGCTAAACACCTTAAAGTAAATTTGTAGAAAAGGCGGAATACTTTTATTGTATTTGCTGCTTTTATGAGCATTAAAAACAGGAATCAAAGTCGGGTTGGGAGTAATTATTAACCAAAACGGCATAAAACTAAGAGATGCAACGATCAGAAACAATTATCGAACTAAAAGACATAGAGTTAAAACCGAAATTGTCAGAAAAACTTAAAAGAATTGATGGGCATTATATCTCTCATGAAATTCAGCATTTATTACACTTTGAAAAAGGTTTTTTATTTACTGTAAAATCATTATTGATAAGACCCGGAAAAGCGATACGAGAATTTTTATTTGAGGACAGGGAAAAATATATTAAACCTGTATTGTTTTTAATTTTTACCTCTGTAATTTTTACTTTCATTACTCATTCATTACATATAAGGTTTAGATTTTTCAATATTGACGACATTATACCTCTAAAAGGTAAAATTCGAGCAAAAGAAATTGGCGAATTGGCGGATAGTCATATTGGTTATGCACAGCTAATCATGGGTGTTTTTATAGCTTTTTGGATAAAAATTTTTTATCGAAAATTTAAATATAGTATCTATGAAATTTTAGTTCTTTTGTCTTTTGTTTTGGGCGAAGCTATTTTAATTCTTACTTTTTTTAATGTTCCCGCCAAAGTGTTTAAAAACCAAGATTTAGCATTAATTGGAACAGTAATTTATTTTGTTTATATCATTTGGGCTATAGGGCAATTTTTTGGAGAAAAGAAGATTGTAAATTATATAAAATCTATTTTAGTGTATTTTTTAGGGAATTTAAGCTACATGGTCACTCTTATTTTAATCGCTTATTTATTAAAATTTTTATAACTGTATAAAATGATTTCTACCAACGGAAACAATACCAGCTATTATAAACAAAAGAACATATAACAAAATAAAAAAAATGAATAATTGTAGCAATTGTAATGATGCATTAACGGGGAAATATTGTTCGAATTGCGGGCAACCTGCAAAAGTAAAAAGAATTGATGGTCATTATATCGTTCACGAGATTGAGCACATTTTACATTTTGAAAGAGGTATTCTATTTACCATAAAAGAATTATTGATAAGACCTGGGCAAAATATCAGCCATTTTATCGCCGAAAACAGAAGCCGACTTGTAAAACCAGTTATATTTATCATTGTAACTTCGTTAATTTTTACCCTAATTAGTCATTTCTTTCATATAGAAGATGGGTATATTCATATTGACGGAGCAAAAAAGACAGCAATAGGTTCCGTTTTTAATTGGATTCAAAATCATTACGGATATGCAAATATTATAATGGGAATGTTTATCGCTTTTTGGCTAAAAATATTTTTCAGAAAGTACGATTATAATTTTTTTGAACTTGTCATTCTATTGTGTTTCGTGATGGGAATGGGGATGTTGATGTATGCTGTTTTTACCCTTCTTGTTGGATTGACGAAATTAAACTTGATGCCAATTGCTGGTTTTGTTGGTTTCGCATATTGTACTTGGGCAATTGGACAATTTTTTGATAAAACAAAACCAATCAGTTATGTAAAAGCATTTGCTTCTTATGTATTAGGAATGCTTACATTTAGTTTTTCAGCGGTAATTTTAGGAACTTTAATTGACTTAATCATAAAACACTAAAACAGGAACAAAACGTTAATTGGAATTGTAAAAATGAAACTAGAAAAAGCAAATAGTAACGATAACGAAGTTTTGACAGCGATAACTAAAAAGTCAAAAGCGTATTGGGGATATTCTGATGAGCAGATTAAGATTTGGTCTGAATCATTAACGATCACTCCAACCTATATTGAAACTCAATCAGTTTACAAATTAGTTATTGATACTAAAACTGTTGGGTATTATTCGTTCTTTTATGAGGACGAACATACTATAAAACTAGATAATTTATTCATTCTGCCTGAATACATTGGAAAAGGATTCGGACGAATGCTAATGGATGACTTTTTAATTCTCGTAAAAGGAACTAACGTGAATAGAATAATACTCGATTCAGAACCTAATGCCGAAATGTTTTATACTAAATTGGGTTTTGTAAAAGTTGGGGAAATTGAAACTTCTATTAAAAATAGGTATTTACCAATAATGGAGCTAAATATAAATAAATAAAGAATAAAGCAACTATTGCTAACTTTGCCAAGCAGCAAACCGTTGCACAACACATCCCTAAAATTGATAATTCGAATTAAATAAATTGATAAAGTATTCAAAATATCTGATTTCACTCTTTCTGGTTTTTAGCCTGATGGTAAATGACGGTACGATAGATTCTCAGTCAAATTCAGTAGATTATTATCAATACTCGAACGTAATTCTCAGCAGAGAATTGAACTATACCGATTCTAAAGTATATGTGTTCAATCAGTTCAGTTCGTCTAAAAAAGCTTCATTTTTAATTCTCTTAACATTCCTCGAGTTTGCAGCAGTTTATAGTCTTCAAATTCGGGTTCTTCAAAAATTACGAACGCTGCTTTATCAAAAAGTAAGTTCGTTTGTAGCGCAACACCTCTTTGTAAATGAGGTGATTGCCTCAAAAAACTCCTGTGAAAGTTTATACATAGCTTAGGGAATTTTTTTTCTAAGTATTTATGCAATTCCATGCATAATACCGATTATACAAAGTATATAGTTCAATGATCCCGACGCTTCGGGAGTACTATTATTTTGTTATGTCGGCATTATACCAAGTATTTTGTTTAACTAAATACAATGGTATAAGATGATAAAAAAATGTCTAATCATTTATCATTTACAAAATGTATAAACAGAAAAACAAAACACGTTTAGAGGAATCTAAACGGCCTATTCTTTGGATAAAAAGAAAAATGATTCTAATTATTACTGCCCTTATGCTTGGAATGTCAAACGGAATGAACTCCGAAAATAAAATAATTAACGGAAATCAAAATCACACGGAACAGCAACACAAAAAAGATTAATTAAACCTAGAATCCGCATTAGAGTTCATGCCGAAGATAAATCGCAATCAGTATTTTGTTAATTATTAAGTCTTTGAGATTGTTAGACTAACAAATACAATTGCAGTAACTCATACAAACCCCGACAGGGGTGCAATGATTATAGAAAAATATATAACGTCGGTAAGAAACCCCGTAGGGGTGAAATTGTTTGACCTTTTTTATTAAAAATATCCATCCTGATAATCAATATATTCAGATTTGAAATGTCACCCTTTCAGGGTTTTGGATGATGGGATTACTTAATTTCTATAATCATTTTACCCTTTCAGGGTTTCCAGAAGAGATCGAAGATTGCATTTGACCAGATAGTATGGTTTGTAACTAGATATTATGGATATGTCTTTACGTACGATAGCGCGGATTTGCAATCCGTGTCCACACAGTGAATCAACTATCTAGAGTAAATCCAACCCAGATGTTACGGATATGTCTTTACGTACGATAGCGCGGATTTGCAATCCGTGCCCACATAGTGAATCAACTATCTAGAGCAAATTCAATCAAATACACTGTCAAAACCCACAAAGGAAGTCTCGAAAATTAATACCTTTCGATGCTTTTTTACTTTACTTGTGTTCTCTTTTTGTTTTTAGTAGATTTGGATAATAATAATTTTGCATTATGAAATCGCCATGATTCCAAATGACAAACTAGAATGAAGAATGGCGATACCATATTCCGCTAAAAAACAAATATTAACTTCGTATGAAAAATAAAAGTCACTGGGAGAATGTGTACGGAACAAAACAACCTCATGAAGTAAGTTGGACGCAAGAGAAACCAGAAACTTCTTTGCGTCTAATCGCCAATTGTGATTTGCCTAAAACGGCTAAGATTATCGACATTGGAGGAGGAGACAGTACTTTAGTGGATTGCCTTTTGGAATTGGGGTACACTGATTTAACCGTTTTGGATATTTCGGAAAAAGCGATTGAAAAAGCCAAAGTTAGATTGGGAGAATTGGCCAAGAAAGTAAAATGGATTGTTTCGGATATAACTGAATTTCAGCCCACCGAAAAATATGCTATTTGGCATGATAGGGCAACTTTTCATTTTCTTACCGAAGAAACACAAATAGAAAAGTACCAAGCACTTGTACAAAACTATGTGAGCGATTGTTTAATTGTGGCTACTTTTTCGGATAATGGCCCTTTGAAATGTAGTGGTTTGGAAATCAAACAGTATTCGATTGCAGCATTGGGAAATACATTTCAGCACGGGTTTCAAAAAGTGGAAGGTTTTTATGAAGACCATGAAACGCCTTTTGAAACGATTCAGAATTTTGTTTTTTGTAGATTTGAAAAAAAGTAAAGCTATGTTACAACTTTCAGAAATCTGGGTTTATCCTGTAAAATCGTTAGGCGGTATTCAATTGCAAGAATCTAAAGTTACGGATCGTGGTTTGGAATTGGATCGTCGTTGGTTGTTGGTAGATGATAACGGTCGGTTTTTATCGCAACGGGAACATCCTGAATTGGCACTTTTTAAGCCTGAGATTGCGGGAGATTTTTTGAGAATTACACATAGAACGCATTTGGAATCTATCGATATACCGCTTCGTCCTGTTTTTTCGGATACAATGGCTAAAATTAAAGTTACGGTTTGGGATGACACAATTGACGCTTTTGAAGTGAGTCAGGGGGCTACAGATTGGTTTACAAAACAATTAGGGGTTTCGGTGCGATTGGTGTATATGCCGCAAGAGAGTGAGCGAAAACTGTCCCGAAGTCTCGGGACTGATTATGCGATTACGGGAGCCGAAATTAATTCATTTTCGGATGGATATCCTTTTTTGATCATTGGGCAATCTTCCTTAGAAGATTTGAATGGACGATTGGAAGTGAAGATTCCGATGAACCGATTCCGACCGAATTTTGTTTTTACCAATGGAGATCCTTTTGAAGAAGATACTTGGAGGGAGTTTAGTATTGGAAACGTTTCTTTTGTGGGTGTGAAACCTTGCGATCGTTGTGTGATGACGACCGTTGACCAAGAGAAAGGAGTGGTTTCTGGAAAAGACCCTTTGAAAACATTAGCGAAATATAGAAATTTCGGGAATAAAGTGTTGTTTGGTCAAAATGTGATTGGACTGGGATTGGGGAGTGTTTCGGTTGGGGATGCTGTTTCAGTTTTGAGTTTTGATAAATAGTTTGTTGCAATGATTTATCTGGTGTGAATGACACGCAGATTTGATGGATTGAATAGTTGCTAGTAATTCAGCCTTAATAAAAACTAAATTAAATAAAAAACTATGCGTAAAATGTTTGCATTAATTGTGTTAATGCCATTTGTTTCGTTCTGTCAAGAAGAAAATAGAATTAAAACTATTTATCCCAATATGGTTGGAGATATAGAATTTAATAAAGAAACAGACAAAGAAAACTTTGAATTATGCTATGAAAAATACATTTCTCAATATTTCAACGATTCTAATGGTTTAGAATATAAAGGCGGAAAAGGGACAATTGAAAAAGAGTTTGCAGAAAAATATAAGTCAGAAAATATTGAAAACGAAAGTGGATTAATTAGAATTCGATTTGTCGTAAACTGTAAAGGTGTAACGGATAGGTTTCGATTGCTTTCTATGGATAGAAATTATAATGAAAAAGTATTTTCTAAATCAATAACTGATCAACTCTTAAGTATTACAAAAAGTTTAAAAGGTTGGAAAGTAAAAAAATATAAAGAGAAAGAGATTGATTATTACCAATATTTGATTTTTAAAATAGAAAACGGACAACTAAAAGAAATATTACCTTGAAAAATTTTACCTACCTATTTTTACTTTTTCCAATTTATTTGTTTTCTCAACCAAATTGTAATGCGTTTTTGTACAAAGGAGACACTTTGCAATATAAGGCTTGTATTGAAGCAGAAAAAACAGATAAGTATTATCAATTTCAAAAAGAATTTCAAGAGACATTAGATGACGCAATAAAAATATGTCCAAATTTTGCTTATGCTTATAGGGAAAAATCAACGGCATATTTGAAAAGTGGAGATTTTCTAACTTGGAAAAAATTAATTGACAAAGCAGTTGAATTAGATTTTGGTTTGAATTTAGGTTATCGTGCTTGGTGCCGTTATCAATTTTTTAGAGATTACGTAGGAGCAATTAAAGACATTGAGGAATTAGATAGTTTAGTCGATTATAATATTGGGTATTCTTCAAATGGCGATTATCATTTAAATATAGCAAAGGGTATTTGTTATAGTGCCATAAATCAAAAACAAAAAGCTATAGAAATATTTATTGAACAATTGAATACAAAAGATTATTCGGCGGGTTTATATGATTATTATCAATTAGGTGTGACGTATTACGAAGTAAAAGATTATAAAAATGCTTTGAAATCATTCGAGAAACAAAGCGAAATAAACGAGTTTGCAGATAACGCTTATTATAAGAGTAGAGTTTACAAAACCTTAAAAAACGTGAATGAATATAAAAGATATAAAGGGATAGCTTTGAAATTATACTCTGAAAATAAAAAGTTATTTGATCCTTACACCCATCATTTTAATAATGTTTATTATGAAACAATGATTAATGAATAAAAAATGCTAGTATTATATTGCGCTTTCTTTGCGGTAAAATAGATGTATAATGCAAATATTTTTTTAGAAATTAAATTTCTCGTTTTACGGTTGCGAGAGGGATAGAAGCTAGTTACCTTGTAACGCGGATAGCCCGACCGCATTAGGGAAAGAGGCCGAATGAGCGGAATGTTAAGTAGGCCTCTTTTCCTAATGAGGTCTCGCCCAAATGATTTTTGATGTTAAACTTTATTGTTTCTCGCAAAGACGCAAAGGCGCAAAGTTTAAAACTGTTTTCTTTGCGTCTTCGCGTCTTTGCGAGAACTAGATTTAGAAAAAGCGTAGCAAGAAATCCTTAACTTAATGATATTGGTCTCGATCAAATGATTTTTGATGTGGCGGGAATTTGCTCCTGATTTCATTAAATAATCGTCTAAAATTCAAAATCTTAAAATACTTGTTTGGGTTGTAAAAATTTCATAAATTTGCAACCCAATTTTATAATGTAAATTAAAGAAGAAGATGGATATCAAAAGAATAGCAATAGACGCTGTGAATGAAACGATTGTAATGACCGTTGTTCACATGGATTACAAAGGACAAGTAGCAAAAAGAATAAACGAAAAAATGCCTTTGGCAACTGTAAAAGGTTTTAGAAAAGGGGCTGTGCCTAAAGACCTTGTTGAAAAACAATACGGAAAGGCTATCAAACAAGAAGAAGTTCAAAAAGTAGTTGATTTGGCTTTGGAGCGTTTTGTACAATCTGAAAGATTAAACCTTTTGGGTAATCCACTTGCTAAAGTAAACGGAGACTTCAACTGGGATACTGAAGAATTGGTTTTTGAATACGAAATTGGTTTAGTGCCACATTTTGAATTAGACCTTGAAGCTAAAAATGATATCGTAAAATATATCGTTACTGCCGATGATAAATTAATTGACGGTCAAGTAGCACGTATCCAAAAACAATTTGGTACTGCAATTCCTCAAGAAGTTGTGGTTGCTGACTCTGATATTACTGGAACTTTCGCTAATGAAGCTGAAGGAATCAACAATACAACTACAATTGCTTTGGCAATTTTTAAAGATAAAGCAACTGCTGATAAATTCATCGGTAAAAAAGCAGGAGACGTAGTTACTGTAAATACTAAAGGTTTATTTGAAGATGACCACCAATTGATGGATTATTTGAAAGTAGGTCACGATAATGTTCACGGTTTAGAAGTTGATGTTGACTTCACTATCGAAGCAATCAACGGAGCTGAATTGGCTGAATTGAACCAAGAATTGTTCGATAAACTTTTTGGTGCTGGAAATGTAGCTTCATTAGAAGAATTGAAAGCAAAAATCAAAGAAGATGCCGAAACTCAATTTGCTCAACAAGCAGACCAAAAATTATTGGCTGATGTTCAAGAATTTTTGATCGAAAATACTAAATTTGACTTGCCATCTGAATTCTTAATCAAATGGTTGCAAACTGTTGGAGAAAAACAATTGACTCCAGAAGAAGCAATCGTAGAATATGCAAGATCTGAAAGAGGATTGCGTTTTCAATTGATTGAAGGAAAAGCAATGGCTACAAGTAACATTCAAATTACTTTTGAAGACTTGAAATCATTTACAACAAAATCAATCAGACAACAAATGGCTCAGTTTGGACAAACTAACCCTACAGATGCAGAAGTGCAAGGAATTGTAGCAAGAGTTTTGTCTAATCAAGATGAGGTAAAAAGACTTTCTGATCAAGTGGTTGCAGAGAAATTACTAGAGTTATTTAAAGAAAAAGCTAATCCAGCTACAAAAGAAGTAACTTACGAAGAATTTATTGCTGCTTCTTACGGAGAATAATTTATAAAAAAATAAGTATATTTGAGCGTCAAAATATTTTTTTGGCGCTCTTTTGTTTAAACAGTTTACGGTTTCTAGTTGAACAGCCTTAAACTTTTAAACTTTTTAAACTTTTAAACTTTTAAAATATGAACTACGGGAAAGAATTCAAAAAATTCGCAATAAAAGACCAAGGGGTAAATGCCATGTACTATGATAAAATAGTTGCTGCGATGAACCCAAAAAATATGACTCCTTATATTATTGAAGAGCGTCAATTGAATATTTCTCAATTGGATGTTTTTTCGAGATTAATGATGGATAGAATTATTTTCCTAGGTACAGGAATTGATGATCAAATTGCAAACATCGTTCAGGCTCAATTATTATTCTTGGAAAGCGCGGATGCTTCAAAAGACATTCAGATTTATTTGAATTCGCCTGGAGGAAGTGTTTATGCAGGATTGGGAATTTATGATACGATGCAATACATCAAACCAGACGTAGCTACAATTTGTACCGGAATGGCCGCTTCTATGGGAGCTGTTCTTTTGTGTGCGGGTGCAGCAGGAAAACGTTCGGCTTTACCTCATTCTCGTGTTATGATTCACCAACCATCAGGAGGAGCACAAGGTGTTGCTACCGATATGGAAATCAACTTACGTGAAATGTTGAAATTAAAAGACGAATTATACCAAATAATCTCTCATCATACAGGACAAACTTTTGAAAGAGTACACAAAGACAGTGAGCGCGATTATTGGATGATTGCTGATGAGGCTAAGGAATACGGAATGATTGATGAAGTGTTGAGAAGAAGTTAAAAACAGATTACAGTTGTTAGATAGCGGAGAAATCTAAAATCTAAAATCTAAAATCTGAAATCTAAAAAGATGGCAAAACAAGTATTACAATGTTCTTTCTGTGGAAGAAAGAAACCAGAAACTAATTTATTGATTGCAGGGATCGATGCTCACATTTGTGATAAATGTATCGAGCAAGCGCATGGAATTGTTCTGGAAGAATTAAAATCAAGCGGAAGTTCTAAATTGGTTGGGGATTTAATTTTAAAGAAACCAAAAGAAATTAGAGCTTTCCTGGATCAATATGTTATTGGTCAAGACCAAACCAAGAAAGTGATGTCTGTGGCGGTTTACAATCATTACAAACGTTTGATGCAACAGCAATTGGACGATGAAGTAGAGATTGAAAAAAGCAACATCATCATGGTAGGGCAAACAGGAACAGGAAAAACATTGGTGGCGAAAACCATTGCGAAAATGTTGGATGTGCCTCTTGCAATTGTTGATGCAACAGTACTTACCGAAGCAGGTTACGTAGGAGAAGATGTCGAAAGTATTTTGACCCGTCTTTTGCAAGCTGCGGATTATGATGTCTCCAAAGCCGAAAGAGGAATTGTTTTTATTGACGAGATCGATAAAATTGCCCGTAAGAGCGACAATCCTTCTATCACTCGTGATGTTTCGGGAGAAGGAGTGCAACAAGCTTTATTGAAATTATTGGAAGGAACAGTTGTTAACGTGCCGCCAAAAGGAGGTCGTAAGCATCCAGACCAAAAATTCGTTGAGGTAAACACTCAGAACATTTTGTTTATTGCCGGTGGTGCTTTTGATGGAGTAGAGCGTATTATTTCTAAACGTTTGAACCGTCAAGCCGTGGGGTATTCTACATCCAAAAATGTGGATAATATCGACAAAGACAATTTGTTGCAATATATTATCCCAAAAGACATCAAGGATTTTGGATTGATTCCTGAAATCATTGGGCGTTTGCCAGTTTTGACACACATGGATCCATTAGACAGAGAAACTTTGCGTGCGATTTTGACTCAGCCTAAAAATGCTTTAATCAAACAATATCAAAAATTATTTTTGATGGATGAGGTAGAATTTACTATTACTGAGGAAGCGCTGGATTTTGTTGTAGAAAAAGCGTTAGAATACAAATTGGGTGCTCGTGGATTGCGTTCGTTATGCGAAGCCATCCTAACCGATGCGATGTATGAATTACCAAGTTCTGATGATAAAAAGTTAGAAATTGATATGGAATACGCCAAAGAAACATTGAATAAAAATTTATTGAAACGTTTGGAGATTGCTTCTTAAGTTTTAATAAATATCTTTTTTCTAGAACCTGCTCTATCAATGGAGCAGGTTTTTTTATGCTTAAAAACGAATTTATTTTTAGATTATATCATTTCTATTTGTAATTTTATGAAAAAATGGAAACAAAAATTTTCTTAAATCTCCCTGTAAAAGAGTTAAATAAATCCATGCAATTTTTTACTCAATTGGGTTTTTCATTCAATCCTAAGTTTACAGATGACAAAGCAGCTTGTATGATCATTGGAGACAAAAGTTTTTCCATGTTGATTACAGAAGAGTTTTACAAAACGTTCACTCATAAAACTATTTGTGACGCGAGTAACAATAGTGAAGTATTGATTTCTATATCAGTAGAAAGTCGAGAAAAAGTTGACGAAATGATTGCAAATGTTGTAAAGGCTGGTGGCTCAGAATATATGGAAACCAAAGATTACGGCTGGATGTATCACCGATGTTTTCTGGATTTGGATCATCATCATTGGGAAGTTTTCTATATGGATGAAAGTCAGATGCCGGTAAGTTAATACGTGATTTTTAAAATATTTTAGACCAATAAAAAAATAATGATAACAGTAAAAAGTAACATTAACGCACCAATAGAAACCGTTTGGGAATGTTGGACAAATCCAAAACACATTACCCAATGGAATAATGCCTCAGATGATTGGCATACTCCCTACGCTGAAAATGATTTACAAGTTGGAGGAAAATTCAAATACACCATGGCTTCTAAAGACGGAACCATGAGTTTTGATTTTGAAGGTGAATACACTTTGGTAGAACAGTATGAAGCTATTGAATATGTAATGGCCGATGGGAGAAGGGTAGTAATTAGTTTTGCAGCAACCCCAAGTGAAGTAGCCGTAATCGAAAGCTTTGATCCTGAAACAGAAAATTCAGAAGAATTGCAACAGCAAGGATGGCAAGCTATTTTGAACAATTTTAAAAAATACGTAGAGAGTCTTTAAACTTAAAAATAATAAAGATGGTAAAAAAAATATGGCTCAATTTGCCTGTAAAAAATGTAGAAAAATCGAAAATCTTTTTTACTGAAATAGGTTTTTCTTTTAATGAAGCTCACGATACGGAATCTATGGCTTGTATGTTGGTTGGAGAAAATAATTTTGCTGTAATGCTTTTTGAAGAAACACAACTTGAAAGCTGTATTCAAAATAAGATTACAGATACTACTCTAAGTTCTGAAATGTTAATTTCTATTGATGCGCAAAGCATAGAAGAAGTAGATGAATTTGCAATTAAAGTGCAAAATGCAGGAGGGAATGTTTTTGCAAAACCAGCCGAAAATCAAGGATGGATGTATGGTTGTGGCTTCGCAGATTTAGACGGACATCGTTGGAATGTTTTGTATATGGATATGAGTAAATTACCAAAATAAAAAAATATTAATTTAAAATTTAGAACAGTATGGCAACAATTAATCCGTATTTGATTTTTAACGGAAACTGCGAAGAAGCGTTTTTGTTTTACCAATCCGTTTTTGGAGGGGAGTTTCCTTTTATTGGTAAGTTCAATGACATGCCAGAAGATGCTGCAGGTGCAGGGTCTATTTCGGAAGAGGATAAAAATAAAGTGATGCATATTTGTTTACCAATAGGCAAAGACTCTGTTTTGATGGGAAGCGATAGTAATGCTGCCAGTGGTGCGGTGGCTTTTGGAGCAAATGTTTCCATTTCTATCAATACCGAAAGTAAGCAAGAAGCAGACAAACTCTTTGATGGACTCTCTGTAGGTGGAAATCCTTTTATGCCCATGAACCAAACCTTTTGGGGAGCGTATTTTGGAATGTTTGTAGATAAATTCGGTATTCATTGGATGGTCAATTTTGATGAAAATCCCAAATAAATAAAGGATATTATATCAATTGCTATTTATCCCAGTGATGGTATAATTGAAAGCCATTCAAAAATTTGTTTTTGAATGGCTATTTTTTGAGTTTTATTGAAATGTTGAATGAATACTAAACACCATGAATTAAGAAATTTTATCCGTGTTTATTTTATGAGTAGTTTCAACGCATCGTTTTCCACCCCTCCCGCCACAAACACGGCCGGATGAGCTACAGGAAGTGATAATTATAACAATTAACAAAAGAGAAATGTTTTTCATAATTTAGTTTTACATCTTTTTCAATTGCTCGAGATAATCTCTTTTGTTCGATAATCTAGGGATTTTGTGTTGACCTCCCAGTTTGTTGCTTTCTTTGAGCCAATCATAAAACAATTTTTCTCTCGCCACGTTTATTACCAACGGATTTAAGGTCATGTTGTTGTAGCGCTTGGCTTCGTAATCTGAGTTTAAGGATTGTAAAGTGTCATCCAACGCTTTTTGAAAAACAGCGATGTCTTTTGGTTTTTTCTTAAATTCAATCATCCATTCATGACCTCCTTTTTCTTTGTCTTTCATAAATATTGGAGCGACGGTATAATCCACTACTTCGGTTTGGGTAATATGACAGGCTTTGGCAATAGCCTGATCGGTGTTTTCGACCATTAATTCTTCTCCAAAAACATTAATATGATGTTTGGTACGCCCTGTAACTCGGATGCGATAAGGATTTAAAGAGGTGAATCGAACCGTATCACCGATTAAGTAACGCCACAAACCACCATTTGTGGTAATAACCATGGCGTAATTCTTGAATAATTGCACATCAGATAATCGAACGGCTTTTTGATCAGGTGTTCCAAAAGTGTCCATCGGAATAAATTCATAAAAAATACCGTAATCCAACATTAGTAATAAATCACTCGAATTATTCAAGTCTTGTATGGCAAAAAAACCTTCAGAAGCATTGTAAATTTCGTAGTATTTAAATTGGTTTTTAGGCAGTATTTTTTGGTATTGTTCTCTGTAGGGATCAAAGCTAACGCCTCCATGAAAATATACTTCCAAGTTAGGCCAAACTTCCATGAGGTTTGTTTTGCCTGTTTCTTCGAGTACTTTGTTCATTAGAACCAACATCCAGGAAGGAACACCAGCAAAACTGGTTACATTCTCATTTATTGTTTCTTTGATAATGGCACTCATTTTGGTTTCCCATTCGCTCATTAAAGAAATTTTGCTGCTAGGCGTACTACTAAATTCGGCCCAGATAGGCATGTTTTCTATTAAAATAGCTGATAAATCGCCAAAAAAAGTATTGTTGTTTTCATAGATTTGAGAACTGCCTCCCAATCGCAAACTTTTACCCAAAAACATTTCAGAATCTTCATTGTTGTTCAAATACAAACACAGTAAGTCTTTGCTTCCTTTGTAATGGCAATCTTCAAGGGCTTCATTACTTACGGGGATAAATTTACTTTTGGCATTAGTGGTACCACTGGATTTGGCAAACCATTTTATAGGAGTTTCCCAAAGGACATTTTGTTCGCCTTTTCGGGTACGCTCTATATAGGGTTCCAATTCTTCGTAAGTCGAAATCGGAACTCTCTCAGTAAAGGTTTGGTATGATTTTATAGATGCATAATCGTATTGTTTGCCGAAAACCGTTTCTTCAGATAAACGGATTAAATTCATCAACAATTCTTCCTGAACTTCATTTGGGTATTTCAAAAAAAGTTCAATCTGGTGAATTCTTTGTTTTAAAAACCAAGAAGCGATGGAATTGATAATTGATAAAGGCATGGGAATTTTAGATTTATGATTTTAGATTAACGATTTTTGATTTCTGATTTCGGAAGCTGAGCTTAGCCGAAGCTTAGATTTTAGATTTTCTTCCTAAGTGGAAAAAGTTGGAAATTTAAAATTTGAATAACGATGGACAAATACTAACTTTGCCCTTGTACCAAAAATAGTGTTTTTTTATAAAAAACAATTTTATTTGCAATAAAGATTCCAATTCAGGAATAGAAATAGAATAATCGGAAATCTATAATCTGCACTACGAAATCTAAAATCGTTAATCTAAAATCTAAAATCCCTATGACTTACGAAGGCGTACTTTCTAAAATGCAAACCGAATTTGGAGATCCCATTCAATATTACTTGGTTTTCGAAAATAGTTTTTTGAATGTGAATCAGTTGTTAAACAAAAGCCTTGAAATTAATTTCGTAGGGTATCAATGTTTGAACTGCGGAAAAAAGAAAAAAATATTCCGTCAAGGATTTTGTTACGATTGTTTCTATTCGAGTGCTGCGGTGGGCGATTGGATCATGAAACCCGAGTTGAGTACAGCCCATCTTGGTATTCAGGATCGGGATTTGGCTTATGAAGAATCCGTACAATTACAACCCCATATTGTGTATTTGGCTTTGTCTAGTGAGGTCAAAGTAGGGGTAACAAGAAAAACACAAGTGCCTACCAGATGGATCGATCAAGGCGCAACCCAAGCCATTGCTATTGTTGAAGTCCCTAATCGTTACTTGGCCGGAATTACCGAAGTAGCCTTGAAAAATCATTATGCCGATAAAACCAATTGGCGAAAAATGTTAACCAATAATGTAGAACAAATAGATTTAGTTGCCGAAAGAATGAAAGTTGAGAACTTAATCCCTTCCGAAGTTCAGGAATATTTCTATTCGCAAAAAAATGATTTATACGAGATGCATTATCCGGTTTTGCAATACCCAAATAAAGTAAACAGTTTGAGTTTGGATAAAACACCTCAATTTCAAGGAAAGCTAACGGGAATAAAAGGACAATACCTCATTTTTGAAGATGGTACGGTTTTTAATGTTCGTGGTTCTGAGGGATATGTGGTAAGAGTTGAGTTGTAATTTTTGGGACATAGTATTCAGTCACATTTTCCATTTTAGGAAACTGTTTTCTTTTGAACGTTGCACTGCGACTGACTACTGAACACTGCGCTCTTAACTTCTTAGCGTAGATTCTCTCTCAATAATGTGTGTAGGGAGTTCAATAATTTGATGTGTAACGGGAATGTGTTCTTTAATTTGCGCTATTTCATTTATCAAAATTGAGGCGGCGCGTTGACCAATATCATAACCAGGCTGGTCAATTGTTGTGAGTTTTGGAGAAATTACGGTTGACATAAACCAATTACTGAAACCAAAAACAGCAATTTGTTCCGGGATTTTGATTTGCATTTCGTTGAGGTGTTTTATAATTCCGATAGCAACCAAATCAGTGACAGCAAAAACGGCATCGACATCTTTATGGTCATTAACCAGTTTTTGGGCATTGGCGTAACCATCTTCAAAATCGGCGTTGTGATCGCATAAATAAACCAGCGAAGAATCATAAGGGATGTTGTGGTCTTCTAGTGCTTTTTTGTATCCTAAAAAACGATCTATTGAATTTTGAGGAGTGTAAGAACCTCTAAAATGGGCAATTTTTTTATATCCTTTTTCTATTAAATAAGTAACGGCATCATAAGCGGCTTTTCGGTCATTAATCACCACTTTGGAGCAATTTACCAGTTTAGCAATTTTATCAAACAATACTACGGGAGTGTTCTTTTTTATGGCTTCATTAATATGAGAGAAATCATCCGTTTCGTTTGATAGTGAAATCAAAATGCCATCAACTCTTTTTTGTAACAGTAATGCAATTTGCTTTTTTTCCAACTCATATTTTTCATTTGATTGCAAAATAATCACGAGATATCCTCTGTTTTCGGCTTCGTCTAAAATGCCGTTCAGAACACTCGAAAAAAAATGATGCACCATAGTAGGAATAATAACCCCAATGGTTTTTGTTTCGTTTGTCCTAAGGTTTACGGCATTGACATTGGGTTTGTAATTCATAGAAGTTACCATTTCAAGAACTCTTGCTCTAGTGGCTTCACTAACATCAGTATACCCTTTTAATGCTTTTGAGACCGTAGTGACAGAAATTCCCAAGGCTGCTGCAATATCAATAAGTCTGGTATCATTCATAATAATAAATGTAATAAAACTAATTGATAATTAGTAAATTTATTTGTCGAAAACGTTTTCGGCAAATCGAAAACGTTTTCGGCAAAAAATCTCCATTGACCTAATTAAATTGGCTATAGTTTTACCTCACAATTAACTAACCAAATAACAAATATCATGAAACAGTTAAATTATCATCCAGTTGCATTATTTTTAATGCTGCTGGTATTTATTCTTCCAGCGATGGCTTTTTCACAGGGAAAAAGCACTATTTCTGGAAAAGTATTCGACGAAAACGGACAAACGATTCCAGGTGCAAATGTCGTTATTCTAGAAACTTCAAAAGCGGTGAGTACAGGCTTTGATGGTGGATATGCATTTTTAAATCTTTCTGCGGGAAGTTATACCATTCGTGTGTCAAATATTGGATACAAATCAACTCAAAAGAATGTTTCTGTTAAGGAAGACGAAAGCATAACGCTAGATTTACATATAGAATCTGAGTCGCAAAGTTTGAAAGAAGTGGTTGTCACGGGTTCATCAAATCCAAGATCAAAATTGGAATCAAGTATTGCTATTACCACTATGGGAGCTAAAGCAATCGAAGACAGAGCGCCAATTAGTACAGCAGCGATTCTTCAAACCATTCCGGGTTTTGTTGTTGAATCATCTGGTGGAGAAGTAGGGAACAACCTTTTTGCAAGAGGAATTCCATCGGCTGGAGCGTATGAATATGTACAAATTCAAGAAGACGGTTTACCAGTTTTTGAAGACGGCGCTTTGCAGTTTGCCAATGCTGATAATTGGTATAGACTTGATGAAACTGTTAGTAAAATGGAAGCCGTTCGAGGCGGTTCAGCATCTATTTTTGCATCGAATGCTCCAGGGGGGATTATCAATTTTATTTCAAAAACGGGACAAAATGATTTTCAAGGAAGAGCAAAACTTACCGTTGGAGATTATGGTTTATTCAGAACAGACCTTAATTTAAGCGGAGCGTTAGTTCAGGATAAATTGTTCTTTAATGTCGGTGGATTTTACAGAGCCGATGATGGAATCAGAAAAACTGGTTTTACAGCAAACAAAGGCGGACAAGTAAAAATGAATTTGACTTATAAGTTTGATGATGGAGGTTATTTGAGATTAAACTACAAGAAACTAGATGACAGAAATACATTCTACTTGCCAATTCCATTAAAAAGCAACAATGGGAAAGTCGAGGGAATAGATGGATTTGATCCTAATTATGGTACTTTGACTTCTGCAAATTTCTCACATCTAAGCGTGCCACAATACGGTGGAGGAACCTTTAATGCCGATTTAGAAGATGGTGTTCATCCTGTTGTTGATGCGATTGGAGCCGAACTCAAAAAGAAAATCTCGGAGAAAGTTACCTTAAAAAATGCATTCAGAAGCACTAAAATAGATTTGAATTACAATGCCATTTTCAGCACTGGCGGGCCTTGGTCACAAACGGCTTACGCAACAGATGTACAAGGATTGGCTCCAGCAAATACTGGAAACTTGAGCTATACTTATGTGGATAACAATGCGACATTAAACGCAAATTCATTGATTATGAGAGCGGATCATTGGTACATTCACAAACAAATGGAGAATTTTGCCAATAATCTATCTTTCGGTTTCGATTTGAAACCTGTTAATCTTACCGTTGGCTATTATTATTCAAATTGGAAGTCAAATCAATACTGGAACTGGAGTAACTATTTAGTAGATGTTACAGACAATCCAAGATTGGTAAATGTAAATAATACGGCAACTGGTATATCCCATACTTGGAATGGTATCGAAAGAATTACTTGGCTAGAAAGAGACGCGCAAACCAAAGGGAAATTAAATGATGTTTATGTTGATGCCGAAATTCAGGCAACGGATAAATTGACATTTAATGCGGGTTTAAGATATGATAAAAACCAATATTCAGGATACAGGGACAATGCTCGTTTCTTTGCCGAAAATCTAGGTGTTTTAGATAATAATACTGCCGATGACGCCGTGACTACAATTCAGGGAAATCCTTATACGTATTGGAAATATGATGTAAGTGAGATTTCTTATACTGGAGCAGGAAATTATAAGTTTAATGATAATATGGCGTCTTATTTAAGATACAGTCACGGTTTTAGATCGCCAATTGAAGAGTCTTTTTATGACAATGCAAATGATTTAAGTAAACTGGAAAACACTTTTGTCAATCAATTGGAATTAGGTTACAAATACGCAAATTCGTTTCTTTCTGTGAATGCCAATTTGTTTCATATGAATTTAAAAAATGTCGCTTTTACAGACATATTAGCCGACGGATCGTCTGAAAATAAATTTGCCGATGTAAACAATTTAGGGTTAGAAGTAGAAACAAATGTAAAATATAAAATGACGAGATTGAACTTTAACTTTACGGTTCAAAATCCTGAATACGATAATTTTAATGGTACAAATGCTGATGGGAGCACTTTTGATTACAACGGAAATGAGGCTCGTAGAATTCCTAAATTCTTCTGCGCTCTAAGACCGGAAGTTGATATTACGAAGAGATTAACCGCCTATATTCAATATTCTTATTTTGGCAAAAAATACACCAACCAAGATAACAAACAAGTTTTACCCGCTTTTAAAGAAGTTGGTGCGGGTCTAAATTACAAAGTAAATAATTTACGATTTGCCCTTGATGGTTCTAACTTATTTAATGAAATTGGTTTAACCGAAGGGAATCCTAGACAGACAACATCATCTGCTAGCGATGTGTTTTTGGCAAGACCTATTTTAGGACGTGCTTTCAGATTCTCTGTAGCAATTAACTTTTAGTTTTGTATTAATTAGTTCAGCCAAATGTTGTTTTCATAACAGCATTTGGTTTTTGCTACATTCGTCAGTAAATCAAAGATTACTATGAAAAAAATAGGAATAACAACAGCGCTATATCTCAATTACTTTGTATTTGCCATTTTGCTGAACAGCGTAGGAATAGTGATTTTAAAAGCACAAAAAAATTATGGTGTAAATGAATTACAGGCCAGTATTCTGGAGGCTTTTAAGGATTTGCCCATTGCAATTGTTTCATTTTTAATCGCTTCTTTTTTACCGAGAATTGGTTATAAAAAAGCAATGCTTATTGGGTTGGGATTGGTAACTTTTGCCTGTATTGCCATGTTTTATGGTAACTCCTTTAATTATGCAAAACTGCTTTTTGCAACCGTTGGTGTATCCTTTGCACTGATAAAAGTATCAGTCTATTCACTAATTGGTACAATAACCGAAAATCAAAGGGAGCACAATGCATTAATGAGCAGTGTAGAAGGGATTTTTATGATAGGAATTGCATTGGCTTATTTTTTATTCCCGGCTTTTAATGATGATGCTAATCCAGATTCCTGGCTCAATGTATATTGGCTTTTGGCTTTGTTGTCATTACTTTCATTTGGCTTTTTATTTTTTATGAAAATAGAGAATCCAACAGAAATTCCAGGTGTGAATCTAGCGGATGATTTTTCGCAAATGTTCAAATTAATGACAAAATTATTGGTTGTTGTCTTTGTTGTCAGCGCCTTTTTATTTGTAATGATCGAACAAGGGATTATGTCTTGGTTGCCAACATTCAATGATAAAGTACTTCATTTATCGGAGAACAATAGCATAATGATGGCGAGTATTCTAGCCATTTCGTTAGCAATTGGGAGGCTTTTGGCTGGCGAAATTACGAAAAGAATAAATTGGATTTGGGTATTGAGTTTTTGTATTGTATGTGCCATGTTGATTGTGATTTTCGTGCTGCCAAAAACGGTTGGACTTGAAGTGAAAACAATCGATTCGTTTCGTGATATACCATTAATAGGCTTTGCATTTCCACTTGTGGGGTTGTTTATTGCGCCTATTTATCCGTTGCTCAATTCGGTTATATTGAGTGCTTTGCCAAAAAAACTGCATAGTTCAATGACGGGATTAATTGTGGTCTTTTCAGCACTTGGTGGTACATTAGGCTCCAGGATTATAGGTTGGTTGTTTCAGAATCAAGGGCCGGAAAATGCATTTTATTACACCTTAATTCCGATGTCATTATTATTGATTTCTTTTTTTATTCTAAAAAAAATAACTGCTAAAAATGAAATTTAAACTAAACATAAAGCAAACACTTCAGAGTTTATTAGCTCAGGAAGATACGGATGGCGATAAAAAAATTACGATTGACGATCAAGGCCCAAAAAGTTTTTTATTGGAAGATGAAAATGGAAATTCATTGCAGATAGAAGGAACCTATCATCTCTCCAATTTATTGCAGGAATTGGCATTGTCCAAAAAGAACAATACGGAGTTTGCTGAAATTAAAAGTTCCGAAATAATAGAAAATCCAGTAAGCCGCATTTCCAGAAAAATAAAAAATTTGTATTGGGAAGGTCTCACCAGAACTATTGACGCGAAAGGAGTTGCGAAAATTATAGAAGATGAAAAGATAGAAAATACAATTTCGTATTTATATGTTCCTAAAAAGGATGATTTGGCTTTTGAATATTTTAAAAATCTGGAAAAATCGATTCCAAAATTAAAAGTCGTTCAATTGCCCGAAAATATTTCATCAGAATATGAGCAGACTTTAAACAAAAAGCCAGGAATCTTGGCTTTGGCTTTGCATCGGGAAGACAGTCAAACAAAAGGGGTTCCGTTTGTGGTCCCAGGTGGGCGATTCAACGAAATGTATGGTTGGGATAGCTATTTTATAGCAATGGGACTTTTATTAGACGATAAATTGGAGCTTGCCATTGCCATTGCCGAGAATTTTAAATACCAGATTGACCATTATGGCAAAATTCTCAATGCGAATCGAAGTTATTATTTGACTAGAACACAACCACCATTGTACACTTCTTTGATTGTTGCTATCGTGAAAAAATCAAAGCCAGAAGTATCTTGGATCGCAAAACATCTTAAGACTGCTATCAAAGAATATCAAAAGGTTTGGATGGAAGAAGGAGAAAGGCTTACGCCAAATGGGCTAAACCGATACAAAGCAGAAGGAATTGGCCTTCCGTTTGAAGTTGAGGTAGGGCATTTTGATGATGTTCTTGAAAAATATGCTTTGTTGTATAATTTGCCTTTACGTGATTTTGAAAAAAAATACCTCGAAAGAGAAATTATTGACACCAATCTTGATGCTTATTTTGTTCACGATCGTAGCATGCGAGAAAGCGGGCACGACACCACCAATCGCTTGGTCAATGTTTGTGCCGATTTGAATACGATAGATTTGAATAGTTTGCTTTATAAGTACGAAACCGATATTGCTTTTTTGATTGAAAATGAGTTTGATAATCATTTTCAGTATGATAAAAACATAGTTTATTCCAGAGAATATTGGAATAAAAAAGCTGCTTTCAGAAAAGAAAAAATCAATGAATTGTGTTGGGACAAGAAAAAAGGAATCTATTTTGACTATAATTTTATAACAGAAGGAGCACATCAATTTGAAGCAGCTACGACTTTCTATCCGCTTTGGGCAAAATTATGCAGTGCGGAGCAAGCTGAAATTTTAGTGAAGACAGCATTGCCAAAATTCAAATTAAAAGGGGGAATTGCAGGAAGTACCAAAGATGCAATTGCGGATATAGATACCAATTCTCCACAGCGTCAATGGGATTACCCTTTTGGATGGGCGCCACATCAAATGTTTTTATGGGAAGGATTACTGAATTATAATTATACCGAAGAGGCTCAGGAAATGATTTATCGCTGGCTGTGGCTTATTACACGAAATGCTGTAGATTATAACGGAACCATTCCTGAAAAATTTAATTTGGAAACCAGTTCTCTCAAAATTTTTGCCGAATATGGTAATGTAGGCACAGCATTCGATTATATTACAGAAGAAGGCTTCGGCTGGATGAATGCATCCTATCAATTTGGATTGAGTATTTTAAGAACAGGCCTAAAACAAGAATTAGAAAAATTAACCGATCCGGATGAATTATTTTTGTAGTCAACTTTTTTAGGACGATAGATTATAAACCCGACAGGTTTTTTTTAACCTGTCGGGTTTTGCATATGAAGTCTATTTTTTCTTAAACAAACCATTCAGTAAATCACCTGCTTTCTTTTTAATATCTTCTTTTTGAGCATTGGTTTTAGTGGTGTCGGCATCTGTTTTTTTGCCGCTGTTCAGTAATTTATCCAATTCCGAAGTTCCTTTTTTAACCAATTTATCCGACTGTTGTTTGGCCAATTGCATCGTCAAGGTGGTCAATACCGTTTTCATGTCCGATGAAACTTTCGGATTGCTAAAAGTTCCGGTCATTAATGCTGTTACTGGAATGTTATCAAATTTAGCAGCGTCACTCGGTGACATTTTCGAGATATAGGCATTGGCTTCCTTGCCTAGGTATTTGGCTGGAACATTAAATTTGATGTTATAATCCATGCTTTGGTCAAAACCATGAGTACCACCTACCACTGCTTTAATGTCTTGGTATTTTATATCAAATGGTTTTACATTTACTCTGCCATCTTTAAAAGTTAGCGACGTTTTAATATCATTGAGATTTACTTTGTTTAAATCGATAAATTTCAAATTAGAACTCAACGCTTTTAGCATCGTCGAGCTATTAGCATTTAAGGAAGTAGCAAGCAATTGTCCAATCAAATCGCCCGAAAGGGTTTTTAAATCAGGCGTCATTTCGGTAGCATCTAGATTTCCGTTTAATTTGATTATTGTGTTTATTTTTCCATTGACGATTCCTGCTATTGGAGCTATTTTTTTCAACATATCCAACTGGGTAAAACTTTGTTGAATGTCAACTTGGTTTAAATTAAGGTTCATGTCAAAAACGGGTGTTTTACCTTTTGTGGAAACGGCTCCACTCGCACCAATAGTTCCTCCAAAAATCGATGTTTTTACATTTTCTAAAGTCACTTTTTCGTCTTTGATTATCATTTTTCCAGAAACCGCTTTCAATGTTAAGTTGTCATACAAAACGGTGTTGGCTTTTGCAGTAAGCGTACAATTTAAAAAAGCGGGGATTTTTAATGGTTCAGCTTTTTTTGTTTGTGTAGTGGCTGTAGCAGTTGGGGCAGCGCTGGTTGTCATGAAATCACTGACTGCTAATTGATTGGAAGTCATGTTGAAATTTCCTTTCAGCTCTTGTTTTCTAAACATAAAACCATAAAAATTATCCAAAACTCCCGTTACGCTAAGATCACTTTTTCCGGTTTTTGCATTAAACTGTTTCAAATGCACCTGACTCGGGTTAAATTGTACCAAAGCCGAACTGATGATCATGTTTTTACCATTTGCGTCAGCATAATTAAATCCAGTTAAACCAATAGTTCCGGCATTATTGATGTTTTGGTACTGACTTTTCTCTACAGAAGCCATGTCGAATTTGGTCGTCACATTAGCTTTTAAAATTCCCGTAAGCGGTTTGTCCAGTTTTATAGGATACGCTTTAGAAAGATTCGCTAAGTTGATGGTTCCTTTCAAAGCGGCATCGACCAATGCATTGGTGCTGATGTTTTTGATGTTAGCTTTAGCGTTAAAAACGTCTTGGTCTATTTTAAAAGATAGTTTGTTAAGATTGACATAAGTGTCGTTCATTATACCCGTTTCATTTACAATTTTAGTGTCAATCACAATACTTTGAACCGATTTTGGTAAATTAGGATATTGAAAAGAACCGTTGTTAGAAGCAATGGCAAGGCTAAATTTTGGAATGGTGGTATCCGTTAGCATCCCTTTGGCAAAACCTTTAACCGTAAAATCTCCGGTTGTTTTTACGCCTTCTAAGCTCGATGCGTAAACAGCAGGAATCAATCCCAAAAAGTTCTTGAAGGAGGAAGTTGGTGTTTTGAATTTCAAATCATAGAGCTGTCCCGCTTCTGTCATTTGTATAAAACCATCAAATTCCAGCGGCAATTGATTAATTAATGCTTTGTTTTCTTTAAAAGTGTATTTGCTCTTATCCAAATCAATTCCTAAAACGGCATCCAGTGACAAGGCGACATTCTTCATGTAATTGATTTTGCCCATATCAAGTGATATTTTAGCAGTAGATTTGGTATCTAAATCCAATTTTGAAGCATTAAAATCTCCTGTGCCTTCATGATTCAAACTATCAATGACCATTCGTACCTGTGATCCTTCGTCAAAATATTGAAACTTGAAATTCTCAACTTGATATTTCTGAATTTTCAAAAGCATTGGGTCGCTTTTACCATCCTCTTTGGGTTTGTTGTCTTTTAAGGCAATATCAAAATTCCCGATTCCGTCTTTGTTGAATATGATATTGATAAAACCATTTTTTGAAGTAATTCCTTCAATTTGCATGGCTTCTCCCTTGTCTTTAAACAATTCTTTGATGGACATGTTTAAATTCAATTCGCCCAAAGAAATCAAAGTGTCTCCTTCAAAAGGGGCTTTATTGATAATTAACAATTTGTCCAAGGTCACAGTTGCCTTTGGGAAATTTTTGAATAAACTCAAGTCGGCATCCGCAAAGGAAACTTTAGCATCTACTTTTTCGTTGATGGCCTCAGTGATTTTGGCTTTTATTTGATCTTTAAAGAAATACGGAATGGCAAATAGAGAAGCTACGAGTACTACTAATACAATTCCAACGATTTTTAAAATTTTCTTTAGCATATGCGTTAAATAAATTGGGTTATTTTTTACAAAAATAAGGGTTTATTAATTAGTTGTTTTGTAAAATTATGATAAAAAGAAACCCTTTCAGTTTATTAGTCTGAAAGGGTTTAAGATTGTATGTCAAAAAATTATTGAATCGAAATTTCGAACGGCATTCTGGCCTGAATTCCTTTCTGCAATTGCACTTTCTTAATTTGTTGTAAAATAAAATAATTTTCCTCGCCCAATTCTTCTTTGATTAAAGCTTCTTTTGATTTAGCAAAAGGAAGTTTGGCCAATAGATCGCTGAAATTTTTTTCGTATTCTGGGAAGGTTTGGGTAGAGTAGGTTTTAATTTTGACTAAGGATGCCGCTTCTTTTAAAGCGTCATTTAAATTTCCTATTTTGTCGACTAATCCTATTTTTTTAGCTTCAGTACCTGTCCAAACGCGACCTTGTGCAATAGAATCTACTTGTGCAACTGTCATTTTTCGTCCTTCGGCAACATGGGTGATAAATGTTTTGTAAACACGCTCTACGCCTTCAAGGGTAACGGCTTTGAATTTTTCGTTCAAAGGAACAAACGGACTGTAATTGGCATTTTCATTGGTCATCACTTGCTCGGTGTTGATTCCTATTTTGGTAGACAATCGACTAAAGTTCGGTAATACCCCAAAAACACCTATAGAACCGGTTATTGTGTTTTTTTCTGCGAAAATGGTGTTTGCGTTGCAAGCAATATAATATCCTCCAGAGGCTGCGTAATTACCCATAGATACTACTACTGGTTTTACTTTCTTGGTCAACTCAATTTCTCTCCAAATCAAATCGGATGTTAAGGCACTTCCTCCTGGACTATCGATACGAAGAACGATTGCTTTAATGTCTTTATTTTTTCTGGCTTCCTGCAAAGAACGACGCATAGAACCTTCGCCAATGGTATTGACATCGCCTTCTCCACTTGCAATTTCGCCTTGAGCATAAATTACTGCAATTTGGTTGTCAGTATCGGCACTTACTGAAGTAGTCGTTACTTTTTGGGCATAATCGGATAGTGATACTTTGTTGTAATCTTCATCTGTTGCTACTTTTAATTCTTTTTTGATGGCATCATGGTACACATCTTCATAAGCAATATTATCGATAAGTTTATTCGCTTTGGCCATTTCTGGAGTGCGAGCCAATAAACCGGTTGCAATTTCGTTTAATCGGGCTATCGATATATTTCGGCTTTCAGAAATATCGGCTAGAACTGAACTCCAAACTGAGTTTAACAATGCAGTTGTTTGCTCTCTATTGGCATCACTCATTTTGTTCTCCAGGAAAGGTTCAACGGCACTTTTGTATTTTCCGTGTCGAATGACTTCCATTTTTATTCCTGATTTTTCCTGTAAATCTTTAAAGAACATTACTTCGGTCGATAATCCTTTAAAATCAAGATCTCCCGCTGGATTCAAGTAAATGGTGTTAGCAACAGAGTTTAAATAATAATCTCTTTGCGTATAATTATTGGCGTAGGCCATAACAAACTTTCCTGATTTTTTAAAACTAATTAAAGCTTCTCTTAGTTCTTTGCTTTGCGCCAATCCTAAAGAAGAATCTTGATTCAAGATCGATATTCCTTTGATGTCATTGTCTGTTTTAGCCGCTTCGATAGCATTAATTACATCTATAAAACCAATACCTTTTTTTTTTGAAAAAACTTCCATCCAAGGATCTTTGTATTTTCCGGCATAGTCATTACAGATGTTGTCCAAGTTTAATTCGATAACCGAATTGCTTTTAACGGTAACTCCTTCAGATTCTCCGCCGAAAATTGCCCCAATGAGAACAATTCCAAAGAAAAACAACATAAAAAAAACAAAAATACCAATAATGGTTGCCATTACATTTCCTAAAAATCTCATATAAATCTATTTTTCTAATAAGTAGTAAAAAGTGTTGATTTGTTACATTTAACAATGAAAATAAATAACAACACCCTGCGCAAATATACTGCTATTCTGAAATTCTTTTAGTTAATTTGTACCCAATATGAATTTACAACACCAAGTCGTTTTATCTCTAGGGAGTAATCAAGGCAATCGATTGGAAAACATCGAGCAATGCCTTGAACTGATCCATCAGGAAATAGGTACCATTATAAAAGTTTCCAAACTATACGAAACGCCTTCTTGGGGTTTTGAAAGTGAGGCGTTTTATAATTGTGCATTAGTTTTACATACTTCTCAAACTCCTCAGCAAATCCTTGAAGCCGTTTTTTTTGTCGAAAAAAAACTGGGACGTATTCGCAACGAAAATGCGGGTTATCAATCTAGAATTATAGATATAGATGTAGTTGCTTTTGACGATGAAATCATTCATTTTGAGCATCTTCAAGTTCCACACCCGTTAATGCAAAACAGAAAATTTGTTTTGTTGCCTTTTCAGGATTTGAATTTAGATTGGGAACACCCCGTTTTGAAAAAATCAATTTCAGAATTACTTCAAATTACTCCAGACGATAGTGTTTGTGCGGTAGTACAAGAATTGCAAAGTCCTTTAGATAAAATAGTATTAAATCAATACAATTACATAGCCATTGAAGGGAATATTGGTGCAGGAAAATCGACTTTGGCATTAAAAATGGCTCAAGATTTTAATGCGAAAACGGTATTGGAGCGTTTTGCAGACAATCCTTTTTTGCCTAAATTTTATGAGGATCAAAACCGATATGCTTTTTCTCTGGAAATGTCTTTTCTGGCGGATCGGTACCAACAATTATCGGATGATTTGTCCCAGTTTGACTTGTTTAAAGATTTTATTATAGCCGATTATCATATTTTTAAATCATTATTGTTTTCCAAAATCACCTTAGAGGTTGACGAGTTTCGATTGTATCGTACTTTGTTTGATATCATTTATAAAGAAATGCCCAAACCCGATTTGTATATTTATTTGTATCAAAATACAGAACGATTGCTGCAAAATATAAAGAATCGAGGAAGAAGCTATGAACAAGATATTACAGCGGAGTATTTAGAAAAAATAAACAAAGGGTATTTGGACTATATCAAAACCCAAACCAATTTGAATGTTTTGGTTATAGATGTTTCCAATCGTGATTTTGTAAATAAGCAGGAGGATTATCTTTATGTTTTGAATAAAATCCAGGAAAAGAGTGGTTTATAATAGTCTCTTTTTAAATGATAAACTTACCTTCATCTCTAAAAAAAAATAACCATATAAGTAATGCAAGTTCAAGAAAGCAAACTTAAATGAACTTACATTACTTATATGGTTAAAAAATCTTTTATGAATATAAGTTACGGACGTGTCGTTGTTAATGATTAAATTGTTTAAACAAATCCCAAACTACAATCCCCGCGCTTACTGAAATGTTTAAGGAATGTTTGGTTCCCAATTGTGGTATTTCAATGCAACCATCGCACAAAGCCACAGCTTCCTGAGCTACGCCATATACTTCATTTCCGAAGATTAAAGCGTATTTTTGGGTTTTATCTACTTTAAAATCTTGAAGAAAAATCGAACTTTCCACTTGTTCGATGGCAAGAGTTGTGATGTTTTCTTTCTTTAAATCCGCAATAACGGCCAATACGTTTTCGTGGTGTTCCCAAGTTACCGTTTCGGTTGCGCCAAGTGCGGTTTTGTGAATTTCCTTATTTGGCGGAGTGGCAGTGATGCCGCATAAGATTATTTTTTCTATCAAAAAAGCATCGGCTGTTCTAAATACTGATCCTATGTTGTGTAAACTGCGAATATCATCCAAAACCAAAATCAAGGGTGTTTTTTCGGATTTCTTAAAATCTTCAACTGATTTTCTTTCTAGTTCGCTGTTTTCTAGTTTTCTCATCTTTTGGGTAATGTAGTTTATAAAAAAGGCTTCCTAAAATTTAGGAAGCCGTTCTTTGTATAGTATAAAAAGGGAATGTTAGCTTTTTGTAGCAGCAGGTGCAGCATCTGGTAAAACAGTTCCTTTTATAGTAAGGACTTTTGAAGCTTGTCCTTCAGCATTTGAAGTTACAGTAACTGTTTTTGTGAATGGGCCAACTCTGTCAGTAGCATATTTTACTCCAATAACTCCTTTTGCTCCTGGAGCAATAGGCTCTTTTGGTGTAGTAGGTACAGTACATCCACAAGATCCTTGAGTGTTTGTTATGATTAATGGTTTGTTTCCATTATTGGTAAATACAAACT
The DNA here is from genome assembly GCF_007097385.1 of Flavobacterium sp. ZT3R18. Lineage (GTDB taxonomy): Bacteria > Bacteroidota > Bacteroidia > Flavobacteriales > Flavobacteriaceae > Flavobacterium. Next base: position 296,269 of record NZ_VJZS01000001.1, read on the forward strand.
GACGGTTACCATCTGCATTGTGAGCTACAGTTCCGTAATCAATAGTTTCGTTTTCAAAAACCATTCCAGCACCATCTACTTTTGGTAAAGATGCAGTAGCTGTAGTTTTTGCTTTTTTACTCTTTTTTGAAGTTTCTTGAGCGTTAGAAATGGTTATTCCTAAAACGGTAAGCATTGCTATTAGAAAAATTTTTTTCATAGTATTTTTTTTGAATTGTTTTACAAATTTATACAAATAAACAAAAATGTATTGATATGTTTTCTTAAAACTAAATTAATTTTTTTCGTCTTAGTTTTTTGCGGTATAAAATTATAAATTCGCTGAGTAAATGTTTTAAAATAAATTATACAATTTCTCTCGTTCTTTTGCCTTGAAAAGATCAAAATAACTTCGCCAAATTTCGGACAGTTTATTTCAAAACCTTTACTAGTTTTTTATTCATTCAAATACAACAATTTTGGCAGCAAAAGATAAGATAGTTAAGGAGACTCCATTAATGAAGCAATACAACGAAATCAAAAGGAAGTATCCGGATGCTTGCTTGTTGTTTCGAGTTGGGGATTTTTACGAAACTTTTGGAGAAGATGCCGTACGGGCTTCAAGAATTCTAGGAATTACGTTAACCAAAAGAGGTGCGGGTTCCGAAACAGAGACCGCTTTGGCTGGTTTTCCGCATCATTCTATCAATACCTATTTGCCTAAATTAGTCAAAGCGGGACTTAGAGTGGCTATTTGCGATCAATTAGAAGATCCAAAAATGACCAAAACCATCGTAAAACGTGGGGTTACAGAACTGGTTACGCCTGGGGTTTCCATGAATGACGAGGTTTTACAATCTAAAACCAATAACTTTCTAGCGGCTATTTATTTTGCCAATAAAACGATTGGAGTTTCTTTTTTGGATGTTTCTACCGGAGAATTCCTTACCGCTCAGGGAAATGCGGAATATATAGACAAATTACTTCAGAATTTCAATCCGAGTGAAGTTTTGGTTCCAAAAAATAATAAAACTGAATTCCGTGAAACTTTTGGAGAGGATTTTCATAATTTCTATTTGGAAGATTGGATTTTTAAAGAAGATTATGCTCTCGAAACATTGACGAAACATTTTCAAACCGTTTCGCTAAAAGGGTTTGGAGTAGAGGAGTTGAGAGAAGGGATTATCGCTTCGGGTGCAATTCTTTATTATTTATCCGAAACACAGCACAACAGAGTACAGCATATTACTTCAATACAGCGAATTGCCGAGGATGCTTATGTTTGGATGGATCGATTTACGATTCGCAACCTCGAATTGTATCACAGTTACAATCCGAATGCGGTTACATTACTAGATGTAATTGATAAAACGCTTTCGCCAATGGGTGGGCGTCTGTTGAAACGTTGGTTGGCTTTACCATTAAAGGATAGTAATAAGATAAAAAGCCGTCATCAAGTGGTTTCTTATTTAAAAGAAAATCAGGATATTTTAAAAAGTATTCAAAATCAAATCAAACAGATTTCGGATCTAGAGCGCTTGATTTCTAAAATTGCTACGGGTAAAGTTTCTCCTCGTGAAGTGGTTTATTTGAAAGAATCTCTGGATGCTATTATTCCAATTAAAACATTGGCGTTAGAAAGTCCGCAAGAAGCTGTAAAAGTAATTGGGGACAGTTTGCACAGCTGTGATTTGTTGCGTGAAAAAATAAAAACAACCTTGAATCAAGATGCTCCTGTGGCTGTGGCCAAAGGGAACGCGATTGCCAGAGGAATAAATGCCGAATTGGATGATTTGCGCGACATATCTACATCGGGGAAACAGTTTTTGGCAGGGATTGAGAAAAGGGAGTCGGAACGTACCGGGATTTCTTCCTTAAAAATATCGTTCAATAACGTTTTTGGGTATTATATTGAAGTCAGAAATACGCATAAAGATAAAGTGCCGACGGAATGGATTAGAAAGCAAACATTGGTCAGTGCCGAACGTTATATTACCGAAGAGCTGAAAGAATACGAAACTAAAATTCTAGGAGCTGAAGAGAAAATCCAAAAAATTGAAAACGAATTATTCGAACAATTAGTGAGTTGGATTGCTACCTATATCAAACCGGTCCAGATGAATGCTAATTTGGTGGCGCAGTTGGATTGTTTGTGCTCTTTTACGCAATTGGCTATCGAAAATAAATACGTTTGCCCAGATATCGATGAAACATTCGAACTCGAAATTAAAGAGGGAAGACATCCTGTAATTGAAAAGCAATTGCCGGTAGGCGTTCCGTATATAGCCAATGACGTTTTCTTAGATAGAGAGACACAACAATTGATTATGATTACGGGGCCCAATATGTCGGGTAAGTCGGCAATATTGCGTCAAACGGCTTTGATTGTGTTGCTGGCTCAAATGGGAAGTTTTGTGCCTGCCGAAAGCGTAAGAATGGGAATTGTAGATAAGATATTCACCAGAGTGGGAGCTTCGGATAATATTTCGATGGGAGAATCTACTTTTATGGTCGAAATGAATGAAACAGCTTCTATTTTGAATAATATATCCGATCGAAGCTTGGTATTATTGGATGAAATAGGAAGGGGAACGAGTACCTATGACGGGATTTCTATAGCTTGGGCTATCGCTGAATTTTTGCACGAACATCCTTCACAACCCAAAACATTATTTGCGACGCATTATCATGAATTGAATGAGATGAGTGAGTCGATGCCTCGAATTCAGAATTACAATGTCTCTGTGAAAGAGTTGAAGGATACGGTGCTTTTTATTCGGAAATTGGTAAAAGGAGGAAGCGCCCATAGTTTTGGTATTCATGTGGCCAAAATGGCGGGTATGCCTCAACTGGTAATCTCGAAAGCACAAAAGATGCTGAAGAAATTAGAAAGAAATCATTCGAGCGATGTATTGAATGGTGTAAAATCTGCAAAAGAAGAAATGCAAATGAGTTTCTTTAATCTGGATGATCCTTTGTTGGAAGAAATCAAAGAGGAGATCGTTAATTTGGATATAAATGCCATAACACCCGTTGAAGCATTGATGAAACTCAATGAGATTAAGAGGATGCTGTCTAGGAAGTAAGTTTTTAGTTTTCAGTCGCAGTCTCAGTTTTTAGTCTCAGTCTTCAGTTCAAAAGGGTGCTGATTTTACAAACGGCACTAAAATAGGCTTGCTTTTTTTTAATATTGTTAAGAAAGTGAATGACAATTTTTGCAGACAGCACTGAAAACTGCCACTGCGACTGAAAACTGTGACTTGAATGCAGTTTTTGGTTCAAAAAAGGCGTTGATTTTACAAGCGGTACTAAGAATAGACTTGCTTTTTTAAAATATTGTTACGAAAGTGAATTACAATTTTTGCAGACAACTCTGAAAACTGAGACTGCGACTGAAAACTGAGACTTGAATACAGTTTTTCAGCTTTTTTTATTCTTTAAACAAAACGTTGTCAGAAGGTTGAATTTTATCTTGATTTTTTTTCTAAAAAAGGCTTGTGTAATTCAATAAATGTCTTAAATTTGCAACCGCAATACGAAATAAGTATTGCGGTTCTTTTTAGAATTGAAAATGCGAAAATAGCTCAGTTGGTAGAGCGCGACCTTGCCAAGGTCGAGGTCGCGGGTTCGAGCCCCGTTTTTCGCTCCAACACCACATAATGCTCGGATGGTGAAATTGGTAGACACGCTGGACTTAAAATCCAGTGAACAGCAATGTTCGTGCGGGTTCAAGTCCCGCTCTGAGTACTAGAAAGCTTCAAACTATGTTTGAAGCTTTTTTTATTTAAACATTAACGGCAAATAATCTTTATTTCAGCTAAGAAACTGCGATACAAATTGCTGATTTTAAGTAACTTTATATTGATTTTCAACCAACTAAATTAGAATCATGAAAAAAGTTATATTCCTTCTAGTGATTGCTGTTACCTTGTTTTTTTCTTGCAAAAAAAATACTCCCGAAAAAGAGGAAACAGTAATTGGAAAAAACAGTTTAAGCTGTGCTCCACAAACTGTTGATGCGAAATGGTATACATCTGATAATAAGGCACCGTTATTTAAAGGGATGGATGTTGTTGATTATCCGATAACTACCAAAAATCCTGAAGCTCAAAAATATTTCAATCAGGGATTGGCATTAGCATACGGATTTAATCATGCCGAAGCCGCCCGTTCGTTTTATTATGCTGCCAAGCTGGATCCTGAATGCGCCATGTGCTTTTGGGGATTTGCCTATGTACTGGGGCCAAATTATAACGCAGGAATGGAACCTGATAATTACGAACGAGCTTATAAGGCAATCCAACAAGCGTTAAAATTACAAGAAAAAGTAACTGAAAAGGAAAAAGCTTTAATCAATGCGTTGGCAAAAAGATATGTAGCAAAACCTTTAGATGACAGAAGTACTCTGGATATTGCCTATGCGAACGCGATGAAGGAAGTCAATCAGAAATTTTCGGATGACATCAATATCACTGCTTTGTATGCCGAATCGGTTATGGATTTACACCCATGGGATTTGTATGAAAAAAACGGAACTCCGAAGAAATGGACGCCGGAAATTGTATCCCTTATGGAGAAGATTTTAAAAAAAGATCCTAAACATATTGGTGCCAATCATTTTTATATCCACGCAGTAGAGGCGTCAAATACTCCAGAAAGAGGGAATGCAGCTGCTAAATTTTTTGATGATGGAAATGCAGCTTCTTTCGGGCATTTGGTCCATATGCCTTCCCATATTTATATCCGAACCGGAGAATATCACAAAGGAACTCTCGCTAATATTAATGCGGTAAAAGTTGATAGTAATTATGTAACCGTGTGTCATGCCCAGGGTGCTTATCCTCTAGCCTACTATCCTCACAATTATCACTTTATGGCAGGAACAGCAACTTTGGAAGGCAACTCAAAATGGGCCATGATCGGAGCAAATGAAACTTCAAATCATGTGCACCCGAAAACGATGATTGAACCGGGTTGGGCAACACTTCAGCACTACTATGTAATTCCGTATTTTGTAGCTGTGAAATTTGGAAAATGGGATGAAATCCTGAAAATGAAATTGGTATCCGATACTTTAAAATATCCTGTTGCCGTTGCACATTATGCAAAAGGAATGGCATATTTAGGAAAAAAAGATTTCGCAAAAGCTAAAGGCGAATTTGTGAGACTGGAAGTTCTATCCTATGACAAATCACTCGAAAAAATGACTATTTGGGAAATTAACTCAATGCATACCATTGTTGAAATAGCGACCAAAGTTTTGAAATCGGAAATTTTAGCTTCTGAAAGAAATTATACGCAAAGTATTCTTTTGTTACAAAAAGCTGTTGTTTTAGAAGATGGTTTGAATTACAATGAACCACCGGATTGGTTTTTCTCTGTAAGACATCATTTGGGAGCAATACAAATTGAGGCGGGAAGATATAACGATGCTATCAAAACCTATGAAGAGGATTTGAAACGATTTCCCAAAAACGGTTGGGCATATCATGGATTGAAATTAGCTTATGAAAAACGGAATAACAAAGCTAAAGTTCAGGAAATCGAACAGTTGATTTCCAGAAGTTGGGCGACGGCTGATGTTAAAATTACGACTTCAAGGATAAAATAAAAAACCCGCTCAATGAACGGGTTTTAGTTATTTGCAAAGTTATGATGGTAAATCAGTTTGAATATAAGTGGCTTAAATCTAAAATCTGTAATCTAAATTCTTAAATCTAAAATTAAATGGGCGCTTTCGTGATAAGTAAAAGATTTGATGATCAATATAAATTTGTGTTTACTTCCAGAAAGGGGAAAGTGATTTTTACAAGTTTGAGTTATGAGCTTAGGTTTGAGTGTGAAGAAGGGGTGGAGCGGTTTAAGGTAAGCGTTGAGTCGGCTTCTTTTCTTAAATTTAAAACGTCTAAGGGTAGGTATTTTTTTAAGCTGTTTTTAGGAGAAGAACACGTCGCAACGAGTAGAAAATATACTACGGAGCTTAGGGTTCAAAAGGGAATTGATGAAATTGTAAAATACGCATCGGTTTCTGAAATATTAGATTTTTCGGAAAATGATTTGATTTTTATAGATTAAATTTAAAATTTTAAAAGATAAAAAAATACCATCTCGATTTCGGGATGGTATTTTTTTTATGATTTCTTCTCTGATTAAAAAAAACATTGATTCTGAGAAATAAAGGCATAAAAAAAGCTGCATAAAATGCAGCTTATTTTTTTCTTGCGTAATTTGAAATTACTTAGCAGCTGGAGCTTCAGTAGCAGCAGGAGTTGTAGTAGCAGCAGCAGAATCAACAGCTACAGCAGCAGTATCAGCAACAACAGCAGCAGTGTCAGCAACAACAGCAGTAGAATCTACAGCTACAGTTTCTTCAGCAGCAGCGTCAGCTTTTTTACATGATACAACAGTTAATACAGCAACAACAGCTAAACTTAAAAATACTTTTTTCATCTTAATTTAATATAAAGGTTAATTATTAATTCGGGGCAAAGATATAAAATTTTTAATATGTAAAATATTTTTTCATTTATTTTTTTAAAATAATTTTCTCTCAGTGCTTTAGGGGTTTGGGGTAACTGCAAAAATCTAAATTGTATTTTATATAATTGGTTTTATTTTTGTCATAATGTTATTGGTGGCTCCTTTGTTCTTTTGTACAAATGCGTTGCAAATTTGTCCTTTGTCATGTCTTGTCTCATTATTTTGAATAAGGTCTGATAATGATTGCTCTAACTCCTTTTGATTGCTTATTGAAATGCAACCGCCTAACAGCACCAAACGAGTTGCTTCTTCAAAATGGGAGTAGTTTGGACCTATAAGTATGGGTACTCCAAAAGTAGCAGGTTCTAATATATTGTGAACACCTGGGTTTCCAAAACCACCACCTACATAAGAGATGTCGGCATAACTATAAATTTTGGTAAGGATGCCTATGGTGTCAATGATAAATACGTTGAATTGGGATAAATCTTTGTTTTCTTTTTCTGAAAATAAAACTGCTTTTTTGGTAATGCTATTCTTTAAATGTTCAATTTGTTCGGGTTTTATATTATGAGGCGCAATGATGAATTTTACATCGAGTGTGCATGAATTGATGTATTCGACAAGTATGGTTTCGTCTTTTGGCCAAGAACTGCCAATGACTAGGGTTAAGGTATTGTCTTTAAACTCCGAGATGAAATCTAATGTATTGTCTTTTTCTAAAATGGCAACCACTCTGTCAAATCGGGTATCGCCAGAAACGGTAACATTGGTTTTGCCTAACTGGGTAATTAGTTTTTTTGAGTTTTCATTTTGAACAAAGAAATGAGTAAAAGAGTTTAATGCTTTTCGGTAAAATCCGCCATACCATTTAAAGAATAATTGCTTCTCTCTAAAAATACCCGAAATTAAATAAGTAGGGATGTTTTGTTTTTTGAGCTGATCCAAATAATTAATCCAAAATTCGTATTTAATAAAGAAAACAAGATCTGGATGAACTAGTTTTAAAAATTGCTTGGCGTTTTTTGGTGTGTCCAAAGGCAAATAGACAGTCGCATCGGCAACGGTATTGTTTTTTCGAACCTCATAACCTGATGGAGAAAAAAAGGTAACCACAATTTTATGATTGGGATACTTGCTTTTGATTTCTTCAATTACGGGTAGTCCTTGTTCGTATTCCCCTAATGATGCTGCGTGAAACCAAATGGTCTTGTCTGTTGGTTTTATTTTTTGTTCCAAAGTCAAAAAGACATTTTTTCGGCCTTCTACAAAAAGTTTGATTTTTAGGCTAAAAAGGGCTACAATTTTCAATAAAAATTGAGCAAATTGTAGGGTTAAATTATATAGGAAGTGCATCAGTATTTTTTTGTGCTAAAATACATTTTCTTTGTATTATTTTCTTCCGAAAAAATATTTAAATTTTGGTTGTCAGGAACCCACTTTTTTATTTCATGGGTAGATAACACTTTTTTAGTGTGGGTTTCATTGTTTTAAATTCATTAATAACTATTTTTGTTCTGCTTTTTCAGAATAACTTGTTATTTCTAGAATAGTGACTTGAAGACTTAAAACTTCAATTAACAGACCCTGAGAAATGTAAGGGCAAATTTAAAAAATGAATAAATGAAAAAAATACAAATGGTTGACCTAAAAAGTCAATACGATAAAATTGCTGATACCGTAAACGCTTCGATACAAGAAGTTTTGGATACCAATACATACATTAATGGGCCTCAGGTTCATGCGTTTCAAAAATCATTAGAAGAATATCTGGATGTAAAACACGTGATCCCTTGTGCAAACGGGACTGATGCTTTGCAGATTGCCATGATGGGACTTGGACTAAAACCCGGAGATGAGGTAATCACAGCCGACTTTACTTTTGCAGCCACGGTTGAGGTAATTGCTTTATTGCAGTTAACACCCGTTTTAGTTGATGTTGATATGGTAAATATGAACATCTCTATCGATGCCATCAAAAAAGCGATTACTCCAAAAACAAAAGCGATTGTTCCTGTACATTTGTTTGGTCGCGCGGCCAATATGGAAGCTATTATGGCTATTGCTAAAGAACACAATCTTTATGTGATTGAGGATAATGCGCAAGCTATTGGAGCGAATTGTGAATTTTCGGATGGAACCAAAAAGAAAGCGGGTACTATAGGTCATGTATCGTCAACTTCTTTCTTCCCGTCAAAAAATTTGGGATGTTATGGTGATGGTGGTGCGATCTTTACCAATGATGATGCTTTGGCTCATATTATTCGTGGTATCGTTAATCACGGTATGTACGAACGGTACCATCATGATGTAGTAGGTGTGAACTCCCGTTTGGATAGTGTTCAAGCAGCAGTTTTGAATGCCAAATTACCTTTGTTGGATGCGTATAATAATGCTCGTCGCTCAGCAGCGGCGAAGTATAATGCTGCTTTATCGGGTCATTCCAATATAATTATTCCAGAATTTGATTTGAATGGAGACGATCACGTTTTTCATCAATATACTTTGAGAATTATCAATGTAGACAGAAATGGTTTGATGCAACATTTGTTGGATAAAGGAATTCCTTGTGCCATTTATTACCCGATTCCGTTGCATTTGCAAAAAGCTTATCTGGATGTTCGTTACAAAGAGGAAGATTTTCCAGTTACGAATCAGTTGGTTCAAGAAGTGCTTTCTTTACCAATGCACACCGAATTAGACGATGAGCAAATTAAATTTATAACGGATAGCGTTTTAGAATATTTAAAATAATCCCAGTAGAGACGCGATTTATCGCGTCTTTTTTTGGAATGTGATTCAGTCTTTTTTATGAAATAGAAATTCACATATTAATTATAGAGACGCGATGAATCGCGTCTGTACCAAAAAAATAAATATGAAAATATTAGTTACAGGAGGTTTAGGTTTTATTGGTTCCCATACCGTGGTTGAATTGCAAAATGAAGGTTTTGAAGTGGTTATTATTGATGATCTTTCCAATGCTGACGAGGCCGTTTTGAAAGGTATTGTTGCGATTACCGGCAAAATGCCAATTTTCGAAAAATTAGATTTAAGAGAAAAGGAAGCGGTTCGTAATTTCTTCAAAAAACACAATGATGTTTCTGGAGTTATTCACTTCGCGGCATCCAAAGCGGTTGGAGAAAGTGTAGGGAACCCGTTGTTGTATTATGAAAACAACATTGCTTCTTTGATCTATCTTTTGCAAGAGCTTTCAAAACAAGATAAAGCCCATTTTATTTTTAGTTCTTCCTGTACCGTTTACGGGCAGGCGGAAAAAATGCCAATTACCGAAGATGCTCCTGTGCAACAGCCGATGTCGCCTTATGGAAATACCAAAAAAATAGGTGAAGAAATCATTACTGATGTGGCAAAAGTAAGTAGTGTTAATGCGATTTTGTTGCGTTATTTCAATCCGATTGGTTCGCATCCATCGGCTGAAATTGGAGAATTGCCAATAGGTGTTCCTCAGAATTTAGTGCCGTTTATTACTCAAACTGGTTCTGGTGTACGTCAAGAATTATCGGTATTTGGAGATGACTATCCTACGCCTGACGGGACCTGTATCCGCGATTACATACACGTAGTCGATTTGGCGAAAGCCCACGTGATTGCATTGCAGCGTTTATTAAATGGAAAAAACCTGGATAAAATAGAAACATTCAATCTAGGTACAGGGACTGGAAGTTCAGTTTTGGAAGTGATTGGTAGTTTCGAAAAAGTAAGCGGTAAAAAACTTGCTTATAAAATTGTTCCTCGCAGAGAAGGCGATATTACAGAGGCGTATGCCAATACTGATAAAGCAAATGATGTATTGGGTTGGAAAGCACAATCAACCTTGGATGAAGCTATGGCAAGCGCTTGGAAATGGGAACAGAAGATTCGTTCGTAGTATTAAGTTTTCAGTCGCAGTTTTCAGTTTTAAAAAAAACGCAAACTATCGAGTTGATAGTTTGGGATTTTTTTTTCGTAAAATTTTATAACAGTTACTTAACTCTGCGCTAACGCCAATTGTGGGGGAATTTAATTTATTTGTCAAAAATATAAATTATGACCTCAATTCATGTTTTAAGAAGCGCCATTTTTTTGAGCGGTGCGTTACTGTTATTATCCTGCAATAAAGATGACCAAAATGATCCAGCACAAGAAACCGCTAAGTATCCTACTTTGACAGGAGCAAACCCTATTGTGGTTGCCCATCGTGGCGCACCGGGTTATTTGCCGGAACATACCATTGAAGGATATACCAAAGCCATTGAAATGGGAGCCGACTTTATCGAGCCCGATTTGGTAATGACAAAAGACGGCCAATTGGTGGTACGTCATGAACCGATGTTGTCCGGAACGACTAATGTGGCTGATGTTCCTGCTTTCGCATCCAAAAAAAGCACCAAAAATATTGATGGAGCAATGGTAACCGATTGGTTTGTTTGCGATTTTACTTTGGCGGAAATTAAACAGTTAAAAGCGAAACAAGCTTTGGCGGAACGCTCACAACAATATAATAATCTGTATGCGATTCCAACATTTGCGGAAGTGATTGCTTTGGCTAAACAAAAATCGGCGCAAACAGGGCGAATCATCGGAATTTATCCAGAAACTAAGCATCCTTCTTTTCATGAGGCACTAAACTTAAAAATCACGGATAAACTGTTGGAGGTTTTGACTGCCGAAGGTTGGAACAATGCTTCGTCTCCAGTTTATGTTCAATCGTTTGAAGTTTCTAATTTGCAATACCTCAGAAGCAAATCGACCGTAAAAATCATTCAATTGTTAAGCTGTTATGATGTGACTCTAACAGGAGATTTAATTTTCAGTGTTCCGGCTGGGGAAATTATTTCTGACGGGAAGCCTTATGATTGGTATCTAAAAGGAGATACAAGAGATTATGGTTTTTTTAGAACGCAAGCAGGTTTGGATTTTGTTAAAACCTATGCTAATGGAATTGGTCCGTGGAAGCCTTTTATTATTTCGTATAAAGGGACTGATGCAAATAAGGATGGTAAAGCCGATGATATAAATGCAGACGGCAAAGTTGATGATTCTGATAAAGAGGCACTGCCACCGAGCACGTTAATTTCTGATGCGCATAAAAAAGGATTGCAAGTACATGCTTATACATTTAGAAATGAAGGGCGACGCTTATTGCACAACTATTATAACAACCCGATTTTAGAATACCAAGCTTTTTATAAATTAGGACTGGATGGTTTGTTTTCTGATTTTACTGATATGGCTGTTCAGGCAAGATAATTTTAGGTAGAAGTTTTTAGTTTTCAGTCGCAGTTTTCAGTTATCAGGAATCCCAAATTATCGCGATGATAGTTTGGGATTTTTTGTTTTAAGTAATTAATTGTAAATTTGTTATGAAAAATAAACGTCATGAAGCCTAAAAAAGACAACCCGAAAATAACCAAAGTAGAAGGATCTTCTGTTAATTATGAAGTTTCGAAAATTAAATTTAAAGGGATAGACAGAGCTACTTTTAATTTTGACGATGAATTTAAAAAAGGTTACACTGTTGAGGAAGCAAAAGCGGAAATGCGTAAAAGAATAAATGCGTACCCTTGGAAAAAGTAATTTTAAATGATGCTGTTATTGAGTATCTTGACCAATTGGTCTATTCTCTTTTTGTGGATGATTACTTCAGCTATCGAGAAAGTGCGCAGTTTTATGTTGATAAGATAGTGGATTTTATTTTTTTCGAAATCTTTTCTTTTTCGCATAAAACGACTCCGAAATCGCTTCAACACTTTGGTTCATTTTATGTTTTTTATAAAGGCAATACACGAAGCACTTGGTATGTTTTCTTCGAAAAGCAAGATGATAATTTTTTGATAACATGAATTCTAAATAATCATTGCGAGGAAGCAAATGAACTTAAAAAAAAATCCCCACAAACATCAGTTGTTCGTGAGGATTATGCTGATAGTCGGTTTCAAACTGAAAACTGCGACTGAAAACTGAAAACTAATTTTTAAGCGTTCGCCGTCACTGCTTCTTTGTCGATTTTTCCAATCAAACCAGCTAATACTTTTCCAGGACCCACTTCCGTAAATAAAGTAGCTCCATCGGCAATCATTTGTTGAACCGATTGTGTCCAACGTACCGGAGCGGTCAATTGTATAATTAAGTTTTTCTTGATTTCATTGGCATCCGAAACCGCCGAAGCCGTTACATTTTGATACACTGGGCAAATAGGAGTAGAGAACGTAGTTGCTTCAATAGCAGCTGCTAGTTCTTCTCTTGCAGGTTCCATCATTGGCGAGTGAAAAGCTCCACCAACAGGTAATAATAATGCACGTTTTGCACCAGCGGCTTTCATCGCTTCGCAGGCTTTTTCTACTGCTGTGGTTTCTCCGGAGATTACCAATTGTCCTGGGCAGTTATAATTGGCAGCCACCACAACTCCGTCAATAGAGGCACAAACGTCTTCTACGATATTGTCTGCCAATCCTAAAACGGCAGCCATTGTTGAAGGCTTGATTTCACAGGCTTTTTGCATCGCCAAGGCACGTTGAGAAACTAATTTTAATCCGTCTTCAAAAGATAAAGCGCCATTGGCTACCAATGCCGAAAATTCTCCTAAAGAGTGACCTGCCACCATTTCTGGTTTGAAATCTTCCAACGTTTTAGCCAAAATAACCGAATGTAAAAAAACGGCTGGTTGGGTAACTTTAGTTTCTTTCAATTCCTCTGCGGTACCTTCAAACATGATATCGGTAATGCGGAAACCTAGAATTTCATTCGCTTTTTCGAATAATTCCTTTGCTAATGGAGAGTTTTCATATAAGTCTTTGCCCATTCCTGTGAATTGTGCGCCTTGACCTGGAAATACGTATGCCTTCATGTTCTTTTTTTGTTTAAAGTTTAAAGTTGCTCTAAAATGAGCGAAGTTTAATAAAGTGCAAAAATAGTGTTTTTTGAGATAATGGTGTTTTAAACTTTGTTTTCTTCGAATATGATATCTGAATACGATGCGGTTTTACTATTTTTACTCAAGGGTTGTTACTAATAAAATTAAAAAAAATGAAGACCGAAAAAGAAAAAATGCTGTTGGGCGAAATCTATTTTAGCAATGACAAACAGCTTACAGAAGAACGTACCAGAGCAAAAAAACTATTGCATAAATTGAATGTTACCGAATATTTGATGAACGGGAAATCGCGAGCAATTCTGCGGGAGTTAATGCCTAATTCTCATAAACGATTGTATATCGAACCGCCGTTTCATTGTGATTATGGGTACAATATCCATTCGGGGGAGAATGTGTATTTCAATGTCAATTGTGTGGTTTTAGACACGATGAAAGTGACTATTGGAAACAATGTTTTCTTTGCGCCCGGTGTACATATTTACACAGCAACCCACCCGCTCGATGCTATAGAAAGAAGAACTGTTGAAAGTTCAAAGCCCGTATTTATTGGCGATGATTGTTGGATAGGAGGGAATTCTGTAATTTGTCCCGGAGTCGCTATTGGTGCCGGTTGTGTAATTGGTGCCGGATCTGTCGTAACCAAAGATATTCCCGAAAACTCTTTAGCAGTTGGGAATCCTGCTAAAGTGATTCGGAAATTAAATGTGGGCTAATCTTTTTTAGTAAGTTTGTGGAAGGTTAGTGTTTTTACTTGTCTATACTGTAGGTTGTTGTCTGTGTAGAACTTCTCAATTGGGAATGCTTTGCTTTCGCAAAAGAGTTGCCAACTAAAGGAATATATTTTAGAACAAAAGAATAATTAGTGATTATGGGGGATAAAACAAATAGTTTGACAATTACAGAAACTGATTTACTCCATGAGTTGTCACAACTGATTGAGCAAAGCAAAAATCAAGTAGCTGTTCAAGCGAATAGTGCAGTTACTGTTTTGTTTTGGCAAGTTGGTAATCGCATCAATCAAAATATCCTACAAAACAAGCGTGCTGAATACGGAAAACAAATTGTGCCGACAGTGTCGGCACAATTGGAAAAGAAATATGGTAGAAATTTCACGGAGAAAAATGTGAGGCGGATGCTCCGTTTTGCCGAACAATTTGCCGATTTTCAAATCGTCGTTACCTTGTCACGACAATTGTCTTGGTCACATTTTGTGGAATTATTGCCATTAAAAACGATTGAATCAAAACTGTTTTATGCACAAAATGCGTCAAATAATTTATTTGGAATCAGAGAATTAAGACGGCAAATTGCTTTGAAAGGGTATAAAAGAGCCAGTATTGCTGATGCGCAAATTGTTGAATCAACACAAATTCCATTCAATACCTTCAAAGATCCTTATATTTTAGATTTATTGGGTTTGCAAAACACCTATTTGGAAAAGGATTTAGAAGATGCCATACTTCGCGAGTTAGAAACTTTTATACTTGAACTCGGCAAAGGTTTTGCATTTGTAGAACGTCAAAAACGAATGATTATTGACGGTGAAGATTTCTATTTGGATCTGCTTTTTTACCATCGAAAGTTGAAAAGATTAGTAGCTGTTGAATTGAAATTGGGAAGATTTCAAGCCAAACACAAAGGGCAAATGGAGTTGTACCTCAAATGGTTAGATAAATACGAAAAGCAAGAAGGGGAAAATACACCCATCGGGTTAATACTTTGTGCCGAAAGTAGTAGGGAACAAATAGAATTGCTGGAAATGCACAGAGACGGAATAGTGGTTGCCGAATATTGGACAGACTTACCGCCGAAAAAACAGTTTGAAGAAAAAATCCACTTACTTTTGGCAGAAGCCAAAGAAAGAATAGAAAGAAAAAAGTTGTTGTAATACCGTTGTATATTTCAAATTAGTCAAATAATCCCGAAGCTTAGGAAGGATTAAATAAAGGATACAACGGCATTATACTAGAAGCTTTCGACAATATTGTAATTATTAATGGTGTATGATTTTAAAAGACTCAGAACATAGAAAATTAGAAGCTTAGTCTCTTTTATTTTAATTACTGCGCCATTGGAATTTCCATCAATAAGAATTCGGCATCTGTATTGGCTTTGATATCCAAAGTAGCAGCATCCCAAATTCCAAAGCCATCACGGGTTTCCAATTCCTGTCCATTGATGGTCACAGTGCCAGAAAGGATAAAAGCATAAACACCATTGCTTTCTTTTTTTAATTCATAAGTTGTCTCGGTGTCTTTGTCAAATTTACCCAAATGAAACCAGGCATCCTGATGAATCCATACTCCGGCATCTTCTGCATTTGGAGAAAGAATTTGTTGTAGCTTATTGTTTCTGTCTTCAGGATTTAATGTGATTTGTTGGTAACGGGGCCCTACATTTCTCACTTTTGGAAAAACCCAAATTTGCAAGAGTTTGGTTCTTTGATCTGCATTGGGGTTAAACTCACTGTGTTGGATTCCGGTTCCGGCACTCATCACCTGAACGTCTCCGTTTTTTATCACTTCGGTATTTCCCATGCTGTCTTTGTGGGCCAAATCTCCTTCAAGAGGAATGGTAATGATCTCCATATTGTCATGTGGATGGGTGCCAAAACCCATTCCGGCTGCAATTGTATCGTCGTTCAAAACGCGTAAAGTGCCAAATTGAACTCTATCCGGATTGTACCAACTGGCGAAGCTAAAACTATGATAAGCGTTTAACCATCCGTGATCTGCGTGCCCTCTAGTATCTGCTTTGTGTAAAACTGTATTTTGCATGATGTATAAATTTAGTGATTTTTGTTATACAAATTTACAATCGTTTTGAGCCTTGACACTTAATGTAGATTAAGAAGGAAGGTTTTTAGTTTTCAGTCTCAGTTTTCAGTCTCAGTCTCAGTTTTCAATCTCAGTTTTCAGTCTCAGTTTTCAGTCTCAGTTTTCAGTCTCAGTTTTCAGTCTCAGTCTCAGTCGTATTGTTGGAAACTACTAATTAAAATCGCTTTGTAAGTTTTGTCTTTCGGACTGCAGGACTGAAAACCGAGACTGAAAACTACTTCTTCTGTTTACGGTCGATAGGACTGAAAACTGAAAACTGAGACTGAAAACTACTTCCTCAGTAATCGGGATTTCATTTTGCTGTAAAACTCAGGAGTTACTCCTATATATGATGCAATTTGTTTTTGAGTAATTTTCTGAATGAGACTTGGGTATTTTTTGCAGAATTTCTCGAAACGTTCTTCGGCGGTGAGGCTAAGGTTGTCCATTAAACGTTCTTGGTTGGCTACCAAGGAGTTTTCGGTAAGTATTCTAAAGAAACGTTCTAACTTCGGGATTTCACGATACAGTAATTCTTGGTTCTCTTTGGATAACAAAACCAGTTCGGCATCTTCTAAAACCTCTATGAACAGGTTGCCCGGTTTTTGCGAAAGCAAACTGTACATGTCGCCAATCCACCAACCTTGACATGCAAAACTCATTACGTGTTCAACAATATTATCATTAATGTTGAAACTGCGTAAAATACCCGAATTAACAAAATAAGAATGTTTGCAAATTGCACCACTATTCAATATGATTGTTTTGGCTTTGTAATGATGTATTTCTGTTTTGGACAAGAAAAGTTCTTGTTCTTGAACGGTGAGAGCTACATGTTGCGCAATGTTTTCGAGTATTAAAGCCATTTATTTCTTCTCAGGAAGTAAAGTAAAGGAAGTAACCTGGAAACGATTGTCAATTATCTCTCCTGTAACTTCGGCTTTTCTAATGGTTTCGCAAAAGCCATCTTTGGCATGCGAATCCCCGTGATCGTCTATGTTTGTTCCATCTACAAAATAGGCTTTTCCATCGATGCGAACGGCTAAGTCACAGCTTTTTCCCTTTAATCCAAAATTGCACTCGCCACAGGAGACTTCTACAATTTGGGATTTTGGAATTTCTTTTTTTTCTTGGGCACTAGATAGTAATGCTGTAAATAATAATACGATTGAGAATAGATTTTTCATTTAGACTAAATTTAAAGCCCTAAGATAATGATTTTACTTTAGCTCTAATTCTAAATGGAATAGTTTTTAAACATATAAATCCACAATAATCTGGAAAGGCGAATGTTAAAAGAGGCCATTGATACAATGACTACCGCAATAATGGCAATAATTCTTAAATCAAATCGTTCTGTAAAAAATTGTTGAGCAATTAAATATGTAGCTATTCCTTGTGCTACGGTCAAGCCATAGTTTACATACATGGCGCCAAAGAAATAGCCAGGTTCTTTTTCGAATTTAAATTGGCAATGAGGACAGTATTGATTCATTTTGGGGAATCCAATATTTAAGAAGATGTTTTTTTCGTTAAAAACTTTTCCTTTAAGACAATGAGGGCAATCATTATTTAGGATGTGAACAAGAGTGTGTGACATTTTTTAATTTTTTTTCAAAGGTATTTTTTATTCGTGTCACAGCTATTTTCTATATTCGCCAATTATAGCACAATAAAGACATTGAGGAAGTATGAAAAAATATCCCATTTATTCGATTCAGCGATTCAATTGTAATGATGTCAATAGTGATTTCTATATTAATACTTTCAAAAATCATTTAGTCAATCATAGTTTTATAGAAGAGCCGCATAGACATAATTCGTATGTGTTGGTTTTTTTTACCAATGGATCGGGAACGCATGACATCGATTTTGATACTTTTAAGATTCAGCCCGGAAGTATGTTTTTTATACAACCCGGACAAATACATCATTGGAGTTTGTCTGATGATATTGATGGTTTTGTTGTTTTTTATTCTCAGGAGATGTACAATCTGTATTTTAGGCAAAAAACAATCGAAGCTTATCCGTTCTATTATTCATTGGGGAATTCTCCTGAAATGGTTTTTGACGCTAAAGAGTCAAAAGCAATTAAGCCTTATTTTTATAATATGCTTGAGGAATATCAAGGGGGTAAAATCATGAAGCATGATAAAATTATGAACTTGTTGGATAGTATTCATATTGAAATTGCCAGGAAATATAATGAGGACTCTGTTCTGGAGACGCATTCCTATAATGTGAAAATAAAAGAACTTGACGCTCTTTTGGAAAGATTTTTTTTGACGGAAAAAGCGCCTTCCTTTTATGCGTCTCAACTCCATATTACGCTAAAACATTTGAATAGGATATGCAATGATATTTTAAAAAAGACCACCACTCAGGTAATTACCGACAGAATTATTCTGGAAGCCAAAAGAATGCTAATGGATAAAAAAAGAACAGTCAACGAAATTGCCACAGCATTGGGTTTCGATGACTATTCTTATTTTGTGCGATTATTTAAAAAGCATACTGCAATGACGCCGACAGCTTTTCGGGTTTCTAAATAGTAATTAAGAATGTACTTTGACTAATTGGGCGGCAGCTTTTGCTTTTTCTACTACTTCCTCAATTGAAGTGTCTAAAGTATCATTGACCAGGGCTACTCCCATTCTGCGATACGGTCTTGAGGTAGGTTTTCCAAAAATCCTGAAATCAGTTTTCGGTAAAGCAGCGATCTTTTCTATTCCTGTGTAAGTAGGGTTTGTAGAATTTTCTGAAGCTAAAATTACGGCACTCGCTCCTGCTTTTTCTAAAGTAATTTCGAAAATAGGTAAGCTTAAAATGGCACGTAGATGCAATTCGAATTCATTGAAGTTTTGTGTTCCCGCCAAAGTTATCATACCAGTATCGTGAGGTCTAGGAGATAATTCTGAGAAATAAACACCGTCATCGGCAAGGAAAAATTCAACTCCGAATAGTCCTGCTCCGCCTAAAGCTTCGGTTACTTTTTCGGCCATGTCTTGAGCTTCGTATAGGTCTTTGTCGGATACTTTTGCGGGTTGCCAGCTTTCTTGATAATCGCCGCGTTCCTGTCTGTGTCCGATTGGAGCACAAAATAAAGTAGGGTTGTCGTTTTGAACCACGGTCAATAAAGTGATCTCCGAATTGAATTTTACAAAAGCTTCAACTATGACTTCCACAACATCACCGCGGGAACCTTCAACAGCGTATTGCCACGCTTTGTCAATGCTTGCACTGAGCTCTGCCGAAGTGTCGCCTTTTATGGTGGATTGCCCTTTTCCGGAAGAAGACATTAAGGGTTTTACCACGCAGGGCATTCCAACGGCTTCAACACCTTTGTGTAGTTCTTCGGCTGAAGTGGCGTAGCGATAATTGGCGGTGCGTAATCCAAGTTCTTTGGCAGCCAAATCCCGAATGGCTTTTCTGTTCATGGTAAAGTTGGCCGCTTTTGCAGAAGGGACTACGGTAATGCCTTGTTTTTCGTAATCATAAAAACGTTCGGTTCTAATGGCTTCTATTTCGGGAACGATGAAATCGGGTTGGTGTTTGGCTACGATTTTGTCTAAAGCGTCTCCATCGAGCATATTGATGACTTCAAAACCATGTGCTACTTGCATCGCGGGAGCATTTTCATAACTGTCAACAGCGATTACGGTTTGTCCGATACGTTGTGCTGCGATTACAAATTCTTTTCCTAATTCGCCTGAGCCTAGAAGTAGTATTTTCATTGAAAGAAGTTTAGAAGGGTTATGAGATTTATGAGTTTAGTTTGTTTTTTATAATTATAACAAAAATACATTTTTGTGTGTAATTCTTTTATGGATGGTTGATTCTTTTGGAAATATTTAATTGCTTATTTAGTCGTTTGCCCGCGTGAGGGTAATGTCATTAAGGTTAAGAATTTTTTGCTATGATTTTTCTAAATCTAGTTCTCGCAAAGACGCGAAGACGCAAAGAAAACAGTTCTAAACTTTGCGCCTTCGCGTCTTTGCGAGAAACAATAACGATTAACTTAATGACATTGCACGTCCAAATGTTCTCTAAAACAAAAATAGTTTAAAGTATAAAGTGATAAAACTTTAAACCTTAAACTATTTTAAACTTTAAATAAGCTTTTATGTTATGCTAGAACTTCAGTAAGCGAAACTGCTTCTTTGATTCTGCGTAAAGCTTCTTTTAATAAATCTTCGCTGGTTGCGTAAGAGAAACGGATGCAATCTGGGTTGCCAAAAGCGTCTCCTGTTACGGTTGCTACATTGGCTTCGCCCAAAAGATACATGGAGAAATCATTGGCGTCTTTGATGAAAGTTCCTCTCAATGTTTTTCCGAAGAAAGAAGAAACGTCTGGGAATACATAAAAAGCTCCTTCAGGAACGTTGATTTTTACTCCTGGAATTTCTTTTAACAGACCAACAACCAAATCTCTACGGCTTTGGAAAGCGTCAACCATGTGTTTCAATACAGATGGGTCAGCATCTACGGCAGTAATAGTCGCGCGTTGTGCAATACTGTTGGCTCCGCTGGTTACTTGACCTTGAATTTTGATACAGGCTTTTGCGATGAATTCTGGTGCACCAATGTATCCAATTCTCCATCCTGTCATAGCAAATGCTTTGGCAACTCCATTTACAGTAATTGTTCTTTCTAGCATTCCCGGAATAGAAGCGATGCTGCAGAAAGTTCCTGAGAAATTGATGTGCTCATAAATTTCATCGGATACTACATATACGTGTGGGTATTTTTCTAAAACTTTAGCAAGAGCAGTTAATTCTTCTCTGTTGTAAACCGATCCACTTGGGTTACAAGGAGAGCTGAACCACATCATTTTTGTTTTTGGTGTGATGGCTGCTTCTAATTGTTCTGGTGTGATTTTGAAATCAGTGTCTACAGAAGTTGGAACTTCTACAGGAACTCCTCCTGATAATTTTACAATTTCAAAATAACTTACCCAGTAAGGTGCTGGCAAAATTACCTCGTCACCGTCATTAAGCATTACTTGTGCAATGTTGTATAAAGATTGTTTGGCTCCTGTTGAAACCACGATTTGTGATGGCTTGTACTCTAAATTGTTGTCTCTTTTGAATTTTCTGCAAATTGCTTCTTTCAATTCTACATAACCTTCTACTGGAGAATAGGTACTGTAGTTTTCGTCAATCGCTTTTTTTGCGGCTTCTTTGATGAAATCTGGAGTATTAAAGTCGGGTTCTCCTAAACTTAAACTGATAATGTCTTTTCCTTGTGCTTTTAATTCTCTTGCCAATGCAGCCATCGCTAATGTTTGTGATGTAGCTAGATTGTTAATTCTGTCTGAAAGTGGATTGCTCATTAAAATGTAATTTTTTGGTTTATTCTTTTTTAGATAATTATAATGCAGGATTTAATCCTAAGGTTTTTAAGTGCTTGAAATGTGCAATTACGGCACTGGTCATTGTTTTGTATTCATGGTAAGGCAATTGACATTCCTTTGCCGTTTCTTTTACGATTTTTGCGATTTTACCATAATGAACATGGCTAATATGTGGAAAAATATGGTGCTCAATTTGGTGGTTTAATCCTCCGGTGTACCAGTTTACAATTTTGTTTTTTGGAGCAAAATTAACAGTGGTAAACAATTGATGAATTGCCCAGGTGTTTTCCATTTCACCAGCTTCATTTGGTTGTGGATTGGCAGCTTCATCTACTACGTGTGCCAATTGAAATACAATACTTAAGATTAATCCGGCAGTGTAGTGCATGATAAAAAATCCAAGAAGTACTTTCCACCAAGTGATTCCGATAACCATTGGCAATACGATCCAAATAGATAAATAAATGACTTTTGTGATAATTAATGTGGTCCAAAGCGTTTTTGGGCTTTTTGGTTCGCCATAGGATAATTTTCTTTTTAGATAACTGCTCATTTGCTTAAAATCGGTTGTAATGGCCCAGTTGAAAGTCAATAAACCATATAGAAAAAACGCATAATATTGTTGAAATTTATGGAACTTATGCCATTCGGCTTCTTTGGAGAAACGCATGATTCTTCCAGCTTCCAGATCTTCATCATGACCAATAATGTTGGTATAAGTATGGTGTAATACATTGTGTTGCACTTGCCAGTTGTGTACGTTTCCGGCCAAAACGTAAATGGTGCCTCCCATGAATTTATTAACCCAACTTTTGGTAGAATAAGATCCGTGATTGGCGTCGTGCATAACATTCATCCCAATTCCGGCCATCCCAATTCCCATGACAATGGTCAATAGAAGGTGAGCCCAAAAAGGCATGTCTAAAGTTAATATTAAGAAGTAAGGAACAAGAAAAACGGTAAAAAGAATTATAGTCTTTAAATGGATTTTCCAGTTTCCGGTTTTTTCTATATTGTTTTCTTTGAAATAGCTGTTTACTCGAGAGTTAAGCGTTCTAAAAAACTTTAGGTTGTCTTGTTTTGCAAATGTAGGTGCGGTATTGTTCATATGTTTTTTGAATATTTGCAAAGGTAACTAATATAAATTTTCAACATACAATATTGAGTTAAATATTTATAAGCTAAAAGCAGTACTTTTGTTAAAAATTTTTAAGATGGACGAGATTCTAAAGTATTTTCCTAACCTATCTGATAATCAGATAGAACAGTTTCAAAAATTGGATTTTTTATACCACGATTGGAATGAAAAAATCAATGTAATTTCCCGTAAAGACATTGATTCTTTGTACACTAAACATATATTGCATTCTCTGGCTATAGCCAAAGTAAATAAGTTCGAACCCGGAACTTATGTCTTGGATGTGGGAACTGGAGGTGGATTTCCTGGGATTCCATTGGCGATTCTTTTTCCGGAAACCCGTTTTTATTTGATTGATATTATTGCCAAAAAAATAAAAGTGGTTCAAGCTGTTGCCGAAGCTTTAGAACTAAAAAACGTAAAAGCCGAGCAACTCCGTGCCGAAAACGTAAAAGGAGATTTTGATTTTATTGTTAGTCGTGCGGTAACCAACATGCCTGATTTTGTTTCTTGGGTAAAAACCAAAATCAAGAAGCAAAGTAAACACGAACTGAAAAATGGTATTCTTTATCTAAAGGGTGGAGACTTAACCGAGGAGTTGAAAGATTTTCCGAAAGCCACCGAATATAATATTTCCGATTTCTTTGAGGACGAGTTTTTTGAAACCAAGAAAGTGGTGCATTTGCCATTGAAGTTTGTGGTTTAGGAAATACGATTTTGAAGACTTTTTTTGTAATTTTGTAAAAGTATTATAACGAAATATTCGTTTTAAATTAAGAAGCTATGTACACTACTTATCATTTGGATTCTGAACTTACCCAAGAAATAAAGGATATCTTGGATGAGAGATTAATGGAGGATGAAAGCGATTATATTACTGTAGAAGAATCGATTAGTCAGCTAAAAAGAAAGTATGGTATATAAGATTGTCGTTTCGCCTCGTGCTTAAAAGGAAATTAGTGACTTGACAAAAAAGCAAACCCCACAAGAACTCAAAATAATTTGATTCTTGTGGGGTTTTTTATTTCTGATCTCTCAAATAATCCAGCCAGGTTTGTTTATAACTACTTCCAATTGGGATTTCTATTGCGTTTATTTCCACTTCGTTTTTGGAGTAGGCAGTTAGTTTTTTTGTTTGAATAATATAGGAACGATGGATTCGGACAAAATTTGAATCCAATACTTTCTCGAAAGCGGAAATGTTCTGCTTAAGATGGTGTGATTTCCCGTTTTCGAGATGAATGGTAATGTAATCTTTGAGACTTTCGATGAATAAAATGGAGTCGAAAACGATCTTGATGTTTTTACTGCCGGAAGACACAAAAATGTGATCCTCGTTAGTTGAATTTTCAGTTGCTTTCGGAATTTGTAATTGTTTGAATTTTTCTATAGAAACAAAAAAACGATCAAATGTAATGGGTTTCAAGAGGTAATCAATCACATTGAGTTCGTAGCCTTCTATGGCATATTCTCTGTATGCAGTTGTGAAAATTACTTTAGGCGGATTCTTTAGTTTTTTCAGAAAATCATTTCCTTTAAGGAGTGGCATTTCAATATCCAAAAACATCAAATCTATTGTGTTTGATTCTAAAAAGGCATAAGCTTTTAGTGCATTTTCAAAAGAAGCCACCAATTCAAAATTATCGAAATGGGCTAAATGAGAAGCAATTAATTCTCTTGCCAAGGGTTCGTCGTCAACGATGATACATTTGTATTTCATTCAAAAAAAGAATAAGGATTTTCTAAATTTCTAAAAATCTAATTTAGCGGTTTTGAGTTGTCTTTTGTTATTTTTTCCAAAACTTCTTTACCATTTTTATTTTCAGGGTTTAGCTCAATAGATTTTTTATACATTTTAATGGCTTCTTCTTTCTGGTCTGTTTTTAAGAGAGCTTCACCATAGCTGTCGTATGTATTGGCATTTGATGGATTAAGTATCATATTAAGTCTGAAAATTTCTGCTGCCTTTTGGTTCTCATTTTTACTTAATAATTCATAACCCCAAGTATTTAAATCATCATCAGAATGATAAAAAGCCAAATCCTGAGCTTTTTCTTCATTGCAAGCCGTTATAGAATATTGTAACGCACGCTCTTGAATTTCAGCTTTTTGTTTAGAACTGCTTGCATACAATTTTGCAATTGAATTAATTACTAAAGGTGGATTGTCGATCCAAATACCATGACCACAACCATTTGCTGTAATGCCGGTAACATTCGGATTATTGGCTACATATTTTCTATGACATTCTTTCCAACGTTCTATTTCTTCAGGTATTTTTAAGTAAGGAATTCCGTTGACAAAATCCACAACAGGAATGTTTTGCGGAATAGAAATTTTGCTCATTATTTTCACGGTTTCAAGAATTGTAGCCGACATATAATAAACGCCTTTGTTGTTTTTCTTCCATTCAGGGATCAATTTATCTTGTGTAGCAACTATTTTTTCAATGTAGCCATCTTCATAATAGTTATGATTAACGTCAATTAACACAACCGATTTAACCAATTTAGGATGTCTTGCAGCGTAAAGAGTCGAGAGATATCCACCGTAAGAATGTGAAACGAGCATGATTTCTTTGTCGTAACCCAATTTTTTTAATCCAATTTCTAAATCTTCGATACTACTGATAATGCCGTGTTTTGAATCATCAGTTTGTAATGTGTCAATCGTACTTGTGCCAAAGCCTGCTCGGTCATACGTAATCAGAGTGGCATTTGTTATTTTAGAAGTTTGGTCTAATAATGAATTCCAAACGGCACCACTATTTCCTCCACCTGCATCAAAAAGTATCGGTATCCCTTTTCCTTTTACAATCTTGAAATGGATTTTGTGGTTTCCAACATCTACTAAAGTGTCAATGGCTTTAGATTGGCTATTCGCCGTGATGAAAGTGCTGAAAAATAAAATGCTAATTAAAAATTTGTGTTTCATATGTTCGTTTGATAATTGATTTTTTTTGAAAGTAAATGGGTGTAAAATGCTAAAGATTAAGGCAAAGTTTAACGGTAAATTTTGTCTGCGTTTCGTCTATATCCAACTGATGGTTTTTTTGATATAATAAATCCAATTGTTTCCGAACGTTTTCGAGCCCGATTTGTGATTTGTCCGATCTTCTTGCCGTTTCGTTTTGGGGTTTTGTATTTTCGATGCTAAAAATAATTTGCTTTCTTTTAGTTTCTAAATTCATGTGAATTACTGCTTTCTCGGTTTCATTGATTACGCCGTGTTTAAAAGCATTCTCGACAAAAGTCAACAGAATTAGCGGTGAAATTTTGCTGTCTTCGTGAATGTCTTTGGTAAACGAAATGTCTAATCTGTTTTCATTATACCGTAATTTTTCTAATGAAATGTAGTTTTCCAATAAGTTGATTTCCTTTTTTATGCATACAAAATCATCATTGCAACGGTACAGGACAAAATCTAATATTTCGGATAATTTAGCAATAATCTCGGGTGCTTTGTCGTCTTTTTTGAGTGTCAAAGCATAGAGGTTATTTAGGGTGTTGAATAAAAAATGAGGATTCAGTTGATTTTTTAGAGCTTTGAGTTCCATTGATTTTTTCTCTTCTTCTATTTTGGAAAGGTGTTGTTGATTTTTGTAAAAACGAATCAATCCAATAACTGAAGCAGGGAAAAACAACCAGATGATTTTTCCAAAGAACAGTCTAAAACTAGTTAATCTTTGAATTAATGTGTTGGGACATTTATCCCATTCTGAATAATACTGAGGAAACTTGGGTTCAAGATAGAAATATTTGAGGGCAGTAAGCATTGCAAAAACAAGGTATAACCAAATAGCAAAAAGGACAATAAAAAGAAAGTATTTCTTTGGAATGAGAAGATTCGGGATCAAAACGTAAATCAAGATATACGCTCCAATAGCTTGAATGATTGTTTCAGAAAGAAAGATATAAACTAGGTCATCGTATTTTTTATAGTCAAAACTTTTTGTGACAAAATGTATTATCAAAAAACCAAACCAAAACAAACTGTGGCTTAGCATTCTTTTTAGGTTTATGTTTTTTAGAAAATTCATACTATGCTTTTATAAGCAGCCAAGTTACTAAATTATCTATGCTTGGTTTATTGCATGAGACAAATAATGGTCTTTAGCTTATGAAAACGGTATTCCAGCCCATGAATGCGTTATTATTGGAAAATGTATTCTTTGTATGCTAAAGCTGTCTTTTTATTTGCACCTAAATTAAGATTAAAATTACAGGATTACTTTAGCCCAAAAAAAGTAAACTATGAAATTAAAATACATTATTGTCTTTTTGGTATTCTCTTGTACATCAATGTCTGCCCAGTTTAAAATTACTGGGAAAGCAACTACTAAAGATAACAATCCTGTCTCTTTTGCCGAAGTTATTCTAATAGGCGAAGACGCAAATAATAGAAAAATCGAACTTACAAACGATAAAGGGGACTTTGTCTTAGAGGTAAAACAAGGAAAATACACATTGGAAATTCGACAAGTAAACGAGCTTTTGTTAACAAAAAACATATCATTAACGGCCGCTTTAGATTTGGGGGTTATAACAATTGATAACGCAATTCAGTTAGAGTGGGTTGTAGTTGGAGGGAAAAAGCAACTGATCGAAAGAAAAGTAGATCGTTTGGTTTTTAATGTCGAAAATTCGATTATTGCCACAGGAGGAGATGCTTTGGAAGCACTTAGAGTCACTCCGGGGATAAAAGTGCAGAATGACAATATAACTATTATTGGGAAAAGCAATTTATCGGTTATGATTGATGATAAAATTATCCAACTTTCTGAGGAAGATTTGGCTAATTATCTAAAATCAATTCCATCCGATAATATTAAAAGTATAGAAGTAATTACAACACCACCAGCTAAATATGAGGCTGAAGGTAAAAGTGGTTTGGTCAATATCAAATTAAAAAAAGCAAAAAAAGATTCTTGGAATGCCTTGGTAGGATCTACTTATCTTCAAAGGTTTTATAGTCAGGGTGCTGTAATGGGTAATTTTAATTATAATAAAAACAGATTGGGTATTACATCGTCTTTAAATTATTTGTCTGGCAGAAGATACAATATTCAGGATGATTATACTTATTTCCCAACGGAGACATGGCATACTAATTCCTCGTATAAAAGTGTGAATACCAGAATATATGGTAAATTAGGTGTTGATTATCAAATAACTGCAAAATGGACTCTGGGAGGTCAAACTTTATTTAACAATTCCCAACCTTTATTCACGGATAGTCCTTTTACAGGTATTTATGATAATGCCAATGGTAAAATCACGAGTTATTTAAAGTCAAATGGAGGAGTAGCGACACTAAAAGTAGCTATTAGTTCATTAAACTTTTACAATGAATATAAAATTGATTCTTTAGGAAAAAAAATCACTTTAAATCTGGATTATTTTAACTATAAAACAAAAGATAGTAGAACTTATAATGGTATTTCGGTTGTCGAAAATCCGTACTCACAAAAATATTTTGCGGGAATAAATAGCAATATACAAGGCATAACGAACTTATCGGGGAAATTAGATTTTGATTACCCCACAAAATGGGCGACTTTGAGTTTTGGCGGTAAAGTTTCGAATTCAAAATCAAATAATCACATTTCAGCCTTCAATAGTGGCTTAGTAGATAAACCAGTTTTAGAATTGCCTTTGAAACAAAGCGAGTTTGACTATACCGAGAACATACAAGCGGTTTATTTTTCGGGAAGCAAAAAAATAAATGAGCACTGGGACTCTCAATTTGGATTAAGAATGGAAACTACCCAAACCAAGATTTTTGCTGGAAGCTTAAGCCAACCGATTAATAAGGATTACATTAAATTTTTCCCAACAGCCTATTTGACTTATATTGCAAATGCTAATTCGACTTTTAGCTTTAGTTATAGCAAAAGAATTGAAAGACCTCAATTTAGGGATTTGAATCCTAATACACATTTTTGGAACCCTTTTCAATCTTTTAATGGTAATCCGTTTTTACAACCTGCATTTATTGATAATACAGAGCTAACCTATACTTATAAAAAAATGGAGAGTAAGTTTTATTTTAGTTATGAGAACAATTTAATTTCGGAGGTTACAATCGCCGACCCTAATTCAAATGAAATTCTACATACAAGCGAAAATTATATAGATACACAACGTTACGGAATTTCGGAGAATTATGTTTTCGATAGACTTAAATGGTGGACAAGCAATAATGCGGTCGATTTCAATTATGCCATATCTAAATCTAGTTTAACCGTTGCACGAAGTGAACAAAAAGGATTCAATTCCAGGATATCAACCAATAATGATTTTAATTTGAATATCGATAAAACATTACTTTTTAATGTGGGTTATTGGTATAGTTTTCCAGGCATAGACGGTATTTTTACTAATAAGGAAATGAGTTCCTTTTCTCTGGCGTTTCAATATCTTTTGTGGAATAAAGATTTGAAAATTTCCTTAAGAGGGACTGATATATTTAAAACTGAAAAAATAAATAGAAGCTCTATCGTTAATGGTGTTTATCACGAAGGTAAGAATTACTATGATAATCAATCCTTTCAGCTTTCAGTTTCTTATAAATTTGGAAATAAAAAGAGTGCCCCAACACAAAGAGTAACAGGTAATGAAGAGGAACGAAGCAGGACGGGGAGTTAATAAATTTCAATAGCAATTTAAAATCACAATCAATATGAAACCAATTTTAAAAAACACAATCACGATCACAATGGTAGTTTGCTCTCTAAACTTATTTTCGCAGGAAGCAAAACAAGAGATCACTATTAATGAAACTTCCAGATCAATAAAGCCAACTTTGTTTGCCGATTTAGGGGAGACCTGTACAACGCCAGATGGAATGGCTTTGGATAAAAAAGGGAATCTCTATTTATCTGTATTAAACCCTACTTCGTTTGAAAAAAATGGGTCTAAAATTTTAACTTTCGATAAAAATGACAATCCTGTAACTTGGTTTGATCAATTGCCACTTCATCCGATCACAAAACGAGTGCATCCAATGGGAATGGAATTTGGCCCTGACGGAAACTTGTATTTGATGGATAACCAATGTTTCGCTGGGAAAGAAAATTTCTCCAGATTGATTAGAATTATTGTCGAAAAAGGGAATCCTAAATACGCAGAAATTCTGGCAGAAGGTTTCAACTTTGGAGAAGCCATTAGATGGTCTAAAAATAGAGTTTATATAACGGATGCTTTGGGAGATAAGAAAAGAGAAAGCAGTATTTATAGCTTTTCATTAGAAGAATTAAATAGTGGTAAAATAATTCTAGATGCATCAACAAAGGAAAAATATTTAGTAAGTCTATTTACTTTGAAACCCGAAATTAAAGGGAATTCAATTGGAATTGATGGGATTGCATTCGACAAAAAAGGAAATTTGTATGCCGGAAACTTTGGCGATGGCGTGATTACAAAATTTGAATTCACCAAAGAAGGCAAAGTAAAATCTAAAAAAGTAGTTTTCGATTCCGATAAATTAAAATGCTGTGACGGCTTTTTTTACGATGAGAAAAGGAATTCTATTTTCATAGCCAATTATGACAACAATAGTGTTCATCAACTGGATTTAAATACCAATACGATCTCATTAATTTGGGAAAACGGCAACAATGATGGTGCCGACGGGCAATTGGATAATCCTTGTGAAACCATCATTTATAAGGGTAAATTACTTGTGGTAAACTACGATACTTTTAAAGGATCGAAGAATACAGAAATAGATAATTTTCATACAATTTCAGCATTTCAGCTTTAAATTGTATAATAATGTAATAAAATACCTTACATCTCGTTGAGTAATAGTTTAATTTTGAATAATATTAAGTAAATCAGATAACAATAAAAACAAATCAATTATGATAAAGACAACACTAATGCTTCTTTTACTTCTAATCAATACGCTAACTTTTGGACAAACTAAAACGGAAGATGATGCAATTAAAGCTGTTATTGAAAGCGCTTATGTAAGCGGAATACATAATGGTGGATCAATTGAAGAAATAAGAAAAGGTTTTCATCCTACATTTAAAATGCTAAGTCTAGAGAATAATGATATTTCTTCACTTTCATTAGAGGATTGGATAATAAGAATTGAAAACGGACGAAAACAAAATGCAGGAAACCCAACAATAAAGGCAGAATGTGAGTATTTAAGCATAACTACGTCAGGAAATGCTGCGACAGTGGTTTTGAACTTATTTAAAAATAAAAAGAAAATTTTTACGGATCATATGATGCTTTACAAATTTTCCGAAGGTTGGAGGATTGTTTCAAAAGCATATTATAGAATACCTCGATAACAAAGAATAAAAAACAACGCATAACAATCGATTTAGTTTTTTCTGTCCCGTCATTTATAAATAGGCTAGGACGTAGTAGCGTAAAAAGATAGTTATTGATAAATATAAAAAGAATTGATAAATTACTAATCACCAGATAAATCCTAATTAAAATCTATATTATGAAATTAATTTCTTTTTTTATTCTATTCCTAGTTATTACCACTTTTAAAGTGCAAGGTCAGACAGCTAAGGACACGCTTGATGTGAAGAGAGTGGCACTTGCTTACATTGAGTCACAACATAATCCAAATCCCAAGCAAATGCAAGATGCTTTGCATCCTCGAGTGGTAAAAAGGTCAGTCTTCAAAAGTAAAAAGGCGAAAAAAGATTTTATCTCTGAATTTTCAGCGGAAAACTTGATTATTCTTGCAGAAACCTATAATGCCAGTGGGGATAAGTTTCCGAAAAATCCCAAGAAAGAACTTAAATTACTCGATGTGTCTCCATTGACTGCATCGGTTAAACTAATTGCTGACGAATGGTTTGACTACATGCACATAGTGAAGATTAATGGAGAGTGGAAAATTATTAACGTCCTTTGGCAGTATAATAATGTGTCAGAACACCAATAGGATTAAAACTCTAACCTCAGTATGGATTCAACAATTTAGAATTTGTTTTTCTTTATTCTTTGGTTCAAAAATTAAATGTAATAAGTATTGCCTTGGCAAACTACTGTCAAAAAAGAAAAGAACAACAGGCAATTTCGTAAAACTACAGTTCTAGATTTGTTAAAGCCATTATACCATTATAAACAAACCCCACAAGATTTCAAAACAATCTGAATTCTTGTGGGGTTTAAATCATAAATCGCAAATCGTTAATCTATAATCATAAATCTTTATGTGTTGGAGTAGTATAATTAACGAACGGACTCCATTCATCCTCTATTATTTTCCGTTCATGTACTTTTATTTGCTCAATCTGTATTAGAGGAATACCTTTACTACGGCACTAAAAACTTTTGCATTGAAAATGATTACAAGAATATCGTCCTATTGGAAAATTCAGCTCATCGGATGGATTACTACTTCTTTGTATTGGGGATTTTTGGCTTTTTTTAACGGTGATTTTATCTGGGAAATGGGCATAGCAGATCTAATACTGGATGTGTCGATTGGTATTACACTGACACATATTTACAGAAATTTTGCTTTAAAAAAGGGATGGAATAAATTAAATCTGAAAATGTTAATCCCAAAAATTGCACTTGGTGTTTTGGCACTTTCGGTATTGTATATGTTTTTGATTGTTGGTAAACTTTATCTGGTACGTTTGTTTATTTTAAAAAGTGCACCCGTTTCATTTTTTGAATTTTTCAAATCTACACAATTACAGGTTTTTATCACAGGAACTAGATTAATGTCTATTTGGGTATTGGCGTACCATCTTTATCATTATTCAAGACTTGAAATAGAAACTGTAAAGGAAAATGCCCGATTGTCGATTGTAATAAAAGAGGCACAACTCAATAACCTGAGCGCACAGCTTAACCCGCATTTCTTTTTTAACTCGCTGAATAATATAAAATTTTTGGTATTAGAAAACCCCTATTCGGCTAGGAGAGCAATTGATCTTTTATCAGAGTTGCTAAGGAATTCCTTAAACAGTAATATTGGGAGATTAGTATCCTTAAATGACGAAATTAACCTTGTCAAAGATTATCTGGAATTAGAAAAAATACGATTTGAGGAACGTTTGCAAACGAAAATTGAAGCAAGTGTAGACTTGTCAAAACATTTTATTCTGCCTTTGAGTATTCAGTCGCTGGTTGAGAATGCCATAAAGCATGGAATTGAAAAAAGGAAAAGTGGTGGATTTATTACTGTAAAAGTTGAAATGGAGAACAATTTTATAAAAATCAGCGTTCAAAACTCGGGCAAGTTAAGTAAAGAGAGTAAAGATTCAGGTATTGGGTTAAATAACCTGAGAGAGAGGCTATTATTACAATATAACGGAAATTCCTCTTTTGAAATTAAAGAGATGAAAGACGAAACGGTTTTGGCAACTATTTTACTTCCATCCGAATGAAAAAAATAAAAGTTATAATAGTTGATGATGAACGTTTGTCACGCGAAGAACTGAAAAGAGCATTAAAGGTGTATGAAGACTTTGTTCTTATAGGCGAGGCCGAAAATGCCGATGTAGCTAAGGATTTGATTGAAACGAAAATGCCTGATTTAATTTTTTTGGATATTCAAATGCCTGAGAAATCCGGCTTCGATTTATTGGAGTCCTTAGATAGTGTGCCAGCAGTACTATTTACTACAGCGTATAACCAATATGCTGTTCAAGCATTTGAAGTAAATGCCTTAGACTATCTAATGAAACCCATACGAGAGGAACGTTTTGCAAAAGCAATTGAAAAAATAAGGAATACTATAAGCATGAAATCCTCTTTTAATAATGCTGAAACAAAAGACCGAAAAATTTTCATTAAGGATGGGGAGAAACGATTCTTTATCCAATTGAATGAAATTTATTTAATTGAATCGCTTGAAAATTACACCAGACTTTTTTTTCAAGAAAAAAAAGCGCTGCAAAGGCGTTCTCTCCGCCAATGGGAAGAGATACTGGATGAAAATATTTTTTTCAGAATTAACAGAACCGAAATTGTAAATATTAAATATATCCAAGAAGTAAATAGGACAATCGGCGGCAGGTTGGAAGTGAAACTAAAAACTGGAGAACTATTAGAAGTCTCAAACCGCCAATCGGTTAAATTCAAAAATCTAAATGGGATTTAATAAATGAATGGTAATTTTTTTTTAAAATGTTTATATAGAAACGTATAAACTAGAAAAACCTACACTGTTTTCAGATTTCGTGAAATCTATAGTGCTACAGACGGCATAGATTTGGAGAAAAAACGAAAAAAAGTAAAACTGAAACCCAGATTCCACATTAGAAATAATTGGTCTTTTTGATTGTTACGTGCCAAATGCAATCTTCGATACCTGTTGAAAACCCTGAAAGGGTGAAATGATTATAGAAATAAGTAATTCCATCGTACGAAAACCCCAAAGGGGTGGCTTTTTTACATCTGAATGTATTGATTATTAAGATGGAGGTTTTTTAATAAAAAAGGTTAAATAATTTCACCCCCCTTCAGGGTTTGCTCACCGACGCGTTATATATTTTCTATAATCATTACACCCCTTTCGGGGTTTGGATGAGTTATACCAATTGTATTCGCTAATCTAATAATCCCAAAAGTTTCAGGATTGTAAGGATACTGATTATAATTTGTCTTCTGCATGAAGTCTAATGCTAAATGCGCCGTTATTGATTGTTTTCAAGCCATTTCAAAATTTTAGATTTAAATAAAACTACCTAAATAAAACTAATAAATGAAACCAATTTTAAATTTTGTATTTCTTATTTTAATACTGTCAAATGCGTTCTCACAGCAGACAAGTGTAACAAAATCAGAAGATTTAAAAAGTGCTTATGATATTCAAGACAGTGTGATGATTAAAACACGTGATGGCGCATTTATATCAGCAATGGTGGTGCGAAAAAAAGGAATCACTACTCCAAAACCTGTCATCTTTCAATATACTATTTATGTTAGGGACAAAGGAAGAGATATTAAAACATTAAAAGAAGCTGCGGACAACGGTTACGTAGGCGTTATTGCCTATACAAGAGGTAAGCGGTTTAGTCCAAGTGAAATATTCCCTTATGAGAATGATGGCAATGATGCTTATGATGTTATTGATTGGATCAGTAAACAAGAATGGTGCAACGGAGGTGTAGGGATGTATGGCGGTAGTTATAATGGATTTACGCAATGGGCAGCTTGTAAAAAAATGCATCCTGCACTTAAAACAATTGTGCCTTATGTTGCTAACAGACCAGGAATGGGACTTCCAATGGAAAATAACATTTCTGTAAACCCCAATTACGAATGGTCGTTTTATGTTGGCAATAACAAGTACCTAGATACTATTGCAGGCAATGACAGACAGCGATTTAGAACAATGCAGGACAAATGGTGGAAAACAGGCGTGGCCTATAAAAAAATGGACAGTATTGACGGCAGTCCCAATAGGCTGTTTCAACGATGGATAAGCCATTCTTCATTTGACGAATATTGGCAGAAAATGGCGCCGTACGGAAAAGAATTTGCACAAATAAATATTCCTGTGCTGGCTTTTGACGGATATTACAACGATTCTCAAAATTCAAGTTTGTATTATGTAAGAGAACTTCAGAAATATAATCCACAAACTCCGGTTTATGTAATTATTGGGCCGTACGGTCACTTTGGTACTCAAATTGGAGGCGAACTTAATTTGTATGACTACAAGGTTGATTCAATAGCCATAATCAATATAAAAAAAATAACGTACCAATGGTTTGATTATATTCTAAGAAACAGCACTAAACCAGAAATACTGAAAGACAAAATTAACTATCAGGTAATGGGAGCAAATGAGTGGCGAAGTACCTCTTCTATTGATAAAATGGCCAATGGTTTTCTCAAAATGTATTTGACAGATAGCAAATCAGGAAAGTTTTATGCTTTAAATGACAAAAAACCAATTCAAAAAAAGTATCTGTACCAAGAAGTTAATTTTGCTGACAGACAAACGGAAAATAATGATTACTACCCAGATCCAATTATTAGAAAAGAGATAGATACTAGCAATGGATTTATTTTTATAAGTGAACCCTTGAAAGAATCGATGTTAATTAATGGTTCTTTTTTTGGGGAGATAAAAGCGAGTATCAACAAAAAAGATATGGATATAGGGGTTACTTTATATGAAGTAATGCCAAATGGAGACTATTTTCATTTGTCTTATTTTTTAGGTCGTGCCAGTTACGCCAAAGACACTACAAAAAGAAATTTACTGAAACCTAATGAAATAGAATCTATCCCTTTTTCGAATACACATTTGGTCAGTAAGCAATTGAGTAAAGGCAGTCGTTTGCTTGTGGCTATCAATGTAAATAAAAATCCATTTTCTCAATTAAATTATGGAACAGGCAAAGAGGTTAGCGATGAAACCATTGAAGATGCGAAAGAACCTTTAAAAATAAAATGGTATAATGACAGTTTTATAAAAATTCCAGTTTGGAAATAAAGGGTCGAATCAACAAAAATAAAAGCCGCAAATTTCATTTGAAATTTGCGGCTTTTTTATAAATCTAAAATTAGACTATTCTCCTAAAAACGGGTATCTATAATCTACTGGAGTAACAAATGTTTCTTTGATCGTTCTTGGCGAAGCCCAACGCAATAAGTTCAATGCTGAACCCGCTTTGTCGTTAGTTCCTGATGCTCTTGCACCACCAAAAGGTTGCATTCCTACAACAGCTCCTGTTGGTTTATCATTGATGTAGAAGTTTCCGGCAGCATTTTGTAAAGCGGTTGTAGCTTCTTCGATTGCATAACGGTCTTGACTGAAAACAGCTCCTGTTAAAGCGTACTCAGATGTAGAATCTACCAATTTCAATGTTTCAGACCATTTAGCGTCTTCATAAACAAAAATCGTCATTACAGGTCCGAATAATTCGGTTTCCATAGTGGTGTAATGAGGGTTTGTTGTTACGATGATAGTTGGTTCAATAAAATAACCTACTGATTTATCGTAGTTTCCACCAACGATAATTTCGGCATCGGCATCTTTTTTAGCTTGGTCAATAAAACTAGCTAATTTATCAAAAGATCCTTCGTGAATTACTGCAGTGATAAAGTTACCAAAATCTTCTGGAGAACCCATTTTCATTGATTTGGTATCGGTAATCAATTGTTCTTTTATGGCTGGCCATAAGCTTTGCGGAACATAAGCTCTTGAAGCAGCTGAACATTTTTGACCTTGAAATTCAAAAGCACCACGAACAATTCCTGTTGCTACTTGTTTTGCATTGGCACTTGGATGAGCGATGATAAAATCTTTACCTCCAGTTTCACCTACAATTCTTGGGTAGGTTTTGTAGTGGTGGATGTTAGTTCCAATTTTTGACCAAATATCTTTGAATACATGAGTTGAACCTGTAAAGTGAATTCCAGCAAAATCACGACTTGCCAAAACAGTATCGGTAATCATCAATGCATCTCCAAAAACTACGTTGATAACTCCATCAGGAACTCCCGCTTCTTTGAATATTTCAATAATGATTTGAGCCGAAAATACTTGACTATCACTTGGTTTCCAGATAACCACATTCCCCATCATAGCAGCACTTGCTGGAAGGTTTGCAGCAATGGCAGTAAAGTTAAAAGGTGTAATCGCATATACAAAACCTTCTAGAGGTCTGTATTCTAAACGATTCCACATATCTGAAGTAGATGCTGGTTGATCTGCGTAAATTTGAGTCATAAATTCTACGTTGAAACGTAAAAAGTCGATCAATTCACAAGAAGCATCAATTTCTGCTTGGTGTATATTTTTAGATTGCGCAATCATTGTTGCAGCATTGATTCTTGCTCTGTATGGCCCTGCAATAAGTTCAGCTGCTTTAAGGAAAATAGCGGCGCGTTGTTCCCATGCCATATTTGCCCAAGCTGTTCTAGATTCTAGAGCATTGGCAATAGCTTTTTCTATATGTGTTTTTTCGGCAAGATGATAGGTTCCTACGACATGTTGGTGGTCGTGTGGAGCAGTCATGTTTTTAGTGTTTCCGGTTCTAATTTCTTCGCTACCAATATATAAAGGTACATCGATTGTAGAATTCCACATTTTTGTATAAGCTGCTTGAACGGCTGCTTTTTCTGGTGAGTTTGGAGCGTATCCTTTTACGGGTTCGTTAACCGCTTTCGGTACATTAAAAAAACCTTTTAGCATATTCCTTAAATTTAATATTAGACAATTAGATAATTAAACAATTCAAATTTTATGAATTAGATAATTTCACGCAAAAGTACAAAGGTTAATTGATTAATATGTCAATTGGGAGGTTATAAAATTAGGAAATTAAGATTTAAGATTTTTGATTAACGATTTTTGATTGCAGATTTCTGTATAATCGAAATTTTGTACGTAATCTAAAAAATCTTAAAAATACTCAAGTTGACTGATAATTCTTAAATCAAAAATCGTTAATCAAAAATCTAACGGTTTTAATTTAAAGCAAAAGGGGCACACATTCTAAAGGTAGGTACAATAACTTTGAAGGATTTTGTAGAAGTAAAATTAATCATATCAAAATGACCTTTCATAGCTCCGTATGGGGAGGATAGTAAACAACCTGAACTATACGTGTGCTGTTCGCCTGGTTTTAAAACTGGTTTTTTACCAATAACACCTTCACCGTCCACAAATTCTAAGTCGTTTAAGGAATCGTAGATTTCCCAATGACGTGAAGTCAATTGAACAGAATCTTTACTGTGGTTTTCTATTGTAATCTCATAACTAAAGGCAAAATGAATCTTGTAGTTTTTGAAGTACGTTCCTTCAAAACTAGTCAATACTGATATTTTAATGCCTCTTGTTATTTGTGAAACCATGGTAAAGAGCTATAAATAGTTACTTCATTTTGACAAAATTACAAAAAAAATATAGTGAATCTAAAATTTTTTTTGGAATGTTTTTTTGTAGCTCTTTAGCCCTGAGTCCCGATAGCTATCGGGAGTGAAGAGTGATTAGCTTTTGGGTACACAAAAAAAGGAGTATAGATCATTAAAAAGCTATTTGGCTTATTCCTTTTGCATAAATTTTGAATGTATTTAGGCTAGAATCTACTATTCCAAGCTAATCACTAAAGGCTATTCGCTAATCACTGAGAAGTTACGTTTTTTAATTTGTTAGCTGTAATGAATTTGCCGTTCCATAGCCGATGACTTTTTCGTATCGGTCTCCGTTTCCTTTGTAATAAACCAAAACGGAATAGTCATTTACGGTTTGATAAAAGTTTCCATCAATACCGTTTTCCTGATCCATGATGCCTTTATTGTCTGCAATATGGTATTGGTAGTTTACGAATCCCTGTTTAATTAAAATGGCTTTTTCATAAAGAGCAGTTTTTGCATTATAATCCATTTTGTATTCGGGGGAGGTACTATAATTATTAAACATTCCACCAACATAAACATTTTTATTTAGCATAAAAGAAGGGGCCGAAAGTGTAAAGTAAACCCAAGAATAATCGGCTTCAATTTTGGGATTTTGACCATTTACAATTTGTTCCTTAAAGTTACCGTTAATATCGGTCAAGTTGGTATAAGGTAAGTTGGTTCGATCTTCGTTTGTGTACAAATGCGTATTGTAAATATCATTGTCGGAATTCACGTAACTGATGTAATTATTGGCGTATCGAATGTCTTTGGAATCAAAGTTTAAAAATTCGTTTCCCGCCCAAAACTGGGTTTCTTTATCGTATTTATAGACAAAAGTGTTTCCAATAACATATTGTGACGGAATGTTTTTTAGAGCACTATTGAATTTTCCATTTTGAAGTAATACCACTTTCAAGTTTTGTGTCGGATTTTGAAAAAGAAAATTTTCGCCTATTATTTCAAATTCTAAGTTGTGTTTAGTGTAGAGATTGCTTACTGTTCGAGCCTTTTTTATTTTTAATGGTACTTTTACAAGATCTTCATACAGAATAAAATGCCTTTTTAAAACCACTTCTTTGTCCGAATTTAAAATCGTAAGAACGTAATTGCCACTGAGAAGCAATCGAGTGTACTGATTTGGAATCGTGAGGTTGTAATGGGAATAGGTTTGTAGCGTATTAAAGGAGTTGGCATAGTCTAGAATTTTTTGACTGTCAAAACCTTGTAAATAATCACTTTTTGGAATGTCCGAAGGAATCCAATTGTAATCACAATGGGTGATTTCATAATAATAGTCAGCTTCATTACCAAATAAGTCGTCAAATTGAAAATCAAATCCGTCCCCAAGTTTAAATATTGGAATGGTGTTTTTACTGTTCTGAATAAAAGAAGCCGTTTTGATATTAAAAGGTGGCGGTACCTCAGTCTCTACTTGTGCAGTAAGAGTTAGGCAAAATAAAGAAAGTAGTAAAACAGTAATTATTTTCATTGGTCACTTGTCGTTCATGAGTGGTAAATATACGAATTATACCATTGTTATTCAATGTTGTTTAGTGTAGGAAAATACACTTCTGTTGTGTCATTTCGACGAAGGAGAAATCACATTAGTTATTTTCTTTATGTGATTTCTCCCTTTGGTCGAAATGACAAATAAGCCTTGACTAAATGACATTGGATTGTTATTGATGAATATTTGGGTTGTCCTATAATGAGAGACTATAGACTCAATGGTTTACTCCAATATAAAATCCAAATTCTCCTCAATTTCAGCACTCATATAATTTTCATCCAAAAGCGAATCGGCCAAGAGTTTTTTACTTTCCTGCAAACGAATGATTTTTTCTTCAACAGTGTTTTTGGAGATAAACCGAATCACATTTACTTTATTCATCTGCCCAATTCGATGCGCACGACCAATTCCTTGTTTTTCAGAAAAGGGATTCCACCAAGGATCCAGAAAAATAACATAAGAAGCTTTGGTAATATTGAGTCCAACTCCACCCGCTTTCAAAGAGATGAAAAATAACAATGGTTTTTCCTGCTCTTGAAAACGATTGACTTGAAATTCTCTTTCTTTCAAAGGCGTTTCTCCTGTAAGTTCGCAAAAATCTATTTTATTTTCTTGGCACCAAGTTTTATAAAAATTCAAATTGGATACAAACGAACTGAAAACAATTGTTTTTTGGTTGGATTGTACCAAAGTCTCTAAATAGCGAGTCGCAGCAATGTATTTCCCCGAATCCATTTCCGATTTGGAGTCAATCATTTTGGGGTGATTACTCAATTGTCTCAAACGCATTAACGTGTTGATAATACTAATTTTGTCTGTACTCGGGCCTTCAGCTTTCAAAAGGAAGTTTCTGGCCTTCGATTTTTCTTCTTCGTATAACTTTTCTTGTTCGGGTTCCATTTCGCAATAGAAAATCTGTTCAGACAGTTCTGGTAAATCTTTTAAAACTTGCTCTTTGGTACGCCTTAAAATAAATGGACTAATGATGTTTTTTAGTTCCAATAAGCTATTCTCGTCTTGCTTTTTCTCTATTGGGAGTTTGTAATTTTCGGCAAAAAACGAATAACTCCCCAAGATATTTGGATTGATAAATTGCATTTGTGACCATAAATCATCGAGGGAGTTTTCTATTGGAGTTCCGCTCAATGATATTTTATGGCTGGCTTTTATCTGATTGATAGCCTTGAAAATTTTGGAATTCTTGTTTTTGATGTATTGACTTTCGTCCAAAATCAAATACCTGAAATTGTATTTTTCCAAAATTGAAATATCTCTGGAAACGACTGCATAACTGGTAAAAATCAAATCGTATTTTTCTAATTTTTTAGAAAGCAGTTTTCGGTCGTTGCCAATATATTGCACTCTTCGAAAATGCGGTGTGAATTTTCGAGCTTCGTTATACCAGTTAAAAACCAATGAGGATGGTAAGACAATCAGAGCTTTTAAGT
The DNA here is from genome assembly GCF_007097385.1 of Flavobacterium sp. ZT3R18. Classification (GTDB taxonomy): domain Bacteria; phylum Bacteroidota; class Bacteroidia; order Flavobacteriales; family Flavobacteriaceae; genus Flavobacterium. Next base: position 337,727 of record NZ_VJZS01000001.1, read on the forward strand.
ATTCTTTTGGTATTGGAATTTCGTTTCCAAATAAATCCAGTTGAACGTCTTCGGCTTTTTTAAATTCCAATTGTTCTTGTATGGCAACCAGTGTGGTCAAGGTTTGCAATGTTTTTCCCAATCCCATATCGTCGGCCAAGCATGCGCCTAAACCATTGTTGTAATGTTCCAATAACCATTTAACTCCTTCTATTTGGTAGGGTCTCAGTGTCGCTTTTACCAAAGGTGAAGGCTGGTATTCTATGACTGTTTGTAAATTTGTTGAATTTTTCAGCTCTGTAATACCTTCTAGAATAGCAAAATTACTTTTAGGCAACATAAAATTACCGTTTTGAATTCTTGCCAATTTCACCATAGGGGCGTAAAGCGTCATCCATTCAATCGGAATCAAAAAGTAATTGCCATTAGGCAAAAGAAAAAGTCGGTTTCGGTTTTTTATATTCGAAACTATTTCACTGAAACTAAATTCAAATGCCTCGCAAACCACCGTCATTTTGATGTCAAACCAATCGCTCTTTATTTCATTCGAAAATTGGATTTCCACTTTGTGAGTATCAATTTTCTTGCTGTCGATTTTCAGATTTTGAATAGAAAAGTTCAAAGACTTAAGAATTTCTTGGTTTTCTATAGCCCATTGTATGGTGGCGTAAGGGTTTTGCTTTTCTTCCTTTGGCGAAAGCCCAAACAAACCATTTTCGGTTTTTGACAGACCTATTTCCAGTAATTGATCTGCAAATGAAGATTCTGCTTCAGAGCGTTTGTACTGTATAAGTTTAATGTTGTCTAAATCACTTAAATCAATGGCCGAATTAGTTTTTTTTGTCGAATTGGCATCAAATGCATATCCGTTATAATCGAATATAAGGTTGAGGTAATAGCTGTTTTTGAAAAAATCAAGTACGGGTTGAACGGCACAAGAAACGATATTGTTTCTGGTTTCAATTTCAAAACCAGTTGCTGTGATGTTTGCCTTTTTTGCAATATCCTTGATAAACTTCTCAAAATAGTCAGGCACCAATTTGGACGGAATCTCAATGGATTTTTTCGTCAAAAAAGGAGTGATTTTTTTAGAATTGATGTGTTGCAAATAGAAAAGTTTTCTGTCAACAATGAGCCAACTCGGATCGTCCAAAAGTAATTCGATTGTAGCATCAAATGGATAAAAAACAGTTTCGTTGTCTTTTAAAGCTAGGGTATAGGTAATTCCATTTTGGTGTTTGTCAAAATGGAGTTGCGTTTCAAGGGGGGAATGATTCGTAGTAACCCGACTGTTTCTAAAATCTTTCTCAAGGTCTAAATTCATAGACAACGGAAAACCCTCTTGCTTGACTAAACTGTAAAACTGATCTAGGTTGGTTTTTGTAAATTGGCGAATGCCAAAGGCTAGTTTAGAGTCTTTGAGTAAATCATCAATAGTTTTGGCAGACTTGCTGTTTTTGCTGAATTTTCTAAAAACTTTTTCGGGTTTTAAATCCTCACAAATGGTCAATATTTTTTTGGTGGTTGTATCTAAATTTTCAAAAATAACCCCGAAACTTTGAAGTACCTCGGAACTCGCTTTCTTGTCTAAATAAGTTATAGCCTCGGAATGTTCTAGAATATAAGCAGTCGGAATATAGGTGTTTAGCTTTTTTTCAAAACTAATATCAAAGCAGAACTGAAAGGAATTCTCGGTTTTCAAAGTGATTTCTATTAGGATTGTAAATCGTAAATGGCCAATTTTTTTAATTGCTTTCACCTATAGCTCAATGCCATTAGGTTAAGATTTGTAATGCCTAACAGGTTAAAATAAACCTGTTAGGAAACGCTAATCCTAACAGGTTTTTTTTAACCTGTTAGGTGTTAATTTCTTTTCGTTTTTTTTTAAAACTTTATGACATTTAGCTATAGCTGAAGGTAATAAAACTATAAGAAATGCTATTTATTTAAAACAAACAGGAATGATTTCACCTTTTGCCAAACAATATTTTTCTACCAATTCAGGAGCTATTTTATTGGTGTAATCTTCTTCGACAACGGTAAAGCCGATGCTTCTTAGTTTGTCAAAATAATCACGCCCATAAATACGTACGTGGTCGTATTGTCCAAATATTTTGGCACGCTCTTTTTGGTCGGTAATCGTATCGTCAGCAAAAGTTACGGCTCTATTCAAATCTTGAGGGATTTGAAGAATCGCCATTCCGCCAGGTTTCAAAACGCGATACAATTCCTGCATGGCTTTGGTGTCATCTGGTATGTGTTCCAATACGTGATTGCAAAGAATGACATCGTATTGATTGTCCTCAAAAGGCAAATCACAAATATCTGCTTTTACATCTGCCAATGGCGAAAATAAATCGGTTGTAGTGTATTCTAGATTTTTTTGCTTGCGAAACAATTTATAAAAAGCCTGTTCTGGAGCAAAATGCAATACTTTCTTTGGAGCGGTAAAAAAATCGGTTTGCTCGTTTAGGTATAGCCAAAGCAAACGGTGTCTCTCTAACGAAAGTGTACTTGGCGAAAGCACATTGTTGCGTTGTGTTTCGTACCCATAAGGCAACATTGACCTGAAACTTTTCCCGTCGATAGGATCGGTGAAATTAGTTCCTTTTAAAGTAAAAGCGATAATTGGGCGTGCCACATAACTCAAACGAATAAGAATGGGACGTGGGATTGTATTGAGTATAAGTTTAAACACGGATTTCATGGGATAAAAATTTAAACACGAATTTCACTAATTCACACGAATTGTATTGTGTGAAAATTAGAATTTCACTAATTTGGGATTATAAAATTATTCTTTTGTATTTTAGACTGTCTTCTCCAAAATTGGCTAATAAGCCTAATTTGTTTTTGGATGATGCTAAATAATTTAATGTTTGTTTGATGTCACTATTTGTTAATTGTGAAATTGCTTTTACTTCAAATATTATTTCATTATAAACCACAAAGGCGGCTACGTATTTTCGAGGTAAAACAATGTCTTTGTATTCAATCTCATAAATTTTCTCTCTTTCAAAAGGGATTGAATTGATTTTGAGTTCATATTCTAAAGCATCTTTGTAAACAACTTCGCTATGACCTTTGCCAAGAATTTTATGTACCTCCATACAAAGACCAATAATTTTATATGACTCTTCTTTTAAATAAATATCATCCATATTAATCTATTATTCGTGAAATTTTGAGGGGCTAGAATTCGTGTTAATTCGTGTAATTCGTGTCTATTTTGCCTATTTATTTAGTGCAATTTTTATGGATTTAGAATTCGTGCCAATTCGTGAAATTCGTGTTTAAATCACAAAAGGCACTTTCCTGAACTCATCTTCTTCATTGCTCACAATTCCTAAGGCTTTATACACATAAGCAAACGTCGATAAAATCTCAGGTTTTCCGTCTATGATAGCCACATCGTGTTCGAAATGGGCGCTTGGTTTCCCGTCGGCGGTGGTAATTGTCCAACCGTCTTTGTGCTGTTTGATGTTTTTGGTTCCCATGTTAATCATCGGCTCAATAGCTACCACCATTCCTTCTATAAAAAGTTTTCCGCGACCTCTTTTTCCGTAGTTGGGCATTTCGGGGTCTTCGTGCATTTTTTGTCCTACACCGTGACCTACCAATTCTCGAACCACACCATAACCGTGTGCTTCGGTATATTTTTGAATGGCATTTCCAACATCTTCAACACGGTTTCCAACTCGTAACTCACGGATTCCTACGTACAAAGATTCTTTGGTTATGCGCAGTAATTTTTTAGTTTCTTCGGCTACTTCTCCAATTTCAAAAGAGTAGGCGTGGTCTCCGTGGTAACCATTTTTATAAGCACCACAATCTACCGAAATCACATCGCCACTTTCTAAGGGTTTGTCGTTCGGGATTCCGTGTACCACTTGGGAGTTCGGACTCATACATAATGAATTTGGAAAACCATAAAGTCCTAGAAAACTAGGGACTGCACCATGATCCCGAATGAATTCTTCGGCTCTTTTGTCTAGATATAAAGTAGTAACTCCTTCTTTGATTTCAGAAGCAATCATTCCTAATGTTTTTGATACGATCAATGCACTTTCGCGCATCAATTCTATTTCTTCTCTTGTTTTTTGGATAATCATTTTTGTAAAATAAGTGGCAAAAATACAATTTTATTTATAAAAAAAAGCGGTCTCGTTTTTTAAAACAAGACCGCTTTTAATTATTTGATTTTTAAAAGTTCACTTTCTAATAATTTGGAATCTCTGCGATTGTCCCAAAAAAGGACTATTGTAATTTTGGATTTTATAATTTTGTAGTAAAGCGAATAATCGTCAAAAATTAATTTTCTGTAATTGGTCTCTTCAACCTCTATTCCTAAAAACGGATTGTTTATCAATCGAGTTTCGTTTTTGGCAATTTCGGCATAAAGCTTTTTGCTGTAACGGTCATTGCCGTTTCTTTGGATAAAATAATCAAGTGTTTCGAATAATGTCAGCAGTGCAACTCTAGTCCAATTTACGGTTTTACCAACCATATTTGCTGGCTATTTGCTTCATGGCAACAGTATGCTCTACGACATCTCCATTTTGGATGTCTATTTCAGATAGTGCTATTATTTTCTTTTGAACTTTAGACAATTTCACAGGCACAATCGTAGTATCGTCCTTAAGTAAATTTTCAATCGATTTTAAAATCGAAAGATTATTCGTTTCAGAAATTTTTTGAATCAATTTTTTTTGAAGCGTTGTCGTTGTCATAACAAATCATTTTATAAATCAAATTTACCATTTATAACTTGAAAAAAATATTTTTTACAGTTATTTTTGAATGTTGTTTTAGTTTCTATAATCCTCAATTTTCAGGGATTACAGTGCGATTATTTACTCTAAAACGGTATTAAAAGCTTAAATTAGCTAAGAAATCAATTCGTTACATTATGAACGCAATAGCAGACCAAGAAAACAGCCAAAAAGAACAGGATTTGAGTAAAATGAAAAGGAATGCCTTAATTCTTCTGGGATTTGCGGTGATGCTTTTTGTGGTTGCTGTTTTTTATGATATTGATTGGTTAAAGGCTTTTAGCGAAGCAGCGATGGTGGGGGGTATTGCCGATTGGTTTGCGGTAGTAGCTTTATTCAGACATCCGCTGGGAATTCCTATTCCGCACACGGCTTTAATTCCAAACAATAAAGACAAAATTGGAGTGAATCTGGGGAATTTTGTTTCGGATGAGTTTTTGACTCGCGAAAAATTAGAAGTGAAAATTGAGCAGTTTAATGTTGCTACAAAAGCTTCGAATTGGTTGATCGATAGAAAAAATGCAGATACAGTAGCCAATCTAATAGTAGAAAATGTAATTCCGGGAGTTTTGAAAACCATAGATGATACCGAAGTACAGTATTTTATACAAGCACAATTTACCGATAAATTAAGTAAAGTAAACTTTGGAGAATGGATGGCTGTTGGTTTAGAATCATTAGCCAAAAGCGAAAAACAAGAAGAATTGGTAACCAATGTTCTGAAAACGCTTATCGTTGAATTGCAAAACAATAAGCACGTGATTGAAGAAAAAGTGAAAAGTTCGACTCCATTTCTTTCTTTTGGTTTGGCCGATAAAAAAATAGCCGAGGGTGTTTTTAATGGGTTGTACGATTTTCTGGAACAAGCAAGTCATCAAAATAGCGCTATTCGCAAAAAAGTAAATGACTATGTAGTGCATTTTATAATAGAGTTGAGAGATTCTCCCGAAATGCAACAAAAAGTCAATGATTTGGTTCTTGGCTTTGCCAATAAAAAAGAGGTGCAAGATTACATCAGCGGCATTTGGCTAGAAATCAAAACGGCAATTGCTAATGATTTAGGACTTAAAGAGGAATCGACTATCAAAAAAAGTATTACTAATTTGATTCAGAGTTTTGGTAAAGGGATTCAGGCAGATCAGTTGATGATGGATAAGATTAATAATTTTATCAAAAATGATGTGTTGTCGGTGCTTATCAATAATAAAAAAATGATTGGCGATTTGATTTCTTCAACGGTCAAAAGCTGGGATACGGATGAGGTTGCCGAAAAATTAGAACTAGAAATAGGAAGTGATCTTCAATACATACGTATCAATGGGACATTAGTGGGTGGTTTGGTAGGGCTTTTGATTTATGCTGTCGAGATTCTATTGCATAGTTTTGTGTCGTGATTTTTAATAAAAAAAAGAGACCGATTTCGAAAATCGGTCTCTTTTTGTGGTTTTATAATTTGATGCTTTTATAACAACGAATGACAAGTCATTGCCGCTGGTTGTTCGATTCCCATCAATTCAAGAATAGTAGGGGCGATGTCTCCTAAAACTCCATCTTGTATATTTTTTAAGTCTTTGTCTACCAAAATAATAGGCACAGGATTTGTTGTGTGCGCTGTATTTGGAGAACCATCAGGATTAATCATTGTTTCGCAGTTCCCGTGATCGGCAATTACGATGGTGGTATAATCATTGGCTAGAGCCGCTTCAATAACTTCTTTTACGCAAGCATCAACTGCTTCGCAAGCTTTTATGGCGGCACTCATAACACCAGTGTGTCCAACCATATCGCCATTGGCAAAATTTAGACATACAAAATCAACTTCGCCTTTATTCAATTCTGGAATCAAAGCATCTTTTAATTCGAAAGCACTCATCTCGGGCTGTAAATCGTAAGTGGCTACTTTTGGAGAGTTTCTTAAAAGTCTAGTTTCTCCTTCAAAAGGCAATTCTCTTCCGCCAGAAAAGAAGAATGTTACGTGAGGATATTTCTCTGTTTCGGCAATACGAATTTGTTTTTTGTTGGCTTTTTCCAGAACTTCTCCCAGTGTTTCTGTGATGTTGTCTTTGTTGTACACCACTTTTACATTTTCGTAGGTTTCGTCATAATTGGTTAGCGTAACATAATACAACTGTAATTTGTGCATGTTTTGCTCGTGAAAATCTTTTTGCGAAAGCGCTTCGGTCAACTCACGTCCTCTGTCTGTTCTGAAATTGAAGAAGATAACAACATCGTCTTCTTCAATGGTAGCAAGTGGTTTGTCGTTTTCATCAACCATAACCATAGGAGCGATGAATTCATCGGTCACGTGGTTTTTGTAGCTTTCTTTTATGGTTTCGTAGGCGTTTTTAGAATGTACTCCGGTTCCGTTTACCAATAAATCGTAAGCCAGTTTTACTCTTTCCCAACGTTTATCTCTATCCATTGCATAATAACGACCTACAACAGAAGCTAGTTTTACGGTAGTGTTTGCAATGTAGTTTTCTAGATCGTGTACGTATTTTTTACCCGATTTAGGATCTACGTCACGACCATCCGTAAAAGCGTGTACAAATACATTTTGCAAGCCGTAATCTTGAGTAGCATCAATTAATCCACGTAAGTGTGAGGTATGGGAGTGTACACCTCCATCAGAAAGTAATCCTAAAAAGTGTACTTTTTTGTTGTTTTGTTTGGCATACTCAAAAGCGTCGATAAGCACTTGTTCTTTTACCAAGGTTTTGTGTTCAACAGCAAGATTGATTTTGGCCAAATCTTGGTAAACAATTCTTCCAGCTCCTAGGTTCATGTGTCCTACTTCGCTATTTCCCATTTGCCCTTCAGGAAGACCAACATGTAAACCATCAGTTCTAAGTTGTGCGCTAGGGTATTTTGTGTAAAGACTATTTATAAACGGAACATTGGCATTGTCAATTGCAGAAACTTTTGGGTCAGGAGATTTCCCCCAACCGTCTAATATCATTAGAATTACTTTTTTGTTCATGGCATTTTATTTTTCGCAAAGATAAAGTATTTCAAAAAATGTATACTCCTTTCAATATGATAATTATGGATTCAAAAAGTGAGGTTTGGTCAAATGAAAACGTTATTGTTTATAAGTTTATGATTTTAAAAATACATTTTTAACCTGATTGTAGTCTATAAAATACTTCACACTTAGGGATAAAACATGACTTAAATCGTGATTGTTAAGTAGGTTCGTGTAGTTATTTCCAAAGTCTTTGTTGATTAAATTGTCATATTTAGAGGCATTGCTTCTGTATAAAAGGGTCAATTGACTCCCTGGTGCAAACCACCAATTGTAGGACATGTCCAGATTCCATGTTATTAGATTTTGATTTTTGTTTTCGGTATAGCCTTCATAAGGAGTAAGTCTTCCGTTGTTTTCTAGTTTATAGAAGTTTTTATTTTCGGTGTAGGACCAATAATAGCGGGCAGAAAGATCAAAATTCATTTTGCTGTTCAAGGAGTATTTTCCGTTGAGGCTGTTAGTGTAGTTGATCGCATTTCTGTTGGCATAGATTATAGTGTTATCGGGCAACGTTTTGTTTTTAGAACTGCTGTCAACATATCCTTTATTGTTGTTTTGGCGAAAAAAATTGAATTCGTAGTTCAGTGCGAACTTGTCATTAAAACGGTATCGCGGACCTATAAAAAAGCCATAGGACATTCTTTGAGATTCATTTAATATCGCTAAAGATGGGTTGACGTCTATGGCAAATTTGTTGTTGTAATTTGTCGAAAGCGAAAACCAACCTCCCAGACGAGTAGGGTCAATGCTGTAACTCCCCTCGCTTCTAGGTTCATAGTAGTTGTAGGTTTCTATGGGACGATAATTGATTCCAAAACCAATATGATGGTTCTTTCTGGTACTTGAATTTACATTGAGATTGATTTCGTCAGCTTGCACTTTGCCTGTCTCTTTTTGGAATTGAGTGTAGGCATTGATATTGGCATAGAAGGAGTTGAATGTTTTGGTGGGGCTAAGAATTCTATAACTTGTAAACCCATTAAAACTATAATAATTGGTTTCGAAATTAATTCCTAAATCGTTGTTGTCAAAGTCTTTCGTGACCAATTTGGCACCTAGATTATAGCGGTACTTACCACTCGTTTCTGCAAAACTCAAAGAGGTGTTAATGCCCGTTTTTTTGTTTTCAATATCATTAACATAGCTGGATTCAAAATTTCCGGATAAATTATAGGTGTTTTTTGTGGTGTTTAAATCCCATACCAAAGCAGAAACGTTCCCGTCTCTAAAGAAACCATTTCGGGTGACATTTGTATTGATTAATGAAATAGAAGAGTTCTTATGAAAACGTTGATCAAAAACCAAGACGTTATAATTGGTTAGTGGTTCTACCAAAACTTGACGCGTTTCTTGGGAGATTGTGTCTTTAATGGTAGCATATGTTTTTTTAGTAACCGCATTGAGATACCCAATGCCCAAACCTCCTTTTGTTCTTCCAGAAATTTTTGTGGCATTATAAAGGTCTACACTGGTGGGTTTTTCGATTGTTTTTTCATTAGGCTCTTTTTTGGGAGAATAGGAGGGAGGTCCGCCAATTCTTCTGGAATAGAACAGATTTCCTTTGCTGAATAAATCGGTTCCTTCGGTAAAAAAGCCTCTGTTTTCATTGAATTGTTGTTCGAAAGGACTTAAATTTAAAATTCTATCGTCATATTTGGTTTGACCAAAATCAGGAATAAGCATCGCATCTAGTGTAAATGCGTCGCTTATTCCGTATTTGATGTCTAAGCCGCCTTTTAATTCGCTGTACGTTTTTTGCTTGGCATTGGCATGGGTATAAAAAGAGGTATAGGGCAATAAGAAAAGTCTTGTGGGTGTTTTTATATTTTCAATGCCTTCAAGCGTTCCGTTTTGTTGGGTAAATGTTCCAATTTTAGAATCAATAAAATTCCAAGAATATTTCTGACGGTCTCTTCTTATTTCTCTAAAAAAGTTAACGCCCCAAGTTTGTGTTTTTTCACTCGAAAAACGCATTGCGGCATACGGAATGCGCATTTCTACAGCCCAGCCAAATGAGGTAATAAGGGCTTTGCTGTTCCAAACGGCATCCCAAGAGTAATCCTCTCCATTGGTATCGGTTGCCAAACAATCGGCTTGACCATCGGCGGCATTTACGAAAAATTGAAAATTTTGTTGTCCATCATTATAGCCATTGATAAAAACACCAAAAAAATCGGTTGTGCCAAAATCATCTCTTTTGTTAATTTCCTTTAAGATCTTATCGGGTTCGTTGTCATATAGTAGTGCGCTAATATAAATGGCTTCGTTGTCATATAAAACTCGGACTTCGGTTCTTTTGTTCTCTGGAACAGGTTTTCCGTTATCGGGTTGAAACATAACAAAATCGGTTGCAACAGGAACCGACTGCCATATTGCTTCGTCTAGTTTGCCGTCTAAGAGTATCTTTTCTGATGTGAATTTTGTTTGAAGTGTCTTTTTTTGGCTCAAGCCGAGAATTGAGTGAAGTAAAAAATAGACTAAAAATAGATTTTTCATGTAAATGGTGTGTTGGTATGGTAAAATAGTAAAGCAAAATTCACGCAGTTTCTAGAAAGATAACCTTGTGTGAAAGTTTGTACTAGTAGACCTGTTTTTTGGAGTTTTGTTACACTAATGGATTATTTTTTTGCGTCTAAAGTTGTATTTAATACTGAATTGTTTGATGAATGCTACTCTTTTTAGTATTGTTTTTTGCTTAATGTGGTTTATTTTGAAGGTGTAGTCGGGATAATCGAAATTTATGGAAATAAAGGTAAATAGCGGTTTTAGTATTTTGAAATGGGTGTTTGTAGGATAGATTCGTACTGTTGTTGTGTTAAAATATCGATAAAATGTTAAATTTAATCGATAAAATGCAGTTCTTTTTGGATTAGATGTTTTTTTGAGTAGATTTGCGAACTTCGAATTAATCTGTAACTAAATGGTATACAATGATATATAAGTTATTTCTCTCGTCTGTTCTTATGTTTTTTTCATTTGGCTCTAGTGAGATGGAAATTATGGCTCCAGAAAGTAATGCAAATAAAAGCATTGCCGCAGTTGTTGAATCTAAGTTTGACGCCAATATCGAAATGGTTTATCAAGCACTAGATGCCAATGAATTTGAGTTGCCTACTGAAGAAAGTTTTGCTGAAGCCTTAAAAGGATTTTATTTATTAAAGGAAAAAGGATTGATCAAAAAGGATATACTTACTTTGGTAGATTTTAGTTTATCTTCTAATGCAAAACGTCTTTGGGTTATCGATTTAAGAACCAATGAAGTGTTGTTCCAATCTTTGGTGGCACACGGAAGAAATACTGGAGAAGAATTTGCAACCCGCTTTTCTAATTCGGCAGAGTCTTTTCAGAGTAGTTTAGGATTTTATGCTACAGGAGAGATTTATAAAGGGAAACATGGTCTTTCGCTGAAGTTAGACGGTTTAGAAAAAGGGATAAATGATCACGCAAGGCAAAGAGCTGTAGTTGTGCACGGAGCTGATTATGTGTCGGATTCCTTTATCAGAGGAAATAAAAGACTAGGAAGAAGCCAAGGTTGTCCTGCAATTCCTGTTGAATTGGTGAGTGAAATCATTTCTATAATTAAAGATAAATCGTGTTTGTATATTTATCATCCTTCTATTGATCATACAAAAGAATCAAAGCTGATTTCTTAATTTAGGCTGTAAATCTTTTAAAAAAGGGAGGCACGAATTTGCTTCGCCAGTTCGCTATCGCTCGAGGCACGAATTTTCTTCTATAATCTAAAGGAATTAACGAAAATTCGTGGCGAAAATATTTAATTCTTGGTAGAACCTGTTTTTTTATTCCGTACAGATATTTTTAAACATCAAATTGTGTTCGCCAACCTCTTTGATTTCAAATGGCATTCCTGTTTTTTGATAGCCTAGTTTTTCATAAAAGGCTACGGCAGTTGTTCGGGCATTGAACCAAATTAAATCTACAAGCAGTTTTTTGCAATAGTCTTCGCAAAATAAAACGAGTGCGGCTCCAATTCCTTTTTTTTGATGGTGTTCTAAGGCAGCCATTCCTCGAATTTGGTATTGGTTGTTTGGTGTAAAGGCGTCATTGTTTTTTTTGTACAATGAAATGATGCCTGTCAATTCTGTATTGATGAAAAATCCAAAGTGGAGCGTCGTTTCTAGATCATCACCATCAAATAGGCAAGTTGATAGTGGTTTTCCTTTACGAAGGACAGCTTGTCTCACGGGATAGGTGTCTAAAGCGGTAATTTTTCTGATGTTTTTCATAAGGTGTAAAAATAAATAAATGTATAACAATTTAATTTTAAAATGGTTGTGAAAAGGAATGTTTAAAGTGGATTTATTTTTCAAAAAAAATTTGCAAATAACAGTTTTTATTAATTATCTTTGCACCCAAGTAATGCGAAAGTAGCTCAGTTGGTAGAGCTCCAGCCTTCCAAGCTGGTTGTCGCGAGTTCGAGCCTCGTCTTTCGCTCTATAAATCAAGTTGATTTAAGGGTTAAATGTTAATGATTAATGCGAAAGTAGCTCAGTTGGTAGAGCTCCAGCCTTCCAAGCTGGTTGTCGCGAGTTCGAGCCTCGTCTTTCGCTCC
>NZ_VJZS01000001.1:350086-449440 GCF_007097385.1 Flavobacterium sp. ZT3R18
TAATGCGAAAGTAGCTCAGTTGGTAGAGCTCCAGCCTTCCAAGCTGGTTGTCGCGAGTTCGAGCCTCGTCTTTCGCTCCAAAAACCTCAAACGAAAGTTTGGGGTTTTTTTGTGCCAAAATTTTTGGACAGATTTATGCTTCGTTTCGATAGCTATCGGAACTCGAAAAGACATACAATCGCAAAGCCCACGCACGCAAAGTCCTTGCGAGTTCCGATAGCTATCGGAACGAAGCAATCTCACTAAAACAAGCAGATAATATTAGATTCGTGATTTGGCTAACAAGCAGGGCTGTAGTATAATCGTAATTTTTATAGTCTCCTATTGGCTCGCGAGAGGGATAGAAGCTAGCTACCAAAGTAGCGCGGATAGCCCGACCGCATTATGGGAAGGGGGCGAATAAGCGGCATGTGAAGTAGCCCCCTTTCTATAATGTGGTCTCGCCCAAATTGTTTTTATTACTTCAAATTACTTAAGTCGGTTCCCGTTGTGACTTCTTCCGGTATTTGGTTTTGTTTGAACACTCGGGCGTTTAGATCTCCTTTTAGAGTAATTTTTTCTCCTTTTACGTCTAGCCAACTTCCTTCTCTTAATCCTAAAACGGGTAATGAATTGAAAGCATGAAATTCTTTGATTCTGGTTTCTCGGGTTTCCCCCATGTGTTTGGATTGGTCGTCCGGATCTAAATAATGTGCATTCAAATTAAACGGAATCAATCCTAAAGTTTGAAAACTCGGTGGGTAAACAATAGGCATATCGTTGGTGGTTTGCATGCTTAGTCCGCAAATGTTGCTTCCTGCGCTGGTGCCTAAATAGGGAGTTCCTGCTTTAATGGTTTCGGCTAGAGTGTCCATGATTTTGTTTTTGTACAATTGAGAAACCAATAAAAAAGTATTGCCACCGCCCGTAAAAATCCCTTCAGCTTTTTGAATAGCTTCTTGGGGGTTTTCGAATTCATGTAGCCCATTGACGGTTTTGTTTATTTTGGCAAAAGCCAAAGCAACTTTGGTAGTGTACTCTTCGTGAGTTATGCCGCTGGGTCTTGCAAATGGGATGAAAAGTATGTTTTTGCAATCTTGAAAATGCAAACTTAATTCGGGTAATAAATACTCTAGATACTCTCCTCCATGTAAGGTTGAGGTGCTGGAGATAATGCAATTTTTCATTTTATTTGAGTAAGGAAGTTTAGTGTAAAGATATAAAAACGAAGCTTTTTTGAGGTTGTAAGCGGGGTTTTAATTAACAATTTTTTATCAAACCGTTAGTAATTAATTTGGAAGAGATTAAGATACTTTTACATTTTACAAGGGATAGATCATGACAAAAGTTATTGTATGCTTGATTCAATATTTGGTTTTAATTACGATGCAAATGGCGTCGGAAACGGCTGTTTGTGATGAACTAAATGATAGGCAGCGTCTAAAAAGTCATGTCAGAAAGATGATCCGTGTAAAAAAAAACGAAGCCCAAAAGGAACTGAAAGCGATTGAAAAATCGAAGAATTGTAGTTTTGGTACATTACAAAGGTTTTAATTTTAAATGATCGGCTTGTGAAAAACAACACTACTTTACTTATTATAGTTCTTTTTATTACCCAATTTTTAACAGCACAAGAGAAGACAGAAAAATGGATTAAAGGTCAAATAACATCCGAAACTATTGCTCTGCAGGGGATAAATGTTACGAATACTGCTAGTAAAATCAAATCGGTCTCGGATCAATATGGAAATTTTTCGATCCTTGCAAAACAAGGAGAGGTGTTGAGTTTTTCGGCGGTTGATTATGAGCCTTTGCGGAAAATTATAAACAAACAAGAATTCAAACTAGGAAGTATTGTCGTGAATATGACTGCTACAAGTATAGAATTGAAGGAGGTGGTTGTGAATGGGCATCCTGAAATAAGTGCCGAGAATTTAGGGATAATTCCTCGGGATCAAGTGAAGTTGACTGCCGCCGAAAGAAAAGTGTACACGGCAACTCAGGGTACGGATGCGGTATTGAATTATTTCTCGGGCAGAACCAAAATGCTCAAAAAGGAAGTTGCACTCGAAAAAAAAGAAATTTTAATGTCAAAATTAGAATACTTGTTTGATGATAAATATTATATCGAAACCTTAAAAATTCCAGAAGAACTCATCAAGGGGTTTCAGTATTATTGTGTAGAAGATGCGGATTTTGCGAACTCGATACAATCAAAAAATAAGACCATGAGTATGTTTCTAATCGTGGGTTTGGCTTCCAATTATAATAAAAACAGGGTAGATGGTGTTGAAATCCATTAGCTATAAATGTTGAACTTTATTTGTTTTTTGTGAAAAATAATTTAATTGTATTGCTTGTTTTCTTAAGTCAAAGTCCGCTGCTGACCGCTCAAGAGGTTGTCGAGAAAATTATTATCGGAACAGTGGTTTCTGATTCTAAGCCATTGGAGGGAATTAGTGTCGTGAATTGTTCTAATAAACTGATGGCCGTTTCGGATAAAAATGGTTGTTTTTCTATTCTGGCTAAAGATAAAGATGTCTTGAATTTTTCTGGAATTGACTATAAGTATTTGCGAAAATATGTTTACAAACACGAATACATCTCAGGAACTTTAGAGGTGAATATGACTTTTAATAGTATCGAACTCGACGAGGTTATTATCAACAAGTATGCGAATATTAATGCCGAGAACTTTGGGATAATTCCGCGAGGGCAAGTTAAGTTTACGCCACAAGAACGAAGATTGTATGCTGGTTCTGGAGGAATACAAGGATTTTTCAACTTGGTTTCTGGTGAAAAGGAGGTGCTTAAAAAGAATGTTGAAATTGAGAAGAAAGAGATTTTAATGAAAAAATTGGAATATCTTTTTGGTAACAAATATTACACAAAAACCTTAAAAATTCCTGAAGAACTCATCAAAGGATTTCAATATTATTGTGTAGAAGATGCAGAGTTTGTGGAGTCCTTAGGTTTTAAAAACAAAACGGTAAGTATGTTTCTTATAACAAATTTAGCTTCGGTATATAATAAAAACAGAATAGATGAAAAGTAAATTAGGTATAGTTGTTTTATTTCTAGTAGGACAATATTGCATAGCACAAACTCAAGTGCGGAAGCCATTGCATGGGCAAGTAATCAATGATTCTATTGCTGTAGAAAACGGCTATGTTTTTAATTTAAATTCAAAAGTGACTACTTTTATTGGTATTAATGGTTTTTTTGATATTCTGGCAATGCCAAAAGATACCTTGCTAGTTACTAGTTTGGCTTTAAAAGCGAAGAAAATGGTTTTGGTTGATGTGGATTTTAAAGAAAAGCTATATGTTGTAAAAACGGAATTGTTCAACAATCAGTTAAAAGAAGTTGTTGTAGGAAAAAAAATTACGCCCAAAATTGCTGGATCACAAGAAATTGTAGGTATGAAGTTTACGGGAGACAGGCAATCTTCTCTAGTCAATAGAACCATGCCTTTATATGGAATAGTGAATGGCGTTGACTTTGTGGCAATATTTGGGGTTGTAGCAGATTGGTTGAAAAAAAAGGATAAAAAAAAACTGCATAAAAGCGCCGATGGAAATTTTATAGATAAAGTGCAAAGGGATTTTAAACCCGAATTTTTTAAAAACACTTTGAAGTTAAAGGAAGAGGAAATCAATCTTTTCTTGGTTTTTTGTGATACAGATGAAAATGCCAAGAGAATATCGAATGCAAATGATGCCTTTCGGATGATGGATTTCTTGATTATCAAAAATAATGCTTTCAAAAAATTAGCTCAGTCGAGTAAGATAACTAATTGACTTTTAGATATTGAGTTTTGATCTTTGTGATTTGTAGTTTTTTTATGAAAAAATAACGCAGATTCATAGATCATAAAATCAAATAAAGTTGTAAATTTAATAAGTCGGTAAATATCAATTTTAATATTTGGTATTTTTTTATTAAATCTAAAAGGATTAAAAATGAAAAGTAAAATAGGAGTCTTTATTTTGTTGATGTGCTGTCAAGTTTGTTTGGGTCAAATCCTGACTAGAAAACCTTTGCATGGTAGGGTAGTAAATGATTCTATTGCAATAGAAAATGGGTTGGTTTTTAATGTGAATGCCAAAACCGGATCTATTATTGACCAGAAAGGATATTTTAGTGTTTTGGTAAAAGTAAAAGACACTCTAGTTATTTCCAGTTTAGGATTTAAAAGCAAAAAAATTGTACTTACCGAAAAGGACATCTCCTCTTCTTTTTTTAGAGTGAACCTTCCTGCAATTGCACGTCAATTGATAGAAGTGGTGGTTTATGCTCAAAAAGGAAGTAAACCAGAATTAGGAAATACCCAAAGTATAGTAGATACGCAATATTATGATGATAGGCAGACTTCACCTAGAAATGCTTTAATGACGCCAACCGGTACAGGGGATAACGGGATAGATTGTATTCGAGTTTATAAAATGATTTTTAAAAATTTGAAGAAAAACAACCCTGACAAAACCGATTTTGTTTCGGATATGAGTTTTACCTCCGTGGCGATGAAAAGTGTTAGTTATTCTTTTTTTACTAATACTTTAAAACTAGATGATGACCAAATAGGCTTGTTTCTTCTTTTTTGTGAAAACGATCCAAAATCCAAAACGTTTATCGAAGCCAATGAGCAATTTCATATCATGGATTTTTTAATCACAAAAAACGAGGAATTCAAAAATATTACTACTTTTGAAAAATGAAAAAGGTTATAATTTATGGGCTTTTGGGGTTCTTCTTGGTATCGTTAAGCAGTTTTGCTGTGCATAAATTTTATATGGCGATTTATCAAATTAATTTCGCTCCCGAAAAGAAAATGCTTCAAATTACTTCCCGTATTTTTCTGGATGATTTAAATAAAGGACTCGAGAAAAAATACAATAAAAAAGTGTTTTTGGGAACCAATAAAGAGTCTGACGAAGATGTAAATTCATTAAGAAAATACCTTGCCGAAAATTTCTCTATTAAAGTAAACAGACAAACCAAAACCATAAATTTTTTGAGCAAAGAAATGGATGGTGATGTGCTCGTTTGTTATTTGAATGTCAAAGAAATTTCAAAAATAAACACAATCGAAATTCATAATTCGATATTAATAGAATGTTTTCCAGAACAGCAAAATATTACTCATGTTACGGTGCTGGGAGATAAAAAAAGTATGCTTTTTACTGAAAGTTCTACCAAACAAGTGTTAAAATATTAGCATAAACCAGTAATTGTGTTTAAAAATATTATTTTCGTGGGCTACTATTAATCGATTTGCCCCTATGAAGAAAATTATATTTTTATTTATTTTTCCAACCCTTTTAATTGCTCAAGAGAAAGCAGTTGTCACACCTTCCAAACAAGGGGGGAAATACGACACCAATAAATTCAGTCAAATGTATGATTTGTTGGCAACTCCCAATATGTTTCGTACGGCCTCTGGAGCACCTGGTCCAGCTTATTATCAGCAACAAGCCGATTATAAAATTGATGTAGAACTCGATGATAAAAATGCAAAATTAAGCGGTTCTGAAATCATAACGTATCATAATAATTCTCCAGACAGTTTAGAGTATTTGTGGGTACAATTGGATCAAAATCAAGCTGCCAAAAATTCTCAGTCTCCATTAGTCGAAAATGAAAAAATAGAACAGGTTTTGCCAGTAGCGAAGTTTGCCAACGAATATTTGAAACAAGGATTGGATCGTGGTTTTACTATTGAATATGTAAAAGATGTTAAAGGGACTCCAATGTCTTATACAGTTAATCAAACCATGATGCGCATCAATTTGGCTACGCCAATGAAGCCCGGAACAACTCTTTCTTTTTCTATAAAATGGTGGTATAATATCAATAACTACCAACAAGACGGTGGGCGTTCAGGTTATGAATTATTCGAAAAAGAAGGTAATAGATTGTACGTTATAGCACAATTTTATCCAAGAATGGCGGTCTATAATGATGTTGAAGGTTGGCAAAACATGCAATTTTGGGGTGGTGGAGAATTTGCGCTGCCCTTCGGAAATTTTGATGTAAATATAACCGTTCCCGCAGATCACGTTATGGATGCAACGGGAGAGTTAATGAATAGAAGCGAAGTCTTTACGCCAGAACAAGTTAAAAGATATGAATTGGCTCAAAAAACATTTGATAAGCCTGTTGTTATTGTAACGCAAGCCGAAGCCGAAGCAGCCGAAAAAGGATTTTCGGATAAAAAGAAAACCTGGAAATTTAGCGCCAAAAACGTTAGAGATTTTGGAATAGCGACTTCAAGAAAATTTATTTATGATGCTATGGCGGTTCAATTGAGTGGTAAAGTCGTAATGGCCGAATCGGTTTATCCAAAAGAAGCGAATCCACTTTGGGGAGAAACTTCTACGATGACCGTGGCGCATACTTTAAAAAGTTATTCTTCGCATACTTTTGATTATCCATATCCTAAAGCGGTTTCTGTTTCGGCAGAAGATCAAGGAATGGAATATCCTATGATTTGCTGGAATTACGGTCGCCCTGATGAAAAAGGAGTGACTAGCGAGCAAACTAAAAACGGAATGATAGGGGTTGTAGTTCACGAAGTAGGACACAACTTTTTTCCTATGATTGTCAATTCAGATGAGCGTCAATGGACATGGATGGATGAAGGTTTAAACTCTTTTATGGAATTTATGGCCGAACAAGAATTGGGAACCAATTACCCTTCAAGACGTGGGCCAGCCAAAAATATTGTTCCTTATATGAGTGGCGATCAAAAGTTATTGGAACCTATTATGTCTAACTCCGAAAATATCATTCAGTTCGGGAATAACGCCTACGGGAAACCAGCTACCGGACTTAATATTCTTAGAGAAACCATTATGGGACGTGAGTTGTTTGATTATGCTTTTAAAGTATATGCCAACAGATGGAAATTCAAACACCCAACTCCCGAAGACTTTTTTAGAACGATGGAAGATGCTTCGGCAGTCGATTTAGATTGGTTTTTTAGAGGATGGTTTTACTCTACAGACTTTGTAGATATCGGTATCAACGAGGTAAAGCAATATTATGTTACCGAAACTCCGACGGTTGCACTGAAAGATGCTAAAGTCAAAAAAGGACGTTTTGGTCAGGAAAAAGGACCGTTTGTGTATTTAATTGCAGGGGATAATCCAGAATTGAATCCAGTTTCAAAGAAGCCTTTACAAATAGAAGAAGTGAAATTGCTTTCGGATTATGTAAGTCATAATCTTTCAGATGAAGAAAAAGCGACTTTGAAAACCCCTAAATATTTTTATGAAGTAGAGTTCAATAAGCCAGGCGGAATGCCAATGCCTATTATCGTTCAAATTACCTATGAAGATGGAATGGTAGATAATTACAAGTATCCAGCGCAAATTTGGAGAAAAAACAATGAAACGGCCAAGAAAGTATATGCTACTAATAAAGCTATAAAACAAATTCTAATCGATCCAAAACTAGAAACTGCCGATATTGATGTGACCAACAATTCATGGCCAAAAGTAGAAGTGAAATCAAAGTTCGATTAAGTAAGAGGCTTTACAAATCAAATAGTTGATAATTTAAGCCACTAATTACACAAATTACACGAATAATTCTTTTTTTAAATTTTAAAGAAATTAGTGCCAATTTGTGTAATTCGTGGCTAACTTTTTTTTAAGACAATTTTAAAAGACAAAGTTTTAAAATTTAATATCTTTGCTCATTAAATACAAAAAATATGTTTGGAATAGGAGGAGGCGAATTGGTTTTTATTATGTTTATAGTTTTGATGCTTTTTGGATCTGATAAAGTGCCTGAAATAGCAAGAACTATGGGGAAGGCTATGGCACAACTCAAAAACGCGACCAATGATATCAAAAGCGAAATTCAAAAGGGAGCCGAAGCCAATGGTTTTGATCAAAAATCCTTAAATGACTTAACAGGAAATATCAATTCTGAAATAGATAAAGCCAAGACAAATCTTTTAGGCGAAAGCTCTAATACATTCAACGGAATTACGGAGGTTTTTACTTCCGAAGCCAATAAAACCAAAGATAGTTTACTAAGTGGCACAACAACTCCTGATGCTGCATCTCTTTTGGATGATCTCACAGGACCTATAAAACGCCAAATGTAATGCTCGAAAAAATACTAGCTCTAGACACCCAGTTATTTATTTATCTCAACAGCTTAGGATGCGAAACCTATGATGGATTTTGGCTTATCATTACCAAACAAGTCAATTGGATTCCTTTTTTTTTGCTCTTATTTTATCTTATTTATAAAAAATTAGGAATAAAGCAAACAGGATATTTGTTGCTTTTCGTTGCCGTTTTGATATTGTTTACGGATCAAATTACCAATCTATTCAAATATACGTTTCAACGAGCAAGGCCCTGTAATAACCCTGAAATTAATACTTTAATCAGAGTCGTTCAAGTGCGTAGTTCTTTTAGTTTTTTCTCAGGACATGCTGCGAATACTATGGCAGTGGCAACCTTTTTATTCTTGATTTTTAAGAACCAATTCAAGTATTTAGGATTACTGTTTTTATGGCCATTAATATTTGCTTACAGTAGGATTTACTTAGGGTTGCATTATCCTTTGGATATTCTTTCGGGGTATTTATGTGGACTAATCACAGGTTACCTGATGTATAAAGTGTATCAATGGGCACTCAAAAAATATTCTCCTCAATAAAAAAAACAAACCCGACGGATTTTAAAACCTGTCGGTTTTTTTTTTTTAAACATCAGTTCTTTTTAAATTACACGGCTTACTGTCAATCCATCACGAATGGGCAATAAAACCGTTTCTACTCTTGGATCGTTTTTTAGTAATTGATTATACTCTACCAGTATTTTGGTGCTGATGTCATTCGGGTGTATTGGTTCGAGAACTTTACCGCTCCACAACACATTATCCGATAAAATGATACCGCCTTTATTCATTTTCGGCAGAATCAATTCAAAATAGTTGAGGTAGTTTTCTTTGTCGGCATCGATAAAAACCAAATCAAATTTCAGGTCTAGATTGGGGATGATATCCACAGCTTCGCCCAAATGTTGTACAATTTGCTTTCCCCAAGGCGATTTGTCAAAATGCTTGCGCTGAAAATCGACCAATTCTTCCTTGATGTCTATCGTGTGCAATTGCCCGTTCTCCTGCATGCCCTCGCACAAACACAAAGCCGAGTAGCCCGTGTAAGTACCAATTTCCAGAATGTTTACTGGTCGGATCAATTTGGCGAGCATACTCAAAACCCTCCCCTGAAAATGACCGCTGAGCATTCTAGGCAACAATATTTTTTGATAGGTTTCTTTGTTTAAAGCCGCCAGTAATGGGGGTTCTTTTTCGGAATGTTGCTCGATATAATCTTCTAAATCTTGGGATATGAAATGCATTTTGTGAGTTGTTGAAATTTGACACAAAGTTATTCATTTAACATTTATAAAAAAGGAGTTATATTTGATTTTAAAGAGGCTTTATTGATGTGTTTTTTTTTTTTTTTTTTTCTACGTTTAAGGAAAAGAGGTTGCTTTTGACATTATAAAGCAAACGTGCTGAATTTCTAAGATATCTACGGAAAAAGTCGGGAGACTCATTTTATTAGATTTATGCCTTTCAAGAACATTTGAAAAAAGCGAAAAGTCTGGAGACCTTTGCAGCAACGAGCAACTATGTTAGGATTTAAAACCTTGACGGGGTTTGTAGTATAAAAAAACAATATGATGCATATTTTTGTATTTTTGTATAAAAATCAAAAAACAATGAGCAAATACATCAATCCATTTACCGATTTTGGCTTCAAGAAACTCTTTGGCGAAGAAGCCAACAAAGATTTGCTGATTGATTTTCTCAATGAAGTCCTTGGAGACGAAAATCATATTGAAGATTTGAGTTTTAAACCCACAGAAAATTTACCAAAAAATGAGTTTGACCGAAAAGCCATTTTCGATTTATATTGCCACAATCAAAAGGGAGAACGATTTATCATTGAACTCCAAAAAGCAAAACAAAATTATTTCAAAGACCGCTCGGTCTATTACAGCACTTTTCCCATTCAAGAACAAGCCAACAAAGGAGATTGGAATTACCAGCTTCAAGCCGTTTATACAATTGGTATACTTGATTTTAAATTTGAGGATAACGACAAAGAAAAGGTATTGGTCAAAGTAAAACTCAAAGATCAGGAGAATGCTGTGTTTTATGATAAACTTACATTTTTATATCTTCAATTGGTCAATTTTAGCAAGACAGAGACCCAATTAGAGAATAATTTTGATAAATGGCTGTATGTATTTAAAAACCTTGGCACACTTGAAGCCATGCCTGCGCGATTCAAGAGCAAAATTTTTAGCAAACTTTTTGCTACAGCCGAAATAGCAAAGTTGAATAATCAAGAATACTCGGATTATATTGATAGTTTAAAAAACTACAATGATTTGCGAAATGTTTTGGATACCGCTAGAGACGAAGGAAAGATTGAAGGAAAGATTGAGGGGATTATAAAAGCGTTAAAAAGAGGAAAGTTAACAGTAGAAGAAATTGCTGAAGACTTTGAGGTAACGGAAGATTTTGTTTTAGAAATAAAACAAAGAAAAGGTTTTTGAAACGTACTTGTCATAGTAGCAGGCAAATTACTGCCGTTCAGAGTTCAGTGAACTTCGTTTGAAGGGAATTTTTTTTTATTCTAATTTTTTTTAGCCTAAAAAAAGATTGGAATGATAGCTGGACACGAGTGAAACGAACTGACGAAGTAAATAGCTTCTAAGAATTCTAATGGTTTCGCAGCAAATTTCAAAAGCATCAAAAAAAATGAATTTTATTAACTAAAAAAAACGCTTTCTTTTGAAGCAATTTCAGATGTCATTTTTGTGAGTTTTGATGTAGAGGTGCATTTATTCTTAAAATTTTACTATCAAAACAACAATTCAACAAATTGTCATTAAATTTGCAGCATGCAAATCGAGAAAAAAGACATACGAGCACTATCCAAAGACCAATTGAGAGATTTTTTTGTAACCAAAGGCGATAAAGCTTTCCGTGGGAATCAAGTCTATGAATGGTTGTGGAGTAAAGGAGCACACAGTTTTGAGGATATGACCAATGTGGCCAAAACAACTCGTAGCGTGTTGGAGGAACATTTTGTAATCAATCACATCAAAGTAGATACAATGCAACGCAGTGAAGACGGAACGGTAAAAAATGCGGTTCGTTTACACGATGGTTTAGTTGTAGAGAGTGTTTTAATTCCTACTGCAACTAGAACCACCGCTTGTGTATCGAGTCAGGTAGGGTGTAGTTTGGATTGTAATTTTTGTGCTACGGCTCGATTAAAACGCATGCGAAATCTAGAACCTGCCGAAATTTACGATCAAGTAATCGCTATCGATAAAGAGAGCAGGCTGTATTACAATCATCCGCTGTCGAACATTGTTTTTATGGGAATGGGGGAGCCACTCATGAATTATAACAATGTCTTGAAAGCAATCGAAATGATTACCTCTCCCGAGGGATTGGGAATGTCTCCCAAAAGGATAATGGTTTCAACATCGGGTGTGCCAAAAATGATTAAGAAACTGGCAGATGATGAGGTCAAATTTAAACTAGCGGTTTCTTTGCACTCCGCAATTGATGAAATTCGTTCTCGGATTATGCCTTTTAGCGAAAATTTCCCTTTGGCTGATTTAAGAGAGTCATTAGAATATTGGTACCGAAAAACAAAAAGTAAAATATCGTATGAATACGTGGTTTGGAAAGACATTAATGACAACAAAGCGTCTATTGATGCCTTAGTAAAGTTTTGTAAATACGTTCCTTGCAAGGTCAACCTGATTGAATACAACCCAATTGATGACGGAGAATTTCAACAAGCCTCCGAAGAATCTATAAATGCTTATATAAAAGCACTGGAAGCTAGTGGAATTGTGGTAAAAGTGAGACGAAGCCGAGGTAAAGATATTGATGCTGCTTGCGGACAATTGGCGAATAAAGAAGTTTAAATTTAAAACAATAGAAAAGCTAAAGCCTCAAAAAAGTAATAGTAACTACTTTTTTGAGGCTTTGGTTGTTAATGTAATTTGTTGGTTGTAATTAGTTCTTATCAATTGCACCATAGTTAATCACTAATCATTTTTTGCTAAATCACAACTATTTTTTTAATTCTATGGTAGTGGTAACTCCTGCTGTGGTTGCGGTAGCAAGATTATCACATTCTCCAGTTCCAAAATCGACTAGAGTTTCAATGTTATTTCTAACTTTCAAGACAGTACCCGAAACAGGGAAAGGTCTCTTGCAAGCCATTACAAAACGCAAAGGGGTTTTAATGGTGCTAGAGCATTTGTCTCCATTTGGAAATGTTGTAGTTCCGCTACCTGTAACCAAGAAAACATTGTCTTCCCAGTTTCCTTTGGTATCGTACCCTTCTACCATTTCTCTCACTCTATTACCTGTTCTAGTATAAACCGTACCGTCTTCAAAAGTCACAGTCATATCTACAGTACAAGTAAATACAGGATGTACAGCGACTAGTAAATCAGTACTTTTAAGAGATCTAGTAATTGTTTTTGTACCTTGAATTTTTTTGCCATTGTGGGTAAATCCATCGAAACTATAAGTAATAGTTTGCTCAGCAGTGGTAAAATTGCTAGAAAAAGTAATTGTTATTTTTCCCTTCAAAACATTTCCATTTTCAAGAGCACACCCTTCTGTGCCAAAATCGATTGTTCCAGTAAAATTCCCATTAACCAATGTCCAAGTAACTTTTGCACAAGCAGGCAATATACTTTTTATTATTTCTGAAGACTTACTGGTCATGTTTTGTTTGATCAAAAATTGGTCTTCTACAATATTAGAAACATCATCAATAGAAGCATCAATTTTTGAGTCAATTACAACTTGATCTGTTGAAGTAGCGGTTGTAGAATTTGCGGGAGTATCATTCGATGTACAACTAGCGAATAAGACAATAGCCATGAAAGAGGCGATAAAAAAAAATTTGGTTTTCATAATAAATAATTTTTTGGGTTTTAAGTTGGATATAAAAACAGTAAAAAGGTTTAATCTAAAAGTTGATTATTTTTAGTTTTTTAAGTTGTAAAGACTTGTAAATCATCAAACTCAGCGATTTTTAAGAAATAGGTAATGTGTTTTTTAGCTGATGAAATAGGGGAGTAGTAATTTTGTTGCTTTTATAAAGGTAGTCTCATAAAGGTTCTTTTTTATAAAGGTTTCTTTTAGTAAAAAGGCACAGAAAAATTTTGTAGGATAAAAAATATGCTAAAAAAACAATATACTTGTGTAGTTTGATTAACGTTTTTTTATATAAAATAGTATATTTGGGGTCTAAATGAATATTACTTCACAAATAAAGCAGCCAATTTTATACGAAATGGAACTTTTCGAAAAAAAGTTCTATGAATCGATGACTTCAAAAGTGGCGCTTTTGAATCGGATTACCTATTATATCGTCAATAGAAAGGGAAAACAAATGCGACCCATGTTTGTTTTCTTGATGGCAAAAATGGTTTCAAAAGGTGTCGTTGATGAGAGAACGTATCGTGGTGCTTGTGTAATTGAATTGATCCATACTGCGACTTTAGTTCATGACGATGTGGTAGATGACAGTAATCGCCGTAGAGGTTTCTTTTCTATAAATGCACTATGGAAAAATAAAATTGCCGTTTTGGTTGGGGATTATTTACTGTCCAAAGGATTGTTGCTTTCCATAGATAATGGAGATTTCGATTTGCTCAAAATTATTTCGGTTGCGGTTCGGGAGATGAGTGAGGGCGAATTGCTCCAAATAGAAAAAGCCCGAAGATTAGATATCACAGAAGCTATTTACTACGAAATAATTCGAAAAAAAACGGCTACTTTAATTGCTGCCTGTTGTGCCCTTGGAGCAAAATCGGTTATCGATGATGAAATTCAGGTGGAGAATATGCGAAAATTTGGCGAACTCATCGGAATGGCTTTTCAAATAAAAGATGATTTGTTCGATTATTCAGAAGAAGCAATCGGTAAACCAACAGGCATTGACATTAAAGAACAAAAAATGACATTGCCGCTTATTCATGTCCTCAATACATGTACTTCAAAAGAGAAAAGTTGGCTTATCAATTCGATTAAAAACCACAATAAAGACAAAAAAAGAGTCAAAGAAGTAATTGCTTTTGTAAAAGACAATCATGGTTTGGGGTACGCCGAAAATAAAATGGTCGAATTTCAGCAAGAAGCGTTATCGCTTTTAAATAATTATCCCGACTCTGAATTTAAATCAGCTCTTATTTTAATGGTTAATTACGTTATCGAAAGAAAAAAATAACTTTGTAAATTGCCTACAGCTTTAGCTGGAGGTATATGAATGAATATCAGATTGGCTTTAGCTGAAACAGTAGAATGTTTTGGCTAAAGCCATCGACCACTATCTCAATATCATTCCTCTAGCTAAAGCTAGAGGCAATTCAAAACTTTGGATAGATTTAAAAAATCAGGAACAATTGAATTATAGCCAACTTTCTTTAAATTCTATCTAGCTCTTTCTTGATTGTATTAAATCGGCGTTTAAAAAATAATAATTTTATTAGCAATCATACCGACTTTAGAGGGAATTCGTGAAATTTTTAAAGACAAAGCAATTCGTGATAATTAGTGAAATTCGTGTTCAAAACTGAGGTGTAATATAGGTGTCCAAACTTGAGTATGATTATCGGATGACAACCAAAAATTAAATGCTTTGTACCAGAAATTAAATAAAAACAACTTCCGTTTTTATTGTTTCATTTGTGTATTTTTGCATTCTTTCATTTATACAATTCCCTTAAATTTTGATATCACAAGCGACAATAGACACTGTTTTTGAAACTGCTCGAGTAGAGGAGGTTATTGGAGATTTTGTACAATTAAAGAGGGCAGGAACTAATTTTAAAGGGCTAAGTCCGTTTTCGGATGAGCGTTCGCCTTCCTTTATGGTTTCTCCAGTAAAAGGGATTTGGAAAGATTTTAGTTCTGGAAAAGGTGGGAATTCCGTGGCTTTCCTGATGGAACACTCCCATTTCACTTATCCGGAAGCCATTCGGTATTTAGCAAAAAAATACAATATTGAGATTGAAGAAACAGAACAAACGGACGAAGAAAAATTAAATACTGACGTTCGCGAAAGTATGTATTTGGTTTCTGAATTTGCAAAAATGTATTTTCACGATACCCTTTTAAACTCCGAAGAGGGGAAAGCGATTGGACTTTCGTATTTTAAAGAACGTGGTTTTACCAATGATACCATCAAGAAATTTGCTTTAGGATATTCTCCGGAAACTTGGGATGCTTTTACAAAGGAAGCCTTGGGTAAAGGATATAAAATGGAGTTTCTGGAAAGTACCGGTTTGACTATCGCTAGAGAAGATCGTCCTTTTGACCGCTTCAAAAGCAGAGTTATGTTTCCCATACAAAGTATGTCGGGAAGAGTACTTGGTTTTGGAGGTCGGATTTTGACCAATGACAAAAAATCAGCCAAATACTTAAATTCGCCAGAGAGTGAAATTTACCATAAAAGTAAAGTGCTGTATGGTATTTTTCAAGCCAAACAAGCGATAGCCAAGTTGAATAATTGTTTCTTGGTAGAAGGATATACGGATGTTATTCAGTTCAATCAAGCTGGAATCGAAAATGTGGTCGCTTCTTCGGGGACTGCGCTTACGCCAGATCAGATACGATTGATCAATAGGCTGACAAAGAATATTACCGTGCTTTTTGATGGGGATGCGGCTGGACTTCGTGCTTCTATTCGTGGAATCGACTTGATTCTGGAAGAAGGCATGAATGTGAAAGTTTGTGCTTTTCCCGATGGAGAGGATCCCGATAGTTTTGCTCGAAAAACATCCTATGATGATTTGGTGGCTTATTTGGATACGAATGCCAAGGATTTTATACAGTTCAAAGCGTCACTTTTGATGAATGATGCCAAGAACGATCCTGTCAAAAAAGCCGATTTGATTCGGGACATGGTTACTAGTATTTCAAAAATACCGGATAGAATTCAACGTGAGATTTACATTCAGGAATGCTCTAGAATAATGGATATTTCGGAGCAAGTCTTGACGAGTACTTTGGCTCAGTTGGTTCAAAAAGATATAACTGAGGTTGGAAAAAAAGTAAAGCAAGAGCAAAAGGCTTTTGAGATTGTAAAAAATGAAAGTCCTGTACAAGCTGCAAAAGTGGATGTGCTCTACCGTTTGGAGCGAAAAATAATTGAAATTCTATTGTTATACGGGAATAAAACAGAAGAGTTTGAAGATGTGTTTTTGAAAACCAACGAAGATGGTGAAATTGAAAATGTAACAGAAAAAAAAGAATATAAAGTATATCAAAGAGTGTATTTGAGTTTGCAGGAAGATGAGGTAGAATTGGCGAACCCTTTATTTAGAGATATTTTTAATGACTTAATTCAATATTTTCTTCAAAATGAAAATTTAGAAATTGAAAAATATTTAATGCATTTAAATTCTGATTTTGCTCAAGAAGTGACTGATATTTTGATGGAAGACGAGAGGGTGGTTTTGCATAATTGGGAAGGACAAAATATTATTCCTAAAACCAAAAGTGAAACCATTGGTCAGTATGTTTCTGAAACTATACTTACGATGCGATGGTATTTGGTTGATAAAATTATAGATGAATTAAAAAACTCTGTATCAAATGAACCAGGTTCAGATAATACAGAGTCAATGTCAATGGCGATGGACTACTACAAGCTAATTAATTCGTTTTCGAAAAAATTAGGGAGAGTGATGTCGCGTTACAGTTAAACGATTTCTAAAGTTTTAGCTTTATTGACTAAATCTACTAGATTTGTAACGTTTAATTTAGTTAACAATCGCAACTTGTAAGTGCTGATTGTTTTTTCGTTGAGGGTTAATATCTCAGCGATTTCATGGTTTTTCTTACCATCACTTAAGTAACGCAAAACTTCCACTTCGCGGTTGGACAGTTTCCTGTACAAACGTTCGCTTTTGCTTTGTTTTGCAATTAAAGCAATGTTTTTCATGACTGCTTCATTCATGATTATTTTTCCTTGGTTCACTTTAATGATCGATTGACCTAAAGTTTCCAGCTTTTCGGTTTTGTGTACAAATCCAGAAACTCCTGCTTTAATAGCATTTGGAGCGTAAATCTGTTCTGAAAGGCCGCTGTAAAAAATAATTTTTGTTTTTGGAAAATTTTTCAAAATCGATTTGACTTCGAAAATGCTAGATAATCCTTCGAGTTCTAAGTCCAAAACTAGAACGTCGATTTCCTTCGTAAGAAGGATGTCTTTCACCATTGTGAAATTTCCTACGTTTGCAACGATAGAAATGTCCGCATGGTCTTTAAAGTACGATTTGATTCCAAAATGTACTACAGGATAGTTATCTGCTAAACAAACTTTGATCATGGTATTTATTTTTAGGATTGTTTATGAAGCCATAAAATTACTAAAAATTTTTCAATAAGTCTAATTTTTCGGACAAATTATTTTTTTTATGTTAAAATAGTACAAACTGGTATCGAATTCATTTTGTGATGGTTGATTTTATTGAGTTTTTTGTATATTTTTAACACTTCTTCCTCTCTATCCGAAAAGGTGTTTTGATCAGTTTTTGCCTCTTCTATAGTCATTGCCCACTCTAATTCGTCGTAACTTGCTCCAATTTGGTCTTCATCTGTTCGTTCATCGCCAAATAATCCATCGGTTGGAGCTGCTGTTAAAATAGAATTTGGAATTTTTAAATAGCGACCTAAAGCATATACTTCGGATTTCATTAAATCAGCAATTGGACTTAAATCTACTCCACCATCTCCGTATTTGGTAAAGAATCCAACACCAAAATCCTCTACTTTGTTTCCTGTTCCAGCAACCAATAGACCGTAAATGCCAGCGAAATAATATAAAGTGGTCATTCTTAGTCGGGAACGGGTGTTGGCAAGAGACAAGTGTAGTTTGTGTAAATCGCTTGTTTCTGGAACCTGTTTCTTGAAATCCTCAAAAACCGATGTTAAGTCCGCTTCAACACTAGTGACGTTTGGGAATTGGTTTTTTAATTGTTCAATATGCTCACGCCCACGGGTAACATGACTGTGAGCCTGATGAATCGGCATTTCAACACATAAAACCTTAAAACCGGTTTGGGCACATAGTGCTGAGGTTACTGCAGAATCTACTCCTCCAGATATACCAATTACAAATCCATTAACTTTTGAATTCTCTGCGTATGTTTTTAACCAATTTACAATGTGCAAGTTGACTTTTTCGATTTCAAGCGTCCTTTTTTTAGTCATAATAGTTTAAGTTTTAAAAAGCAGGGATGTATATTTGCAAAATAAATAGAGCAAGTGCCTCGCAATTTGTTCGGAAACAAATTTAAATAAAATATTATAAATGAAATCCGCAGATCATCATTGGTTTGAAAAAAAAATATTGATGATGTGCGAATTTCTCCCGATAGCTATCGTCCCGATAGCTATCGGGAGACAAATAAAAAATCAATGAAAAAATATCTATTACCTATAGTTTTTTGTTTGCTTTTTTGGTCTTGCGATCAAAAAAGTAAGGTCGAAAAAGCTATTGAAGAAACTCCCGTAACAATTAAGGTAGAGCGTTTTGATAAAATATTTTTTGAGACTCCTCCTAAAGATCTTGCCAAAGTAAAAAAGCAATTTCCTTATTTTTTCTCACCGAAGATAAACGACACGGTATGGTTGAATAAAATGCAAGCGCCTATTTGGAGAGAAGTGTATAGCGAAGTGCAAAAAAAATATTCTAACATTGAAGGTGTTCAAAATGATTTAGAGACTTTGTATAAGCATATTAAATACTATTTCCCGGAAACAAAACAACCGAAATTGATCACGTTGATTTCGGATATGGATTGTAATAATAAAGCTATTTATGCTGATTCATTAGTGATTGTTTCTTTGGAATTGTATTTAGGAAAAGAACATAAGTTTTATCAGTTTCCAAAATACATTAAGCAAAATTTTGAGCAAAGCCAAATCATGCCGGATATTGTGACTAGTTTTTCTGTTAGAAAAATTGCGCCTCCTACAGATAAAAATTTCGTGTCCCAAATGATTTATTTTGGGAAACAACTGTATCTAAAAGATGTTTTGCTGCCAGAGTCTAGTGATGCCGATAAAATAGGATATACTCCCGAGCAAATTGTTTGGTGTCAGGAAAATGAAGGGTATATTTGGCGTTATTTTGTCGAAAGACAAATGCTTTTTAGTGACGACCAAAAATTAACGAATCGTTTTATTGATCCAGCCCCTTTTTCTAAATTTTATTTAGAGATCGATAACGATTCTCCGGGACAAGTTGGATCTTGGATAGGATGGCAAATGGTTCGCTCTTTTATGGCAAATAATGATGTTACGGTAGCCCAGTTGATGAAAACGGATGCCAAAGAAATTTTCGAAAAATCAAAATACAAACCCAAGAAATAATGTCAGATAAAAATACCTCAGAAATTAAATTTCTAATCGAATTAGATGAAAACCGTGTTCCCGAAAAACTTTTCTGGACAGCAAAAGACGGTGGAGTAGAACTTTCGGAATCAAAAGCAATTATGCTTAACGTTTGGGACAGCAAAGCAAAAGAAAGTATGCGTATCGATTTGTGGACCAAAGAAATGCCGGTTGATGAAATGAAAATTTTCTTTCATCAAACCTTAGTTGCCATGGCAGATACTTTTAAAAGAGCAACTAACGATGAAAAAATGTCGGATACGATGTTGGATTTCTGTGATTATTTTGCCGAGAAACTAGATTTGAAAAAATAATCTTATTTTTTTATAATTTTCTGTTACATATTGAGCGTTTATTCGTCTTTTTTAAAAACAGAACTTATGAAGAATTTAATTGTGTTATCGCTTGTGTGTCTTTTGGTTTCTTGTGGAGCAAAAACACCTTATGAAGCTTTTAGAAAAGAAAATAAAAAGGATGTTGCCCTATCTTTTGGTGCTTCTCGATTTGTTGTAAATGCTCTTATCCGGGACAAAGAGTTTAGAAATTTTACCCAACAGTCTGGTGTTAAAAAGTATCACATATTGGTAGCAAAAGAAAATCCAGAATTTTTAAAATCAAATTTTGGTGGCTTTTTAAAGAACAACAATTTTGAAGAGGTTTTTCATTCCAATACTTCTGATGGGAAAATTTATATTTATTCCTGTGAAAAAGGAGATAAGCTAAAGGAGGTTATTGTGAAGATTGAAGGTGGTTCACAAATGGTACTCTTAAGCGTTCAAGGAGATTTAAAAATAAATGATTTTGAAAAACTGACAGCTTTCAATGACTTAAATTAATATTATTTAAAATAATAGTTGGTATAAAAAAATCCCAAAACCAGATAATAAATACGGTTTTGGGATTTTTTTTATTTTAGAGAAGTTCGGTTTTCTAGAATCCTGAATTGTTAGGGTTATTCTTGAATACCTCTTGATTTACATCGTCTATATAACTTAACAATTCTTCTTTTCCGGTAGATTCTGTTGCAGATGTTACAAAGTATTGTGGCATTTCGGCCCAGTTGTTGGCAAACATTTGTTTTTTGTAAGCAGCAATATGAGAATCGATTTTTACTTTACTGATTTTATCGGCTTTGGTAAAAATAATGCAAAACGGAATTTCGCTTTCTCCCATATACGACATGAATTCAATGTCAATGGTTTGTGCTTCATGACGGATGTCTATTAGAACAAAGGCGCAAACCAATTGCTCTCTAGTTTCAAAATAATCAGTGATGAATTCTTGAAAAATAGATTTCGTTTTTTTAGAAACTTTGGCATAGCCATAACCGGGTAAATCGACAAGAAACCAATTGCTATTGATTAAGAAGTGATTGATTAGTTGTGTTTTTCCGGGTCTCCCAGAAGTTTTGGCTAATTTTTTGTGGTTCGTCAGCATATTGATCAATGAAGACTTACCAACATTAGATCGACCAATAAAAGCATATTCGGGCATAAAATCCTTAGGACATTTGCTTACGTCTGAGTTGCTTATTATAAATTCGGCAGTATTAATTTTCATATGAAGTTAATATTTTTTTTATAGGAATATGGTATCGCTATTCTTTATTCCTAATTTGTATTTTGGAATCATAGCGATTTCATGTCTGTGTGTGTAAATTTCGCCTTTCGGTCTAGTGTTCTGCTAAATGGGTATGTGTTAGCCAATCTTCAAGGTGTTTGTTGAACTCCTCAGGTTGTTCCATCATAGCGGCATGTCCGCATTTGTCAATCCAGTATAAGGTAGAATTAGGTAATAATTTATTGAATTCTTCAGCCACATCTGGTGGAGTAACTTTGTCGTTTTTTCCCCAAATAATACAGGTCTGCACATGCATTTTTGGCAAATCTTTAGCCATATTATGACGAATTGCACTTTTGGCAATAGTCAACGTTTTAATTAATTTGATTCGATCATTTACCGTTGCGTACACTTCATCGATAAGTTCAGGAGTCGCTATTTTTGGATCGTAAAAAACATCTTCGGCTTTTTTCTTGATGTATTCGTAGTCACCTCTTTTTGGGTAACTGTCCCCCATGGCACTTTCGTATAATCCAGAACTACCCGTAATCACTAGCCCAGAAACTTTTTCTGGAAACATTTTGGTATGGTATAATGCGATATGACCTCCCAATGAATTTCCTAAAAGTATTACTCTGTCCAGTTTTTTGAAAGTAATGAAGTTCTTTACATAAACAGCAAAACTTTTTACATTCGTTTTTAAAATATTTTGAGTGTAAATAGGCAAATCGGGAATGATGATTTTGTATCCTTTATTGGAAAAATAACTAGCTACAGCGTCAAAATTACTTAGACCACCCATTAAACCATGTAAAATAACAATTGGGATTCCTTCTCCTGCTTCGTAATAACTGTATTTACCTTCTTGTTTGTAATACTTTTCCATTTTTATTTTTAACAATTTCAATTTGCAACAAATATAAGGTTTAAAAAATTAAAATGAATTTTAACAGCTATTTTTTAACCTTTTATTCTATTAGCAAAAAGTGATAAAGATTTGTCTTAAATGATGCTTTTTTCATTCAATAATGTTGAAATTTTAATATAGGAAATGTCCTTTTTTTTGAATAAATCCGCTGCTTTTTTGCATAACACAGCCTTTCTTACAAATAATATATTACAAAGCTAATGTGTTGATTGTCCATAAACTAAGGGTTTTTGATTCAAAGTGGTTAAACTTATTAACAAAGTGGGGGATAGTGGTAAAATGTGGTAAAATTTTATATATTTTTGCTTAATACAATTAATACAATTTACTTGGACACAATTATAGGGACATATGAGTGTAAAGTCGATGCAAAAGGACGGGTTTTATTGCCTGCTCCCTTGAAAAAGCAATTGGCTTCCTCGCTTCAAAACGGTTTTGTTTTGAAGCGTTCTGTATTTCAGCCTTGTTTAGAATTGTACCCAATGGAAGAGTGGGATTTGATGATGAAAAAAATCAATAAACTAAACCGATTTGTAAAAAAGAACAATGATTTTATCCGTCGATTTACTGCTGGCGTAAAAGTGGTAGAAATAGATGCGTTGGGTAGATTGTTGGTTCCTAAAGATTTAGTAGTGTTTGCCAGTATTTTTAAAGATGTGGTTTTTTCATCTGCGGTTAATATAGTAGAGATTTGGGATAAAGATTTATATGAAAAATCAATAGACGGAGAAGATGTTGATTTTGCGGATTTAGCCGAGGAGGTAATGGGAAATTTAAATGACGACGACAATGGAATATCATAATCCAGTATTGCTTCACGCTTCTGTTGATGGGTTGAATATAAACCCTGATGGAATTTATGTGGATGTTACTTTTGGAGGTGGAGGACATTCAAAAGAAATTTTGAGTAGACTTGGTCCTAACGGAAAATTATTTGCTTTTGATCAAGACGAAGACGCTTTGGCGAATGCTTTGCCTGACGAAAGATTTACACTTATTAATGAGAATTTTAGATTTATAAAAAGATTTCTACGTTTTTATGGTATAAAAGAGGTTGATGGAATTTTGGGAGATTTGGGGGTTTCTTCGCATCAATTTGATGTGGCGGAAAGAGGTTTCTCTACGCGTTTTGATGCCGAATTGGATATGAGAATGAGTCAGAAAAATGATTTGAATGCGTATAGAGTTGTCAATGAATATGACGAAGCTAACCTTAAACGTGTTTTCCTAGATTATGGAGAATTAAAAAATGCTCCAGCTTTGGCAAAAACAATTGTAGAGGCTAGAGAACACCGACCAATCAAAACCACTGATGAATTGAAAGAAGTTTTGATGAAATATTTGCCCGAAAGAGTTCGGAATAAAATATTGGCTCAAATCTATCAAGCGATTCGTATTGAAGTCAATCAAGAAATGGATGTTTTGAAAGAATTTTTAGAACAATCCCTTGAGATTTTGAAGCCAGGTGGTAGATTAAGCGTTATTTCCTATCATTCATTAGAAGATCGATTGGTAAAAAGATTTATCAAAAACGGAATGTTCGAAGGGGAGCCAGAACGTGATTTTTATGGTAATTTCTCGGTTCCTTTTAAAACCATTGGAAAGCTAATTGTTCCCGATCATGCCGAAATCAAGATCAATAATAGAGCAAGAAGCGCAAAATTAAGAATCGCTGAGAAAAGGGAAAAGAAAGTTTAGAAGGTTTAAGGGTTTAGAAGGTTTAGATTTTTTAAGAGTTTAAAAAGGTTTAAAAGTTTAGATTGTTTAAAATTTAAAAAATGATTGAATCTACGTGTGCTTATCACGAATAAAAAAATAGAGCAAGACATAATGAAAGGTGGAATTTATAACATATTAAAAGCACAGTTTCTTATAGATGATAACGCTATCAAAAATTGGCGTTTTATTGTTTTTGTGATTTTACTGGCTATAATAATGATTGCCAATACGCAACGTTACGAACAAAAGGTATTTAAGATTATTGAATTAACGAATCATGTTAAAGAATTACGCTCTGAATTTGTAGATAAACGTTCTGAGTTAATGAAACTCAAAATGGAATCTACTGTTTCGGCAAAAATGGAGGGAAAACAAATTTTTCCATCCGCGGTACCGCCTGTTAAAATTGAAGTTAGAAAAGTAGAAGAGAAAAATTTCTTAGAAAGAATATGGCAGTAGAAGATAAACATATATCCTATAGAACTTATCTAGTCGCGATTGTTATCCTTATGATGGCAGTGGCGATTGCTGTTAAATTGACCAATATTCAATGGGTTGATGGGGATCATTATAGAGAATTAGCCAAAGAAAGAACCGTTAAGAATTTTGTAATTCCTGCCAATAAAGGAAATATTTATTCGGCTGACGGAAGCCTTTTGGCGACTTCGATTCCAAATTACGCAATCCGTTTTGATGCTGTTGCTCCAAAAACGGAAACATTTGAAAAAAACATAAAACTCTTGTCTGACTCTTTGGGAAAGATGCTTAGAAAATCAAGTAGCTCCATTCAAAACGAATTGAGGAGAGCTAGAGTGAATAAAAGCAGGTATTATTTAATCGCTAGAGATTTAAGCTATACCGAATATATGAAAATAAAAGGTTTTCCATTGTTTAGCTTGGGAGCTTATAAAGGTGGAATTATTGTTGAGCAAAGAACGGTTAGGGAGCATCCTATCGGGAAAATAGCAGAACGTACTATTGGCTATGAAAGAAAAATGGCCGAAGGATATTCTGACGGAAAAGGTATTGAGTGGGCTTGTCGTGAGTATCTTAATGGCAAAGACGGTAAAATATTAAAACAAAAAATTGCCAAAGGACAATGGAAACCCATACGTGATTCAAATGAAGTGGAGCCTCAAGATGGTTATGATGTCATTTCGACCATAGATGTTTATATTCAGGACATTGCGCATCATGCTTTATTAAAACAATTGGAAGAATATCAAGCAGATCATGGCTGTGTCGTGGTTATGGAAACTAAGACCGGACAAATAAAAGCGATTTCTAATTTGGGAAGAGCTAACGATGGCAGTTATTATGAAACTACCAATTATGCTTATGCCGAATCTCATGAGCCGGGTTCTACCTTTAAGTTAGTCGATTTAATGACAATTCTTGAAGACAAAGTAGCAGATACTAGTACTGTTTATGATAGTCATGGTGGAGAAATCAGGTATTATGGGCGTAAGGTAAGAGATTCTCACGAAGGCGGTTACGGTAAAATATCATTGGCTCGTGGTTTTGAAGTTTCTTCGAATACGGTTATGGTGCAAGCGGTTTATAATAATTACAAAAATAACCCGTCAAAATTCGTTGACCACGTTAATTCTTATGGATTAAATAAAAAATTGGGATTGCTTTTTAGAGGAGAAGGAAAGCCTATGATTCCGCAACCGAGTGATAAAAATTGGTCTAATATTTCACTGCCATGGATGGCATTTGGATACGGAGTTTCGGTTACGCCTTTGCAAACACTAACCTATTATAATGCTGTTGCAAATAATGGAGTGATGGTAAAACCACAATTGGTTACTGAAATTAAAGCGTGGAATAAAACCATTAGAAAATATAATACAGAAGTAATGAATCCAAGGATTTGTTCTCCTGAAACCATTTTGAAGCTGAAAGCAGTTTTAGCCAATGTGGTTAAAAAGGGAACAGGTTCAAAATTATATTCTAAAGATTTTTCAATGGCGGGTAAAACAGGAACTGCTCAAGCTAATTACGCATCAAATGGAGGAAAAGATAAACATTATGTTTCTTCATTTGTGGGTTATTTTCCGGCGGATAATCCAAAATATTCTTGTATTGTAGTGGTTCATAAACCCAATACAGCCAGAAATGATTATTATGGAGCAGATGTTGCTGGGCCAGTTTTTAAAAGAATTGCCCAAAAAATATTTACAGACACTCCCTCTACAAACGTGATTAAAAAATTAGACGGATCGATTCCAAAACAAGACAGTAATTATAATTCTTATTTTGTAAAAGTGCAAAAAGGACAGCAGTATGTTCCAAACGTAAAAGGGATGTCAGGGATGGATGCCGTTGCTTTGCTAGAAAATTTGGGGATGAAAGTAAAAGCTGTTGGTGTTGGAAAAGTAAAAAAACAATCGCTTCAGGCGGGTCAGAACATTGTAAAAAATTCAACTATACTATTGGAATTATCATGAGTATATTAAAAGACATATTATATAAAGTAGCTATAGAATCGGTAAACGGTTCTACAGAAATTGCTATAAACAAAATGGATTTCGATTCTAGAAAAATCGAAAAGAATGATGTTTTTATAGCGATACGAGGAACTGTTTCAGACGGACATGATTTTATAGACAAAGCGATTGAGCTTGGAGCTTCGGCAATTATTTGCGATACTTTGCCTAATATTTTGGCTGAAGCAGTTACCTATGTGCGGGTAAAAGACACTAATGTCGCTTTAGCTTATATGGCTGCCAATTATTATGGGAATCCTTCTGATGGTTTAAAATTAGTGGGGATTACAGGAACTAATGGTAAAACAACAGTTGCTTCTTTATTGTATCAATTGTTTAAAAAAGCGGGTTTCAAAGTTGGATTGTTATCTACAGTCAAAATTTTGGTTGATGATGTTGAATTCAAAGCAACTCATACCACACCGGACTCTATTACTATAAATTATTATCTAAAAGAAATGATTGCTGCTGGTGTAGCCTATTGTTTTATGGAGGTAAGTTCTCATGGAATTCACCAAAAGAGAACGGAAGGACTGCATTTTGCAGGTGGAATTTTCACTAATTTATCTCATGATCATTTAGATTACCATCCCACTTTTGCTGAATACAGAGATGTGAAGAAATCCTTTTTTGATCAGCTCTCCAGTACTGCTTTTGCATTGTCCAACATTGATGATAAAAATGGGCAAGTAATGTTGCAAAATACTTCGGCGAGAAAACGTACGTATGCCTTAAAATCATACGCCGATTTCAAAGCGCAAATTCTCGAAAATCAATTATCCGGTTTGTTATTGAAGATTAATGGCAATGATGTTTGGGTAAAATTAATAGGGACTTTTAATGCTTATAATCTGTTGGCTATTTTCGGAACCGCAGTAGAATTAGGATTGGATAGTTTGGAAGTACTTCGATTAATGTCTGAATTGGAAAGTGTCTCTGGACGATTCCAGTACATTGTTTCTAGTTCAAATATAACGGCAATTGTAGATTATGCCCACACGCCAGATGCTCTGGAAAATGTTTTGAGTACCATCAATGATGTTCGTACAAAAAACGAACAATTGATTACTGTTGTTGGTTGTGGAGGAAATAGAGACAAAGCAAAACGCCCAATTATGGCGGGTATTGCTTCAGATTTGAGTGATAAAGTGATTCTTACTTCGGATAACCCAAGAGACGAGGAACCAGAAGTAATTATTCAAGAAATGGAAAAAGGAATTGCTGCCCAAAATTTCAAAAAAGTTTTGACGATTACCGATAGGTTACAAGCGATTAAAACGGCTTGCCAATTGGCGCAACCCAATGATATTATATTGATTGCTGGAAAAGGACATGAAACGTATCAGGAAATCAAAGGGGTACGTCATGATTTTGATGATATGAAAAATGTAAAAGAAATTTTAGATCAACTGTTAAAATAAAATAATATGCTATACTACTTATTTCAATATTTAGACAAAGTAATGGATGTTCCTGGAACAGGAGTTTTTCAATATATTACTTTTAGATCTTCTTTGGCATTAATGTTATCCTTGCTGTTGTCTACTATTTATGGGAAACGAATTATAGGTTTCTTGAGCAGACAGCAAGTAGGCGAAACCGTTCGTGAATTAGGATTGGCAGGACAAAATGAAAAAGCAGGTACGCCAACTATGGGTGGTCTGATTATCATATTTGCTACTTTGGTTCCGGTAGTGCTTTTTGCAAAACTGCATAACATTTATATTATTTTATTGATCGTAACCACCTTATGGATGGGAACTATTGGTTTTATTGACGATTATATTAAAATTTTCAAGAAAGACAAACAAGGTCTTAAAGGAATCTTTAAAGTTTTCGGGCAAGTTGGTTTAGGATTGATCGTAGGGTCGGTATTGTATTTCAGTCCTGCGGTTACCGTAAGAACAGATACAGGAAATAGTGATATTTTTAAAACTACTACCGAAACGGTAATACAACAAGCTTCGGTAGAAGAGAAATCTACTGCGACAACCATTCCATTTTTTAAAAATAATGAATTTGATTATGCCGAAGTTTTGGCTTGGACTGGCGAAGGCTATGAAAAGTGGGCTTGGTTGATTTTTATTCCTGTAGTGATTTTTATTATTACTGCCGTTTCTAATGGAGCCAACTTAACAGATGGTATCGATGGTCTGGCTGCGGGAACTTCTGCGGTTTCCGTATTGGCATTGGGGATTTTTACTTTCGTATCCGGAAATATTATTTTCTCCAATTATTTGAATATAATGTATATTCCTAATTCTGGGGAAATGACCGTTTTTATCTCGGCATTTGTAGGAGCCTTAATTGGATTTCTTTGGTACAATTCTTATCCGGCTTCTGTTTTTATGGGAGATACAGGGAGTTTAACCATCGGAGGGATTATTGCCGTTTTGGCTATTGCTGTTAGAAAAGAAATGCTAATTCCTTTATTATGCGGTATCTTTTTGGTAGAGAACTTCTCTGTCGTTTTGCAAGTGAGTTATTTTAAATACACCAAAAAACGTTTTGGAGAAGGACGAAGAATTTTTCTGATGTCTCCATTGCATCATCATTATCAAAAGAAAGGGTACCATGAAAGCAAAATTGTGACACGATTTTGGATTGTTGCTATCATGCTGGCCATATTGTCTATTGTAACACTAAAATTAAGATAGTATGAGGCTAGTAATATTAGGAGGTGGAGAAAGTGGTGTTGGAACTGCTATTCTAGGAAAAAAACAAGGATACGATGTTTTTGTTTCCGACTTTGGGAAAATTCAAGGAAGTTACAAAGAAGTTCTTATCATTAATGGAATTGCTTGGGAAGAGGGAAAACATACCGAAGAGCTGATATTGAATGCTGATGTAGTAATGAAAAGCCCTGGAATCCCAGATAAATCCCCAATAGTTAAGCAATTAAAGGAAAAAGGCGTTTCTATAATTTCTGAAATTGAATTTGCAGCCCCGTTTACAGAAGCAACTACCATTGGGATAACGGGAAGCAACGGTAAAACAACCACAACGATGTTGACCTATCATTTGCTAAAAGCAGCAGGATTGAATGTTGGCTTGGCGGGGAACATCGGGAAAAGTTTTGCTTGGCAAGTTGCAGAGAATAAGTTTGATGTGTATGTGATTGAATTGAGCAGTTTTCAGCTTGACGGAATTGTAAATTACAAGCCACATATTGCAGTAATTACCAATATAAGCCCGGATCATTTAGATCGATACAATTATAAATATCAAAATTATATTGATTCGAAATTTAGGGTAACGATGAACCAAACCGAAGAAGACTTTCTTATTTATGATTACAATGATGTAGCTATAACAGAATGGCTAAAAAATAATAATACAAAAGCTAAATTAATTCCTTTTTCATTGACTGACGAATTCAACGAAGGAGCTTATATAAAAAACAACAAAATGGAAGTAAAGATCAATCACGAAGAGTTTACAATGGAAACAGAATATATCGCATTAGAAGGAAAACATAATTTAAAAAATGCTATGGCTGCGACTTCTATTGCAAAGATTCTGCAAATAAGAAAGGGAACTATCCGTGAGAGTTTGTCTAATTTTCAAGGTGTTGAGCATCGTTTAGAAAAAGTGTTGAAAATCCAAAACGTTCAATATATCAATGATTCTAAAGCGACTAATGTAAATTCTGTGTTTTTTGCTTTAGATAGCATGAATACGCCTACTGTTTGGATAGTTGGTGGGGTTGATAAAGGGAATGATTATCATGAATTGATGTCCTTAGTTCGTGAAAAAGTAAAAGCAATTATCTGTTTGGGTGTTGATAATAAGAAGATTATTGATGTTTTCGGGAGTGTTGTTGACATGATGGTTGAAGTAGATAACATGAATGATGCTGTTCGTATGGCGCAACGTCTAACCGAAAAAGGGGACACGGTTTTATTGTCGCCTGCTTGTGCCAGTTTCGATTTGTTCGAAAGCTATGAGGATAGAGGAAGACAATTCAAACAAGCAGTTAAAAATTTATAATTTTAGATTTCGGTAAGAACTCTAAATTCTAAACTCTAAATTCTAAACTTTAAAATGAAAGAACTAGTTAACAAATTAAAAGGAGATAAAGGCATATGGTCATTCGTGGCTCTATTGGCTATGTTTTCGTTTATGCCTGTTTTTAGTGCGAGTAGTAATTTGGCATACATAGGTCACGGAACCGGAAATACTTTGGGTTATTTGGTTAAACATTTTGCCCATATCTGTATCGGTTTTTTGATTATTTATTGGATTCATAATATACCGTATCATTATTTTAGGGCTATTTCAAAGGCTGGATTGCCAGTGGTTTGGCTTTTGTTGTTGTACACCTTAGCAAAAGGAACTGCAATTGGAGGAGCTAATGCGAGTAGATGGATTCAAATTCCTTTCGTTGGATTGTCTTTTCAAACCTCTACGCTTGCGGCTATCGTTTTGTTTATTTTTGTAGCTCGTTATTTGTCTAAAACTAGAGAAAATCCCATCACGTTCCAGTCTTCTTTTTGGGAACTTTGGACTCCGGTTTTTATAACATTAGCATTAATTTTACCGGCCAACTTTTCTACTACGGCTTTGATTTTTTCGATGGTAATCATGCTCGTTTTTGTTGGTAAATACCCAATGAAATATATAGGAGCCATTTTGGGTATGGGGATTGTGTTTCTTGCTTTTTTTGTCTTGCTCTCCAAGGCTTTTCCTGATTCAAAATTTTTTAGCAGAGTAGGTACTTGGGGTAGTCGTATTGAGAATTTTACAACTGACAAAGCGGATGAGGATGATTATCAAATAGAAAAAGCTAAAATTGCCATTGCTTCTGGTCAAATATATGGATTAGGACCAGGCAAAAGTGTACAGAAGAATTTTTTGCCCCAATCCTCTTCTGATTTTATTTATGCCATTATAGTTGAGGAATACGGATTGGTTGGCGGGTTAGGAGTTCTGGTTTTGTACCTGCTTTTGTTGTTTCGATTTGTAGTAGCCTCCCATAAAGCCAATACGCTTTTTGGAAAACTGGTGGTCATTGGTGTAGGATTTCCGATGATTTTTCAAGCCATGATCAATATGGCGGTTGCAGTAGAATTATTACCGGTTACGGGGCAAACATTACCCTTGATAAGTAGTGGTGGTAGTTCTATTTGGATGACTTGTTTTGGACTTGGAATCATTTTGAGTGTGACCAAAAAAGAAGAAGAAATAGCGCTAGAAAAACTAGAAAAAGAAAAAAGAGAGGAAGCACTTCAAAAATTGATTGATCGAGAATTAGAAGGAGATGGTATTACAGCCAATGAATTCGATAATTCAGCGTTGGATTCAAGCAGATATTCTATAACGGATAATTCTAAAAATCCAATGAATGCGGTCTTAAATAAGTAGGCAGATTTCAGATGACAGATTTCAGAAATAGAATCAATTTTTAAAACCTTAGGGGGCATATTAAATCAGAACCTTAGAACCTTTATACAATGGCAAAACATAAATTCATATTAAGTGGAGGAGGAACTGGAGGTCATATCTATCCTGCAATTGCGATTGCAAACGAATTAAAATCACGTTTTCCGGATGCAGAAATTTTGTTTGTTGGTGCCAAAGATAAAATGGAAATGCAAAAAGTGCCTCAGGCGGGGTATAAAATAAAAGGGCTTTGGATTGCAGGTTTGCAAAGAAAATTAACGATTCAAAATGCAATGTTCCCTTTTAAATTATTGAATAGTTTATGGGAATCCAGAAAAATAATAAAGAAGTTTAAGCCAGATGTGGTTATAGGAACAGGTGGGTTCGCAAGTGGACCATTGTTGAAAATGGCCAATACAATGGATATTCCAACTGTGATTCAGGAGCAAAATTCTTTTCCGGGAATTACTAATAAATTATTAAGTAAAAAAGCAAATGTCATTTGTGTGGCGTATGATCATCTGGAACGTTTTTTTTCTAAGGATAAAATGATTTTAACCGGAAATCCAGTTCGTCAAGATTTAATGGAGATTGATAGTAAAAGAGAAGAAGCTATTGGGTATTTTAAATTAGATGCGAATAAAAAAACACTTTTGGTACTAGGAGGAAGTCTTGGAGCAAGAAGGATAAACCAATTGATAGAAAAAGAATTAGATAAATTAGTATCTCTTAACGTTCAGATTATCTGGCAATG
Organism: Flavobacterium sp. ZT3R18; assembly: GCF_007097385.1. Classification (GTDB taxonomy): domain Bacteria; phylum Bacteroidota; class Bacteroidia; order Flavobacteriales; family Flavobacteriaceae; genus Flavobacterium. The sequence continues at coordinate 382,383 of NZ_VJZS01000001.1, forward strand.
TGGGAAATTTTATTTAGAGGATTATAAAAAATACAATAAGACCAATGTTCAAGTAGTTGCTTTTATCGAAAGAATGGATCTGGTTTATGCAGCTGCCGATGTAGTCGTTTCTAGAGCAGGAGCATCTTCGGTTTCGGAATTGTGTATCGTTGGGAAACCTGTCATTTTTATACCATCGCCCAATGTTGCTGAGGATCATCAAACCAAAAATGCTCAGGCAATAGTGAATAAAAAAGGAGCTATTTTGCTTAAAGAATCACAGCTGGATGTAGACTTTAGTTTAGTATTTGAATCGTTGATAAAAGATCCGGGAAAGCAAGAACAATTGAGTCAAAATATTAAAAAATTGGCTAAGCCAAAAGCAACGGAACAAATAGTAGATGAAATTGTGAAGTTGATTGGAAAAGAGTAAAGAATAAAGAATAAAGAGAATAGACTGAAGAATCTTAATAAAAGAAAACAAATGAACCTGAATCAAATAAAAAACGTCTATTTTATAGGGATTGGAGGTATCGGAATGAGCGCTTTGGCTCGTTATTTCAAGGCTATCGGAAAGCAGGTTTCGGGCTATGATAAAACGCCTTCCATTCTTACCAGTGAATTAATAGAAAGTGGAATTGACATTCATTTTGAAGATAGTATAGCGTTGATTCCAACTGATTGTTATGTAGAAAACACTTTGGTTATTATTACGCCAGCAGTGCCAATCTCGCACTCAGAATGGAATTATTTCTTGGAAAGAGGTTTTTATGTAAAAAAGAGAGCCGAAGTTCTAGGGATAATTACTAAAGATACTTTTTGTTTTGCTGTTGCTGGAACCCACGGAAAAACGACTACCTCTAGTATTTTAGGTCATATTTTGTATGAAAGCGGAGCCGATGTTACGGCTTTTATCGGTGGTATTGTTGAGAATTACGATTCTAATTTAATTGGAACCGGAAAAACGGTTACTGTAGTTGAAGCCGATGAGTTTGATCGTTCCTTTTTGCATTTGCATCCCAATATTGCCTGTATCACATCAATGGATGCGGATCATTTGGATATTTATGGGACTAGTGAAGCAATTGAAGCTTCTTTTGTAGAATTTGCCAACAAAGTAGAAGATAAAAGCAATCTGTTTATTACCAATGAATTGCCTATCGACGGGGTGGTTTGTGCCGTAAATGAGGAGGCTGTTTATAAAGCATTCAATGTAAGAATAGAAAACGGTAGTTACGTTTTTGATGTTAAAACTCCAAACGAATTAATTAAAGATTTACATTTTGGATTGCCAGGTAAGCATAACTTAATGAATGCTTTAATGGCACTAGCTATGGCAATAACCTACGGCACCCCAACCGAGGTTATTGCGAAAGCTTTGTTGTCGTTTAAAGGTATCAGAAGACGGTTTTCGTATCAAATTAGAGAAGAAAATTTAGTTTATATTGATGATTATGCGCATCATCCTACCGAAATAAATGCGGTTCATCAAGCGGTTCGGGAATTGTATCCGGGTCAAAAGATATTGGCTATATTTCAACCTCATTTGTTTAGCAGAACCAGAGATTTTGCAGATAATTTTGCCAAAAGTTTATCAGCTTTTGATGAAGTGCTTTTATTGGATATTTATCCGGCACGAGAACTGCCGATGGAAGGCGTAAATTCACAATGGCTTATGGATAAAATGACAAATGAGCATAAAAAATTAATCTCAAAAGTGGATTTGATTCCTACAATTTTGGCTAATGATGCTCGTGTCATTGTAACTATTGGCGCAGGTGATTTAGGGGAAATGGTTCCTTCAATTAAAAAGGCATTGTATGAAAATATTTAATTGGAATAACGTTCGATTATTACTTATGTTTTTCTTGGTAATTTTTCTTTTTTCATTCACATCAAAAAGAAATTCAAAGAGAAAATTGACTAAATCAGCTGTTGTTTTTGTAGGTGAAAACGCTCTTTTTATGAAACAGGAAGCGGTTAATAAATTGTTAATAGAAAATAATTCGAACGCTACTATCGTAAGAAAAGATAGGTTAGATTTGAATAAGCTAGAGCAAGTGTTAAATGCTCAAGCGATGATCGAGAGAGCAGATGTGTTTGTAAGTATCGATGGAGTTCTAAAGGCGGTTGTAAAACAAAAGACACCTATAGCTAGAGTTTTTAATGATGAGGGCTCCTTCTATATTGATAGCGAGGGTAATAAAATGCCATTGTCAGCCAATTTTACGGCTCGAGTTCCACTTGTTTCTGGGGAGATAAACAAGAAAAATAGCAAAGATTTATTCGAATTATTTAAGGTGATTTATGATGATGGGTTTCTGAAAAAAAACATTATTGGCATCAAAATTATGTCCAATGGTAGCTTATTAATGCTGAATAGAAACTATAATTTTCAAATTGATTTTGGAAATATGATAAATGTAGAGCGAAAATTCAAAAACTATAAAGCTTTTTTTCAAAAGGTAAGTTTAGACAGTTCGTTGCATAAATATAAAAAAATAGATCTGAGATTTACGGAACAAGTTGTTTGTACTAAATAAATAGAAAATGGAAAAAGAGAATATTGCGGTAGGTCTAGATATTGGGACGACTAAGATTGTTGCCATGATCGGCAAAAAGAATGAATACGGGAAGCTTGAAATTTTGGGTGTAGGAAAATCCAAAAGCTTAGGGGTAGCGAGAGGCGTTGTAAATAACATTACACAAACGATTCAATCCATACAACAAGCAATTCTTGAAGCCGAAAATAATTCGGGGTATAAAATTAAAGATGTCGTAGTTGGTATCGCAGGACAACACATCAGAAGTATTCAACATAGTGATTACATCAGCAGAAGTAATCCAGAAGAAGTAATTGGAGGAAGCGATATTGATTTATTGATCAATCAGGTTCATAAATTAGCGATGCTTCCGGGAGAAGAGATTATTCATGTATTGCCACAAGAATTTAAAATTGATGGGCAATCAGATATCAAAGAGCCAATAGGAATGTATGGTGGAAGACTGGAAAGCAGTTTTCATGTTGTTGTAGGGCAAGCGTCATCTATTAGAAACGTGGGAAGATGTATCCAAAGTTCAGGAATTGAATTGTCAGGATTAACATTAGAACCATTAGCTTCATCGGATGCTGTTTTGAGTCAAGAAGAAAAAGAGGCGGGTGTTGCTCTTATAGATATTGGAGGAGGAACTACTGATTTAGCTATTTTCAAAGATGGGATCATTCGTCATACTGCGGTTATTCCTTTTGGAGGAAATGTAATTACAGATGATATTAAAGAAGGGTGTTCCATTATAGAAAAACAAGCCGAATTATTAAAAGTGAAATTTGGTTCAGCCTGGCCAGGAGAGAATAAGGACAATGAAATTGTTTCTATTCCAGGTTTAAGAGGTAGAGAACCAAAAGAAATTTCATTAAAAAATCTGTCGAAAATAATTAATGCAAGAGTTGTAGAAATTATTGAACAAGTTTTTACGGAAGTGAGAGCCTATGGTCATGAAGATCCTCGCAAAAAATTGATTGCAGGAATTGTACTTACAGGTGGTGGTGCTCAATTAAAGCACATTAAACAACTGGTAGAATACATTACCGGAATGGATACAAGAATTGGTTATCCAAACGAGCATTTGGCCGGAAACTCAGATGAAGAGATTTCAAGTCCTTTATATGCTACAGCGGTTGGATTAGTAATGAACAGTATCGAAAATAATACACAAAGCGCAGTTAGAATGCAAGCGATGGGTGTCCCTGAAAAAGTGACTTATTTCAGAGAACCAGTAATCGAGGCAATTGTGGAAGCAAAAGAAGAAGTATACGTGGAACCTGAAAACGTGTTTCAGCAAAATTATACCAAAGAAGAATCGACTGAAAACAAAATTAGAAGATCCTTTTTTGATAAATATGTGGATAAGATTAAAGATTTTTTGGATAACGCAGAGTAAGTATTATCAAGAATAGAATAAGTTATCAGTTCTCCTTTTTGCCCCAAGCCAAGAGTAGTAAAAAAAAATAAAATTAATAAAATTTCAAAACCCCATATTATGTCAAGCAACTCAGAATTTGGAAGCATTTCATTTGATTTACCAAAGAATCAATCAAATGTAATAAAAGTTATCGGAGTAGGTGGAGGTGGTAGTAATGCCATTAACCACATGTTTAAACAAGGGATTAAAGGCGTTGATTTCATCGTCTGTAATACCGATTCCCAAGCACTGGATAATAGTTCTGTGCCGAATAAAATTCAGCTAGGAGTTCATTTAACCGAAGGTCTTGGAGCTGGGGCAAACCCAGATGTAGGCCATCAATCCGCTATTGAAAGTGTTGCCGAAATTGAAAAAGTGTTGGACCGCAATACCAAAATGGTTTTTATAACTGCAGGAATGGGGGGTGGAACCGGAACCGGAGCTGCACCAGTTATTGCACAATTGGCCAAAGAAAGAGATATTCTTACCGTTGGAATTGTGACTTTGCCATTCTTGTTTGAAGGGAAAGTGCGTCAAGAGCAAGCCCTTATCGGAATCGAAAAATTGCGTAAGCAAGTCGATTCATTGATTGTAATCAACAATAATAAATTAAGAGAAGTATATGGAAATCTTGGTTTCAAAGCAGGATTTTCAAAAGCGGATGAAGTTTTGGCAACAGCCTCTAGAGGTATTGCTGAAGTAATTACGCATCACTATACTCAAAATATCGATTTACGTGACGCTAAGACCGTATTGTATAATAGTGGAACTGCTATTATGGGATCTTCTGTTTCTTCTGGCGAAAATAGAGCCAAAGAAGGAATTGTTTCGGCCTTAGATTCTCCGCTTTTGAATGATAATAAAATTACTGGTGCCAAAAACGTATTGTTGCTTATCGTTTCTGGAACTAATGAAATTACTATTGATGAAATTGCCGAAATCAACGAACACATTCAGTCAGAGGCAGGTTCTAATGCCAATATTATCATGGGGGTTGGTGAAGACGAAACTCTAGGTGATGCTATTGCTGTAACCATTATTGCTACTGGATTTGATGTAGAACAACAAAACGAAATCGTAAATGTTGAACCTAAAAAAATCATACATACATTAGAAGATGAACAAAGAGGGGTTTTTGATTTGTCTAATATTACAGTAGCCGGTTTTAATCTTAATAGTGAAGTAACGACAGCTAATGATGCAGCAGCTGAAAGAATAGTTTTTGATTTAATAGAAGATGAAGTTGCGATTCCAGAACCGGTAATTGCTTCTATTGACGAGACTGAGTTGATGGTTATGTCTGAGTTTATTAAAAATTTGGATGTGACTTTCGAAATTGTTTCTCCTATAAAAGATATTGATTTTGTTATTTCTAACCCAACAATAGAACAAGTTAGAGAGGTAAAATCAGAGCCAATTCGTTTTGAAGAAAAACAAGAGCAAACTGCTTTTTCTTTTGATATGCCTTTGCATAGAGCAGAGCCAGTTGCTGTGAAGCAAGAGAATGATATTTTGTTTGAACTTACAAACGAAACTCGTGATATTAAAGTCGTTCAGCCGGTACAATTTGTTCCAGTAACAGAATTATCAGACAATGGAATCATAAAATATTCTCTTGAAGAATATATGGAGGTAGATAATGACTTTCTAGACAGTAAGCCAGCTGCAAAAGTGGTGGAGGAAGTGATTCCTGCAGAATTAAACATCACAATGAAGCGAGTGATGAATCCGGTTGAAGAGGCTCCAGTGTTAGAAAATAATTCTCCTATTGACATGACAATAGAAGAAACTTTACGATTTAGAGCAGAAGAAAGAAGAAAAAAATTAAAAGATTTTAATTATAAGTTTCATGATAATGTCTCTAGAGTCGATGAGTTAGAAAGAGAACCAGCCTACAAGCGATTTGGTATCGATCTTTCGAGTTCACAAAACAACAATTCAAATTCTAGAATATCTGTTGGGACAGACAGTAACAATGATTTACAATTGCGTTCCAATAATTCGTATTTACATGACAATGTAGACTAGCTTCGACAAGCTCAGCTACCGAAATTTAAAATCATAAATCTAAAATCATAAATCTATATGAGTTTATCAATACAAATCATGGACGAAATAAAAACCGCCATGAGAGCCAAAGATACAGTAGCATTAGAAGCCCTAAGAGCTATAAAATCTGAAATTTTATTGGCGCAAACTGCCTCAGGTTCAAAAGAAGAAATCTCAGCAGACGACGAGATTAAATTGCTTCAAAGATTAGTTAAGACGCGTAAAGAAAGCGCTAGAATATTCACAGAACAAAATCGTTTAGACTTGGCTGAACCAGAATTGGCGCAAATCGCGGTAATCGAAAAATTCTTGCCAGCTCAATTGAATGAAGCAGAAGTAGAAGCTGTGATTGCAAAAATCATTGCCGAAACAGGTGCTTCAGGAATTGCTTCTATGGGTAAAGTAATGGGATTGGCAGCTGCTCAATTAGGAGGAACAGCCGAAGGGAAAACCATTTCCACCATAGTAAAGAAATTATTGACTTAAAAAAAGACAAGGTTATTGATTGCAGGTTTTAAATCTAAAATCTGCAATCAATAATCTAAAATTAATATTGACTGCGTAGTTCAACTGGATAGAATATCAGATTTCGACTCTGAGGGTTGCAGGTTCGAACCCTGCCGTGGTCACATAGCAAATTTTAATAGGCGTGAAGATTATACTAAATTCGTATAATCTTCACGCCTTTAGTTTTTTAGGGGATAACTGTGAAAAAAATCACTGATATTGAATACCTAAAAAATCACCTTCCACTTTTCGTAAAACTACACGATGAATTTTAACTTCGAAAAAGCAATACTTGCTTATTTATTGATAAAACCTCAAAAAATATCAACTAATGATTTTGTGTGCATCTTTTAAAATTAAAGATGTATTGATGTATGATCTAAACTTTTTTTGGTTTGGCAACTTTTTTTTTTGAATTCAAGATGTTAAAAATTGGGTTGGATGTATCAATTGTTGTACTTGTAAATTAATTGATTTGTGTTAACTATTTATGTGTGAATCGATTAAGTGGTATCAGAAATTTCATGTGTAAATAGCGGATTCATAATTTAATGAAAAATTAATATTAGTTTTTATCTGACCATTAAAAGTAAGACTATCCTTTTGAATGTGTAAAATGAATGTTTTTTGTCGAGTAAATTTACTTTTAGTTAGTTTTTTCGATTTTCTTTTATTTCATTCGCATTCATAAAGTTTAGAAAGTGAAAATAAAAAAGCAATAAATCACATCACATTCTAATGTTGTTTTTACTTTGAGTGTAGCTTTTTTTTTTGCGTAAAAGAGAACAGTTTTGGTTGTTGTTGCAGTCAATGCCGAATTGCTTTTGTTAGACGCGAGAGTATTAGTGGAAGAAATCAAAAACAGGAACACAAACTAATTTTGATGGAAGATCTTAAATTAAAGCAACATCAAATCAAGTCTTGATTTTTAGCTATGTTGCAATGCAAATAAATAGTAACTATTTCATCGATAGTAACTAGGTTTAAAATATCAAATAATTGATCTTTAGTTAATTGCCCTGATGGTTTTAGGGGGGCGAAAAATCGCTAGTCAATACTATTCAACAAGTAAAAGGAGCTGATTTGGCATTGGGAACTACAAGTGAAAATTCTTAATGAACTTTAGAATAGAGCTACTGGAGTTCAGCTGAAAAGAAATAATAAATTTTGTGGATCTGCATATGTAGTTTCTAGAGGAGTAAAAAGTCTTTCCAGAAACAATCAGATACTTATCGTTATTGATGATTTGTCAATAAACTACTTCAACATAAATTCAAATACTGGAAGCCAATTTAAAGAAAAATGATTTTATTGGTAAATTGACCGTATTGTCCTGTATTAAATTGAACAGTATAAATGAATTCAAAAAAGACATTTTAAAGAGATTTAATAACATGGTATAATTCTATAAACTTAAATCCAATTGAAAAAACAAAGATTTTAAAGTGTGAATAAGGTCAGTAAATAAAAGTAAAAATGGAGTAGAAATCAAAAGTTACGGTTTAAACACAAACGGATTTTTATTAATAATATATAATTAATTTATAAATGGAAAGATTTGTAATTATGAAGAATACAGATGGTATGTTTCGATTTAGTTATAAAGACAAGCAGGACCGGACAATTTTTTGTAGCGGAAGTTACACAAGGAAAACAATGTGCATAAAAGGTATTTATTCTGTAAAGTGCAACTCACAGGATAGTATGAAGTTTAATAGGAAAAAATCACCAAACGGTAATATGTTTTATTTTAATATCAAATCTTCTAATGGTAAGGTTATCGCTATAAGTGAGTTGTTTGAAGAGAAAGAGATACGAGATTTTCATATTACGTCCATAAAAAGTGGTGTTCTAAATGCGGCTATTGAAGACTTTTATAGTTAAGATTAAAAAAAAATGAATGAAGTTGGTAATCTTAAAATTGAGTTTAGTGAATGTAAAGCATAATCTAGAGAATGTAATTACAGTATAAGTTTCTTGTTATTTTTAATTGATTTTGAATTAGTAAATAAACTTTTTTTATAACAAGAATGGAAAAGCTACCCTTAATAGGTAGCTTTTTTTATTTCATCTGTCATTTGAGCCTGTGAATTATCGTTTATTTTGATACAATCTTTAGTTGTAAATTTAAAAGGGAAGTAAAAGACAATTGCTGTTTTTTTTAATTAGGAATTTTCGGATGTAATTGTTTGTAGATTAATATTTTTAAACTAATTGGTGGTTTGTCTCAGTGATTTCCGTTGTGTTAAATTTAATACAATTTTAATATAAATTTAATATTGATTTAAATAAAACATTTTTATAAAAATATAGCGTGACTCTTTTTTCTTAATTATTTAAGATTAATAATTGTTTTTTAATTTTTTTAATTTTAATTGTTCATTGGGTTGTTTTGTGATAAAAACGCATCTTTTTGTGTTAAAATGTTATAATTATTGTTGTATTTTATGTTTTTAAAAGTGTATTGATTTTTTTTTACCCAAAAAAATAACGCTTCGTATTTGTATCCCATTTCTCGCTACAAGAAATTATTTTAAAGTTTGCGGTATATTAATTTTCAAAAATTTAAAATAATGAAATTAAATTTCAATGGATTCTTAGTACTTCTAGTAGTACTTGTGGCGCAACTAACTTTTGCGCAAGAGAGATCTGTTTCAGGAATTGTTTCCGACAATGCAGGTATGCCTTTACCAGGGGTGAGTGTATTAGTAAAAGGGACGAAGAATGGAACTCAATCAGATTTTGATGGTAAATATTCTATTAAAGCTACTCCAAACGATGAATTGGTGTTTAGCTATGTTGGGATGAAGGCTATTGAAAAACCAGCTAGTTCAACAACATTAAATGTAAAACTTTCAAGTGATGCAACACAATTAGAAAGTGTAGTTGTAACAGCTCAGGGTATCAAAAGAGAAAAAAAATCTTTGGGTTATGCCTCACAACAAATCAAAGGGAGTGATTTGAATGGAGGAGCACCGACGCCAAACGTTGCCAATCTTTTACAAGGAAAAGCAGCTGGTGTTGAGATCACAAGAAATACTAACTTTGGAGGTTCTACGAATGTTGTAATTCGTGGTAATAAATCATTAACTGGTAATAATCAGGCTCTTTGGGTTATTGACGGAGTGCCAATTGACAATTCAAATACAAACTTCTCAAGCCAACAAACAGGTGGTGGAGGTTATGATTATGGGAATGGCGCATCTGATATCAATCAAGAAGATATCGAAAGCGTAAATATCCTTAAAGGAGCTGCAGCAACCGCCTTGTATGGTTCAAGAGCAGCTAATGGTGTTGTAATGGTTACTACAAAGAAAGGGAAAACTAAAACTGACAATTCAGTTGGAGTGACTTTCTCTACTGGTTTTACAAATGGAAGTATTGATAAATCAACTTTCCCAGAGTACCAAAACAAATATGGTTCAGGTTATGGATTTGGTTCTTCATTTTTAGGAACTGGAACACCTGACACAGTAGATACTTCAAACGATGCTTCTTATGGAGATAAATTTGATCCATCTATAATGGTTTATCAATGGGATGCTTTTACTCCATCTTCTTCAAATTATGGAAAAGCTACTCCATGGCAAGCGGCTAAAAATGGTCCGGCTACCTTTTTTAATGATGCGCACACTTTTACCAATAGCATCGCTTTCGAAAAAGCAACAGACAGATCTAGTTTATCTTTATCTTACTCAAATTTCAACCAAACAGGTATAATGCCAAATAGTGAGTTGAAAAAAAATCAATTGAGTGCTCGTTTCAGTCAAAAAATAACAGACAAATTAACAGCTAATGTTTATGCTGCTGTGACTTTGCAAAACACTGTAGGTAGAAACTCAACAGGATATAATGACAACATTATGGGGACATTCCGTCAATGGTGGGAAACCAATGTTGACATTAAAGCTCAAAAAGATGCTTATTTTAATTCTGGTGGTCAAAACGCAACATGGAACTTGTCTGATCCAACAGATGTAAGTGGTCTAGTGCCGATTTATTGGGATAATCCTTATTTTACGCGTTACAAAAATTTCTCATCAGACGAAAAAACACGTTTGATTAGTTATGCTTCCCTTAACTACGAAATTACTCCTTGGATGTCTGCAATGGGTAGAGTTTCTTTGGATACTTCTAAACAACTTCAAGAAGAACGCAGAGCAGTTGGTTCGGTTGCTTCAGGATTTGGTCTTTCCCCAGTTGACGAAACATCTGGTTACCAAAGATACGATATTAATTTGCAAGAAATTAATTACGATGTTATGTTGAATTTCAACAAAAAAATCGGAGAAGATATAAGCTTAACAGGTGTATTGGGATCGAATATAAGAAGACAAAGTGTTGACAATGTATTGGCATCAACAATTGGAGGTTTAGTTGTACCTGGAATTTATTCATTAGCTAACTCAAGATACGCATTACCTTTCCCTGTAGAAACAAAAACAGCTGCTGGAGTTAATGGCCTTTATGCTCAAGGGTCTATCGGTTACAAAAGTACTTATTTTATAGACGCCTCTGTGAGAAGAGATGTGTCATCAACTTTACCGCAAGGGAACAATTCTTATGTTTACCCAGCTATTTCGGGAGCAATAGTATTCTCTAATTTAGTAAAAGTAGACTGGTTGAATTTAGGAAAATTCAGAGTGAATTATGCCGAAGTAGGAAATGACGCTACAGCTTTAAGTTTAGTAAATACTTACAACAGAAGTTCAAATTTCCAAGGTCAACCGATTTATTCTCTTCCAAATACCAACAAAAACCCAGATCTTAAGCCAGAAAGAACAAACTCTTTTGAAGTTGGTTTAGAGTCAAGCGTTTTAGATAATAGATTAGGTTTTGACGTTACATATTACAAAACAAAATCTATCGATCAAATCGTTTCTGGGGCAGTTTCTTCGGCTTCAAACGTTACTAATGCTGTTGTAAATGGAGGAACCATCAACAATGAAGGTTTTGAAGTTCAATTAACAGGAACTCCGATAAAAACGAAAGATTTTAGCTGGAATATTACCGTAAACTGGTCTAATAACAAAAGTACAGTAGTTGCTTTACCTAATGGATTAGAGAATCTGCAATTAGCTTCTTTCCAAGGTGGTGTAACTTCTAATGCAACTCCAGGAGAACCTTATGGAACATTAAAAGGGACCAATTATATATACACGAATGGACAAAAAACTGTAGATCAAGCTACAGGTAAATACATGATCTCAAGTACTTCTGATAAAATTATTGGAAACATTAATCCAGATTGGATGGGTGGTATTAGAAACAAATTTAATTATAAAAATGTGTCTTTAGGATTTTTAATTGACACTCAACATGGTGGAGATATCTTTTCTTTAGATATGTATTACGGTCTTGCAACAGGTCTTTACAAAGAAACTGCACTTGGTAACATTAGAGAAACTGGTGTAGTAAATCAAGGTGTAGCACCTGATGGGACTGCAAACACTATGACTGTAGTTAACCCAGGTACATTTTCTAATAATTACGGTTATTTAGCAGCACCTAACAAAGCATTTATTTATGATGCTTCTTACGTTAAATTAAGAGAGGTTTCTATTTCTTATAATTTTCCAAGAAAAATGTTTGACAGAACCTTTGTCAAAGACGCTACGTTAAGCATATTGGGGTCTAATTTATGGATCATCAGTAAAAACTTGCCTTACGCTGATCCAGAAAGTGGTTTGTCTTCTGGAAGTAGATCAAGAGGTTATTCTACAGGGTCACTTCCTACAACAAGAGATATTGGGTTTAACTTATCGTGTAAATTTTAATACAATAAAAATGAAAAAAATAATATATGTTTTAGGGATATTAATTCTCACGGCTTCATGTAACGAGGATAGTCTTACTAATCTAAATACAGATGAAAAAAACCCATCTATAGTACCTGCTTACACGTTGTTTACTAATGCAGAGAAAACTACGGCTGACCAAGTTACGAGTACCAATGTAAATAGGAATATTTTTAGATTGGTAAATCAACAATGGACAGAAACAACGTATTTGGACGAATCAAACTACGAATGGACAACAAGAAAAATCTCTGATAGTCACTGGAGTGCCATTTATGCGGGCCCATTGGCGGATTTGAATCAAGCAAAAATATATCTGAATAACGATGTAATTTTGGCTAATGATCCAGACTTTGTCACTAAAACTGCTGTAAAGAAAAACCAGTTAATCTTGATTGATATTTTAACGGTTTACAATTTTCAAATATTAGTAGATACTTTTGGTGATGTACCTTATACTGAAGCTTTGCAAGGATCTGCAGATTATTTACCTGCATATACTCCTGCAAAAGAGATTTACTTAGATCTTATCAAACGTTTGAATACTGACATAGCTACTATTGATGTTGGCAATGCGGCATTTGGTACTGGGGATGTAATTTATGCTGATAATCTAAACCGTTGGATAAAGTTTGCCAACAGTATTAAGCTTAAACTAGGGGTAAATCTTAAATCTGCTGGAGACGCTACAGCTGATGCTATTATTACATCAGCTACTGCAAATATTATTGATTCGAATGCAGACAATGCCAAAGTAGCTTACATGCATGATTTACCGAACACAAATCCACTTTATGTAGATATGGTTTTCTCTGGAAGACATGATTTCGTGCCAGCTAAGCCATTTGTTGACGCGTTAAACACATTAGCTGACCCGAGAAGAACTGCTTATTTTGCCCAAAACAAAACACCTTATGTTGGTGGTGTAGTAGGTGTTAAAAATACTTACTCTAGTTTTACTCACGTAAGTGATAAAATTCAAGCTCAAGAATTTAGTGCAACTTTATTGGACTATGCTGAAGTTGAATTTTTATTGGCTGAGGCTGCAGCAAGAGGTGTAGCAGTAGCTGGTTCTGTTGACGCACACTACACTACTGCCATTACTGCTTCTATGGCAGACTGGGGCGTAGTACCAACAGACATAGCAACTTATTTAGCTAAACCTGCTGTTGCTTATGCTACAGCTGTTGGAACTTGGCAACAAAAAATTGGTACTCAAGCATGGTATGCTATGTTTAACAGAGGTTTTGAGGGATGGACATTTACAAGAAGATTAGATTTCCCTGTGCTTACTGCTCCTGCTACCGCAGCTCCAGCATCAAACGGAAAAGTTCCTGTAAGAATGACTTACCCAATTAGAGAACAAACTCTAAACCCTACCAATTACAAAGCTGCTGCAACTGCAGTTGGAGGAGACTTCTTATACACACCGCTTTTTTGGGATAAATAATCTTTAAAATATAAAACATGAAAAAATATATAAAACAAATCGCTCTACTCTTCTTATTTGTTGCTTTTGCATCTTGTACTGAGAATTCTAGTGATGACATTAATATGCCAGCAGCAAGTGGAAGACCAGTACTTGGAGCAAGTACAAATCCTGCAAGAGTCTCAGGTGATGCGAAATTTAAACGTACAGACATAGGAAAACCTATTTTTATCTACACTTTTCTTAAAGAAGGTGTAACATTAAAATCACTTACAGTTTACAACAACACTGCGGCTAGTGGTCCTGTAGTAGTTGGTACTAAAGTATCTGATACAACAATAGATGGAGCGACTGCATCGTTTAATTCTTCTACATTAAGTACTGACCCTGCATTTAGTGCTACTGGAAATAAAACAATTCGTTTGGCTTTTGTTGCTACTTTTTCAGATGGCTTAACACTTACAAATGGTGCTGTACTAACAGTAACTCCATAATATCAATTTTTATTCAACTAATCTCTATTCTTAATAGTTGATTAGATAAAAGGAGTAATTTCTTTATTTTAAAACCACCAGCCGTGCTGGTGGTTTTTTTATATAAAACTTTTAGTTTACTTTGGCTTGTGGGAAAGTAATGTAAAATGTTTTTTATATTCTGAAAAAAAAGAAGATTATTATTCGTTGATTTTTGAAACAAAAAGTGTGGAATAGTTAAATTGAGAAAGATGAATATTACCTTAGAACAAGCCGAAAAAATAATGGTAGTAGCATAGCAGAAAGCAGTTGAATTAAATGCTAAAATAAATATTGCAACAGTAGATTGTGCTGAAGCAGGAATTGAAACTCTTTTAGTATAGGTTTACTTGTTTAAACTAGTTCGTACAGGATGATGTACTGATTCCTCAAATAAAAAGTATAAATTGTTTTAAGTTTTGGTATCTATTAAAATTAAAACTGTACGTTAAATTAAATCAATTTTATGGAAAACATTATCCTTATTTTTACTTTTATTGTTTTTCTGATTTTTTTAGGTCTTTTTGTACGTGTTATTTTTATGTTTCTGGAATACTGCTTCGGCTTAGTATTTGACAGACCCTTCTTTGTTCATTTTTACCTTTTTCCGAAGAAAATTACCCCCGCTGCATCACACTTCTTAAACACTCAATTTCCTTTTTATATAGGTTTGTCTGATAGGAAGAAAATTTATTTTGAGCATAGAATTGCTAGTTTTATAGAGAAATACGAATTTGTAGGTCGTAAAAACTTTGTAATTACCGAAGAAGTAAAAATATATGTTGCGGCCACATATATCATGTTGTCTTTTGGGATGCGTGAGTATCTTTGCGATGTTTTAGATAAAATAATAATTTATCCATCCGTCTATTTTTCAATGATTACCAAACAATATCATAAGGGAGAATTTAATCCCAAGGCGAAAGCGGTTGTTTTTTCTTGGGAAGATTTTCAAAAAGGATACGATATTACAAATGATAATCTGAATCTCGGAATTCATGAATTTGCGCATGCATTGCATTATCATGGTTTGCAAAGTAATGATAATGGTGCGATGCTTTTTTCTAGAATGTATAGTATTATTAGTGAAGAAGTCAGTGATTCAACTGTTAGGAAGCAACTAATTCAATCCAACTATTTTAGAATTTATGCTTTTACCAATCAGTTTGAGTTTCTTGCTGTGATACTCGAACACTATTTTGAAACCCCTTTGGAATTTAAAAAACAGTTTCCCCATCTTTATAAGAACGTCTGTTTGATGTTGAATATGAAGCCTTAATTTATTGGCTAAATTATACTTTATGGCTTAAGGTGATAAACATCATATTTTGGATTGATTTTCTTTTTTAAATTTGGGTATAATTTGAAGAAGAAGAGCTATGAAACATCGAGTGCCAGTGTCGGCTATTATGACAAAGGATATTATCAAATTGACTATTTTAGATGATTTGACAAAAGCGGAGTCTCTTTTTAAACACCATAAAATTAGACATATTCCGGTAGTAAGCGGAACTGCCATAATAGGAATGTTGAGTTATACCGATTTGTTACGCATCTCTTTTGCAGATGCTATCGATGATGACGAAGAGGTTGTAGATACGACGGTTTATAATATGTTTACGGTAGAGCAGGTGATGGCCAAAAAATTAATTACCATTTCTCCAGAAACTACCATTAAAGAAGCTGCAGAGATTTTGGCAGGCAACGAATTTCATGCTTTGCCAGTTTGTGAAGGAAGTTTATTGGTTGGAATTGTAACCACGACCGATCTTATTAAGTATTTGATTGATCAGTATAAATAAAGGGTTGTTATGAAAAAAGTCCCAATGCTACTATGAGTATTGGGACTTTTGTATTTTTATATCGCTGTCATTTTTTTTAAATCGGCGGTGGCTTGAGTTGGGTTTTCGGCTTTAAAAATATAGCTTCCAGCAACTAAAACATCTGCACCTGCTTCAACTAACTGAACGGCATTTTTGTTGGTTACACCTCCATCTATTTCTATTAAAGTGTTCAGTCCTTGGTCGGTAATCATTTTTTTAAGTTTTCGAACTTTGTTGTATGTGATTTCTTCGAATTTTTGACCTCCAAAACCTGGGTTTATAGACATTATCAAAACCATATAACATTCTGAAAGTATGTCTTCAAGAACGGAAACAGGAGTGGTCAAATTTAAAACAACACCCGCTTTGCAACCTGCATTTTTTATTTGTGTTAACGTACGGTGCAAATGAACAGTAGATTCGTAATGTACAGTGATGATGTCTGCTCCAATTTTCGCGAATTCTTCAATGTATCTTTCTGGTTTTTCAATCATCAAGTGAACATCCAATGGTTTGGTAGCGTGTTTCTTGATCGCTTCGATAACAGGCATTCCGTATGATATGTTTGGTACAAAATGACCGTCCATTACATCTATATGAAACCAATCGGCCTCACTGTTGTTGATCATTTCTATGTCACGTTGCAGATTTGCAAAATCGGCAGCCAGTACAGAAGGGGCAATTAATGTGTTTTTCATTGTGAAGTTGTTTTGTTGAGACGCACTACTGTACGTCTTTACTAGTTTGTAGTTTTTTGCAAAATTAGTTTTTTTAACCGCAAAGGCGCAAAGATTTTCGCAAAGATCGCAAAGATTAACGATTTTTTTTGATTTCTGATTGGAACATAAAGAAAATACATTGAATCCTATGATTGTCTAAAAAAATAAAACTCCGGTAATCAGCCGGAGTTTCAATCATCAATCAAAAAACGAACAGTTAATCAGACTGTTGTTCATTTTGAATTAAAAGATTTAAAAAGTAAAGTATTTAAAAATTTTAATTTGGGGATATTTTGTCATCCTGAGCCGATTCTGATAGCTATGGGAAGAAGGATTAACCTAAATACGTTTTTAATATTTTACTTCTAGAAGTATGTTTCAATCTACGGATTGCTTTTTCTTTGATTTGACGTACACGCTCACGAGTTAGGTCAAAAGTTTCGCCTATTTCTTCCAGTGTCATTGGGTGTTGATCGCCAAGACCAAAGTACAAACGAACCACATCAGCCTCTCTTGGAGTTAATGTTTCTAATGAACGTTCGATTTCGGTACGCAATGATTCGTGGATTAATTCTCTGTCTGGGTTTGGAGATTCTCCTGAACGCAATACATCGTAAAGGTTAGAATCTTCTCCTTCTACAAGAGGGGCATCCATAGATAAGTGACGACCAGAGTTTTTCATGGACTCTTTTACATCATTTACAGTCATATCCAGTTCTTTTGCAATTTCCTCAGCAGATGGTGGACGTTCATTAGATTGCTCTAATAATGCGTACATTTTGTTGATTTTATTGATAGAACCAATTTTATTTAAAGGCAAACGAACGATACGAGATTGTTCTGCCAAAGCTTGAAGTATCGATTGACGAATCCACCATACGGCGTATGAAATAAATTTGAAACCACGTGTTTCATCAAAACGTTGTGCTGCTTTTATCAATCCAAGGTTTCCTTCGTTGATCAAATCGGGAAGGGTAAGTCCTTGATTTTGGTATTGTTTGGCTACCGAAACTACGAAACGTAAATTGGCTTTTGTTAATTTCTCTAAGGCTCTTTGGTCCCCAGCTTTAATCTTTTGAGCTAATTCTACCTCTTCGTCAGCGGTAATAAGGTCAACTTTTCCAATTTCTTGTAAATATTTGTCTAATGAAGCAGTTTCACGATTGGTAACCTGCTTGGTAATTTTAAGTTGTCTCATGTTTTTGTCTCCTCAATTTTTTAAGTGTACAAATGGTTATACGTAAGGAGTTTCAAGAAAGTTACAAAAAAGGTGTTGTTATTTTAAATATAACCCAAAAAAACGGGTCTCAAAAGAATGAAACAGGTTGTGCTAGCGAATATAATTGTTTGTTGGAAAGCTTATTGTAAACAAGAAATAGCATTAGATGGTATTGGCTATTTTTTGGGCTATTTATTTCATTTCTTCTAAATTGATAATTCTATCAAATATTTGTTTTAAGAATACAATCATAAAGAATACACCTGTTACTAAGATTATATGATCGTTACTTAGTGTTAAAGGTTCGTCTATAATGTCATATAAGCTCGGAATAATGATGCATAATGACGCTATAAGTCCAATCCAAGGATTGATTTTGTTTAAAATAGTTTTGAATTGCATATAGGTGTGGTTGTTAAGTTCTAGTCTCAAGGCATTCTGTATTTGCGAGTTTTTTTTTAAGTATGTAAAATTACTCTAGATGCTACTATTTTATGGTTTGATTGTTATGAGAGCTACTTTCGTTGTTATGAAGTCGCAATGATATGGAATGGGTTTTATTTTTTTGCGATTGGTGATTTAGTGGGGAGATTGTTTGGTTCTTCGCAAAGACGCACGCAATGACACTGGCAAAATCATTGCGAGGTTCCGATAGCTATCGGAAGAAGCAACCGCACTAACACGAGTTACTAGAGAAGATTATAGAAACGGATATGCTAAGTGAGATTGCTTCTTCCGATAGCTATCGGAACCTCGCAATGACCCGTACTCGCAATGACATACGCACACAAAAACCAATTTTACGACAAAATATTCATTTTCTTGATGAAATCTTTATAGGTATCGCTTAGGTTTATTTTGTGATTTCCTTTGAGGATGATGAGGTTATCGGCAAGGATGATTTCTTCTATTTTATCGGTGTTAACGATGTAGTTTCTGTGGGTTCGGGTGAATTTGTCTTTGTCGAGGAGGGCGCTGATTTTGGTTAGCGAAATCAAGATCACAAATTTTTCTTTCTCGGTGATGATGTTGCAATAACGGTCTTCGACTTCGATGTAGAGAATGTCTTGAAGGGCTACTTTTTTGAGGGCGTTTTTCTTTTTGATGAACATATAATCATTGCTGATTACGGTGTCTTGGTCTTCACTCAAAAAAACGTTGGTTTGCTCGTAGAATTTTTCGACTGCCATTTCTAGGGCGTAGAGAATTTCTAGCTCGTTGAAGGGTTTCATCAGGAAGCTAAACGGCTTGGTGAGTTTGGCTCTCTCAAAAATCTGACGGTCTTGTGAGCTGGTCAAAAACACAAAAGGCTTGGAGGCGTTGGGCACAATGTTGATGGTCTCGGCAAAGGTAATTCCTTCTGGTTTCCCGTCTAGGAAGACATCGATTACGATGATGTCAACCGTGTTTTGGTAGAATAATGTGAGGGCATCAGTGTAGTTTGTGGCTACGCCAACAATATTGTATTTGTTGGCTAGCAGCACTTTGCTCAGTGCGTCACTTTGCTCTGGGGTGTCTTCTATAATAAGTACGTTTATTTTGTCCATTTTATTGAGTTTTTGGGAACGTCAATATCATTTTGGTTCCTTGGTTGAGTTGGCTTTCTATGGCTAGGGTGCCGTTGTTTTTCTGGATCATTTGTTTGCACAATTGCATGCCTAGCCCTGTTCCTATAATCTCGGAGTTGCTTTTTTTGGCTAATAATTCGTTGTCTTGCAGCAACTCGTTTATGGTTTCTTGGCTCATTCCTAGCCCGCTGTCCTGTAGCCCGAGTTGGCAAAAAGCAGTGTTTGTCTCTACGGTATAGATGCTGATTGTACCGTTCTCGTGAGAAAATTTGATAGCATTATCAAGCAGGTTACGCAATATGATTTTTAGCGAATCGAGATCTACCCAGACAAAACTATTTTTAGAAACGGCATTCTCAAAAGTAATGCCTTTATCGAGCAGTAGCGGTTTGTAGTTGTATTCTATTTGTTGTACGATGGAATACAAATGCACCGAATCTTTGCTGAAATACAATTGTTTGGTTTGCAACATAGCCCAGTGAAGCAAGTTGTCTAGCAAACTATAGGCGCCGTTTGCAATGACGCTATTTTGGAGTAGGAGCTGGTCGAGCTCGCTGTAGTTTTGGGTTTCTAGGGATTTGGTTAATTTGGCATTGCTGGTTTTTAGGGCATTGACGGAGGAACGCAAATCGTGACTTACTATAGAAAACAATTGATCCTTAGTAGCGTTGAGCTCGTCTAGTTTTTCTTTTTGAGTAAGTATGATTTTGGCATTTTTTACTTTTTGGGCATAGAGATAAACGCCTCCTATTAATAGCAACAGCAAGCCCAGTGCCGAGTAAAACAGCGTATTACGTTGGGTGTCTTTTAGTTTGTTCTCTACCTTAAGAACTGAGATTTGTTTTTGTTTTTGCGCTACCGCATATTTTTTCTCGTAGTCTGCGAGTGCCCAGACATTGTTTTGGTTGTTGAGAGAATCTTTCCATTGCTCGGACTCTTTTCTATAGGCTAAGGCTTCTTTGTAGTTACCTCTGTTTTCTTCGACAGCAGACATGTTTTTAGCAGCCTCTTTTTTTTTGTCAAAATCTTTGACTTTTTTAGATAAAGCATAAGTTTTTTTAAAATAGGGAATTGCTTGTTGATCTTTGTATTGCATATAGTATAAATTAGCAATATCCAAATACAAATATATTAGCGATGCAGTGTCTTTTTCTTTTTCTTGCAACACTTTGCTTTTAAAAAGATATTCTTCTGCTTTTTTAAATTGATTGAGATGCAAATAACAGATGCCTATGTTGGTGTAAATAACACTTATTTTATAAGTTTGTTTGTTTGAAATGGGTAGTTTTTCTACTTCCTTGAAATATTTTATTGCTTTTTCGTATTCTTTTAATTCTAATGAAATTTGGCCTAAATTTTTATTAACTAAAGGATAGAGCTCGAATTTATTGGACACTATAAGCATTTCTGTTTGAGCTTCTTTAAAAAGTTTTTTCTCTCTTAAACTATAACCTCTAAAAAAATGACAATAATCTTTTAATTCTTTGTTTTTACTAGAAATTAGTTGCTTCATTGAATACACTAAAGTGGAGTCCCAATTGTTTTTAATAAAGAAAATTTGAGCTTTATTAAAGTTAGTTTCACTTTTAAATTTTATAGTTTTTTTTTGTAAAATTTGGTTTAAAGTTAAAATAGTTGGCTGTATTTGGCAAAAAATATGAAATGAATAAAAAAACAAAATTGAAATATAAAATAATTTTATTTTTAACATTTTACGAATTCTTTAGGTTTTAGTATATTTTTATAACAACATCGTTTAATTTTTCAAACTTGAAGCTTGATTAACTAAACGATGTGAGTTTGTATTTTAAATAAGTTAGTTCTGAACTCCAGTAGAAGTTCCCCTAGAAGTCTCCGGATCTAAGTTTTTCATATAAGATTCAATAGTTTTTATTCCACCCACAGTACCGGAGGTGTAGTCTACTTCTACGTACCATACGTCGCAGGATTCTGGGGTTACTTCGGAGAAATCATAATCGTATTTCATCGTTAGGATAGTTCCAGATTCTGTAGGGATTTCTACTGTCGGAGGAGTAGTATCATCGGAGTTTATGTATAATGTAGCTCTGGTTTTTAGAGTTAACGATCCACCAGGTGGGGTGTAGAATTTTGCAGAGATTAACGGTGCTACTGGGTAACAAACCGTTGCTGGACTTTGAAATACAAAAGGTTCTGTGTTGATACGTGTGATCTGAATAATTGTGTAGGCCATAATAATTGGAATGATTTAAGATTAATAGGGTTAAAGGTATTTTTTTTCTTTGAATATTAGGTGTTGATTTTGTTATTTTTTCTGAATTTATTAGTTTTTTTACGGCAAAGTGGTGTGGATGTCTGGGTTGTTTTTAGGGTTTGGTACTGTTTTTGGATGGTTTTATTTGGTAAAACGAATAGTACTTAGGCGCAGTGAGGCTGCGTGAGGGCAATGTTATTAAGTTAAGCGATTTTAGATTGAAGATTAACGATTTATGATTTCAGATTTTTGTGTTGTAAATAGAAAATCGTCGATTTTACGGGTCTTGCACATCTGAAATCATAAATCGTTAATCAAAAATCAGCAATCAAATTTATCATTATATCCTTTACACTAATGCGGTCACGCCCAAAGGGTAATTGTTTAAATCGAAAAACCCCGTTTCACGTACATGAAACGGGGTTTTCTCTATAAATAAACCTTTAGTAAACTAAGATCTGATTACTCTTTTTTCTCCTCACGTGGAGGTCTTGGCATTAAGGCTTTTTTAGATACTTTCTCTTTACGAGTTTTAGGATCTAAACCTAAATATTTTACCATGAATACGTCATTCATGTTCACTACATCCGCAACGTTTTCTGTGCGTTCCCAAGCCAATTCCGATACGTGAAGCAATACTTCGTTTCCTGGGGCGTCAAGGTATTCTACAACCGCACCAAAATCAAGCATTTTGATTACTTTCACTTCATAAGACTCATTCATTTGAGGTTTGAAAGTAATCGATTGGATTTTAGCCAATACCGCTTCAATTCCAGCAGGATCAGTACCTAAAATTTCAATAACACCTTCTTCGTTTACCTCGTTGATTACGATAGTCGTTCCAGTAGCTTTTTGTAATTCTTGAATCACTTTTCCACCAGGTCCAATCAAAGCACCAATAAAGTTACCAGGAATGGTTCTAGTGATGATTTTTGGAGCATACGCTTTAACATCCGCTTTTGGCGCTGCCAAAGTATCTGTAATTTTTCCAAGGATATGCAAACGACCTTCACGAGCTTGAGCCAAAGCCTCCTCCATGATGTGGTATTCTAATCCTTCGATTTTGATGTCCATTTGACAAGCAGTGATTCCGTCTGCAGTTCCAGTTACTTTAAAGTCCATGTCTCCTAAGTGATCTTCGTCACCCAAGATATCAGACAATACAGCAAAACGAGCTCCATCTGTAATCAATCCCATTGCAATTCCAGAAACGGGTTTGATCATTTGAATACCAGCATCCATCAATGCCAATGTTCCAGCACAAACCGTAGCCATAGAAGAAGAACCGTTAGATTCTAATACTTCAGATACAATACGGATAGTATAAGGACAATCAGCAGGGATCATGTTTTTCAAAGCACGTTGTGCTAAGTTTCCGTGACCTACTTCTCTTCTTGAAGTTCCTCTTAGTGGTTTTGCTTCACCAGTAGAGAAAGGAGGGAAGTTATAGTGTAAGTAAAATTTTTCTTCACCTTGTTCTGATGGAGAGTCAATTTGGTTTGCTTCTCTAGAAGTTCCTAAAGTAGCTGTAGCCAATGCTTGAGTTTCTCCACGAGTAAATAATGCTGATCCGTGAACCGATGGTAAATAATCAACTTCTGCCCAGATAGGACGGATTTGATTTGTTTTTCTACCGTCTAAACGTGTTCCTAAATCTAGAGTTACGTTACGAACAGCTTCTTTATTAGTTTTGTAGAAATATTTAGAAACTAAATCTCCATCTACTGCCAATTCTTCTTCAGTAAACAACGCTTTAACTTCTTCTTTGATTTCTGCAAATGCAGCTGTTCTTTCTTGTTTTGCTGTTCCTTCTTTTGCAACAGCATAAATTTTATCGTAAGCCGCAGCTTTTACTTTAGCGTAAATAGCTTCGTCTTCTTTTTCTAACTCGTACGTTCTAGTTTCTTTTTTACCAAAAGCAGCAACTAGTCTTTCTTGAGCAGCGATTTGAATTTTGATGGCATCGTGAGCAAATTTAATAGCTTCTACCATTTCCAATTCTGAAATTTCTTTCATTTCACCTTCTACCATTGCGATAGAATCTTTAGAAGCACCAATCATCATGTCGATGTCTGATAATTCTAATTGAGCACGACTTGGGTTGATGATGAATTGTCCGTCTACACGTGCAACACGAGCTTCAGAAATTAAGGTTGAAAAAGGAATGTCAGACAAAGCAAGAGCTGCCGAAGCCGCTAATCCTGCCAATGCATCTGGCATAACGTTATCGTCATGAGACATTAATTGGATCATTACTTGCGTTTCTGCATGGTAATCATCTGGGAAAAGAGGACGCAATACACGGTCTACTAATCTCATTGTCAAAACTTCGCTGTCGCTTGGTCTTGCTTCTCTTTTGAAAAATCCACCAGGAAAACGTCCTGCTGCTGCGAATTTTTCACGATAATCTACCGTAAGAGGTAAAAAATCTACTGGGCTTGCTTTACGGGCAGATACAACTGTTGCAAGCAACATTGCATTTCCCATTTGAACTACTACTGAACCGTCAGCTTGTTTAGCTAATTTTCCGGTCTCGATTGAGATGCTTCTGCCATCTCCTAAATCGATAATCTCTTTTGAAACTTTTGGAATCATACTTTATTTTTTGTGATTAAACATGGGTTCTAGTTGTGTTGTAGTTGTAGTTGTTGCGTAGTTAATGCCTAAAACCCAATGAAAAACCAAACTTTTTTAGCCCCCCAACCCCCGAAGGGGGAGCTTATAATGAAATCAAATGCCTTACGTATTCCCCCTTCGGGGGTTAGGGGGCTAAATAAAAAAGAGGCACTTTCGCACCTCTTTTGTATATTGATTATTTTCTAATACCCAATACTTTGATAATCTCACGGTATCTGTTGATCTCTGTTTTCTTTAAGTAGTCTAACAATGATCTTCTTTTACCTACTAGCAATACTAATGAACGCTCTGTGTTATAATCATGACGATTTTTTTTCAAGTGCTCAGTAAGGTGGCTAATTCTGAAAGTGAACAAAGCGATTTGCGCTTCTGATTTTCCAGTGTTTGTTTTTTCTCCGTGTTTAGCGAAGATCTCTTCTTTAATCTCTTTAGTTAAATACATTCCAATATTTGTTTAATGATTTTTATGTATGTCCTACAGCTATTGCAAGACGGGTGCAAAAGTAAGTCAAAATATTGAAATATTCAAAAAATTAAGGAATAAATGATTTTTTGATCCTTAGGTAGGAATCTTCCAATTTTTTAATCTTTGAAATGTTTAATAAATTTTTGCAATCTCCTCATTTACAAATTCCAAGAATCGCTCATCTTCCTCTGTAAAAGGATCAATTATGTGGCTATCAATATCTATTTGCCCTATGTTTAGTCCATTTACAAAAAGGGGCACTACGATTTCGGATTTTACCGTAAAACTACATGCTATATAATTGTCTTGTGCACTTACGTCTGGGACAACGAAATTGTTGTTAGAAACTGCAACTTGCCCACAAATTCCTTTTCCGAAAGGGATAACGGTATGGTCAGTTTCTGCGCCTACGTAAGGACCAAGGTGGAGTGTTTGAGCTTCGTGATTGGCAAAATAAAACCCGACCCAGTTGTAGTAGGAAATAGAATCACTCAAAAGTTGACAGACCGCTAGCAGTTTTTCATCTCTTGAAAGGTTTGGTTTTGAAGTGATTTGGGTTACTTTTGGTTGTAATTCTTGAAATGTCATATTTTATTTTTTTTACAAAAGTATTTAAAGCTAATTTTAAAATTGCATAGATTTGATGAAAAATTAATTTTGAGAAAATATTTAATACGATACAAACCTTTTTTGCTTTTTTTGGGCACTTTTTTCTTTACCTATATATTGCTTACTTTTTTGTACCATTTTTTTTTGGATAGTTATGAGAGGGGTAATGTAGATGCGATTACGCGATTGGTAGCGCAAAATGCCGATGCAGTTCTTTCTGGATTTGATAAAACAGTATTTATTAAGGAAGATAGCAAAGAGCCTTTTTTTACCTTGTATTTTCATCAAAAAGGATTGGTAAGGATTGTTGAAGGTTGTAACGGAATTAGTTTAATCATACTGTTTATTTCTTTTGTGGTGGCTTTTTCGGGAAATCTAAAAAATACCTTGCTTTTTATTTTTGGCGGAAGCCTATTGATTTATGTTCTAAATGTGCTTCGAATTGCTATTTTGAGTGTTTTGATTTATTGTTTTCCAAGTCAACTTCATCTCTTGCATGCTGTTCTTTTTCCATTAATTATTTATAGTGTGGTTTTTATGCTGTGGATTGTTTGGATAAATAAATTTTCTAAATATGCTAAATAAAATACTTCAAAATAAGGCAAATATTTTCATTTCACTCCTTCTAGTTTGTTTGTTGGCTGCCGTCCGTGGTTTTGAAGATGATTTGTTCTATGATCCTTTATTGGTTTATTTTGAGGGAGATTATATGGCTATGCCTTTGCCAGAATTTAATCCTTTGCTATTATTTTTAGGTTTGTTGTTTCGTTATGTTTTGAATACCATTTTATCATTGGGGATTATTTATTTTCTTTTTAAAGATAAAGAAATGGTCAAATTTGCTTCGATTTTATATCTCATCTTTTTTTTGATTTTGATGGGGGCTTTCTTTTTTATCCTTTATTTTTATGGAAATCAAAATAATTTTCTGCTGTTTTATGTGCGTCGGTTTTTGATTCAACCTTTATTCTTAATTCTTTTTACACCAGCGTTTTATTTTCAAAAGCTAGGGTCTGTTAAGAAATAAATGGTACAGAATTGGCGAAGTTATTTTGTTGTTCTTCAAGGTAAAAATTATTTTAGTGCAGCGCTATTAAAATAATTTTTAACGCAGAAAATGAGCAAAAGAACGAGATAAAACGAAGTTCACTGAATACCAATTAAAAATATTGACTTAGTGAAGTAAATGGATTGGTTATTTTTTAACAGACCCTAAGTAAGTAATTCTTTTTTTATATCTTTAATGTAAATCTGATGCGACTCATTGTCAAATATATAAAAGATGAAAATTGTAAAACATTCTGGTGCTATTGTTGATTTTAACCGATCGAAATTGAAGCAGTCTCTACTGAAATCTGGGGCGACTGCTGCTATAGTTGATGATGTTTTACATCTGATTGAAAAAGAAATTTTCGAAGGTATTTCTACCAAACGTATTTATAAAATGGCTTTTGGACTTCTAAAAAAAGCCTCCAATTCGCAGGCTGCCCGATATAATTTAAGAGAAGCGATTCGGTTATTAGGTCCTGCGGGCTTTTTCTTCGAAAAGTTCATTGCCCGACTTTTTGCCTCCGAACATTATGAAACCAAGGTTAATGTGATTTTGCAGGGCAAATGTGTTTCGCATGAAATTGATGTAGTAGTTAGGAAAAGTAATGTAATTACTATGGTAGAGTGTAAGTTTCACGTAGGGAGAGAAGCCGCTACTGATGTGAAAGTGCCAATGTATATTTTATCCCGATTCAATGATTTAAAAGAGAAAAAGCATGAGATATTTTCTAGAAATGATGCTATTTCAAAATGTTGGATTGTTACCAATAATCGCTTTACTACCGATGCTATTGATTTTGCTAAATGTTCAGGTCTTAATTTGATGTGTTGGGATTACCCTGCAACCAATAATCTAAAAACAAAAATAGACAACAATCAATTGTATCCGATAACTTGCTTAACAACCTTGACTCTTGCTGAAAAGGAAAAATTATTGATTTTGGATGTTATTTTAGTTCAAGAGATTATTAACAATAGAACGGATTTGGAGAAAATAGGTTTGAGTTCCAATAGAATAAAGAACGTGATTAAAGAAGCATCGGAGTTGTGTAGGTTTATATAGTTTTTTTGTGTTACCCTGAATTGAGTAGGTTTTGCAAATTTTCAAAAAAAAGGAGCCACGAATTGCACTAATTTACACGAAAATTGGAGCGTTTTAATTTGCTTCGCCTATTCGCCTTTTAGGCTCGGGTCACAAATTTCTTAAAACAGATAAAATTTGTGCAATTCAATTTTAAAATTAAATATAATTTGTGACAATTCGTGAAATTCGTGGCAAAATTTTTTACCTACACAATTCGTGGTGGAACAGTTTTTTTTCGATTAATCTAAATTCAATTAAAATGAAAATCACATGCATTGGCGGGGTGGGAACGGTTACGGGTTCAAAAACTTTGGTAGAAAGTAATGGAATTCGGATTTTGATAGACTGTGGACAATTTCAAGGATTAAAACCTTTGCGGGAACTCAATTGGGAGCCTTTGCCTATTTTGCCTTCCACGATAGATTGTGTATTGTTAACACACGGCCATTTAGATCATTGTGGCTGGTTGCCCAGATTAGTAAATCAAGGTTTTGATGGTAAAATATATTGCACCAGCCCGACCAAAGACGTTGCCAAGCTCATTCTCTTGGATAGTGCCAAAATTCAAGAAGAAGATGCTAAGTTGGCTAATGAAGGAAAGTATTCTAAGCACAAAATAGCAGAGCCACTTTATAATGTAGCTCAAGCAGAAGAGGTTTTTCCTCATTTTAGAATAATAAACCCTAACGAGGTAATTAATTTAGACGCCGAAATCGAAGCTGTTTTTACCAATGCAGGACATATTCTTGGAGCATGTATTATTGAACTGAGACTCGAAAATAAAATTTTAGTTTTTTCGGGAGATATAGGCCGGGATAATGATGTGTTGATGTTTCCTCCTGTAAAACCCAAAAAAGCAGATTATGTTTTCCTCGAAAGTACCTACGGAAACAAGCTTCATCCAGACACAGACCCCAAAGTAGAACTCGAAAAGTATATTAATGACACGGTGCAAAATGGGGGAACTATCATAATTCCTAGTTTTGCCGTTGAACGTGCCCAAAGTGTAATGTACATGCTTTGGCAATTGAAAGAAGAAGGTAGGATTCCAAATATTCCTTATGTTATAGATACGCCTATGGGGATCAGTATGCTAGGGCTGTTTACGGCTAATAGAAAATGGCATAGATTGCCCGAAAACGAATTTACCGCTATGTGTAAAATGTTTACGATGATTTCAGAGTATCAAGAATCGATTGACACCATTTATAATAAACAATCAAAAGTAGTAATTGCAGCCAGCGGAATGGTTACTGGTGGTAGAGTTTTGAGTTATTTGGAACGGTATATTCAATTACCGGAAACTACCGTGATTATTGTTGGATATCAAGGCGAAGGAACCCGCGGCAGAGATTTATTAGAAGGAGCGACAGATGTGAAAATTCGCGGGAAATATTATCAAGTTAAAGCCAATGTGGTTGAAATAGAAGGTTTGTCGGCACATGGGGATCAAAAGGACTTGTTGAATTGGCTTTCGGATTTGGGAAAACCCCCGAAAAAAGTTTTTTTGGTGCACGGAGAAAAGGAACCAGCCGAAGAACTTCAAATGAAGATTGAGGAAAAATATGGTTTTGAATGTGTTATTCCAATGATGGGACAAGTCTTTGAATTGTAATGTTAGAATCTATTTCTAAACTTTAACAAGAATTTGATTTTTTAGAGTTGATAATAATGCTAATTTTGCAGTATGAATTTCAAAAAACAGATAAGTGTATTTTTAGCAGTCTTATTATTGGTTTCCAATGTAGGATTAGCATTTAATGTGCATTATTGTGGGGGTGAAATTGCCTCAGTTTCTTTGAATTCTACTTTGCCTTCACTACAAAGTGAAAAGGGTTGTTGCGAGACAAAAGCTAGCAAAAAAGACAGTTGTTGCAAAGACAAAAAAATTGTCGTTCAGAAAAAAACCGACAATGGAGTTGTTAAATCTTTTTCTTTTCAGTTTAATTATGCTTTTGTAGTTCCAGAATACAACCCGATTGTTTTTACTACTGTACCTAGTTTTAAAAACAATTCAAACCTTTCTTATTATTGCGATGCTAACTCACCGCCACTTTTCAAGCTGTACAGCCAATACCTCCTTTACGATAGATTGTAATGTTTAATTTGAGTTGAACCCATTTTGTGTGGTTTGACATTTTTAATCATTATAAACTAAATCATGAAAACACAAATTACAATAGTGGTATTGTTCTTGTTTGCCGTTTTTAATTCCTATTCACAAGATACTTTGCAGGAAATAAAAGTACAGTCCAAACGGAAGAGCTTACAAAAATCATATACCGTTACAGGAAATATATCAGTAATAACCAGCAAGGAATTACTCAAAGCGGCCTGTTGTAATCTTGCCGAAAGTTTTGAAACCAATCCGTCTATAGATGTTAGTTTTTCGGATGCCTTAACGGGAACCAAACAAATTAAAATGTTGGGCTTAACAAGTCCGTACTTGATGATGACCCAAGAAAATATCCCGTCTGTGCGAGGTGCTTCTCAGGTTTTTGGACTCTCCTTCACCCCAGGACCTTGGATAGAGAGTATTCAAATTACAAAAGGTGCAGGGAGTGTTGTGAATGGCTTCGAAAGTGTTTCTGGACAAATCAATACAGAATTAGCCAAACCATTAACGGGTGATCCCTTTTTGTTGAATGTGTATGGGTCTACCGATTCCCGTTTTGAATTGAATGGTAATTTTAATAAAAAACTGTCGGATAAATGGGCAACCAGTTTATTGCTGCATGGCAATATAAGAGATTCCAAAATGGACACTAATGCCGATGGTTTTCTAGACAATCCTCTCCAAAAACAAATCAATTTACTCAATCGCTATCAATACTACAATTCCGAAACGGGTTGGGTTAGTTTTATTAATTTTCAGTATATGAAGGATGCGAAAGTAATGGGACAATTGAGTTTTAATCCGGATACAGATCGAGGTACAACCCATTCTTGGGGTTCTGAAATCGATACCCAAAAGATAGATATTTCTACAAAAATCGGTTATGTTTTTAAGGATATGCCATATCAAAGTATTGGTTTTCAAAATGCCTTTTCAAGTTATGACCAAGACTCTTATTTTGGTTTGAAGGACTACAATATCAAACAAAATAGTTTTTATTCGAACTTGATTTTTAATTCGATTATCAATAATGAAAGAAACAAGTTTGCTACAGGTTTGAATTTTACGTATGATAATTATATTGAGTTTGTTAGCGCAACAAATTACAGTAGAATTGATAACACAGTAGGCGCCTTCTTTGAATATACTTTTGATAATCAAGATGATTTTAGTTTAATTTTGGGAGGCAGAGTAGATTACGGGAATCGTTTGGGTGTTTTTGCTACGCCTAGATTACACATGAAATACAATCCTTGGGAGAAAGGAGTCTTGCGGGCTTCTGCCGGTAGAGGAAAACGTACTGCGAATATTTTTGCCGAAAATCAAACGCTTTTTGCCAGTTCCAGAACTTTTGATGTTACAAATGGGGGTGGTAAAATATACGGATTAGACCCTGAAATTGCTTGGAATTACGGGTTGAGTTTTACGCAAGGATTTAAATTATTTAATAGAAATGCAGATGTAACAGCTGATTTTTACAGAACCAATTTTCAGAATCAAGTAGTGGTAGATGTCATGAAAAGTCCTCAGGAAGTAGTTTTTCATAATTTGGATGGAGCTTCTTATGCCAATAGTTTTCAATTGGAGTTCAATTATGAGTTGGCAAAGCGTCTGGAATTAAGAACAGCTTATAAATATTATGACATCAAAACCGACTATTTGACTGGGAAATATCAAAAACCTTTGCAGGCAACCCATCGGTTTTTTGGTAATTTAGGATATGAAACCCCTGTGTTAAATAAAGGACAACAATGGAAATTTGACTTTACGTACAATTGGATTGGGGAACAGCAATTACCTTACACGGCATCAAATCCTGTTGCGTATCAACTTTCGGAGTTTTCGCCATCTTATTCTTTGATGAATGCACAAATTACTAAAGTGTTTTCTAGTATTTTTGAAGTGTACGTAGGAGGGGAGAATGTTGGGAATTACAGACAAGATCCCGCAATAGTAGATTCACAAAATCCTTTTGGGCCATATTTTGATGCAACTATTTTGTATGCACCAGTATTTGGACAGATGTATTATGCGGGGTTGAGGTTTAAAATTAAATAATTACAATGGAAAAAACAATGGCAAAAATCAATATCAAATTTTAATACAAATAAAAAAATGAAAATAATGAAACAAGAATTCAGAAAAAGCTTCAATGTGAATATGGTTAAAAATGTAGTTGCAGTTTTAATAATGGCTATCGTTGGGTTTTCGGCTCAAGGCCAAGAGAAGAAAAATAAAAACGCCAAATATACCACTGAAGTAAACGGAAACTGTGAGCAATGCCAGAAACGAATTCAAAAGACTGCTTATTCGGTGCCAGGAGTAAAATCGGCATCATGGAGTATTGAAACACATCAATTGAGTTTGATTATAAACGAAGAAAAAGCTTCTTTGTTAGATGTAAAAAAAGCAATAGCCAAAGTGGGACATGACACCGATGATTTGAAAGCAACAAAAGAAGATTATGATAATCTTCATTTTTGTTGTCAATATGAAAGACTGTAATTTCTTCTTTAATTGAGGTAAGGGTTATTTGTAATTGCTAAAAAAAAACGGTTGTATTCTAAAATAAATAGCCTTTAAATTTAACCATGTAAGAAATATAAGGCTATTTAAGCTAGACAAAAAAGCAATAACTTATAGGTTCTTATATTTCTTATATGGTAAACCTTTTTATCGCAATCCATACGCTTCGGGAATCGGGAGTGTTTTTTAAATATCTGTTCAAAGAAAGGGGAGTTAAAAAGCCGTTTACTATATAATTAAACGAAAAAAAACAAACGCTTTTTTGTTTTAATAAGCGTTAATAAAACTTTAAAGTGGAGTAATAAATTGTGGTTCCCCTAAATAATCCTTACTTTCACAGCCTAAATAAAAACACGAAAATTTTATGAATAATTTTGATTGGACCCAATTGTTGAATCCCGAATTTTATATAACTTTTTCAATTGGTGGCATTCAACTGGGTTTGTACATTGTTTTATTCATTGTTTTTGCTGAAACCGGTCTTTTTGCAGGTTTTTTTCTTCCAGGGGATAGTTTGCTTTTTCTTGCCGGAATTTATAGCCGTGATTTAATACAAAACGTCCTTTTTATAGGAAGCGACTTTTTAAATCTTATCTTACTTTCTACATTAGTGGCGATTTCTGGGGTTTTAGGAAACATGGTGGGCTATTGGTTTGGTGCCAAAAGTGGTTATTATTTATACAACAAAGAGGATAGTTTTTGGTTTAAGAAAAAATACCTTTTTCAATCTAAAGATTTTTTTGAAAAATACGGTGGTAAAGCTATTATTTTTGCGCGATTCCTCCCGATTTTCAGAACCTTTGCACCCATAGTTGCCGGGATTGGAATGATGGATAAAAAGAAGTTTATGTTTTACAATGTAGTAAGCTCGTTTTTATGGTCTTTTGTTTTGATATTTTCGGGTCATTACTTGTATGGAATGTTTCTAGAAAATGGAATTGATTTAAAACAACACATTGAGAAAATAGTAATCGGAATCATTTTAATATCGACTATTCCTGTTTTATTTAAAATATTGAAAAAGAAAGTTCATATCAATTAAGAGATTGTACATAAAACTAAAAAAACCGTCTTGCTTTATTAAAACAAGACGGTTTTTTTATGCGAAATAGTTTGTAGAATAGTAATTACTCCATTGTTGTTTGAACTAATCATAAGGTGTGTTCTTTTCCAAAAATCATATTAGACTTCATGCCGAAGATAAACTATGGCTTATCTAAACCCCGAAAGGGTGTAATGATTATAGAAATAAATAATTACATCATTCCAAAACCCCGAAGGGGGTGGTATTTTCACATCTTAACATATTGATTATTACGATGGAGATTTTTCAATAAAAAAGAAATTAAATGATTTCACCCCTTCGGGGTTTACATAACACCGATATCTATTTGCTATAATCATTACACCCCTTAGGGTGTTTTTAGAAGCTATTAAGATTTCATGGGTTTATTTAAAACTAAAAATTGTAAACATAAAAAATCCGTCAAGAACGAATTCAAGACGGATTTAGTTGGATTGAGATAAGATCTTAATACTTTGTACTTAAATCTTAATGCTCGGATATTACATCATCCCTGGCATACCACCACCCATGTGGGCTCCGCCTGCATTTTCTTCTTTAATGTCGATTAATGCACATTCTGTAGTCAATATCATTCCTGCAACCGAAGCTGCATTTTCTAATGCAATACGAGTTACTTTTTTAGGATCGATAATTCCTGCTTTTAGCATATCTACATACTCGTCAGTTTTGGCATTGTATCCAAAATCTCCTGAACCTTCAGATACTTTAGCAACTACAACAGAACCTTCAAGACCAGCATTCTCTACAATAGTTCTCAAAGGAGCTTCTATGGCACGAGATATAATTTGAATACCTGTTTTTTCGTCTGCATTGTCCGTTTTAATAGTGCTAAGAACCGATTTTGCTCTAAGTAAAGCAACACCACCACCAGCAACAATTCCTTCTTCAACAGCCGCACGAGTAGCATGAAGCGCATCGTCAACACGGTCTTTTTTCTCTTTCATTTCTACTTCAGAAGCAGCACCAACATAAAGAACGGCAACACCACCAGCTAATTTAGCCAAACGTTCCTGCAATTTTTCTTTGTCATAATCAGAAGTTGTAGCTTCCATTTGACCTTTAATTTGGTTAACACGATTCTTGATCATATCTGCTTCACCAGCACCACTTACAATAGTAGTGTTGTCTTTGTCGATAGTTACTCTTTTAGCAGTACCAAGCATCTCTAAAGTAGTGTTTTCTAAAGTGTATCCTCTTTCCTCAGAGATTACAGTTCCACCAGTTAGGATGGCGATATCTTCTAGCATTGCTTTTCTTCTGTCTCCAAAACCAGGTGCTTTAACAGCAGCGATTTTCAAGGCGCCACGCAATTTGTTTACTACCAAAGTTGATAATGCTTCACCATCAACATCTTCTGCAATAATCAATAACGGTTTTCCAGTTTGTGCGATTGGCTCCAATACTGGTAATAATTCTTTTAAAGAAGAAACTTTTTTGTCATACAAAAGGATGTATGGACTTTCTAGTTCTACTTCCATTTTTTCTGGATTGGTTACAAAGTAAGGAGAAAGATACCCTCTATCAAATTGCATTCCTTCTACAACATCCACATAAGTGTCTGTTCCTTTGGCCTCTTCTACAGTGATCACCCCTTCTTTTCCTACTTTTGCGAAAGCATTTGCGATTAACTCACCAATAATTTCGTCGTTGTTGGCAGAGATAGAAGCAATTTGTTTGATTTTTTCAGAATCGCTTCCTACTACTTTGGCTTGTTTAGCAAGATCCGCAACAATAGCTTCAACTGCTTTGTCAATACCACGTTTCAAATCCATTGGGTTTGCTCCAGCGGCAACGTTTTTTAATCCTTCTTTTACGATGGCTTGTGCCAATACTGTAGCGGTTGTAGTTCCGTCTCCAGCTAAATCATTGGTTTTAGAAGCGACTTCTTTTACCATTTGAGCACCCATGTTTTCTAATGGGTCTTTCAATTCAATTTCTTTGGCTACAGTAACACCATCTTTAGTTACGTTTGGTCCACCAAAAGATTTACCAATAATTACGTTACGTCCTTTTGGTCCAAGGGTTACTTTTACAGCATTTGCTAATGCATCAACTCCACGTTTTAATCCGTCACGTGCTTCAATATCAAATTTTATATCTTTTGCCATCTTGTTTTGATTTTCCCCACCCCAGCCCTCCCCGAAGGAGAGGGAGCCGAGACGGGTGTGTTTGTGAATATTTATTAAGTTTAGAGTTCCCCCTTCGGGGGTTAGGGGGCTATATTATTGCAAGGATATCATCCTCACGCATAATCAAATAATCTTTTCCTTCTAATTTTAATTCGGTACCAGCATATTTCCCGTAAAGTACAGAATCACCTATTTTAACGGTCATGGTGTGGTCTTTTGTGCCATTTCCAACTGCTACTACAGTTCCTTTTTGTGGTTTTTCTTTGGCAGTATCTGGAATAAAAATCCCTGACGCTGTTTTGGTTTCAGCTGCTACTGGTTCGATAAGAACTCTATCTGAAAGCGGTTTAATGTTTAAAGTCATGATTTTATTTTTATGTTATTTTTTTATGATATTGAGATTTCAGAAATTGTGCCATAGTGTGTAAACTGACATTTTTTCTTATAAAAAATGCCAGCTTTGACAGGCTGGCATTTTTTTTATATTATGTAAATGAATTATTTTGCTGGAGTTGCAGGTGCAGGTGTATTTGCAGGTGCAGTTTGAACCGGAGCAGCTTCAGTGTTATCGATGATTTTTGAATCGGCATCACTTAAAGTTCCTGTAAAACTTAATCCGGAAAGCAAAATTAGTGCAATTAAGATAGTGGCTAATGTCCAAGTACTTTTGTCTAAGAAATCAGTAGTTTTTTGAACACCACCTAACATTTGAGAACCGCTTATTGTAGAAGATAATCCACCGCCTTTAGGGTTTTGAACCATTATAACTACGATCAATAGAAAACATACTATTGTAATTAAAACTAAAAAAATTGAAAACATACTATTTATTGTTAATTGTTATTTTGTTGTACTATTTTAATATCCTTTATACGGTCTGCAAAGAAACTACTTTTTTCTGGATATTTCAAAATTAATATTTCATAAGCTTGTATGGCTTTTTGATATTTTTTTTGTTCTAAATAGACCTTGGCCAAAGTCTCAGTCATTAAATAAGAGTTGTCCTCTTTGTTGAGTTCTAGATTGGGTGTAAAGACGACTCCAGGTTTTAGGGGAGAAATCTTCGGACTGGTTTCTATAAACTTATCTATTAATTTTGTTTTTTTCTTTTTTTCTTCGTCAAGGATGGGGTCTTTTTCTATTGGATTGTCCTCTTTTGTATTTTCTCTAATAATGGGTTCAACTCTGGAAATTTGAAGCCATTGTTGAAAGGAGTGTGTTTCGCTTTTAGAAAAATCCAAAGGCTTTCCGATTTCTAATTTTTCAGTAGCTGTTTTTGGATCTTCTTTGAGCGGTTTTGTTGGCTCCTCCTTTATAGGTATAAGATTCGGTTGTTTAGGTTCTTCGATTTCTAATTCTTCAATGGCTTTTATTGTGCTTTCTTCAGCGGGCACTTGTGAAGATCCTTTAATAGAAGTAAGAATCGATTGTTCTAAAGTGTTTGTAATTATTACGGCTTCAGTTGGCTCTTCGTTTTGCACTATTTGACTATCAACTACAGTAATATCCAGTAGTTCTTTTATTTTCTTTTCGTAAATCTTTTTTTGGATCGCAATAAAAGATTCAGAAGTTATAAAATCGAATAAGGCCGTTCGATCTGTTGTATGTGCGGCAGCTATTTTTAATGCAAAATTATATTTGTAGCTATTTTGATTGTAAAGCCCTTTCAAACGCAGTGCTCTTGCGCTCTGGAAATATGGAAATTCATCCAATACTTTTTCCAAAGCCAACGTTTGTGCCTCGTTGATTTCCTCTGGTTTGTTTATGAGATGATTATAGCTACTAACGTTCATTTATTTTTAAGTTTCTAAGTTTCTAAGTTTCTGAGTTTCTCAGTAACTTTCTAAATTACCATTTAGCTAATGATTCATTGAAAATGTCTTGTGTAATTCTTTCGAAAATATCTTTCAATGCTGTATCTTTTGTTGCTCCGGTCAATTGTTGGTTGGCTGGATAGTCATAATAAAATTCGAAAACTTTTTCGAAATCATCGGATTCTTTGTTTTTGTTGGTAAATCTAACGTTGATTCGGATTTTCAAACGGTTTTGTGAAGCTTGTTGATCGGCTGTTGCAGTCATCGGACTGATTCGGTAATCGACTATTTCTCCTTCATAGGTTAAATCGCCTCCATTCTTCACTAAATTCAAGTTGGTTTGATTCTGAATCAAATCTTGTAATGTAAGTGTGAAAGTTCTGTCGATTCCAGGTTCTATCAAGTCCGCATTGTTTTGAAAGAAATTAACTTGATACGTTTTTGCATCAATTTTTCCCGTTCCGGTAAAGTTATAAACCGAACAACTGTTTAGGATGAATGAACTAATTATTAATAAGAGATAATGTGCTTTTTTCATAAAATGTGTAAATTCCAAATTCTAATTTGGTTCAAATTTCAAATATACAAAAAACGATTTTGGAATTTTGAATTTAAAATTATGGAATTTTATTATTAGTTATAGATCAAATTGCTTAATTTTTCGATACAAAGTACGTTCCGAAATACCCAGTTCATCAGCAGCGGCTTTTCGTTTTCCTTTGTTTTTCTCTAATGATTTTTTGATCATTTCGATTTCTTTTTGTTCCAGTCGCAATACTTCTTCCTCTTCTATGGTTTCTGCCAATAGATAATTGTTGTTGTCTTGCTCTTCATAATCCTGTTCGATATCTTGTCTTGTGATTAATGAAGTTCCTGGGTCTTCCTCAAAGTCGATTTCGCTATCTTCTTCTTTAGAGCCGTATATTTTCTTGATGAGTGTTTTGTTGGTTTCTTGTACTTTAGAACTGCCATTTTGCATTAATTCTAAAGTCAGTTTTTTTAAATCATGCAAATCGCTTTTCATGTCAAAAAGAACTTTGTACAAAATCTCCCTTTCGGTATTGAAATCGCTATCGTTCTTTTTGTCTTTTATAACCGATGGTAGATTACTACCGTCTTCGGTTGGTAAATACGATTGTAAAGTCGAAGCTGTAATGTCTCTATTGGTTTCTAACACCGAAATTTGTTCGGCTACATTTCGCAATTGTCGAATGTTACCACTCCAACGGAATTTTTGCAGTAATAAAATAGCATTTTCGTCAAGCTTCAACGGAGGCATTTTGTACTTGGTGGCGAAATCGGCGACAAATTTTCTAAATAACAAATGGATGTCTTCTTTTCGATCGCGAAGAGGAGGCAAGGGGATGTCTACTGTGCTCAAACGGTAATACAAATCCTCACGGAATTTTCCTTTTTCAATGGCTTTGAACAAATTGACATTCGTTGCTGCTACAATTCTAACATTCGTTTTTTGAACATGAGAAGATCCTACTTTTATAAACTCTCCGTTTTCTAAAACACGCAGCAAACGTACTTGTGTGGTTAGGGGCAATTCTCCTACTTCATCAAGAAAAATGGTGCCACCATTGGCTACTTCAAAATAGCCTTCGCGAGTACTCGTTGCACCTGTAAAAGCGCCTTTTTCATGACCAAAAAGTTCACTGTCAATCGTTCCTTCAGGAATCGCACCGCAGTTTACGGCAATGTATTTCCCGTGCTTTCTGTGCGAAAGAGAATGTATAATCCTCGGAATATTTTCTTTTCCCACACCACTTTCCCCCGCCACCAAAACCGAAATGTCGGTAGGAGCAACCTGAATGGCTTTTTCTATGGCACGATTGAGCTTTGGGTCATTCCCAATAATCTCAAATCGTTGTTTTATTGATTGAACTGTATCCATTTATTTTTTTTTCTAACACAGATTATCACAGATTAAAAATCTACGATAATTTTACTAATTATTAAAGCTGAATTTGGTTTAATAACTGTATGATTCTTGTTTTTCTATTATTGCGGTTTATTTAGCGTATCTTTTTGGATAGCTGTTTTTTCAACTTTGTGTTTTGGGAAATAAGTTCTAATGGCATAGAATGTTATTCCAAAGGCAACTAAGAATGCTATTATTGCGTAAACTATTTTTTGTTTCATTTTTCTTTTTTTAAAGTAAAAATTCTTGATTCATGTCACTCATTCAGCAGCTTCTCCTTTCAAAGCACCAATATTAATTTAAAGTTTTTAGCCACGAATTTCACGAATTTGGCACGAATTTTTTTGATTTTAAATAATTTTTAAAGAACAATTCTTTTGTGTTGAAGTGTTTTAATGTTGAAATTTGCAATTATTCCAATTTGACTATCTGCTAAAACCATGTAGTTTAATGTTTGGGTAATATTTTCGCTGATGATTTCTTTTAGTGCTTTTACCTCAAAAATGATTTCATCATAAACTACAAAATCTGCATAATATTTATGTGCAATGCTGAAACCTTTGTAATTTATAGAATATGGTTTCTCTCTTTCATATGGAATATTATTCAATTTGAATTCAATTTCTAATGCGTCTTTTATATAACTTCAGATAAACCGCCTCCCAAAGTATTGTGAACTTCCATACACAATCCGATGATTTTGAAGTATTCTTCTTTTTTATATAAATCCATATTGGTTAATTTTTCTTTCTGCGAACTATACGAATTGCCGCTGATTAATTAATTTAAAATTAAAAAAATTCGTGCCAAATTCGTGAAATTCGTGGCGAAATTTTTTTCTAATTCATATCACTCAACCCAACCGCTTCACCTTTCAATGTACCGGACGTACAAGAAGAGATTTTTACATTTACAAAATCACCAATCTTGTAATCCTCTTTAGGGAAAACAACTGTAATACTTTGTGAATTTCTACCGGAAAATTCCTCAGTCGATTTTTTTGAAACTTTCTCGACCAAAACTTCCACCGTTTTTCCGATGAATTCCTCAGAACGCATCCAAGCATGTTTTTGTTGTAAATCGACAATTTCCTGCAGTCTTCTTGCTTTGGTAGTTTCAGGAACATCATCTTCCATCTTTCTTCCCGCCAAGGTTCCCGGGCGTTCCGAATAGCTGTACATATAACCAAAATTATATTTCACATACTCCATCAAACTCAAAGTGTCTTGATGATCTTCCTCTGTTTCTGTTGGGAAACCCGAAATCATATCTTGCGAGATGGCTCCATCAGGAATAATAGAACGAATTTTATCAATCAGAGTCATGTATTCTTCACGAGTATGCAAACGGTTCATTTCTTTTAGGATACGATTACTTCCCGATTGTACCGGTAAGTGAATGTGTTTGCAAATGTTAGGATATTTGGCAATAACGTGTAAAATACTTTCGTGCATATCCTGTGGATTCGAAGTCGAAAAGCGAATACGCATTTTTGGGAAACCAACCGCTACCATTTCTAGTAATTGGTCAAAATCCACCGCTGTTGCTTTTTGCATTTCGGTCGCATTTTCAAAATCCTTTTTCAAACCACCACCATACCATAAATAACTATCTACGTTCTGGCCTAGAAGTGTAATTTCCTTAAAACCTTTGCTCCACAAATCCTGAATTTCATTCATGATACTTTGTGGCTCACGGCTGCGTTCACGTCCGCGGGTAAAAGGCACCACGCAAAACGTACACATATTATCGCAACCACGGGTGATAGAAACGAGCGCCGTAATTCCGTTGCTCATCAATCGCACCGGAGAAATATCACCATAGGTTTCGTCTTTAGATAAAATCACATTTATTGCATCGCGACCTTCTTCAACTTCGCTCAATAAATTCGGTAAATCTTTGTAAGCGTCGGGACCTACAACAAGATCCACAATTTTCTCTTCTTCGAGGAACTGACTTTTCAAACGCTCGGCCATACAGCCTAGAACGCCTACTTTCATCTTTGGATTAATGCGTTTTACGGCGTTGTATTTCTCCAGACGTTTGCGTATTGTTTGTTCCGCTTTGTCCCGAATCGAACAAGTATTGACCAAAACCAAATCGGCTTCTTCCAGCACTTGAGTCGTATTGTATCCGTTTCCAGACAATATAGAAGCCACAATCTCGCTATCCGAAAAGTTCATCGCACAGCCATAACTTTCTATAAAGAGTTTCTTGGTATTCTCTGGTTTATGTTCTAGAACAAGGCTATTTCCTTGTTTACTTTCTTCAATTATCTTTTCCATAGGGCATTTTCAAAGCGCAAAGATAAGGTAAATACAAGGATTATGACAAGATGTCAGCCGAAGAATTAACAACTTTTTAAGTCATCTAAATTTCAATAAAGGAGTATGTTTCTAATAAGGAGCTATTTCCCGCTTTCTGTTACAATCCCGATGGCTATAAGGAGTGGTTGCTTTTCTAGAATAGGAAACTTTTGCTTTTTTTGCTCCAGGCTTTTCACTGTAATCAGGGCTACGGTAATCGTTTTCAGGAGTATATTTACTGGAATATAAATCAAGCTCAAACCAGCGAAAGCTGCCAAATATAGAAAAACCACAAAATAAATAGAACTTTATTTTGTGGTTTTAGATTTGTAGTACGGGCTCTGCGTGTGGCGCAAATTCAGATCCGAAAGATTCTGGATTGCGCAGCCTTAGATTAGAATTTAATCTTTACCTTGTAATTTTTTCAAAATATCTTCATAGAAAAGGATTGACGAAACTAATTCAATTTTATCAACATACGGAAGGAATGTTTTTTCGAAATTAGACATTTTGGTTATAAAATTAACTTCTTCAGTATGTTTTATATCAAGTTGCTTAATTATGTCTGAGTTCTCAACGATACCTAAATCTTTCATCGTTACATTAGGATTACTGGCTAATCCAATTAAGTGGAGTGAACAAGTAAGGGCATTAGATCTCTCTACATACAAATCTATCAACTGTCCTTTTTTCATGCTTTCTAATTCTCGTTGTAGATAAAATTTTGCAATAGTCGTTTTGCCAGATATAATGGTATGAGCTTCTACTTGGCTATAACTTAATGATGTACATAATATAGCGAAAGTTACCGTGTAAATTAATTTTATTGTTTTCATGTTTTTTTTTTTTTTTTTT
This sequence comes from Flavobacterium sp. ZT3R18, assembly GCF_007097385.1. Taxonomy (GTDB): domain Bacteria; phylum Bacteroidota; class Bacteroidia; order Flavobacteriales; family Flavobacteriaceae; genus Flavobacterium. Next base: position 424,788 of record NZ_VJZS01000001.1, read on the forward strand.
GAATTTTACTAAAACTTTTTAATCCCTAACATTCCGTCTTTTAGGACTTGACTCCATGGTTTTTCGCCAAAATAAATTCCATAAAAGCCTTTCTTAAAATCTTCTCCTTCTATAGCTTCTATTTGTACGTCATTCAAATAAATAAAAGTTGTTTTTTTTACGGGAGAATAGACGAATAAGAATATATCATCATCTTTGTATTCAGACTTCACTATACTTAACATACGCTCTATACGACTTTCTAAGCCAGTAATATTTCCTCCTGTACTGTTTAGAAAACCTTGTTTTATTGTGTTTTGCCAACGACTTCTTTGAACCAAAGATGAGATTATATGCATTCTTAAAGCAATTGGTTTATTTTGCTCTAAAAAGACTTTAGGATCGGTAGTTTTTTCAGCCAAATATAAGGAGGCAAGATATAGATTGTATGATTTTACTACCCTTAAGGCAAAGCCATTAAGCTCTATGTTGTCACCTTGTGTGCTAATTTTAGTTGGAATCGAAATAGTTTCTGTTACTTGCAGATTTTGCGAATAGTTGACAAAACTTAACGACGAAAATAGCAGTATGAAAATTCTTTTTTTCATTTTGATTTGTATTTAATTTATTTATAACAATTAGTATTATGGGATTCGCTTTTTGGATAAAAAAAAACGACACTGAAATTGAATGTAGATACAGACGTGTTTTTTTTTTAATTATTACTTAATGTGAACGTATTTGATTTTTAGTTTACTCTTAATTTCATTTTGTATGGGTTTAGAGAATCCATTGTTTCCTCTTTCAATTAAATTCAGTACGAAAGCTTTTTTTTAGAAATAATATGATCTTCTTGGTGCGGTACCGAAGGGTTTTGTTTATTTTATTTTTTTATGTCTTGACAATAACATGTAAATGGTAAGGTGATAAGTAGGTGTAAGAGGGGCTTCATAACAAGATTTTTTGCGCAAAGGTTAATCTATTCTTAAGAATTTCCTAACTTCAGCATGGTAATTTTTTCTTTCAATCAATAAAAAGTAGGATTTTTATAGACTGAATTAATCCTTTAGAATGGGTGTAAATTAGTTGCTTTTTTTCTATTTCTTAATTGTGGTTCAGTGATTTGTGATTGAAGTAAGTTTGTGGTTTTTTTGATCTAGTAGAATGTAAATTGATGATTTTTACAAAAAAAAAATAATCGCAAATAATATTAAAAGTTCTTAGAACACAATTTTTTCTTACAGTAAAATTTGTTTTTAAATGATGTTTTGAGTCATTATGCTGATTGTAAAAAAAGAGGATTATACTTCTTCCTTTTTAATGTTGGTATCCTTTTGCGATGCATCATTAGCACAGTTGAATGATATTTTACTTTATATTATTTCGACGTATATTTTTGTTTTTTATCGTAGAGAGAAAATTATAAAGCGAAGTGTATGTAGTGATTGGTTATTCGTACTTATTTGCTGAAGCTAAAAAACGTTAATTTTAATCTAAAATTAGTATCGAGCAAAATTTTCGATTTCCCTTATATTTCCGTAGCAATCGAGATTAGTTGCTTTTCTAGAGCAGCAAGCTTTTACATATAAATCAATCAGCTGTTTTTTTTATATCTAGAGAATATTTTTGTTTAATAGGATATGGTTTTGCCTTTTCCATTCCAATTTATCTCAGTAGTCGATGGTTTCAATTGTGTTTTGTAAGCAAGACTATTTCATTTTTCAGTTTCATTTTTAAAATTTTATTAAAACTTTTTGAGCCCTAGCATTCCTTCTTTAAGGCTTTGACTCCATGGCTTTTCGCCAAGATATAGTCCAAAAAAGCCTTTCTTAAAATCTTCTCCTTCTATAGCTTCTATCTGTACATCATTCAAATAAATAAAAGTTATTTTTTTTTGCGGAGAATAGGTAAACATGAAGGTGTCATCATCTTTGTATTCAGACTTTACTATACTTTTCATACGCTCTATGCGGCTTTCTAAGCCAGTAATATTTCCTCCTGTGCTGTTTAGAAAACCTTGTGCTATAGTGTTCTCCCAACGGCTTCTTTGAACTAAAGAAGAGATTATATGTATTCTTAAAGTAATTGGTTTGTTTTGTTCTAAAAAGACTTTAGAATCAGTAGATTTCTCAGCTAAATACAAGGAGGCGAGGTATAGTTTATATGACTTTACTTCTCTTAAGGCGAAGCCATTAAGTTCTAAGTTGTCTCCTTGTGAACTGATTTTAGTTGGAATCGAAATAGTTTCTGTTACTTGCACATTTTGAGAATAACTGATAAAGTTTAACGTGGAAAACAATAGTAAGAAAAGATTTTTTTTCATTTTGATTTGTATTTAATTTATTTGTAACAATTAGTAATACTGGGTTCGCTTTTTGGATAAAAAATCGGCACTGAAATTAAATGTCGATAAAAACATGTGATTGTTTTCTTTTACAATTTTCTGCAAAGGTTAACCTAATCTTAACAATTTCCTAACATTAGAATGGTGTTTCGAGATTTTTGTTCAAGAGTAGGCATGAGTTTTACAGCTATAATTTGGCCTTACGAGTGTGTGTAACCTTATTGTATTTTCTCTATATATTAATTGTAGTTCAGTGATTTGTGATTTAAGTAAATGGATGTTTTTTTTTAATGTAGTAGAGGGTAAATTAGGAGTTTTTAGAAAAAAAAATAATAAAAAAAATAGCATTAATTATAATAATGTTTTCTTTTACTTACAAAAACACGTTTCAATTTGATTTAGAAATCATTTTATTATTTGATAAAAAGAAGAATATACTTGTTTAATTTTGATATCATTTCCTTTCGAGCTGCGTTATTAGCAGTTGAGTGATAGTAAAGTTTTATGTTGTTTTGTCGAATGTTTTGATTTTTTATTGAAGGCAAAGCATTGTGAAGAGCCTAATTTTTGATAAAAAACTATTAGTTGGCAAATATGTCAAACTATAAAACCACCGATGCTTCGGTACTACTTGTGAAATATTTTGAATTATATTTTTTTTGATTTTGTTATTCGTTTGTTCTTATAAAAACGGATGCCTTAGCCCTGATGGAAGAGGAAAGCCTTGTGAAGCAGTCTTGTGTTTTTTCTTGATATAAATGAGCGACCAATCCCGATAGAATCTATCGGGACTCCTTTTGTGTCAAGAAAAAAACAAGGGTAGGAGCAAGTTTATAAAGGACAGCAGGAATAGCTTCTCATAATTGGAAAAAGTATTTGTTTGCAAGAATATTTCAGAACGAATATAACATTATTAAATTCGAAACTCTTTTAATAAAAACCCATTGGCAACAGCCTTAAATTCTGCCAATTGATTTTCAATCCAAGCCTCATCATGTCCTAACTCTTTGGTTAGTAAATGAGCTACTTTATAGGAACAAGCAATTGCAGTTCTAGCATCCAAAAACAATAATCGAACACGTCTCGCTAAAACATCTTCAACGGTCGTAGCCATTTCATAACGAATAGCCCAAACGACTTCGGCTAAGGTATAATCATAATCTGGATGTAATTTTTCTTTTAGTTCAGGTTCGTTTTCTTGTAATTGCAAAATGGCAGCACTGTCTGTGCCATATATGTATAAGTGATTTTCTAAGTCGGCAGGGCTATTTTTTTTATTTCCATGAATAGGCAAATGTTCGGTAATGCAATTTTTTTTTGGTAATTCATGTGCCGTGATGGCTTTGTCAACAATGTCTTGGGCGATTTTTCGGTAGGTTGTCCATTTTCCGCCAGTGATGGTTATTAATCCCGTTTTCGAAACAATTATTTTATGGTTTCTGGAAATTTCTTTGGTGCTTTGACCTTTTTTTTCGGGTGCTGCCAAAGGTCTTAGTCCTGCAAAAACGGATAAAACATCGGCTCTGGTTGGTTTTTTTGTTAAGTATTGTTGCGCTGTTCTTAGAATGAATTCAATTTCTTCTTCGAGAGCTATGGGTTCAATATCTGATTTCTTTACCAATGTATCTGTGGTACCCACAACAATTTTGTCATGCCAAGGCACCGCAAAGAGCACTCTTCCGTCAGTCGTTTTTGGAATCATTAAAGCATGGCCGCCTAGCAAAAAAGATTTGTCGAACACCAAATGTATACCTTGACTGGGAACGATGTATTTTTTATAAACGGTGTCGTTCATTTTCATAATGGCATTGGTAAAGACTCCCGTTGCATTAATTACCGCTTTGCCTTGTATGCTATATTCTTTTTGTGATTCTTGGTCAGTGGCTACTACTCCTGTTACTTGGTCGTTGTTGTTCTTTTGCAATTGAACAACTTTAATGTGATTGAGTACGCAAGCTCCTTTTTCTACCGCAGTTTGAGCCAGGTTTATGGCTAATCGGGAATCGTCAAATTGTCCGTCGTGATAGAGTACGCCACTTTGAAGTCCATTTTTTTGGATAGACGGAAGTAGTTTAAGTGTCGTTTCTTTGGATAAATATGTTGAATTTCCAAGGCTTAATTTTCCTGCTAATAAATCGTAAATTTTTAATCCAATAGTATAAAAATAACCACCCCACCAATTGTAATTAGGAATAATGAAGGATTCGTTTTTGATCAAGTGTCCAGCATTTTTCTCCATTAAGCCTCTTTCTTTTAAGGCTTCAATGACCAAGGATAGATTACCTTGTTCTAAATAGCGAACACCTCCGTGAACTAATTTGGTGCTTCGGCTTGAGGTGCCTTTTGCAAAATCCACGGCTTCGAGAAGTAGGGTTTTATAACCTCTACTTGCGGCATCGACCGCTACACCAAGCCCATTGGCACCACCACCAATAATAATGATATCCCAAATTTGTGATTGTTTCAGTTTCTCTAACTGTTCGACTCGATTCATTGTGCTATTTTGATGGTTAGATTAGGGTTGTTGTAGTAAATTTAACTATTTAATTATAAGTGCTTACCTTTTGAAGAATTAAAAGCGAATTTTTATTTTTTCTACCTATATATAAAGGTGTGAAGAAATGATGTGTTTTGTGGTCTCAAAGATGTTTTTTTTGTTTTCAATAATTTTAGGGATTGTGCTCTTTTCTTGTTTTTTAAAATAGTAGAATTAGGAAATTTGAATTATAAACGAACGTAAATTGTATTGTTGTAAGTTATTGAAATGGTTCGTTTGCCGATTAAAATGGTTTTTAAAATCAAGGAAAGGCTGATATTTAAAAAAAAAAATTACTTTTGCGATTCAAACAAAAGTAACATGGCAAAGAATTTAGTGATAGTTGAGTCCCCTGCAAAGGCAAAAACAATCGAAAAATTTCTAGGGAGTGAGTATCAGGTAGAGTCAAGTTATGGGCATATTGCCGACTTGCCTTCTAAAGAAATAGGTGTAGATGTAGAGAATGGATTTAAACCGAAATACGAAGTTTCATCAGATAAAAAGGCATTAGTATCCAAGTTAAAGACTTTAGCTAAAAACGCCGAAATGGTTTGGTTAGCAAGTGATGAGGATCGCGAGGGAGAAGCTATTTCTTGGCATCTTGCCGAAGAATTAAAACTAGACAAAAAGAAAACAAAGCGAATCGTTTTTCATGAAATTACCAAAAATGCTATCCTAAAAGCGATTGATAATCCAAGAGAAATTGATTATAATTTAGTTAATGCGCAACAAGCGCGAAGAGTTCTTGATAGATTAGTGGGGTATGAATTATCGCCTGTTCTTTGGAGGAAAATAAAAGGCGGATTGTCTGCTGGAAGGGTGCAATCGGTATCGGTTCGTTTGATTGTTGAGCGAGAAAGAGAAATTCAGAATTTTAATGCTGTTGCAACGTATTCTGTAGTAGCAGAGTTTGTAAATGAAGCAGGAAAGTCTTTTAAAGCAAAACTCCCTAAAAATTTCAACACCAAGAAAGAAGCCGAAGATTTCTTAAAACAAAATATCGGTTCTACATATAAGGTAGCAGATTTAGAAACAAAACCTACCAAAAAATCGCCAACTGCACCTTTTACCACTTCTACTTTGCAACAAGAGGCGGCTAGGAAATTGTATTTACCTGTTGGAATCACCATGCAATTAGCGCAACGTTTGTACGAAGCTGGACTTATAACCTATATGAGAACAGATAGTGTGAATTTGTCTAAAGATGCTATGGATGCTGCTCAAGCCGAAATTATTAGATCTTATGGTAAGGAATTTTCTAATCCTAGAACTTTTGTAAATAAAAGTAAAGGGGCGCAGGAAGCTCACGAAGCCATTCGCCCTACGGATATGTCTCTTCATACTGTGGATATAGACAGAGATCAAGCGCGCTTGTATGATTTGATTTGGAAAAGAACTTTAGCGTCTCAAATGAGTGATGCCAAATTAGAACGTACCAATGTTAAAATTGAAGCCAATAATCACGGAGAAATTTTTGCTGCTTCTGGAGAGGTTCTGCTTTTTGAAGGTTTCCTAAAAGTGTATCTAGAAGGTCACGATGATGATGAGGAAGAGCAAGAAGGAATGTTGCCTGCCATGAAGGTTAACGAAAAATTACAAAATAATTATATTACGGCGACCGAGAGATATTCTCGTGCTGCGGCAAGATATACAGAAGCTTCTTTGGTAAAAAAATTAGAGGAATTGGGTATTGGCCGTCCGTCTACTTATGCGCCAACGATTTCTACCATTATCAACAGAAATTATGTTGAGAAAGGGAATCTAGATGGTCAAGAAAGAAATTATACACAACTTACTTTGCAATCGGGTAAATTAGGAGAGAAGTTGCTTAAAGAGAACACAGGTTCTGATAAAGGAAAATTAGTCCCAACAGATATTGGTACGATTGTTACTGATTTCTTGGTTAAGAATTTTGGTAGTATTCTAGACTATAATTTCACGGCAAAAGTTGAACATGATTTTGATGAAATTGCCGAAGGGAATATAGAATGGACCAAAATGATGCAAGAGTTCTATGATCAATTTCACCCAACGGTAAAAGATGTAGAAGCAAATGCAGAAAGAGAAAGTGGAGAAAGAATTTTGGGAACGGATCCTGTTTCTGGGAAACCAGTTTCTGTTCGTTTAGGGAAATTTGGCCCAATGGCTCAAATTGGAGCTGCCGATGACGAGGAGAAGAAATTCGCTAGTTTAATGGCTGAACAAAATATAGGGAACATTACTTTAGAAGAAACATTAAAGTTGTTTTTGCTTCCTAAAAATTTAGGAGTTTATAAAGAGGAAGAAGTTGAGGTCAGTAATGGTCGATACGGGCCTTATGTGCGTCACGGAGCTGTTTTTATTTCCTTGCCAAGAGGCGAAGATCCATTGGATGTATCCATGGAACGAGCTCAAAAATTGATTGATGACAAAGCTATTGCTGATGCACCTATTGCTGTATATAAAGGAGAAGGTGTTCAAAAAGGGACCGGCCGTTTTGGTCCTTTTATTAAATGGAATGGTATTTTTATAAATGTAAGCAAGAAATATGATTTTGATAATTTGTCACAATCGGATGTGGAAGCATTGATTGAGGATAAACTGCAAAAGAACATTGATAAAGTGTTGCATAACTGGGAAGAAGAAGGTATTTTGGTCGAAAAAGCACGTTGGGGTCGTTCTGTGATAACAAAAGGAAAGATCAAAATTGAATTGAGTAAAGATGTTGATGCCACAAAATTGACATTAGCAGAAGTTCAAGAAATGATTGCTAAAAAGACACCGGCTAAGAAAACACCAGCGAAAAAAGCAACAACTGCCAAAAAACCAGCTGTTAAAAAACCAGTTGCTAAAAAGAAGTAAAAAATGGAGTTTGATTTTTTAGCCCCAGTAGGCAATGAAATTCTAAGTTATGTAGAAGGATTGTCTACCCAGCATCTGGGTAGTAAAATTGTCCTGCATACTAATGAGCAAGTTCCAGATTTAAATAAAATTGATATTGCTATAATTGGCGTTCTTGAAAATAGAGGAGATATAAATGCAATTTCGGATGTTGATTTGAACGAGGTTCGAAAAGAATTATACGGAATGTTTCCGGGGAATTGGAATGCAGCTATTGCCGATTTAGGGGATGTACTGCCGGGAAATTCTAAAGATGACACTTATTTTGCAGTAAAGAAGATTGTTTCAGGTTTAATAAAGAAAAGAGTTATACCTTTAATAATAGGAGGTTCTCAAGATTTAACTTACGCACTTTACAGAGCTTATGACGATTTAGAGCAAATGGTCAATTTAGTGACTATTGATAGTAAGTTTGATTTCGGAAAAGAGAACGAAGCGATAACATCAGATTCGTATTTGACAAAAATTATCATCAACGAACCAAATAATCTTTTTAATTATTGTAATATTGGGTATCAGACCTATTATAATTCGCAAGAAGAAATAGATTTAATAGAAAAGTTGTTCTTTGATGCCTATAGATTGGGAGAGGTTTCTAATAATATTTCAATTTCAGAGCCTGTTTTTAGGGATGCTGATATGGTAAGTATCGATTTGAATTCAATAAAGTCTTCAGATTCAGGGAATTTTGTATCATTTAATCCAAATGGGTTTAACGGTAAAGAAATATGCTCGTTGTCAAGATATGCGGGAATAAGTGATAAAGTATCGTTATTGGGTATTTTTAATCACAATAATTCAAAACAAGAGTCCGTTATTGTAGCGCAAATATTTTGGTATTTTATAGAAGGGTATCATTATAGATCAAATGAATATCCTTTTGGTAGTAGAGAGAATTATCTAAAATATATTGTTCCATTAGAAGAAGAAGATCTTGTTTTTTATAAAAGCAATAAAACGGAAAGGTGGTGGATTGAAATACCTTTTATTGCTAGCGGAAGCAATAAATTGAAAAAAAACACGTTGTTACCGTGTTCGTATGAGGAGTATTTGGCAGCTTGTAATCAAGAGATGCCAGAAAGATGGTGGAAAGCACAAAGAAAGAATATTGTTTAGTTTTTGAAATGCTGAAAGTTGACAGAATTTATATATTATACAATGAATTCTTATAATATTTCAGAAAAACTTACAAAGTAATGATAAGTATGTTTTTTATCGTTATTTTTAATCACATTGACGATTAAATATTTTTTTTTTAAGTTTTTTAAATTTACTTTTGGTCATGCAAAAATGACTAGAAAAGAATTGTTTATTAAATGAAAAATAAATAGGTTTACAGTCTGAATAATAATGAATAGATAACCCAAATTTTTATGAAGAAGTTCATTGCGTGTACGGCAATTTTAGCAGTGTTAATTAGCTGTGGTAGATCAAGCGACAAAGGAGAGTTGGTTGGTGTGAAAGGAGCAAAATGGCATCCGGAAAAACCTTATGGTATGACATTAGTACCTGGAGGTGCATTTATTATGGGGAAATCTGATGATGATCTTGCTAATGTAGGAGATGCGCCAACGAAAACAGTTACTGTTAGGTCATTTTATATGGATGAGACAGAGATTACCAATAGTGAGTATCGTCAATTTGTAGAATGGGTAAAAGATTCTACAATACGTTTCCGTTTGGCAATTTTGGCTGAAGAAAGTGGTCAGAATACAGCAGCAGGAAATGCGAAAGGTAAAAATGCTGGTAGTATTGGAGATTACTCCTTTAATAACTCAGATCCTGAAAAGATGTCTGCATATGATAAATATATGTATGACAACTATTATAGCATAGGAACGGATAAAGATCCTAATGCTTATAAGAGGCTAAACAGAAAAGCGAAATTGATTAGTGATACAAAAAAGTATCCCGATGAGTTTTATACTGAGGTTATGGATTCCATGTATTTGCCTTTAGAAGCATCTTACAATGGATTAAGAACTATTGACGTGAATAAACTTAAATTTCGCTATACTTGGATGGATATTCAAGCGGCTGCGAAAGCCAAAGTTGGTAAAAGACAAGATTTTATCAGAACTGAAGAAGTAAAGGTTTATCCGGATACAACAGTTTGGATTAAGGATTTTGCTTACTCATATAATGAGCCTATGCATAATGATTATTTTTGGCACAAAGCTTACGGAGAATATCCTGTGGTAGGTGTAACATGGAGTCAGGCTAAAGCTTTTTGTGAATGGAGAACATTGAATAAAAACAGTTATATAAAATCTAAAAAGAAACACATTGATAATGTAAATGCTTTTAGATTGCCTACTGAAGCAGAATGGGAGTATGCTGCAAGAGGTGGTCTTGAGTCTGCTACTTTTCCTTGGGGTGGACCTTATACAAAAAGCGATAGAGGTTGTTTTTTAGCTAATTTCAAGCCAAATAGAGGGGATTATGCTGCAGATCAGGCTTTGTACACAGTAGAGGCTAAATCTTATGAGGTAAATGGATATAATTTGTATAACATGGCTGGAAATGTTTCTGAGTGGACTGATTCTGCTTATGATGCTAATTCGTATGAGTTTGTTTCAACAATGAATCCAGCAATTATTGATAATTCAAACAAACGTAAAGTCGTTCGTGGTGGTTCTTGGAAAGATGTTTCTTACTTCCTTCAGGTAAGTACTAGAGCTTTTGAATATGCTGATTCAGCCAGAAGTTATATTGGCTTTAGAACGGTTCAAGATTATATGGGTACTCAGACAACTGGAAAAGGAAAAAAATAAATAATAAAGGAGTTTTAAAAAATAAATAAATAATAATAAAAAAAAATAACGAAAGATGGCAATATTAAGCAAAAAAGCAATGAATTTCACCTATGGTATGGGAGCAGCAGTAGTAATTATTGGAGCGCTTTTTAAAATTCAACATTATCCAGGAGCAAGTGAATTGTTAATAGTTGGTCTTTGTACTGAAGCATTTATTTTTGCACTTTCTGCATTTGAACCAGTTGATAATGACTTGGATTGGTCTTTGGTTTATCCTGAATTAGCAGGTGGGGAAAAAGCGGTAAAAAATGAAGTTGCTTCTGATGATGCAGATGGCATACTTTCATCAAAACTTGACGCGATGCTTAAAGAAGCTAAAATTGACGGAGAATTAATGAGTAGTCTTGGGAATAGTATTAGAAATTTTGAAGATGCTTCTAGAAATATTTCTCCAACAGTAGATTCTATTGCTGCTACTAAAAAATACAGTGAAGAACTTTCTATGGCTGCAGCTCAAATGGAATCTTTGAACAGTTTATACAAAGTACAATTGGAAAGTGCTTCAAGAAATGCTGAAGCAAATAAAGAAATTGCTGAAAATGCTGGTAAATTAAAAGAACAAATGCAATCTATGACTGCAAATATTGCTTCATTGAACAATGTTTACGGTGGTATGCTTTCTGCAATGAGTAATAAAGGATAATTAGTTTTTTAACTATAATATATTATTTAATAACAAACTAATTAAAAAAAAATGGCAGGAGGAAAATTAACCCCTAGGCAGAAGATGATAAACCTAATGTATCTGGTTTTTATCGCAATGTTAGCATTAAATATGTCAAAAGAAGTGTTATCTGCATTTGGTTTGATGAATGAAAAATTCGAAAAAGTAAATTCTTTGGTATTAGATTCAAATGAAGCAATTTTAGCGGATTTACAGTCAAAAGCGCAAGATAAACCAGAGCAATATGCTGCTCCTAGAGATATTGCAGTAAAGGTTTCTGAATTGACCAAAACTTTTTACGACAAAATAAGTTCTTTGAAAAATGATCTTACCAAAGATATTGAAAAAGGAAAAGACGGAAAGTTGCCTTATGAAGCTATGGATGCTTCAGGTAAACTAGACGAAAGTTGGTTTTCAGGTGATGGTTTGTCAGTAAAAGGAAAGGGAGTTATGGCTTCAATAGAAGCTTATAAAGCGGGTATGACATCAGCTTTAGGAAGTGATCCTAAATACAGTGACATTGTTGCGGAAATTAACGGGAAATTAGACACTAAAAAGGTAGTTGATAAAGAAGGAGTTTCTAAAATTTATTTGGATTACCATTTTAAGCATTTTCCTTTGATTGCATCAATTGCTAAATTGACGGCAGTTCAAAATGATATTAAAGCTACTGAAACAAATGTTTTTAATGCATTAACTGGTAATACAGCTGTTAAGGCGGCTTCTATGAAAAATTATACCGCTATCGTTGTTCCTGAAAAGTCTGCCTTTTTTACTGGTGAAGCAGTGAGAGGTACTGTTTATCTAGGTCGTTTTGATAAAAGTACTGTTCCTACGGCTGTTTCAGTAAGTGGTGGTTCTACTAAAATTGAAAATGGACAAGCTTCCTTCAGTATAGGAGCTGGAAATGTTGGTGAACATGAGATTAAGGGTAGTTTTACTTTTATGGAGGATGGGAAGCCAGTGCCTATTCCAATTAAAGGGAGCTATGTAGTTGTACCGAGACCAAATTCGGCTACTATCTCTGCAGATAAAATGAATGTGGTATATAGAGGGGTTGTGAATCCTATGACTATTACTTTTGCAGGTGTTTCATCTGATAAAATTTCTGCTTCTGCTCCTGGATTGAGTTCAGCTGGTAAGGCAGGTAGTTATAATATGAATCCAGGACAAGGTTCTGAAGTTGTGATTAATGTAACAGGGACATTGCCTGATGGATCTAAAGTTTCTGATAAGAAATCATTTAGAATTAAAGGTATTCCACCTCCAGTTGGTGCAATTGGTGGAGAAATGGGGATTGTTAAAGGAGCAAAGTCTCGTTTGCAAGTTTCTCAAATTTCGGCTAAGTTACCTGATTTTGATTTTAATGTACAATTAAACGTTGTTGGTTTTACATTAAAAGTTGCTGGTCAAGCTGCTGTAATTGTTTCTGGTGATAGAGTTAATGCTCAATGTGCTACCGCATTGGCAAGAGCGACTAGAGGAGATCAAGTTACTATTTCTGATATTAAAACAAAATTAGTAGGTTCAGATATCATGCTTTCTAGAACTGCTCCAGTAATTTACGAAATACAATAATATTTAAGTTGATTTTTAACCTACTTAAATAACTTAAAACAATATAGATGAAAACTAAAAATTTAGTTGTTGCCATTGCAATTGTTGCGGGAAGTTTTACTTCATTTGCACAATCTAATTTGCTTAATGCTAAAACACCTGAGCAAATAGGAGTGAAGACTAAGTCTCAAGTGTCTCTTGATAATGATAAGCCTCTAGCTTATGGTTATGTTGATGATAGAGATGTATTAATGGGTAAGACTACTTGGGAATTAGTAGATTTAAGCGAAAGATTTAATTTTCCGCTTTATTTCCCTGTAGATTCTACAAATATTGGTAAGGATAGAAGGTCTTTATTTGATGTTTTAATAAATGGGATAAAAGCTAATAAAATAACTGAAGTATATGCTGATGATTATTTTAATACCAAAAAAACCTTAAAAGACATGAGTAGCTCATTTACTTATATTGACACTACTAATGCTGGTAGAGAAGAGGTAAATGCGAATCGTGATGCTTATTATCCTAAAGCAACAACTACATATAAAACCGTAAAAGGTAAAAAAGTACAAGTTGTTGTTCCTGCGGGTCCAGCTAGAGTTTTAGATGCTCAATTCATTGATAGGAGAGAACTTACGGCACAAGATATTACAGGGTATAGATTGAAAGGGTATTGGTATTTTGATAAACGCCAATCTGAATTGAAATATCGTTTGTTAGGAATTTGTCCTGTAGCTCCTGAAGCAAGAGAAGTTGGTTCTGACAATCCTGATTACATTGATTTATTTTGGATTTTTTATCCGTCAATACGTGATTATTTGCATGATTATTATGCTTTCAATGAGAAAAATTCTTCTATGCCTATTTCATTTGATAGAATTTTAGATTCAAGACAATTTGGTGGTACGATCTATAAAGAAGAAAATGTATACGGTGACCGTTTAATTACGGAGTATATAAATGAAAATGCATTGAATCAGTTAATTGAATCTGACAGAATAAAAACTAAAATTCGTGATTTTGAACACGATATGTGGAATTATTAATTCCTAAGAAATAGAATTATAAAAACTCTTGCTTTCTAGCAAGAGTTTTTTTGTTTAATTGTTGTTTTCAATTTTAGAATAGTATTTTTCTAATGCTTTAAATTTTAATTTTATGGTTGATTATATTATTGTTGGTTCTGGTTTAGCAGGTATTTCTTTTTCTGAAATAGCTTTGAATAATAATAAAAGTATCGTTGTTTTTGATAATGAATCTCAGAATTCTTCTAAAATTGCGGGAGGATTATACAATCCCGTTATTTTAAAGCGATTTAGTGAAGTTTGGCAAGCTCAGGAGCAATTGATTTTAATGGATGATTTTTATTTGAACCTTAACAAAAAAATAGAGGGAAAGGTTAATTTTAAAATGCCTATTTTGAGGAAGTTCTTTTCTATTGAAGAGCAGAATAATTGGTTTGCCGCTTCGGATAAAGTTGCTTTAGCGCCTTTTTTATCCAATAATTTGATTTATAAAAAATTTGAGGGTATTGACGCTCCTTATGGTTATGGCGAAGTGTTACAAACAGGGTATGTTGACACCGCTTTGCTGTTGGATAAGTATAAAGAATATCTTTTATTGAATGATTTATTGAGGAAAGAAGCGTTTGATTATGAGGCTTTAATTTTTGAGGAGGATTGTGTTTGTTATAAAGATGTAAAGGCAAAACACATTATTTTTGCAGAAGGTTTTGGAATGCATGCTAATCCATTTTTTAAAAATTTACCTCTAGATGGTACAAAAGGGGAGCTTTTTATTATAAAAGCGCCACAATTAAATATAGATTGTGTTGTAAATACGAGTGTATTCATTTTGCCTCTAGGGAATGATTTGTTTAAAGTAGGCGCTACCTATAATTGGAAAGACAAAACAGATTTGCCAACGGAAGAAGGTAAAGCAGAATTGATTGAAAGGATAAAAGAAATTATTTTATGTGATTTCGAAATTATAGAACATTTTGCAGGGGTTCGCCCAACCGTTAGGGATAGGAGGCCGTTAGTAGGGACGCATTCAGAATACAATAGAATTCATATTCTGAACGGATTGGGAACTCGTGGTGTTATGCTAGGGCCAGCAATGGCAAAAGCATTGTTTGATAATATTGAAAATGATATTCCGCTGGATAATGAAATAAATATCCAAAGATTTACGAAAAAGGGTAAAGGGAAGTCTTAGTTTAATTATTGAGCTAGTTTTCAGTCTCAGTTTTCAGTCTCATAAGGATGTTTGTTTGAATGACATCCATAAAACAGATTTACTGGCTTGTAAGTAATAGTAAAGAAAAGATTTGTACTACTTTTTATGACTATGAAACTACGAGTGAAAACTGAAAACTGCGACTGAAAACTCCAATTTTATGCTTTAGGATCATAAGATACAAACATATTGATGTAAATGTTTCTGGACCATCTGAGTACTATTGGGAACAATACAATTAATGCTACAATAATAGCAATAAAAGAGGTTTTTATACTCGAATGAAAGATTAAATAGGAAACGATAAAAGCTGCAATTCCTACTGCAACATTCAATCCGTAACTAACATACATTGCGCCATAAAAGAAGGAAGGCTCAATTTGATATTTCAGTCCACAATGGTTACAATGTTCATTCATTTTAAGAACGGAGCCCAAATGTAACGGGTTTTTGTCTAAATACATACTCTCATTCTGACATTTAGGACAAGTTCCTGTTAAAATGCTATATAGTTTGGATCCTTTTTTTAACATTTGCAAAAAATTTATATTTTCTATATTTAGAAAAGACAAATTTACTAATTCACAAAGGAATAAAATAATAATACATGCTTAATATACACAATTTATCGGTTTCGTTTGGTGGTTCTTATTTGTTTGAAGAAGTAACCTTTCGTTTGGGTGCAGGAGACCGTGTTGGTCTCGTTGGAAAGAATGGTGCAGGAAAATCGACAATGCTTAAAATACTGGCTAAAGACTTTGCGCCAGATTCAGGGGTGATTTCTCAAGAGAAAGAAGTTCGTATGGGATTCCTTCGTCAGGATATTGATTTTGAACAAGGAAGAACAGTTCTGGAAGAAGCTTACGAAGCTTTTGTAGAAATCAAAATAGTAGAAAAAAAATTAGCGGATATTAATCATCAGTTGGTGACTCGTACAGATTATGAAAGTGATGAGTACAGTCAAATTATAGAAGATCTATCGGATTATACCCATCGTTTTGATTTATTAGGTGGTTATAATTATGTTGGTGATACAGAGAAAATCCTGCTTGGTCTTGGTTTTAAAAGAGAAGTTTTTGACAATCAAACCGAAACATTCTCAGGAGGTTGGAGAATGCGTATCGAGTTGGCTAAATTATTATTGCAAGCCAATGACGTTTTATTGCTGGATGAGCCTACCAATCACTTGGATATAGAAAGTATCATTTGGTTAGAAAGTTTTTTACGTAATTACCCAGGAGTTGTTGTCATCGTTTCGCACGATAAAATGTTCTTGGATAACGTTACCAATAGGACTATTGAAATATCTCTTGGTAAGGCATACGATTTTAATAAACCCTATTCTCAATATTTAGAGTTACGTCATGAGATTCGCGAGAAACAATTGGCTACTCAAAAAAATCAAGCCAAGAAGATTGAGGAAACGGAGAAACTAATTGAAAAATTCCGTGCCAAAGCTTCTAAAGCCTCGATGGCACAATCCTTAATCAAGAAATTAGATAAAGTAGAGCGAATTGAAGTAGATGAAGATGATAACTCGGTTATGAATATTACTTTTCCAGTTTCAAAAGAACCAGGAAGAGTGGTGGTTGAGGCCGAAAATGTCACCAAAAGTTATGGAGATAAAACGATCTTGAAAGATATCAATTTATTGGTGGAACGCGGCAGTAAAATTGCTTTCGTTGGACAAAATGGTCAAGGAAAATCTACTTTTATCAAAGCGATTGTTGACGAATTTGAATACCAAGGATCTATCAAATTGGGACATAATGTACAGTTGGGTTATTTTGCACAGAATCAAGCGGAATACTTAGACGGCGAAATTACGTTATTACAAACCATGGAAGATGCCGCAATGGATACCAATCGTATGAAAGTACGCGATATGCTGGGTTCTTTTCTGTTTCGTGGCGATGATGTCGAGAAAAAGGTTAAAGTGCTTTCTGGGGGAGAAAGAAACCGTCTGGCGCTCTGTAAATTATTGTTGCAGCCCATAAATGTTTTGCTAATGGATGAGCCTACCAATCACTTGGATATCAAATCTAAGAATGTTTTGAAAGCCGCTTTGCAAAAATTTGGTGGTACACTACTTCTGGTTTCTCACGATAGAGACTTCTTGCAAGGGATGTCCAATTTGGTTTATGAGTTCAAAGACCAGAAAATAAAAGAATATTTAGGGGATATCAATTATTTCTTGGAACAACGCAATATGGAAAATATGCGCGAAGTCGAGAAAAAGGATGCCCTGAAAGCAGCTGCTCCAAAAGAAAGCAATAAAGCTTCCTACGAAGAACAGAAAAAAGGGAAAGCCTTGCAGAATAAGTTGAGTAAAGTTGAAAGTCAGATTAAACAATTAGAAAAAGATATTCAGCAAGATGATAAAATGCTGGCTTCCAATTATGACAAACATATTGAGGATGCTAAATTCTTTACTGCCTACAATAAGAAAAAAGCCGAATTAGATAAGCTTCTTTTGGATTGGGAAGTGGTTCAGGAAGAGATAGATAATTTGTAGAGAGCATAGAGAATAGAATATAGAATATAGAATATAGAGAATAGAGTAATCTATATTCTATGCTCTATATTCTAAAATCTTCTATTTAAAGGGATTTCTTTCTTGCCAAACCACTGTAGGTTCTAAGTAAGGGAATATTCTATAAACGTGCTTGTTTATTTGTGGATTGCTATGTTCCATGAAGCCAAACATTTCAACAGGTTTTGCTCCTACCGAACTTTTAATTTCTAAGGCAGTTCTGGAAAATATGATTTCTTCAAAGCCTTTATTGATTGAATAGGCGATCATGTCATAAAGCATGTTGAGATAAAGCATCTTTTCTCGTTGTATGCTATCATCATATCCTAGAAAATAGGTGTCCATTGATTTTCCGTTTTTAATCAAGGTGTTGAAACCTATTAATTTTTGATCTAAGAAATAACCATAAAACAAAAAATTATCTTTTAATGTCTCTTTACAAATCCGAAAATGATTTTTGGTAAGGAAAAAAGTGTTGAAAGGGGCGTTTTTGGCAACATGAGCATACAACTCATAGATAGTTTCTTCGTATGCAATTATTTCCTCCAGATGCATCTTTCTTTTTTCGATACCGATTGCTTTTTTTCTGGCTCTCTTGTACTGATCTCTATATTTTTTTGATAACGAATCAATGTAATCTTGTTCTGTTTTCCAATGATTAGGAATACTAAAAGTCATATTGGGTTGTATGCAATACTGATAATTAGTCTTAAATTCTTCTATTTTGAAGCTTTTTAGAGTATTATGATGAAAATCTTTAAAAGTAGTAATATGTACTTTTTTACCAATGGATTTAAATTTATGTTGTAAGTCTTCAGTTGCTTTTTTTAAGGTTCTTATGGCTAGAATTGGATCCGTGTTTTCTGAAAGAACAAAGGCGTTTTGCCCCGTAAGCATATTGTTTCCTATAATTAAAACATGAGACGAAAATTTTCTTAAAATAAACTTCCGAATATGTGCTTTAACACATTGATCTCTATCCCCAAAAGATTCTAGTTTATTCAAATCCAAGAATTGAGAAACGGCAATACCTACTAAATCTTGATTTTGAAAAAGACCTATAAAATGACACGTCATGTTGGTGGGAGCCGATTTTTCTAAAATCTCAAGGTATTCTTTGGATAGAAAAATGTTTTTATGACCTAAATCATCCCAATTTTGAGGAAGTTGAGTGGTATGATCGTAAATTTCGTATGAAAAGGGTGTTTCCAATTTGGGTAGCTATATTTCACCAAATTTAGTAAAGGTTTTGAAATATTTACGTAGCTAATAAAGTTAATTTTTCATGGAATAGTTTAAATTTATCTAACTTTATAGGAAAAGAAAAAATCATGATAACCTATAATGAAAATTCAGCGGCTGCGTTATTGCTCAATTTGAAAGATTGGCAGTATAAAGAAAATGGAATAGAAAAGACTTTTAAATTTAAAGATTTTACACAAGCCCTTGGTTTTATTGTTCAAGTGGGTGTTTTGGCCGAAAAAATGAATCACCATCCAGAGTTGTTCAATGTGTATAATAAAGTAAACATTAGACTGACAACACATGATTCAGGAGGAGTAACGGATAAGGATTTTGAATTGGCTCAAAAAATTGAAAATTTATTTTAATAAAAAACCTTGTTTCATTGTAATAAAGAAACAAGGTTTTTTTAGGACGGGACATGTGCATTGTTTTAAACCCAACCACAAATAATACCGCCCATAATCATAAAGCAAACGATCCAGAAACCGCCTGTAACGAGAGTGTATTTGAAGCTTCTACGTTCGTACAATGAATTAGTTCCTATAACTGGAAGGACAAGTAGTAATCCTGTCAAGAATCCATGTAGAGCACCATGTTTGAATGTTCGGAAAGTGGTCCCGTAATCAGCCATGAAAGCTTTGTAGGAGGGTAAGGCTTCTGCAACATTGCCGCCAGTCATGCTGAAGGCACCCCATTGGTGAATAGTTAAAAACTGTAAAACGATTCCAATGAGAAAGGCGTAAATTACAGATATGCCAAAAATCAAGGACATATTGGCGCCTTTCATCTTTTCTTCGGTCATTCCTGATTCTTTCATCCAGATTGTTCCAAAAACTTTCGGATGATACCAAACAAATCCTACTACTAAAGTGCTTAAAGCAGCTACTAAAATTGCAATCCAATTCATTTCCATAATTAAGGTTTTAAGGTTAGAGTATCAAATGTAATTAATTTTTTGATACAGATTACAATTTACAAAACGTATTATTAGTATTAAAAAGACTATGAAAACATTTTTAAAATGTATTTCATCGATTATATTTGTATTTAAGTGATTTTTGTTGTTACTTTTGTAGTGTAGAATGTAAAAAATAAAGATTATGAAAAATATCGTTACATTATTTTTAACTGTTACTTTTTCGATTTCATTATTGGCTAATATATCTAATCAGGAAAAAAAGATTTTATTAAAGTTATATAAAGACACCAATGGAAGTCAATGGAAAGTGAAATGGGATTTGAATGCGCCTGTATCTACGTGGTATGGAGTGAGAATTCAAGATGACAAAGTGGTTGCAATTACTCTAATGAATAATAATTTAGTGGGTAAGTTGTCAGTTGAGATTGCTGATTTGGAGAATTTAGAAGAACTAAATTTATTTAAAAATCAGCTTTCTGGAGAAATACCTCAAAACGTTGGGGATTTGAAAAATTTAAAAGAGTTGAATCTATCGTTTAATAAGTTAACGGGATCAATACCGAATTCTATTTGTAAAATAGCCCATTTAAATAAAATGATACTTTTTATGAATAACTTATCTGGAGAGTTACCGATTCAAATTGGTGTTTTGAAAGAATTAGAAATAATTTCGGTATTCAATAATGATTTGTCGGGTCAAATTCCAGTTTCACTTTATGAGTTAAAGAATTTGAAGTGTTTAATGTTGAGCAGTAATAAATTTTCAGGAAAAATTAGTTGGGGCATTTCGAATATGGATTCATTAGAAAGTTTAAGCTTATTTGATAATAAATTTGAAGGTCAGATTCCTGTCAATATGGTAAAGTTAAAAAATCTAAAGAATATGAATATTTCTTATAATTCGTTTTCAGGATTGGTCCCTAAAGAAATGGCTAAGTTGGATGATTTTAATCTTACTATGGTTAATGAGTCTGGAATCGCTTTTCAGCTAGAAGTATCTAAAGGAGGAAGAGGTGTATTTGCAGCAGATGAATGATTTGCTATTGAAAGTTAGTTATGTAGATAGTTATTTGGATTAGTATCTTTTTTGTTTTGTTTTTGTTATTGAAATGCAATAATCTACTTATGGGTTGTTGCATTTTTTTGTCAGGTATGTAGTTGTTAAAATAGTTATTATGTTAATTTATCGATTTTATCTTGTTTCTTAGCGAACTTTTTAAGTATTTTTGGAGCAATAAATTTCTAATCTAAGTAAATGAATAAAAAAATTACTCTAATTCTTATTGTGTTGTTTTCGTTTTCTGTTGCTGCTAATGTGTCCCAACCGGAGAAAGAAGTTTTGATGAAATTGTATCAAACGACCAATGGTAATAAATGGATCAAAAAATGGGACATGTCATTGCCGATGTCACAATGGTATGGCGTAAAAGTGGTCGATGATAAAGTGGTTTCTGTGAATTTAAAAAACAATAACTTAACAGGGCGTATTCCTGTTGAGATTACTACATTGTTAAATTTGCAAGAGCTGAATTTGAGTGAAAATTTATTAAATGGAGAAGTACCGGCTAATATAGGAAATTTGCAATCTTTGCTTGTTTTGGATCTTTCGTCCAATAAATTAACCGGGAATATTCCGGTTTCGATTTGCAAGATTAAAAGTTTAAAATCGATTATTCTGGATAGAAATATATTATCCGGTGAGTTGCCTCAGCAATTGGGGAATCTATTGGAGTTGCAAATGTTGTCTTTGTATGAAAACTCATTTTATGGACAATTACCAGATTCTGTGTATGGACTTAAATCTTTGAAATCAATGATTTTGTATAGCAATAAATTTACTGGAATATTAAGTTCTGCGATAGTGAATTTGCAGAATTTAGAAAATATAAACTTGTTTGATAATGATTTTAAAGGTCGGGTGCCTTTGGAGTTAGAAAAATTACCAAATTTAAAAAAGTTGAATTTATCCTATAATTTATTTTCCGGGCTGGTTTCGAATAAGTTGTCATTATTAGATAAATTGAATATGACCATGCGAAATGAAATGGGAAATGTGGTTTCGTTATCTGTGATAAAAGGATAGAAGAAAAATATAGATTATAGAGCGATTGATGTTTTATATGTAAAGAGAGTTCTTTGTTTTATACATTTAGTTAGAATACCCTGTAACTTCATACATTACAGGGTTTTTCGTTTTTATATAAAATCGGGATTGTATTTTAGAGTCTTTTTTTGATCAAAATCTTCTTTCCGAGTTACAAGTATTCGCTTTGGTTTACCGAAGAATTTATGAAAGTTTTAGAATCTTAAATGAGTTCGAAACCATTTTATTAATTAGCTTTGTTATTAATGAATAATTTAAGGGCTGTTATTAGACCGGTTTCCTTTTTTATAACTTTAATATAGGATTCAACGAATGTGAAAGTTGAGGCTATGAATTTTAATTTAACCACATTTTAATATTAAGTAGTATGGTAGTACAGTATCAAGGGGAACAAAACGGAATTCCGACAACATTTACTATAAAAATTAACGGAGACAATCTATCAAAAAGTAGTTCAAATTATCAAATTGATTTATTGGTAGGGGATAAGCAATTGCCTGTTTTTACGACGTTAATTCACCAGAGTTTGTCTAATTGTTTAAAAGAAATTTACTTGTTTAGAAAATACAATGGTATCAGGTTTGATTCCTCTTCAGAAGAAGTAGTGTCTAAAGTAGTTCTTTATGATTTGGCTTTATACAACCATAATAAGAATGCTTTGTTTATGGTGTAGATTATTTGTTTTTAAAGGATAAAAAAAGACTGTTCAATGTTGAGCAGTCTTTTTTTTATAAGATTAATGTAATCTTCTCTAATCAAACCCTGCTCTCCGAGTTATGCTTCACGGGGAAATTCACGGAATTGGCAATAAAACACAGTTGATTGGCTTCTTTATGCAATTCATTAGCTTTGGCTAAAAGAGTTTCCTCTGTGATGGTTACAATAGGATTTAAGGTTACTTCAATAAATTGTCCAGAACCATCATTGTTTACCAACATAATCCCAGTAGCATTGTCTATATAATCGGTGACCACTATTCCGGCTTTGACACAAACGTGTAAATAAGACATCATATGACAGGCCGAAAGTGAAGCCAATAATAAATCTTCGGGATTGTGAACGGTCTTGTCTCCGTGAAAAGTAGGATCAGCAGAACCTGATAAAGTAGTTTTTCCTTCTATTAAGATTTCATGATTCCGGTCATAAGCCCGATAACCTGAAGTTCCGGTTCCTTTATTTCCTGTCCACTTTAGCGTTAGTTTGTAGTTGTGATTGGGATGCATTTGGTGTTGAATTTTTTTAGGGGCGATAAATATTTTAAAATCTAATTTATGATAATCACTTGCTAATAATTGTCTTTTAAATTCAAAAGTTTAGAGTTTTTTATTTAAAAAATAGAGTTCTATTATTATAACTTCAATTTTACGACAAAGCCAATTTTTGTAAATGGGAAAAAGAATATAAACGATAATTTCATCAATCTTATGTTTTATGGATTATTAGATGTTCTGATATATTTCTATACATGCCAGAATTATTAAAGCAATTTAATAGGCACATAAATATCAATAATATGAAGATTTTCAGGATGTGATTTAGGATCATTTAAATGACTTAAAAAGAAATTTCTGTTATCAGGCTGATATCCGTTTTCTTCAAACCAAACCTCATAGATATAGTTCCAAGTTTTAAAGCATTCAGACATAGGAGCTTCTTTATGAAAAATGGCATACAATCCTCCGCTTATTGTTGTATTCCCTATCAATCCTTCTCCAACTATTTTGTCAGGAACAGACAAACAAGCATCAGCTTGAAGCATTCCAGTTATATTAGCATTGCTTCTATAAACCGTCAGTGCTTTGGTTTCAGGAAAATTAATTAAATTCCTTGGAGACGCCCAACTAAATAGCTTTTCGAACATCTTCTCAAATGTATCGCTATCATGCCTGTGAATATTGAGATTTCGGACATAGATAACATTAAACTCTTCAAGTTTTTTGATTTCAAAATCAAGTTTCATTGTTTTACTCATCTTATTATTTTTTAAATTATTTAATTTGAGTGCAAGGTAATCTTGGATTTTGTCCTGCATTTGTCCAATATTGCTATCCGTTATACCAATATTGCTACTTTTAAATGACTTGCGCCATTCAGTAGGTGTGACGCCTTTTGCTTCGCGGAAACTTCTTGAAAAAGATGAAATACTTAGAAAGCCACAATCAATAGAAATTTCATTAATGGTTTTTGATGGATTATTCATTAAGAAAAAAAGAGCCTTTTCAATTTTTGCATTCTTAATAAACTCATTTAGGGTTATTCCTGTTACTGATTTAAAAATCCTATGATAATGAAATTTAGAGAAACTGGAAAGAGAAGCAAGCTTTTCTAAAGAAAGTTCTTCATTAAGATTTTCTTTAATATAATCAATGCTTTTATTGATTCTAAAGTAATATTCTTTGATGGACTCTTCCTTTTTCATGCTGACTTTTATTGCAATTTTCTCTGCTAATATATAACTATTATAATTTCCGGAAAATCCCAATATTTAGAGAAGAGTTTATTTGTAAATCCAAAGTAGGGCTATAACCTTTTTTTGAAGTTCTTTTTAAAAACGTTATGTGGGAAAAGCTATAGTAGCACTTGTTTAGGGAGGTAGTGTAAAACCTTGATTTTAGGGTATAAAAAAAGAGAACTCAAATAAGTTCTCTTTCTTAGTAGCGGGAACAGGACTCGAACCTGTGACCTTCGGGTTATGAGCCCGACGAGCTGCCTACTGCTCTATCCCGCGATGTGCGTTTTGTATTCTCAATAAGGCTACCTTAGTAGCGGGAACAGGACTCGAACCTGTGACCTTCGGGTTATGAGCCCGACGAGCTGCCTACTGCTCTATCCCGCGTT
>NZ_VJZS01000001.1:449447-575102 GCF_007097385.1 Flavobacterium sp. ZT3R18
CTTAGTAGCGGGAACAGGACTCGAACCTGTGACCTTCGGGTTATGAGCCCGACGAGCTGCCTACTGCTCTATCCCGCGTTGTTTCGGGTGCAAAGGTACGACGAATTATTGTATTTCCAACACAAATTTTTAAAAAATGTTTTATTTTATCTATTGACTTGATATGACTACCTTTGCAGCATAAATTATATTTAAAATGTCACATAAAGCAGGTTTTGTAAACATCATAGGGAATCCAAACGTTGGGAAATCAACGTTAATGAATGCCTTTGTAGGTGAAAGGTTATCAATTATTACATCAAAAGCACAAACAACACGTCATAGGATTCTGGGGATTGTAAACGGGGAGGATTTTCAAATGATCTTGTCGGATACGCCTGGGATCATCAAACCGGCCTACGAAATGCAGGAATCGATGATGAATTTTGTAAAGTCCGCTTTTGAAGATGCCGATGTTTTAATCTATATGGTAGAGATTGGCGAACAGGAATTAAAGGACGAAGCATTCTTTAATAAAATCATTCATTCTAAAATTCCAGTTTTGTTGTTGTTGAATAAAATTGACAACTCGAATCAAGCGCAATTAGAAGAGCAAGTGGCTTTTTGGACAGCCAAAGTTCCAAATGCCGAGATTTATCCTATATCCGCTTTGCAGAATTTTAATGTACCCGAAGTTTTTCAAAGAATTATTTCATTATTGCCAGAATCGCCAGCCTATTACCCAAAAGATCAATTGACGGATAAACCGGAACGTTTCTTTGTAAATGAAACTATCCGTGAAAAAATATTGTTGAACTACAGCAAAGAAATTCCATACGCAGTAGAAATCGTAACCGAAGAATTTTTTGAAGATGAGAATATCATCCGCATTCGTTCTTTGATTATGGTGGAACGTGATACACAAAAAGGAATAATCATTGGTCACAAAGGTGCTGCTCTGAAAAAAGTAGGAACGGAAGCCCGTGCAGATTTAGAGAAATTCTTTGGGAAACAAATCCATATTGAATTGTATGTTAAAGTGAATAAAAACTGGAGAAGCAACGCGAATATGTTGAAGCGTTTTGGGTATAATCAATAAGTTTTCAGTCTCAGTCTCAGTTTTCAGTGAATTGGTTCGAGAGTAAAGGCTAAAATAAAATAAGTTAAAATCAGTATTGGAATTTGTTCTAATGCTGATTTTTTTTTAGCCCAGATCGAAAGGTTTTTAGTATTCATTCTCAGTTTTCAGTCTCAAAAACAGTGTTAAAACGGATGTACTTTTTTGCAAATTTGTTAAGAAAATGAATTATAAAGTTTGCAGACAACTCTGAAAACTGTGACTGCGACTGCGACTGAAAACGGTACTTATGATTCTATAATTTCCAAAAATATTTTTTCGATGTCATTCATTTGTTTTTCGCCGTTGCTTCGGATTTGTTTGGCGATAACGTAGAGTAGAAACCACGCGAAAACCATTAGGGACATCACGACAAAATCGCCAGTTGTGGATGCTTTTAGAACGTAATGGGAATAGGCGATGCCGCAAAAAATGATGAAAGTACCCGCTATCATAAAATGTAAAAACATGAAAAACGTCCATAGATTAGGATCGGGGCCAAATAAACCTCTAATGTGGGTTTGATTTT
The DNA here is from genome assembly GCF_007097385.1 of Flavobacterium sp. ZT3R18. GTDB lineage: Bacteria > Bacteroidota > Bacteroidia > Flavobacteriales > Flavobacteriaceae > Flavobacterium. Next base: position 451,073 of record NZ_VJZS01000001.1, read on the forward strand.
CGCCTTTGGATTCCATTTCGAGATGCAAATGAGGCGACCAATAAGCTTTCTTGGCGCCTTTAATGTTGATCCAAATGTGGTATTCTTTTATTTTTAGAATGAAATCCGGAGAATTCGTTGTGGTGAATTGTATGAATTTTTGACGCAGTGAATCGATGTCCTGATTGACTTCTTTGTAGAATCGCAAACGCAAACGGATCTCATTATTAGTGTCCATAAATTTAGAAATGAAGTGGTTAAGTGAATAAGGTATAGCGAATATACCAAAAAAATTGATATTCATGGTTTTAAACACTACCTTTGCAGCCCGAAACGGCGAAGCAGTTGAACGGGCGAAGTAAATATTTGAATTTATATTATGAACAATATTGTTGCGATAGTAGGAAGACCTAATGTAGGGAAATCAACCCTTTTTAATAGGCTGATACAAAGAAGAGAAGCTATTGTAGATTCAGTTTCTGGGGTTACCAGAGATAGAAACTACGGTAAAAGCGAGTGGAACGGAAAAGAGTTTTCTGTGATTGATACGGGAGGATACATTCGTGGATCGGATGATGTTTTTGAAGGCGAGATACGTAAACAAGTAGAATTGGCTATCGACGAAGCTGATGTTATTATATTTGTGGTAGATGTTGAAGAGGGGATTACTCCAATGGATGACGTTGTTGCCCGTTTGTTGCGTAAAGTGACCAAGCCCGTTTTATTGGCTGTGAACAAGGTGGATAATGCCATGCGTGAAAAAGATGCTATTGAGTTTTATAACCTTGGTTTGGGTGAATATTATACGTTTGCCAGTATTTCTGGTAGCGGAACAGGGGATTTATTGGATGCGTTGATTGATGCTTTTCCAGTGAAACCAGAACCGGTTCAAGAAGAGGTAGTTTTGCCTCGTTTTGCTGTAGTGGGTCGTCCTAATGCAGGGAAATCTAGTTTTATCAATGCATTGATTGGTAAAGAACGTTTTATGGTAACTGATATTGCGGGTACCACTCGTGATGCTATTGATACTAAATTCGACCGTTTTGGTTTTGAGTTTAACTTGGTGGATACGGCAGGAATTCGTCGTAAAGCTAAAGTAAAAGAAGATTTAGAATTTTACTCGGTGATGCGTTCGGTACGTGCGATTGAGCATGCTGATATTTGTATCTTGATTATTGATGCTACTAGAGGATTTGAAGGACAAGATCAAAGTATTTTTTGGTTGGCCGAGAAAAACCGTAAAGGTGTTGTAATCTTGGTGAACAAATGGGATTTGGTTGAAAAAGAAACCATGTCAACCCGTGATTATGAAGAGAAAATTAAAAAAGAATTAATGCCGTTTACCGATGTGCCTATTCTTTTTGTTTCGGCGTTAACGAAACAACGTTTGTTGAAAGCCTTGGAAGCAACGGTTAAAGTGTATGAAAATAGACAACAACGTATTCCAACTTCAAAATTCAATGAGTTTATGTTGAAGGTGATTGAAGCGTATCCGCCACCTGCAACCAAAGGTAAATATGTGAAAATTAAATATTGTATGCAGTTGCCAACACCAACACCTCAGTTTGTGTTTTTTGCCAATATGCCACAATATGTAAAGGAACAGTACAAACGTTACCTTGAAAATAAGATTAGAGAAAATTGGGACTTCTCGGGAGTGCCAATTGATATTTATATTAGAGAAAAATAAAAACAGAAAGTCCCGAAGAAATTCGGGACTTTTTTTTGGATCAGATTGTTTTGAATAGTTACGGGAGAAGAATACAATCCGTTTTGCTGGAACAAACCGCTAAATTCTATAATAAACCGTTTTCAACTTGTATTCCTTTTACAGAAAATAAAAAAAAACTCATGACTCCCGAAGCGTCGGGATCGGGATCAAAAGATTAACCATGTAAGAAATGTAAGAAAAAACAAGGCGTTGCTTTTTATGTCCTAACTTAAAGGACCTTATATTTCTTATATGGTTACAATTTAATGCTATTTATTTTAGAATATAGCTGAACAAACTAATTTTGAAAGCAGTAGTAAAAACAGATTAGTTTTTTTAAGAAAGCTAGTCGCAATGTTTTGCTGTCAACTCTGAAAACTGCGACTGAAAACTGAAAACTGCAACCTGAATAGGTTACTTCTTTTTGTAACCGTTTATTTTATGGAAAAAGGTAAACCGAATAATATCTCGGTCAAAATAATCCACACCACTGGCGCGTTGTTGGAAACTTTTTAGATACCCCAATTCTAATGCGATATTTTTGTTGACTCCATATTGTAAAGCGGCATAGATTCTGTTTTGGTCAAAGGTGTTTTTAATAATACTTTCTCCAGCATTGATCATCAATTCGTCATATACAATTGCTTTTAAATACTGATTTTCCTTTTTCCAACAGGAATATTCCCCTTGAAGTCGGTATCTAAATCTCCAAGAAAAAGTGGTTCCCGGAAGTAATTCTTCTTTGTTGGCATTGTGAATAAAACGTTCCTCGACTTGAAAACGTTGATTCAGAGTTACTCTACCTATATCTTGTTTCCATGTGATGTCTTGTTGAGTTCTGTATTCAGGTACATTAAAATCATTGGTAACATCGGGATCTTGTGTGGCTACAGAGAAATAGGCAAATCCACCTCCTGTTTCAAATTCATTATTGATTTTATAACGTCCTTGTAATCGGATTAAATATAAATTTTCTTCGGTAGGTTTTAGGAATACCCGATTGTCAAACTCTGTGTGTAGAGACCATTTATTGTTTAATGTCAAATGGCTGTAATAACGTGTCCAAAGCAAACTTTGATGATCTACGTTTTTTTCCGTTTGCGCTCTGGAAACAAAACAGATAAATAATAGGCAAAGGATTCTGAAGATTTTCATGAAGTTTTTTTAAATTTACTGCAAATATACCAAACTCTACAAAAAAGGTAGAGTTTAAAAGATGTTTTTTTATTTTTTTACCAATGAGGCGATTGTGATGCCTTGCATGACTTTCAAAGTTTCGTCGCGAATAGTCATCAATCCGTGTCGTAACAGACATTCCGACTCGCTTACACAATCCGAACAACGCTCATAAAAATTCAATGAAGCGCAGGGGAGTAATGCGATGGCACCATCAAATAAGCGATGAATATCAGCCAAAGTGATGCTTTCTGTTGGTTTTAAAAGATAATAACCGCCAAATTTTCCTTGTTTGCTGCCTACAAAATGACCTCTCTTTAAATCCAAAAGTATTTGCTCCAAAAACTTTTTAGGAATAGAGGCTCCTTCCGCAATTTCAATTGTTCTTGAAATGTGGTTCTCGTCTTGTTGTGCTAAATAAAGGAGCGCTTTAAGGGCGTATTTGGTCTTTTGTGAAAGCATTATTGACTATTGATGTTTATAATGAATGTAAAGTGTAAGGGATTCTATTTTGAGAAGAAAAGGAAATATCAAATATAGTTCTTTTTTTAAATTCAAACAATGCCCTGATTTTTTTCTACAAAATGCAAAAGAGAGTCCGCATCGAACTCTCTTTTGTATTTGTATCGTTTTACCAGCCTCCGCTCGAACCTCCACCAGAGAATCCGCCTCCGCCAAATCCGCCTCCGAAGCCACCACCTCCGCCTCCAAAACCACCACCTGAAGATCCGCCAAAACCACCACCGGCACCTCTTCCGAGACTGCTTAGGATGATAACGTCGAGTAGGCTAGGGCCTCCGCCTCCACGGTTGCCAGAATTTCCACCTCCACCACTATTTTTGTTTTTTGATAGTAAAACCAAAATAATCACAACAATAACAATGAACGGGAAAATAGGGAAATCTTTCCCTTTAGTTTGTTTGCGTTCTCCTTTGTATTTGCCTTTGAAAACATCAAAAAGGGCGTCTGCACCTTTGTCTAAACCTTTGTAATAACTACCGGCTTTAAATTCGGGAACGATAATGTTCCTGATTATTTCTCCTCCAATTCCGGCGGTTAATCGATCTTCAAGACCGTAACCAGGATTGATGGCTATTTTTCTTTCTGCTTTGGCTAAAAGAATGATAACACCATTGTCCTCTTTGGCTTGTCCCAATCCCCAAGTATGAGCCCATTTAGTCGCTAATTGGCTAACGTCTTCATTTTTGAGACTTTCAATTGTGATTACTACAATTTGAGTAGACGTAGAATCGGAATATTTGATGAGTTTTTCTTCGAGTTGTGCTTTTTCTTCTGGACTCAAAACTTTGGCATAATCGTAAACCGAAGTTTGAAAACTAGGTTTCTCCGGAATTGTAAATTGAGCAAATAGAAAACCACTATTTAAGAAAAGGAAAACATAAAGAAATAGTTTCCATCTTGCTTTTGCCAAATGATTTGTGCTCTCTGCCTTCTGCCTTTTGCCTTCTGCCTTCTGCCTTTTTTTCATTACCCTTTAGAGATTTCGTTTGTTAATTCGTTGGTGTCGCCTTCTAGCCAAGGGAAATATTTTTGTAATCGCTCTCCTGCTCTCAGTATTCCATCGACAAGGCCTTGCTTAAAGTCTCCTTTTTTAAATTGAGATGCCATCACATCACGGGTGCAATCCCAAAAATCGGGTTCGACTAAATCGTTAATGCCTTTGTCTCCACAAATAATAAAGTGATGATCATCAACGGCGAGGTAGATAAGAACCCCATTTTTGAGTTCGGTTTCATCCATCTTTAATTCATGAAAAACTGCTGTAGCACGATCATAAGGATTGATGGAAGTTGTTTTTTCTATATGAACTCTAATTTCGCCAGAAGTATTTTTTTCGGCTATTCGAATAGCTTCAACAATTTCTTGTTCTTCTTCTTTGCTTAAAAATTCTTCTACTTTTGACATGGAAATTATTTTTGAATGAAGATTAACGATTTTTGATCTTAGAATTATTCATTCTGCAATCAAAAATCGTTAATCAAAAATTTTAAATCTTTTTTAGAATTTTACTTCAACAGGTTTTTCTGCTCCCGTTACCGCTTGGAAATACGCTTTTTCTTTGAAACCAAACATTCCTGCAAACATAGAGTTTGGGAAGGTTTTGATGTGTGTATTATAAGGCATAACCGCTTCGTTGAAACGTGTACGAGCAGTCAAGATTTGATTTTCTGTACTGGCCAATTCATCTTGTAATTTCAAGAAGTTAGCATTGGCTTTTAATTCTGGGTAACGTTCTACAGATACTAATAATTTAGACAAAGAACTGCTTACACCACTTTGAGCCGAATTGAATGCTGCTAATTGTTCTGGAGAAATATTTTTTGGGTCAATAGTTACTGAAGTCGCTTTGGCACGTGCTTCGATTACAGCGGTTAAAGTGCTTTTTTCGAAATCGGCCGCTCCTTTTACGGTATTTACTAAGTTTCCGATAAGGTCATTTCTTCTTTGGTAAGCGGTTTGCACATCTCCCCAGGATTGCTCAACGGTTTGACTTAATGTAACTGCTGTGTTGTTAATTCCCTTAACCCAGCTGTAAATTCCAATGATTACTACTGCTACGATAATCCAAGGCAAAAATCTTTTCATGTTTGTTTAATTTAATGTTTAATATTTAAGTTTCTGTTTTTTATTTTTTAATTGTCATTGAAATTGCCATTGCTATTTCAAAGTTCATTTTTGATATTTGTCAACTGCATTTTTATGGATTCTAATTTACTGATAATTTCAAATTTATCCATTGTTTTCTTTTGACCTTCTTTCAAATGGGTTTTGGCACCTTCGAGTGTAAAACCTCTTTCTTTGACCAAATGAAAAATTAGCTGTAGATTCTTGATGTCTTCGGGGGTGAACATTCTGTTTCCTTTGGCGTTTTTCTTTGGTTTCAGTATGTCAAATTCACTGTCCCAAAATCGAATCAGGGAAGCGTTTACATCAAATGCTTTGGCGACTTCGCCTATGCTGTAGTATCTTTTATCTTTTGAAAGTTCAATATGCATGCTAATATTTGTTAAGATATGTTTCAATTTTTGCAAGGGTATTGCAAGTTAGTAATTTACTTCTTTGTTTGCTTTGCAAATTAATGGCTTATATTTTTTCTAGTTTTGAAATCCATTCATTAAAGCGGGGACATTTTTTTCGTATCTTATTTATGCCTATATCTTGAGCGATTAAACAACCATGAGTAATTTTTGAATAATCTTTAATTGTTTTCTGTAATCTTTTAGATGGTGCAGTAATACTACTGTCGTTTATTGATTCTGGATTCTGATTGTCAGTAATAGTTTGGACTAAATAGTTGTAATCCAGAAACTCATTTTGCTCAAATCCATTATTAAAAACATCAATATCACAAAATAATAATCCTTCGAACTCATGTAACTGAATGTATGGAATGAATTTTTGTTGGTATTGAGCAGAAATATCAACTAGCATACCTTGCTCCATTAAATCCATTCCGATGTTTTTATCTGTATGTTGATTGGCCTGTAACCAATTTGGATAATTATGAAAAGCGTGAATACCATAAAAGTCTATCAAAGTAGTTACAAATGCCTTATGATCTTGCTTAAAATGCGTTTCGATTTGATGTTTCAATGAAGCCCAACTTACAATACCTCCTGCTGTTTTCTTTATAGTAGGATTTTGAATAAAAATACCGAATTGGTTAAAATGGGGCTGTAAAATATCGTTGCAGAATTCTTGTTCGGTTTGCCCTTCACAAATTATAATTAAGCGTTTCATAATTATATTTTCGTAAAAGGTTGCCCTGAATTAATGATATTTCTTTCCCATAAATCTCCCAGAGTGAATTCATTTAACCAAGTTTTTAAATCCTCTGAATTTAATCTGCTAAAAACAGTTTGATTTTCTTGGATGCTTCTGTCTATAACAACGATGTCTTCTGGATTGAATTTAGCGATTAATCCTGGTGACTGGGTTGCTATAATTATTTGAGATTTATTAGATGCCGCTTGAATCATTCCGGTTAGCTTGCCTATTGCAAATGGATGTAAGCCTAATTCAGGTTCATCAATGATAATTACTGTTGGAGGTGTAGGTTGCATTAATAAGGTGGATAACGCAATAAAGCGCAATGTTCCATCTGATAATTGATAGGCTGAAAAATTACTTTCAGGGTCGCCTTTGTCAACCCAACGTAACGCAATTTGATTTTCATCAAGACGATTTGGCTCTAAAATAAATTTTTCAATGTAAGGCGCAACTTTTTGTATTGTCTTTTCAATTCTAGTGTAAATTTTAGGATGATTGACTTTTAATAAATATAGAAATGCTGGAAGGTTTCTGCCGTCTTGTTTCAAATAGAGATTGTCATTTATATCACTCTCTCTTCTTAAAAAAGAAGTTGTGGAAGTGTCGTGAAAATGGAATACTTGAATGTTTTTTAGATGTTCTGCTAAGTAATTGTTTCTGAAAGAACTATTTTTTTGGATATTGCTTTCTTCTAAATTATATAAAGTATAATAGTTGTCATTTATATTGTCTCTTATCACATTATATCCAGAACCTTCTTTCTCAAAGTATAAACCGCCTTCTTTTGTTTGGGCAAGGTCGAAAAAGTAGCCGTTATTGTTGCCGTTACCACTGTTGAATATTAGTTTTCCAAATAAATGGTCTGTTGTTTTTCTTCCAAAATAAAGTAAATTATCAGCTCTTTCTTCTAAAACATATTTTTGAAAACGCTCATTGAAAATTGAATTAATAAGTTTGAAGAAAGAAATAAAATTGCTTTTACCCACTCCATTACTACCAATAAGAATGTTAATTGGTTTTAGTTCCAATTCTAAACTCTTAATAGATTTGTATCCTTTTATTTCTAAATAATCGATCATAATGTTAATTTCTTTCTGAACACTTTTTGAAGTCTACTAGGACTGATTACTATCCCGAAGCCTCGGGGCTGAAGACTGACCACTTTTTTAAAAAAAAACTAATCCAAAGATTGATTTTCTTGGTTGGCTATTTTTGAAATGGCAACGTATTCTACTGCCGAAATATTGCCGTAATAAAAATTAAGCGGGTTGACCACTTTTCCGTTTTTGTGCACTTCATAATGCAAGTGCGGTGCTTCGGAACGTCCTGTGCTGCCTACGTATCCTATAATGTCTCCTCGTTTTACCGATTTTCCTGCTCTACAATTGTATTTGCTTAAATGGCCATAAAGCGTTTCGTATCCGTATCCGTGTCTAATTACGATATGGTTTCCAAATCCGGAAGCGGTATTGTCAGCTCTTGCTACAACTCCATCGCCTGTGGCGAAGATTGGTGTTCCTGTTTTGGCTGTAAAATCCATTCCTTCGTGCATTTTTCTGGCCTTTGTAAATGGATCTGAACGGTATCCGAATCCAGAAGCCATTCGTTTTAAATTTTCATTCTTTACGGGCTGTATCGCCGGAATAGCAGATAGTAATTTATTTTTTGCTTTGGCTAATTTTAAAATTTCATCCAATGATTTGGATTGTATGACTAATTCTTTGCTCAAGCCATCTATTCTTTCAGTGGTGCTGATTACCAATTTTGAATTGTTATAACCTTGTAAGGCGGCATATCGGTTTATTTTGGAATAGCCTGATTTTCTTTCTTCTTCCGGAATGGCGGCTGTGTTAAAGTAAACACGATATAAATTGTTGTCTCGGTCTTCAATATCTTCAAGAACATCCTCTACTTGATCCATTTTTTTGTTTAAAATGGCGTAATTCAATTTTAAATTTTCGATTTCGCGTGCTTGCAAACGGTCTTTTGGTGTGTCAAAATAAGGGGTGTTCAATAATATGATGAAGGTCAGAAACCCAAAGATAGCCGATGCTAATAAAAACAGTATGGCAAAGCCAATTTTCCGTCTCTTTCTGATTTTTATCTTCCGATATGCCAGATTTACAGAATCGTAATAATATTTTACTTTCGCCATATTTTAAAATACCCTATTTTTGCAAATTAGTAAAAGGTAAGTCGAACAAATTTAATAAATGTTTCAGTTGTTCTGCTCTTTTTTTAATAATAAATAAAATGGTTGCCTGTCTTTACGGATATTGGGAGAACTAAAGGTTTGATGCTCTTGCTTCTGCTTCTTTTGTTTGAGGATTGCAGAGCGTTTTGAAAACTAAATTTCTTCATTTGTAATAAAGGTCTTGATAGCACCGCGTGAGGGATAGCGCCAAATTACCGAAGTAATGGCAATAGCCCGACAGCATTAGGGAAAGGGGCCTACTACCCTGTTGCTGAATTAGGCCCCTTTTTCTAATGGTGGCACGCCCAAATGATGATGAAAACGATGGCTTTTAGAAAATAGATTTTAGATAAAATAATAAATAATAATTCAACGAATTACTGAATATACAGCAAAATGAAATCACAAGACGTACGTAAACAATTTTTAGATTTTTTTGAAAGTAAAGGGCATTTAATTGTTCCTTCGGCTCCGATTGTTCTTAAGGATGATCCAACCTTGATGTTTAATAACTCGGGAATGGCGCAGTTTAAGGAATATTTCCTCGGAAACGGAACGCCAAAAAGCAAGAGAATTGCCGATACGCAAAAATGTCTTCGTGTTTCCGGAAAGCATAATGACTTGGAGGAAGTGGGGATTGATACCTACCACCACACGATGTTTGAGATGTTGGGGAACTGGTCTTTTGGCGATTATTTCAAGAAAGAGGCGATTCACTGGGCTTGGGAATTGTTGACTGAGGTGTATAAAATTCCAAAAGACATTCTTTATGTTTCGGTTTTTGAAGGAAATCCTGATGAGAATGTGCCTTTTGACCAAGAAGCTTGGGATATTTGGAAAACGTTGATTGATGAAGACCGAATTATTCTTGGAAACAAGAAAGATAATTTCTGGGAAATGGGAGATCAGGGACCTTGTGGACCTTGTTCTGAAATTCACGTTGATATTCGTTCTGCTGAAGAAAAAGCATTGGTTTCGGGTAAAGATTTAGTGAACAACGACCATCCGCATGTGGTGGAGATTTGGAACAATGTATTTATGGAATTCAATCGTAAAGCCGATGGTTCTCTAGAGAAATTGCCAGCACAACACGTAGATACCGGAATGGGATTTGAGCGTTTGTGTATGGTTTTGCAAGGGGTTCAGTCGAATTATGATACTGATGTTTTTACACCAATTATTAGAGAAATTGAAACCATTACAGGTTCAAAATATACGATTAAAGCGAAAGACGAAGCCGAAGATAAAGTGAATATTGCCATTCGTGTGATTGCTGATCACGTGCGCGCTGTTGCTTTTTCTATCGCCGATGGTCAATTGCCATCGAATACGGGAGCGGGTTATGTAATTCGTAGAATTTTGCGTCGTGCGATTCGTTACGGTTTTACTTTCTTGGACACCAAAGAGCCGTTCATCTATAAATTGGTTGAAACTTTGAGTGTTCAAATGGGTGGTTCTTTTGCTGAGATTAGATCCCAAAAAGAGCTTTGCGCCAATGTGATTCGTGAGGAAGAGAGTTCGTTTTTGCGTACACTGGACCAAGGATTGATTTTGTTGGACAATATAATCGCAAATTCAACCGAAAAAGTTATTTCAGGTAAAAAAGCATTTGAATTATATGATACTTATGGTTTTCCTATTGATTTAACCGCTTTGATCTTGTCTGAAAAAGGGTTGTCATTAGACGAATCAGAATTCGAATCTGAATTGCAAAAACAAAAAGAGCGTTCTCGTGCGGCTTCAAAAGTGAAAGCTGGCGATTGGCAAATTTTGATGGAAGATGAAGACGAAGAATTTATTGGGTATGACCACACCGAAGCTACGGTAAAAATTACCCGTTATAGAAAAGTAGAAAGTGCCAAAGATGGAGAGATTTTCCAATTGGTATTCAATATGACTCCTTTTTATCCAGAAGGTGGTGGACAAGTAGGAGATAAAGGGTATTTTGAAACCGGAAATGGGGATGTTATTTATATCATTGATACCAAGAAAGAAAACAATTTGATTATTCATTTTGTAAAAGATTTGCCTGCAAATGTTACCGAAACGTTCAAGGCCATCGTTTATGAAAACCAACGATTGGAGTCGGCTGCCAATCACTCGGCTACCCACTTGATGCACCAAGCTTTACGAACTATATTAGGAACGCATGTGGAGCAAAAAGGATCTTTGGTGAACAGAAACAATTTGCGTTTTGACTTTTCGCACTATGCTAAAGTTACGGATGATGAAATTCAACAAGTAGAGGATTTTGTAAATGCAAGAATTCAGGAGCAATTGCCGTTAATAGAAAGACGTAATGTTCCTTTTGCGCAAGCAGTAGAAGAAGGTGCTATGGCATTGTTTGGAGAGAAATACGGCGATACGGTTCGTGCGATTAAATTTGGAAACAGCATGGAATTGTGCGGTGGAATTCACGTAAAGAACACTGCTGATATTTGGTATTTCAAGATTGTGAGTGAAGGCGCTGTTGCGGCTGGAATTCGTCGTATTGAAGCCATTACTTCGGTTAAAGTGAAAGAATATTTTGCAAGCCAGTCTGAAAAATTGACAGCGATTAACTGTGTGTTGAAAAATCCACAGGATCCTATTAAAGCAGTTGTTTCATTGCAAGAAGAAAATGCAAAATTGAAAAAACAATTGGAGGTTTTATTGAAAGATAAAGCTAAAAATATGAAAGGGGAATTGGCTAAAGAATTACAAGATATTAATGGTATTCAGTTCCTTGCCAAACAAGTTGATTTGAGTCCGGAAGGAGCCAAAGACTTGGCTTATGAATTGGGTACATTAGGAACTAACATGTTCTTGGTTTTGGCTACAGCCGAAGAAGGAAAACCAATGTTAACGTGTTACATCTCTAAAGAGTTAGTGGCTGATAAAAAACTAAACGCGGGTCAAGTGGTTCGTGAACTAGGGAAGTACATTCAAGGTGGAGGTGGAGGGCAGCCTTTCTTTGCTACCGCTGGAGGAAAGAATGTAGATGGAATTGTAGAGGCTTTGGCTAAAGCGGTTGAGTTTGTGAAGTAATTCACGCTAAGGTTTTATTAATTTCTCGCAAAGGCGCAGAGACGCAAAGGTTTTATGTGAAGATATTATTATAAAATAGAAGCGGTTTAGTTTGTGAATTTGCTCGATTGTTTTTAGAAAATTATGTCTCGCAAAGGCGCGGAGACGCAAAGGTTTTATGTTGTAAATATTGATTATGACATTTTAGAACTTTGCGACTCTGTGTCTTTGCGAGATTTTAAGTATATTAGTGGTAAATTATAAAAATGACTGAAAACGAGATTTCTAGAATTGTTGTTGATGTTTCTTATAAAATTCATACCAAACTTGGCCCGGGATTGTTAGAATCTGTTTATGAAGCTATTCTTTATTATGAATTATCTAAACGGGGTTTGAATGTTGAAAGACAGAAACCATTGCCAGTAATTTGGGAGGAGGTGTATTTAGATATAGGTTTTAGAACCGATTTAATAATTGAAGATAAAGTGATTATAGAAATAAAATAGATTGAACAGATTGTAAATGTCCATCCGAAACAACTTTTAACTTATCTAAAAGTAACAGGTATGAAATTAGGGTTGTTGATTAATTTCAATGAATCATTAATAAAAAACGGAATTACAAGAATAGTAAATAATCTTTAACCTTCTACTCTCTATAGTTTAATGGGATTTCTTGCAAGGATTTTGTTAAATTTGTCCTCATTAATCCCGATAATTATCGGGAGCTAAGTCGTAAAGAAAACGGCTTTGTACTTTGCGGCTTTGCGCCTTTGCGAGAAAAGAGTACTTTGCCTAATGACTTTGCCCGATAGTTATCGGTATTAGAAAGAAATAACTATGAACTTCAGAACCCAAATACCCATTCCCAATCATCCTAATCCCATAGACTACAACTCCAAAATTGTATCCTTGGGTTCCTGCTTTGCGGAAAATATGGGAGATAAATTTCAATATTTTAAATTTCAAAGTACGACCAATTCGTTCGGAATTATTTTTAATCCCGTTGCTATTGAGAGAATTATTGATAGAGTTGTCAATGATACGCTATTCACAGAAGAAGATGTTTTTTTTCATAATGAGCGATGGCATTGTTTTGAAGTACATTCGGATTTAAGTCATTCGAATCCTGAAGATTTGTTAGGGAATTTGAATCAAATTCTCAGGGAAACCAAAAAGCAATTGCAGGAAGCAACTCATATTATCATTACGTATGGAACTTCTTGGGTGTACCGAAATGTCGAAAAAGACGCTATAGTTGCCAATTGTCATAAAGTACCTCAAAAGCAGTTTGCCAAAGAATTACTTACTGTTGCAACCATTCAAGGTAGTATCGAAAATACAATACATCTCATTCAGTCTATAAATCCCGATTGCAATTTCATTTTTACCGTTTCCCCAGTGCGCCACCTCAAAGATGGCTTTGTTGAAAATCAAGTCAGCAAAGCGCATTTGATTACATCGGTTTACCACGTTTTAAAGGAATCGGTAGGAGTTCTCCCTTCGGGGGCTAGGGGGCTTTTCCCTTCCTACGAAATCATGATGGACGAACTACGGGATTATCGTTTCTATGCCGAAGATATGTTACATCCGAGTCCAATGGCGGTAGATTATATTTGGGAACGATTCAAGGAAAGTACCATTTCAGAAACGGTTTATACTACTATGGATGCCGTCGAAAGTGTTCAAAGAAGTCTGCAACATCGCCCGTTTAATCCCCATTCGGAGAACCATAAAAAATTCGAATTGAATCTTCAAGCGAAAATCGCTACATTAGTGGCTCAGTATTCATTTATGAAATTTTAATTATGCTAAAAAGAATTTTAGTTGGAGCAGTATTAGTAGTGGCAATAGTTTTGGCATTCAAATTTTGTGAATTCAAGAAAGAGGATGATTCAACGATGGATTACAATACCAATTTAATCCAACAACAAATTGTGAATGTAGGTAAATTGGTGGTTACTGAAGGACATTTTTCGGAAGTAGTGACTTATAAGAACCAACAAAAATACATGATGGATATGCTTTCGTTTGAGAAAAAAGCACTGATTGTTGTAAACGCCGATGTTACAGTTTCCTATGATTTGCACCAAATGAAATACGATATTGATGAGAAAAACAAAACCATTACGATTTTAAGCATCCCAAAAGAAGAAATAAAAATAAGCCCAGACATCAAGTTTTATGACGTAGAGCAAAGTCAGATGAATCCATTTACGGGTGCGGATTACAATAAAATCAATAAATCGGTAAAGGCGAATTTGTCCAAGAAAATCGAAAAATCTTCGTTGAAATCCAATGCCCAAAACCGTTTGATAAGTGAACTCTCCAAGATTTTAATTCTGACCAATACGATGGGTTGGAAACTGCAATACGACGGTAAAGTCATCTCAAACGAAAAAGAACTGCAACAGGATTTGAAGTTATAGGGTATTTTAAACACAAATTTCACGAATTAGCACGAATAATTAATTCGTGTCCATTCGTGAAATTCGTGTTTAATTTTTTAATTTAAACTTACTTTGTAAACGATTCTATTTTCAATTTACAGCAATCCAATTCGTGCTAATTCGTGAAATTCGTGTTCTATAAATATTTTAATGAGTCGTTTCCTCATTCTCAAAAATCAACTCCAATCCATTCGAAATTAATTTTTCGATTTCGGGACGTTGTTTTTTTAGGTTTTCCAAATGCAGTAGCACTTGTTGCATTAAATCCGATTCGTTTCTGGTATTCAAAAGTTCAACTATTTCTACAGCCAGCAACCAGTCTTTTGGATGATTTCCTTGTAGTTTTGCAAAAATAGGTTCTAATGAAGTCTTTGTGTCATTAGATTCGCGAATGCTTCTTACAGTTTGGTATAATACTTCCAGATCGTCTCTTTCGAAAGTATGTTTGGCTTTAATGGTTTTGCTCGAAGGAACATGCGAAATTAAATCGAAGCTATTCACATCGGCTGGGCCAGAAAAGGCTGAAACCAGTTTTTTACCCACCGCCATATCATAATTCCCCCATTCCGGTTGGAATAATATAGTGTCTCCGTGTGTAACGGTACAGTTTTTAAAACAAATTAAAATAATCTCGCCGTGTAGATTTCTCTTGCCGGTAACGATTTCTCCAACCACTTTTATATTACCTTCAAATTCAAGAGTAGCGGTTTGGCCTTCATAAACACCATAGGCTTTTAAGTCTCTTGGACTCATGTCTTCAATAGCCAGATTGATTCCTTTTAGTTTTCCAATTGGGCTACCAAAACCTTCCGGATGCGTACTCGTTCCGTGTCCTACCATTTCTTTTTCGCGGTAGGATAAAGCTGTTTTTCCTGTGGTTTGAAAGTAGATTGGTTTTCCGTCTTCTTCGATAACATTTGTAAATATGCCTGAAATCTGTAAGCCAGTACTCAGTTCTGCCGTTCCTAATGCTTTCGAATGGATTAGTTTGTTAATTCCTGATAATCCGCCAGTGCGTAAGGCCATTGTGTTGGCAAACTCTTCCAGAATCAAACTCAAATAAGCAAAATCTGGAGTGACATATAGTTGCGGTTGTAATTTGGTAATGTCAAAACTTTGGTTGACTGCCGAAAAACCATAAGGGATTTTCTTTACATTATCCGTCATGCACCAAGCGCTTTCGCCAATAGACGACAATAATCCAGCGCCGTATATTTTTGGGTTTTCGATAGTTCCAATCAAACCATATTCAACCGTCCACCAGTGCAGGTTTCGGATTTGGGCCATTTCAGATAATTCGCCCATATTATTTTGCAAATCTTCCACTGCTTTTTCGGCAGCTTCAATTTCGGCTTTTGGTGTGCCTTCGGCTTCTTTCAAAATAGAAAGCAAGCGTATGGCTTCGTACATTTCGTAATCTTTATGCGAAGAAATGGCTTTGCAACCTATTTCGCCAAAACGACGCAGGTATTCCGCATATTCCGGATTCGCAATAATAGGAGCGTGACCGGCACCTTCGTGAATAATATCTGGAGCAGGAGTGTATTCTATATGTTCGAGTTGTCGAATGTCCGAAGCAATAACCAATACGTTATAGGCTTGAAATTCCATAAAAGCATTGGGCGGAATAAATCCATCTACCGCAACGGCAGCCCAGCCAATTTCGCTTAGTATGCGGTTCATGCCGTACATACTCGGAATATTGTTTACCTCAATTCCTGTTTTTTTCAAACCATCCAGATACGAACTGTGGGCAACTTTCGAGAGATAATTCACGTTTTTGCGCATCACATAACGCCAAACCGCTTGATTGATAGGCGTGTAATCGCTATAATCCTGTGGTTTGATAAACTGTTTTAAATGTTTAGGCAATCGCTCTAATAAGGGATTGCTTTCTATGTTTGTGTTCATGACGAAATCGATATAGTTTTAATGCAAAAATACAACTTTAAGGAGTGAATTCTAACTTTTGTATTAGAAATTATCTAACGATTCAGCCTAACAAAAATTTGACACAAATTTCACGAATTAACACGAATTCAAGATTAAAATTGAGTCTAATTTCACAAAAAAAAAAAACAATTTCACAATGCAATTTGTGCAAATTTGTGTAATTCGTGTCTGTTTTTTCTTTAAACCCTACGTTAATTTGGTGTGCGCTGAATAGTAACGAAATTATTTCTCTACTTTCTCTAAGTCTTCTGCTTTGGTTTTGGTTAAATTCAGTCGGTTGAAGTCTTCATTGTTAGGGATATGAAGCTCAAAATCATCCATGAAGTCCATTTCTATTTCAAAATTAGATGCCGATAAATCCAACACGTGTCCACCCGTTTTTTTATCATCCGAAAGGAAATGAAAATGGTAGCCCGGAACATTCAAGCCTTTCATAAATTCAGGAAATCGGAAACCAACCAGTGTTCCGGAAATTGTTTGCAGCTCAAAAACCGACTGTTTTTTTACGGCATCAACCATCAAAGGATAGGGTTTTACTTGTTTGGAGACACTTCGGGTTTTTATTGTTTGACATTTTACTTTGATTTTATACCCCACATATAAATTTTTGTTGGGCGATAAACTGTCCAACAAAGCGTAGAGTTTTTTGAGGTCTAATGTCTGAGTGCTGGTAAAATTTTGGTCTTTAGAGAAATTCGTTACCACGGCAAAAGGCGTTTTTTGCGAAGGAACAACAGCATACGCTTTTCCATCGGATTTGATTTGGTAGAAATGATTGTCAAACCCAATCATTTCGCCGTCCAATTCATTAAAAGTCCCAATCCCGAAACTTCCTTTCTTTTGCAATGCAGCCAGAGTCATATCGCCATCAAAACCGCCTTCCATCAAGGCATTGATTGTGGCATATTGATATACCGTTTTGTTTTTATCTTTTTGGGCGGTACTCGTAAAATAGGAGAGTGCTGTGAATAGAAAAGTTATTGTTTTTAAAGAGTTGGTCATTGTAATTTGGTTTTGTTAGTGTAGCAAAAGTAATACAATGGTTTTGATTTTGATGCGCTAGATTTTTCTTGGAGCTATTCCAGCTTTTCATTGCAAGTTTTTGTGAACCCGTTTGTTTTTCTACTGTTGTGGCAAGAGCTTCCTCCGGTCGCTTTGCCACAACAAGAAAAACTAAAACGGCTTTCACAAAAAGCTTTTCATTTCAATTGGGCTATGGGAGTTGTGGGATTATTGGTTTTTGAATGCTATTTTTTATTTTCTCCTTTGATTTATTGATTTTTTAAATTTTAGTAATGCAGTGAGCAAAAAATAAAACACTAAAATACAAAGTAATGTAAATGGAATAAACCAATTGCCTAAGACTTCTGTAACGTTTTCATTGTCGTCAGTTTTGATATATCCCATTGCTATAATTGACTTGTTTTGCACGAACATTCCAACTTCGGACGGATTTATTATTTTGGCAAAAATCAGGAAAACAAAAGCGAACAAAAATAAATATAAGAGAAAGAAAAACACATATGAAATTCCATTTGTGAAGTTTAAAACCAACGCTTTAAAAACATGAACAGGATTAAATGTTTTTGTCGCTTGTTCTAGTTTTTTATCAGCTACAAGTGGTTTTAATACTTCCTCTGGAGTTCCAAGTCTTTCAATAACGTCGAGTAGTAAATCAATTTCATTTGCATTATTTTTATGCTGTAAAGATTCGTAAATATGACTGTTAAACTCCATGTAAATGTCATTTTGATCTTCTTTTGAAAGCGAATGGGTTGCTTTTTTTACTCGCTTCATATACTCGCTATATATTCTTTGCGAAGCAATTTGACTGAATTTAATTTCTTCTATTTCCATTATATTATTTTGTTTATTGATTTTGCTAAATTTTCCCAATATTCATTCATCTGAATGAGTGTTGTGGTGCCAACATCGGTTAAGCAATAATACTTTCTTGGGATTCCTGTTTCTTGTTCAACCCATTTTGAAGATACTAAATTTTCATTTTTCAGTCTATTCATTAATGGATAAAGTGTGCCATCGGCGATTTCTATTTCGGTATGTTTCCTTATTTGTTCAATAAGTTCATAGCCATAATACTCATTTTCTTTGAGTACATTTAAGATAATAAAGGTAAGAGTCCCTTTTTTTACTTGCGATTTCCAATTTGTTACAAAAGTTTCATTCATATTTCAAATGTAATGCAAAATACATAGCTATACAATGTATTTAAATAAAAAAATATTTTTCTTTTAATTCGTTCTGATTTTTAGTGTTTTAAATGAAATAGCAACTAAGACAACTATTTGTGTGATAAACTAAAAAAACCGCAACATTTCTATTACGGTTTCTGTCTTTATATTACAAAAGCGGATGTTTCGCTTCATGCCTGAAATACTCAATTTTGTGGTTGAACATTTCTGCCATATTTTGGCCTCGTATTTTGGCTTCGTCAGCAAGTGAACCTGCAAATAAACTATCTACGGTATTCGTGAAAATTTCCATCCAGCGGGTAAAGTGTTCTTTCTCTACGGGTAGTTGTTTGTGGGGCGGGAAAGGACTGCCTGAATAGGTGTGTTCATCGAGCAGAACAGTTTGCCAAAAACGGTACATTTTCTCCAAATGTTCTGGCCAGCGATCGCCAATTTTCTCGTCAAAAATAGAACCAATTAGTTCGTCTTTTCGCACATTGGAGTAGAATGTGTCTACCAATAATTTAATGTCTTCTATGTTTGTGATGTCTTTGTTTTTCATTGTTTTTGGGAATAAAAATAGCCTACTCAAAGGTAGGCTATAATTAGAAAACCGACAAAAAATAATTGTTATAGTATTAGGTATTATTTTGTTTCAATGCTTTGATTGTATGTTGTATTTATATCTAACAGGTTAAAAGAAACCTGTTAGGAAACGTCATCCTAACAGGTTTCTTTTAACCTGTTAGGTATTGTAATTGGTAACGGAATAATTAACTAGATTGTTGGATAAACTAAAATAACAAACGGTACTATTTTATCCTATTAATTGGGTAAACAGATCGTGTCTTTCGTTGAGGTATTGGTATTCAAAACCTTTGGTATTCATGTTGGCTTTGATGGCGTGAATGTCATTTGGATTCTTTAATTCTAACCCAACAACTACAGATCCTACTTCGCGGCTATTCTTTTTGGCAAACTGAAAATAAGTAATATCATCATCTGGTCCTAAGATGTCGTTTACAAATTCCTTCAATGCTCCTGGGCGTTGCGGAAACTGAATCATAAAATAATGCATTAACCCTTCGTAGAGTAGGGAACGTTCTTTGATTTCGGCGGTTCTTTCGATGTCGTTGTTGCTGCCGCTAACAATGCAAACTACCGTTTTTCCTTTTATTTCGTCCTTGTAAAAATCTAATGCGGCAATGGTTAATGCTCCGGCAGGTTCTACGACCATGGCTTCTTCATTGTACAATCGCAATATGGTGGTGCATACTTTTCCTTCGGGAACCAGTATAATGTCGTCTAGGTTTTTTTGGCAAATGGCAAAAGTCAGATCGCCCACTTGTTTTACAGCCGCTCCATCCACAAACTTATCGATAGTGTCTAATGCCGTGTTTTTGTGATTGGCAATAGAAGTTTTCATCGAAGGAGCGCCTTGAGGTTCTACACCAATGATTTTGGTATTCGGACTCAGGTGTTTGAATACCGTTGAAAGACCCGAAGCCAGTCCGCCGCCGCCTATGGGTACAAATACATAATCGATAGGTTCTTTGTAAGTGTCCAGAATTTCCAATCCAACAGTTCCTTGACCGGCAATGACTTCTACATCATCAAAAGGATGGATGAACGCTTTGTTGTTTAGTGTGGCGTCGGCTACTGCTTTTGCGTAAGCGTCATCAAAAGTGTCTCCTATCAAGACAATTTCGACATAGTTTTTTCCAAACAACTGCACTTGTTTGACTTTTTGTTTGGGAGTGGTTTTGGGCATGTAAATTTTGCCCGTTATTTTCAAAAGATGGCAAGAGAAAGCTACGCCTTGCGCATGATTCCCTGCACTGGCACAGACGATTCCGTTTTCTTTTTCGGCATCCGTCAAGGAGCTAATTTTGTTATAGGCACCTCTTATTTTGTAGGATCGAACGACTTGCAGGTCTTCGCGTTTTAGTAGGACAGTCGCACCAAACTCCTCCGATAAATTTAAGTTTTCAATTAGGGGAGTAGAGGGGACTACATTTTGTAATTGTTTTTGGGCTTGTTGTATTGCTGTGAATAAAGTCATTTTTTTAGTATTTGGAATTTAAAATTTTGAATTAAAAGGAATTCATTAGGCTATTTCTAATTCGGCTATTTTTGTGGCTAATTGTTGGATTGTTTCTTTGTGCGTTTTACTGGTATAAACGCAATAATCAGTTTCCTGAATAATTGGAAAGGCATTGATAATTGATGTGACTTGTTTTTCTTTTTCTTTTTCATCGGAATTCGGAAACTTTAATAATAGAATTTGGTAAGTAGAAAGCTCAGCTTCAGTCTGTAAATAACATTTAAAAACTTCAATGATTTTTTCCATTTGATACACTATGTTTTGAACTGCTAATTCTGTTTCAATAAGCGTAATCGTAAAACGATATAAATTTACTGTTTTGCAAAAAAATACTGAGAAGCTGTTTATGTTTGTTTTTCTTCGAGTCAAGATAAGGGCTACTTTATTGATTAATCCTTCCTGTTTTTCGCTGAAAAGTGTTATTGTAAATTCTTGTTTCATTGCTGAATAGTTTGTTTTTGGTTAAAAAAAAAGCCTTTCTCCATTTGAACTGAGAAAGGCTTTATTAGAAAATAGAATCCTGACTCGTCATGTGAAACGAATAATGATAATTGCGATACTAATAATTGTTGCTAAATTTTGCATGTTTGTTTAAAATAAAAAAACCTCCCGATGTGGGAGGTTTCATAAATTGTATATTGATTACTTTTTTATATAACACCTCGTCATAACTATCGAATGATAATTATAATAATGACAATGATGATGTTAATTAAGTTTTTCATTTTTTGTATTTTAGAGCAAGCCCTTATAATGCAAATATATTCTTTTTTAGAGAAACAAGACTATAAATCATTTATTTTTTTGGAAGTGCTGGTGGGTATTCAGGGGGTGCACGACAGATTGATTTTATTAAATTGTTATTCTATTATTTTTTTATTAATGAAAGGGTAACTTCCTGTACCTACCCTTGCCGTTACTTTGCGAGACATATATTAAACTACTTAAGAATGTATTATATGTCACCACTAGATTCGAATTTTTTTCAAAAGTATGTAGAAGTAGTATTCTTCGTTATTGCAGGAATGATTAGTATGAAATCTGTTAAAAGGGGATACCATGTTTAAAGAGCGTACTGATGAAGAATTAGTTGTGTTGTTACAGCAAGGTAAGAATAAGGCATTTGATGAATTGTATCTTCGGTATCGAGATTTGTTAGTCAACTTCGTTTATAGACGGGTGAAGTCTGTTTCTGTTGCAGAGGAAATTGTTCAGGAAGTTTTTGCCAATCTCTGGGAACGCAGAAAAGTACTTGTGATTCAAAAAAAATTCTCTTCCTATGTATATACTTCTGTTCGTTATGTAACTTTAGATTATTTCAAAGCTAATACAATAACAGAAGAGTATGTGCAGGAGGTAGTCGATTCCTTTTCTAGTTCGATGAAGAATTCTACAGAGGATTATATTTTTCACGAAGAATTACAGGAGGCACTCCAGAAATCTACAGCACTTTTACCCCCTAAGGCCAAAGAGGTTTTTATTCTAAGCCGTTATAAAAACTACACCAATAAAGAGATATCCGTAGAGCTCAATATTTCTATAGAAACGGTAAAATATCATATTAATTACGCACTCAAATTTATGCGTTCAAATTTAAGAGAGTTTTATTTTTTGACTCTGTTCTTTTTTTGCAAGTAAAAATAACCCCGATCAAGATGTGTAAGGTAGTGGTGTATAGTTGATTAGTGGCTTGTTTTGGGTGTTTTGATTTTTGATGAAAACACCTGAATTATTAAATTGTTATTGATTCTCGTTAAGTCTTAACACAATCGTAACCTTGCCGACCTAACTAAAAAGCGCAATTCCAGGACATTATATTAACTAGGATAAAGATTCTAAAATGACAGATAAATTGAATAAAGCAGTAGAAAAATTCTTGCAAGGCAAACTTTCGCAAGAAGGAGAAATGATCTGGAATAGTTGGTTTCTACAACCAAATGTAGTTCTAACAAATGATGTGACAATCATTTCTTCTTCATCAGATTTGCAAAAAGAGATTAAAAGTATTAAAAGAAAATCTTTTAGACTGTTTGGTTTAAACTATTCGCAAATACAAATGGCCGCAGCTGTTATTGTAATCATAGGTTTGGGTAGTTGGTTCAATTATTCTACAGCTATAGAAAATTTGTTGTTCCCATTGGTTTATGAAAAAAGTGTGACACTGTCTGGTGAAAATGCTACTATTCGTTTGAGTGATGGTACTCTTATACATCTCAATGCCGAAAGTGTTTTAAAATATCCAAATAAATTTAGTGGAAATACTCGCGAAGTTTATCTAGAAGGAGAAGCTTTTTTTGAAGTAGCCAAAGATAAGAAACATCCGTTTATAATTCATTCTTCAAAAATGGATACAAAAGTAGTAGGAACCAGTTTTAATATACTAGCCTATCCTGATCAAAAAAATCAAGAAGTATCAGTAGTTACCGGAAAAGTATCGGTAAGCTCTACTGTTACCAAGCAAAATGTATTGGTATTTCCAGGTCAAAAGGCTACAGTAGAAAAAGGAACGAATAATTTAAAAGCATATTCTCAGATCAACATATCTACTATAGCTTCTTGGCGCAAAAATATTTTGGTTTTTGAAGATGTGGCTGTAAACGAGGTTGTTGCGACAATGGAAAGACATTATGGTGTTAAAATAAAAATTCAAAATGAAAGTTTGC
This sequence comes from Flavobacterium sp. ZT3R18, assembly GCF_007097385.1. GTDB lineage: Bacteria > Bacteroidota > Bacteroidia > Flavobacteriales > Flavobacteriaceae > Flavobacterium. The sequence continues at coordinate 474,292 of NZ_VJZS01000001.1, forward strand.
AAAATCTTATAATCAACGCCAGTTTTGAGGAAGCTGAGCCGGAACAAGTTCTTAATTTACTATGTAAAAGCATTGACGCTTCTTATAAGCAAGAAAAAAATAGCTATATAATAAAATAATACAAATTAATTAAAACTAAACATTATGTAAGTAAAAAAAGTCTTTTTAAAAACAAATGATAGAATGCGAAAAGGAATTAAGTTAAAATTGAAACCACTTTTAAAAAATAAATAAATCTAAATAATTATGAATCTAAAACTAATACATTTTTTAAAATGGAATATAGTACGAAAGATTGTTGTTACAAATGCTATAATGGCGCTATTAATTATAGTTACAGGTCAAAACGCCTATGCAAATGTAAAAAAGAATGAAAATTTTAAAAATTTAACTTTAAAGATTGAAAATGAGTCAATTAAAGTAGTTTTTAAAAAAATAGAAAGTCAATTAGATGTTCATTTTATATATGAAGCCTCTCAAGTAAATAATTCGCAAAAAATAAGCTTAACTGTTAATAATCAGGGTTTATCGCAAGTAATGGACAAAATATGTACTTCACTTTTGCTAAACTATGAAATAATTGATAAAAATATAGTGGTGACTAAAGGGCAAGTCATCAAAAAGAAAACCAATGGTAATTTGATTATTTCAGGTAAAGTAGTGGGAAAAGATGATGGACAACCTTTACCGGGGGTAATTATAAAAGTCAAGGATTCTAATATTTCAACTTCAACAAATTTTGATGGAAATTTTACAATTACCTTGGATAATCCTACAGCCATATTAGTTTTCTCCTATTTAAGTTATGTAACCCAAGAAGTGTTTGTTGACCAATCATCTGCCAATTTAAATGTTAGTTTGGTTCTAGATGCGAAACAATTGCAAGAAGTAGTGGTTATGGGATATGGAAGTGTAAAAAAAGCTCAAGTTATTGGAGCCGTTTCTAGTGTTTCTTTAAAAGAAGCTTCAAGTAGAACCTACAATTCAACAGCCGAATTATTGCAAGGAACGGCTGCAGGTGTTACCGTTATTAATAGTGGTGGTGATCCTACATCTCCTCCAGTAATTAATATAAGAGGTATTGGTTCATTAAATGCGGAGAGTCCGCTATTAGTGTTGGATGGAATTATTTATAGTGGGTCAATTAATAACATTAATCCAAATGATATTGAATCGATTAGTGTATTGAAAGATGCTGCTTCGGCTGCTATATATGGTGCTCGTGCTTCGGGAGGAGTTATTTTGATTACAACCAAGAAAGGAGCTTCAGAGCGTGTAAACATAAATGTGAATTTTCAATCAGGAATTCAAAAAGTTGCCAATAAGCTAGAAGCTTTAAATGCTGCGGAATATGCAGATGCTATGAATACCGCTAGTGATAATGCAGGTTTGCCAAGAATTCCAGCTTTTGATGTGAATAAGGAGCCTTCTGCTCGTTCGACAAATACGGTATGGATGGATGAAATATTTCATTTAGGAAAGGTTATAGATTTCGCAGCTTCTATTGATGGAGGGAATGATAAATCAAGTTATTTTGTATCAGGTGGCTATCGTAAAAATGAAGGGATCTTATTGAATACTTTTTCTGAAAGATATACGGCAAGAATAAATTCGACATATAAGTTGTCACCCAAAGTAATGATAGGCGAAAATTTTACGTATTCGTTAACTGATGGGCAAACCGCCAACACTGCCAATGGTTATACAGGAGCTATTCTATCTGCCATTTTTTATCCTCCTAATGCAACAATTTACAAGCAAGATGGTTCAGGTCAATATGGAGGTGTGCCTACCAAGTATGTAGGGTCTTATGGGGACGTAATAAATCCTGTCGCTTATTTGAACAGGTTAGACAATAGGAATCCTATTTCAAATATTTTAATTAATCCTTATCTTAATTTAGAAATTGTTAAAGGACTCTCATTTAAATCCAATTGGGGTTTTACTCGTATTCAAAATGATAACAAAATATTTAATACTAAAATTACAGAGCCGGGAAAAATTTTCGATTTCAACCAGTTAATTCATTCGTGTAATACGTTGACAGATTTGTTAAGCGAACAAACCCTTACATTTAATAAAAACATTGATAAACATAATTTTTCTGCTTTAGTAGGTTATACGTATCAATCTACTGAACAGGAATTTTACAGTGTAGCAGGTACAGGTTTTGATAACGAAGACCCTTCTCAACGTTATTTGCTTAATGCCAAACTTATAGAACAACAAGGAGCTGGTAATATTCAAGAAGTGGTTATCTCTTATATAGGGAGATTAAATTATTCGTTTAATGATAAATATTTGTTTTCTGGAATTGTAAGAAGAGATGGAACATCAAAATTAACTTTTCAAAATCGTTGGGAAGTGTATCCGTCAGTTTCGGCTGGTTGGATAATTACAAAAGAAGGTTTTATGGAGAACTTAAAACCAATTATTTCTAACTTAAAATTACGTGCAAGCTGGGGGCAATTGGGTAATTTAGGAAGCTTAGGCCCCTATCAATTTAGTGTGCCTCTCTCTCAAAGTTCTTCTTTGTTGGGAGCAAATCCAATAATTAATTATGGGTATTCTGAAAAAGAATTATCAAACCCTGATTTAAAATGGGAGAGTTCGGAACAAACGAACGTAGGATTAGATTTTGGTTTTTTTAATAATAGCTTGTCAGGTTCTCTTGATTTTTTTGTAAAAACAAACAAAGATATGCTTGTTCGCGACCAATTACCTGGTGTTGCAGGTACTCCGTTAGGGCGTATCGTAAATTCGGGAGATGTTCAAAACAAAGGTGTCGAATTGAGTCTTGGCTATAAGAAATCATTTGGAGACTTTAAATTTGATGTAAATGTGAATGCTGCTTACTTTAAAAATGAAATTGTTTCAATCAAAGAAGGTTTGACTAATCTAGAACCACTAAATGCTCCTAGAGTACGAAGTTTACCACTAGCGAATATATATCAAGTCGGAAGTTCTGTGGGTGCTTTTTATGGGTTTTCAACGGATGGGTTGTTTCAATCGGATGCAGAGGTAAATGCATATAAAAATGATAAAGGCGTAGTGTATCAGCCAAATGCAAAAGCGGGTGATATTAAATTTAAAGATATAAATGGTGACGGAATAATCAATAATAGTGATCGTGTAATATTAGGAAGTCCATTTCCTAGTACGACTTACAGTTTAAATTTGAACATGAAGTACAAACGATTTGACATGAATATCTTCTTTCAAGGGGTATCTGGTGTAAGTGTTTTTAATGCGGTGAAATATACTGGGTTAAATGCCTCTTTTCCAGGTTATAATTTATTGGCAGAGTCTAAAAATGCTTGGTCGCCAGAAAACACCAATACCGCTATACCTATTCTTTCGGCCAAAGATAACAATAACAACTTTGGACGAATTTCTGATCTTTATATTGAAGATGCTTCCTTCTTGCGATTAAGAAATGTTTCTTTTGGTTATACTATTAATGAAAATTGGCTGAACAATAAAGTAAAGGCTAGAATTTTTGTTACCGGTCAAAACTTGTTTACCATAACTAAATATTCTGGAATGGATCCCGAGGTAGGTATCAATAATTTTGGTGTGGATTTAGGTCGTTACCCCTTGTCAAGAATATATATGACAGGTGTTAATTTAACTTTTTAATAAATAATAAATTTTAATAAAATGAAAAAAATAAGTCTTTTATTTTTTGGCTTTATCCTGTTTTTCTTAACTGTTGCTTGCGAGAGTGATTTGGATTTAGTTCCTCAAGGGGCTCCTTCTAGTGCTAATTTTTGGAAAACACCTGCCGATGCAAAGGCAGGAGTAAACGCTATTTATGGATTGTATAGTGATGATAATATGTATGGTCGTGGTTTCTTTTGGTTGAACAATGCAAGTGATGATATTGGCACAAAACCAAGACAAAATGCAGAGCGTATCAAAAATTTTATTGTTGATGGCTCAGAATCTGACACCAAAAACATTTGGGGAATTCACTACGAAATTATGAAACGTTGTAATGATGTAATTCGTAATGTTCCAAAAATAGCTATCGATGAAGCTACTAAAAACAAAATGCTTGGCGAAGCTTATTTTAATCATGCTGTAATGCACTTAGAACTAGCTTATCGTTATGGTGATGAACGTGCGGGGATACCTATTCAAGACAGAGAAAACCCTGCGAATATTTATGTACCTCGTGCCAAAAATGTAGCCGAAAATTACGCTTACATTGCCAAAGATTTAATCAAAGCTTCTGAATTATTACCCTATTTCAACGAAATCACTGCCGATAATTATGGGCGCGCTCATAAAACGGCTGCATGGGGATATTTAGTACGTACCTATTTGTATGCTAAAGATTGGGACAATGCTATCAAATATGCGAATATGATTGTGGTAAGCGGTAAACATGCTTTGTTGCCTAATTTTGAAGATGTGTTTAAAATTGCCAACAACTGGTCGCCAGAGTACATTTGGTCAGTAACCTCAAGTGCTTCTAACACTAGTTTAGGTTCTATCTTCGCCGGGGTATGTTTAGAAGATAAAGGTTGGGGAGCTTACAATGGTTGGGGGAATTTTTATCCTACAAAAGAGTTGTTTGACTCGTACCAATCAGGAGACAAAAGGCGAAGTGCTACAATCCTTCAAAAAGGAGATAAATTTAAGTATTTTGGTGAAGAAGTAACATTCAATGAAGGGAAATATGTTGTAAGTTCTAGCAACAGAACAGGATACCAGTTCAAAAAATACATGGAGCCATTCAGTTATGCTAAAACAACTTCAAATGGTGTAGATATTCGTTATGTAAATGCCAATGGCGACAAGCCTTCTACTGCTCTAAATTTACCTTTGTTACGTTATGCAGATGTAATTTTGATGTTGGCCGAAGCCAAACTAATGAAAGGACAAAATGCAGATTTAGAAATCAATATGATTCGGAATCGTGCTGGTTTAATAAGTATTACTGGAGCAACAATGAAAAATCTAAAAATAGAAAGGCGTTGTGAATTAGCAGGTGAGTGGACAGACCGTCATTTTGACCTCGTTCGTTGGGGGGATGCACAAACCGTTTATGCGCAACCTTTGCATCATTATGACGGAACTGTAATCTATCCAGGGCGTAATTTTAATCCAAAAATCCACCATGTTTGGCCAATACCACCAGATGAAATTGCAGTAAGCAAAGGAAAACTACCTCAAAACGAAGGATGGTAATTCATAAATTTTAGTTAGTTTTTTTGTATTTTGGTGAAACCTCCAGGTTATTTTCACAATAACCTGCTGAGGTTTTAAATGAAAGCAAAAACAATAAATAGGAAACCGATTATTCTATAAAATGATCGGTTTCCTTATTAATTACTTCTCGATAATCGCACAAATACAACTGTCCTAATGAAAAAAATAATAACCCTTTTTTGTCTCCATATTCTAATGCCTTTATGTGCTCAAGAATATAGCTCTGCTAACATTCATTCGCATAACGATTATTCTAATAAGCTTCCTTTTGTAGAAGCCTTTAATAATGAAGTTGGAGTTATTGAAGCTGATGTGTTTTTGCTTAATAATGATTTGTTTTTAGCTCATACGGCAAATGAAATTTTACCTAATTACACTTTAAAAAAAATATATTTAGACCCTCTTTTGGATAAAATAAAAGCGCTTAAGGGGTATCCTTATAAGAATGATAAAACTTTGGACATAATGATTGATGTAAAGTCTGAGGCAGTTAGTACTCTAGATGTAATTGTCAAACAATTAAATGCATACCCAGAAATAGTGTCTTGTAATGCAATACGCATAGTAATATCAGGAAATAGACCAGATCGTACATTATGGCAAAAGTATCCTAGTTTTATTTGTTTTGATGGAAGAATAAGCGAAATCTATACTTCTCAACAATTAGCTCGGGTAGCTATGATAAGTGAAGATATTAAAAATCAGACAGTATGGAATGGGAAAGGAGTATTGGTGCAAGCCGATTTAGATAAAATTCAGACTTTAATTAGAGAGGTTCACAATAAAAATAAAAAAATCCGTTTTTGGTCTACTCAAGATAATGTGAATACTTGGATTACGCTAATGGGTTTGAAAGTAGATTATATAGGTACCGATAAAACGAGTGAACTTTCTCAGTTTCTCAGTAATAATAAAAAATTTTCTTATAATAATACAGCATTCTATAAAGCATATATTCCTAAAAATATTTCGGAACCTTTTGTAAAAAAACATCCTAAAAACATCATTTTACTCATAGGGGATGGTATGGGACTGACCCAAATTTATGCTGGGTATACTGCCAATAAAGGACAGTTAAATATGTTCAATATTCCAACACAAGGCTTTTCGATAACAGAGGCATCAGATAGTTACATTACGGATTCCGCAGCTGGAGCAACAGCAATGGCTACCGGTCACAAAAGTAAAAATCGATTCTTAGGCGTTGATCCGTCAGGAAGCCCCTTAGAATCTATTACGCAAAAATTAGCCAAAAAAAAATATCAAACTGCGATTATCTCTTCGGGCAATATTACAGATGCTACACCCGCTGGGTTTTATGCTCATCAAATCGATAGAAGTTTTAATGAGGCTATTGCAAATGATTTTTTATCGAATCCATCAGATATTTTAATTGGTGGAGGAGTAGAAGAATTTACAAAACGAAAGGATGATATAAATCTAGGAGAAATATTGAGGAAAAAAGGATATACTTTTTCCATTCAATGGAAAGCAATTGATACTATTCAAAATAAACGATTTGTTCTACTAGATAATGAAGCTGTTGTGTCTAAAAAAGCAGGAAGAGGTGATTTCTTGGAGAAAGCCTTTGAAAAAACGTGTAATTCATTTTCTAAAACCTCAAAACCATTTTTTATTATGGAAGAAGGAGCGCAAATTGATTATGGAGGCCATCAAAATGATTTAGAGTATGTGATTCGGGAAGTTTTAGATTTTGATCAGCTAGTAGGGAAAGCTATGGCGTTTGTTGATGAAAACCAAGAAACCTTACTTATTGTAACTGCCGATCATGAGACGGGCGGACTTACTTTAATTGATGGAAATTCTCAAACGGGCTATGTTCTTGGGGATTTTAGTACCAATGATCATACTGCGGTTACTGTTCCGGTTTTTGCCTACGGCCCTGGTGCTGAGAACTTCAAAGGCGTGTATCAAAATACGGCCATTTATTCTAAAATAGTTGAAGTCTTGTCTTTAAAATAATACATTTTTTGTTTACCGCTACAATACAACTTACTTGTGATGTAGCGGTTTTTTCATTGGGTTACAATTATTTAACCATTTGGTAATTGACTTCGTACTACCTCTTTGATTAGTTTTTGAGACTATATTGATAGTATAATCTTAATTAATTATTTTATGAAAAACTATGTGCAAAATTTAGGAATTGTTATTTGTATGATTGGAACGATGTTGACTTCCTGTGAAACAAGTCCAAGTGATGAAATTCAAGCCGCAAATGTCGAATCAACTATGGTTGGAAAACAAATCAAGAAAGGGCTAACTGCTAAAGTGGCCAATTACACTATGTCTAATTGGATGGGAGCATTAGATGAGAATTTAAAATTAACCGCTTTATCTATTCCTGGGACTCATGATTCTGGAGCTAGGTTTGAATCTTTTTCAGGAACTGCGATTTGTCAAAATTTAACAATTGATGAACAGCTTAAAGCTGGTGTACGGTATTTAGATATTCGCTGCCGTCACTTGGATAATAATTTTGTAATCCACCACGGGTCGGTTTATCAAAAAATAAATTTCACGAATGTATTAAACAGTTGTTCTTCTTTTTTATCGCAAAATCCTTCAGAGACAATTATCATGTCTGTCAAAGAAGAGTATGACGCTTCTGGAAATAATCGTTCATTTGAAGCGACTTTTGATTCGTATTGTAATCTAAATACAAACTTATGGTTTATGGGAACTACAGTACCAACACTAAAAAGTGCTAAAGGTAAAATAGTATTGTTAAGACGCTTTTCTGCTTCGTCATCAAAAGGAATTGATGCTTCTTTATGGTCTGATAATACTGTTTTTGATATTATCGGCACACAACCGATTAAAGTACAAGATCAATATAAGGTGCCTGATAATGAAACTAAGTTTAACCTAATTTATGCTTTAGCAGAAGAAGCCAAAAACGGAAATGATTCAAAATTATATCTTAATTACTGTAGTGGTTATAAGCCAGGTTTTTTTGGAATTCCTAATATTTCAACGGTTTCAAATTCAATAAATCCTAAAGTAACTTCCTATTTTGAAACTAATCCTAAAGGACATTATGGGGTAATTATAATGGATTTTGCAGTAGCAAGTCGAAACAGCTTGGTAGTAAAGACAAACTTTTAAAAGGTATAAACTTCGGATAAAAACATTTATTTAAACAAATAAGCCTACAAAAACGTAGGCTTATTTATTATTTTTTTGGAAGTGTCGGTGGGTACTGAGCCAAAATTTGAGAGACAATGTTATTTACGATTTCGTCTTTTCGATCCATGTTTTTAGAGAGCGTTCCGGTCCCTTCTCCTTGCCAAATTAGTTCTTTCTTTTTGGCATCGATAAGGTCTATATACAAAGTACCTTCTGTAGAGGTGCTAACGGTGGTTTGTCCGCCATACATATAAGGATTCCATCCCCATCCCCATCCGTATCCCCAACCAGAATTGAATTGGTTTACACTAATTTCTTCGCGGGATTTAGTAAATATATTAACTAATAAATCAGGATTCTCACTTTTGGTCAATCCTTTGGATTGTAATTGTTGGTCGATAGCGTTTAGAATTCTTTTTTTGTCCAATTCAGAAATTTCAACTTTGTCAATGCCTGATTTCATAAAGGCAAAAGTTTTGTACTGTGCAAAATTGGCTGATTTGTCATAATCAGAATATACTCTTACGGAGTCGCAAGAGGCAACTATGAAAAGTAACATTAAGGGTAAGAATTTAAATGTTTTCATGATTAATTTTATTTAATGATTAGTACTTCGGTTAATCTTCATCAAAATCCATGCCGAAATTTGTTAAAAAATCATCAAAATCGTCCTGCTGGTTTGATTCGTAAATTTCGTTTAATATAATTTTGAATGTTTTTGTTTTCTCGACATCAATATGCTTTAATGCGGTCATTTCTGAGTTTTTGTCAAGCGTTTTTTTGTATTTTTCTATTTTGGTATTGATGCCTTTTTCAGACGGAGCGTTAAACTGGTAGTAAAAAGCGGTGTCGCCAAAATGAAATTTCACACGATAGGTTTCGGCTTCGATTTCGGTTATTTTTTTGTTTAATTGGGCAATTATATTTTTCTGATTTTTTTCTGTTATTTCTAATTCAATGGTATTCTCGGGATCTATTTCTAGCCAAAGCATCAACAATTCGTAATAATCTCTTTCGTCCCAAGCTTTGGTAAGCCGTTGCATTTGCTCCTCTTTTACCGCTTTTTCGCTTTCTGATTTGTACAAATCGGGGTGTGCTAATTTGGCTAATTTTTTGTAAATTTTTTGAAAATCAATGTCGGTTTTTTCTATTTTTTGTTCTTTCTCAAATTGCTTTTGGCGATCTTGCTGTTCTTTTTGTTTGGCTCTTATTTTTTCTTCAAATTGTTTCTTGAAGGCAGGGTCGTTTATTTTGTCAAAATCTAAATCACCTTCTTCAAAATCCAAATCGAATTCATCCATCATTAACTTGTAGCTTTCTTGTGCCAATTCCTTCTCATATTTACTCATGTTTTCTTTTTGAAACGTGATAAATTGGTCAATGGCGTTTTGTAGCGTTTCGGATTTATAATCGTAATTAGCCAAAGTTTCTAACTCTTCGTTTATAATGCCTGCTATGGTTTCTTTTTCCCATTTGGCAAAACTTTTCATACCGTACTTTTTTATCAACAAAATGATAAATTTTTCTATGGTTTGGCACAAAAGTTTTTTGGTGTTGGTCGTTTTTTCATCAACCAATTCCCGAATGGTTTTTATTTTTTTATTTAAAGTTACAAAATCGGCGTTTAGCTTTTCTATTTTTTGAAGTTTTTTGCTAATGTCTTCAATTTTTTTATTCTTTTTTTCTCCAGATTTTTCTTGAAGTATGACTTTTAGTTCGTTGTTCATTGTAATGTACAGATTGATTAGCTTCTAAATACTAAAATAAATTTTCGTCAACAAGATTCGGAAGGGTTACTTTCAACAAAGGTTCGGCTTCCATAGCTCGTTTTATGGCAAAAACAGCTCCTTCGTTTCTAGCCCAACTACGTCTTGAGATCCCGTTATTGACATCCCAAAAAAGCATAGAAGCTAAACGTCTTGAAGCGTCTTTGCTACCATCTAGCACCATACCAAAACCACCGTTGATAACCTCTCCCCATCCTACGCCCCCACCATTGTGTATAGAAACCCAAGTGGCGCCACGAAAACTGTCCCCAATCACGTTTTGAATCGCCATATCGGCTGTAAAACGAGATCCGTCATAAATATTAGAAGTTTCTCTGTAAGGTGAATCCGTTCCCGAAACATCGTGATGGTCACGGCCTAAAACTACGGTTTCTATCTCACCTTTGGCAATAGCCTGATTAAAAGCTTCGGCAATTTTTACACGACCTTCTGCATCGGCATATAGGATTCGGGCTTGAGAACCCACAACCAATTTGTTTTCTTGTGCGCCTTTGATCCACTGAATGTTATCCTGCATTTGTTGCTGAATTTCTATTGGAGCCGTTTTGGCCATTTCTTCTAATACTTGGCAGGCAATAGCATCAGTTTTGGCTAAATCTTCCGGTTTTCCAGAGGCACAAACCCAACGGAAAGGCCCAAAACCATAATCAAAACACATTGGCCCCATAATGTCTTGCACATAACTCGGGTATCTAAAATCAATATTATTTTCGGCCATAATATCGGCTCCGGCGCGAGAAGCTTCCAGTAAAAAGGCATTTCCGTAATCAAAGAAATACGTTCCTTTAGCTGTGTGTTTGTTGATAGCCTTAGTATGACGACGCAATGTTTCTTGTACTTTTTCCTTGAATAAATCAGGATTGTTGGCCATCATATCATTGGCTTCTTCAAATGAAATTCCAACCGGATAATAGCCACCAGCCCACGGATTGTGAAGCGATGTTTGGTCGGAACCCAAATCAATATGCATGTTTTCTTCGTCAAATCGTTCCCAAACATCTACCACGTTTCCAAGGTAGCCGATAGAAACGGTTTCGTTATTGGCTTTCGCCAAAGCTACTCTTTGCACCAATTTATCAATATCTTCAACTACTTCATTAATCCAACCTTGACTGTGGCGAATGTGAGTGATTTTTGCATTTACCTCGGCGCAAACCGTGATGCAACCTGCAATATTTCCTGCTTTCGGTTGTGCGCCACTCATTCCTCCAAGACCAGAAGTCACAAATAAACCTCCTTTTGGACTGCGTTTTATTTTTCTAAAACCATTCAAAACCGTAATCGTAGTTCCGTGTACAATACCCTGTGGGCCTATGTACATGTAGCTTCCTGCGGTCATTTGCCCGTATTGGGAAACGCCCAAAGCATTCATTTTTTCCCAATCATCGGGTTGCGAATAATTGGGGATTACCATTCCGTTCGTAACCACAACTCTCGGTGCTTCTTTGTGGGAAGGAAACAATCCCATCGGATGTCCTGAATACATCGTCAATGTTTGCTCGTCGGTCATTTCCGATAAGTATTTCATCGTCAATAAATATTGTGCCCAGTTCGAGAAAACCGCTCCGTTCCCACCGTAGGTAATCAATTCGTGCGGGTGTTGTGCCACCGCATAATCCAGATTATTCTGTATCATCAGCATAATGGCTTTGGCTTGCTCGCTTTTTCCAGGATATTCCGAAATTGGACGGGCATACATTTTATAATCGGGACGCAAACGGTACATGTAAATACGACCGTAAGTCTCTAGTTCATTGCGAAATTCAGGAATCAACTCAGCGTGATGCTGCGGCTCAAAATAACGCAAAGCATTACGAAGCGCTAGTTTTTTCTCGTCGTCAGATAAGATTTCTTTCCGTTTCGGCGCGTGATTGATGTTGGCTTCGTACGCTTTTGGTTGAGGTAATATAGATGGAATTCCTTGTTGTATTTGTTCTTGAAAAGTCATGTTTTTTGTTTTAAAATTTAAAATTAATCGTTCTAATGAGCAACATTTTGGCGTGACCACAATAGAAAAAGGGGCTGATTTAGGAGGGTCGTGAGTTGCCCCTTTTCTCCCGATAGCTATCGGGACGGTCGGGCTTCTCGATAATTATCGGGACGTGCTACTTTGGTAGCTTACTTCTATCCCTCACGCACATCCCGTAAATCAAGACCTTTTTTGGAAAACCAGAAATGACTTTTTCAAAAGGTGTCCTATTATTCAATCGTGTTTGTTGCTTTTTTATGTACTAAAAAAAGTGACCACTAGGGATACCGTATATCCGACCTGTGGTAGGATTTATGGATTTTAATTTTATATTTTAAAGAAATGGTGTCCATTGCTGTTATTGAATGATTTAATGTTTTAAGAAGTATGCTTTATCTAAATTGTCTTTCGCTTTTGAATTGCCTTTAAGCTCTAGCTCAATAGCATTAAGTTATGAGTTGTAATACCTAACAGGTTAAAAAAAACCTGTTAGGATTGCGTTTCCTAACAGGTTTTTTTTAACCTGTTAGGTATTAATTCCGTTCCATTTTTTCTTAATCCTTAATAATATTGATCAAAAGCCATTAAATAGTATCGCTAAAGCAGGAGGCAATTCAATGCTGTTTGAAATAAATCTAGAAATTATAAATTTTAAAAAGGCGCAATCTTAAATCTAAATTCGGCCATCTGCAGTCTATACTCTATTCTCTATTTTCTATTTTCTAATTCCTCCAGTTTTCTTATCAAACCCATAAGGACAATGACGACAACCACTTTTGCAACAATACCCTCTTTTTAAATGGTATTTTTCGGTAAAACATTTGTAACCTTCGGGAGTGTAATAAAAATCCTCTCCTTCGGTTAATTTATTTTCATTACTTTGTTCCGCCATTCTGTTTTATGCTTGAAGATTTCTCTTTTGGAGACCTCTGTATTTTGAAATTCGCTACTAGGCGATTGTTTTTTTCTTTAAATTTGGTCTAAATTGCCTGTACAAATCTATAAATTTTATAATCAATGTTTGTTATTGTTGCCAAATATTTAATTCCAAAAGGATATCGAGGGCTAACCCTCTTTCCTTTTGTGTTTATAAAATACCGGTTTGACTCAGATGATAAAGTAGTAGTAAATCACGAAAAAATACATCTTCGGCAACAATTGGAGTTACTAGTGTTGCCTTTTTTTGTTTGGTATTTTCTAGAATATGCGGTACGTTTGTTGCAGTATAAAAACGCCAATTTGGCTTATAGAAATATCAGTTTCGAAAGAGAGGCATACGCCAATGAACGCCAATTAGACTACCTTAAAACGAGACCTTTTTTTAGTTTTTTAAACTATTTGAGGGAAGACAGGAAGTGAGGAGGTTTTTAAAAGTTTAGAGAAGTTTAGAAAGGTTTAGAAAAGTTTAAAGAGGTCTAAAAGTTAAAATCTGCGTGCAACTTTAATTTTCAAATTTTCACTGAGAAAACACGCTATGTCCATTAAACAATAATTATATCAAAAAAGGCTTCTTTTCTTTGTGTCTTAGCGACTTTGTGGTAATAAAACAATTAATTTTTAGCGGTAAAAAAAAACACCCAAATTAGCAGTGAATAATTTAAATCCTCGATTTTGAATCAAAAAATAACATACGAACTACCTAATGGAATTTCGCTTGAAATAAAACGAGAAGATTTGCTTCATCCTTTTATATCGGGAAATAAATTTAGGAAACTAAAATACAATTTGCTTCAGGCAAAAGCCGAAAATCAGGAAGCCGTACTTACTTTCGGTGGCGCTTATTCCAATCATATTGCGGCGGTGGCGTATGCGGGAAAAGAGCAGGGTTTTAAAACCATTGGAGTGATTCGCGGAGAGGAGTTGGGCGATAAAATTGCCGAAAACCCAACCTTGCAGTTTGCGCAAGAGTGTGGTATGCAATTCGAATTCGTGACCAGAGAAGCCTACCGATTCAAAATCGAAGCTGATTTTATAGCCAACCTACAACAAAAATTTGGCTCGTTTTACCTTGTCCCGGAAGGTGGTACCAATGAATATGCAATAAAAGGGTGCGAAGAAATACTAACCGAGGAAGATGCCACTTTCGATTTTATTTGTTGCGCGGTAGGAACTGGCGGAACCATTTCGGGGATTATTAACAGCGCATTGGCACACCAAAAAGTTTTGGGATTTCCTGCATTAAAAGGAGACTTTTTAAAAGATGAAATTCGTAAATTTGCCACCAATACAAATTGGGAATTAATAACCGACTATCATTTTGGGGGCTACGGAAAGGTAAATGAAGAACTGATTCAGTTTATAAATCAATTTTACAAACAAACACAAGTTCCATTAGACCCAGTTTATACTGGAAAGATGGTTTTTGGCGTTATAGATCTAATTCAGAAAAAATATTTCCCCAATAATGCCAAAATTTTATTGATTCATACTGGAGGATTACAGGGAATCCAGGGAATGAATTTGATTTTGAAGAAGAAGAATAAGACGTTGATTGAGGTGGAATAATAGCAAGGACAATAACAATTTCAATGGCAATAGCAATGACAATTTTAATGGTAATATTAAGGAGTTGTTTGCATAAAACATATTAAGAGCTTTTTTAATCTGCGAAATCTGCAAATTGAAAATCAGTGAATACCAAAATAAATATTGAAGAATGAACTAAATCTGCGTGCCACTACTTTTATCAAGGTTGTTCAATGATGTATTAATTCGAAAAATAACAATAACATATAACGCCAAATAAAGCTTCATGTTAAAAAAAATAATCTTATTCCTTTTAATCGGAACCATCATAGGATGTGGTTCTTCGAAACCCGTTATTGTTACTACAAAACAACCTGTTAATTGGAAGTATTCTAAAACAAAACAGAATAATAAGCAGGTAAAAAAGGAATCTTCCTCTAATGCAATAGTGACTTCCAGAACAATGACTACCAATGAAGTTACTAATGCTTACATCGCCCAATACAACGCGGTTGCTATGGCTAATATGAAAGCTTATGGAATTCCTGCCAGCATTATTTTGGCACAAGGAATTCTAGAATCGGGAGCAGGAAAAGGGGATTTGGCAGTAACAGCGAACAACCATTTCGGTATCAAATGCCATAATGATTGGACGGGAGATAAGGTTTATAAAGATGATGATAGTCTTCAAGAATGTTTTCGAAAATACAATCAAGCCTCCGAATCTTACCAAGATCACGCGATGGTATTGACGGGTAAAAAAAGATATTCTAATTTGTTTACATTGCCAAAAGGAGATTACAAAGCATGGGCAAGAGGCTTGAAAGACGCAGGATATGCCACTGACCCTAGATATCCAGAAAAATTAATCAGTTATATAGAGTCGTACAATTTAAGTCAATTTGATGCCAAAGTTTTAGGGAATAAAATGGCAAAAGAAGAGGCGAAAGTATTGCTTAATGACAATTTTGATGCTGATCAAGCCGGTTTGTATGAAATTCAAAAAGGAGATACATTTTATTCGGTTTCCAAAAAATTTAATTTATCGGTGGATGAATTAAAGCAGAAAAATAATCTGTCGGAGAATGCGCTTTCGATAGGGCAGAAGTTGATAGTGAAGTAAGTTGGCAGTGTTCAGTCAATATTTTTTTGTCATTTCGACCAACGGGATAAATCACATAACGTGAGTAGCCAGTGTGATTTCTCCTCCGTCGAAATGACAAAAGATCGTTTTTATTAATTTATTTCAGTTTAATCTAAAATCTAAAGTCAAAAATCTAAAATCATAAATAGTAATGATATATAAAAGAAGTAGCGAACTTTTTGCGGAAGCAGAAAAAGTAATTCCGGGAGGAGTAAATTCACCAGTAAGAGCGTTTAAAGCCGTGGGAGGAACCCCGATATTTGTAAAAAGTGCCAAAGGAGCGTATTTGTACGATGAAGACGGAAACCGATTGATCGATTATATCAATTCTTGGGGGCCAATGATTCTAGGTCATGCCTACGAGCCAGTGGTGGAAGCAGTAATTGCAAAAGCGAAACTAGGAACGTCTTTCGGGATGCCAACCGAATTGGAAACTCAAATTGCAGCTCTAGCCGTTTCGATGGTTCCCAATATTGATAAAATCCGTTTTGTGAATTCGGGTACGGAGGCGTGTATGAGCGCGGTGCGTTTGGCTCGTGGTTTTACCAAGAGAGATAAAATTATCAAGTTTGCCGGTTGCTATCACGGTCATTCCGATTCGTTTTTGATTCAAGCGGGAAGTGGAGCAGTTACTTTTGGAACGCCAAATAGTCCGGGTGTAACAGCAGGAACAGCCAAAGATACTTTGCTAGCCAAATACAATGATTTGGAAAACGTGGCGACTTTAATTGAAGCCAACAAAAATGAAATTGCGGCTATAATAGTCGAGCCTGTTGCTGGAAATATGGGATGTATTCCACCGGTTAAAGGATTTTTAGAAGGATTACGTGAGTTGTGTACAGCCAACGGAATTCTATTGATTTTTGATGAGGTAATGACAGGCTTTAGATTGGCTAGAGGTGGTGTGCAGGAATTGTTCAACATCAATGCCGATATTGTTTGTTTCGGAAAAGTAATCGGGGGCGGACTGCCAGTTGGTGCTTTTGCAGCTCGTGCCGAAATCATGAATTACTTAGCACCATTGGGACCTGTTTATCAAGCGGGAACTTTGTCTGGGAATCCATTGGCTATGGCAGCGGGATTGGCTATGTTGCAAGCATTAGATACTGATCGCGCAATTTTTAAAAGATTGGAAGAGAAAACAGCCTATTTGGGCGCTGGAATCGAAAGGGTTTTGAAAGCCAATAATGTGGTTTTTACGATCAATCAAATTGGTTCGATGATTTCAGTGCACTTTGATGCAAATCCTGTAACCGATTTTCAAAGTGCGGCCAAAGGAGATAATGAAACTTTCAAGAAATTCTTCCACGGATTGCTTGCTGAAGGCGTTTATATCGCACCATCAGCTTATGAAACTTGGTTTATTACTGATGCATTGACGTATGAAGATTTAGATTTCACTATTCAAGCAATTGATAAAGTTTCTAAAACGTTTTAAATGCAATCATAAAACACGAATTCCACTAATTAGCACAAATTGATTCGTGCTAATTAGTGGAATTTGTGTTTAACTTTTAAAAAGAAACGAAATTATTCTTTGTTTTCTGTTCTTCTCTGTTTCATTTTTTCTTTGTTTTCTTCTTTCAATGCAATCCATTTTTGATATTGATCGGTAGATAAAATAGCTTTCATTTTAGTTTCAGTATCTGCTTTTTCGGCTTCCATTGTATTCTTAAAAGCTGCTCTTTCTTCTGAGGTCATTTTTTCGCCACTAGATTTACGGGCATCTTTTTGAGTTTTTGCATCTTGTGCTTTGGCACTTTTCTCTGCTAAAATTGTACCTACGGCTTCTTTTTGTTTGGTATCCAAAGTCAACTCTTTGGTTAGGTGGGCCAAGTGTTTTTCCTGACGTTGTTCTGGAGTCATTTTTTCCATGTCGGCTTTGGTGGGTTTTGAGGTGGCTTCTTGAGCAAATCCAGTGATGCCAATTCCGAATACTAAGGCGATAATTAATTTTTTCATTTTTATTTGTTTTTGAAGTTATGGCTATAAGACGGTTATGGCTATTAAAGGTTTAATGTCTTAACGCTAATTTATGAAAGACAGGAAAATCTATATTCTGCATTAGAATTATAAATCATCTTACTCCCATAAAACTATATCAATATGAGATAAATCTATTGTGTCTGAATTCATTGGTATTTTTGATAGTTTTTTATAGATCAAATGTAATCTTCGATGTCTTTTAAAAACCCTGAAAGGGTGCAATGATTATAGAAAAAAGTAATTCCATCATCCCAAAACCCCGAATGGGGTGGTATTATTGATTATTACGATGAATATTTTTTAATAAAAAAGGAATTAAATGATTTCACCCCTTCAGGGTTTAATTGTCAACGTTATATATATTCTATAATCATTGCACCCTTTCAGGGTTTGGATGAGTTGTAATTTGGCATCGTCATGAAGTCTAATGTGGATTCTGGGTTTAATCTGCGGATTTTTTTTCAGGACTAGACATTGTTTTGTAGTCAACTTTTTTTAAGACTAAACAAATGTTAAAAAAACCCCTCGAACAATTTTGTCTGAGGGGTTCTGAATTTTTAGTTGGTCAAATGCTTAGGACATTTTTTTCTACCACTATTTTGGTTGTTGTTGCGTTACACAATGAACCATTCCGCCATTTTTGTATAGATTTCGAACATCAATACCTACTACAGTTCTACCAGGATATAAACCAGCAATAATAGCATTTGCAACAGCATCATTCGGGTCGTTATAATTTGGCACTAAAACTTTTCCGTTGGCTACATAGAAGTTGATGTAACATCCTTTGTATCCTAAATCAGTTCCGTCTGTAGTTACTACATTGTTTTTGGATAGTGGCAAATAGACTTTAGTGTACGCTTGGTTGTTTTTGTTGGTAGCATTAAATAATAAGTCGATATCACTTTGAATTAATCCCCAGTTTAATAAATCGGCACTGCTCATGGTTACCAATTTGTTACCTGGAACAAATTTTGCAACACCATCAATATGCATATCAGTCACATCGTCTTTGCTAAAACCTCCTTCTAACCAAATGAATTTTGTAGCACCATAATATTTGGTAAAATTGGCCTCAACTTGCGCTTGAGTCATTCCCACATTTCTAGTAGATTTATCCTTTTGACTTAGCACTGCACTTCTAGTAGCCATTAATACGCCATGACCATCTAATTCTACTGATCCACCTTCGTTTACCATTGGGACATTTATTGCTGTCACGCCAATCTCATTTCCAATAAAAGTTGGTATTGCATCGCATTTTTGAAATCCAAATTTTCCACCCCAGCCATTAAATCCCCAGTCTTGAAGGACTAGTTGACCTGATTGGTTCTTAGCAAAAATAGGACCGTTATCTCTAATCCAAACATCGTTTGTTGGATGTATTTTGAAATTAATATTGGTTAATGGTACTCCCGCTGTTGTCAAAAGGGCTTCAATTCTTGTTTGTTCTGTTGCATCATAAGCGATAATGTGAACTTTTTCTGTAGATTGAAGTGCTTTAGCCATAGCAACCCATGTTGCATCTAAACTATTGCGATATTCTACTCCATATTCATGTTCATGTGGCCATTGTAGCCAAGTACCTTCATGTGTTTCTGACTCATCAGGAAAAGTATAAAGAATATCAGTAACTGGTGTATTTGAATCAGGATTAGGTGTTGTTTCGTCAGCTCCACCGCCATCACAAGCCGAAATTAAAATTGCTAAAGACATCATTAAGATTGTTTTATTATTCATTCTGGTAATCATTTTATTGTTTATTTATTGTTTAAAATTATTGTTACTATTCAGCCTACACCAAATTAACGTAGGATTAAAAAAAAACAGACACGAATTACACAAATTTGCACAAATTGCATTGTGAAATTGTTTTTTTTGTGAAATTAGATTCAATTTTGATCCTGAATTCGTGTTAATTCGTGAAATTCGTGTAAAATTTTTATTTTTTTGTAAAACAGTTTATCGCTTGATAAGTTTTACTGTTTTTACTGTTTTTGAAGTAGCATCCAGACATTTGATAAAATATAATCCAGGGACTAAATCTGTAATTGGAGTTTTGTTTCCATTCAAATTAAAATCCGCTTTTCTTATAAATTTTCCTGCGCTGTTGTATATTTCTATTATTGAGTTAGTTGGAGCTCCTTCTATTTCAATGTCTGACGTTGCAGGGTTTGGAGAAACAGTAAAATTAGTCTCACCTTTTGTTGCAACTGGCTCAGATGCTGCGATTCTTGCGGTACTAGCTGTGATATTTACAGTGTAATCTTCTACTTGTCCATAAGGGAAAGTTTCGCATGCAGTAGGAATCGCATTGTATTTCATGGCCACTCTCATCCTTGTGCTTCCAGTTGTTGCAGTTGTAGGAATCGCAATGTTTCCTGTCACAGTTGTTGCAGTAGATGCTGCTTTTGTGAAAACGGTCTCTCCAGCATCGGCAAAATCTCCATCATTATTATAGTCAATAAATACAGCATACCCTTCGGCATACGCTCCATAAAACCATTGTGGGGTTATTGTAATGGTGTAAATTGTGCCTTTTGTAATATTGGTTGAAGTCGTTGTGAAATTTTCATACCCTATTGTTGCCGTAGAAGATTTGTTGATTGATGCAAATGCAACTGTTTTTATAACTTCTCCAGAAGCATCGGTTCCCTTCGAAGCACAATAGTTAGCGGTCGTTGCAGTCGGTGTAGTAACGCTAACCGCATTGCTTGCCACTGAAACATTTGCTGCTGCATCTTTTGCTTTTACTGTAAAGGAATAAGCGGTTGAAGCGGTAAGTCCTGTAACGGAATAGGATGTGGTTGCAACCGTGGCTTTCAAGGTCGTTCCTTGGTAAACATCGTAAGCAGTAACGCCAACATTATCGGTAGCTGCTGTCCAAGATAAGTTAGTTGTTGTTGCTGTAGTTCCAGCTGCAGCCAAATTGGTTGGTGCTGTAGGTGCTTGCGTATCTGTTGCTGGCGCAGTTGTAGTAACGCTAAAAGCATTGCTTGCCACTGAAACATTTGCTGCTGCATCTTTTGCTTTTACTGTAAAGGAATAAGCTGTTGAAGCTGTAAGTCCAGTAACAGAATATGCAGTAGTTGTAACCGTTGCTTTCAAGGTCATTCCTTGGTAAACATCGTAAGCAGTAACGCCAATATTATCGGTAGCTGCTGTCCAAGATAAGTTGGTTGTTGTTGCTGTAGTTCCAGCTGCAGCCAAATTAGTCGGTGCTGTAGGTGCTTGGGTATCACCAACGACTACTCCCGCTATTGGTTGTTGTTGCGTTACACAATGAACCATTCCTCCGTTTTCGTATAGATTTCTAACATCAATTCCTACTACAGTTCTTCCAGGATACAGACCTGCAATGATAGCATTTGCTGTAGCATCATTAGGGTCATTGTAGTTTGGAACTAATACACGGCTATTGGCTACATAATAGTTGGCATAACTTCCTTTGAAACCTAAATCTTTGTTTGCGGTAGTTTTTACATTATTTACAGTTATTGGTATATAAACTTTGGTATAAGCAACATTATTTTTATTGGTAGCTGCATATAATTTGTCTATGTCAGATTGTGGAGCACCCCAATATATTAGATCAGCTTGACTCATAGTGACCAATTTGTTACCTGGTGCAAATTTTGCAAATCCGTCAATGTGAGCATCGGTTATGTCGTCAGTACTGAACCAACCATCTAACCAAATAAATTTTGTTGCCCCTATATTTTGAGTAAGAATAGCTTCGGCTTGTGCTTGGGTCATTCCAGAATTTCGAATCGATTTAATTCCAGTTGGATTGGTTTGACTCAAAATGGAAGTTTTAGTTGCCAAAAAGGTTCCAGCACCATCCAATTCCCATGCTCCGCCTTCAATGGTCATTGTGCTGTTTAAGTTTATGACAGGAATTCCACTTGCAGCGCTTATTGCTGTTGGGATCAAGTTGTCTTTGGCGAAAGCATAATCTCCGCCCCATCCATTAAATCCCCAATCTTGAAGCACTAATGTTCCGGCAGCATTACGGACAAAAACACCTGCGTTATCTCTAGCCCAAACATCATTGGTTGGAGCAATCTTGAAGGTTACATTGGTCAATGCGACACTATTGGAAGTCAGTAAATTGGTTATTCTGGTTTGTTCTGTAGCATCATAAGCTATAATATGCACTTTTTCATTGGCAACTAATGCTTTTGTCATGGCTACCCAAGTGGCATCGGTTGAGTTTGGGAAAGCTACACCATATTCATATTTATGGGGCCATTGCAACCAAGTTCCTTCATGGGGTTCTGTCTCATCAGGAAAAGTATATTGAACGGTTTGCGAAAACAAATTAAAGTTAATTCCCATTAGGAGAACAACTAATGATAAAAGTGATTTTTTGAGCTTCATTGTTTTTGGGTTTATTAATTATTTGCCAAATAGAATAAATAATGATGCTCAATTGATTTTTTTTCTCCCAATGGATTAGTTTTGGGTATAGAAAGTTAGTTTGACTTTTTTTTCTACCCTATTTTCTTACCCAATTTAACGAGGAACTCTTGCTTGTTTAATTTACTGATTGGTATTTTATGAGTGCCAATAATAGCTTGGTTGCCATCAATCAGCTCTACTTTACTGAGGTTGACAATAAAAGAACGATGACAGCGATAAAAAAGCAGGGTTGAAAGTTCTTCCTCCATTGCAGTAAGGGCAATTAGAGTGGTATGATTTTTTTTCTCTGTAACAATTTTTACATATTTGTGAAGTCCTTCAATAAATAAAATATCTGTCAATAGAATTTTTATGTGCTGATGACTGGACTTTATGACTATTGATTTGTCAATAAAAGTAGCTTCCTCAGCTTCTTTATTCTCGTTTTCTAAATTTAATAATTCTAACGCTTTATGAGCTGCTTTATAGAATCGTTCAAAAGTTATGGGCTTTAATAAATAATCAACAACATTTAATTCATAACCATCTAACGCAAATTCGGAGTAGGCAGTTGTAAAAATTACTTTGGGCGGATTTTCTAATGACTTTAAGAAATCTATTCCTGAAAGATGCTGCATCTGAATGTCCAAGAACAGTAAATCTACTTTATGCGTTTTTAGATAGTGATCTGCTTCAATTGCCGAAGAGCATTCCTGTACCACTTCGAGTTCGGGAATTTGTAGTAGGTGTGTGCGAATTAATATGCGAGCTAAAGTTTCATCATCGACGATCAAACATTTATATATTGTCTTTGTTTCCATAAAAACTTAGGCTGACTTTATAAATTGAATTGCTATCTTCAATTTTTAATTGATACTTATTTTCGAATAGGTTTTTAAGCTGAGATTCCAAATTTCTCAATCCAATTCCTTGGTTGTTTGCTTTAAATTGAAAAGAATTGGCAATAGTGAATTCAATCTTGTTGTGGGAAGTTGCCAAATCTATAGTGACAAATCCATTTTTGTTTTCGATAATATCGCCATGTTTAAAAGCATTTTCAACAAGCGTGATGAACAACAATGGCGGTACCTGTTTTACCGAATTGTCGTCGGATACATTAAAAGTGATATTGTTCATTCCCTCAATTTGACGGTACTTTTGGATTTGAATGTATTTGTGGATTATCTCAATTTCCGATGCTAGTAATGTTTGTTTCTGGTCTCCCTCATAAAGAAAATAGCGGAGTATATCGGCTAAAGTAGCAAGCATTTTTGGGGCATTGTCACTTTTTATCAATGTCAAGGTATAAATGTTATTGAGTGCATTAAAAAGAAAATGAGGGCTGATTTGTGATTTTAACAGCATCATTTCTGTTTGTAATTTTTCATTTTCCAATTGCAGTCGCAGTTGTTTTTCCGTAAAATATTTATTGAAAAACCAAACAATATAAGAGATGAAAAGATAAAGTGAATGGTTTAACAGAAAAGAAATAATGGACCTTAGTAAATCATCATTGTATAAAGTGATGTTTAAACCGGTACCATAATAGGCAGAGAAACTAAGACTCAATAGCGTGATTAGGGCTGCGGCATAGGCTGTTTTGCCTTTTTTGTTTAGAACAAAAGGGAGTAAAATGAATAGATTTATATAAAATTCGGCGCAAAGTATAGTTACTTCAAAAGAGGAGTAAAGGATACTTTCTTTGAAATTGTAAAAAGAGGCTATATAATCAAATACGTATAAAGAAATAAACATCCAAAAAAGGAGATGGTAGTAAATTTTATTCATTTGACTTTAAATTTTGTGCAAAGTAATTAAATTTGAAATAATACGGTTAGTTATTTCAAATTAGTGCAATAATCCAAATTGCGATCCATTGTGCAGATATTAATATTTGGGTAAAATTTAAGCCCCCGAATAGCGCTGATTGACTCGAATTAATTTGTAAAATTCGGGGTTAACTTTTAAGGTTGGTTGTGTTTTTGTTTTTATTTAGTTGTTGTATTTGCAAGATATTCAATGTGTTGTGATGTTGAAATCTTTAGTAGAAGTTTAACTCATTTCGATTAAAATAGGATTTAAAAAAGCAATAAACTATGATTGTAATCATAATCAAATGGTTACTGTTTTCTGAAATTTGCCTAAGAAATATTAAAACCAATTTATTATGTACAAATTATCATTTATTGCAGTTGCACTGTTAATGTTAATTTCTTGTGGAGATAAAAGTAAGTCCACAGAAGATTTTTCAAAAAGCACTTCTTCTGAAGAAGGTACTGCAGCCGAAGCAACAGATCCGTCTTCATATGACCCAAACAGAGGATTAGGGAAATTTACAACAGTTGATCTAGGAGATAAACTGGATGTGGCTATGGCCAAGCAAGGGGAGGCTATACAAGGCGTAAAATGTGCCGCTTGCCACAAATTGACTGAAGAAAAATTAGTAGGCCCAGGTTGGAAAGGGGTTACTTCTCGTCATAAACCAGAATGGATTATGAACTTTATTACAAACCCAGATCCTATGATTGACAAAGATCCAAAACTGCAAGCACAATTGGAGCTTTGTTTGATGCGTATGCCAAATCAGTCTTTAAGTGATGATGATGCTAGACATGTGTTAGAATATATGCGTCAAAATGATGGTGTAAAATAATTGTAGAAAATTAGTTAACATATAATCGTAAATACTATGAAAAATAAATTTTTAAAAGGGACTTTAGCGATTGCTTTAGTTGCCGCTTTTTTTAGTTCTTGTAAACCCAAAAACTCCAATGATGTAGTAAGTGGCGATGCCGCTCAAAAAGCATACGTTGCTCCTGGGAAATATGACGAATTCTATAATTTTGTTTCCGGTGGTTTTAGTGGTCAAGTTACTGTTTATGGATTGCCAAGTGGAAGATTATTTAGAGTGATTCCTGTTTTCTCTGCCGATCCCCAAAGTGGTTATGGTTACAATGAGGAAACAAAACCAATGTTGAACACTTCTCACGGTTTTGTGCCATGGGATGATCAACACCATGTTGAAATGTCACAAACAAACGGTGAAGTTGACGGTCGTTGGCTTTTTGCCAATGCCAACAATACACCACGTATTGCACGTGTTGATTTGAAAACGTTTACTACAAAAGAAATTATTGAATTGCCAAATAGTGCGGGTAACCACTCTTCTCCATTTATTACAGAGAATACAGAATATATAGTGGCTGGAACTCGTTTTAGCATTCCGCCAGATGATGCTAATGGTGATGTGCCAATTAATACGTACAAACAAAATTTTAAAGGCTATTTGAGTTTTGTAAAAGTAGGTAAGGAAGGTCAGATGGATATTGCTTTTCAAATTGCAGCTCCTGGGGTGAACTTCGATTTAAGTCACGCTGGTAAAGGGAAATCACACGGTTGGTTTTTCTTCTCTTGCTACAATACAGAAAAAGCCAATACTTTGCTTGAAGTGAATGCTTCTCAAAAAGACAAAGACTTTATTATGGCTGTAAACTGGAAAAAAGCCGAAGAATACATCAAAGCGGGTAAAGGAAAAAAACAAGCCGTAAAATATGCCCACAATACGTATGATGAAAAAACACATACTGCAAAATCTGAAATCAGAACTGAAGTTTTAGTACTTGATTCCAAAGAATTCAAAGATATTTGCTATATGATTCCTTGTCCAAAATCGCCTCACGGTTGTGATGTAGATCCAACGGGAGAATACATTGTGGGTTCAGGAAAATTAGCGGCGTTAATTCCGGTATTTAGTTTTGATAAATTGCAAAACGCTATCAAAAACAAACAGTTTGATGGTGAATATGATGGAATTCCAGTTATTAAATACGAAGCCGCTTTGCATGGTGAAGTACAAAAACCAGGTTTAGGGCCATTGCATACCGAATTTGACGGAAAAGGAAATGCTTATACCACTTTCTTCGTTTCTTCTGAAGTGGTGAAATGGGATATCAAATCCTTAAAAGTATTAGACAGAGTTCCTACTTATTATTCTGTTGGACATCTTTGTATTCCTGGTGGAGACAGTAGAAAACCTTTTGGAAAATATTTGATCGCTTATAATAAAATCACTAAAGATCGTTATTTGCCTACTGGACCAGAATTGTGTCAAAGTGCTCAAATTTTTGATATTAGTGGTGATAAAATGCAATTGATTTTGGATTTCCCAACCATTGGAGAACCACATTACGCACAAGCGGCACCAGCTGATTTGATTCGAAATAATGGACAGATTAAATTCTATAAAATTGAAGACAACAACCATCCTTTCGTAACAAAAGGAGAAAAAGAATCAAAAGTGGTGAGATCAGGTAAAAGAGTTGACGTTTATATGACTTCTATTCGCTCTCACTTTGCCTCAGATAATATAGAAGGAATTAAATTAGGTGATGAGGTGTACTTCCATGTTACCAACTTAGAGCAAGATTGGGATGTTCCTCATGGATTTGCCATTAAAGGTGCCGATAACGGAGAGCTACTGATTATGCCAGGAGAAACTTGTACTTTGAAATGGATTCCTAAAAAAATAGGAATAGTGCCATTTTATTGTACAGACTTCTGTAGTGCTTTGCATCAAGAAATGCAAGGATATGTAAGAGTATCTCCAGCAGGAAGCAATGTTCCTTTGACTTTTAGTTTGGGTACAAATCTTCCAGCTACTAAATAAATAAATAAGTAAATAATTAAGGTTAAAATTAGTGTTTTTGAACCATTAAGAAGTTAAGAATTTTAAGTTACTCATAATCTTAATCTGCTTAAATGCTTAATGGTTCATTTTTTTTATATCACTTTTATATTAAGAAATAAATTATGAAAACTTCAAGATTATCTTTGTTCTCAAAAGCGGTTCTTTTGATTGTAAGTGCTTTGTTTTTTGGTTCTTTGTTGTTTCCAATGTGGAGAATCGAACTTACAGCGCCTCAATACCCTGAAGGATTAGTGTTAAAATTACACGCCAATAAAATTGCTGGAGATGTAGATATTATCAATGGATTGAATCATTATATAGGGATGAAAACCTTGCATACTAAAGATTTTGTCGAATTTTCGATATTGCCTTATGTCTTCGGTTTTTTTGGATTGGTTTCCTTGATAATGGTTTTCGTCGCCAAAAGAAAAGGGGTGATTTTACTTTTTGTTTCTTTTGTGCTTTTTGGTGTTTTGGCAGGTGTTGATTTTTACAGATGGAATTATGAATACGGGCATAATCTGAATCCAAATGCCGCCATTGTTGTTCCTGGAATGGCCTATCAACCGCCGTTAATTGGGTATAAACAATTACTGAATTTCGGAGCCTATTCCATTCCGGATGTTGGAGGTTGGATGATGGTTCTTGCTGGGGTTTTACTTTTTGTTATCGTGGTAAAAGAATTTCATTTGATACGCAGAATCAGAAAACCCAATATTGGGCCAGTCTTATTGTTTCTGTTGTCCTTTTCTGTTTTTTCTTGTACCAACTACAATGCGGTTGCAATTAAATTAAATACGGATAATTGCGATTTTTGTAAAATGAGCATTGCAGACGGTAAGTTTGGGGCTGAAGTGATTACCCAAAAAGGAAGGGTTTATAAATTTGACGATATTATGTGTATGGTCAATTATTGTAGAGAAAATTCCGCTATCAAAATAAAAGCCTTTTACGTCAATGATTTTACTAAAGAAAATGTTTTAATTCCTGGAGAGACTGCTTTTTTTCTTTCCGGAGAAACGATTCTAAGCCCAATGAAAGGGGGAGTGATCGCATTCTCATCCAATAAAGAAGCGGCAGCATTAGAATCAAAATTTAAGGCTGAATCAATAACTTGGGATGCAGTTATTAAAAAATAATTTAAGGAACCTATTGGTTTGTTAAATAGTTAAGTTTTTAATTTAACAAATGCCATTTTTTACTCAATACATGAAAAATCTCCTCTATATAATCCTTCTCTTTTCCTCATTCCTTAAAGCCAACGTAATTGAAGTTGGAGTAAATAAACCCATAAAATCGATAAAAAAAGCCATTGCGTTAGCCAAAGTTGGTGATACAGTTTTGGTCTATAAAGGTATTTACAAAGAAGGGAATATTGTTATCGACAAAAGGATTGTTTTTTTGGGAAAAGGCTTTCCAGTATTGGATGGACAAAAAAAACACGAAGTACTTTCGGTAAAAGCGGATGGTGTTATCGTTGATGGTTTTAAAATAATAAATTCGGGTTATGGAACACTTGATGATCCCTGTGGAATAAAAGTCTATAATAAGAATCACGTTACAATTCAGAATAATATCCTGGATGATAATTTCTTTGGGATCTATATTCAAAACGGAACAAACTGCATTATAAAAAACAATAAAATCAGGGCTTACGGAAAAGAAGAACAACGCATTGGCAACGGAATTCATTGCTGGAAAAGCGATAGTCTTCAAGTTACTGCCAATACAGTTTCGGGTCATCGTGATGGCATTTATTTTGAATTTGTCACCAATTCTGTAATATGGAGAAATATTTCTACTAAAAACATTCGGTATGGGTTGCATTTTATGTTCTCTAATGATGATGCTTATATTTCCAATGTTTTTAAAAATAATGGTGCTGGAGTGGCTGTTATGTTTACCAAGCGGGTGAAGATGTTTAACAATTATTTTGAGGAAAATTGGGGTGATGCCGCTTATGGATTGTTGCTAAAAGAAATTTCGGACAGCTATATTATAGGCAATAAATTTATCAAAAACACATCGGGAATTCACATGGAGGGCACGAGTAGGATTCTTATTGAAAAAAATATTTTTGAAGCCAATGGCTGGGGGATGAAAATTCAGGCCAGTTGTATGGATAATGAAATCAAGAATAATAATTTTGTGGGAAATACTTTTGACATTAGTACCAACGGGAGTTTGGTTCTCAATACCTTCAACAGTAATTATTGGGATAAATATGAAGGGTATGATTTAAATAAAAATGGAGTTGGGGACGTACCCTACCATCCGCTGAGTTTGTTTGCGGTTCTTACGGAAAACAACCCCTCTGCGATGTTGCTTTTTAGAAGTTTTATGATTACGCTTTTGGATAAATCAGAAAAAATATTGCCCAGTATCACTCCCGATAATTTTGTGGATAAAACCCCATTAATGCATTCTTTGTCTTTATGATTGAAATAAAAAATATTACCAAAAAATTCGGAAACTTAGAAGTTCTAAATGACGTGAATCTAACTTTCAATAGCGGCGAATGTATTGCGCTCATTGGTCCAAACGGTTGTGGAAAAACAACTTTGATTAAATGTATTTTGGGGATGGTCATTCCGTCCAAAGGGGATGTTTTATTTGATCAAAAATCTATTTTAGGTAAATATAGATACCGTGAGAATATTGGTTATATGCCTCAAATGGGACGCTATCCGGATTATATGACTATTGGTCAAATTATCGAAATGATGAAGAAAATCAGAAATTCAAACCAAGTATTGGACGTAGATTTAATCAAGAATTTTGAACTGGAAAAAATATTCGACAAACCCATGCGTACGCTTTCGGGAGGGACAACCCAAAAGGTAAGTGCGACATTGGCTTTCTTGTTTAATCCTGATGTGTTGATTCTCGATGAACCCACTGCCGGTTTAGATCCATTGGCTTCCGAGATATTAAAAGAGAAAATCATCAAAGAAAAAGAGAAAGGAAAACTTATTTTGATTACATCCCATTTATTAAGCGAATTGGATGATATGATCACGCAAATTATTTTTATGCAAGATGGAAAAGTCCATTTTCATAAAACAATTGATGATTTATTGCTTTCTACAAACGAACAAAAAATATCTAAAGCAATCGCTAAAATATTAAAAGATAAAAAAAATGAAATCGCCATGATTCCAAATCAAAAATTGGAATGAAGAATGGCGATTCCATATTCCATTAAAAAACAAATATTATCTTCATATGAATAGAATCATTAAAATTATTCTGCTCGATATTCTTAAGAATAAAATTATCATTGGATATACTTTAATTTTAGGATTACTCTCCTGGAGTTCTTTTGGTTTAGAAGACAATTCTGCCAAGGGTTTACTCACGATTTTGAACGTTATTTTGTTTACGGTGCCTTTAGTTTCCATTCTTTTTGCAACGATATATTTGTATAATAGTTCGGAGTTTATTGAGCTGTTGTTGAGTCAGCCTATAAAACGCAAAAAGATTTGGTTGAGCTTGTTTTTTGGCTTGTCGCTTTCCATGGTTTTAGCTTTTTGTGTTGGAGCAGGAATTCCATTGTTAATCAATGCACCCGATATCGTTGGGGTAATGATGCTTATTGTAGGATGCTTAATTTCTGTGGTATTCGTTGCATTGGCTTTTTTAAGTTCAATTCTCACCAGAGACAAAGCAAAAGGAATAGGAATCGCCATAATGACTTGGTTGTATTTTGCCTTACTTTTTGATGGTATAGTTTTGTTTTTACTGTTCCAACTTTCGGATTATCCTATAGAAAAAGCAATGGTTTTTATTACCGCATTCAGTCCGATAGATTTAGCAAGAATACAGATACTGTTGCACTTGGATCAATCTGCCATGATGGGATATACGGGGGCAATTTTTAAAGATTTTTTTGGCACAACTTGGGGATTGATACTGTCTTTTTTATTGTTGTGTTTGTGGTTTATTGTACCCTTCTTTATTTCTTTGAGAAAATTCAAATATAAGGATTTGTAAATTTTATGTTTTCAGCTGGGTTGATGCCGTTGAAAGGAATTTGTATTTAATGTTAATTGGAATTGATATGAAATCTCCATGACCCCGTTTGTCGCAATTGAAAATCATCGAATACCAAAACAAAATATTAACCGATGAGATAAACACCAATAAAGATCTGGCGATACCTCCCGATAGCTATCGGGATCCATTAAAATTTAAATATTATCTATATGAAACCAGATATTATAAATAGAGCCGATATCGAAAAGTTGGTTAATGTTTTTTATGATAAAATAAAAACAGATGCCGAGATTGGTTATTTCTTTACAGAAGTTGCCAAAGTAGATTGGGGAAAACATTTGCCTATAATGTATGATTTCTGGGAGAATATTTTGTTTTCTACGGGTAATTTTGATGGAAATCCTATGCTTAAACACAAAGAATTACATCAAAAAAGCAAATTGAATCCAGCACATTTCCTGCATTGGAATACGCTGTTTAATGATACGGTCGATGAGTTGTTTGCAGGCGAAAGAGCCAGCGAAATCAAGCAAAGAGCACAGAATATAGCGGCAGTTATGATGACCAAAGCATTAGAGTAATTGTTTAAAAATAAATAGTTTTAAGGTTTTGTATAAAAAAAGCGGAAGTTATCACAACTTCCGCTTTTTTCAATTTAGTATTTTGAAATCGCCATGACAACAGTTGTCGCAAACAGCAATGAAGATCTGGCGATACCATATTCAAATAAAAAACAAATATTATCTACATATGAATTAATAATACTTTTATTTTGGTAATAACACATCGCCAATAACATGGATAATTCCATTTGAAGTTGGTATCGAAGCCACAATTTCAGAACCGTTTACGAAGGTTTTGTCTCCTTTTTTGGTAATTTTTACTTTACCACCATAAACCATATCAAATTCTTGGTCGTCTTGCATATACTCTATTTTCAAAGTACCCACATAAGTATGGTATCCCAAAATATTTTCTAAATCTCCTTTTTTCTCTGGTTTAAGCAAGCCATCAACTGTTCCAGCCGGCAACTTATCAAAAGCGGCATTTGTTGGTGCAAATACGGTAAATGGACCTGCATTGCTTAAGGCGTCCACCAATCCGGCAGCTTTTACGGCTACCACTAGGGTAGTGTGGTCTTTACTTCCTGATGCAACTTGTACAATATTTGGGGATGAAGTTTCATCTTTTACTCCAGATTGTCCAGTGTCTGTAGTTTCTGTGGCTGCTGTTGTTTTTGCTGTTTCAGCGTTGGTTTCGCTATTTTGCTTGCAACTCGAGAAGGTCACAAAACTAACAGCTAATAATAATTGAATCGATTTTTTCATAATTATAGTACTTTGGTTTTATAGAACAAATTACCAAAATAGCTAGCGTTTATTTTATGAGTGAAATCATAAAACCGGGTTGTTTCTAGCTTTTTTGGCTGTAGTCTAAATAAATGGTTTTACATTTTTCATTGTTTATACTTAACTTTAACAGTCAGCTATTAATTGATCAAAAATGTAAAGTCCCTACGGGACAACAGCATGTGCGTAAATTTTTAGCTACCAACATTTAATCCCTACGGGATATTGCTCCGTAGGAGCTAAATGTTGGTAGAAAAACAAATTCACCGTGTCAATTGTCCCGTAGGGACTATACAAGACTAATTTATATAGCTGTTTTTAATGTGAATAACAAATTTCATTAGCAACATTGTTTTAGACTACAGCCACTTTTTTTAACGAATAATAAGTAGTGATTCCAATGCCTAAAAAAAGAATCAAAGCCGTAATAAACAACAGCTCGTTTGCATAGGGTATTGGAGTGTAACTGAAAGAAGCAATTCCTTGAATGGCTAAAATGATTTCATTCAGTAAAACGCCGGTTGAAAATAAGATCAAACCAAATTTTATTTTTTTTGTAATTAAAATCAAATGACTGGTATAAATATAAAACAATAGAAACAATGAGATTACAGCCAATAAAACCAAGTGTAAATAGGCAATTACAATGGGTCTGAACCCAAATGCCAGCTGACTGACCGTTGGTAGTGTTGAGCCTAATTGCAAGGCTAATTTTATGCTTAAGGCAAGACCTACAAAGACTAAAATATAACGTAAGGGATAGTTTTCCAGAAATCCCTCTCTTGTTTTTGTTAAAACGCTAAGGAATTTAAACCATATAATTAGTTGTATGAATGCCGCTAGTGTCGTAATGATATAAAGCCATAACGGCAGATCTAACCACAGTGTAGATAAAAAGTAAGCAGGGATGCAAGCGACCGTAAATAGAGTGAAAAAGGTTTCGAAAAAAGGGTGGTCTGATTTTCTTAGATTCAAAAAACCGTAAAACAAACCCATGCAGGCAAAGAAAAACCAACCGTTATATTGAAAATGAAGGTAAAAATAGACAGAGGATAGATACACATCCTGAATGATGTTTTTGCTGATCATCATGTAAGCCAAATAAAAGCTTCCGAAAGAGGATAAAACATTGAAAAGTAACGCCGCTTTAAACCATTTTTTTGCTAAATAATCATTGTCCAGTTGTTTCAAGTCTTTTATATATTGATAACAAAAAACATAACTTACAAAAATGGAGAGGGTAGAAAAAATAATGGAAAACAAATCAGACTTTGGTATGATAAAACTGATTAGCAGTCCGTAGGAACAAATTAGATTGGCAATTAGTATGGCTTTATATGTTTTACCGTTGAAAGAGGCTATTTTAGTTTGAAGATAATGAACCATCAAAGTTATTAATGTATGACTTATCCAACCCGAAAAAGCAAAATTATAATGGGAGTGCTGTAGATTTTTTTGTTCGAAATAAGGAAATTCAAAGCCTATTTTATAGCGCATTAAAACGCCAAGAAAGGCAACAATACAAAGGTTTAACAAGGAAATTTTAAGCCAGAATTTGAGGTGGTGCATTTAATAATATATTTTATGATTAATGATTTCTACTTTGTTGGAAGTATTCATTTTACATAAAGCACGAATTACGGTTTCAACCCTCAGGCCAGTATAATTGGCGATTTCTTGGCGAGTATATGGAATTATTAACTTTGCATCTTTGTTTTCGGCATTTTTCTTGCATGAATTTAAAAAAGCCATAATTCGGTGCTCTGGTTTATGGTTGATAATTTCGTTGGAGGATTTAGATTTCGTATATACTTTTCGGGCAAGCAAAAATAAAAATGATTTTTGAATGGAGGGATACTCATCAATAATTTTCAAAAACTTATCCTTAGATAATTTGATAATGGTACTGTCTTGAGTCGTAACCGCCTTTGATGGATAGGTTTCGTCTATAAATAAAGGAGGTTCTCCAAATCCATCTCCATTGCTGAAAAGTCCTTGAGTGTATTCTTTTCCTTCAAGATTTAGATTAAACATTCGAACGCCTCCATCAATTATTTGATAATAAAAATTAGCCGATTCTTCTTCTTCAAAAATCACTTCGTGTTTTTTGTATTTTTTAGCAACAGCTCCCCAAGTAAATAGTAAATCTATGTCTATTTGCATTAGTTTTAAGGTTTAAAAGGTGTCTTTTGATTTGCGGTAAAGAAAATGTATTGCCAGTAAAAATATAAATATACAAAATATAAATATATGATTTTTATCATGTTATGTTTTTTAGGGTTTAGTAAACAATACGACTTACCATTAATTACGTGTCAAAATTTTACTAGAAAACTGACATTTGTCATGCAATTTTAAAAAGGAAATTTTATCTTTGCCCTGTGAAAAACCTCGTATTCATAGTCATCCTTGCTATTTTTCTAAAACCAATTTTTCCGGTTATAGAATACATGGTCAATTATGAATATATTTCGAAGGTACTTTGCGAAAACAAGGCAAAACCCATTATGCACTGTAACGGAAAATGTCATTTGATGAAAGAATTAGCGAAGGCTAATGAAAATGAAAAGCCGGCTACTTCAGACAAAAAAGGCTACACTCCAGTTGTCGAACTGTTGTTTTTTCAGGAAATTGATACTTTTGCAATAGTGTCTTTAGCTCTTTTAAATAAAGAAAAAAGAAACTACAATTATTCCATTTCATATTCCAATTCTCATTTGGAAACCCTTTTTCGACCACCCATTTTTATATCTTAAATTTTTTAGGTTTCTAAAGTTTATACTGTTTGATTTTTTTCAAATGGTAAGACTCTTATGGAATCAATGTTTGCTTTTTCTAAATGGCAAACACTGTCAACATTAAATTTAAAAATATAAAAAAAACACCCATAATGAAATTTCAATTCAAAAAAAGTATTCTATTACTATTTACTGTTCTTGCCTTTGCTTCTTGTTCATCTGATGCTACTGAACCTACCGTGAATGAACTCGACGGACTAACAAAATTTAAAGAAATAACAAACACAACCCATACCATCGAGTTGTACAAACACATGGGAGGGCTGGTGCAAGGATTTAACGAAATTGCCTTTAGAATCAAGGACAATTCAACTGGACAATATGTTAAAAATGCAAAGGCAAGCTGGATGCCTGTGATGCACATGACTTCAATGACACATTCCTGTCCAAAATCGGAAATTAAAAAAGCATCAGCCGAAGGGACATTGTACGAAGGGTATATTGCTTTTCAAATGGCACAAAATGCAACGGAATACTGGGATTTAAAAATTGATTATGCCATCAACGGAACTGCATTTACAGCTATATCCGTTATTGATGTGCCGGCTTCTGCAAAACGAACTATCACTACTTTCAAAGGGACAGACGGTGTAAAATACATTGTTGCCTACGCAGAGCCTCATCACCCAAAAGTGGCGGTAAATGATATTGAAGTGGCGATTTTTAAAATGCAAGACATGATGACTTTTCCGGTTGTGGATAATTTTAAATTGAAAATCGATCCAAGAATGCCAAGTATGGGAAATCATAGCTCTCCTAACAATGTAGATTTAACACAGAGTGTTGCTGGTGGATTGTATAAAGGGAAAATGTCGCTTACCATGACGGGTTATTGGAAAATAAACCTGCAATTATTGAATGCCAATAATGAAGTTTTAAAGGGAGAAGCCATTACAGATGCTGTTCCTGCAAGTAGTATTTACTTTGAAATAGAATTCTAGTTGAATTTAAAAAGGTCAATTGTCGAATGTGATTTTTGACCTTTTTTAAATTTTAAATCTGTTTGAAATTAAGTCAAGCACGATTAATTAGCACTACTAACGTTTGTGTGGGTCGAATGATGCTATACAAATCAAAATTTTATTTCGATGCAAAAACCATTATTTTTCCTTTTGGTATATTTTTTTATTTCCGTAACTCTTTTTGCTCAACAAGAACAACAGGATTCGATTGTTCCCAAACCATTGAATGAAGTTATTGTTATTGGAAAAAAAACAAAGCTGTATCAAAAACAAAACAAACCATTAGCTTCTATTGATGAATACCTTCAGCAGTCTTCCAAAGTAGCTATGATTAAAAGAGGCGGTTATGCCTGGGAACCTATAATCAATAGTATGGCTACCGAGAGAACGCTAATCACCATTGATGGGATGCGGATTTTTGGAGCCTGCACCGATAAAATGGATCCTATTACTTCGTATGTAGAAGTTTCAAATTTGGGGGAAGCTACTGTGGTTTCGGGTCAGCAAGGAGGTTGTCATGGCGCTACAATTGGCGGCGCTATTGATTTAAAAAAAAATCAAAGCAGTTTTTTGAATTTAGGTTGGAAAGCCGATTTGAATACAGGTTATGAAACCAATAATAATCAGAAAATTATAGGGACGGTGGTCAATTATGTAGATGAATCGTTTTATATTGACACTGATTTTATGTTCCGAAAAGCGGATAACTATTTTGCAGGAAATAACGAAGAAATACCTTTTTCCCAATTTCAAAAGTTTAATATTTCGGCTTCTTCCGGGGTTAAGTTGGATGCCAATAAAATGCTAAAAGCAGCTGTTATTTATGATAAAGCAACTGATGTGGGTTATCCCGCTTTGACTATGGATGTTTCTTTGGCCGAAGCATTGATATCTTCTTTGAGTTATGAATATGTTCCTGTTGCAGCCGCTGTTCGATCGTGGGAGACCAAGTTGTATTACAATACCGTTACCCATGTTATGGATGATACCAAGCGCCCTGATGTTCCTATTCACATGGATATGCCAGGTTGGAGTGATACGTACGGAATGTATTCTAAAGCAAAAGGTGTTTTTGGTCAACATAATTTCACTGCTGATGTAAGTTCGTTTTACAATCGTTCTATTGCTGAAATGACGATGTATCCCAAAGATCCCAACGAAAATCTAATGTTTATGTACACTTGGCCTGATGTTAGGACTTTGTATTGCGGATTGTTTCTGGAAGATAATCTAGTATTGAATACGAGTTCTAATGTGCTGTTTACCGCCAGTATTGCGAGTCATAGTAACAAAGTCGCCAGTGAATTTGGTCTGGAAAGTTTACAGATTTTTTATCCTAATATGGATGCTACTAATAATAGAATTCTGGGCAGTTTTTCAACACATTATAGCTACAACCACAACGGTTTTGAATACGGGTTGGGATTAGGGTATGGAGAACGCGCACCATCGGTTTCTGAAGGGTATGGTTTTTATTTATTCAACAGTTTTGATGGGTACGATTATATAGGAAACCCAGAATTAAAGAACGAGCAATCCTTGGAATCGAGTATGTCTTTGGGTTACTCCAAAAACAAATGGAGTTCGAAACTATCGGCTACTTTTTTTCATATGTCCAATTATATTGTAGGAGCGCCAGATACCAATTTGATTCCAATGACGATTGGTGCCAATGGGGTAAAAATATACACAGCTCTTGATTATGCGACTCTTTTTAATATGGATTTGAATTTAGAATGTCAGATTTCAGAAAGCTTAAAATGGCAAGGGCAGATGGTTTATGCGTACGGGAAAGATAGCAATAACAGGAATTTGCCTTTTATCAGTCCGTTTAGTTATTCGAGTACTTTTAATTATTTTAAAAACCGAGTTTCGGCAGCTCTTGCTGTTGTCGGAAATAGCACTCAATCGCAATTCAGCCCTTATTATGGCGAAAATAAAACACCAGATTATGCTATTTTAAATACTTTCGTAGGTTATTCCTTTTATGTTGAAAAAAACAAATGGAATGTAAGGGTAGGAGTAGAGAATATTTTTGATGCTTATTATTCTACTTTTTCAAGTTGGAATAATATCCCAAGCAAAGGAAGAAATTTTGTTTTGAATTTAAATTTTGGCTTCTAGTAAAAATAATTGTTTGTCTGATAAAGATTTTAAAGTGTTTTAATGACTGAATTTTAATTGCTTTTAAGGGATTAACGAATGGCTCGCATGTTTTAAAATTTCTCGCCAAGTCGCTAAGAAAAAGGATACTATGTTTTTCGACTTTGCGAGGTGTAATTTTTATTCTGAAAAAAGCAATATAAAATGACGTATTACAGCTATTATAAGTCTAAAAAATAAACACGAATTACACGAATTGTCACGAACCTATGCGATTAATTTGATTCGTGTAATAATTTCACGAACGAATTCGTGACAATTTGTGAAATTCGTGTTCAAATTTAACCTTTACTATTTGTGTCTACAAGGTTGGTTTTGTACCTGTTTTAAAAAAAACGTCATTGGTAGTAAATAATACAAAAAAAAGGTCTTTGAATTTAATCCGATAACAATGAATAAAAAAAGAATCAATAGGTTTAATGTTATTAAAATTCATTTCCAAGTTGTATTTTTGGATACCATTAAACATTAACCCATGATTTCCGTTCAAGAAGCCTTTTCGATATTACAAAATAACTTACCCACTTTGCAAGAGGTGGCGTATCCTCTTTTTCAAACTAGAAAACATATTTTAGCACAATCACTTTTTTCGCCCATCAATATGCCTCCTTTTCGACAATCGGCGATGGATGGCTTTGCTTTGTGTTTGCACGACGCTTTGGTCTATGAAATTATCGGCGAAATAAAAGCTGGGGATTCCCACTTGGTCGAATTGCTTCCAGGGCAGGCGGTCAAGATTTTTACGGGAGCAGCTGTACCTGATACAGCGCAAGCCGTAATTCAAATTGAAAAAGTAGCCGCAAACGGAACGCAATTGTTAGTGGACGAATTAGTGAAACCAGATACAAATGTCAGACCCATAGGCGAACAAATTTCGGCTGGGGATTTGGCGCTCGAAAAAGGAACTTTGTTGAACGCCGCTGCCATCGGGTTTTTGGCGGGACTTGGTTTTACAGCCATTACGGTTTATAAAAAACCAAAAATCGGAATAGTAGTTACCGGCAATGAGTTGACCAAACCTGGAATGCCGCTTGAGTACGGCAAGGTCTATGAGAGTAATGGGATTATGTTGCAATCTGCATTGATTGACGCTTTTTATGATGCCGTTACCTTGTATGAAGTCAATGACGATTTTGAAAATACTAAAAATAAACTGCAAGAGGCTTTAACGACCAATGAGGTGGTTTTGGTTTCTGGCGGAATTTCGGTTGGGGATTATGATTTTGTGGCAAGAGCTTTAAAAGAACTTCACGTAGAAACTTTATTTTACAAAATCAACCAAAAACCGGGGAAGCCTTTATTTGCAGGTAAGTTAAACGATAAAATGGTTTTTGCATTGCCTGGAAATCCTGCCGCTTGCCTGACTTGTTTTTATGTGTATGTTTTGCCTACACTGGCAATACTGTCTGGCGCTGTAGCCAATTATGAACAAGCCGTTTTGCTTCCATTAGCCCATAATTATGATGTAAAAAATACCCGCTGTCAGTTTTTGAAAGCGAATATCAGTAATGGGGAAACACAAATTTTGTCGCATCAAAACTCGTCTATGCTCAACTCTTTTTCGGTTTCAAACGGATTGATTTATATGCCCCACGGCCATTATGAATTGAAAAAAGGAGAAATGGTTAAAGTGTATTTGTTGTAGCATTATTTTCTAATTATTGAAAAATCAGGAAATAGTAGTAAATTTTATTTTTAGGGTTACTTACATAAATTCAATATAGTGCTATCGCCTCGAAAAAAAATACTACATCCGAGCGATCGGGTTATGCCAATAATGTTTACATCCGTCTTTACATTCAGTATTTCTTCTTTCTGTATCAGTGATTTTGAAAATCCAAACTAAAGAAATAATTGTTTTTTGATATTCTGAATCTGAAAGGCTTGATAATTTATTGAATGCAATTTTAGTCTCAAAGTTATTTAATATTACAATCGGTGTACAGTTTTGTTTTAAAGGAATTGAATTTATGGCTTTTTTATACGCCACATTTTCATAAGTGTCTTTGTTTGGAATTGAGTTGAATATATAATTTTTCAAAATTGTAAAGAGTTCATCAAAATTAAAATTTTCATCAAGTAATAATTGATTAATTCCTTCATTAAAGTCAATTTCATTCTGTGCAATTTTGTTTATAAATCCTTCTGTATTATCCATTTGCGGTTTTAGATTTTATAATGTCTTTTTGGGTAGGTTTGTAAGTATTTTTAAATACGATAGCGCGGATTTGCAATCCGTGCCCGTTACAATGTGTCTCGTACTAAAAACTGGATGTCAATTTGTCCGCGTTTTTGCCTTGCAATCTGTAGCTTTTCGTTATTCAAAGTTAGTTTTCAAAGGTAAATAGATGTCAATGATTGAAGTGGCTTTGTTCCATTGAAATCGATAATCGTATTTTTCAAAGTGTATGAATCCTGTCTTTGTATTGTCTTCAATTTTTAGATTTGATTTCGGCAATATGACTTTGTAAATTTCAAAAAGGGTCTGTTTGATATTTTCCATTTTACCTTTATGAGTAAATATTTCATAATCGCCTTTCGGCATTTCCAAACCAGTAAAATGACTAGGAAAGACTTGGTTAATTGCCGGAATTGCTGTCAAGTAATAATACTTTTCGTCAGTCTTGTATGTTATTCCAAATTTATCCCAATTTCCACGGTTTTGGTTTAGCTTATATTTTTTCAGTTGCTCGTTAAAGGTTTTCCAATGTTTTTGTATGATTTTAAAATTGGCAGTTTGAGAGTTCGTCAATTCTGTCACAAGTCCGTAAGTCTGTATGTTTTGTTCAATTGTTGTCATTCTTTTTTTGTGATATTACAGCTAACGTTGTAGTAGCTGTTAGCAGAAGTTATTTTGGGTAAGCTTCATTAAATTTATCTTCATTTTCTAAAGTTTTCATCGCTAAAAAAGCAAGAGGATTTATATCCGTTTTCGTGCTTTTATATTTTTTAGTTAGTAAGGATAAATCTGGTTGTAAAGGATGGACATTCATCTTTGCTAATCGTGTATTTGCAATTATATTAGCCATTTTATCAGTTTCATTTGACTTTAGTAAAATGTTTTTGGCATAGTAAGCAAATGAACTTCCAATTAAATCTGAGAGTTGTATTTGAATATTATGTTTTGAATCTACCATTTCTATTGAATCAATTTGTAACGGAAATGTTAATTTTCTATTGTCAAAACCAACATCTACTTTCTCTTTACTTATATCTTTAGAAAGAAAAAAAATAAATTCTTTCCAGAATTCAACTTGTTTTGAATCATCGTGAATTACATTGATTCTAACATTTTCTTTTTTAGACCATATGTCGCTAAGTAAAGTTAAAGATGGTAACGCCAAATCAATTGAAAATTTATTTATTGACTCTAAAATTTCATCGATATATTCTTTACTTTTTAAGATAGGAAAGAAAAAGTTTTTTTCTCCAGGTTCAATAATAGCATTAAAAATTTCATTTGCTTTATGATAAAAATTATCGATAGAATCAGAATCTTTAGTTCGAATCATTTTTTGAAATAGTTCTAATAGCTCACAATATTTTGATTTCAAATCGAAAAATTCGGTTTGCAAAAAAAGAGATTGAGCAAAAGCGATATTTAAACCATTTTCGTAATACGGTAATTCATTATTATAAAAGGTCGTTTCCACTAATTGATCTACCAAATGTGCGCAAAGAGCAAATTTTTTATTGTAGTATGCTATTTTAATTCTATCATAATTTATCGAAGGATGATTTAGAATATTTTCAATTGGTATTTGGTATTTTGGGTATTTTTTAATTTTATTAAAGTGAATCTCCTCCGAGAATGTTTTTAAAGGTCTTAATATTTCTTCAGCTTCTTCAATTGTAAAGTTATGTGAAACAAGAACATAAATAGGTTGTTCTTTATCCAATAGATTTTGTCCAGAATTGCCAGCTTCATCAAAATAAATGTTCATTGTTTATTCGTTTTTTGGTTGATAATTTCTGCCAACTTATTTATACCAGCCATAAATATTCCGTTATCCACCCAAACTGGGCTGGCTTTGTGTTGGAATTGTTTTTTGGATATTCTGCTAATGTAGGTGTTTTTTATTACAATTTACAAACTTGAAGTTTCAATGTTTTATTTTTTCAAGAAAACAAAATCCTGTTACTTTTCCTAAAGATCTTGTGAGCTGCGTGA
Source organism: Flavobacterium sp. ZT3R18 (assembly GCF_007097385.1). Taxonomy (GTDB): domain Bacteria; phylum Bacteroidota; class Bacteroidia; order Flavobacteriales; family Flavobacteriaceae; genus Flavobacterium. The sequence continues at coordinate 516,538 of NZ_VJZS01000001.1, forward strand.
GGGATAAAAGCTGGCTACCTTGTAGCGCGGATAGCCCGACAGCAACAAGGAAAGGGGCCGACTCGACAGTTTGCTGAGTAGGCCCCTTTGCTTGATGGTGGCACGCCCAAAAGGTTATTGCGTTTGTAAAAAGCTATTCCTCTATATTCTCTTCTTCTATCATTTCTATCCAAGAAAGGAAGAATTTGTACCCCAAGGTTAGGATAACTGCACCAAGGAATAATCCGATGAAGCCGTTGTAAAGAAAACCTCCGATGGCTCCAAGAAATATCACGAGCATTGGGGCAGGAGGATTGCCTCTTCCTAAAAATATGGGTTTTAATATATTGTCTGAAATCATGGTAATGCCTATCCAAATGGCGAGAATAGTCGCGGTTGTGGTGTCTGTAACGGAGAACATATAAATCACGACGGGAATCGCAATGAGACCAATTCCGACTTGTATGGTGGCAAGGATAAGACAAATAATGGTTAAAATTCCAGCAAAGGGAACGCCTGCCATAAAGAATCCTACACCCACCATTAGCGATTGAATTAGGGCTACTCCTAAAAATCCTTTTACAACATTACGAATCGTTGCTACGGTAATCAAAGCGTAGTGTTCGCCGTTTTTGCCTATTAATTTGATGAAGATATTTTTGGAAACGGCAGTTAGTGACTCAGAATACAACAACAGCCCCATGGCAATTATGATAGAGATGATAAATTGAAGGATACCTTTTCCGATTCCAGCTAAGGTAAAAAGCAGCCATTCTCCAACGACTTTTAATTGATCGGAATATTTGAATACAACATTGGAAACATCTTCGGAGGCACTTTTCCATATTTCAAGAATTGGTTTAGTTATAGTAGGCCAGTCTTTTGTGCTTTCTCCGGGAGGCGGAATCAAATGTCCTCCAGCTTGGTATGAAGTGCTGAAATTGTTAATCTCTTCATACAGCGATTGGGAGATCAATACGCTTGGAACCACTAAAATACTGAGTAATAGCAAAGCCAGAAATATAGTGGCCAAAATCTTTTTGCCTCTAAATAATTTTACAATAGATTCGTAGATAGGACTGAATGCTATGGCAATGACAACCGCCCAGACTAAGATTAAAACAAAGGGTTTCAAGATGTCATAACACCAACCGATTAACAAAAATAGGACTCCGAGTCGGATGATGGTGTCGGCAATTTTTTCGAAATTGAAACTGTTGAAGTTGGAGTTGTTTTGATCCATATCTAGATATTTTTTGATGAATAAAAAGGCCAAAAGATTATTAAGCTAATCTAGTTAAAATGTAGTAATTATTGGTATTAAATAATGATGTCTTTTATGGTAAGTTTATATGACTGTCCGTAACGAGTACCAAATGATTTTTTTTGCGTAAGTCTGCTAAGTCTGCGTGAAAAATTGCTCGCAGATTTCGCAGACTTGCGCAGATTTTAACTTGACAAATACACTTGAAATCTGTTCGAAACATAGTATCAGTTTTTTGGGTACTCCTTACAGATATTCATATAAGTTTAAATATTTTGCAATCTAAAGTTAAAACCCTGTATGTTTTATATTAAAACTTGTGCAGACAAAAGCGACTTTTTTATGCTAAAATGTTTCAAAATAATGGTTTGTTTCAAGGCGAATTAAATTGTGGTTTTGTATTTTTACTCAATTGATGCTTTATGTTGTTCAAAACTTTAATTGGTGTACTCTAGTTGTATCAAATACTATTAACTATAAAATAACTAAATGAAGATAGCGCTTTATTCCAATGAATTTCCACCAAATATTTATGGCGGAGCAGGAGTTCATATTGATTTTTTAAGTCAGGAACTGGCTAAACTGGCCCAAGTTGAAGTCCGATGTTTTGGAGATCAAAAGGAAAATAAGGAAACCATGCACGTGGAGGGAATTAATTCTTGTTTGAATAAAAGGATCGATCCCGAAAACGAACATATTAAGATGTTTCATAATTTAAGCCGAAATGTCGAAATGGCTCAAGCAACTCCAACTGCTGATATTATTCATTGTCATACTTGGTACACCCATTTGGCTGGTGTTTTTAGTAGAGAATTGTTGCAGGTGCCGTTGATATTGACCACGCATAGTTTAGAAACGCATCGTCCTTGGAAAGTCGAACAATTGGGGAACGGTTATTTTATGTCCAGATGGATTGAAACTAACGCCTATAAAACCGCCGATGGAGTTATAGCCGTAAGTGAGCAAATGAAAACCGACGTGATTGAGGCCTATGGCGTAGACCCGAAAAAGGTAACCGTAATTCATAACGGAATTGATCCGGATTTCTATAAACCTACTTTTGATGAAGCTTTATTGGCGGAATACGGCATAGATCCAAAGATTCCGTTTGTGCTTTTTGTGGGTCGGATTACCCGTCAAAAAGGAATTTCGCAATTGATAGAAGCGGCTCAATATTTTAATGAAAATTGCCAAATTGTGCTTTGCGCCGGTGCCCCCGATACCGAAGAAATTGCTATTGAAACCGCAGCGCTTATCGATCAGCTTAAAGCGAAAAGGGATGGAGTGATTTTGATTTCGGAAATGCTGCCCCGCGAGAAAGTAAAAGTATTGTACAGTCATGCCCGAGTTTTTGCCTGTCCTTCTTTGTACGAACCTTTCGGGATCATCAATCTAGAAGCGATGGCTTGCGAAACTCCGGTTGTGGGTAGTCATGTGGGCGGAATTCCTGAGATACTGGTAGAGGGAGAAACAGGCTATTTGATTCCGCTGGAAAGTGTTTCGAGAACCAATTTTAATCCAATAGATCCAACGGGTTTCCAGAAAGCCTTTGCCGTCAAAGTAAATGTATTGTTGGATAATGAAGAACTGGCAATGGCTATGGGTAAAGCAGGTCGAATGCGGGTTTTGGAGCAATTTAGCTGGGAATCGATTGCCAAAATCACGTTTAATTATTATCAGGAGGTTATTGCTGGATTTGTAAAAGAGCAAGCTTAAGTAAGTTTTTTTTAGTTTTTAATCTGCTGAAATCTGCTGGGAAAAAAATTAGCACGCAGATTTCGCAGATTTACGCAGATAAATTTTACTCGAAAAGTTATATCTAAAAGTATTTGCAAAGTTTCTTAGGTCCGCTTCTAGGTTTGTTTTAGTTTTTAATCTGCGAAAATCTGCGAAATCTGCGTGCAATTTTCATGTAGATGTGAGGTAACATTGCGAGCAAGCCTGTTTTTATTCAATTTTCCCTAAATCGATTATCTTTTGGGAAACAGTTCCTTTTTCAAATAAGCGAATGAATTTGAAAACACCACTAACTAAATACCCCGGATTTGAAATTAATCGGGCGATTTGGGTTATTTTAATATCTCTTTCTTGTATCGTGGCTTCCCTTTGATTTTCTGGTAGCACCACAAATTCGTTGGCAAATTTCCACGCTCCATCTCTTGCGGTTTTCATGCTAAAGTCAATAAAGAAATTGTCTATTTTGCCTGATAATTTTAGTATGATAGTCAGCGTCGGCCAAATTTTGATTAAGCATTTTTCGACACTTCCTACCAGATTGCTAAGAATGGTGTTGATTTGATCGAAATCGGATTTTAAGGTCTCGATATTTTCTACGGTACTGACTTGGGCAGAAGCTATTCCTAGATCTAAATTCACATGGGCATTGATTCCAAGTAACAAATGTTGCACAACTATGGGCCAATAGGTTTCGGCTTTTTGAAAAGAAAATCCCCAGCACTCTGATGGCTTTTGCTTTACTTTGTATTGATAATAGGCATTCAAATACCGATTGGCAAAAATGACATCCAGTTTTTCCATTCTAGCTCCGTCCTGAAACGAACCATTATCGATGCCTTCTTTTATCTTTAGCGTTACTTCACGGTATAATGTGGTAAATAAACCGATGGCGCTTTGTTCTTGTTTTGATGATTCTATTATTTCATCCAAAAACTGAATGACTTCGTCTATGGTAGTGGCTTGTTTTATATTCATTTAAAGGTGGTTATGGTTAAATAGGGAGAGCGAATATAATTGTTTTTTATTTTTTAAGCGAATTTTTTTGGAGTAATTATCTTGCTATTGTCTTGTTTTTAATAATTAAAGGTAGCAAGTGTGTCAATAGCCATTTTTTTTATAACAAAAAATGTACTGCTAGGTTGTTTTTTTGTTTTTAGGAAACAATCATTTCGTTATATTTGTAAAAGTATAACGAAAAAGAGGAGCTTTGAAAATCAAGAGTAAAATTTGGATCGAAACCGATGAAGGAATCCTCATTAGTGAGGGGCGTATTCAATTGCTAAAGTTAATTGAGTCCACGGGTTCGCTCAATAAAGCCGCCAAGGAAATGAATATTTCATACCAAAAAGCATGGAAATTGATCGATGCTTCGAATAAAGCTTCCAAAGAGCCTTTGATAGCGACACAAGTGGGAGGGAATAAAGGAGGAGGAACCGTTTTGACACCCTACGGTAAATCCCTTATCGAATCTTTTGATGCCATCAATATTGCTTGTTGGGAATTTCTGGACCAGCAACTTAAAAAACATTCCTTATGAACGTAGAATATTTATTAGACATGCCTTTATTATTGCTTTTGTTTCCCATTGTGGCTTTTTTGTATGCCAGTGTGGGTCACGGTGGTGCCAGTGGATATCTTGCTTTGATGAGTGCTTTTGCATTCCCGATGACGTTTATGAAGCCTACGGCTTTGGTGTTGAATATCTTGGTTTCGGGGATTTCTTTTTATTTTTATTATAGGAAGAAAAACTTTAAATGGAATCTCTTTTATCCTTTTGCACTCACATCTATTCCTTTTTCATTTTTGGGAGGCTATCTAAAGATTGATGTTTTTTATTATAAAATAATTCTGGCCACTGTTTTGGTCTTTGCGGTAATGCGTTTGTTGGGCCTTTTTGGCAAAGAAAAAGAAAATTTAAAATCCATCAATGTTCCGATGGCATTGGCATTTGGAGCAGTAATTGGTTTTTTGTCAGGCTTGTTAGGTATTGGTGGAGGGATTGTTTTGAGTCCCGTTTTATTATTGATGGGTTGGGCGACGATGAAACAAACAGCTGCTATATCGGCATTGTTTATTTTGGTCAATTCAATATCCGGACTTTTTGGTTTTGTTTCCCAAGGCGGAAGTTTGCCAGCATCTTCGGGAATGTTAATTGGATTGGTTTTTATGGGAGGATTATTTGGCGCCTATTACGGAAGTACCAAATTCAATTCGAAGGGATTGCGTTATGTTTTATCTGTTGTTATTGGAATCGCCATTTTTAAATTATATACAACAGCATAGCCCCCTAACCCCCTGAAGGGGGAATGGAATGGGAATTATAAACGGGAACATGAAAAATGAAATTACAGGAATAATTTTGGCAGGCGGAAAAAGCCAACGTATGGGAACCGACAAAGGATTATTGGATTTGGAGGGGCAGCCATTCATAAAACACATTTGCGACGCTTTGCAACCCCTTGTAGGATCAAACATTTTGATTGTGTCTGCTAATAAAGATTATGATCTTTTAGGCTTTTCCAGAGTGGAAGATAGTATTGAAAATAAAGGTCCGGTTGGTGGACTTTACACTGCTTTGAATGAATCTAAAACTAAAATAAATTTGGTTTTGAGTGTGGATGTGCCGATGGTTTCGACTGAATTATTAGAATGGCTGCTAAAAAGCCATGATAAAACGTTTATGGTTACCCAAACGAAAAACGAAGGCAAAGCAAATCCGCTCATTGGCGTTTACGATCGCTCGATGGGAACTGTTTTTGGGGAGCATTTGGCTGGAAACCAGTTGAAATTGCAACAGGTAATTGAGAATGTCATGCATCAAACTATTGAAGTTCCCGAAAAATGGAAGGATCAGGTTCAGAATATAAATACACAAGAAGAATATCAAAATTTAATCAAATGACCATAACGTTAAAATATTTTGGTTTACTCGCCGATATTACGCAATTGAAAGAGGAACAATTCACTGTCGAACAAGAGACGATTTCGGTTTCGACTTTAAAATCTAAAATCGAAACACAATACCAAACGATGCAAAATACAACCTACACCATTGCGGTTAATCAAGCGATGAGCGGATTGCAAACAACCGTAAAAGATCAAGATGTAATTGCTTTTCTGCCACCGTTTGCGGGAGGATGAGGAATTTTAGATTGCAGATTTAAGATTTAAGATTTTGGATTAACGATTTTTGATTTTAGATGGAATCTGAATTGACGAAATTAGGATGTGTTCAAATTCTCAAAATGAAAATTGGTATGAATTTCTCTTTGAATTGCCTCAAGCTTTAGCTGGAGCAAAAGAAATGAATGTCAAATTGGCTTTAGCCAAAAAGAAAAACTAATATGAGCTTGTACTACTTATACCTGCACTGAGCGAAGTCGAAGTGTGGTTGAAAAAACTTTCAATGTTTTAAAATAAAATGAGAAACAAAACACGCTATTCCAGACAAATGACACTCCCGGAAATAGGAGAAACAGGTCAGCAAAAATTACTCGATGCTCGTGTTCTAGTAATTGGTGCTGGTGGTTTGGGCTGTCCTGTTTTACAAAATTTGGCAGCAGCAGGAGTTGGGAACATTGGGATTGTAGATGGAGATGTGGTGGATGAAACCAATTTGCACAGACAATTACTGTACACATTAAAAGACTGCGGAAACAGCAAGGCCGAAACAGCGAAGAAAGCCGTTTTGGAACTCAATCCCGAGGTTAATGTGACGGTTTTTCCAGAATTTTTCACGGCTCAAAATGCGACTCGAATTGTTGAAGGATACCAAATCATTGTCGATTGTACGGATGCCATTGCCGTTCGTTATTTGATTAATGATGTGGCTGTGGCCAAAAGAATTCCGGTAGTCTATGCTTCGATTCATAAATTTGAAGGTCAGGTTTCGGTATTTAATTATAAAAATGGGCCCAGTTACCGTTGCTTGTTTCCCGAACAGGAGGGATTAAATGTAGTTCCCAATTGCGCCGTTTCTGGAGTTTTGGGTGTTTTGCCCAATACCATTGGAACGTTACAAGCCACCGAAGTGCTCAAAATAATACTCGGAATTGGGGAAGTGCTGTCGGGAAAATTGTTGCTGTATGACGGACTGCATTTTCAAACGCAAGTGATTGATTTTGCAAAGAATCCCAAAGCTGTTGAAAAAGGATTTATAAATGGAAGTTTGCTTTTGAACAGTAAAAAAACTGTAGAAGACTTAACTCCCGAATCGTTTTTACAAAAATGCAATCAATTAGGAATTGTTGTTATTGACGTTCGAGAATTGGGAGAAACACCGGAGTTTAAAAGGAATAATGTTATTCGAATTCCTTTGAGCGGATTAGAAGATTACAGCAAGAAATTGAATAAAAATCAAGAAATCGTTTTGTTTTGTCAAACGGGTCAACGCAGTCAAGCAGCTATGAATTATTTGAAAAAATCAGGGTTTGTTGGTGTTTTTCATTTAGGAAAAGGCATTGAATCTTTGAAAAATCAATTGCAATAACAATGTCAATAACAATTTCAATAACAATTTTAAAAAACAAAAAAATATACAATACTCATGTCAACAGAGAAACCCAAAAAAAGTTCCTTTATTCAGGGACAGATAACAGCCGAATTCATTGGTAATTCAATTGCCAAACATCAAAGTAAAACTACGATTGGCGCCCACAATATTTTTCTGGGGCAGGTTCGCGCCGATGTGATTGAAGGAAAAACAGTCGCCGCCATTGAATATACGGCTTACGAGGAAATGGCAGAGCAAACGTTCTGTGAAATTCGGGAAGCGGCTTTCGCCAAATATGAGCTTTCGTGTTTGCACATTTACCATAGTTTGGGAACGGTAAAAACGGGCGAAATCTGTCTGTTTGTTTTTGTTTCGGCACCAAGACGAAAAGTGGTTTACGAAGCTTTGGAGTTTTTGGTGGAAGAAATAAAAGAAAAAACCGCCGTTTTTGGAAAAGAAATTTTTGAAGACGAAAGTTATACTTGGAAAAAAAACACATAAAAGTTAATAAGCTTATGAGTAATGGGGAAATACTGATATATCAAAATCAAGAAGGGAGCATCAAAATTGATGTTCGGCTTGAAGAAGAAACCGTTTGGTTGACACAAGCACAAATAGCTTTGCTTTTTGCTAAAGGGAGAACGACAATAACAGAGCACATTCAAAATGTTTTTAATGAAGGTGAATTGGATGAAAAAGTGGTATGTCGGGAATTCCGACTCACCAGTCCGCACGGTGCTATTGAAGGAAAGACACAGGAAAAAGATGTGAAACATTACAATCTGGACGTTATTATTTCTGTCGGATATAGGGTCAAATCCCAGCAAGGAACGCAATTCCGTATTTGGGCAACACAACGATTGAAGGAATACATTGTGAAAGGTTTTGCTTTGAATGATGATCGTTTCAAAACAGGTAATTCGATGAATTATTTCACTGAGTTACAAGAACGCATAAGAGAGATACGATTATCGGAACGCTTTTTCTACCAAAAGATTAAAGATATTTATACCACAAGTATAGATTATAATCCAAAAGATGAAAAGACTATTGAGTTCTTCAAGATAGTGCAAAATAAGTTGCTTTGGGCGATATCTCAAAATACAGCGGCAGAGTTGGTTTACAGACGAGTTGATGCTTCTTTGCCTCTTTTGGGAATGCAATCATTAGATAAAAAAGATATTGCTAAAATTAAAAAGACAGATGTAAGCGTAGCTAAAAATTATCTCGACGAAAATGAAATAAAGTTACTAGGTTTATTAGTGGAGCAATATTTAGCATTTGCCGAAACTATGGCGCAACAGCAAATGCCAATGTATATGAAAGATTGGACAGAACGATTGGACAGCATATTGCAACTCAATGGAAGAGAACTTTTGACACATGCGGGAAAAATAAGTCACGATATGGCTATTGAAAAATCAAATGCTGAATTTGAAAAATACAAGGTAACAAAAACTGCAATTGAAAAAGAACAGAGTTTAAAAGAAATTGAAGCAGACATCAAAAGGTTAAAAAAATAAATCATAAAGTTAAAATGGTAGACATCACTCATAAAATAATCACACAACGTACCGCTACTGCACAGGCAATCGTAAAAGTAGGTTCGCCAGCAACGATGCAGGCTATTTTAAACAAAACCGTTCCAAAAGGCGATGTGTTGGAAGTAGCACGAACAGCGGGTTTGTTTGCTGTCAAAAACACTTGGAACTCCATTCCGGATTGTCATCCAATGCCAATTGAATTCACTGGAATTGAATACGAAATGGGGGTAGATTCAGTGTTGATTAAGGTAACTGTAAAAGCCATTTACAGAACAGGCGTTGAGGTCGAAGCCATGCACGGCGCTTCTATAGTTGCCCTAACGATGTACGACATGCTAAAACCCATTGACAAGCAAGTCGAAATTTCGACCATAAAATTACTCCACAAAAAAGGCGGAAAATCCGATTACGGAAATAAAGAAGTTCAGGATTTATCTGTGGCGGTCATGGTTTGTTCCGATAGTGTTTCCAGCGGAAAGAAAGAAGACCGAGCAGGAAAAGTAATCTCGGATAAAGTCAAGAATCTGGGGTTAGAAGTTTCAAATTATATCATTATTCCAGATGAGGTTTTAGACATTCAAAACACCATAAACAGCTTGTGTACCCAAGAAACCGATTTGGTTATCATCACTGGCGGAACAGGTTTGTCCAATCGTGATGTCACTCCCGAAGCCGTTATCCCAATGCTTGACCGACGCATTCCGGGTATTGAGGAAGCCATTCGCTCGTACGGGCAAGACAGAACTCCCTATGCAATGTTGTCCAGAAGTGTGGTAGGGTTCAAGGGGAATACCCTGATTATGGCCTTGCCAGGTTCCACAGCTGGAGCCAGTGAATCTATGGATGCGGTATTTCCTTCCATATTGCATTTATTCAAAATATTAAATGGTTTCAACCATGGAAAATAAAATCAATCCAATGCAGGACAACCACGGCAGAGCGCACAATTACCTCCGCATTTCGATTACAGAACATTGTAATTTGAGATGCACTTATTGTATGCCAGCCGAGGGGATTGTGCTTACCCCAAGAGCGCATCTGATGACTGCAGACGAGATTGTTACCATCGCCCAAACTTTCGTAAAACTGGGCGTGACCAAAATAAGATTGACCGGTGGAGAGCCTTTGGTACGGAAAGATGCCAAAACCATTATAGAACAATTAGGAAAACTCGGTGTCGAACTGACATTGACCACCAACGGAATCTTGGTACACGAATTCATAGATACGTTCAAAGAAGCTGGAATTACCACTTTGAACGTGAGTATAGACAGTTTACAAAAAGACAAATTCAACCAAATTACCCGTCGTAATTATTTTGAAAAACTAATTGAAAATCTAGATTTATTGGAGGTAAATGGGTTTCAGGTAAAACTAAATGTTGTCGTTATCAAAGGTTTTAATGACAACGAAATCATCGATTTTATAGAGATGACCAAAGACCGAAACATTCAGATTCGGTTTATAGAGTTCATGCCTTTTGACGGCAATCAATGGAACAAAGAAAAACTGGTGAGTTACGCCGAAATCCTTTCGCAGGTCAATGCTTTTTATAGCGAACAAAAGGTAGAACGCACCCAAGACAAGCCGAACGACACGGCCAAAAATCACAAAATAGAATCCTACAAAGGCAGTTTCTCGGTGATCAGTTCGGTGACCAATCCTTTTTGCAGCAGCTGCAACCGCATCCGTTTAACAGCCGACGGAAAACTGAAAAACTGTTTGTTTTCCAATTCAGAAACTTCATTGCTCGATACGCTACGAGCCGGAGAATCGATAGAACCGCTCATCTTTCAAAATATAAAATCCAAACATGCCATGCGCGGTGGAATGGACGATGATGCCAAGTTTCAAAATCCGGCATTGTTTTCTCAAAACAGAAGCATGATTAAGATTGGAGGATAGGTTTAGTATGACAAAAGAAAATTAAATATACGCCCCGATATTGTCATTCAGCGACTCTTCGGAATCTCCGATTGGGATTTGCTTATCGCACCAAATTGGGGACTCAAAAAGACCCAAATCCAACATTATATCGACTCTGCAATCGAAAACAGGGGCGTCATCCAAGGTTCCCAGTACAACAATATATAGAAAACCACAAGCTGATCCATAATATTGTCTTCCCACAAACTTGTCCTTAGGAGGTGGAGTTTTTATTCTAAAAAAACAATATGAAATGGCGTTTTTATTAGTTTAGAAAAAACGTCAATGGTAGGAACGAGGAGTCTCTGCAATACTATTCTGCAATAGTTTTTTTTGCGAGAAGCACTTTTACTGTAGTTTTAATGGGCTATATTTACGTTATAATTTGTAAAATAAGTTTGACTAAAGATTTTTGTCGAATTAATAGTAGCTACAAACAGAACTGACAACACCCATTGGCTCAAAAGGCATTACTATTTTACGGACAAGCATAAAATTAAATGGTTCATTTTTTACTTATTTTACCCAAATGATAAATATCATATTTTAATTTTTATTTACACATTAATTTTACATCAAAGAATAAAAGACTATTATATCTCTTTTGAATCTAAGGAAATAAGTGAACTGAATTTATAAATGAACATTTAGAATATGAGCAATTTATCTCAATCCCACAAAATTTTATTTCTAAATACCTTAGCCTTTTCGGTATGTTTTGCTTGTTGGACTTTAAACGGTGTTTTGGTTACTTTTCTGGTTGACAAAGGAATTTTTAATTGGTCTGTGGTTGAGGTAGGATGGTTACTCGGAATTCCTATTTTGTCAGGAGCCATTTTTAGATTGCCAATCGGGATTTTAACTGATAAGTATGGAGGGAAAATAATTTTTTCAACTTTATTAGTATTGTGTTCTATTCCTCTTTTTTTATTGCCGCTGGCCAATTCGTTTTGGAGTTTTGCGGTATTGAGTTTTCTTTTCGGATTAGTAGGAACCAGTTTTGCCGTGGGTATAGGGTACACTTCGGTTTGGTATCCCCAAAATTGGCAAGGAAGGGCTTTGGGTATTTTCGGAATGGGAAATGCAGGTGCTGCCATCACCACTTTTGTGGCACCCACTTTATTGAATAATTTCTCCAAAAATGATCCTATTAATGGTTGGAAAATGTTGCCCATTACCTATGCCGTTGTATTGGTTATAATAGGTGTCATCTTCATCGTATTTGCTAAAAATAAAAAGCCTCTTGGGGATTCCAAAAATATCAAAACACTATTGATACCGTTAAAATCAGTTAGGGTATGGCGTTTTGGGGCGTACTACTTTTTGGTATTTGGTTGTTTCGTCGCCTATTCGCAATGGTTGTTGCCCAACTTTATGAATGTATATCAAACCTCTCTTGTGATGGGTGGAATGTTTGCCACCATGTTTAGTTTGCCATCGGGAATCATTAGAGCTTTTGGAGGCTATTTGTCGGATAAATTTGGTGCTCGGAAAGTGATGTATTGGGTATTGGGATCCTCTATTGTCATCAGCTTTTTATTGATGTTTCCAAAAATGGAAATCCTTACCGCAGGGCCTGGTGTTTTAGCCGCAAAATCGGGTGTGGTTACCGAAATATCAGCCGTTGAAATAAAAATAGACGGGAAAGTACAAAACGTAAATACCAAAGAGGTTTCTGAAAAAGAAGTAAAATCGATTCTTCCCGTTAAAAAATCATGGCAGGAAATTGTGGTACAGCAAAACCAAGAGGTAAAAAAGAAAGAACTTTTAGCCAAAGGAATTACGCAAATCAAGTTTGAGGCCAATATGTGGGTGTACTTGGTGTTGGTTATCCTTATCGGGATTTCTTGGGGTATAGGTAAGGCGGCCGTTTTCAAACACATACCGGAATATTTTCCAAATGAAGTGGGTGTTGTAGGCGGAATGGTCGGATTGATAGGCGGATTGGGTGGTTTCGTAGGGCCAATTATCTTTGGGTATCTTCTGAACTCCACCGGACTTTGGACGAGTTCTTGGATCTTCATTTTTGTGATTTCCATTCTTTGTCTGCTTTGGATGCATCGTACGATTATCAAAATCTTAAGAATCAAATCACCGACTTTTACAAAAGACATCGAGCATAATCATTGAGGAAGTGATTAGCTGTTAGCCGTTAGTGATTAGTTGCGATACGTGATTTATGACTGAAAACGGCTCAGCATTTTCAGAACTTAACATTAGAAAAAAAATAAAAAGCAATTTGTGATGCTTAAAGCTAATTACCAATCACTAATTACTATTCACATAATAAATAAACATAATATGAAAACTTGGCTAGACAAATGGGAACCGGAAAATGAAGAATTCTGGGAAAACACAGGGAGTAAAATTGCTTGGAAAACGTTAACAATTACAACACTATCATTGATTTTGTCGTTTGCCTCTTGGTTTATGATGAGTGTGATTGCGGTTAAATTACCGGGTCTTGGTTTTCCGTTTTCAAAAGATCAACTGTTTTGGTTGGTGGCCATACCTGGTTTGGCGGCCGGTTTTTTAAGAATCATACACACGTTTATATTGCCAATTTTTGGGACACGACACGTGGTGGCATGGGCTACTTTGATTAAATTGATTCCAGTTATCGGAATTGGTTTTGCGGTGATGGATGTCAATACTCCTTTTTGGGTATTTGCGATTTTGGCTTTTACTTGTGGTTTTGGTGGAGGGGATTTCTCCTCTTATATGCCAAGTACCAGTTTGTTTTTCCCGAAAAGACTCAAAGGAACCGCTTTGGGAATACAGGCGGGGATTGGGAATTTTGGGGTCTCTCTAGCACAGTTTGTGACACCATTGATCATCAGTGTGAGTATTTATGGAGCGGCATCGGTTTTTACCAGTATTGACCCGAAAGAAACGCTTACTGTTTTTCAAAATTCAACCATTGAAAAACAACAAGAAGTATTTGCGGCATTAGACGCCGAAGTGCAAACTAAAATACTATCGAATGTAAAAAAACCGGTATTGGATTCGGTTAAAGCGGCTACTCAAGCTACCGATAATGCAGTTATTTTTGCAGCATTGCCCTTAAAAGCAAAATCGAAAGCCATTGCCAATGCCAATCCAAAGTTGGCTGAGAAAATATTAAACAAAATCAGTCCAGACAATACGGCGGTAAAAAACAAAGAGATCTACATCCAATCAGCAGCTTTTTGGTACATTCCTTTCCTTTTGATTTTGTCTATTATCAGTTGGTTTTACCTAAGAAGTATCCCGATGCAAGCTTCAATAAAAGAGCAGATGGATATTTTTAAAAACAAACACACCTGGTATTGCACCATTACCTATGTGATGACTTTCGGGACATTCGCAGGTATGTCAGCTGCTTTTCCGTTGATGATTAAATTTTTATATGGAGATTTTCCTAATGCTCCAGATCCATTAGTGTATGCTTTTTATGGACCCCTTATTGGTTCTGCCAGCAGAATCGCTTTTGGTTTTGTGGCCGATAAAGTGGGAGGTGCTATATTGACGACTATTACCGGAATCGGAATTTTGACAGGAGCCATTATCTTAGTGACTCAAGGATTGGTTGCGCCTACAAGTATGGATCAGTTTCCGCTTTTTGTGGGAGTGATTTTGGCTATGTTCTTCTTTACGGGAGTTGGTAACGCAGGTACTTTTAGACAATATCCTATCATTTTTGCCGAGAATCAACGTCAGGCAGCAGGTGTAATTGGTTGGACTGCCGCCATTGCCGCATTTGGACCGTTTATCTTTTCTAAATTAATAGGAAACAATATTTCGGCTAATGGTACTGTAAATCAATTTTTTATTGGCTTGATTGTTTTCACTATCTTAGCTACAGTTATCAACTGGTGGTTTTACAACCGCAAGGGATGTGAGAAACCGAGTTAAAATATTTTTGATTGAAGATTTTTGATTAACGATTTTTGATTTCAGATGTGCGAGACTCGTAAAATTGATGAATTTTTATTCACTAGCACGAAATCTGAATTCAATCCCGATAGCTATCGGGACGTTAATCTTAAATCAAAAATCTCTTAATTTATTTGTTATTAACGCATAAAACATGAAAAACAAAACCTATAACACCAAAGCCTTACTGATTGCAACGGGACTCTCCATTTTTATGATTGCTCTTGTGTTTTTTGGTTCCAGAAAATTGCAAAATTTTGACGCGGCACTGGTTACTTATTTATTCGGGACCGTGTTTGCCTTCTTCGGGATTGTGTACCGCTATTCGGTTTGGTTACAAAGACCACCTACTTGGATTTATTTCAAACGTGGAATTACATATTTGGTAACGGGAAAAGTGTTCTCGCATTTTTGGTTTGCCACGAAAGAGACCGTAGAGAATATCGCTTTTCAGAAATTTATTTATCCGAGGGGAAAATACCGTTGGGTGGCGCATTTTATGATAGCGGTGGGATGTACTTCGGCATTTTTGATTACTATTCCGCTTACTTTTGGTTGGATTCATTTTGCGATGGCTCCCAATACCATTTCGGTATATGAGGCTTACTTTTTTGGTTTTAAAGTGATGGATTTCGAACTGGGTTCTATAATCGCTTTTTTGACTTTCCATGCTTTGAACTGGTCTTCGTACTTGGTGATTTTTGGATCTCTATATTATTTGAGAAGACGTTTGACGAATCCGGGATTGATTGCTACGCAATCTTTTGAGGGCGATTTGTTGCCGCTTATTTTGTTGATTGCCATTTCGGTAACGGGATTGGGATTGACGTATTCGTACCAATTCATGAAAGGATTTGCCTTTGATTTCTTGGCGGTATTACACGCCGTTACGGTAATTATGTTTTTGATTTGGATTCCGTTTGGAAAGTTTTTTCATATTATTCAGCGTCCAGCCCAAATTGGAGCGCATATTTACAAGAAACAAGGAATGAAAATGGGAATGGCAGTTTGCCCGCACACAGGAGAAGAGTTTGCCACTAAATTACATATTCAGGATTTGAAAACCGTAACGGAACAATTGGGTTTCAATTTTACTCACGAAGACGGAACGTCACATTTGGATTTGAGCCCTGAGGGGAAAAGATCACGACTGGCACAAGCGCATTTGAAAGCTAGGCTGGCAGGCGGGAATTTGTTTGGATAATTTAGAAGTTAGAGGTTAGAATTTAGAAAAAAGAGAATAGAAAAAAGAGAATAGAAAATAGAAAAAAGAGGTTAGAAAGCAGATTTTAGATTTCAGAAAGCAGATTGAAAGACGGAGGAATGATGTTGAAAGAACAAAATGTTTCATTGAATACTGATGTTGATTACTACTGCGTTGCGTGAGGGATAGCAGCTAGCTACCGAAGTAGCGCGTATAGCCCGACCCCGTTGAGGAAAGGGGCTTTGTAAGCGGTGCTATAAGTAAGCCCCTTTTCTCAACGGGGGCACGCCCAGAGGAGGAAGATTGCAGATTTTAGAATTAGGATTTTAGATTTTTGAAAATGAAAACAGACAACATACAACTGTAAAAAATATAAAATGGCAAAATTACCAGTAGCAGAGGAGAATATAATTAAACATTTTGGTCCCACTCTTAATTATGCGCCAAAGGATGGATATGAAGGACGGGATGAACCAGACGAAGCTGTAAAAACACATTGTTGTTTTTGCGGAATGCAATGTGGGATTCAATTGTTGGTAAAAAACAATAAAGTGGTTGGTTTCGAGCCTTGGATGGAATTTCCTTTTAATGAAGGGAGACTGTGTCCAAAAGGGGTGCAACGCTATTTGCAAAACAACCATCCAGATCGACTTTTATCTCCATTAAAAAGCGTTCCGGGGCAAGGATTTGTGCCTGTCTCTTGGGACGATGCGATGGGTAAAACGATTTCGGAAATCAAACGCATCCAGGAAAAATACGGGAATGATGCGTTCTCTATGTTATCGGGGGTTTCATTGACCAATGAGAAAAGTTACCTTGTTGGGAAGTTTGCCCGTGTGGCTCTAAAAACCAAAAATCTGGATTACAACGGGCGTTTGTGTATGGTGAGTGCGGGTGCGGGTAACAAGAAAGCGTTTGGATTGGACAGGGCTTCGAATAATTATTCGGATCTGGAATATGCCGAAGTGATTATTGTGGCCGGTGCCAATATTAGCGAAACATTTCCAACGCTGACACACTGGATCTGGAAAGCCCGTGATCGCGGTGCCAAAATTATAGTGATTGACCCAAGGATGATTCCACTGGCGCGAACTGCGGACATTCATTTGGATGTGAGACCGGGAACTGACTCGGCCTTATATGGTGCGATGCTAAAATACTTGGTGGATCACGATATGCTGGATCACGATTTTATTGACAATTATACTTCTGGTTTTCAGGAAACCATAGATGCCGTAAAAGACTATACGCTAGAATGGGCAGAGGAAGTGACGGGAATCGATAAATATAAAATACAAGAAGCCGCCGAGTTATGGGGCAAAGCCAAAACAAGTTTCTTGCTTCACGCCCGTGGAATAGAACACCACTCGAAAGGGGTGGATAATGTTTTGGGATGTATCAACTTGGTACTCGCAACAGGAAGAATTGGTAGGCCTTATTGTGGTTACGGAACCATTACCGGTCAAGGAAACGGTCAAGGCGGTAGAGAGCACGGACACAAATGCGACCAATTGCCCGGAAACAGAGACATCGAAAATCCGGAACACCGTAAGTATATTTCGGAAGTTTGGGGAATCAACGAGAAAGATATGCCCGGAAAAGGCCTTTCGGCTTACGAAATCATCGAAGCCATTCATCGTGGAGAAATAAAAGGATTGATATCAATTTGTTTCAACCCGTTGGTGTCTTTGCCTAATAGCAACTACGTTCGGGAAGCTCTAGAAAAACTGGAATATTATGTTTGTATTGACTTTTTCCTGAACGAAACGGCTCGTCATGCCGACATCGTGTTGGCGGGTTCTTTGCAGGAAGAAGAGGAAGGAACTACGACATCGGCAGAAGGAAGAGTAATCCGTATTCGTCAGGCGGTAACGCCTCCGGGAGACGCAAGAACAGATACTTCCATAATTCTCGAATTGGCCAAACGTCTGGGTGTTGAAGATAAATTTACCTACGAAAATAGTGAAGCCATTTTTAATGAATTGCGTGTAGCTTCCAAAGGCGGAACGGCTGATTACAACGGAATCACCTACAAACGAATTGAGGAGAATATGGGAATTTTTTGGCCTTGCCCAACCGAAGATCATCCCGGGACACCGCGATTGTGGGAAGACAAAAAATTTAAAACCCCTGATGGGAAAGCGCATTTTAATCCTGCACCGTACAAGCTTCCGGGCGAAATAACCGATGCGGATTATCCTGTGATTTTGACAACCGGACGTGTGGTGTCTCAATATTTGAGCGGTACGCAAACCCGTAGAATAGGGAAGTTAGTCGACCAGTATCCAGAGCCATTATTGGAAATTCATCCTAAATTGGCGCAACAATACGGAATCAAACAAAGAGAATTGATAAAAGTTTCAACCCGACGAGGAGAAGGAGTTTTTCCTGCGAATATTGTTGAAACCATTCGGGAGGACACCGTTTTTATTCCGTACCATTGGTCTGGTAAAAAATCGGCCAATCAATTAACGCCGGGAACATTAGATCCAATCTCAAAAATACCTGAATTTAAGGTATGTGCTTGTCATTTAGAACCGCTTAAGGAAATTGCGGGGCCTTCCAAAGAATCAACAGCGTATGCAAGCGTTTAATCTATAAAAAAGGAATATGAATTACACCAGTTTCAATAAAAACGAGGAATTTTTTGTAGATATGCAACGCTGTATTGGCTGTAAAGCCTGTGAAATGGCTTGCGCCGAATGTGAAACCAACGGTCAGGAAACCTTAATTCACGTGAATTATGTTGACCGCGCTTCAACGATTCAAACTACCGTTCAGGTGTGTATGCACTGTGATGATCCCGTTTGTGCCAATGTGTGTCCCGCCGATGCCATATCTAAAGACGAAAATGGAATCGTACATACCGCCAATACAGAAAGATGTATTGGTTGTTCCAACTGTGTGATGGCCTGCCCTTTTGGCGTACCCAAAAAAGAAGAATCGTACGATTTAATGATGAAATGTACGATGTGCTACGACAGAACCAGCATCGGAAAAAAACCAATGTGTGCCACTGTTTGTCCAAGTGGTGCTTTGTTTTTCGGCTCCAGAGCCGAAATCGAAGAAATGCGTCCGAACAGCACGCCTGTCAACACCTTTATATTTGGGAAAGAAATTGTCAATACCAAAGTCAATATTATGATGCCAAAAGGAAGTACGGAATTAAAAATTTATTAAACGAATCCCATGTCAAAAGAAGATAATTTAAATAAAAATTGGAAGAAAGACTTTCCAATTCTCAAGCAGCAAGCGACCAATGTAAGTCGCCGTGATTTTGCCAAATTCCTCACGCTCGTTTCTGGGGGATTAATGGTAGGTAGTGGTCTTGTGGCCGCCAAAGCGTATTTACTTCCCAAAGAAGAAGTGCAAGGCGATCATTTTGTATGCAAAAAGGATGAGGTACCTGTAGGCGGAACTCGTGCTTTTGTGATCGAGGGTAGTACCATACCGTATATTTTAATTCATTTGGAGAGCGGGGACTTCAAAGCATACGAGCAAAAATGCACCCACTTGTCGTGTTCCGTATTTTACAAACCTGGCACTGGGATCATTCATTGCCCTTGTCATGAAGGATCATTTGATGCCAAAACGGGAGATGTTTTGGGAGGCCCGCCACCAAGAGCCTTGCCAAGCCTAGAGGTATTTTTCAAGGAAAACGACATCTATGTAAAAGCGTCTCAGCACGAAGAACAGGCAGTGTAGAAAAGTTGTCAGTTATGAGTAAAACACATCATTTTTAGTTTCATTCCGATAACTCACAATTCACAACTCACAACCGAAAACTGATAACCGAAAACTGATAACCGAAAACCGAAAACTAAAAAATATGAGCACCTTTAGAACCAGTCAAAATCAAGCAAATCCCAACAAGTTGAACAACATCCTTTCGACTTTAATTTTTATATTAATTTTGAATGTAACCATACAGATCTGGTTGTTGTATGCCTCGTTGAACAATGCTTTAGAAAACAATCGCGAAATATTGATACCAGCTTTTATCGCCTCATTGATCCTGTTTCTAATAGGATTTTCGTGGTTGTATTATTTGCCAACAGGCAATAAAAGGCAACAATAATAGTAACAGCCAATAACTCCTTATGATCAATCCCAGTTTAGCGACTGGGATTTTTTTTAGAAAAGACTCATTTGGGAGTGCTAGCAGTAATAAAAATGGCTACTCACGCTGCTTATTCGCCCTTTTATTACTGCTGTCGAGCTATCTGCGCTACTTCGGTAACTAGCTTCAAATTTCGAGGAACAAGGACACGAGGGTATTAGCCGAATTGGTAAAGGAATCCCCGCAAGCAATTCTACCATATTGTCTTTTTGCAAGAAGTTATTTTGTTGTAGTTTTAATCTGCTATATTTACGCTCTAATTAATAAAAATCGGTTCATCTAATTTTTTTGATGTACTAACATTAGCGGTAAGCTTAATATATAAAAAGATATGAAAGGCAATTGGATCGATCATCCCATAATTTTAGAAGGTAATGAAGTAGAGCTGCTTCCTTTAGAGGCAGCACATTTAGATGACTTATTTCTAGCAGCTTCTAATAAAGAAATCTGGGAGCTAACATCCGTAGATTATTCAGTTAAGGAAATTTTTTATCCTAATTTTAACAATGCCTTGAATGAAAGGGATAGCGGAAATGTTTATCCTTTTGTAATAATTCATAAATATTCAAACACGATTATAGGAACTACAAGATTGCTTGAAATATGTCCCAATGATAAAAAACTTGAAATTGGAGTTACTTGGATTATGAAAGAATTTTGGGGAACAACCGTAAACCTAGAATGTAAATTATTATTGCTAAACTACTGTTTTGAAACTTTAGAAGCCAATAGAGTTCAGTTTAGGGCAAAAGATAATAATCTACGTTCAAGAAGAGCAATTGAAAAGATTGGAGGCGTATTTGAAGGAATTTTAAGGAAAGATAAAATTGAGCCAAATGGAGTACCGAGAAACACTGCTTTTTACAGTATTTTGAATAATGAATGGGAAAAAGCAAAGGAGAGTATAGAACAACAAATTGCAATAAAAGTTTGATTTAAAGGTTTTATACGAACGGGTATTAGCGATAATTTTAAGAGATAACACTTTATGACAAAAAAGACATTACTACTATTAGGGTTCATTATATTAAAATTTGTTTTGCAATATTCATTAATAAGTACCGATTACGACTTGCAGCGAGATGAATATTTACACCTTGACCAAGCGCATCATTTGGATTGGGGTTATTTGTCTGTTCCGCCTTTCACCTCTTGGATTTCTTATGTTATTTATCTTTTGGGGAATTCGATTTTTTGGGTTAAATTTTTTCCAGCCTTGTTTGGCGCTTTGACCATTGTGGTAGTATGGAAAGCCATTGAAGAATTAAAAGGAAATTTGTTCGCCTTAGTTTTGGGGGCAACTTGTGTATTCTTTTCTGCGCTTTTAAGGCTAAACACTTTATATCAACCCAATTCTTTTGATGTTTTTTGTTGGACAACCTTTTATTTTATTCTAATCAAATACATCAATACCGAAAATAAAAAATGGCTCTTCATTGGCGCAATCGTATTTGTCTTTGGTTTTCTAAATAAGTACAACATCGGTTTTCTAATTATTGGTTTGATACCCGCTCTTGTATTGACCGACCAGCGTAAAATATTTGGTCAACCCAAATTGTATGCTGCCCTTGTTCTAGGATTGTTATTAATTACACCAAACCTTTTATGGCAATATAATAACAACTTCCCAGTGATTCATCATTTAAAGGAGTTAGCCGATACGCAATTGGTTTATGTGGATAGATTCGGGTTTTTAAAATCACAATTGCTTTTTTTTATTGGTTCTTTTTTTGTTATTGTATCGGGATGGTTAGCCTTATTGTTGTACAAACCGTTCCAAAAATACAAATTGTTCTTTTGGACCATTATTTTTACACTTGTAGTCTTTATGTATTTTAAAGCCAAAGATTATTATGCTATTGGACTTTATCCTATTTATATTTCCTTTGGATCCGTTTATCTGGCGAACCAATTAAAAGAGGGATGGAAAAGATATTTGCAGCCTGTTTTAATTGTACTGCCAATTCTACTTTTTATTCCGATGTACAATGCTTTTTTTCCAAACAAAAGTCCAGAATACATAGTGAATCATGCTAAACCGTATCAGAAATTCGGCTTGCTTCGATGGGAAGATGGTAAAGATCATTTATTGCCACAAGATTTTGCCGATATGTTGGGTTGGAAAGAATTGGCTATGAAAGTTGATTCGGTTTGTGCAACAATACCCGATCTTGAACATACTTTAATCCTTTGTGATAATTATGGGCAAGCAGGAGCTATCAATTATTACACCAACAATAGAAAAGTGGTTGCGAGTTCCTTTAATGCGGATTATATTGATTGGCTTCCATTAGACATGAAAATTAAAAATGTCGTTTTAGTAAAAGAAGAAGGTGATGATGACCCAGAACGAAAAGTTGAAAAACCATTATTTAATACTGTTTATTTAGCTGGGAAGCGAAGCAATAAATATTCCAGAGAGCCGGAGATTACAATTTATGTATTAAAAGGGGCCAAAGTTGATATCAACAAAAGAATAAAAGAAGAAATGGAAGAGAAGAAAAATTATAAATAATTTTTTTTTAAACCAATTGCTTAAGTCTTGAGTTTAGGGAAATTTTTTTAAAAAAAATACCGAAGCGTTAATCTTCGGTATTTTTATATGCTTTTTTCTAAAACTCAAATTCTCCAATCAGAATTTTGCTGTCGTTTTCACGCTTATTTTCTTTCTGACTCTGGAAAACAGCAATTTTGCGTTCTTGCCTTCCATCAGAATAATAGAGATACACTTCCGCCATCACAGTTGTTGGTCCAGAAAGGATATTCTGTCTCTCACCGAAAAAATTGGTTTTAATTGTATATTTTCCTTTGATGGCTTTTTTTAGTAAAAACTGTTCAGGACCAAAACCTTGAGTGAAATCGTTACTTAATCTGCCTCCGATTTCGGTAGATTTATGAGAGTATGAACAGTCTTCTCCTCTCGGATCTGTAACCCAAAGGTCTATATCTGTATTGTCTTTATTCCAGTTGATTACAACTCGGATGTCTATCGGGAGATTTGCTTTTAGACGATCATCTATTTTGCTTGCATCAACATTTTTGTTTTGGATCAAAATATTATTGATTTCCATAATCAAAATTTCTTCAATGCCATTGTCTCTCACAGAAATCTCATCGGTATATTCCTGATAAAGCATGGATTTATAGACATTAAGAGCTTCTTGAGGTTTTTTATTATCAATCAAAGCCAATGCATAATCTCTGTGGCTTTGAGAATCGAACGGTCTCCATTCTAGAATTTTTTGGGTAATCCACAATTCTTTTTCATAATTACCTCTCTGTTTTAGCAGATAATATATCGTTTTGTATAATTCTTCATTTTCCAGATCAAGCTCTGCTAATGTACTTAAAACTTTTAAAGAAAGCGCTTTATCTCCTTTTTTGAATAGTAATTTAGACACATCAAAATAATAAGTAACCTGCTTTTCATATTTTGGACGATTTTCAAGATATTTCTGGTAAATCAATTCAGCTGTCTGCAACGCCTGAAAATCTTTCATATATTCTTCGTTGCTTTCTACATCTACCAAAGTTATTTTACCTTTCGGTTTCATAGATGCAACAATGTTATTTTCGGCAACACTTTCCGCGCCAGTTTTCCGGTCACTAATAACAACAGACTCTGCTAATTGGTTTTCTCTAACCGACTGATTAGAAATTGTAGGATATTGCTTTTTCTCGACGGGTTTAAATTCTGTATTCCACCAAGTTATCAGTTCACGAGTTATATCAAAAGATTTGGATAGAAGATTTTTTCTTTTTTCTAAAATTTCCTTTTTATTTTGCGAAACGATTTTATTGTATTCTGATAATAATTCCTGAGGTGGTGTAATTCCGTAACGCACATAATCATTAATGTCATCCAGTACAATAAGGCTGGTATTTTTACTTACCACCACAAACTGTTCGCTCAAATTTTTGATTTCATCGCGATTTTGAGTTGAATTAAGTTCAAGATCATTAATTTTTCTTTGTGCCCAAAATTGTGCAATTGGCCATTTATCTACTTGCACAGCGGTATTAAAATCTATAGGCACTTCATATTTCTTATTCCCTACAGAAAAAAGAGCGGTAAGTTTACCCAAATTTGGAGATGAAATTCCAAATATATTCACTGGCTCATTTACTACAGTTCCAACATTTGGAAACAACTCCTGAATAGTCGTATTTTCTTTAAATCCTAAAAATTTAACAGGCAGTTTGTTATATGCTTTTAGTGCAGATTGAGTGTCTAATTCATTAAGATTGATAAAATTCCCTCCAGATTGTGATGCTAAAAGTTTAAGCAGGTTAAAATCTGAAGTAGGTGTACTTACTATACTGTTTAGTGGTTTTTTGAATTTTAAAGTTAAATCGCCAAAACTTGAAATTCCGTCGGAAAATAAAAGATATTCTTCTATTTCTGGAATTTCTTTTAATGCACCAAAGTCGGTTCCCCCATCGTATTTCAAGTTAATAATTTTATTTTTTAATGCACTCCAGTTTCCTCCGGAAACAGTAAATTCTTCTGCTTTTTCTAGAATATTATTTAAAAGAACAAAAGTTACTGAAATATCTTTGTTGCTGGAAAAAAAGGCATTAAGAAAGTCAAGTTCTTTTTCAAGGTTTCTCTTTGATCCGCTGAAAGAATTATCCCAAATAATGGCAATTTTCTGAGATTTTGGCTTTTCTTTTACAGGGAAATCCATCGAAACACTGGCAGCAAAATAAAATTTGTCACCAGAAGCTTTCTGTAGCAGCACATTTGAAGACTGGTTTACTTTTGGGATTGTTATTTTAAGACTTTCGCTTGGTGTAAAATTTTCTTTACTAATCTCAGCAACCCATTGATTTCCTTGTTTCTGAAAAGCAAAACTTCCATCTGGATTTTCCGTAATTTTAGGAGTTGTCAGACTCTCATTAATCAACACTTTTAGATTAAATTTTGGAATACTGACTGCATTGGCAAAACTTAAAAAATAGAGATATTCTGAAGCGAAGTTTTTTAGTTCCTGATGATAGGTAATCTTAATGGTTCGGCTACCTTTCACCGGAATCGGATAAATTCTTGTTCTGAAATTATTTCCAGCTACTTTTTCAATAATACCTGGATCAATATTTCTTTTTTCAAGACTTTCAAATACTTCTTTAGCTCGTTCTTTGGGAACAGGAACTGCATCTCTTAATTTCCCGTTGATATCTAAAGCATAGCCACTTATACTTACTCCTTCAGGTAACGGAATGGTAAGTTTACCCTCTAAAATTCTGTTGCTAGGATTGTAAAATGTGTAAATGGCTGTTGTTGTGGCAAGATTGCCTAAAATCTGGGTGTCAATTTTTACTTCTTGCAGGATTACTAGATTTTTTTTCTGATTTTCTATATCCAGAGTTGGAATCTGAGAAAAAACGGCATTAAAAACCATTAACGCACCTATTGTGAAAATTTTGTTCATATTAAAAAAGCGATTTTTTATTTGATTACGAAGAAGAAAAACTAAAAAATTAATAAGTAAAGGTTTATTTTAAAACATTTACTAAGGGTTTTTAGAGTTTTAAGATAACTTCTAATTAAAAATTGTGAATATGCTTGGCAACAATTCCAAAATTAAAACCCTGTACCTGATCTACTCCGCTAAAATTGACTGCAATCAGTTGGCCACATTCATTAAATACCGGTGCACCGCTAGCGCCATGTGTAGAAGTGATACTGTATTGAATTTTATTACCGTCTGATTCTTTACTTATTTTACCATCATAAAGTTGCACTTTAATACCTGAATCTGTCTTTGCCAAATCCATTCCCAAAGGATAGCCTATCATTATCGCTTTTTGGCCGGGATTTAAAGAGGCATCATCCTCAACTGCATTGTCAAGATTGATGATGTTTGCAACACTTTCTGGGGTTGTATGATCTGTTAGTTGTACAATGCCTAAATCAATATTGGTATCTTCTGAAATTTTTTCGATCTCGCAACTAAGCCATTGTTCATCCGAATCATGAAGTGCTACCTCAATATCTACCGTTTTTACATACACTTCAATATCTTCCCTCGATACGTATTCTTTAACCGGAATAGATGCTGCAATATCTGTTGCTACTTTGGATGTATCTACTTCGGTATCATTTGAGCTGATAAATTCTTCACCAGCTGGTTCTTCTCTTCTTTCTTCATTTCCTTCTTCATTTCCTTCTTCATAATCACCTTCGCCTTCGCCTTCATTTTCGTCATACGCCGAAGCAATTTTCCAGTTTCTTTCAATAAAACTTTCGTACTCATCTTCAGAAACATCAGTAGTAAGAATTGAAGCAATTTTCATTCTTAGATTTCTTATAGTTGTATTTGTTTTTTCATCTTCTTCATTTGATGACTTCCATGGTTGCAAAACATGACTGTTGGTCAATATTTTCCCGTCTTTATCTACAAAAAAACCAGTTCCGTAAACAGTTTCTTCTTTGGCATCCTCAGTAGTAAGCTGAATTTCTTTTCCCTTAATTTTTGCAAAATAACCATACCTATGTTTTATAAGTACAACTGCGTCTTTGTATTCGTTGTAGACTTTGGTATCTGAATCTAAGCAAACATTAGTAGGTTGCGTTTTAAAATATTTAAACCCAAAAAAAGTTGCTGTAGAGAGAATGATTAAAGTAATGAGAATGATTTTGTAAGGATTTTTATTATTGATATCATGTAGATCTTTGTTGGTTCCGATTTTTCTAATTTTCATCTGTAAATAAGTAGTTTTTAAAAAGATTGATTCTAAAGCGTCAATTCACAAAATTATTGACTTCTGCTGTTAATAATATTTCAAAGGTAGTAATTTATTCACTAAATAGTATAGGTGCAATATCACATTATTCTTTTTTTTGCCAATGAAGCTTTAACTCAAATCGCATCAGTAACGTTTGATAATGTTAAGTCGTTACTCATTGAAAATAATATAGAAAAGAAGGAGTGTTGTTGGTTTAAAAGTATAGAGTCGAAAAATTATTTTTTAAAACTCTGTAGGTAAAATTATCTCCGTTTTTCATTCTGCTTTGAATCCAATTTGGTATATTCAAATATGACAATCCGTTAAGCAGACCATGATTGATTTTCTTGACAGAGATTTCACAAATTAATCTGTGAAATCTGTGTCAAATAAAAACATTCAAGTTTTTACATTTATTGAACAATTCGTGTAATAATCTTATTGGTATTAGTTACGGACAGTCATATATTCAAAACTGTTTTCAATTATCGGAACATCTTTTTTTTTGAACAATGTATATTTTTTGGATTTTAACTTTTCCATTTCGATCTATTTCAAAAGGAATTAATTATTTTCTTTTAGGAGAAAAATCAAGTTTACTTTTCAAATATTCAAAAGAATAAAAGAATGAAATGGAAAGGGAGAAAACTATGATTGATTTGGGCGTGACCCCCGCACTTCGGTAGTCAACTTCTATCCCTCACCTTTACTTTTTTGCACAAGAAATGGCGAATTAGCGAAGTCATTAAGCTAACCCAAAAATCCCTTAACATTTCTGTCAAGGGACTTTTTATATTTATTTTTTTAAGCTCTTTACTTTGTGATATCCTTCGAAGTAAATTTTACAAATCCACCGCAATTCCCATTACGATCAATAGATTGTTGTACGATAAGATTTCCAATGTCAATCATATTGTTCAATTCGTATAAATCAGTGCAAACGAGATGATTTTGAATCTTTTCATCTATTTCGTCTTGCATGATTTTGAGTTGCTCCTTAGCTTTTAATAAATCCGAATCAAATCGAACGATTCCCGCATTTTGACGCATCAAAAGCTGTAGTTTCGCTTTCATTTGGGCAATATATTCGGGAGCAATTTTTGCTTTAGATTCAATAGACCATTTTGGGATGGTACTTTCTGTTTTTGGAGCAATAAAAGGATTCTCTGCCAAATAATGGTAAACCTTATCTGAGTACACCAAAGCTTCTAACAAGGAATTTGAAGCCAGTCTGTTGGCACCATGCAAACCAGTTCTGGAGCATTCGCCACACGCAAATAAATTATTTACAGAGGTCTTTCCGTTTATGTCTACTACAATTCCGCCGCATAAATAATGTTGGGCAGGGACAACAGGAATCCACTCTTTTTCAAGGTCAATCCCTACATTTTTGCAATGTGCATAAATCATGGGGAAGTGATTTTTAAATCCTTCTATTTCCAGATGGGTGCAATCTAAATAAACACATTCATCACCCGATTTTTTGAGCTCTAAGTCAATGCTTTGGGAGACAATGTCTCTAGAGGCAAGGTCCCCTCGAGAATCATAATTATGCATGAACAGTTCTCCTTTTTTGGTTCTCAATCGAGCTCCAAAACCACGAACGGCTTCAGATATTAAAAATTTAGAACCAGCAGAGGTGTCATATAAAGCTGTTGGATGAAATTGTATAAATTCCATATCTTTTATGGTAGCGTTGGCACGATAGGCCATTGCAATTCCGTCACCTGTAGCAATAATGGGATTGGTGGTGTGACCATATAAATGTCCGATACCTCCAGTTGCCAATAAAGTAAAATCAGATTGATACGTAATGATCTCGTTTGTTTTTTCGTCAAGGGCATAAGCTCCTATGCAACGGTTATCTACCGTGATTAATTCGAGGGCAAAGTAGTGATCTAGAACGGTAATATTCTCTTTATGCATTACTTGTTCTAAAATGGCACGTTGAATTTCGTGACCAGTTTGGTCTTTATGATGTACCACTCTATTTTCAGAATGGCCGCCTTCTTTACCTAAGTCAAAAGTACCTTTGGCATTTTTGTCAAATTGCGCTCCCCATTCTATCAGTTCTTTCAGCCGTTTAGGGCCTTCGGTAACAACCATTTTCACTACAGCTTCGTCACACAGTCCGTCACCACAAATAAGGGTGTCTTCGATGTGTTTTTGATACGAATCTTCGGTTTTATCGGTAACAATGGCAATGCCGCCTTGAGCGTATTTGGTATTCGATTCGTCAGCGTTGGCTTTGGTTATAATCGTAATAGTTTTGTCCGGAAAGCGGTCTGCAATTTTGATGGCAAATGTCAATCCGGCAACGCCCGAACCTATAACTAGATAATTGGTTGTAATCATTATTAAGATAATTCGAGCATACGTTCTATTGGGATTAATGCTTTTTTTCTAATGTCTTCCGGAACATTAACTTCTGGAGATTCATTCAATAGACAGTCGTATACTTTTTGAAGTGTATTCATTTTCATATACCCACATTCGCTACAAGCACAAGTGTTATCTTCGTTTGATGGCGCTGGAATAAGAATTTTATTTGGTACTTCTTGTTTCATTTTATGCAAAATACCCGCTTCAGTTGCAACGATAAATTTGTTACTCGGATTGGTTTTTACATAATTAATCATTCCTGCGGTAGAACCAATGTAGTTTGCCGTTTTTAGAATATGTGTTTCAGATTCTGGGTGTGCAATAATTTGGGCATCCGGGTTTTGTTTGTATAGTGCAATAAGCTTGTCTAGTGAAAAAGCTTCGTGAACCACACAAGAACCATCCCAAAGTAGCATTTCTCTACCGGTTTGCTCCATTACATATTTTCCTAAATTCTTATCTGGTGCAAAAATAATAGGTTTGTCTTTTGGAATAGACTCTACAATTTTAACTGCATTTGAGGAGGTAACCACAATGTCTGTCAACGCTTTTACTTCGGCAGAACAGTTTACATAAGTGATTACGATATGATCGGGGTGTGCTTCCGTGAATTTTTGAAATAGATCAGCAGGGCAAGATTCGGCAAGGGAACAACCTGCGTTCAAATCTGGCAGAATTACTTTTTTGGTAGGATTTAAAATTTTGGCAGTTTCGGCCATGAAATGAACTCCAGCAAAAAGAATAATATCAGCATCCACTTTCATGGCTTCTTGAGACAATCCTAAGCTGTCACCTACATAATCTGCAACATCTTGAATATCGGCTTCTTGATAATAATGGGCTAAGATTACCGCATTTTTCTCTTTTTTCAATTCCAATATACGTTCTTTAAGACTTTTCATTTTTAGAAACTTTAATTGTGTTTTCTTAATTGAAGATTATTTTTTTGCAAAGATAAGGTAAAACTTTGAAGGTACCTCTTTCTAAAAGCTTTAGAAAAGGTTCTATAGTGAGGTTTTTGTTAAATAACTGTTTTTTAAGTATTTTACAATCTGCAAATGTATTCTAATATGTTTCTTAATAGTATGATATTTATCAGTTTTTAAGCTAATAAGTTTTTTGACCTTTGCAAAATAAGTTTATTAAACCAATAAGACGCATGATAACAAAAAAACCGCTACATACTTTCCATATACCAGTAATGGGATTGGCGTATACCATTGATAGCCCGATACGAGTGGCACAATACGGAATATCATCCGTAGTTTCTATTATAGACGATGATTTAATCGAAAGAATGAACGCTTTTTATAGCGAGAAATTCAAAATGCCATACCAAGAAATCACAGAAAAAATCCATGATTACCGTGCCGAACGTGTCACTTCCTATTTGAATTTGATGGACACTATCGTAAAAGAAAAGTTCGAAAAATTTAAAGTAGAATTGGCGGAAAGCAAACAGGCTCTAGACAATTACATTGCGATGTTACCTAATAAATCGGAGATTAAAAAAGGACTGCAAAATTTGATTGATGATGGAATTGCTTTCAAGGATAATATCAAAAGTTACCTTGAAAACAACCTTTCTCCAGGAGAGATTGACGTTAATATTATGACCAAAGTTGATAAAGATAATTTTATTAAAGACGAACAATTACCAGTGGAGTTTAATGATGCTCATGCTTCACTTCGTGGTTTTGCCAATAGTAATTTGTCATCATCAGTAGTACTTTCGGCGGGAATGAATCCGAGATTGTACGCTTATTTTGAAAATTTCCCTGTTTTTTATCCAGATGAGAACAATGCGTTGCAAAAGAAAATTATTTTGAAAGTAAGTGATTTTCGTTCGGCTATGATTCAAGGCAATTTCTTGGCCAAAAAAGGACTTTGGGTTTCTGAATATAGAATTGAATCAGGTCTAAACTGTGGAGGTCACGCCTTTGCAACCGATGGGTATTTGTTAGGTCCGATTTTGGAAGAATTCAAACAAAAGAAAGAGCAATTAATCCAATCAGCGCATGAGTTGATGGTTAAGGCTTTGGATATAAAAGGACTGCATGTGCCTGAAACTCCATTAGAATTAAAAATCACTGTGCAAGGCGGTGTTGGTACTGCCGAAGAGCATGATTTTTTATTAGAGCAATATCAAGTAGATTCAGTGGGTTGGGGTTCTCCCTTTTTGTTGGTTCCCGAAGCAACTTCTGTAGATTCCGCAACAAGAACATTATTGGAAAAAGCCAAAGAAGACGATTTTTATTTGAGTCATATTTCGCCACTGGGCATTCCATTCAATGCAGTAAAAGGTACTACGAATGAGTTTTTTAAACAAAAAAGAATTGAAGAGGATAAAGCTGGAAGTTCTTGTCCGAAAAAATTCTTGGCTTTAAGCAAAGAGTATGGTCCAAAAGGAATGTGTCCCGCATCAAAAAAATACCAAGATTTAAAATTAGAGGAATTAGAAGCCGTAAAAGATTCTATATCTAAAGACTCTTTTGATAAAAAGAAAAACAGTATTACCGAGAAATCATGTCTTTGTGTTGGTTTGGCGAATGCTTCTTATTTAGAAAATAATATTAAAATAAAAGGGCAATCGCAAGGTGTGGTAATTTGTCCAGGGCCTAATTTGGCTTATTTTGACAAAGAAGTTTCGCTTTCGGATATGGTAAAACACATTTATGGCAATGCATCGGTACTGGGGAATAAAGACCGTCCGAATGTCATTATCAATGAATTGAAAATGTACATGGATTACTTGAAAAATGAAATTAATGAGTTTTCAGAACAAATAACAGCTCCTCAAGTAAAGAAATTGAAAGCTTTCAAAAGCAATTTGAATGAAGGAATAGAATATTATCAATCATTAATTGCTTCGAATACTTGGTTTGAGAAAGGTAAACAGAACATCGAAAATCAATTGAAACAATATAAGAAAGAACTTTTCGAACTTAGTATTCCTGAATTAGTAGTGGTTTAAAAACAGGAAAGGCTTGATGAAAATCAGGCCTTTTTTTTGGTTTATTTGTAACTGTCATAGCAGAACTATAGCCCAAGGTTTCAACCTTGCGGAAACGTAATTTTTTTAGATTCTTGGCCTAAATGGTATTAATACCTCAAAAAAGTATCGCCCGTCTTTATACCTAAAGCTAATTCCTCCAGATTCGTGTTTTCGAGCATAAAAGCCAATTCGTTTCGAATCGATTTGAATTTTTCATGAACCGGGCAGGGATGTTCCTCAGAGCATTGACTGAGTCCCAAGCCGCAACCCGTAAAAACAGAGTCTCCATCTAATGCGGTTACGATGTGCGAAAGCTTTATTTCGCTCATCGTTTCTTTGGGAATTTCAAAACCACCACCAACTCCTTTTATGGAATTAATGATGTTGTTTTTGGACAATATTTGAAGAATTTTGGCAGTAAAAGCTTCGGGAGAATCAATTTTTTGGGCAATGTCTTTTAGTCCTACTCTGTTGTTTTGATAGGATTGCGAAGCTATAAAAATCGTGGCTCGAATGCCATATTCACAGGTTTTAGAAAACATAATTATTTTTTTACAAAATTAGAGAAATAAGTTGTATTCTCAAGTGCTAAATAGTACAGTTTCTAATGGTAGAAAGCTGAAATTTGGTTTTATACAAAAGACTGGCAGTTATGAACAACAAGCCCAAAGGTAAAGCAATACTGGCTATAAACAGATTTTGATAATAGTTAGGAAACTCGCCTTTCTCGAAAAGCAAATAAAGACCTTGAAGAAACAAAAGGATTTCCGTAGCCACAAATCCTAATAGAAAAATCTTGATTCCCCATTTTAGAAAGATGTTTTTCGTGTTTATAAAATCATTTTGCAAGGCAAATCCAAATAGAAAACCTGTAATAATACCCAACATCGTCAAATGGATGTATCCAATGACAAAATTCCGGATATGATGTGATACCTGCGCCAATTCGGGAACTAAAACCACCAATTGAATGATGATTTTTAAAGCCAATGAAAACAAAGCAAAGCGATATACGATTTTTTCTATGGATTGTAAGTTGCTGAAAAACGCTTTAAATTGAGGTCGGATCATTTGTATGAAAAGCACCGCCGAAGATAATTGGAGTACAACTCCAACGACATTTATCCAATAAAAAACAGGACTGGATAGCGACCAACTTACAGGCAAAGCCAATGTTAAAAACGTAGATGCAACGAATAAACGGTAAAATAGGCGAAACTTTTTCTCGTCTATTTCTATTTTTGATTGTTTGAAAAACAAAGCCAAAACCGCAAACACGAACCACCCATTAAATTGAAAATGAAGGAAAAACTGAATCGCAATTTGGTAAAAAGCACTTCCTTTACCCATTAATCCTACTGCGGGACCCAAACACCAAACGCCCAGTGTGGAGAAAACCATAAAAAACAAAGCAGTTCGCAACATTCTTTTTTCAGGAAATGTACTTGGTTTGGCATCTTTCCAAATCAAATAACAGAAATAATAACTGCAAAAAATATGTAAAGTCGAAGAGAGAATAGAGGCAAAGGCGTACCCTTGCGCTGGAAAATCAATCATCATACCAACAACGGCTAATTCGGTAACCCAAAACAATCGGTTGTAAATGGGTTTTTGTTCGGCTTCTTTGGGGATAAAAAAGTAAAAAATCAAACAGTACAACATCAAATATACCCAACCTAACATGGCTACATGTGAATGCCCGTGCATTAGAAATTGAAAATTGACTCCTTCAATGGGAGCAACATACATCCATCGAAGCAATAATCCCATCAACGAAGCAATGAAAAAATTGACAAAACACACCAAAATCCAGCTCTTTCTCATAATTATCCTCTAAAATGTACTTTTATTTTTGCTGTTGAAAGATTTTCGTTTTCTAATTCCCTGAACGAATGCCCTAGTTTTTCTATTGTCGGTGCTCCATTCACAAAATGTTGAATGTAATAATTGCCACTGTATCCTGTTTTTTCCAAATAACAAAGCATTTCCTGAATGTCCTTTTTGCTTAATAATTCGGAATGCACTGTTGTGCGGACTTCAAATGGTAAACCACTTTGAAGCAATAAAAGTAATGACTTTTCGAAGGGAATAAAAAGTTTTGACTGTGTTATCTTTTCAAAATTATTTGGCATTGCCTTAAAATCGAGCGCTACATAATTGATGAGCTCTTTTTGGATGAGTTCATCAAGTACATTTGGTTGAGAACCATTGGTGTCTATTTTTATTAAAAACCCCATTTTTTTGACTTCGGCAATAAACGAAATGCTTTTTTTATGCAATAAACATTCGCCACCACTAAAAACAACAGCGTCCAGTAAATGAATTCTGCTTTTCAGGAATTGAAGTACTTTCTCAAATGAAATGGTTCCTTTGCCAAAAACAATTTCGGGATTGTAACAATACAAACACCGCATATTACAGCCTGCAAACCAAAGAATGCAAGCTGATTTATGTGGGTAATCTAATAAGGTAAAAGGGGTGAGGCTGTAAATGGGTTTAGCAGCACTTTCCTTCTGTAAAATGGGTTCGTTGTTTGTGTTCACCTTTTTTTCCTATGTTAAAACTTTCTACGGGTCTGTGATAGCCCATTACTCGTGTGTACACCAAACACTTGGTGCGTAATTCTTGATTTTGCTCTAAAATCTGGTTGGTTGTTAGTTTCATTTTTTTTAAAGTTTAGAAGGGTTATGGGTTTAGATAGTTTAGAAGGTTTAGAAGGGTTATGAGTTTAGAAGGTTTAGGAGTTGGAGAGTTTAGATGGTTTAGAAGGATTATGAGTTTAGAAGGTTTAGAAGCTGGAGAGTTTGAAAGTTTAAATAGTTTATACGAGATTAAAACACGCTAAACTTCCCAAACCTTTTTTCTAAACTTTTAACCTTTTAAACCTCAATAAATTTCGCTTTTTCGGCAATTATAATGTCATCACATTTCGGGCAATATTCATGTTCTCCGTTCAAATAACCGTGTAATGGACATATGCTGAATACAGGAGTTACGGTGATATAAGGCAATCTGAAATTCGTAATTACTTTTTTGACAAACTGTTTGCAAGCTTCAGGTGAACTGATTTTTTCACTCATGTACAAGTGCAAAACGGTTCCTCCAGTATATTTGCATTGCAATTGATCCTGTAGCATCAAAGCTTCAAACGGATCTTGTGTAAAATCCACAGGAATTTGAGAGCTGTTCGTGTAATAGATATTTTCTTCCTGTCCCGCTTGAATAATCTCGTCATATCGTTTTTTATCTTCTTTAGCAAAACGATAGGTGGTTCCTTCGGCAGGAGTGGCTTCCAGATTGTATAGATTTCCGGTCTCTTCTTGGAATTCTTTCATCCTGTTTCGAATATGATCCAGTATTTCGGAGGCAAATTCAATACCGGATTCAGAGGTAATGTTGTTTTGATCATAGGCGAAATTCTGTATCATTTCATTCATTCCATTCACCCCGATAGTCGAAAAGTGATTTCTGAAATGTTCTAGATAGCGTTTGGTGTACGGATACAACCCACGATCATACATCTCTTGGATAAATACCCTTTTTTTCTCCAAAGTCGATTTGGCGATGTATAAAAGTTCATCCAGTTTAGTGTATAATTTTTCTTTATTTCCTTTATTCAAATAGCCCAAACGAGCCATGTTGATGGTTACAACACCAATGCTTCCTGTCATTTCGGCACTTCCGAAAAGACCATTTCCCCGTTTTAATAATTCACGTAAATCAAGCTGCAAACGGCAACACATACTGCGAACCGCATTGGGTTTATACGCATTTTCGTTTTCAATTTTATTCCCGTTTTCGTCTAAAATATACTGGCTTCCGATGAAGTTCTGGAAATAAGAAGACCCGATTTTAGCAGTATTTTCAAAAAGTAAATCGGTGTTTTCTCCGTCCCAATCAAATTCTTCGGTAATGTTTACCGTTGGAATCGGGAAGGTAAACGGTTGTCCATTGGCATCGCCCTCGGTCATTACAGTATAATACGCCTTATTGATGAGGTTCATTTCCTTTTGAAAATGTTCGTAGCGTAAATCAGTGACTTTTACAACCCCACGTTCTTTGGCTCTTACCAAAAGGTCGTATTCAAAATTATTTTCAAAAAAATGCAAGTCGTTCTTTGTTGGAATCTGAGTTTTCAAATCATCTGGTACAATCCAGTCCAGCGTGATGTTGGTAAAAGGCGATTGTCCCCAACGTGCAGGAACATTCAGGTTGTAAACAAAACTTCGTACAGCCTTTAGAACATCCTCAAAATCTAAATCATCTTTAAAAACATAAGGAGCTAAGTAAGTATCAAAAGAACTGAAGGCTTGTGCTCCTGCCCATTCGCTTTGCAAAATCCCAAGAAAATTAGCCATCTGCCCCAATGCTTCTCTAAAATGGGAAGGCGGTTTACTCTCCACACGACCACGAACACCATTGAAACCTTCGTTAAGTAACACACGCAAACTCCAACCTGCGCAATAACCCGTGAGGCAATCTAAATCGTGAATGTGAATATCGCCATTACGATGTGCATAACCTTCTTCTTTGGTATAGACTTTATCCAACCAATAATTGGCTATGATTTTTCCCGCAACATTGTTGACCAATCCTGCATTAGAATAAGAAGTGTTGGCATTGGCGTTGATGCGCCAATCGGTTTGTTCGATGTATTCTTGTATGGTTTGCGTACTGTCTACATAAGTGGTGTCATCATTCAGTCCGTTGACATGTTCCCTTTGTAGTTTTCGAGTGTGTCGAAACAACATGAAAGAACGCATGACATTAAAATAATTTTTTTCGAATAACTTTTTTTCAATCAAATCCTGAATTTCCTCAACCGCCCAAACTTCTTTTACCTTCAACAGTATCATTATGTTTTCAAAAACACTTTCATCAACTGCTATGGAGATACTTTTAAAACTTTTTTCAATGGCATCTTTAATTTTAAAACTTTCAAATGGTTTGTATTTTCCATTCCTTTTGATAACGTAATTCTCCATAGTTGTTGATGTTTAGTGTTTATAATTGTTTTAGGACTAGCCCTCAGTGTTGTGCCGAAAAATCTTTTTCCAGTTTGGCTGCTTTTGGGAACAAAATATTGTTTTCCAAATGAATGTGTTTGTGTAAATCCTGTTCAAATTCTTGCAGCATCGCAAAGGTTACTTTATAGGTATTACAAGCATCTGAAGGTGGAGTATAATCATTTGTTAACTCAGCTATTTTTCTAAAACGTACCCCTTCGGCATCGTGTTCGTCCATCATCATGGCAATAGGATTTTCTACCGTCCCAAAATGAGGTTGCTCAATTAATTCATCCGAAATACTGGCTCGAACCATTTTTTTGACAAAAGGAAACAAAATCAGTTCTTCTTTTTTCATATGTTGGGCCAGTTCAGCTGCGCAACCTTTAAATAGTTCGTTTATTTCTAATAATTCAGGATGATTGGCTCCATGTACTCGACTTAATTTGTCTAAAAATTGAAGTAGAGTAGGTGTTTTATCGGAAACATAACGGTGGTGTGTTTTCTCAATATAATCGGCTAATAAATCAATAGGCCATGAATTGAAATCGATTCCAGAATCCGTTTTTGAAGACAAAATAGTTTCGATTTCTTGTAATAAATCATTTGGTTCTACTGCTTTTTTCGCGCAAGCTTCTTCAATACTTCTATTGCCATTACAGCAAAAATCAATACCGTATTTTGAAAATAAAGCGGCTGTTCTAAAGTCTTTTGCCACGTATTCACCTATTGTAATTATCTCTAAAGTTTCCATATTGTTTTTTTTAATTAAAATCTAGAATACAAAATTAGGCAACATTTTAATAAAAGACAAATTTATCTTTAATTAATTTTTTAAATTTTAAATTTTTGTAAATATTTGATAAAGAAAAGAATGTAATTTTTAAATGTCTTTTTTTAGACGATATAATTTTACGAATATTAAAAAATTCGGAATATGATTTTTATCATATTCCGAACATTAGTTAAGAACAATTGGTTGTTGAAAACTTATAAAATCAAATTTTTGAGGAACTACGCAGGATTCTATTCAATGAAAAGTGAAAAAAATATTTTTATTAAAAAAAATGATAATTATTAGAATAAAAGATGAATTTATCTTTTATATTTGCATTTAAATAAAGGACAATTTTATCTTTTATTTAAAATTGAATTTAATAACTAACAAAAAACAGATTATTATGCTGTCAAAATCACAAGCACGAGCATTTTTTCTGGGAGGAACATTGGTCACCTTTTTAATCTTTATAGGATTGACTATTTATTCATTCATGCCCAGAAATGATCAAACCAACTACAAGGCCATTGATAAACAAGTAGTGAGAGGAAAAGAAATTTGGGAACACAACAACTGTATGGGGTGTCACACCATTTTGGGAGAAGGAGGCTATTATGCTCCAGAATTGACCAAAGTTATCGATCGCAGAGGCGAAGGATATGTCAAGGCGGTCTTAATGTCGCCAGTACCATGGGCACCAAACGGGCGAAAAATGGTAGTTTATAATATGAACGAAAAAGATGCCGATGCCGTTGTGGCTTACTTCAAATGGATTGGAAAAATCGATTTGAATGGGTTTGACCGTATCGTTTCTCCATTAGCTAAAGAAAATAATTAAATTTTACAAATATGAAATATAAATCACAAAAAGTAGCCTATTGGTTTTTTGCACTGTGTATGCTTTTGTTCTCACTGCAAATTATCTATGGTTTTATCATGGGCTTTGATCGAATAGGAATACAAGGATTACACGAGATTGTGCCTTTTAATGTAGCTCGAGCGGTACATACCAATTTATTGGTGGTGTGGTTGTTAACGGGTTTTATGGGAGCGGCTTATTACATCATTCCCGAAGAAGCCCAACGCGAATTGATTAGCGTAAAATGGGCTTATGTACAATTAATTTCGCTCGCAGTTGTTGGTGTGGTGGCCATTGTTGGTTTTCACTTTAACCACTGGGAAGGTAGAAAGTTTCTTGAAATTCCGAGAGAACTGGATTTTCTGGTAGTTATCAATGTATTGCTTTTCTTGGGTCTTATTTTAGGGACACTTTTCAAGGGAAAACGCCAAACCACAACCGCATTGGTGCTGACTATGGGATTGCTTTTTGCAGCCTTATTGTATTTGCCTGGAATGATTTGGTTTGATAGTCAAGTGATGGATTCATTCTTCCGTTGGTGGGTAGTTCACTTGTGGGTTGAAGGAGTTTGGGAATTAATTATGGGAGGTATTCTTTCGTATTTATTAATCAAATTGACTGGGGTTGATAGAGAAGTGATCGAAAAATGGTTGTACGTAATTGTGGGATTGACTTTCCTTTCTGGAGTTTTAGGAACAGGACACCACTATTATTATATCGGAGTAAATAAAATTTGGTTAATCGTAGGTGGAATTTTCTCTGCATTGGAACCCTTGGCTTTCTTGGCAATGGCGTTGTTTGCGGTGAATATGTATCGCAAAGGCGAAAAAAGTCATCCTAACAAAATTGCCTTATTCTGGACTATTGGTTCTTCTATCGTTTCTTTCGTTGGGGCTGGTTTGTTAGGTTTTGCACACACATTACCTCAAACCAATCTATATACTCACGGAACATTGGTTACTGCCATGCACGGACATTATGCTTTTTGGGGTGCTTATGCTATGATTGTTTTAGCGATAATCAGTTACGCATTACCCAATTTAACAGGCCGTAAGAGATACCAAAGCGCAACAGGAATGGCTGCTTTTTGGTTGTCTAATATCGGAATGTTAGGAATGACAGTTGCTTTTGGAGTAGCGGGTATTGTACAAGTTTATTTAGAGAGAAAAATGAAAATGGAATTTATGGTCGTTCAAAACGAAATCAGTATTCACTTTGTGGTATTGTTGATTTGTGCAACCATGTTCACTACCGGAATAGGTCTCTTTATTTATGATTTTGTTAAATACGGCAGACCTTCAGATGAAGCTTTAGAGGTATAATTATTTAAGTGATTAGTGAATAGCCTTTAGTAATTGGCTTATAAATTTAAGTTTTAATGCTAATGTGTTCTAAAGTTTTGAAAAACGAATGGCTTAGAGATTTGTTTCTGTTTTTTGGAATCCTAAAAGGCTAATCACTAAAGACTAATTACTAATAGCTAAAGAATATAAATAAATTACTAATTCACTTTTTTTTAATCAGAACGCTTTATTGATGGTTTTTTAGAACTGCATTTCCAGAAAAACAATTGATATCGCGTTCTGTTTTTTTTTTAACGCTTGTAGAATTAACAGATAGAAAATTTTTAAACCATATAAGAAATATAAGTTCATTTAAGCTTTTTGAAGTATATAATTTAAGTTCAATTTTGGAGCCAATTCTATTGTTTTATAAAGTGTTTTCACACTACTTATATGCCCTTGTATTTCTTATATGGTTAATTTTTAATTGGTTTTAAATAGCAAAACAATGTCACAAAACACACCGTATTACCATACCGTTGGCAAAGAAGTAGAAGTCTTTGAGCATTCCTATAAAAACAAAATTCCTTTTTTGCTAAAAGGTCCTACAGGAACGGGGAAATCCCGTTTTGTCGAATACATGGCGCATCAATTGGATAAAAAACTTATCACGATTAGCTGTCACG
Source organism: Flavobacterium sp. ZT3R18 (assembly GCF_007097385.1). Classification (GTDB taxonomy): domain Bacteria; phylum Bacteroidota; class Bacteroidia; order Flavobacteriales; family Flavobacteriaceae; genus Flavobacterium. The sequence continues at coordinate 557,437 of NZ_VJZS01000001.1, forward strand.
AAGAAACTTCTTCTACCGATTTAATTGGTCGATTCATCATCAAAGGAGCCGAAACCGTTTGGATTGATGGTCCGTTGACCACTGCCGTAAAAGAAGGAGCGATTATTTATTTGGATGAGGTGGCCGAAGCCCGTCCCGATGTAATTGTGGCGATTCACTCCCTGACCGACCACCGACGCGTACTTTTTATAGACAAACTGGGAGAAACGATTAAAGCTCATGATGATTTTATGCTAGTTGCTTCTTTCAATCCTGGCTATCAAAGAGGTTTCAAAGAACTGAAACCATCCACTCGTCAACGATTTATTGCGACTTCTTTTGATTATCCAGAGCCGAAAATTGAAGCGGAAATATTGGTTAAGGAAACCAATATTGACAATGACACAGCCAAGAAACTAGTAGCCATTGGTAATAAAATTAGAAATTTAACCGAATTAGGATTAACCGAAACGGTTTCGACGCGACTTCTGGTAGATGCTGCCAAAATCATTCACAGCGGATTGCCAAAACGATTGTCTGTACATGTAGCAGTTGTGGAGCCTTTAACAGATGATCTACAAACCATAGAAGCATTGAAGGATTTATGTAATTTGATGATATAATAAAAAGTTATCAGTGGTCAGTTTACAGTCGCAGTGTGAACGGAGACCGAGACTGAAAACTGAGACTGAAAACTAAAAATTATGGGTTTCGAAATAGATGAATACTTAGTTGGGAAATTCTTTCAACAATTAAAAAAAAGCAAAAAAGTTTCTCCAGAAATTACTGCCCGAACTGTTACGTTGAGCGAAATTAAATCGCGTTTGACGATTTTGGCGAGAGCCCTAACCGGTAATCCGATCGAGATATTTCCCGCTGAACGTGAAGGTGGGTATAAAAACAACAACTTTTTCCTCCCAATCTCGTTTGCCGAATTGCCTACGTTGGAAGAGAATCTTACTTTTTACCATTTTCGACTTTTATATTTATGCGTGCAACAACGTCTCAATCACAATTGGAAAGTAGAAGAAACTGAACCAACGTTAATCCTTTCACAACAAAAGGCATTGGAAACTTCCAAGGAAATTCTGAGTGTATTATTTCAAGAATTTTCTATTGATGCACAGTTTCTTGTCGATACTAAAAATCATTTTATTCAAAAAGCAACCGCTAAAAAGGATCCTGATTATTCTTGGATTTTTGGCAAATGGATGAAAAATGAAGTAGTAATCGATTGTGATGATACGTTGAAAAACTTCTCGGATAAGACTAAAAAACCGAATGAAATTCAGCCTTTAACTACGCTTAAAGCAAAAGCTGTCGAAGAAGTTATCACCGTAGAGCTTGATAAAAAACAACAGGAGGATTATGTCATGCTGCATAATTTTGAAAAAGTAGAAACCGCCGAAGAATTCAATGGAAACTGGCGCGATTTTGATGGGTCAGATGAACTCGAAGACCATCAGGAAGCATTGGAAGAATTGAGCATGAAATACACCGTTCGGGTTGATGATACATCACATTCGGTCTATCAAGCCGATTTTATGGAGAACACCACGATTTCTGAAAGTGCTACCGTGGATGAAAAAGGATTTCATCATACTTACGATGAATGGGATTTTAGCAAAAATAGTTACAAAGAAAGTTTTTGTAAAGTATATCCAAAATCACAACTCAAAACGGATAGCGATTATTACAAAAAAACAATAACAAAGAATGCATCCACGTTGATGGGCTTGCGCAAAATGTTGACCAATGTCAATAATAAAATGCAACAGCAAAAACGCCAAACCCAAGGCGACGAATTTGATATTGACGCCATAACCGATTTGTATGTAGATGTGCATTCCAGAAGAACGCCTTCGGATAAAATTTATATTTCGAATCGAAAAAAAGAAAAGGATTTATCGATTTTGATTCTATTGGATATCAGTCTTTCCAGTGATGGGTATGCCGCAGGAAACCGTGTGATTGATGTAGAGAAAGAGGTGTCAATTTTGTTTGGAGAGATTTTAAACGAGTTCAATATCGATTTTTCGATAGATAGTTTTTATTCCAAAACCAGAAATTATTCGACCTATCTAACGGTTAAGGATTTTGACGAAAGTTGGAATGTCGCCAAGCATAAAGTGGGAGCCGTAGAACCTAGCGGCTATACCCGAATTGGTGCGGCCTTGCGACATGCAGGTGTACGTCTCGACAAACGAAGCACCAAAAATAAATGGGTCATTTTAATCTCTGATGGAAAACCCAATGACTACGATAAATACGAAGGGAAGTATGGAATCAATGATGTAAAACAGGCCCTTCGCGAACTCAATTCGAAAAACATCAATTCCTATGCATTGGCCATTGAGGCCGAAGCCAAATATTATTTGCCTCAAATGTTTGGGCAAAATCACTATCAAATTCTAACGACCCCTGTTGAGTTGTTACAATCTTTAGTGAAATTATACGAAAAGATTAAACACCAAAAATGAAAATGAAATAAGCCATTTTTTTAAATGAACCAGTAAGGGATTAAGTTTCATTAAGTCTTTTTTGTCATTTCGACGAAGGAGAAATCACATTGTTTACTCTCTTTATGTGATTTCTCCTTCGTCGAAATGACACAGCGAGAGTATTTTTTATATGGTTTAAAAAAATAGACATTTCAAAACTTATTTTCCTTAATCTTAATGGTTTAAAAACAATAACAATGACAGAAACATCAAATACCACAGCACTACCAGAAGGACATCCTGTTTGGAATTACTTTCAGGAAAAAGAGATTATCAATAGCCTTTTGGAAGAAATTAAAACGGTAAATCCGTTGGTAGATTTACCAAAATATACCAATATATTCCATCAGCTGCTTACAATAGAGAAGCGTTTTGCCCGCAAAGAAAATCAGCTTTTTCCATTTTTGGAAAAAAAAGGATGGGTAGGGCCTTCGCAAGGAATGTGGTCGTTTCATGATAATCTGAGAGAGCAATTTCGATTGATTCAGTACTATCTCAAAATGAATAACCCAGAAAAAATAAAAGTTAATACACCGTTTTTGACAGCTGGAATTTCTCGATTGATGGGGGTTGAAGAAGATGTTCTATTTCCAAATGCATTAGAGATACTAACCGAAAATGATTGGATCGAAATGCGCAAAGGCGAAGAAGAAATAGGATGGATGTTATCGCAAACGCCACCGCCTTTCCCAAAAGTAGAATATGTACATCCCAGTGAAGATTTCACCATTAGAGAAATGCCATTCTCTTTAGAAAACACTTCACATTTTGACGAAGGCTACATGACAGTAGAACAAGTGAATTTACTTTTCAAAACCATGCCGTTGGATTTGACGTATGTCGATGAAAATGATAAAGTGATTTTCTACAACAGGGGAGAAGAACGAGTTTTTCCTAGAAGTGCGGGAATCATTGGTCGTGAAGTAAAGTTTTGCCATCCTCCGAAAAGTGTGGGAACCGTACTTAAAATCTTGGATGAATTTAGAAAAGGAACTCAAAATGAATCTTCGTTTTGGATAAATTACAAAGAACGCCTGATTTACATTCGTTATTTTGCCGTAAGGGATGCCAATAAAAAGTACAAAGGTGTGATTGAAATGTCTCAGGATATTACAGACATCAAGAAAATTGAAGGCGAAAAAAGATTATTGGATTGGGAATAAAAGACAATCTAAACGTCTGCAACAGTTGAAACTGTTGGCTATGGTTTAGCTTGAACTATAGCCCACGGTTTCAACCGTGGGTAACTTTTTAAATAGTAAACAATTATGAATGTTCTAAAAATAAATTACAAAAACATCTATTATCCACCGGGAGGAATCCTAATGTGGATTATTATTTTTCTCGAACTCATTACTTTCGGGATGGCATTGGTCGCATTTGTGTATTACGGAAGAGAAAATACAGCCGTTTTTCATCATTCGAGAATGCAATTGAATACCACTTTTGGAGCCATAAATACCGTTTTTTTGTTGACAAGCGGATTTTTTATGGCCAATGCGGTGCATCAATTTAAGGAAAATGAAATTCAGAAATCATCCATATTCTTTAAGTTGGCTATGTTGGGAGGTATTTTGTTTTTAGGACTTAAAAGCATTGAATATTATCATAAAATTGAAAGCGGAATTTCATTGGATACCAATATGTTTTATACCTTTTATTGGTTATTAACTGGGTTTCACGTTATCCATGTTATCATGGGATTGGTTATTCTAGGTTGGACGAATTACGGAATGAGAAAGAAAGATTCTGATACTGTTGTTGAAGATGTTGAAGCATGCGCTGCTTTTTGGCACATGTGCGATTTGATTTGGTTATTGTTATTCCCAGTTTTATATTTAATTTTTTAAAAATGAAAAAATCTCTGATTTTAATATATGCTTTTTTGCTGGTGATGACCATAACTACAGCTTTGATTGCTAATTCATCGTTAGTTTCAACTGTTATGGTAGCATTAATTTTGGTTTTGTCCTCCATAAAGTTTTTTATGGTCGCATTTCAATTTATGGAATTAAAAAAGGCACATTCGTTCTGGAAAATAAGTTTAATAATGACTTTGGGATTACTTATAGTTGTGATTATTGGTCTAAAATAAGACTCATAAATAAAAGTTAAAAACATGATTTTTATCATGATATTTTTAAAGTTCATCATTTAATTTTACATCATGATAAAAGACAAGTTTGTCTCTTATTTAAATTATCATTTAACCTAAATTAATATGAAACCAAAACAACAAAAAGGCAAACGAATCAAAATAGTTTTAGCAGCATGCTTAACTGTTTCGTTAGGATTATTAGCATTCAATCGCTATACTGCGGGTAGTGATGCTGATACAAACAGGTACATTAAAGTAGAGGGGCAACAGGAAGCTGAATTGACCGCACCTCCTTTTGTACCAAAACCAGTGGGCAACAGAGAGGCAACAAAGCTTATTGTTCATATGGAAGTTAAAGAACAAGAAGGCGAAATGGCCGATGGTGTAAAATATACTTATTGGACATTTGGAGGTTCAGTTCCGGGAAGTTTTATCAGAACTCGTGTGGGTGATGAGGTAGAGTTTCACTTAGAAAACCACCCAGACAACAAATTGTCTCATAATATCGATTTGCATGCTGTAACAGGACAAGGTGGAGGAGCTGCTTCTTCATTAGTTGCGCCAGGGCATGAAAAAGTATTCAATTTCAAATGTTTAAATCCAGGATTGTATGTGTACCATTGTGCTACTGCACCAGTTGGGATGCACATTGCCAATGGAATGTACGGTTTGATTTTAGTTGAACCAGAAGGAGGATTGCCTCCAGTGGATAAGGAATACTACGTGATGCAAGGAGATTTCTATACTCAAGGAAAATATGGAGATCAAGGATTACAAGCTTTTGATATGAATAAAGCGGTAAAAGAAGAACCAGATTATGTGGTTTTTAATGGTAAAACAGGATCGTTAGTAGGGGATAAGGCTCTTACTGCCAAAGTAGGTGAAACTGTTCGTATCTTTATGGGTAATGGAGGTCCTAATTTGGTTTCTTCTTTCCACGTGATAGGCGAAATTTTTGATAAAGTATATATAGAAGGAGGAGAAGCTATCAATAAAAATGTTCAAACCACTTTAGTTCCTGCCGGAGGAGCCGCTATTGTTGAATTTAAGTGTGAAGTACCTGCTACATTGGTCTTGGTAGACCACTCTATCTTTAGAGCATTTAATAAAGGAGCATTAGGTATGCTTAAAGTGGAAGGGCCTGCTGACAAAACGATATATTCTGGAACAACTGAAGAAGGAATTTATTTACCAGAAGGAGGAACCATTCAAACCATGCCAAAAGCAAAAGAAGCGGCAAAAGCAAAAGTTGCTTTAACAGTGCCTCAACAAATTGCTGCAGGTAAAGCCATTTATGGAACAACATGTTTTGCATGTCACCAATCAGAAGGGCAAGGAATACCAGGTGCTTTCCCTCCTTTGGCTAAATCAGATTTCTTGAATGCGAATCCAAAACGTGCTATTGATGTAGTGTTAAAAGGGTTAAGTGGAGAAATCACTGTCAATGGCAAGAAAATTAATAGTGTAATGCCAAGCCAAAACTTGACTGCTGATGAAATTTCTAATGTTCTAACGTATGTATACAGCAGTTGGGGCAATAACAAAACAGTAATAACTCCAGCGATGGTAAAAACTCAAAAAAGCAAAACAGAACATTAATAAATAAAAAAGTATGCCGTTTGGATATAGCTCTTTTATTGAATATCTTTCCTACTCAAATAGATTTGTTCTTTAATATTAGAAATAACCAAACGGTATACATTAAATCAATTAAAATTAAAATTATGAAAAAGTTTATTTTCACTATTGCAATATTAGGGTTTGCAATACAAGGATTTAGTCAAAATGTAGATAAAGGAAAAGCGGTTTATACTAAAACGTGTATTGCTTGCCATCAAGCAACGGGAGCTGGAATTCCTGGAGCTTTTCCGCCATTAGCAAAATCAGATTATTTGAATGCAGATGTGAATCGTGCTATTAAGCAAGTAATCAAAGGGTCTAATGCTCCTATTACGGTAAATGGTAAAAAATACACTACAGCTATGCCTGCTCAAGCTTTGAGCGACCAACAAATCGCAGATGTACTTACGTATGTATATGCTAGTTGGGGAAATAAAAAAAACACAATTACACCTGCAATGGTGAAAGCACAAAGAAAATAAGTATTATAAATTAAAAAAGAGGTAGATATGTTCTTTTCGAAAACTATCTGGTCAACATTTTTAGTACTAGTAACATTTGCTATTTGTGCTCAAGAAAGTCAAATGGTTCTTATCAAAAGGGGGGCTTATGTCCCCCTTTATGGTACCACAGATAAAAAACCAATAACAGTAGCCGCTTTTAAAATGGATGTATATCCTATTACCAATGCACAGTTTCTGGCATTTGTGAAAAAGCATCCAGAATATAGTCGTTCAAAAATGAAAGGAATCTTTGCTGAGAAAAGTTATTTAGCCCAATGGCAAAATGATTTTGACTATGGAAAGACTAATTTGAGCAACGCGCCTGTAACAAATGTTTCTTGGTTTATTGCTAAAAAATATTGTGAATGTCAAGAAAAACGCATGCCTACCATGGACGAATGGGAATATGTAGCGATGGCCGATGAAAAACGTGTTGATGCTCGATCAAAAGAAGAGTTTAATAAGTATATTTTATCTTGGTATGAAAAGCCCAAAACCTATGTAAATCCAGTCGGGAAAACCTTTAAAAATTATTGGGGAGTATATGATATGCATGGATTAGTTTGGGAATGGACCTCGGACTTTAATAGCATTTTCTTATCGGGAGAATCTAGAAAAGACAAAGATACGGATAAGAATCTTTTTTGCGGAAGCGGCTCCATAAACGCATCCGACTTAATGAATTATGCAGCTTTTATGCGTTATGGTTTTCGAGCCAGTTTAAAAGCGAATTATGCCTCTAGAAACTTAGGTTTTCGTTGTGCAAAAGATTTGAAATAGTGCTGAAACAATTTTAAATAGAAAAATATGAAAAAATTAATTTTAGGAGTGATATTGATATTCTCTGCATTACAAAGCTGTAATACAAAGGTAGATGCGCAAGTTTCATCAAAAACAAAAAAAATATCTGAATTGTCAATTTACAATTTGCCTTCTAAATGGACCAATCAAAATGGTCAAGATATCGAAATGAAAGATTTGAAAGGGAAAGTCTTAGTAATGGTTATGATTTATACTTCTTGTAAATCGGCTTGTCCAAGATTAGTTGCCGATATGCGAAATATCGAATCCCGTTTGCCAGAGAATATCAAGGGTAATGTAAAATTGGTTTTGGTCAGTATTGATCCCGAGGTAGATACTCCCGAGCGATTAAAAGCATTTTCTATCGAAAATAAGATGGAAACAGACCAATGGATTTTCCTCCGTTCTACCGAAGAAAATACGAGAGAATTTGCAGCTGTATTGTCCGTGAATTATAAAAAAGTCTCACCTATGGATTTTTCACATTCCAATATCATAAGCGTTTTTAATGCCGAAGGAGAATTAGCCTATCAACAAGAAGGTTTGGGAGTAAACTCAGATGAAACCATCAAAAAAATAACTGAAGAAGCGGTTAAACTTAATTAAAAAATTACTAAAATGAAGATGTTTAAAAAAATGGCACTGACTGTTATAACAATGGTCAGTATGAATACTTTCGCCCAAGAGTTTGATGCTAATTTACAAATTAGGCCTCGTTACGAATTTAGAAATGGGTATAAAGCACCAATACCCTATGGAGAAATTCCAGCTCAGTTTATATCCAGTAGAACACGGTTGAACTTAAACTTCAAGCAAGATAAGTTCGTTACTAAACTGACCATGCAAAATGTTCGTGTTTGGGGAGATGTCCAAACCACTGCAAAATCAGATGTGAACAGTATTGAATTATTCGAAGCTTGGGCGCAATACAATTTCAACGAAAACTGGAGTGCCCGTTTAGGTCGCCAAGTGATTTCGTATGATAATCAACGTATTTTTGGTGAAATAGATTGGTTGCAACAAGGACAAAGCCATGATGCAGCTTTGGTAACGTATAAAAATAAAAAAAGCCAATTGGATCTGGGGTTAGCTTATAATGCCAATGGAGAAACGGATTTTGCAACAAATTATACATTGAATTACAAAGCCATGCAATATGCTTGGTACCATACCGAATTGGGTAAAATAAACATGAGTTTGTTGTTTTTAAATACGGGTTACGAAAATAAACTAACCGCACCAATCCCAACACCGCTTCCTGAATTGAAAGTAGATTACATGCAAACTTTTGGGACTTATATGAATACCAAAGGGAAAAAATGGGATGCCAATCTTTGGTTCTATGGACAAACAGGGAAAAGTAATACGCTTAATGTAAGTGCCTATGATGCTGCCATTAATTTTAATTATGCTTTAACCGATAAATTTAAAGCAGGTCTTGGGTATGAGTTCTTATCTGGAAAAAGTCAAGCTAGTACCAGTACAGATATTAAATCATTCTCCCCTTTATTTGGAACGAATCATGCTTTCAATGGATACATGGATTATTTTTATGTAGGGAATCATAAAAATTCTGTAGGGTTGCAAGATGCCTTTTTGAAATTTAGTTACACAAACAAAAAATGGCAGTTTAATTTAATGCCTCATGTATTTAACGCTGCCAATACGGTTTTGGATGCCAATAAAAATGAAATGAGCAATTATCTAGGAACAGAAATCGATTTTACAACGAGTTATGCCGTTCATAAATATATCAATGTTACTGGTGGTTACTCTCAAATGTTTGGAACCGATACCATGCAAAGACTGAAAGGTGGCGATACAGATCACACCAACAATTGGGCATGGGTTATGATTAATGTGAATCCTCAGATTTTTTCTTTTAAATAGGGTTGTTATTCTTGTATTGAAAAAGGAGCTTCTGTGAGGCTCCTTTTTTTTGTTTTTTAGAATTTTAAAATTTTTTAGAGTTCTGTAATCCACTCAGAATCTTCTTTGTCCAGTTGTTCTTCAGAAATGTCATTTTCAAATTTTATATCTTCGTCGCTTTCTTTTGCCATTTCCAATTCATTTTCATTTAAGTGGAGAATCTCATTTGGATCAACGGGTTGAAGTAAGTGTACAATTTGCTTTAGCAACTCAACATCATCGACAGATTTTAGTTTATCAATTATCTTTTGTTTTAATTCTAAAGTATTCATAACGTGTGGTTTTGAATAGTAAAGTTACGGAAATGGAAAATGATTAATTGGTTTAATGCAATGTTTTTAAATAAAATAAGGAGTTTCAATTTGGAGCTCCTCTTTTATGATTTCTTTAGAATTTTAAAAAGTTTATTTGGGTTTTGTCGGTTGTCCCAAAAAGCGACAACGATTAATTTTTTCTCGGTGGTTTTGTAATAAATGTTATAATGACCCAAAGTAGAAGTTCTAATATCCTTGTAGTCGGTAGTAATGAAACTTTCAGGATTTTTGATTAGAAATTGTACTCTTTCCCGTATTTTAAAAATTAGTTTTTCAGAATAGGTAGAAGATTTATTTCGTTTTGTCCAATAATTTAATATTTTTCTCCTTTCCCGAACGGCGGTATCAGTCCAGATTACTGTTGTGACAACCATTCTAAATCTTCTTTGTCCAATTGTTCTTGCGAAATAACTCTTCCTGCTTTTATATCTTCCTCACTTTCTTTTACCATGTCTAATTCATATTCATTTAAGTGGTAAATTTCATTTTTATCAACAGTCTTGAGTAAAGCCATTATTTTCTTTAACAAGCTGGCATCCTCTACGGATTTTAGTTTGTCAAATATTTCTAATTTTAATTCTAAAGTACTCATAAATAGTATGGTTTTGAATAACAAAGTTAAGGAAATGAAAAATGATTATTTGTTTTTATTGAAAATTTTTGAATAAAAAAAGGAGTCTCAATTTGAAACTCCTTTAAAATATTACTCAAATGAAATATAATTACTTTCGGAAAATTCGGAGTCATACTGCTTAAATAAAATTTTTCTTGCTTGATCCCCAGTTTTAATAATTCTTGAGTTGGATTTAAAACAGATTTGAGAAAAAACAGTTATTGAAGAAAATTCCATTTTTGATTTGTAAAATTCAATAGTGGCAATCAATTGTTTTATTGCATCTTTTCGCTCTTTATTTCTACTTCTAGGTTTGACATCTTTTGATTCTACAAAATAAAGATTGTTGTTCTCAAATAAAACCCAATCACATTTTTTGGATACTTCGTTTTTCATTATGGAGAATTCATTTTCTAGAAGTAAAATTTCTTTTGAATTGTTATTCTCTAAACAAAGATTCCAATATTCTTCTTCAAATTTGAAGCTTGTTACAGCATCTTTAATATCCTCAAGGTAGTAAACGGAATCATTTAGTATTTTGTAGCAAGTGTCTTTTTCTAAATCTGGAAAATGAGCTAATAATTGTTCAATTGTCATAAATCCAGTAACTTATCAAATTCATCAGAAAAAGCATCCGAAACAGTATCAATCATATTTTCTTTGATCTGTCCCAACTTGTCATCCATTATTAGTTTAGCTTTCCCGTTTTTTAACTCATAAGCAATAAAGTTTTTGGGGTCAAGCCACGATTCTTTTTTAATTATTTTGTTGACTTCATGTGGTTTACTTTTTCCTTTCTCAAAAGCCAAAAGCAAATTGTTAATGGATGCTAAAACAAAAGGGCTGTGAGTAGTCAAGATTAAATTTTTTCTATCAAACAAACAGTTTTTGACTAAATATTTAATCAGTTCGTGTTGCGCTTTTGGATATAAATTTAGTTCTGGTTCTTCTACTACAAAATTAAAATTATATTTTTCCTTTAATAATTTTGAATATTCTACTAACAACAAAATAGGAACTACAGATTGTAATCCAGAAGCTGATTCTAATAAATCTACTTTTTCTGTTTCATTATGATAGATGTAAGAGGATTTTCCTTCTCTCTTGTATTTTATTTTTTTATCAATGATACTTAAGGGCAATTCTTTGATTGTATGAATTGCTTTTTCATATTCCTGACCACTGTTCAAAAGATGCTTAGGAATTTGAACGTTATTGTTTATCAAACCTAAAGTGTTTTCTGCAATTATATGCAAAAAGTTCCTTTCTGAGGGAATATAGAGTGAGTCGAATTTCACATTTACACCATATTCAATTAGTAAGTTTTCATAATAATTAAGATATTTTGATATTGGGATTTTGCCATTACTCTCGAAATTCAATTCATTATTAGTGAAGATGTTTAATCTGTCGATGATTTCATGAATAATTAGTGTTTTGTGATTTCGATTTAATTCTAAGTCATTTATGATTAAATCTCTAAAGCTTTTGTTTCTTTCCTCATTTGAATTACTGGTTTTTATTTTTTTAACAAACTGATTTTTTAGTATTTCTCTTGGATTGACTTTTGTACAACTATTTTTTTCAAGGTAAAAACTATATTTTCCTTTTTTATAATTAATTATACTGTTTTCTTTTAATAAAGAAAGCATATTATATTTTTTTAACTCTTCTTCAAATGTTATTGTGTCATCTCTTCTAAAATTTTCATCCTCAAAAATCGAAAGTAACTTAGCCAAAGTACTCTTCCCAGAAGCTTGGGCCCCAATAAAAGTAACCATTTCTCTAACTTCGATTTTAATATCTTTTAGAGGACCGAAATTTTTAACAATAAGTTTTGCTCTTTCCATTTTTCAAAATTAAGGAAATAATTTATAATACAAAAGGAACCCAATTGAGTTCCTTTTGTAAAGTTATGTTTTTATTCGTAATATATTTACTCCTTCAATCGACAAGCCTTTACATCTCCATCAACAACAACCTCAGTCATTCCAAGAGTCGATAAATTTTTCATCGCTTTGTCCCATTTTTTACCGCTCAATTCCGATTTGACTTTCAATAAACCAAAATTCATTTGGTTGTTATTGGCTTGCAAAATTGCCACAATAACTTTCTCTTCGTCTTCCAATTCAATTTGAACTTGTTTTTTCTCCGGACGCATTTGCGGGAAAAACAACACTTCCTGAATAGACGAATTGTTCGTCAAGAACATCATCAAACGATCCATTCCAATTCCTAAACCAGACGTTGGTGGCATACCGTATTCTAATGCTCTCAAGAAATCCTCGTCAATCGTTCCGGTAGCTTCATCATCTCCTTTTTCTGCCAAACGCATTTGGTCTTCAAAACGCTCTCTTTGGTCAATTGGGTCATTCAATTCAGAGTAAGCATTGGCAACTTCTTTACCGCAAACCATTAATTCAAAACGTTCTGTCAAATCTGGATTGTCACGGTGTTGCTTGCAAAGCGGAGACATTTCTTTTGGGTAATCCGTGATAAATGTTGGCTGAATGTAATTTCCTTCGCATTTCGCTCCAAAAATCTCATCAATCAATTTCCCTTTACCCATCGTTTTGTCCACATCAATTCCCATGCCTTTTGCAGCATCAAAAAGTTCCGCTTCGCTTTTACCCGAAATATCAAAACCAGTAAAATGTTTGATAGAATCCGTCATGGTAACGCGGGCGTAAGGTGCTTTGAAGTTGATTTTATGTTCGCCAAAAGTGGCCTCACTCGTACCATTTACACCAATAGCGCAATGTTCCAATAAGTTTTCGGTAAAATTCATCATCCAGTTGTAGTCTTTGTAGGCTACATATATTTCCATAGCGGTAAATTCCGGGTTGTGGGTTCTGTCCATCCCTTCGTTACGGAAGTTTTTAGAAAATTCATACACACCATCAAAACCACCAACAATCAATCTTTTTAAATACAATTCATTCGCAATACGCATATACAAAGGAATGTCCAAAGCGTTATGATGCGTCATAAATGGTCTTGCCGCAGCTCCCCCGGGAATTGGTTGCAAAACGGGAGTCTCTACCTCAAGATATCCTTTGTCGTTAAAGAACGAACGCATCGAGTTAAACAATTTTGTTCTCTTGATAAACGTCTCTTTAACGTGGTCATTCACAGTCAAATCTACATAACGACGACGGTATCTTTGCTCAGGATCGGAGAACGCATCGTGAGTTTTTCCGTCGGCATCAATTTTTACCACAGGAAGTGGTTTCAAGGCTTTCGCCAAAACCGTCAAACCATAAATATGAACGGAGATTTCGCCTACTTGCGTTTTAAAAACCGTACCGCGAACCCCAATAAAATCCCCAATGTCCAATAATTTCTTGAAAACCACATTGTACATCGTTTTCTCCTCATCATTCGAAATATCGTCTCTAGAAACATAAACTTGAATACGTCCTTCGGCATCTTTCAATTCCGCAAACGAGGCCTTTCCCATGATGCGCTTACCCATCAATCTACCTGCTAAAACCACTTCCTTACCTTCGTACTTCTCGAAATCTGCAAGGATTTCGCTCGTATAGGCGGTAGTGATAAATTCGGCTGCTGGATAAGGCTCAATGCCCAAATTGCGTAATTCTGTGAGTGCTTCTCTACGTAAGATTTCTTGTTCTGATAAGGCCATTTTATGCTGTTTTTAAGTGTGCAAAGATAGTCTTTATGTCTTGAAATTGCAAAACCCTAAAAATGATTTTTTAGCTCCCTCTCTTTTGGAGAGGGCGGGGGGTGAGGTTCTTTTTTTAGAGCATAAATTTTGCGAAAAATAGAACTAAAAAAAGTTTGTAATTTTCACCGGAATTGTACTGCCTAGATTAGTTTCTATGTATTGAAAATTGATGTTTTTCAATCAAAATGCAACAGTACATCGTTTACTTTTGCTCAGCGATTGTGGTTTGATTGAGTTTAATAATTCTTATTTTTTGGTTTGTATTATCTGCTAAAAAAAGGCGATCGTTAAGTTGTGCGGTACTGACAATACTCCCAAAAGGATTTGCTCCCATAACATCAGCAGCATTTATTCTTGGAGTATAGGTTTTATTAACGAATTCTTCTTTAGGGTAAAGGCGTAGATAGTTTACATTTCCAACTTTTTCTGAGGTCACAGCCCAATCAGTGCTAAAAGCTACAGCGATAGGTTTTGCGTCTGCAAAAGGTGTTGCTGTTGGGTTTATAGGCGTTACAAGTGAATTTGTAGCATTGGAACGAATGTTTGCAATGTTGTAATACAAATAGCTTTTTGCATTTCGTCCTGCTACAACTAAATTTCCGGAGGCTACATCCATTGAATAGATTTCGTCATAACCTTCTAAGGTGTTTAATTCGGCAATAGGAGTTAAATTCCAATTGCTGTTGTCTGTGATTTGTGAAGTTTCGAAAACTTTGATGGTGGTGTTTTTTTCTTTAACAAACACCAATCCGTCTTTTACCACAACCCCAAAAACGTGTACAAAAGTTTGCCACCATTGCCCATTTCCAACGGTATTAATGCCAAGGTTTGTCTTTTCATCGATTACAAAAAGTCTTGAATCAACACTTCCAAGGTAGATTCTACCATTATCAACAGATACGGAAGAAAGTTTTGTTAACGGAATTGTCGTAGCCCCTTTCGTGTAGTTCTTGATTGTTTTTATGAATGCAAAAGTTTTAGCATTGAAAACTTCGAGTACATCGCCATTGCAGATGTACAATTTGTCGTTTGCTATGGCTATCCCTTTCGGATCTAGTTTTCCTGTTCCATCTCCAATTTGGCTTGCTGTGATTGTTGCTTCATCGGTAGGATAGTAATAATTGTAATTGGTTGGTTCGAATGCCTCATAAGAATCCTTGCTGCAATTTGTAAAGAGACAAAGCAATGCTATAAAAAAAGCTATTTTATTCATGTTGATTTGATTTGTTAATTCCATTTTCCAGCTCCTTTATATTTTAATAAAAATGGGTTTTTGGGAGAAATAGTAAAGACCGGTTTTTTGTAAGTGCCTGTCAGATAATTTGTTTTAGTCCATCCTTTGAGTACGTCTGGATCGGTAAAAGGGAGGTCGTTTAGGTAGATTAAATATTTGTAAAAATGGGTCAGCATCTCTTGTTGTCCGCCACCTTCGCCACTATTGGCTAAATTACTGCTATGACTGAAGCCCGTGTGATGCGAATATTCGTGTGACCAAACAGACATTTCGCCTTTCCAATGTCCTGTTATATAGCCAGATTCCCATTGAGAGGCTAGAGGGCCACCTCCCCAAGCTGAGTCTCCTCCTACCATTGCTATATAAAGTGATCTGTTGTCAAGGTAGTTTAAATATATTTGCTCAATTTCGGCTTTGGTTAAATAATCATAAACCCCATTAGCGTCATCAGCATTTCCGTGCCAATTGATTGCGCCATTTACAGCAGTTCCAGCCAGAGTAGCTTGTTCTTGTTTGTATTTGTCAAAATTAGTAAAGGTTTCATAATATATAGGATGACTCAATGCATAGGAATAGTTAAGAATCATTGTTATTGCTTCTTTGGCCAAAACTGGGTTCATTGGTAAAAATTTCCCAAGTTCATTTATATGGTAGGCATCGTTAAACTGAACCAATTGTGAAGATTTTATTTTTTTGAATTTAGCAAATAAAGGATCGCTTGATTCTACCGAAAATTCGATGGCGCCAGAAGAGAAACCGTCAATTTTATCAATGGTAACCGCATTGCCTGTTTCTAGTAAATAATCATTTTTTCCAGCTACTAGCGGAATTTGATGAAACGAACGATGAAATGCCGGAATTTTTGTAAAATGGTAGATTAAAAATCGCTTGTCATAATTGGGTAGTTTAGCATAGATTTTTACATCAGCAAGTCCAACAGGAGAATAAAGAGATACTTGAACCGAATCTTTTCCTTTTTGGAGTATTTGAAGTGGTTGATTTACTCGAAACCAACGATCCTTTTTATCATACATTTTCGAAGGACTTTCAGTATCTTCAAACATAGTCATAGGTCTGTTTCCTATTGGTAAATTCGTTGCGTCAATGCTTGCCAAATAATGGGGCTCGTAATTGGTGTACTGGGTTTCGTTATCACAGCTGGTAAGCGTCAGGAAAGTAATAATTAGCAAATTGACAAAGAGCCATCTTTTGATGTTTGGGATCATGTAGGTTAATTTAAATTGTTTGTTTTAGGTTTTGGGGATATTGTGTTTTAAAAGCGCAAATGTCAAGACTTCTTTTTGTAATAAAAAGTTGTTTTTTATTTATGTAGCAATCAATATAGAAAAAGTAAGATGCGAATTATAGATAGTCATAATTTGAGTGGAGAAGTATTTGGGTTGTTTTAAAGTTTTCTTAAAAATTACAGTTTATCAAATAATAAGAATTTAGTTATATTTGACAAAAATAATAAACAATGATATTCCAAACAATGAAGATATATTTCTTTTTACTTGTACTCGTTCTTACCGCAAGCTGTCAAGTTACCGAAACGATTCATCTCAATCCCGATGGAAGCGGAAGCATTGAAGTTGCAGATCTAAGAGAAGAAAACAGTTATATGCAACTGGCAAAAGAGGAATATTCAAAGGAAAACATCTATAAAGACACGACTTATGTTTTTGGAGATTATATAAAGAAATATCAAGAAACGTTTTCTAAAACCTCTGTTGCGGATCAAAACGTTTTTTTGAAATACTCGGAGGTAAAAGTACATAAAAAGGCAAGCTCCTACGAGAAAGAATTTAGAAGTTCCTATTCTCAAAATTTCAAAAACGTTAGAGATATCGTAGATCTTTATAAAATTGATGATTATGTAGATGATATAAGGCTTAATTATGCTCTGAGTGCTGAGGAGCATTATTATAATGTGAATTACACTTTTGAAGGAAATCATTTCAATAGAACCGTAAAGATTATTGATTCAATACAATTAAAAAAGCAATTTGATGAAATAGAAAAAATGAAAACACATTACAAAGGCTATAAACTGGTTCAGAGTTATGTGTTGAATTATCATTTTCCTCGAAAGATTCAATCGGTTTCCAATCCGCTGGCTAAAATTAACGAAGACCGCAAATCACTTTCGGTACAATTTCTATTAACAGATTGTTTGCAAAATCCCGAAAGCACTAATCTCGAAGTGGTTTTGGAGCCAGAAGGAGTCAATTAAAAAGCTTTTCCTAACAGGTTTTCAAAACCTGTTAGGTATTTTGTTGTTTAGTGGATCGAAGATATTATACCTAACAGGTGGGGTGTAAAATATAGGCAAAATATATAAAATAAGTTCGGTCTTTTTTTTTAACTTTATCGACTAAAATGTTTT
>NZ_VJZS01000020.1 GCF_007097385.1 Flavobacterium sp. ZT3R18
CATTTGTGCTGAGTGTATCAGGATCAGATTCTTTGAATGCTTTAGTTGCCGTTAAGGAATCATTAAGGAAAATACCAAAGAAGGGCATTGGCTATGGTATGCTGAAATATTTGACATCGGACTTCCAAAGTAATCTGGTTCCGAGTATTGAGTTCAATTATCTGGGAGATTTCGGAGATAATGTGAGTAACAGCTCTGATTCGTTATTTTCGTATGCCTCAGAGAGTATTGGATCCAGCAGTTCGATAGAAAACAGCAAAGATATTTTGCTTGGGATCTCAGGTATGCTGGTTTCGGGACGTCTTTCGATGAATATTGGTTTTAGCAGCGGATTGTATGATGATACTACGATTCAGGCTCTTGCGGATTCCTACCAAAAGAAACTTACTGTACTTATTGAGAGTTTAAGTTCAGTAAAAGAGAGCCGATTGACGCCATCTGATCTGACCTATAAAGATTTAAGTATAGAGGCCTTATCGAGAATAAATCAGGATGACAGTTTAGAAGATGTTTACAGGTTATCGCCTTTACAGCAGGGTATTTATTATCACTGGCTCTCTGACAGATCCTCACCGATGTATTTCGAGCAGATGTCTTATAGGATAAAAGCCTTTGATCTTACTGTTGATTTGGTAAAAGCGGCGTACGATCAATTAATACTGCGCCATGGAGTCTTGCGAACAGGATTCAGTTATGACTTGGCTGATGAGCCTCTTCAGATAGTAAGAAAGAATGTTCCGAGTACATTTTCCTATAAATGTAAACTGGAGGAATCAGCATTGGAAGATTATGTGGAGCGCATTAAACTGGAGGACCGTGCCTTAGGGTTTGATTTGGAATCTGCATCTCAGATGCGTCTGCTGTTATTGGATTTGGGGAACAATGATTATGAATTCATATGGAGCCACCATCATATTTTGACAGATGGCTGGTGTATGAGTATTCTGATCAAGGATTTTTATCAGATATTGAATTCTCTTTATCAGAACAGGCCACTAGATCTTCCCAAGCCTGTTCTGTATTCCAGCTATATTAAGTGGCTGGACAGTACCGATAATAATGCTTCGATGGTATATTGGCGTGACTACCTGCAAGGGTATAGTAATATTGCAGAGATTCCTTTTAAGCGACAGTTGCTCTCGGAGGATTTTTACTCAGAATCCAGAGAAAGAGTCACCATAGAAGGTGAATTATATAATAAGGTGAATGCCTTGTGTACTCAGACAGGTATTACCCAAAACACCTTTGTTCAGGCAATCTGGGGTTATCTGCTCTCGAGATACAATAATACAACTGATGTTGTTTTTGGTTCAGTTGTATCGGGTAGGCCAGGTGAACTCGAAGGGATAGAGGATATGATCGGCTTGTTTATCAATACAGTTCCTGTGAGGATTCAATATGGTGAAGGGGACCGTGTGGCTGATCTGCTGACAAAAGTTCAAGAGCAGTCCATCTCTGGCAATGCTTACCATTATTCGAATTTATCGGAGGTAAGTTCACAGAGTGAACTAGGTGTCAACCTGATCAATCATATAGTGGTATTTGAGAACTATCCGGTTCAGGATATTATACGGGAGGATGTTCAGAATGCACAGCAGGGCAGAGACCAGGAGTTAAGGATTGAATCCATTGCTGCATTTGAACAGACTAATTTTGATTTTAGCATCATGGCCAATCCGTCTTCTGATTCACTGGATATTGACTTCAAGTACAACAAGAATAAATACGATCCGGAGCTGATGGGTACATTATCAGGTCATGTTTATACTTTAATAGAGCTGTTTACTGCTGATGCCCAGGCTCAATTAACGTCATTGGACTATTTAACAGAAGCGGAAAAGTCACAGCTGTTGTTTGAATTTAATGATACAAAAGTTGATTATCCAACAGATAAAACCATGGTTGATCTGTTTGAGGAGCAGGCTGAAAGAACCCCTGATAATGTAGCTGTTGTATTTGAGGGCAAATCACTGACGTATCGTGAACTTAATGAGAAGTCGAATCAGTTTGCACATTATTTAAGAGAGAATTACAATATCAAACCAAATGAGCGTATAGGAATTAAAATAGACAGGAGTGAGCTGATGATTATTGTCATTTTAGGTATTTTAAAATCTGGAGGAGCTTATGTTCCTATTGATGTAAATTATCCTGATGCCCGTGTAGCTTATATTGAAAAAGACAGTAGCTGTCAAGTAATTATTGATGCTGCAGAATGGTCAAAATTTGAAAATACACACGCTATTTATTCAAAAGAGGATATTGAAAAGGTCAATGTTCCTAGTGATCTCCTTTATGTTATTTATACCTCTGGAACCACAGGTAATCCTAAAGGAGTAATGATTGAGCATAGTTCTTTGATTAATCGATTAGATTGGATGCAGAAGGCTTATAATTTATCCGATAAAGATGTTATTCTTCAAAAAACCAGTTATTCATTTGATGTTTCTGTATGGGAGCTTTTCTGGTGGATATATAATGGTTCTCAATTGTGCATATTAAAACCTGAAGGACACAAAGATCCTAAAGAAATAGTTAATTCTATTGAGAGATTTAAAGTTTCGGTTATTCATTTCGTGCCGTCTATGTTATCTGTGTTTATGCAATATTTGGAAGAGCACAACTTAGAAATAGCTCGATTAAAAAGTTTGAATCAAGTTTTTGTAAGTGGAGAAGCACTAGGTATAGATTTAAACAATAAATTTTTTAGTTATTTTCCTAATACGGCGTTAATGAACCTTTATGGACCAACCGAAGCTACGATTGATGTGACTTCGTTTGAATGTTCAGAAAACAAAACAATTATTCCGATTGGGAAACCGATATCCAATACACATCTTTATATATTGGATGATGCTATGGAGCTTGTTCCAATCGGAGTTCGAGGCAAGCTTTATATTTCAGGTTCAGGACTGGCAAGGGGTTATCTAAACAGGGAAGAACTGACGGCTGAGAAATTTATCAGCAATCCTTTTATAGCTGGTCAGAAAATGTATGATACGGGTGATTTGGTGAGGTGGCTTCCCGATGGGAATATAGATTTTTTAGGCAGGAAAGACAACCAGGTGAAGATCAGGGGTTTTAGGATTGAGCTTGGAGAGATCGAGAGCGTAATTCTGGAGTATTCGGATATAAATCAGGTTGTTGTGGATGCCAGAAACATAAATGATGATAAAGTGCTTGTTGCTTATATAGTATCGGATAATCTGGATAAATCCGAGCTGAGAGCTTATTTGGGAAGTAAACTTCCTGATTATATGATTCCTAGTTTTTTCGTGGAGATTGATGCTGTTCCGCTGACCCATAATGGAAAAATTGATCGTAAAGCATTGCCAAAAGTTTCTGAAAATGATATTATCAAGGCAGACTATACTCCAACAAGACATGAGATAGATCAGAAGCTGATAACGATATGGGAAGATGTCTTAAAGGTTTCTCCAATTGGAATTACTGACAATTTCTTCGAATTAGGAGGTCATTCGTTAAAAATGATGAAAATGCGATATTTAATAAAAACAGAGTTCAATATTTCTTTGCCTTTTGAATTGTTCTTCAGCAATATTGAAGGGATTTCCAATTATATAAAGCTGACACAAAAAAGAGAAACATTAAGTATGCACTCAAAAACATTTGAATTATAAAAAACAATAAATTTCCAATGATAAAAAAGGTTATAAAAATTGCCAAATTAATTGGTAATACACCAGTTTTAAAGCTAGATGATGAGTTTATAGATTTGTACGCTAAATTAGAGTTTAAGAATTTTTCAGGAAGTATAAAAGACAGGGCAGTTAATAATATAATTCATAACGCCATTTTTGAGCAAAAAATAGATATGAACACTACTATAGTAGAGTCAAGTTCTGGAAATTTTGCTATTTCACTCGCACTGCACTGCAAGTTCTTAAATTTAAAATTTATTGCTGTTGTGGATCCAAATATTAATGAAATAAGTTTAAAAACTCTTCAATTATTAGCAACAGAAGTGATAATGATAAAAGATATTGATGAAACCGGCGGGTATCTTTTAAATAGAATTGCAAAAGTAAAGGAAGTTTTAAAACAAACACAAAATTCATTTTGGACTAATCAATATGAAAATGAAAATAATTATAAAAGTTACCGTTTATTAGCCAACGAAATAATTCGTGATTTTGAAGAATTAGATTATTTGTTCGTACCAGTAAGTTCATGCGGAACCATAGTTGGTCTGTCCACTTACTTAAAAAGTAATTTCAAGGACCTTAAAATAATTGGTGTTGATGTTGAAGGATCGATGATATTTTCTGATAAGAAAAAAAGGCGTAATTTATCTGGACTAGGATCCAGTAAGAAAAGCCACTTCAGGATTAATGAACTCATTGATGATTTCATAATTCTTAATCAAAACGAGATCAGTGATGGGTGCACTGAGCTGCTGAATCAGCATGCTTTGTTTGGCGGCGCATCTTCGGGCGCTTGTTATAAAGGAGCACAAAAATATCTTAAGAATAATGATACTGGCTCTATATTTCCCAAAGCAATGATTTTGATTCCTGATTCTGGTGTCTCCTATATTGATAATATTTACAATAAAGAATGGGTCGAAAAGTTTTGTAAAATAGATGAGATGAACTTTGAAAATAATTAATAATTAATAAAAAATAAAGAGTTTATGCTTTACTTAAATACTAAACAATTAACTGCTATAAAACCAGACTGGCATCAGCTTGTAGAATTAATATATAAAACAATTACCATAATGGGAGATGGGGAGTTTGATCAGCCTATTAAACCATATTTGAGATTCGGAGATAAGACCAACAGGATTATTGCTATGCCTGCATTTGTGGGCGGATCAATTAATATGTCAGGAATTAAATGGATTGCCAGCTTTCCTAAAAATTTAAATAAGGGGATGAGCAGGGCTCAATCAGTAACCATTTTAAATGATGTTGAAACAGGTCAGCCAAAGTGTATTGTAAATACAGCATTAATCAGTGAAATTCGTACTGCAGCAGTTTCAGGATTAATTTTAAAAAAATATTTAGAAGAAAAAAGTGAAAAGAAAAAGTTTAGCATAGGAATTATTGGCTTTGGCCAGATCGGCAAAGCTCATCTTGCTATGATCAATCAAATTATGCAAGACAGAATTCTGGAAATAAAACTTTATGATCTCAAGGAGATTCCATGGACAGTAGCTCTAAGTTCAATGAATAATACGGTGAAAATTTGCGATTCATTTGATAAATTGTACGAAAATAGTGATATTATAATCACTACTACGGTATCTGAAAAAAGATATATCAGCAAAAAACCTAAAAAAGGGAGTTTGCATTTAAATGTTTCATTGAGAGATTATCTGCCTAGTTTTAAGAATTTTGTAGATAAAATGATAGTTGATAACTGGGAAGAAGTATGCCGTGAGAACACAGATATTGAGCAAATGTATTTAAATGAAGGATTAATAAAGGAAAAAACATTTAATTTGGTGGATATTTTTTACAAAAATTTGATGCCAAGCATAGCGGAAGATGACGTTATAATGTTTAATCCTATGGGTATGGCAGTTTTTGATATTGCTGTTGGAACTTATTACTATTTGACCGCTTTGGAGAAAAATATTGGAAATTTATTAGACGATTAAGTTTGATTTAAGGCCAATTTGTAGAAATAATAATAATAATAATAATAATAATATAGGTAACAAGTGAATATAAATAAAATAGTTTCTTTATTGCTTGAATTAGAGGAAGATGGTGTAATTATTTTTCTGGAAGAGAATAAATTAAAATATAAAACGGCTGACGATAAGCCTCTAGAAAGTGAAACAATTGATAAAATCAGTATTTATAGAGATGATATTAAATCTTATCTTGAAAGTAAAATCATCTTCCAAAAATCAAATGATTTTTTAGAAAAAATAAATATTCAAACACGGCCTTTAAAGATACCGTTATCCTATTCGCAAGAAAGATTATGGTTTATTGATAAACTTTCCGGCACTGCTAATTACCATTTAAACACGATCTTGCGTATAGATGGTGATTTAGATGTGGCTTTATTTGAAAATGTATTAAGAAAAATTGTCGAGAGGCATGAAGTTTTAAGAACTGTTTTTTATGAAGATGAAGGAATGCCATATCAATTAGTTAAACCATCTAGTGACTGGCATTTAAATTACTCTGAGATACAAGAAGAATCAAATCTTATAAAAATTAAAGAGGAAGAATTAAGAAAACCTTTTGATTTATCTAAGGATTTTATGATCAGGGCTAATTTAATAAAGGTAAAAGAAAGCAGTACACATGTTTTAATTTTAACAATACATCATATTGCTTCTGATGGCTGGTCTATGCCGATTTTTATAAATGAAGTACTAAGTCTGTATCAAAATTTTGAATTTATTTTACCTGATCTGCCTATTCAATATATTGATTACTCTATTTGGCAGAAACAAATTTTATCAGGGGAATTATTAGATAATAAATTAGAATACTGGCAAAATAAACTTAAAGATATTGAACCTTTAAATTTACCAACTGATTTTACAAGACAAAGCATTCAATCTGCTAATGGCAGTAGATTTTCTGTTGTTTTAGATAAAAAATTAACAGCAGAGATTAAAACTTTATCTAAGAATTTTTCTGTTACTCCATTTATAACGATGCTGTCTGCTTTTAATATATTGATGCATAAATACTCTGGAAATTATGATATTTGTATAGGAAGCAGTATTGCAAACAGGAATAATAAAGAAATAGAGCCCTTAATTGGTTTTTTTGCTAATACAGTTGTATTGAGAAGTGATTTGAGCGGTGATATTATTTTTGAAAAGTTACTTCTGCAGGTAAAGAAAACAATGTTAGAAGCTTATGAATATCAAGACGTCCCATTTGAAAAGGTAGTTGAAAAAGTGGTTAAAACACGAGATATGAGTTTTAACCCGTTGTTTCAAATCATGTTTTCATACAACAATAATAACGAGAATGACAATAACAGCAATAATAGCGATAGTGAGTCTATTCAAACTGCTGAACTTAAGATTTTTCATGAACCTTTTGAAAATAACCTTGCTAAATTTGATTTATCATTTGAAATAACAGAAAATGATAGTGAATTCAACATTAATATCGTTTATTGTAGTGATTTATTTTTAAAGGATACAATAAACAGAATAATTGTCAGCTTTGAGCAAATTCTTAGATTTGTTACAAATGACTCAACTCAAAGTATTTCTGATATTGACTGTATAAATTCTGAAGATAAACAGCTTTTGCAGATTGAATTTAATTCTACAGGAGTAGACTTTTCTAATGACAAGACCATTGTTGATTTATTTGAAGATCAGGTTATAAAAACCCCCAATAATATAGCAGTTGTATTTGAGGATATATCCTTAACCTATCAGGATCTCAATGACCAATCCAATCAGTTTGCTCTGTATTTAAGACAAACCTATGACATTCAGGCAGATGACCTTATAGGGATAATGCTCGATAAGAGTGAGTTAACAATTGTAGTAATTTTGGGTATTTTAAAATCAGGAGCAGCGTATGTTCCAATTGATAATAATTATCCGGAAGAGAGGATTTCTTTTATAAAAAAAGATATTAAAAGTAAAGTTATCATTGATGCTGATGAACTGGCTTTATTTTTAAATATTCGTGAAAGTTATTCAAAAAATAATCTTGAGAAGATAAATACCATGCAGAGTCTTGCTTATGTTATTTATACTTCAGGAAGTACTGGTCATCCAAAGGGAGTAATGGTTGAGCATCGTAATAGTGTCAACATGTGTTTAGATCAAATTAAATCTTTTAAGATAACTGAAAAAGATAAAATTATTTGGTTTGCTTCAATTGCTTTTGATGCATCATTTTTTGAAATGACAATGAGTATCAATAGTGGTGCGGCATTATATGTTGTTAATGATGAGATAATTAAAAATAGAGATTATTTTTTTGCATTCTTAAAAGAGAGCGGTTCTACAGTGGTAACTTTGCCTCCAAGTTATCTTGATTTATTTTCAAACGAAGAGATTTCAAGCTCTAAACTAAGATGTATTATAACAGCAGGTGAAGCTGCAAATCCAACTAAGGCTTTATCAATTACAGCGTTAGGGATCGACTATTATAATGCTTATGGTCCAACTGAGTGTGCGGTTTGTGTGTCGATTTACAATGTTTCCAAAAATGATTCAGATAAATCAAATATTCCAATAGGAAAGCCAATATCCAATACTCAAATTTACATCTTGGGTGATTCGATGGAAATGGTTCCGATCGGAGTTCGAGGCAAACTTTATATCTCAGGAGCAGGAGTGGCAAGGGGGTATTTAAACAGGGAAGAACTCACGGCTGAGAAATTCATCAGCAATCCTTTTACAGCTGGTCAGAAAATGTATGATACAGGCGATTTGGCGAGCTGGCTTGCGGATGGTAATATTGAGTTTTTAGGCAGGAAAGACAGCCAGGTGAAGATCAGGGGCTTCAGGATTGAACTTGGAGAGATAGAGAGCGCAATTCTGGAGTATTCGGATGTAAATCAGGTTGTTGTGGATGCGAGAAGTGTCAATAATGTTAAGATGCTGATTGCTTATGTGGTAGCAGATACTCTGGACAAATCACTGTTAAGGTCATTTTTGGAAAGTAAACTTCCGGATTATATGATTCCTGGTTTTTATGTTGAGATTGACAGTATTCCATTGACTTTTAATGGTAAAGTTGACCGCAAGCTGCTGCCAGATGTTGTTGGAGAGGATATTATAAAAAAGGAGTATGTCGGGCCAAGAAATGAGAAGGAGGAGAAATTAATTTCAATATGGCAGGAAGTATTAGGAATTGAAAGAATTGGAATTACCGATAACTTCTTTGAATTAGGAGGACATAGTTTGTTAATTGGTCAAGTAATTAATAGAGCTTATGAACAGTTGGGAATAAAAATGACTTTCAGATCGTTTTTTATGGAACCTACTATTAAAGGCTTGAGTAATGAATTCACGACTGATGAATTTGTTCGAATTCCTAAATCTGTTGAGATGATTTCTTACCCAGTTACAGCATCTCAATCAAGGATATGGATATTAAGTCAATTAGAAGGAGGCTCTTTAGCATATAATATGCCTGCTGCTATTAGATTACAGGGAATAATTGAAGTTAAGAAGTTCGAAGAAAGCTTTAAAGTATTGATTGATCGTCATGAAATTTTAAGGACTTATTTTAAGACAAATTTCGATGGGGAAATTCGTCAGTATATTGTCAATGGGTCAGAGTTAGATTTCAGACTTAGGCACGTAGATTATAGCTTAGCAGAAAATCCGGAGGAATGTGTTGCTGATTATGTAAAAGAGTTTAATCAAGAAGTATTTGATTTGGAGCAGGCTCAACTGATTAGGGGAGTTTTATTTAAATTAAAAGAAAATTCTTATGTTTTTTGCCTGACAATGCATCATATTGTTGGAGACGGCTGGTCTTTACAGTTACTAATATCAGAGATTGTACAAACTTATAACAGCCTTGTTCGGGGTAAAGAAGCTGACCTTCCTGTATTGAATATTCAGTATAAAGATTATGCGGTATGGCTTAATGAAGAATTGAAACATAAAAAACAAGAATCAGAGCAATATTGGTTAAATCAATTTAAAGGGGAACTTCCTGTTTTGAATTTACCAAGTTCTAATGCACGTCCTATAGTGCAGACTTATAATGGCAAAATAATTCGACATGAATTTTCAAAATCATTTTTAGATAAGTTAAAATCATTTTCAAAATCACAGGACGTGACTTTGTTTATGACATTGGTCGCGGGTATCAATGCTATGCTTTACAGGTATTCAGGTCAGGATGATATTATTGTTGGTACACCAGTAGCAGGAAGGGAACATCCAGATTTAGAGAATCAATTGGGTTTATATTTAAATACTTTGGCCATTAGAACCAGGTTCAAAGAGAAAAACAGTCTTTTAGATCTGATAGCATATGAAAAAGAAACTTTATTAAAGGCTTTTGAGCATCAAAATTATCCATTTGATGAATTAGTCGGCAAATTGAACTTAAATAGAGATATGAGCCGTTCAGCATTATTTGATGTTTTGGTAGAGCTTCAGAGTCAGGTTCAGCTTAATAGCATCAGCAGTAATGAAGCGCTTATTGATTTAGACGTAAGCAATTATTCTTTTGAAAATAAGACTTCCCAATTTGATATGAGTTTTACTTTTATTGAGGCAGATGGGATATTTCTGGTAATAGGATATAACACAGATATTTATGATAGTTACTTAATTGATAGAATGTTTCTGCATTTTGAGAATCTGATGAGTGATTTGCTTGATGATCCAGAAAAAGCAATTGAGGAAATAGACTACTTAACAGAGGGGGAGAAGTCACAATTATTATTTGATTTTAATGATACGGCGGTAGATTATCCTAAGGATAAGACTATAGTTGATTTGTTTGAACAACAAGTTACAAGAACGCCTGATCATACAGCGGTTGTATTTGAGAATACCAGCTTGACTTATCGTGAACTTAACCAGAAATCAAATCGGCTTGCTTATTATCTTATAGAAAGCGGAGTCAGTTTAAATTCTCATGTATTTTTTTTCCAGGAAAGAGGTATTGAATATTTAGTTTCTATGCTTGGAGTATGGAAAGCAGGTGGATATTTTACTCCTTTGGACATAAATGCCCCTATTCAAAGGAATAGAGAGGTATTAAAACAAGCAGAAGATTTCTTTATTCTTAGCAGTACTGATTATCAATCGCATCTTGAGGGACTTGGGCCAGATGTATCTGGTGTATTTCTTGAAGCAGCGTATTTGGGGAATTACAGTACAGATAATCTTAATTTAGCTTTAGAAGTTGACTCTTTGGCTTATATTATTTTCACCTCGGGTTCTACGGGTGTTCCAAAAGGAGCGATGGTTGAACATTTAGGAATGGTCAATCATTTATTTGCTAAGATCAATGATTTTAATATTTCTGCTGCGGACAATATAGGACAGACTGCCACTCATATCTTTGATGTCAGCATCTGGCAGTTTATGACCGCTTTATTGGTTGGAGGAAAGACAACTGTTTTAATTGGAGAACAGGCATGGAATCCTCAAAACCTATTTGAGTGTATTGAAAATGAAAATATTACAATAGTGGAGAGTGTGCCTGCACATTTTTCAATTTTATTGGATTTTTTATCAGGTGAATCTCTTTTGCCATCATTAAAAAGTCTTCGCTGTTTGATGATGAACGGGGAGTCACTGCCGGCGGAGTATTGTAAAAAATGGTTTGGTTACTATCCATCGATCAGTATGGCCAATGTATATGGACCAACGGAGTGTTCGGATGATATCACCCATTATCTTTTTGAGAGCTGTTCTGCTGACTGGAAAGGTTCAGTTCCGATAGGAAAACCTATTCAGAACATGAGTATTTATATTTTAGATAATCATTTGAACTTGCTGCCTCATGGCATAGCAGGTGATCTGTATGTTTCGGGAATAGGTGTTGGCCAGGGTTATCTGAATGATATTGAGAAAACACAATTGGCATTTGTGAGCAATCCATTTTTTAGGGAAGGGAGCTTAAATCATAGTGAAAAATTATATAAGACGGGAGATTTAGCCAAATGGGATGCTGATGGTATATTAGAATTTATAGGCAGAAAAGACAATCAGGTTAAAATAAACGGCATACGAATAGAGTTAGGTGAAATAGAAAATGTACTGCACCAGTGTCCGCTGGTAAGCCAAAATGTGTTGTTGATATCTACGGATGAAAATAATAATAAAAACCTGGTAGCCTACATTGTTGCCAATGGATTCTTTTCACCAAAAGAGATTCAGAATTATATGAAAGAATATTTGCCGGAATATATGGTTCCTGGTTTTTATGTTGAGATTGATGCTGTTCCTTTAACACCAAACGGCAAGGTTGACCGCAAGGCTTTGCCGGATGTTTCAGGAGCTGATATTATAAGGAAAGAATATGTTGCTCCCCGTTCCAAAGAGGAGAAGCTCTTGGTGAGTGTCTGGGAGGATGTTCTTAAGCGTGAGAATATCAGTATAAAAGACAGTTTTTATAACCTGGGAGGCGATTCGATAAAAACGATTCAGATCGTATCGCGATTAAAACAACAGGGCTACAGTTTAAAGATCCAGCAGATTCTTCGTGTGCCGGTATTGGAAGATTTGGCTAAACATGTAGAGTTATGCACACGTGATGTCGATCAGTCATTGGTTCTGGGAGAAGTAAAACCTACCCCTATCCAGCATTATTTTTTCAATGATCGAGCCTTTAAGGTTCATAATCATTTCAACCAATCTGTGGTTTTAAAAAGCAGGGAAGCCCTTGATACGCAGCTTATCTCTAAGAGTATTACTGCTCTGCTTGGGCACCATGATGCGCTTCGTATGGTTTATAAATCGGATCAGGGTGTATGGAAGCAATTCAATGAAGGTTTGCCGGAACATGATTTTGCTGTTGATTTTTACGATTTTCAAGATCAGGATAATGCCGAGGATTTAATGGCAGAGAAAGGAGAGGAGCTTCAGTCTGGATTTGATTTAGGGATTGGTCCTTTGTTTAAGGCGGCTCATTTTCGATTACAAGACGGTGACCGTGTGGCATTGATTATTCACCATCTGGTTGTAGACGGAGTTTCATGGCGTATACTGCTGGAGGATTTCACAGCTGTTTATCAGCAATCCCTTTCAGGAGTTAAGCCTAATCTTCCATTGAAGACGGATTCTTTCCAGCGCTGGTCTTCTCTGCAGCAGGAGTATGCATTAAGCGAGAAGCTTCAGGCAGAAAAGCCTTATTGGGAGTCCTTAAACAGTGAAGCTATAGCTGCTTTTCCAATAGATAAAGCAGGGGGTAACTCTAAGGCTGACAGCAGTATTTCCTTTACCCTGGATAAGGATATAACGGAACTTCTGCAGACTCAGATTCATGATGTTTACAGTACAGAGATCAATGATGTTTTATTGACAGGTCTTGGTCTTGCTTTACAGGATGTTTTTGGATTGGATCGAAGTGTAATTAAGGTTGAGGGACATGGAAGAGAGGATATTGTGGAAGATGTAGATATCAGCAGAACGATTGGCTGGTTTACTACAGTTTATCCATTTGTATTGCGTCTTTCGGGTTCAGACTCTTTGAATACTTTGGTTCAGATTAAGGAGTCACTAAGGAAAATACCACAGAAGGGTATTGGCTATGGCATGCTGAAATACCTAACATCGGACTTCCAGAGTAATCTGGTTCCGAGCATTGAGTTCAATTATCTGGGGGATTTCGGGGATAATGCGAGCAACAGTTCAGATTCATTATTTTCCTATAGCTCAGAGTATATCGGCTCAGGCAATTCAGCCTTAAATGAGAGTGAAGTAAAGTTGATTATTTCAGGTATGTTAGTCTCCGGACGTCTTTCGATGAATATTAGTTTTAGCTGTGGATTGTATGATAATACTACGATTCAGAATCTGGCTGATTCCTATCAAAAGAACCTTACTGTACTTATTGAAGATTTAAGTTCAGTAAAAGAGAGCCGATTAACGCCATCTGACTTGACCTATAAAGATTTGAGTATAGGAGATTTATCAAGAATAAACCAGAATAATAATTTAGAGGATGTTTACAGGTTATCGCCTTTACAGCAGGGTATTTATTATCACTGGCTTTCGGATAGATCCTCACCGATGTATTTCGAGCAGATGTCCTACAGAATAAAAGCTTTTGATCTTACTGTTGATTCGGTAAAGTATGCCTATGATCAGTTAATACTGCGCCACGGTGTCTTGCGTACTAGTTTCTCTTATGACTTGGCCGATGAGCCGCTTCAGATAGTAAAAAAGACTGTTCCGAGTACATTTGCCTTTAGACACAAGCCTGAGGATTTATCATTGGAAGATTATGTGGAGCATATCAAACTGGAAGACCGTGCCTTCGGATTTGATTTGGAATTTCCATCACAGATGCGATTGCTGTTATTGGATTTAGGCAATGACGATTATGAATTCATATGGAGCCACCATCATATTTTGACAGACGGCTGGTGTATGAGTATTCTGATCAAGGATTTTTATCAGATACTGAATTCTCTTTATCAGAACAAGCCGCTGGATCTTCCCAAGCCTGTTCTGTACTCCAGCTATATCAAGTGGCTGGACAGTGTAGATAAGAATGCTTCTTTGGCTTACTGGGGTGAATACCTAAAAGGGTATACAGATGCGGCAGAAGTTCCCTTTAAGCGTCAGGATTCAGAACATGATTTTTATTCAGAAGCCAGAGAGACTGTAATAATAGAAGGAGATCTTTTTAATAAAATAAATGAATTGTGTAGCCGAACCGGAATAACGCAAAATACTTTTGTTCAGGCAACTTGGGGTTATCTTCTCTCGAGATACAATAATACAAATGATGTTGTCTTTGGTTCAGTTGTATCGGGCAGGCCTGCAGAGCTCGAAGGAATAGAAGATATGATCGGGCTGTTTATCAATACAGTTCCTGTGAGAATACAATATGGTGAAGGGGAACGTATAGCTGATCTGCTGAGAAAAGTTCAAGAGCAGTACATCTCTGGCAATGCTTACCATTATTCAAATTTATCACAGGTAAGTTCACAGAGTGAACTGGGTGCTAACCTGATAAATCATATAGTAGTATTTGAGAACTATCCGGTTCAGGATATTATACGGGAGGATGTTCAGCAGGCACAGCAGGGCAGAGACCAGGAGTTAAGGATTGAATCCATTGCTGCTTTTGAGCAGACCAATTATGATTTCAATATCATTGCGAGTTCCTCTTCATCATCGTTACGCATAGACTTTAAGTATAATAAAAATAAGTATGATCAGGAGATGATGAGTAAATTGTCAGGCCATGTTTATACTATTGCTGAACAGTTTAGTTCAGATCCGGAGGGTAAATTAAATTCATTAGATTATTTTACAGATTCTGAGAAGTCAGAGTTATTGTTTGATTTTAATGATACAGCGGCAGATTATCCATCAGATAAATCAATAGTTGATCTGTTTGAGGATCAGGTTTTAAGAACTCCTGATAATACAGCTGTTGTCTTTGAGGATAAGGAATTGACTTATAAGGATCTCGATGAAAGATCAAATCAGTTTGCAGCATACTTAATACAAAATTTTGGTATTCAAAATGATGACTTAATAGGTATAAAATTAGAAAAAAGTGAAATTTTAATTGTTTCAATTTTAGGAATTTTAAAAACCGGAGCAGCTTATGTGCCAATTGATCCACATTATCCAGAAGAGAGAATTTCTTATATTAAACAGGACAGCAACAGTAAAGTTGTAATTGATGAAGAAGAATTGGATAAATTTTTCAAAGTCCAAAAGAACTACAGTATAGAGAATAATAATGTAAAAATTAAATCAAGCAATTTGGTATATGTTATGTATACCTCTGGTTCGACAGGTGTTCCCAAAGGAACTATGTTAGAGCATGGCAATATGACTAATTTGATCACTTTTCATAATAAAGAGCTTGAAATACATGCCAGTGACAGAACACTTCAATTTGCAAGTATAAGTTTTGATGCCTCATTTCATGAAATATTTACAACTCTCTTGAGAGGGGGCACTATATATCCAATTGCCGAAATTTTAAAAAGAG
Organism: Flavobacterium sp. ZT3R18; assembly: GCF_007097385.1. Lineage (GTDB taxonomy): Bacteria > Bacteroidota > Bacteroidia > Flavobacteriales > Flavobacteriaceae > Flavobacterium. The sequence continues at coordinate 15,621 of NZ_VJZS01000020.1, forward strand.
ATTCGGAGGCTCTTTCGGCTTTTATAAAAAGAAATAATATCAACACTCTTTTTTTACCGACATCGTATTTTAAGTTATTATTGGATGTAGAGTCATTCTATTCTTTAATAAAGTCAAAAATAATAAAGGATATTATTGTTGCCGGAGAACAATTAACTTTAAGTGAGGATGCAGTAGACAAGCTAAGATCAGTAGAAATGAAGCTCCATAATCATTATGGGCCGACCGAAACTCATGTAGTAACTACAATTACGTTAAAAGAGGATTATCTAAGATGCAATCCTTCAATTGGACGTCCAATATCAAATACTCAGATTTACCTGTTAGACGAACAGTTGCAGCCTGTTGCTTTTGGGGTTACCGGAAAGTTGTATATATCGGGATCTGGCGTTGCGCGAGGCTATTTAAATAAGCCTGAGCTGACTTCGGAGAAATTTATAGCCAATCCTTTCATTAAGGGTCTGCGCATGTATGATTCTGGAGATTTAGGAAGATGGCTGTCCGATGGGAATATTGAATTTTTAGGCAGGAAAGATCATCAGGTTAAAGTCAGAGGTTTCCGTATTGAATTAGGAGAGATTGAGAATGTTATTTTACAATATTCAGAATCTTTAAAGCAAGTGGTAGTAGAACTAAAAGAGAATAATCAAGATAAAGCCCTGGTTGCTTATCTGGTCTCAAATGATGTTGTTAATAAATCTGATTTACGAAACTTTTTGCAGGAAAAATTACCGGATTATATGGTTCCTAATTCCTATGTTTCATTGGAAAAATTGCCATTAACTGATCATGGCAAAATAGATCGCAGAGCTCTACCGAATGTTGATGATGCGGATTTTATCAGAAAAGAGTTTGTTGCCCCTAGGAATGAGACAGAAGAGAAACTGGTGTTGATTTGGCAGGATGTATTAGGGATTGAAAGAATTGGAATTACCGATAACTTCTTTGAATTGGGCGGGCACAGCCTGCTGGTTGCACAGGTAATCAACAGGATATACAAACAGCTGGGTAAAGGAATATCGTTTAAGACATTTTTCAGCAGTCCAAGTATTGATGTGTTAAGTAATGAGTTACGTGTCAATAAATTTGTCCCAATACCTAAAGCTCCAGAAATGCCATCATATCCAGTGACGGCTTCCCAAGCAAGGTTATGGATCTTAAGTCAATTAGAAGGCGGTTCTTTAGCGTATAACATAATGGGCGCCGTTACTTTAAAAGGGGAAATACAAGTAAATAAATTTGAAGAATGCTTAAGATTATTGATTGAGCGTTATGAAATTTTGCGAACTTATTTTGGAACAACCTCTGAAGGTATGATTCAACAATATATTATACCTATTGAAGGATTGGATTTCAGACTTAGCCATAAAGATTATAGTTTAGAAGCAGATCCAGATGAGTGTGTTGCTAATTATTTGCAGGACAGTAATCAAGAGTTATTTGATTTGGAACATGGCCCCTTAGTTAGAGGATCATTAATAAAATTAAAAGAAAGTGAATATGTATTTTTCTTATCCATGCATCATATTATAGGGGATGGTTGGTCTGTAGAGTTATTAACATCAGAGATTGTAAAAACTTACAATGGCTTGGTTCAGGGAAAAGAGATTGATCTGCCTGCTTTAAATATCCAGTATAAGGACTATGCAGTATGGATGAGTGAGGAATTGCAGCAAAAAAAGCAGCAAAAATCGGAGCAGTACTGGCTAAATCAATTCAGTGAAGAACTACCTGTTTTAAATTTGCCAAGTTTTAAGGTACGGCCATTGGTAAAAACTTATAATGGAGAGAGAATTGTACATGAATTTTCCAAATCATTCTTGGATAAGTTAAAAGCTTTTTCGAAATCAAACGACGTTACCTTATTTATGACATTGCTATCAGGCATAAATGCCTTGCTTTATAGGTATTCAGGTCAGGATGATATTGTTGTCGGCACTCCGATTGCAGGAAGAGACCATCCGGATCTAGAGAATCAATTAGGTTTGTATTTAAATACTTTAGCTCTTAGGACGAAATTTAAGGAAAATAGTAGCTTTTTAGATTTAATAACAAAACAAAAAGAAAACTTATTACAAGCTTATGAGCATCAAGCTTATCCATTTGATGTACTACTTAGTAAGTTGAATTTAAAAAGAGACTCTAGCCGTTCGGCTGTATTTGATGTTATGGTAGTTTTACAGAATCACGCCCAACTTCATAATATAAATGAAAGAGAGGAGTTTATCAATCTTAAAGTAAGCCAGTACGGGCTTAAGAGCAATACATCTCAATTTGATATGTGTTTTACTTTTGTGGAGAATGAAGACTTGTATCTAGGAATTGAATATAATACAGATATTTATGATTCATTTTTGATAGAAAGAATGTTTTTACATTTTGAGAATCTGATGAGTGAATTGATTGATAATCCGACTGCCAATATCCAAGATGTTGATTATATCACGTTGACAGAGAAAAAGCAGTTGTTGTCTGATTTTAATTCAACAGACACAGCGTATCCAAAGGAAAAAACTATAGTTGACTTATTTGAGGAGCAGGCTGAAAGGACTCCAAATAATATAGCACTGCTATTTGGCGAGACTGAATTGACCTATCATGATCTAAATGAAAGGGCCAATCAGTTTGGTCATTATTTAAGAGAAAATTATAGCATTGAACCAGATGATTTAGTTGGAGTTAAGCTTGATAGAAGTGAGTTAATGATTATTTCAATCTTAGGGATACTGAAATCCGGAGCAGCGTATGTTCCGATAGATCTGAATTATCCGGAACAGCGTATTTCATTTATAGAAAATGACTGTAATTGCAAAGCTGTGATAGATGAGGAAGAAATCATATCTTATAATTTACAAAGATTCAGATTCAAAAAAAATAATTTAGAGAAAATTAACCAAACTTCTGATTTGGCCTATGTAATTTATACTTCAGGAACAACAGGTAATCCTAAGGGAGTGATGGTTGAACATAGGAATGTTGTAAGACTGGTTAAACCCTGTACATATTTCCCGTTGAACGAAAACAACATTCTTTTAAGTACAGGATCAATATCTTTTGACGCAACAATAATTGAATTTTTTGGAACTTTATTAAATGGTTCAAAATTAGTATTGAGCAGTTATAATGATTTACTGGATGTAGCCTTATTAGAAGATATTGCAAAGAAACAGAATGTAGACAGTCTTTGGATGACAGCTTTGCTGTTTAGTAATGTTGTTGAAAACAATATTAATTTCTTTCATGGAATAACTAAATTAATTGTAGGAGGTGATGTAGTATCTCCGATTCATTGTCAAAAATTGTTTGAAAGATATCCAAATATAAAAGTAGTTAACGGATACGGTCCGACAGAAAATACAACATTCACCACAACTTTTGAGATAAAAAATCAAGATTATAGTAGAATTCCAGTTGGTAAGCCAATCTCCAATACACAGATTTATATCTTAGACAGAAATTTAAATCCAGTATCAATAGGAGTTGTTGGTAAAATCTATGTTTCTGGTTTAGGATTGTCAAGAGGATATTTAAATAGACCAGAATTAACAAAGGAGAAATTCCTAAGCAATCCTTTTATTGAAGGAATACGCATGTATGATACAGGAGATTTAGGTTATTGGCTGCCAGATGGCAATATAGAGTTCTTGGGAAGGAAAGACAATCAGGTTAAGATTCGAGGATTCAGAATTGAGCTGGGAGAGATTGAAAGTACGATTTTGCAGTATTCGGAAGATTTAAAACAGGTTGTTGTAGAGGACAGGATAATCAATGGAGATAAAGTGCTGGTTGCCTATTTGCTCTCGGATAATCTGAACAAAATACTGCTCAGAGATTTTCTGGAGAAAAAACTGCCAGATTATATGATTCCGAGTTTTTATGTAGAGTTAGACTTTATTCCTATGACTCCCAATGGAAAAGTTGATCGTAAAGCTTTGCCAGATATTAATGACGGAGATATTATCAGGAAAGAATATATTGCGCCAAGAAATGATATAGAAGAAAAGTTAGTGCTGATATGGGAAGAAGTTTTAAATATTTCTCCAATAGGTGTAACGGATGATTTCTTTGAATTGGGTGGACATAGTTTAAAAGCAATGCAGGTTATTTCAAGGGTTAAAAATGAATTTGCAGTCAGTCTTAAAGTAGAAGAAATTTTTAATACTCCCCAAATTGAATTTATTTCAAAAATTATAGCAAGAAATCTATGGGCTGCAGAGTCAAAAGAAAATATTAATCAGGAAATTAAAATTGTAATATGATATTAGAGCAACTAATAGACGAACTTATTAGCCATAACATTAAATTAAAAATAGAGGGTGACGGTATTGCCATAGAAGGTTCAAAAGAAAATCTAACTTTTGATCTTATTGAAAAAATTAAATTAAATAAAAAAGAACTTTTAGTTTTCTTAGAAAAAATAGATAATCAAAATAATCATAATGCCAAAATTTCATCTATACCGGTTGCTTCCGATTATGAAGTATCTTCTTCGCAGTATCGTTTATGGATCTTAGATCAATTAGAGGAAGGGAATGCAGTTTATAATATTCCATTATTTTATATTTTCGAAGGCAGTTTGGATACAGACTTATTGGAACAGGCTTTTAGACTTTTAATGGAACGTCATGAGATATTAAGGACGGTATTTCAAGAAGATGAAGAAGGAAGAATCCGTCAAGTTGTAAAGAGTATTGATAGTATTGGTTTTAAGATTGAACATATTGATTTATGCAATGTTGAAAATCAAGAAAATGCTGTCAAGACAGCACTTCAGAAAGAAATTATAATGGGGTTTGACTTATCAAAGGGTCCATTATTGCGAGCTAGTCTACTTCAATTAGATAAAAATAAGGCTGTTTTTGCATTTGTTATGCATCATATAATAAGTGATGGCTGGTCGATGGCCATTATGATGGGAGAATTGCTTGCCTTTTACTATGAAAGTAAAAATAAATTAACAAGTACAATAAAACCATTAGAAATTCAGTATAAAGATTATTCTGCATGGCAGCAGGAAAGTTTAAGAAGCGGAGAATTAAAGGAAAGTAAATCCTATTGGCTGGATCAGTTTAGCGGTACTTTGCCGGTCATTGAGATTGCAAATAATAAATCTCGTCCAGCCCTAAAGACCTCTAATGGAGCAATTGTACACAAAAAAATTGGTTCACTTTACTTAAAAGGCATGAAGATGCTGCTTGAAGAACAAAAGGCAACATTATTTATGGGGTTATTGGGTGTTATCAATACATTGCTGTACAAATATTCCAATCAGACAGATATTATTATAGGGAGCCCTATTGCGGGTCGGGAACATCTGGATTTAGAAAATCAAATTGGATTTTATGTCAACACATTGGCGCTGCGTTCTAGGTTTAAAGAAACGGACAATTTTTTAAATCTTTTAAAGATAATAAAGAAGAATACGCTTGATGCTTACACTCATCAAATGTATCCATTTGATGAACTGGTAAAAGATCTGAATTTAACACGTGATATGAGCAGAAATCCATTATTTGATGTAATGGTCGTTCTGCAGAATAATGATACGAGTAAAAATGAAATCAAATCATATATTCAAGAAGATTTAAAAATTACTAGATATGAAAAGGGAGATCATGTAATAAGTAAATTTGATCTGACATTTAATTTTAGTGAAGTAGGAGAAGAATTGTATTTGCTTTTAGAGTACAATAATGACATTTACAGCCATGCTGGAATGAATCGTTTAGTAAATCATCTGGAAGAAGTAATAAAATATGTAATTAATAAACCGGACACTCCTTTAAATAAAATTATTTATTTAAAGGATCATGAAAAAAAGGAACTGTTGCTTGATTTCAATTCAACTTCATTTGATTACCCAAAAGATAAGACAATATTAGATTTATTTGAGCATCAGGTTCTAAAGACTCCTGATAATATAGCAGTTATATTTGAGGACTCGGTATTAAGTTATAAGGATCTAAATGAGCTGTCCAATCAGCTGGCATACTATTTAAGAGATAAATATACTATTGATCCTGAAGATCTGATAGGTTTAAAACTCGAGAGGAGTGAGTTTTTGCTTGTATGCATTTTGGGTATTTTGAAATCCGGAGCAGCATATCTGCCTATTGATGTAAATTATCCGCAGGAGCGTGTGTCTTATATAGAGAAGGATAGTAAGAGCAAATTAATTCTTGATGCAGCTGAGTTGTCCTTATTTTTACAGGCTAAAAATTCTTATTCAAAAGAAAATGCAGAGAGGCTGAGCGGATCTGATAACCTGGCTTATGTTATTTATACCTCTGGTACGACGGGTAATCCAAAAGGGGTTATGGTTGAACATAGCGGCAGTGTTAATATGTCCCTTGCCCAAATCAGGTCATTTGGTATTACGGCAAAAGATAAAATCGTATGGTTTGCCTCTGTAGCTTTTGATGCCTCAATTTCTGAAATGATGATGAGTCTTGCTACAGGTGCTTCGTTGTGTATCGGATCAGACGAGGTACTAAAAAATAAAGATTATTTTCTGAAGTTTTTAAAGGAAACGGGGTCTACAGTTGTCACTCTCCCTCCAAGTTACTTGGAATTATTTTCTGATGAAGAGATTTTAGGCTCGAACCTCAGATGTATTATAACAGCAGGAGAATCAGCAAATCCTGTTAAGGCATCAATGATTTCAGGATTAGGGATTGATTATTTTAATGCATATGGTCCAACTGAATGCTCAGTTTGCACATCGATTTATAAAGTTTCAAAAGATGATGTGTCAAGATCTATTATTCCTATAGGTAAGCCAATAGCTAACACGCAGATTTATATATTGGATGATGCAATGGAATTGGTTCCAATTGGTGTTCCCGGGAAGTTATATATTTCAGGAGCAGGACTGGCAAGAGGATATCTAAACAGGGAAGAGCTCACGGCTGAGAAATTCATCAGCAATCCTTTTATAGCCGATCAGAGAATGTATGATACAGGCGATTTGGCGAGCTGGCTTGCGGATGGTAATATTGAGTTTTTAGGCAGGAAAGACAGCCAGGTGAAGATCAGAGGCTTTAGGATTGAGCTGGGAGAGATCGAGAGCACAATTCTGGAGTATCCGGGTGTAACTCAGGTTGTGGTAGATGCCAGAAATATCAATGAGGATAAAGTACTTGTTGCTTATGTGGTAGCAGATACCCTAGACAAATCACTGTTAAGATCCTTTCTGGAGAGTAAACTTCCTGATTATATGGTTCCTAGTTTTTATGTTGAGATTGATGCTGTTCCTTTAACACCAAACGGAAAGGTTAACCGCAAGGCCCTTCCAGAAGTTTCAGGAGCTGATATTATAAGGAAAGAATATGTTGCTCCCCGTTCCAAAGAGGAGAAGCTGTTGGTGAGTGTCTGGGAGGATGTTCTTAAACGTGATATGATCAGTGTAAAAGACAGTTTTTATAATCTGGGAGGCGATTCGATAAAAACGATTCAGATTGTATCGCGATTAAAACAACAGGGCTACAGTTTAAAGATCCAGCAGATCCTTCGTGTACCGGTGTTGGAGGACTTGGCTAAATATGTAGAGTTAAGCACGCGTGATATCGATCAGTCTGCGGTTTTAGGGGACGTTTCACTAACCCCGATTCAACATTATTTTTTCAATGATAGAGCCTTTAAGGTTCATAATCATTTCAATCAGTCTGTGGTTTTGAAAAGCAGGGAAGCCCTTGATACGCAGATTATCTCTAAAAGTATTACTGCTCTGCTTGGGCACCATGATGCGCTTCGTATGGTTTATAAATCGGATCAGGGTGTATGGAAGCAATTAAATGAAGGTTTGCCGGAACATGATTTTGCTGTTGATTTTTACGATTTTCAGCATCAGGATAATGCAGAGGATTTAATGTCAGAGAAGGGCGGGGAGCTTCAATCGAGTTTTACTTTGGCAGAAGGTCCTTTGTTTAAGGCGGCGCATTTTCGATTAAAAGACGGCGACCGTCTGGCATTGATTATTCACCATTTGATTGTGGACGGAGTTTCATGGCGTATACTTCTGGAGGATTTTACTTCGGCCTATGAAAGTTATTTATCGGGCGTCAGACCTGATCTGCCGCTAAAGACGGATTCTTTTCAGCACTGGTCATCCCTGCAGCAAGAGTATGCGTTAAGTGATAAGCTTCAGACAGAGAAGCCTTACTGGGAGTCCTTAAACAGTGCATCCATTGCATCTTTCCCTGTAGATAAAGCAGCAGGTAGCTCCAAGGCTGACAGTGGGATTTCTTTTACACTGGACAAGGATGTTACCGAACTTCTGCAAACCCAGAGCCATGATGTTTACAGTACAGAGATCAATGATATATTATTGACCGGTCTTGGTCTTGCCCTGAAGGATGTTTTTGGACTGGAGCGAAGTGTGCTTAAGGTTGAGGGTCATGGAAGAGAGGATATTGTGGAAGATACTGATATCAGCAGGACAGTTGGCTGGTTTACGTCAGTTTATCCCTTTGTACTGAGTGTATCAGCATCAGATTCATTGAATACATTAGTGCAGGTTAAGGAGTCATTAAGGAAAATACCCCAGAAAGGTATTGGGTATGGTATGCTGAAATATTTGACACCGGACTTCCAGAGTAATCTGGTTCCGAGCATTGAGTTCAATTATTTGGGAGATTTCGGAGATAATGTGAGTAACAGCTCTGATTCATTATTTTCGTACGGCTCTGAATATATAGGCGAGGGCAGTTCTGTTTTAAATGAAGGCGAAGTATTTTTGACTATTTCAGGCATGCTGGTTTCGGGCTGCCTTTCGATGAATATTGGCTTCAGCAGCGAATTGTATGATGATGCTACGATTCAGGCTCTTGCTGATTCCTACCAAAAGAAGCTTACCCTGCTTATTGAGAGTTTAAGTTCAGTAAAAGAGGTGCGATTGACGCCATCTGACCTGACTTATAAAGAATTAAGTACAGAAGCCTTATCGCTTATCAATCAGGATAACAGTTTAGAGGATGTATATAAACTCTCGCCTCTGCAGCAGGGTATTTACTATCACTGGCTTTCGGACAGATCCTCACCGATGTATTTCGAGCAGATGTCCTATAGGATAAAGGCTTTGGATCTGGATACTGATTTGGTAAAAGAGGCTTATGACCAGTTAATACTGCGCCATGGAGTGCTGCGAACAGGATTTAGTTATGATCTGGCAGATGAGCCTCTTCAGATAGTTAGAAAGACTGTTGCGAGTACATTTTCCTATAAATGCAAGCCGGAGGAATCAGCACTGGAAGAGTATGTGGAGCGCATCAAAGAGGAGGATCGCACCTTAGGGTTCGATTTGGAATCTGCATCTCAGATGCGACTGATGTTATTGGATTTAGGCGATGACAATTATGAATTCATATGGAGCCACCATCATATTTTGACAGACGGCTGGTGTATGAGTATTCTGATTAAGGATTTTTATCAGATATTGAATTCACTTTATCAGAACAAGCCGCTAGATCTTCCTAGGCCTGTTCTGTATTCCAGCTATATTAAGTGGCTGGAGAGTGCTGATAATAATGCTTCGATGGCTTATTGGCGTGACTACCTACAAGGTTATACAGATACGGCAGAAATTCCTTTTAAGCGAATGCTTATAGAAGAAGAGTCCTACTTAGAATCCAGAGAAAGAACCACTATAAAAGGTGAATTATATAATAAGGTGAATACCTTATGTACTCAAACAGGGATAACCCAGAACACCTTTGTTCAGGCAGTCTGGGGTTATCTGCTCTCGAGATACAATAATACAAATGATGTTGTTTTTGGTTCAGTTGTATCGGGCAGGCCCGGTGAACTTGAAGGAATAGAGGATATGATCGGTTTGTTTATCAATACGGTTCCTGTAAGGATTCAGTATGGTGAAGGGGAACGTGTGGCTGATTTGTTGACAAAAGTTCAAGAGCAGTCCATCTCCGGCAATGCGCACCATTATTCAAATTTATCGGAGGTAAGTTCACAGAGTGAACTGGGGGCTAACCTGATCAATCATATTCTGGTATTTGAGAACTATCCTGTTCAGGATATTATCAGGGAAGATGTCCAGCAGGCACAGCAGGACAGAGATCAGGAATTAAGGATTGAATCCATTGCTGCATTTGAACAGACCAATTTTGATTTTAGTATCATGGCGAGTCCGTATTCTGATTCACTACATATTGACTTTAAGTATAACAAGAATAAATACGATCCTGAACTGATGAGTAAGTTATCAGGTCATGTTCATAATTTAATAGAGCTGTTTGCTGGTGATGCTCAGGCTCAATTGAGATCATTGGACTATTTGACCGAATTAGAAAAGGATCAGCTGCTGTTTGAGTTTAATGACACGAAAGCGGATTATCCCACAGATAAAACGATAGTTGACCTCTTTGAGGATCAGGTTTTAAGAACTCCTGATCATACAGCGGTTGTATTTGAGGGCAAATCGATGACGTACCGTGAGCTTAATGAGAAGTCGAATCAATTGGCGAATTATTTACGAGAGACATACCATATCCAGTCCGATGACCTTATAGGGATAAAGTTAGAAAGGAGCGAGCTTATGATTATTACGATTTTAGGTACTTTAAAATCAGGTGGAGCCTATGTTCCTATTGATATCAATTATCCAGTGGAGCGTATTGCATATATTGAAAAGGACAGTAACTGCAAGGTTGTTTTAGATCAGGAGGAAATTATCTCTTTTAATTTAGAAAGGTTCAGATATAGCAAAAGTAATCTTTCAAAGTCTGGTACTCCGAAAGATTTAGCCTATATCATTTATACTTCAGGAACTACCGGCAGCCCAAAAGGGGTAATGATTGAACATCATAGTCTGTTTAATTATCTGCAGTGGTGTTCAGCGTTTTATTTTGAAAAAGAGGAAGAAGGAAATTTTGGGGTATTCAGTTCATTATCTTTTGATTTGACTGTTACCAGTATTTACTTACCCCTTATCAGAGGAAATAAGATTAAAATCATGGGCAATGATTTAAGTTTTGATGAAGTATTGGCGGACTATATTTCAAACGCATCGGACTTGGACAGTATAAAATTAACTCCTTCTCATTTGGAGTTACTGAAAGATGTACAATTAAAGGAAAGTCCAATGCAGAAAATTGTAGTTGGAGGAGAGTCTTTACTTAAGAAGCAGGTAGAGGGAATTTTTCAGCAAAACAGAGCGCTTGCCATTTACAATGAATACGGCCCAACGGAAAGTACAGTTGGATGCATTGTAAAAAGAATTACAGATGAGAATCTGATACCTATTGGAAAACCAATAGCCAACACCCAGATTTATATTCTGGATGATTTACTGGCTCTGGTTCCGACAGGAGTTCCCGGCAAGCTTTATATCTCAGGTGCAGGACTCGCAAGAGGCTATTTGAACAGGGAAGATCTCACGGCTGAGAAATTTATCAGCAATCCTTTTATAGCTGGTCAGAGAATGTATGACACAGGAGATATAGCAAGCTGGCTTGCCGATGGAGATATGGTATTTTTAGGTAGGAAAGATAGCCAGGTGAAGATTAGGGGTTTCAGGATCGAGCTTGGAGAAATCGAGAGTGTAATTCTTGCTTATTCCGATAGCATAAGCCAGGCTATTGTGGAGGCAAAGATAATTAATGAAGATAAAGTCTTAGTCGCCTATTTGATCTCAGAGGGTGTTGATAAATCTGCATTAAGAGATTTTCTGGAGAGCAGGCTTCCGGAATATATGATTCCAAGTTTTTTTGTGGAGCTGGATGTTATTCCCCTCACTCCTAATGGGAAGGCAGACCGTAAGGCTTTGCCTGATGTTTCAGGAGGTGATATTATTCGTAATGAATATATTGCTCCTCGAACTAAAAAGGAGAAAATTCTTGCTACAGTCTGGGGGGATATTCTTAAACGAGAATCTATCAGCATAAAAGACAATTTTTATAATCTGGGAGGAGATTCGATAAAAACTATTCAGATTATTTCGCGTTTAAAACAAAAAGGTTATAGTTTAAAAATCCAGCAAATCCTTCGTTTTTCCGTATTAGAGGAATTAGCTGAGCATATGGAAGCGGGAATACGCAATATCGATCAGTCTGTTGTTTTAGGGGAAGTACCTTTAACTCCTATCCAGTGCTACTTTTTCGAGGATACAAGTTTTAAAGTACACCATCATTATAATCAGTCGGTAGTTTTAAAAAGTAGGGAAGTTCTTGATACGCAGATTTTAGCTATGTGTATTTCTGTTATACTTGAACACCATGATGCCCTTCGTATGGTTTACAAATATGACCAAGGTGTTTTAAAGCAGTCTAATGCGGGTTTACCAGAACATGATTTTGTTGTTGATTTTTATGATTTACGAAACGAGATTGATGCTTCAGCTGTGATGTTGAAAATTGGTGAGGAGCTTCAGTCAGGATTTGATCTTGGGACCGGTCCTTTATTCAAGGCGGCTCATTTTCGATTACAGGATGGTGACCGTATAGCCCTTATCATTCATCATTTAGTAGTAGATGGTGTGTCTTGGCGTATTTTATTGGAGGATTTCTCGGCGGTATATCAGCAATATCTCTCAGGAATCAGCCCGACGCTGCCATTGAAGACAGATTCTTTTCAACTATGGTCTTCTGCTCTGAGTCAGTATGCCCTTAGTGATAAGCTTCAGGCTGAGAAGCCTTATTGGGAATCATTAAGCCTCGAGGAAATACCTATTTTCCCAGTTGATAAGCAAGCCCAAGCAATAAAAACAGATATTGACAGAAGAATTTCCTTTACTCTGGATAAGAATAATACAGAATGTCTTCAAACAGAGATTCATAATGTTTATAATACAGAGATCAATGATGTATTGCTGACAGCTCTAGGTCTTGCCATGAAGGAAGTTTTCGGATTGGAAAGAAGTGTAATAAAGATTGAGGGGCATGGCAGGGAAGATATCATCGAAGACCTTGATGTAAGCAGGACTATTGGTTGGTTTACTACGATTTATCCTTTTGTACTTAATGTTCCTGAGTCAGATTCGCTGACAAATTTGGTATCAGTAAAAGAGTCTTTGAGAAATATACCACAGAAAGGTATCGGTTATGGTGTATTAAAATATTTGACAGCAAATTTTCAAAGTGTTTTAGTCCCGAGTATTGAATTCAACTATCTTGGTGATTTTGGAGATAATGTGAGTAATAGTTCAGATTCGTTGTTTTCTTACGGTTCGGATAATGTCGGATTGGGCAGTTCCGTTTTAAATAAGAATGAAGTTCTGCTGGGGATCTCCGGCATGATTGTCTCAGGACAGTTAACTCTCTCTATTGCCTTTAATACCGATTTATATATTGACAATACAATTCAAAATTTGGCTGACAGTTACAAAGATAACCTAACAAGGCTAATCAATACGCTAAGTTCTTTAAAAGAGGGCGGTTTATTGCCTTCTGCTTTGACTTTAGATCAAGAGTCTCTAAATAAAGACTTAAATTTTGATAACATAGATAAGATAAAATTATCTAAAAAATATAAAAAGAGTTTAGAATGGGCTAATTTTTCCAATTACAGTTTTATTGATGATACAAAACCTAACTTAGTTACAATTCATGAGGGACAGGGATCAATTTTAGGATACAGAACTCTATTTGAAGAGTTAAAAAATCACTATAATATTTGGATTTTTGATTTTGATAAAAATATTTTTTCACCCACGGCTATTATCCATAATCAAATTCCTTTCATGTATGCTGAAGAAATTAGAATTTTATTTGAGGGATATGACAACGTGACTTTATTAGGATTTAGTTATGGAGGTTATCTGGGTTATTTAATGACAAATTATTTGGAGGAGAAAAACTTTAAAATTGATAGATTGTATATGATAGATACTGACAGCTATATTAATCCTAATTTTGAAGTTGATAATTGTAAGGAATATTTCACAGATGACAGAAAATTATCAATAGAGAATGAAAAAAGATTACTGAACGATATGTGTCCTCAAATCGATTTAGACGACTTGTCAGAAATTAACGATATTGACTTATTTTATACCATGTTTAAGGAAAAAATTAAAACAGGTCATTATGAGTATAAAGTTCCTCAAATGTGGAATTCATTCTTTTCAACTTATTATTCTGAAATTGACTTATTCCAATGTCTTGAAAAAATTAATCAAATTAGGACTATAGGTTTAGATTTGCCAAAACCACCGCGAGTTTCTGTTTATAAAACAGATATTATCTATTTTAAAGCAAAAGAATCAGATATAATAAATGAAGAGTTTTGGTACCATTTAACTGAATCTTCTTTTGAAGTTATAGAAATCTCAGGAACTCACTTAACATTGATGCAAAGGCCTAATATAAATTGTATTATAGAATACATCAAAAGCAATGCTATTAAATGAAATCATTAATATGGTACCATTTAGAATTTATCCTTAAAAATAACAGATTAACAAACTAAATAAAAAAATGAATAATTATAATAATGTAAAAGTTATAGCTTTTCCCTTTGCAGGAGGAAGCATGTATTCTTTTCAAAATTTTTTAAAAAGTAATTCTAATTTTGTGGTTATCGAGTATCCTGGAAGAGGAAATCGAATCAATGAGAGTTTAATTGATGATATTACTTTATTAGTGAATAATTTAATGCCAGAGATTATCCGTGAGATTGAATTATGTAAGGATTATATTATTTACGGGCATAGTATGGGGGGGCTTATTGGATATTTAGTATGCCATGAACTAAAGAAGATTGGAATAAAAAGTCCTTTAAAATTGGTTATTAGCGGAAGAAATCCCCCTTCTATTGAGCGTGATAGAAAAATATCTCATTTATCAAATGATGAATTTTGGGAAGAGGTAATAAAAATCGGAGGAATCTCTGAAGAGGTTCAGAGCTATCCTGAATTAATGGAGTTTTATATGCCGATTTTAAAAGCCGATTTTAAAACCATTGAAAATTATATATATGAAGAAGCTGAAAAAATAGATTTGCCTATAGACGTATTTTATGGTACCTGTGAGGAGATAAAAGATGAGGAAATAATACAATGGAAAAATCAAAGTTTATCAGAAGTCACAATTAAAGCAATGGAGGGAGATCATTTTTTTATATACAGTAACGAAATGTTTTTTATAAATTATTTTAAGAATATCAACTCTCATATATTGAAATCGAATGCTTAAAATCTCTATTAAGAATTTCCTCTTTCTAGTATTGTATTCCATTCCTAAATACCATACTCAGCTTTGGAATTGTCTATATAATCAATAATATAATTTCTAGCGGAAAGAATTTTTCAACTGATTACATGGGTTTTGTCATTGTATCAATTGTTATAAGTAGTTGTGATTAAATAGCCGACACTCTTGTCTATCTTTGTCAGATGTTAAAAAGTCACATTCTCACTGATAGTCAAAAGTTAGAATTAACGACTGTCTATGATAGTTCATCAAAAGCTCATCGATGTCAATGTATTCTATTGATTGATGAAGGTTTGAGTGTTAAAAAAGTATCAATAAGGTTAATACAAATATGGTAAAATGGGCAGTTCAATTTGGGCTGCCTTTTTACATTTATAGGAGTATGCTTTATGGTTTTAAAAAAAACTTTTCAATACCCGAAAGTCCGTAATTTTTATGTGAAAAGTCCGTAATCTTAATGTCAATGTGACCGCTATTTTCGTGCAAAAAATATTTAATGATTAAATGTATGTATTAATTTTGAATGATTTAAAGGGAAATTTAGGTTTTGTTATTGACTTAAAATCAAATGAAACATCATGTCATTTGTTTAAACACATGTGTGATAGATGGTTGTAAAATAAGAGTTGTTGGTTATTTATTAGTTACTATTGTTTTTTTTTTATTGAATAAAGATTTTAAAATTTCCGTGTAAGCAAATTACCATTCAGAACATATAAACTCAATTAAAATTTTATAGCTAATAGTCTTTTTATGTAGCTAGGCTTTTTATATAGTAACATTCAACTTTTTTGTAATTTATATGATTGGAAATATGATGATTAATGTTGAATGAATAAAAACGATAATAAAGAGTAAAGGAGTATTACAGGTAATTAATAAATTTATTGAGAATAACGAAAGGCAGTAAATATTCTTTTCAAAAATTTTCTCAAAAATTTTCAATTTTTATTGTTATAGAATACCCGGGGAGGGCTATGAGAATTATGGAAATGAGGATAAGTGATATTGACTTAATTATAGAAGATTTACTTTCAAAAGTTCTGGAAGAAATAAATTCATGTGAGGCGTATATTATTTATGGACATAGTATGAGGAGCCTTAATCGGATATTTAATTTTCCACAAACTAAAAAAAATAGATATAAGAAAGCCATTAAAATTAGTTGTAGGCGGGAGAAAAGCCTCTCAATTAAAAGAAAAAAAATATTATCCCACGTACCAGATAATCTGTTTTGGGAAGAAGTTATAAAAATGGGAGGTATTCCAGATGAATCTCAGAATCATCCTGAATTAATTGAGTTCTACATACCGATCTTGAAAGTCGATTTTAAAGCAATAGTATAATAAAAGAAAAGTTGAACATACCTTATAGAAAATCAAGTAATAGAATGGGAAAATGAAAGTTCTCGCGAGGTTAAAATAAAATCGTTAGAAGGAAATCATTTTTTTATATTTAATAATGAAGATTTTTTTATTAACTATTTTAAAAAGTTAAATATGAATCTAAATCTACCAATAAACTGATGCTTAAAATATCAATTAAAAACATTATTCATTTATTATTATATGCAATACCAAATACTCTTTTAAGTTTTGGAATTGTCTATATAATCAATAACGTAATGGCTGGAAACGAAGCTTTTTTAAAAAGCTATATGAGTATCGTGTTTATTGCGATACTTGTTTATACTTATCTACTAAATGTTACATTTCAAAAAAAATTAAATAAATTTTCATTTAATTTATTATATGAGAATGAAAAGAAAATTTTTAAACAAATACTAAACGCCTCTCTGCAGAAGCTTGAGCAATATGGTCCGCAGAGATTTTACACGGTTGTTGAAGATATAAGAACTTTTTCATTATTACCTTATACAATAACGCATACTGTTAATTCATTATTAATGCTAATGCTTTGTTTGGTATATATGTTTACACTTTCAGTATTTTCCGCATTAATTGTAATTGGTCTCATTATAGTAGTTGGAGGATGTTATTTTTTTGTAATGAATGCAATGTCAAAAAAAGTAAATGAATTAAGGAAGTATAATGAAGATTATTATAAATATGTAAATGATGTTATAAGAGGGTTCAAAGAACTTAAAATAAGTTTTTTTAAAAGAGATAACCTTATGAATAAATTCATGATTCCAAATAGAAATCAAGCAATGGACTTAGATTTTAAAATTAATTATGTTTTTTTATCAATTAATTTAATAAGTCAATATGGTCTATATTTTGTTGTTGCAGTAGTTCTATTTATACTTCCTGAATATGGATTATTATCAAGAGCGGATGTTATTGCTTACGTAGTTATCATTTTATTCATATCTGGACCAATAAATAATATTATCAACTTGCAACAATTGTATACTAGATTTATAGTGGCAAATTCTAGGATTTCAAATTTTATTAAGGATTTTGAAATTGTCGATGATATATTTAATTCAAAATTAAAAAAGGAGGATGATTTTCAATCGTTGAGTTTTGAAAACATTTCGTTTGCTTATCAGAATGAAAACAAAGAATTGTCATCATTTGCTTTAGGTCCAATAAAATTAGAAATAAAACAAGGCGAAACTATATTTATTGTAGGAGGTAATGGTTCGGGGAAAAGCACCTTTATAAATATCCTTACAGGACTATACAAGCTTACAGGAGGGAATGTAGTAATGAACGGAAAAGAAAAAATAGATGTTACAGAAATGATGCAAAATTTAATAGCAGCAGTATTTACGGATAACCACCTATTCTCTCATAACTATGAAGATTATAGACTTGAAAATAATGAAGAATATACTGAGTTGTTAAAAACAATGCAATTAAACGAAGTTGTTGAAGATGATAAAGAAGTATCAGCAAGAAGAAAATTTTCAAAAGGTCAAAGTAAACGTATGTCTCTGATTTTTGCATTGCTAGAAAAAAAACCTGTATTGGTCCTTGATGAATGGGCTGCAGATCAAGATCCTCATTTTAGAAAATACTTCTACGAACAATTATTACCAAAACTTAAAAGTGAAGGAAAGACAATTATTGCTGTAACCCACGATGATGCATATTTTCATCTAGCAGATAGAATTATAAAATTTGATTATGGAAATGTTGTTAAAGATATTAGAACGACTAGTAAAGTAGAGCTAACCGAAAATCTTTGGGTATAACACTTTTCTATTCAAAGTAAATTTTCAATTAAAGATTCTTACAATTTTCAAATAAATAAAGATTGTAATGAGTCTTATAATCATTTTATTAATAAGAAAGATGAATCTCACACTTCCTCAACAAGATGTCTATTTTGAACAGCTTATGTATCCTGAAGATCCTATTTATAACATAGGGGCAAAAATAATAATCAAAGGAACTATAGTTTATGAAGTATTGAATGAGGCATACATACAGCTCATCAATCAACACGATACTTATAGAAGTATTCTAAACCAATTTGATGATGGGATAACAATACAAACGATTAAAGAGCATATATCATCATTAGAGTATGTCAATTTTTCATCAAGTAATAATGCAGATGATGAAGCAGATGAATTTATGCAAACAATGTTTCAAACCCCTTTTCAATTAAGTGAAAAAAAAATATTACACAGGTTCATTCTAATAAAAGTAAAAGAGGAATTTCATTATTTGTTTTCTGTATACCATCATATTATTACAGATGGTTGGGGAACTTCATTGATGTTTCAACGATTGGTAAAAAACTATAATGAACTCTCAGAATTAGGGAAAATAACTACAGTTTATCCTTTTACTTATAAGGACTTTATTAAAGACGATCAGGAGTATTTTATATCGCATAATTATGAAGACGATAAGATATATTGGAAGACAAAATTTCAACAACTTCCTGAAAGATTATTTGAAAAAATTAAGCAAAAAAATAAACCAAATAAGAGTAGAAGGAAAGTAATAATAGTCAAGCGATCAGTTTATAACCAATTGGAACAAATAAGTGAAGATTTAGGGGCTACAACATTTCATGTGATTTTAGGCGTATTATATCTTTATTTTGGCAGGAAACATCAAAATAAAGATTTTGCAATAGGCCTTCCAGTATTAAATAGAGGGAAATCGGTATTCAAAAAAACAGTGGGATTGTTCATGGGAGTGTCGCCATTGCGAATTCAATTTAAGTTTGAAGATAATTTTGAGGACTTGGTAAAAAACATCAAGCAACAATTACGACAAGATTATCGTCATCAACGATTTCCCTTAGGGAAGCTTATTAAAGAACTGGATTTATTTCATGAAAAAGACAGACTCTTTAATATCACATTATCTTATGAAAAACAAAACTATGCGGATCATTTTGCCAATACTGAGACAAAAGTAATCCCATTGTCACATCAATCGGAACGTGTAGCTTTGGCTATTTACATTCGAGAATTTGATGAATCGGAAGATGTTAAAATTGACTTTGATTATAATATCAATTATTTCAATGAATCAGACATTACTAAAGTGGTAACTCATTTTGAAACATTACTTTCTGCCGTAATTGTTGACGCCCAGGAATCACTTTCAAAATATCAATATATTACAGAAACGGAAAGACAAGAATTATTAAATAGCTTCAATAAAACACAATTCAGTTATATTGATGATGCTACTGTAATAAATCTTTTTAATGAGCAAGTAAGCAAAAATCCTGATAGAATAGCATTAGTAGATGAGCAAATAGAGTATACTTACATCGAGCTGGATATATTATCAAACAAAATAGCAGGTCATTTACAAAAAACAAATAAGGAGCAGCACTCAGCTACGGTCGCGGTTTTAATGGATCGTTCGGCTAATCTTGTTACTACTTTATTGGGAATATTAAAATCAGGCGGTGCTTATATCCCGTTAGATCCCTCTTTTCCAAAAGATCGTTTAGAATATATTATTCAACATAGTGAAGTACAGCAAATTATCTCAACCCAAAATCTAAAACACAATCTAAACTTAAATTGTGAAATTATAGATATTGAAGTTATATTAAATGAAGAAGCTAATTTAGAACAAATTGAATTAAAAAAATTATCATCTGATGCCACGGCTTATATCATATATACTTCAGGATCTACCGGTAATCCTAAGGGAGTAGCTATAAGTCACAGATCATTATTGAATTTTTTAATTAGTATACAGCATCAACCCAAAATAGAAAAACAGGATTATTTATTTTCAGTTACAACACAATCTTTTGACATATCAATACTTGAATTTTTCACACCATTAATTTCAGGGGCCACCTTATATATTGCAAGTCAGGAACTTTTATCAGATCCTTTGGGCATCATCGTAAAGATAGAGGAACTAAAACCTACCATAATTCAAGCGACACCCAGTTTTTACCAAATGCTTTACAATGCTGGATGGAAAGGAAATAAAGCAATAAAAATTTTATGCGGAGGTGATCTGTTAAGTGAAACATTGGCCGAAAAATTATTAGGAACTAACGCTGAACTATGGAATATGTATGGGCCAACAGAAACAACAATTTGGTCTAGCTGTAAAAAAATAACTCAAGCCAAAGAAGCTTCAAATATTGGTAATCCTATTCACAACACTGAGTTTTACATTCTAGATGAATGTATGCAACTTCTACCTATTGGTAGTGTTGGGACTATTTACATTGGTGGTGACGGATTAGCTCAAGGATATTTTAAAAATGAAGAATTGACCAATGAAAAATTCATTCGAAGCTCATTTAATGAAAATAAGAAAATATACAATACAGGAGACTTAGGAAGATGGAATGAAAAAGGAGAAATAGAATTTCTAGGACGTAATGACAATCAGGTAAAAATTAGAGGGTATCGCATAGAACTTGGAGAAATAGAAAGTAAGCTAAATCAAATAGAAAACATTAAAGATTCTATAGTAATAGCTCAGAAAAGTGCAGAACAAGAAGCAGTGTTAATTGCCTATGTAATTATGGAAACAAGAGAGTTTAATAATCTTGCTATCATCAATACTTTGAGAAGAGAATTGCCTGAATATATGATTCCCAATACCATAATACCTTTGGATGAATTCCCATTAACACCTAATAAAAAAGTTGATAGAAAGGCACTGTCATTACTTAAAATAGGCATTGAGAAAATAATATCTTCCTATGAAGAACCAACTACAGAAATAGAAATTAGCCTCTGTAATTACTATAAAGAGGTATTAGGAATAAAGGCAGAAATCGGCGTTACGGATAACTTTTTTACACTTGGCGGTCACTCATTAAATGCTGTGAAATTAATAAACCACATAAATGAACAATTACATTATAAGATAACCCTAAAAGATGTTTTTGACTATCCGACTATACAAACACTTTCAAAATATCTTGTGAAAAAAGAAGCCAAGCAAAATACTAGCATTATGCCTGTAGAAGGACGTTTGTATTATGAAATTACTCCTTCTCAGTACAGTATATGGTTAGCATCACAGGTAGAAGAAAAATCAATAGCTTACAATATGTCGGCAGTATTCAAAATACATGGTCAAATCAATAAATCTGTTTTAGATCAAGTATTTCTGGAATTACAAAAAAAATATGAAATATTGAGAACTAATTTTATTGAAATAGGAGGTATTCCAAATCAAAAAATTTCTCCTCAAGAAAAAATGCATTTATCAATTGATGAATTCTTCTATGAAGAAAAAGAAATGATAAAGTCTATCAAATGTTATGTAAATAAAGCATTTGAATTGGAAAATGATACTCTTTTAAGAGTCGCATTATTTCATCAAAAAAACGGACATTCTTATTTGGGGTTCTGTACGCACCACATCTTTATGGACGGATGGTCTTTAGAAATTTTAATAAAAGAGGTTGTAAACAAATACAAGGAAATAGAGAAACAAGAAGGTTTAAATGATCACAAATTGAAGTTTCAATTCAAGGATTATGTTGCATGGCATCAAGAGCAACAAAAAAACTCCAATGAAAAAAATCTAAAGTTCTGGAAAACATACCTTGAAGGATATTCTTGGAAAAACAGTATACCTTTTGATAATGAATGCTATGAAGAGAAGCATATAGGAGCTGATCATGATTTTGTATATCAATCCGTTAAATTTTCGGAATTAAATGAATTTGCTCAGAAACAAAATATATCGCTTCATACACTGTTAGTTAGCACATTTACTATACTCATACACAAAATGTATGGAAAAGAAGATTTTTGTGTAGGAACAGTTAATTCTGGGAGAACACACTCAGTATTGCATAATCAGTTAGGAATGTTTGTAAAAACCTTGCCTCTAAGAAACCTTATAAATTCAGAACATACCTTTATAGAGATACTTAAGGAAACTCACCGAAATATGTTAATGATTGATGAGCATCAAGATCTTCCTGAAACGATACAAAATTCATTACGATTAGATGTACTGTTGGTATTGCAAAACCCATCGTTTAACTATACCTACATTAATGTAAACGAAAATTTGCATTTGCAAATATCGCCTATGAATACATCTTACAGCAGACTTCCTATGTTAATCACCTTTGCGGTAAATGAAGGAAAAGTATCAGGAACCATAAGTTATAACACTATAAATTATGAAGCAGAAACAATAGAGCTAATTAAACTAAAATATGAAAAATTGCTTGGAGAAATTGTGAAAAACTCAAACAAATCTTTAAACTCAATGGATATAAAGTTAGATATTGAAAAGGAAAGAACGATTGACATAGATTTCAATTTTTAAACTTAAAAATCTATCTAAAAAACATATCTAAAAAACATACCCATGAAATTAAAAATCACAATTATTACTATTACCTTTTTATTTATAACCTTTCTAGGAAACATAAATGCACAAAGTGTAACTTTTAAAAAAAGTACTGCTTTTCTTCCGCAATTTCAAAAATCAGATGCAAAAAAAATTATTTGGGGATATCTTAATGTCCCCGAAACATGGGGTGTAAATGATGGCAAAACAATAAAAATTGCAGTAACCATATTAAAAAAGAGTTCAAATATAAAAGATTCAAATGCAGTAGTCTTTTTACAAGGAGGTCCAGGGGCAAGTGGTATTGAAAATATATGGTCATGGTTAGAACATCCACTTCGAAAAAATAATGATATTGTTTTATTTGATGTCCGCGGAACAGGATATTCCCAGCCAAGGCTATCCGAGGACCTAGGGAAAAAATTTTTAGAAATTTTAGCGAAGAACCAATCTGAAGAAGAAGATGAAAAACAAAAAACAAATGCTACGATGTCATGTAAGCAAGACCTTATCAACAGAGGAATCAACATTGATGCATATAATAGTCTCGCTGTTGCAAAAGATCTTCATGCATTAAAGTCAGCGTTAAACTATAAAAGCTGGAATGTATATGGGGTATCATACGGGACATACATGGCACAAGTATATGCAAATAATTATGCGGGAGATATAAAATCATTACTATTAGACTCCGCTATCTATGATATTTCAACATATTATGTAGATAATACTGCTAATTATATGAATAGTTTGTACAAAGTATTTAAAATCTGTAAAAGTAAAAAGATATACGATGAGCAATATCCTAATTTAGAGAAAATATACTATAAAGTAATTGCTGATTTAGAGAAAAATCCCCTAACAGTATCTGTAGATAAATCACTGATCTCTTCTGGTAAATTTACATACAATGCTGAAGACTTTAAAGTTGCTATTCAACAAGCTTTATATAATAAGCAGTTAGTAGAAATTATTCCTTTGTTAATTTATCAGTTTCATGAAAGAAAAGGTGAATCACTAGGGAACTTGGTAAGCGCTTTTTCAAATTTGTTGGGGATGGATTACGGTGTATATTATTGTATGAGCTGTAATGAGACTCTTCCTAATAATGATTTTTCAAAATATCAACAAAATGCATCACAATTTAAGGGATTAAATGGAGGAATTTCATTCTATAAATCTGATTTTAAAGTATGTGATGCTTGGAATAGTAATCGTGCAGAAGCTACAAAAAAGCATTACAATCTTTCTAATCTATCTTCGGCTACATATCCAGTATTAGTTTTTTCAGGTGAATTTGACCCAATCACACCACTAGTTAACGGAAAAAAAGTAGCAGAAAGATTCGATAAGGCCTATTGTATTGAAGCGAAGACCTATGGACATGTTCCTAGTTTTACAAAAATAGGGTATGAGGTTGCAGAAAAGTTTATCGATGATCCTAAACAAAGAATTGATATTGATGTGTTTAATAAATCCAAGAAAATTAAACTTGTCACAGGGGTTATTATTAACAAAGGGGTCTCTAAAATAGGTAAAAGCATCAGTGAACTAGATCCTATTTTTTTATTCCCTTTAGTAATAGCTTTGGGATTAATGCTTGGATTCATTTTTATGTACCTTGTAAAGTTAATAAAAAACAGATACACTACTGTTCAAGATAAAATAGTAAGAATTTGTGTAACGATTACTTCTATTGTTGGATTGGTACTTTTTGGATGTTTGCTTATGGCAATAATTAAAGTTTCAGAACAAAACTTCTTTGTTTTAGCATTTGGGCTACCAGAAAGCTTCAACTATGTATTTTTATTAGTATTTGTCTTTTTTGTGTTCTTGATTTTAACTCTGCTGTATTACATCCTTACCATAAAAAAAACCAATGAGAGAAGTGTCATTTTCTCGGTAATTTTTTCAAACATACTATTAGCAACATATTTGCTTTATTGGGGGATTATATAAAACATTAATAGTATTAATAGCCTGTTTTATTTGAATTACAAAGAAAATATATAAAATTAAATATAAATAAAAAAGCACTTTTTTATGATAGAAAATATCACTGAAGAATATACAATCCTTTCAGAAAAATTTTTAGAATTTAAAAACAACAATGATGTTCCTGCAAGAATTAACACCAATGATGATTCGGTTCCTGACGTATTTAAAAACTATAAATTTCCTGTAAGTGGATGGCCGACACTAATTAACAAACAAATGACTGATGAGTTAACAGTATTATCAGTAAAAATTCCAAAATTATTAAAACAAATACCCTCTTTGTATTTTAATGATGATATTAATAAACTAGCTGACTTTTATTTCGGAGGAGATGAAACGTTGACAGAATTTGCAATGATATGTCATAAAAAAGATATTGAAATAGGTTGTAGATTAGATCTGACTTTTACTGAAGATGGATTTAAAGTTTTAGAAGCCAATATAGGATCTTCAATAGGAGGATGGCAAATACAAAGTTTTGAATCTCTTATAAGGAATAATCATCCGGAATTAATAAATAAAGACAAAGTTTGTAATTATAAGGGAAGGAATACATTACAGATATATATGAAATTCCTTATTGAACAAATAAATAAGCAGGTTGGCGAAAATAGTATCATTAACATATTTATGGAGATGAGCGGTATAGAAGATGAATTTGAAAAACAACAAAGTTTAATTTTTTTTGATGATCTATTTAAGCAAGAACTTGCAAATTACGGGGTAAAAGGAGGAGCGTATACAGGAGATATAAATTCATTAGTATTGGTAGATGGAAATTTATGTCTTGGCGATAAAATTATACAAGGTTTAATAATTTTAACAATGGATATGAATGTTACGCCAGCAATATTTAGAGCTTTTATGATGGATAAAATATATCTTCCAGATCATCTTGGACTTAAGATGCTCGGTGATAAACGAAACTTATCCATTTTGTTGGAATTAGCACAGGCTGAAAAATTTTCACCAGAAGAAAATGTATTAATACTTAAAAATATCCCATGGACTTCGTTTATCGAAAATAAAAAAGTCTTTTTCAAAGACAAAGAATATAGTCTTCCCTACTTATTAAAAACATATAAAGATAAATTTGTGATAAAGGTTGCAATAGGATCTCAGGGGAAGGATGTTTTTATTGGTAAATTTTCAAGTGGAAAGGAATGGGAAGAAGCTATAGAAATAGCATTGAAAAACAATGCATTTATTGCTCAGGAATTTAGTGATTCATTAGACTTTTTAGCACCTAACGGACAAAATGAATGGACATCGCATAAACTTATTTGGGGCGCATTTGGTTTTGGTGATTGCTATGGAGGTGTTTGGGTAAGAATGTCAGAAGAAAGAACGGATGTAGGTGTTATAAACTCTGCAACAGGTGCCGTTGAGGCAATAGTGTTTGAGATTGCTAATTAATGCTAAAGACAAAATACTTATACAAAAATGACTCAAATTTTATACTCATACATTTCTGAAGAAAATCATAATTACCTTATACAAAAATACCTAAATGAATTCCCAGATGATTTTAAAAAAAAAGTATTAGCCTATAGAAAATGGCAAGATGGTCAATTATCCTTATTAGGTAGATTACTTTTGAACCATGGTTTACAAAAAATGGGTAAAAAACACGAAAAAAAAAATCTTAACTACACTTCTTATAATAAACCGTTCCTAAATGATATCAATACTAAATTTAATATATCACATTCAGGTGAAATAGTAGTTTGTGTTCTATCGGACATGAATGATATTGGGATAGATATTGAAATAATTCACGAAATAAACATTGAAGATTTTGAGTCACAAATGACAAAAAGTGAATGGAATAATATGACGCTCATGGGTGATAGAAAAACGGCTTTTTTTGATTATTGGACACAAAAAGAAGCTGTTGTCAAAGCAGATGGAAAAGGACTTTCCATTCCTCTAAAATCCTTTGAAGTAACTAACCGTTATGCCAAAATAAATGATGAAGATTTTTTTCTTAAAGAAATTTTTTTAGATGAAAAATATAAATGTCATTTGGCTTTTAAAGATAAGATAGATGTAATGATTGTTGGTCCTAACATAGTTATGATTCATGAATTATAGTTATTTGTTGATAAGCTTTTTACAGAACACTAGCTTAATACCTCGCTACAGGTATTTTATTTCACACCCAGTACGGGCGCACCAGTTATGGCGTTATATAGGCACCAAAAAGAGTTTCTTTACAAGTTGAGAGGGGTTGTGTACGCTGCGCTCATGATATAAGAGTGGGTACTTCAATATTGTTCGAAAAGCAAGAAGAAAGTTCATCCTATATAACTTTTGAAACATTAATTTAATTCTAGGAATATATTGACCGAAAATAATAAATTAGCTATATTTTGAGAACATTATACGCTAGTTTTTAATAAAAATATCAGAAAAAAATACAATTAAACTTTTTAGCTTAATTAATAATTAATTCGTTACTTTGTAAGTACAAAAGATTTAATATGGATAAAAGTCAAATTGAAAGTTACAATAGAAAAGGTTTTTTAGTTGTCGAAAAAATGTTTACGCTAGAAGAAGTGATTAAGTGTAAGAATGAAATTTCTTACTTTTATGATAATAAGAATTTGCCAAATGTTATATGTGAAGATAAAAAAATACGGTCTATATTCGCCCCTCACATGCATTCTAAAATTTACTCGGATCTTTACAAGGATCCAAGATTATTAAATATAAGTTTGAAACTGGTAAAAGAAAATTTATATTTATATCAATACAAATTAAATCTTAAAGAGCCCTTTTTAGGAAAATGGTGGGAATGGCATCAGGATTATCCTTACTGGTACTTAGATGATGGAGTAAGTAATCCGGATATGATTTCTGCAATGATTTATTTAGACGATACGAAATCCTTTCAAGGGCCTCTAATGGTTATTCCGGGGTCGCATACAGCAGGAATAGCAAAATTTAAGGTGAAAGATATTGTTGATGAAAATAATTTGTTAAATTCACTCGGTTCTAACTTAAAATTCACTGTTGATAATGGTATTGTGAAAGAATATGCAGATCAAAATGGTATTGAAGTTTTAGAATTTAAAGCTGGATCAGTTATTTTTTTTCACCCGAATTTGTTTCATGCTTCTATAGGTAATCTTTCTCCTTACGATAGAGATACTATTATAATAACCTACAACAGTATTAAAAATTTACCAATTTCAGAAAAAAAGAGACCTGATTATATTTGTTCTACAGATTACAGTATTTTGACTGAAAGTAACGAATTGTATAGTTTGTAATTTGTTAGAGCAAAGTATTGTGAAGGTTGATATATTAGAAAAGGAATATTATTCATTATAGAATTAATATATTGCAGAAAAACAAGTTTAAAATATTTTTCGCTTCTGCTTAAATATTTTAAACTTGTTTAATTATATAACTTTAGTGTCTTGATTTGGAATATTTAATTTTTACAATATTAAAACGAAATATTCTTTTTAATGATTACAGAGGAAATGATTTAATGAAATTGTTTCTGTTGAATTCCAATAATTTGAATGCTTTTATTTTTTAATACTGCTTCTTTGTACCGTTGTAATTTTCTATGTTGCTTAAAATTATTTCATTAAATATGGTGCTTATCTCATAAGTGCGGTAGGCTGTTTTTTCTAAGGCTTTCATAATACTGTATTTTGGCGTTACTGATTTTAAAATTGGCATATAGGATTAAAAAGTAAGATCATCGGAATTGTCCAATTCATTGGAATTGGCTGTGTTTTCAGTTGGTTGCAGTTTTTTGGCAAAGACCAAAATTTTAAGTCTACCGGTATGAAAGGTCAGATCGCCCAGAACCCTGCCGTCTCAGTCCGATATGTCCGAAAAGCTTAACGAGTGCCCCTTTTTTGTATCAATCAGCTGGTTTTGCATTTAGCCAATACGAACATCGATATAGGTTACGATTTCCTTAAAGTACCTGCTTACTTTGGTTTTATAGCTGTTGTTGGTGGCATCTTTTGTGGTACCTCCTAGTAATTTCCATGATTCTAAATTTTAGTGAATATTTTTTTAGTTTCTTTCTCCCTGCCCTTTGGGAAAACTATTTTTCAAAAGAAAAAACAGAAAAAAGAAAGCAAGAAATCAGTGGTTTAAGGATGTAAAGAGCTATAAGTCCCGAAGGGTGGCGAATGCAATGTAGCCATTATGCGCTTGCAACATTCTTAAACCACTATCTTAGCTGCCCTTTTAATCTGTTTTTGATGTTCTTTTTTATAATTTGTGAAGAATTGTCGTTGGTAAAATATTAGGTTGTTGTTTCTATTTAAGATCATAATGTAAAGGATGTAGTGTACATTCCTAAAGCTAAAAAAAGGGAGCTGTCTGAAAAGTTTTTGTTTTTCAATAACAATTTTGTTAGGATATTTTATGGTTTTGTTTATTTGTACAAGTCTATTTTTGATTATTTCTTCACCACCAAATAAACCAGCCCCGGATCATTCAGCAATCTTTCCATTTCCGAGTGAATAATATCCTGAATATCCTGTTTTATCTGCAGATAATTTCGCTGGACCATAGCATTATCCAGCTTGCGAATAACGCCAATATCAACATAATTTTCCTGTTCTTTTTTCAATGCTCCATGGTCATTCACAATTTCACAATGAAAAGTCTTCAACTCAATTTTACAATCAGGATCATCAGCAACCATACCGACAAACTCGCCTGAACTTAAAGACGAAATTTTGGAAGGAGGCACAGCAGATTCCAATTGTTTGGAACGACTGATTGAAGTGTCTCCACTATTTATAGAAAGACTTTCTCTGTCTTGCATAATTTTGCCAAATCGCTCCGAAAGTTGCTTCGCAGTATCCCCAGTAACCTGACCACTGACGATATTTCCGGTAATGTTCATAATCACGTCTGCCTGTTCACGTCCGTAATCCTTGCGCAGCTGACTGAAGTCTTGAATTCCTAGACAAGTTGCTACTTTATTGCTTCGTGCAGTAGCAATAAGACTATCCATATTGTTGAGGTAGATTGTCGGAAACTCATCAAATATCAGGCTGCTTTTTTGCTTGCCTTTTTGGTTCACTTGCTTTACCAAACGGTTTACATACAAGGATAATACTGCGCCATATATTTGTATTTTTTGTGGGTTGTTACCCATGCAAACAATCTTAGGTTCTTCCGGATTATTGATGTCCAATGTAAAATCATTGCCTGATAAA
The DNA here is from genome assembly GCF_007097385.1 of Flavobacterium sp. ZT3R18. Lineage (GTDB taxonomy): Bacteria > Bacteroidota > Bacteroidia > Flavobacteriales > Flavobacteriaceae > Flavobacterium. Next base: position 45,714 of record NZ_VJZS01000020.1, read on the forward strand.
ACGTAATACAATTGAGGAGAGGAAAGTCTTGCCATTGCAATTTTAGCGGAAGCAATCTGACCTTCTAATTGTTCCATTACATCGTTGAGGTAGGCATTGACAAAAGGATTAATCAATACCTCAATTTCCTTCTCGGTTCGTAGTAACGTAAAGAGACTATCGTAGTCAGCCTGCATGAGTTCTATAACATGTGGTAGCGTACAAAATCCACCATCTTTATACTTTTTCAAGTACCATATTATAGCAGAAAGAAAGTTAATAGGCGATTCCACAAAGAAATCGCCTTGTCGTTTAATCCATTCTCGGTTTAACCCTAACAAAATAGTTCGAGCAGATTCGGATGCATCTGTAATATCCGTCATGGCTGAGGGTTCTAACGGATTGCAGCGATGTGTTCGGGTTAGGTCATCAAAATTGATAACATAAAACTGTGGTGCTTTGGGATACAAATGTTTGTATTTGAGCCACGTATTATAGGCAATTTTAGAAAGGTCATCGAACTTGAAATCATAGACAAACATCGTAAACCCTTTACGGATGTGTTGGGTAATCACGTGTCGGATTACAAAATACGATTTACCAGAACCAGGAGTACCCAAGACCATCAATGCCCGAAAGGGATTAATAATGTTTATCCAGCTGTTGCGAATTTTGTCTTTCAAGTAATAGCGGGCAGGTAGATTAATGGAAAATTCATTTTCCAAAAGCCTTTCTTCCTGCGGAAAAGTTTCATTTTCTTTGTTGAAAATATCCTTGTGGTTGAGTCGGTTTTTTATAATACGGGATAGTAGGGTACCACCTGAAAGCATTAGAAGATAGCCAACAGAAGTGATAGCCATGTAGGTAATTGCTGTCTGTACAACTTCAATTTTTAAGTATAATGAAAGACAGCTGATAAAATAAATCAGTATGCCTGTAATAATATAGGCAAAGGCTGTTTTGTAATTTAGCTTTTCATCTTTACGCCCTTTTGCACCAATTAAGGAAATCACTAAAAATCCCAAGGCAAAGAGTTTGGATTTATGAAAATTACTGAACAATCCGGTATTGTGGATATTGCCTAAAATGGTATCGCTGAATCCGCTAACTAGATGCCACTCCCGAAAAGCTGCATAGCAGTAATAATAAAAGTGAATTCCTAAAATAACGATACTGATGAGCCTTGTCATGTCGAGTATCTTCCTTAATGCTTGTTCGTTTTCTCCCGTTTGCATAGCCATAATTTTAGTTTTTATTGATTGTCAGATTGTCCTTTTCTTTTTTTCTTTTTCCGTTTTTTCTTAAGCTGGTTCGGGACGTAATTCGCAGCCTGTTCGGATTGGGTAAGTATATCCGATAGTTGTCCAATTGCGGTATTTGAATCAACATATTTATTCTTTTGGAACACATCGTCAAACGAAGCTTTATCGCTTATTTGATTTGGTGTTTTAGATTTAGGCTCCATTGATTTCTCAATAGTTGAACCCGATATTTTTTGGCCTGGCACTGTGATTAATCCGCAACGTTCTTGAATAGCTTTGGCACTGTATTGTTTACCCAACGTACTACCATTAAAAACACATTTTGTAGTATGGTCAACATAGGTAATTCCATACAGTATCCCTTCTTCACTTTTTCTTAAAACGGTATTAATTCCTTCCTTTTGCAATAGTTGTACCAATTCTGCAAGCGATGGTTTCTTTCCTAAAAATGCAAGATCAATTGCATTTTTGATCCTGTTCTTGTGGGAGTCCAGACTGGTCTTATTTGAAGTAAACTTTTCCTCTAAAAATTTCAAGGTAGGTTTGTTGTAAAAATCGCTGGCTTTGATTGGAACTCCAATTGGTTTGCCGCTTTCATCCAATATTCGGTACACCAATCCTTTTGCTTTAAATATCCTTGAATTTTCACTACCACGGTCAGCAAGAACATTGTACTGTTGCAACACTGCATTTAGTTCTGCAAGGCTTACATATTTATATGAAGAAAGCACTCCGTTAAGCACATTTACAATTGCCTTTTTGGACTGAATTTTTCCGTATTGAACCTTTCCCGTAGCAATGGGTTGAAGTTCAATATTCAGTTTGTTTTTGCGTCCTTCTGCCACTACAAGCCCAAACGATTTTTCGATTTCTTTCCGTGCGATTTCAGATTGGTTTCTACCAATATTCTGCATATCGATTCTACTTCCGTCAGCCTTTACTTTTATGGATACTAAATGAATGTGTGGATGTCCTGAATCGTGATGCTGATATACTAAATAAGGTTGTTCCCCGAAGCCTATTTTCTCCATATAAGTATCGGCTATGTCCATCAATTTCTCTTTCGAATGATTTTCTGACGGATCAAAATTCAATGAGATGTGCACGCTGTTTCGTTTTACATTGTCATTCAATTTCAACTGTTTCAGAAACCTGTTCAGTTTCATGGTACCGTTCATTTTATCTACATCAATTGGATAATTTCCTTCACCTATACACTCTGCCACAGCCTGTTTTACCTTGTTCTCATTATAGTTGAAAATGCTGTGAATAGAATGTCCTGTCTTTATGATTGCAACCATTTTTCAGCCATTTTTCGGATGTAATTTTTGATTTCTTCCACCTTATTTAAAAGGATTTTTTTCTCCAGTTCAGAGCTTATGATCCACACTTTAAATTCAGGAATTTGGTCGAGGGTGTGTAACTTTTTTACGGCTTGGTTGAAGTTATTTCCTAAGGCACTCAGTTCTGCTCGCAGCCGTATAATCTCCGCCATAAATTCGTCAAGAGATTGGTTGCGGTAATTGGTCGTAATAGGTTTATCGAATAGGTGTTTGCGAATGTAGTCGCTCAGCTTACGGGAAGTACTGGCTTTCCATTTACGCTCAATTTTTACATATTCTTTGGGTGTAAACCGTAACCCAACAATACGTGTCCTGTTTGAATTTTCTCTTTCCATCATTTCTCATCTTCATTGTTATCAAACTCTTTTTGTTCTTTCAGTGTCACTGCTAACGAGTCCCGAGTATAGAGCAGCCAGAATCGGTTGTTTAACAACTGGACATCTGGCCGATTGCAGGAACATGGCAATCTTCCTGCTACTTTAAACGTCTATTAGACTTTTCAGTATTTCTGAAATGTTCAAAAATCAATTTTTCATTTATATAATCTTCTAATAGTGTTATTTTGAAGATTAGATGTAAAACACTATTCCAGTCAGGCAAAACCTTAATGATTTTAAAAATGGATTCTATCGCTGTTTCAATAATCAAGGAAAGTGCACACTGCATACCATTTAGCACCATTGTAATTGGGCAGCAATAAAGCCAATTACCCCACACAATTTCCACCAAAGGAAGTGCTCTTTCCAAACAATAAATCAATTTTAAAACAACAAAGTCCTGACTTTTTAGGAAGGTTTTTGTTGTTCGTTTTAAAGGTAACAGCAGTCAATAAATACTTAGAAATAAAGCCATTCCAGAACTTGATATTTACCTTGAATTGTCTTTTTATAAACCACTTTATTTTAAACATTGATTGTAAATTTCATACTCTTGGGAATCCTTTTATAACCAATCCTTGCTATACATTTTATAATCCGATTCAAAGCACATTGTTTTAACCCTGTCTATCTATAATCCTATCGTTCATCATTGATATCAGATACGAAGTTAAGCAAGCGGTTTGGATCTTACCTATCATAGACATATTATGTCCATGATAGGTAAGCAATGACTTTATACCTTTGTAAAATAAATTATTAATTAAAACCGTGAAGATTATGCTGACAACAAATGATGTGGCCAAGGTTTTTGATACTATATTGAGTATCCCTGGTATGAATGAGGTAGTGAAGATTGATTTGAAAATTTCACGAAAAAATGTGCTGTTATTGAATCATGTTATTGAACGTGGATTATCAGCTAAAGAGGACGATAAATCATCGATTCTATTGACGAGTGTTCCTCAAGAAAATCTTCAGGAATTAAAACTCTTTGGAGATGAATGTTTGCAAAAAGCTGGACTTATAGAACTCAGTGAAAAATTAAAGACATTGAGCGAGACTGGGAAGTAACGTAGCTCTAAAAAAATGTAGAAACGAACGGATGCCAATAGGTAAATACTGTTTATTGGCATCTTTTTTAGTAATCCATTTTACCTCAATGAGACTGTTTTTTGTTTTTTAACTAAAATTGAATGTTTTTGAAAAATCTTGGCACGTTTTCGGTAACAAGTTGTCAAGTAGACTGTTGTAGTTTTGTTTCGTTCTAATTCCAAATAATTAAATCGCCAGTAAAATATTTTACTTTTTAGATTTAGTGGAGCTAGATAAGATGTTGAAAATTATTGACTTGTGTAATAGTAAAGTTGGAAATCAGTATATGAAATTTCAATATAGATTATATACAATTTGATGTTTGATAATTGTCTAAACTTAAACTTCAGAAAACATGAAATTGAATGGAACTATTAAGAGTATAATTGTTGAAACAATTTGTCTGTTGTACGCCTTGCTTTTTATGTATGCAGCAGCTAGCAAATTGTTAGATTTTGAAAACTTTCAAGTCCAGTTAGGGCAGTCTCCATTGTTAAGTGCTTTTGCTTGGTGGGTATCTCGATTCGTGCCTATAATAGAATTAGGAATAGTGGTATTACTGAGTGTCCCAAAGTGGCGTTATTTTGGTCTTTTTGCTTCGTTGGGGTTGATGGGCATGTTTACGAGTTATATTTTTATTGTATTGCATTTTAGTTCTTTTGTACCTTGTTCTTGTGGAGGTATATTAGAGAAAATGAGTTGGAATACACATCTTGTTTTTAATATTGTATTTGTAGTATTGGCCGTCTTAGCATTGGTATGGCAAAAGCAAGTTAATGATGAAAATACCCGATGCTATATAAAATCACCCCTTATTAAAAGTATTCCCATTACTATACTGTCTAGTATTGTCATTATGATTGTTTTGTTTCTGTCTTCTGAGGATATTATGCAGCATCAAAACCCTTTTATTAGACGGTATATCAGACGTTCGATAACGCTAGTCCATTCGACAGATTTAAAATTCAATTCGTATTATTTTTCAGGATGTGATAAGGATCGTATTTATTTGGGTAATTACACAGATCCTTTGCATATTCTCTCTATAGATCGTTCTTTTAAATCTCAAAAAGTAATCACAATTGACCTTAAGAATAAGAGCCTCCCTTTTCGTTTAGTTACCATTTTAATCAGAGGAAAATACTTTTATTTAATGGATGGGAGTTTACCCTGTATCTATCGAGGACGTACTCAGGATTGGAAAATAACAGAGGAATTAAAAGGTATTCCTAATTTTACAATAGCTGAACCTATCGATAGTGCTAGTGTTGTTTTTCGGAACAATACAGGAGTAAATGCAGCGCATGTACTTGGGGTCTTTAGCTCGAATACATCTCCTAAAGTTCATTATGCACCATCCCTTTTGCAAAAACAAATTGATGGGATATTTGATACCGACGGGATGTTGCACTTTAATAGTGAATTGGGTAGAATGGTGTATGTTTATTTCTATCGGAATGAGATTATTCTAGCGGATAAAAATGGGAGATTAGATCGCAGGGAACACACCATAGACACCGTATCACATGCTAAAATTAAAGTGGCTTATTTGAAAGGGGGTACTCAGCGAAAAATGGCAGCCCCACCACTTATTGTCAACGCTATTACTGCTACAAAAAACAACCTTTTATTTGTTGAATCTAAGGTGCCAGGCTTGTATGAGAATGATCCCATGTGGAAGCATGCGGCTATTATTGATGTCTATAATCTAAAAACGAATTCTTACGTTTTGAGCTTTCCCATTTTTGGAACCGAAGATAATACCCTTAAATCTATGTTTGTTACGAATGACCATTTATATGTTATTATTGGCACGCAACTAATGATGTATGAATTGAAAGGAAGTTTAAAAAAAGAAATGATAATTAGAACAGATACTAGTTCTAATTTATAAAAATATACCGGCCAGTGTCAGGAAAAAAGATCGAAAACCTGTAGAAAAAAGTAGATCAAGTTTAAATTTAATTTTAATACTTTTTATTATGAAAACAGCATTTTTTAAATCGACGATGCCCTTTGCAGTTGTTGCAATAATGGGGATTTCAGGAGCTTTTTTAACCACTTCTATGCAAAGTGCTTCTAATGTAGCTGCTCCTAAAACAGGTTATATAGCAGGTGCGCAAGGTCCCTGTAGTGTTCCTGTAAGTTGCAATACCACTCCAGGCCAAATTTGTCTAGCAAATGGGGTACAGGCTTTTGGTAAAGCAAACAACTGTAGTGAGGTTTTATATCGTCCATAAAGTAATTGTTTGACGATATGAAAAGGCAATGCAGTTCCGAAATGGGACTGCATTGTTTTTTTGTTTTTATAGATAAAATAATTACTTTACGCCTTCGCTAATCCATAACGCTGGAGATTCTTTTTTAAGATAATAATCAAACCATTCTTGTACTCTATGGCTGAGATCTAACTGATTGTTTGGCTTGAGCAAGACGTGTTTTTCATCTGGATAAAGTAGCATGATTTGCTTTTTTCCAAGTCGGCGTAAAGCCATATAAAATTCTACACTCTGATGCCAATCCACATGTCGATCTTCTTTACCTGTCCATATAAGTATAGGGGTTTTAATATTGGCTGCATTGGCAACAGGTGAACTTTTGGCGTAAAGCAAAGGATCTTCAAAAGGGGTTTTTCCTATTCTCCATTGCTCACTTTGAAAGCGGTACATGTCAGGTCTTCCGGTATCCCATCCAACATTCAGATATAAACTGGAAAGATCTGTTATTCCCGCTCCGGCAACCACTGCAGAAAAGAGATTGGTTTGTGTAATCATAAAAGCACTTTCGTATCCTCCGAAAGAATGCCCTACCAATCCAATTTTCGCGGGATCAACTAAACCACTTGCAATAATTTCGTTGGTTGCAGACACCGTACAATCCACGACATCGCTTCCAATGGTTCCTTGATCATATTCAATATCAGGACATAGAAAAAAGTAACCATTCAGAGTAAAAACGGTTCGATTGTATCCATCGTCCATAAAGGAAGTTGGATTGTTATACCAATGAATTCTATCGGATTTCTTTTCATAAGTATTTACGATCATAGGGTACTTTTTGGCAGGATCATAATTCGCAGGGTAATATAAAACGGCTTTTAGTTCCTTTCCTTTGGAATTACGAAAAGGTATCAGCTTTGCAGTTCCCCACTGGTATTTTGACTGCTGTGGATTACTCTCGGAAAATGATTTTGGTGCGGTGCCATTTTTTTGAAACATCAAGCGCGGGGAGAGATCAAATTTTTGTTCCTGATAGATGTAAGAGTGTTCCTTTTGGATATAATGCATTTGGTCAATGTAACGATCTCCATAGACAATTGGTTTCTCGCCAGTATCATTTTTCCATTTGAAATAGCCTGTTTTTTCATCGAATCCTGCAGCATGTAAAATCAGATCTCCATCCAGATTAATGGTATAACTTTTCCACCCATCAAAATTGGCTGTTAAATGCTCATAATCGGATAACGTAGCGATTCTAAATGTAATTTGTTTTTCACGTCCATTAGTAAGCTTTTTAAAACTCGTTCCATCGGGTTTTATGGCCCACAAATCATATTGGTCGTAAAGAATTAATTCGTTGTCATTTTTACTCCAGCCCGCATTTCCATAAGCACTGTCTCCATCAAGAATATACCATTTCCCAAAGAAAGGAGTGTTTATTTGTTTGGTTACATTCGTATGTGTTTTATGTGCAATATCATAAACATACCAATTATTATCACTAAAATAAGCAATAAATTTTCCGGAAGGAGAGGGTAATAAATATTCAAAAAAGGGAATATGTTTGCGAAGTAAAATTTCTTTTTTACCTGTGTTCAAGTCCATAATATAAAAATCCCGTGGTCCGTCGTACTCGAATTGAGGCTCGTACTCCTTAGGGTTGGATAAAATGGCATATTTCTGATTACCGGTTAGCATTACTTTTGGGAACTCTGGGGATGAAATTTGGGTAATGCTTTTGAGTATTGGATGCCATACCGCTAGAGTAACATGTTCGCTGTACTGGTTGTTTATTTTTTCAAAAGGATAGATCCATTTTGCGTTTCCGTTCCAGATTTCCACATCGCTTTCGGGTTCTTTTGGGTTGGCTGTTTGGACAGGGCTGAGACCAAAAAAGACGCTGCGCATATCTGCAGATATAGTCAATGGATAAACCATTTCTTTATCGAATACTGTAGTATCAGGAAAATCACTTTGGGTTTTGGGATTCAGCTCAAATAAGGTCGTGTTGTCTAGAGTATAGTAGTAAAGCCTAGCGTCCTTTGAATCTGAATTGGAGAAACTATAAAAAGCCACTGCTTTTCCCATTTCCTGCCAAGCAAAATGTTGAAATGGACTAAGATTTCTTTCAATGATCCAACTTATTGTTTGCTTATTTCCTAGAGGTAGCAAGCCTATTGAATGTTTTTGATTGGTTGCAGTGGTAAAGAGAATTTCCTTCTTACTAGGACTCATTGTAAACTGTTGGACATCATTAATGGTATCCGTAACTTTAGTACGTAGGTTTACAATTTTTAAAATATGTTCTGCTTCAGATAGGAATATAAGTTGGTTTGTTTCTGAGGAATAATCGCACTGATTAACAGAAGTAAATAACTCTTGTTTTCCTGTTGTTAAATTTAAGAGGTGTAATCCCATAGCGTCACTACAAACAAAATTATCATTTCCAGCGAATAGTGAGTTACTACAAGACGGAAAATTATATTTTTTTTGGGTAGTGGTATTAGACACAAACAAAGTATCTATACCCTTTTCGTATTCCATCTTATAACTGGTCCATTTCCCATTTGAGGAGACTTTATCATGACGTAGTTCCCCCCATAGATGATAATCGGATTCCGTTAACTGTTTTTTTTGCACCACCTGCCCCCAAAGGGAACAGGTTACTAATGGCAAAATAAAAAATGAAAATAAAACGAGTTTTAGATTCACATGAGAAAGCTCCCATTTTTTATTTCTCTTTCGAGAACTATTTAGAATTTTCATGATCGGTGTTTTTAGTAACCACTATTTTGTGGACGTAGGTTAGGATTGACACTTAATTCATTCTGAGGTATTGGAAATAGCACATCGGTTGCACTCCATCCTGTTTTTGTGGAGGATAAAACAGCATTGATTTGTCCAGAGCGTTTCAGATCAAAAAAGCGATGTCCATATTCCGTAAATAATTCCCATCTTCTTTCCTGCAGTATGGCGTCCAGAATTTCTTGTTGCGTGCTTGCAGTGGTTTCATCCAATCCCGCACGTTCTCTTATTTTGTTCAGATCTTCTTTAGCCCCGATGAGGTCACCTTGTTGTGCTCTTGCTTCGGCTCTTATCAGATACTGCTCCGCTAAACGCAAGACTATCGAAAATTCTAAAGAGGTAGCGGTATAATCGAAATTTTTGTATTTAAAGGGATGATACCACGTATTAGTTCCGTCGGTAATAGCGGCTGTCCAGTTGCTCTTGCGTAAGTCAGCTGCAGAAAATGAGTTCATAAGATTATCGGTTAATGCCACCAAGGGAGGAGGACCCGCAAAGAAGATAAAAGCAGCAGCCTCATCTGTATTTTTGCCCGCTGTTGCGGGTTGTAGTTGCCAAATGGTTTCTTTTGAATTTTTAAGAAAAACAGCATTAATGTTGGTTTCCAGAGCATAGAGATTTGTGGCATTTAGAACTGCTGAAGCGGCATTGGCTGACTCTGCCCAAGCTCCACTGTAGAGATAAACCCGTGCCAAAAGTGCTTTAGCCACGAATTGGTTCAAACGGATTCGTTCTGGGGTACCATACTCTTGACTGAGCAAATTTATGGCTGAATCTAGATCTGTGATAACGAGTGCATAGATTTCGTGGACTGTGATTTTCTTTACTACATTATTGCTTTGGTACTCCGTTGTCATGATATAGGGAATATCCCCAAAAAGAGTTGTGAGATAAAAATGGACTAATGCTCTAATAAACAAAGCTTCTCCTATGAGTTGATTTTTTTCTTTGGTACTTAGTTTAGTGCTTAGCTGCACTCCTTCAATCACTGCGTTGGCAGCATAGATTTGGTTGTAACTGATATTCCAATAGTCCGTAATTGAGGCATTGGCAGGAAGCAGTCTATTGAAATAAAAAGGTAAGGCAGGATTGTCTGGACTTCCATAAGAAGTCAATTCATCGGTATAGTTGCCCAACATATTGGAAAGTCCCGAAGCAGTTCCAGTCAAAAGACCTTGATCTCTGAGTTTTGCATAAATATCGGTCAAGGCAGCATCCGCAGTGGCATAGTCATCAAAAACGGCGGCATTGGTTAGTTGTGATTTTGGAAGATCGACTTCTACAAAAGAATCACAGGAAGTTGTGCAAAGTACTATCGAAGCCAATAGAAATAGCAACAAGAAGTAGCGCATAAAAATAGGTTTAAGAGATATTGTTTTCATGATGTACAATTAAAAAGTGAGTTGTATTCCGGCAGTTATGATCTTAAGCGGGGGTAAGTACCCAGAACTTATAAATTCGGGATCTCCATCTTTGTATTTGGTAAAAGTCAGTAGGTTTTGACTCTGTAAAATAATCTTACACTGCGTGTTTTTGGTAGTCAGCGGAAGATCGTACGACAATGCAATGTTTTTAAGGCGAATAAAAGAGGCGTCGGTTATTCCGCCAGTACTTTGAGTGTATTGGTAATCGGCTGTAACTGCTGCATTGTTGTATCCTGTAGTATAGATTTGCTGTGTTGCGTTGTCTCCGGGTTGTTGCCAAGTATCAATCATTCGTATCGGTTGATTGGACATTTGACCTGGGAATCCTATGGAATAACTGTGATTTTGCTGTTTTACAAATTGAAAGAGAAAGTCCAACTTCCAATGTTTGTAGGTCAGTTGATTTTGTATTCCTCCAAAATATTGTGGATTAAGGTCAGCAACGGTCTGTTTATCTTCAGGAAAAGAAATAGCACCGTCGCCATTGATGTCGGCAAATTGATAGATCCCTGTTTGAGGATCGACACCGGTGTATTGATAGAGCAGTTCTATATTCAGTGGTTCACCAATGCGATATTTTTGATTGTATGGAGAAGTTTCCAAACCCGGAAAACGCAAGAGTTTATTCTTGGCAAGTGTCAGATTCAGGTTCGTTGTCCAGTTAAAGTTTGTGGTATTAAAATTAACCGTACGCAATGTGAACTCCCAACCAGTATTCTCTACCGTTGCATCGAGGTTGGCTTGCAATGTCTGAAACCCTGTTGTACCTGCCAAAGGCACTCCTACAAGTTGATTCGAAGAATGATTTTGATACCAAGCCGCAGTTAGAAATATTCGATCTTGTAAGAAGCCCGTTTCTATGGCTGCTTCCAGTTTCTTATTAACTTCCCATCCAAAGTTGGGATTAAAGAGTCTGGAGGGCTGTAATCCCACATTGGAACCATAAAGAACGCCTGATGAAGTATAAGTGTTTAAGAATTGATAATCCCCAATCTGATCATTACCAGTGGTTCCATAGCTACCACGCAGTTTTCCAAAACTAAGCCAGGTGTTTTCATTTAGGAAATTTTCTTTAGAAAACAACCAAGCCATTCCTATGGCACCAAAATTGGCAAACTGCTTCCCTGGACCAAACCGACTCGAACCATCACGTCTTCCAGTAAAATTCAAAAGATAACGGTCGTCCCAATTGTAATTGATTCTTCCAAAAAAGGCTTGATATTTGTATATTGCATTGTCGCTATAGAGCACCCGAACCGTAGTGGCTGAGGCTAAATCATAAAGGAGACTGTTGGAACTAAAACCGTTTGCAAATTGGTAAAGTCGGTTCGTGTTTTGATTTTGAAAAGTGCCACCGACGAGCACTCCAATTTTTCCCATTCCCCATTCTTTTTCCCAATTGATTTGAGGTTCTACAATCCATGACTGTCTATTGGTAGTATTGACGTATAGGCTGGAATAAGCACTCGTGAGATGATACGCAGGATTATAGATTGTTGAGGGTGCAGTACGGGTTTCGGTATGTCTTAGGTCTGTAAAACCAAAATTGCTTTTCAAAACCAAATTCGGGAAAAGTTCATAAAATATAACGGCATTAGACACCAAATCATTGGTCTTTGATTCGAATTTAGCAGCCAAATTACTCAATGGATTCTGCCAAGTACTATTTTCCCAATTCAAATTACCTTCGGCATCATATAGGGCAGGAGCATTGGGTGCGAGATAACGAGAAATAGAGGTCAAATCAAAAGCAGGTTGGTCATTATTCTGAATGTTGTATCCTGTAGAAAAACTGAATTTGAATTTGTTGTCCTCTGAGTGATGCCCCATATTAAATTGAACCCCACCTTTTTTATACATAAAATCTCCGGGGAAAACAGTGGATTCCGTATGATATGTGGTACTTAACAGGAATTGTGTTTTATCCGAGCCTCCAGAAAGCGTGCCTTGAAAATCGTTAATTTGTGCCGTTCCTCCAAGAAATTCTTCCTGCCAGTCTGTATAACGATTCTGATCCCAAGTACCGTTGACATCATAGGCATCAGAAGGATAGGAAGTAATGCCATCGTTGCTAAAAGCTTGACGACGCATGGCAAGATACTGCTCCGTATTCATTAGTTTCATGAATTTAGTAACCGTACCGACCCCAGTTGTGGCTTTTATGCTGAGGGTTGTTTTTCCCGCTTTGCCTTTTTTAGTGGTTATGAGTACGACGCCATTAGCGCCTTTGGAGCCATAAATAGCAGTGGCATCCGCATCTTTTAATATTTCTATGCTTTCAATAGTCTCTGGATTGATACTGTTTAAGGGGCTTGTAACTGTTGGAAACGTAGAAGCCGTTTGATTATATCCTATAGGGTCAGAGGCATAAGGAACTCCATCAATGATATACAAGGGAGCATTTCCATCGCTACGAATACTGTTCTGTCCTCGTATTTTGATATCAAATCCACCTCCAGGCACTCCAGTGGTTTGGGTAACGCTTACTCCCGCCATGCGTCCTTGCATGATGGCCAGCACGTTGGAAACAGGTTGTGTTTCGATGTCCTTGGCTGTGATTCGGGCGATACTGCCAGTACGTTCGCTTTCTTTAACAGAATAATATCCAGCATTAATTCGTATTTCCTGCAAAGTGGTGGCATCAAGTTGTAAGACTACATTTATTATTTCGCGACCCTCTATGGGAACAATCACTTTTTTAAATCCGATATAAGAAAAAACCAAAGTGTCTTGTGGGGTGGCAAAAAGGGTGTAATGACCGTTATAATCCGCTACGGAAAAAGTTTTTGATTTGTTTTTTATCGAAATAGACACACCAGGTAAGGGATTGATACCATCGGTGACAGTTCCTTGAATTTGAAACTGTTGGGTAGAAGCATAACTGTGTCTAATGAGATTATTGGCTAGAATAGGCGAAAAAGACAGGAAGCTCCCCATGAAAAATAGGAAACAAAAAGCCTTTCCACCCATTGAAAATGAAAAATTATTCATAATATTGGGTTGGTTAAGTGAAACGTTAGTTTATTTAGCTACGGTCCTCTATGTTAGTTTGGCGACGAGATAGAGGGCCATTTTTTATGAATTAAGTAAACGACTTAATGGCATAAGTGGATTCGTTTTTACATCAATAATTCGAGTTTTAAAAGGTTAGACTTTGTTATGCTGCGAGACTATGTAAAAGAAGAAGTATTGCTAAGAATGTAAGGGGAGTAATTGCCGAAGATTAAAAAAAATGGCATGGAACTCAGCTTATCGAACAGAGGTACTGGCGGCACCAACCACAATAAGTGAGCCCACGCCATAGACGTGAGCATCTTAACTTATCCTCTCGTGGTTTTAAAAACGCCAGTTTTCTGTCCGAGATTCAAAGCGAATGCTTCAAATATTTTTAAATGAAGAAACGCAAATTTAATAAATGATATCTATTATTTCCTAATAAATATCTATTCTTAATCAAAGATATAAAATATATTTTGTAATCCAAGTGGTTTACAGAATATTATAAAATATTATGAAAATTGCAGTATGGCTGAATTGACAAAAGAAGATACTATACTACAGAAAAAAATTTCTGAAAGAATCGAGTTTTTAAGAATGAAAACTGGGTTATCACAATCGGATTTCGCTAAGAAATACGATATAGATCGGCAGATCATAAATAGGTGGGAAAGCACAAAAAATAAGCGAGGAGTTACAATATATTCTATTCAGAAATTTTGTTTAATGATCAATATTACATTGAAAGATTTTTTTGATAGTGATATGTTTACCACAAAATAAAAAGATGCTAGTAGGCATCTTTTTTGATTTTACAGAGATAAGGAATACTTGTTGATTAGAGATTAAAGCTTGTCAGAAGCGGAGTTTAAATTTCAGGCTAATTACTTACTAGATTTGGTCTATCTACGAAACCATATACTCTTAATGGAAAAATATTTTTTTATTATAAAAAAGCGGCTTTAAATTATTGTATGACAAAACGATAAGTTACAAGATAAATAAAAGAAAATAAAAAACATATAATTTTAATATAACAATTTGTAGAAATTTGAAAAAGATGTCCACAAATAAAAGATGTATTTTTTGTAAAAGCCCAAGTGATTCATCAAAAAGTGAAGAGCATATTATTCCTGAATCTATGGGTAGTCGAAAAAAGATACTCCCTAAGGGAATTGTATGTGATAAATGCAATAATTATTTTGCCATCAAAGTTGAAAATCCAATATTATCACATAAAGCATTTAGAAATATTAGAGGATATTATCAAGTCCCGAATAAAAAAGGTAAGATGCCTTCTGTTATTGGCTTTATTGACGGTACTAACATCGAGATATCGCTAAATCTTAATAAAGATAATACCCTAAATATTCAACCCGAAAATGAAAGTGATAGAGACCGTTTTAAAGAATTGTATGAAGATAAACTAACGGACTCAACATTTCCTGCATTGCTTTTTATAGTAGATATTAATCCTCCTAAAAGGGATATGTCTCGTTTCCTAGCAAAAATGGCATTGGAAACACTTGTTTATAGATTTGTTGATGATGAAAAATGGGTTGAAGAAATTATTAATGAAAGTCACTACGATCTAATTAGAAATTATGCTAGATATGGAAAAGGTGTTGACGAATGGCCATATCATAAAAGAAGGATATTTCCAGAAGAAACACAAATGAGACATCCTGACACAGGAGAATGGGTTCAAATAGGTTTTGGTAGCGATACTATGCTTACTTCAAGAAAAGAAACTTATTTTGTATTCTTATATTATGGAATGGAGTTCGCGATAAATCTGGGAGGTCCTTCAGTAAAAGGTTATGAAGAATGGCTAATTAAGCATAACAATATTAGTCCGCTAGTTGAACGCATAGGAGTTGAACGTATAGAAAAAATTGTGAATAAACAAACTGAATATTTCCTAGAAGGAGTTTTTGACATACGAAAAGGTATATATTTTGACAAGGAAAATCTAGGCAAATAGAACGGGTATATTATTTCCATTCGCAGCTTTAAACAGGAACAGATTAACTTAATAAATTAAAAAAATGACATTATTAAAAATATACAAGATTTTATCTCAAATCCCAGAAGATATACGTGTTCAGATTTTAAATTTGGTTGAAAAAAATTCTAATGAAATTAGTATTAATGTATTTTCCAAAGGAAGTGAAATCGATGACTACATGACAATGCGAGAAATGGTTAAAGCTAATCTTTATTTGGAAAGACTTACTGAAAATGAACGATATAGAACACATTTATTAGTGACTGAAGATATACAAGGATGTATTCTTGGTTATATTCTATATCATAAAAGTATCGATGATCCAACAGATGTCTCTATAATTAGCACAATTGTATCTAAAGAATATAGAAATCAGGGAATTTTACGAAATATGCTTGACAACTTAAAACAGAAGTATAAAAGTATTTCCTTAACCTGTTTTATTAGCAAGGTCAACATATATAAAAAACTTGGCTTTATTCCGGATTGTCACTTACAAACTCAGATAGGTATGTATTATGGGGTGCCTGACGATGGTCAAATTATGACCATCGATGATGATATATTAATCAAATATGATGCGGTATTTAATGCTTTTGAAAAATTTAAGCTGGATAACTTAAACAATTGGCAAAAGCTTATTGAGAAACTAAATGACGATAATATCATTGAATCCACCAAGGCTGAAATATATTTTAATACAATAAAATAATAACTTTAGGCTGCTATTGCAATGTCTAGTGCCCAATCGTGACCACTACTCTTTAAACAATATTTTACAGTTGCGGAATATTCTGAATTTGGGTTTGCTAAATCCCTTAACTCAGTCCATATTTTAATTATATCGTTTTCTCTAGCTACATCATATGTAACTGTTTGAAGTTTTATAAGTTTGGCAGATTCCATTATTAAATTTTTAGCTTTTCCATATTTCTGCCTTCTACCTTCTTTTAAACCTTCATCATTTAAATTATAGCGTTCAATAGAATATACCGCACGTTTATAGTCTAAAGAGTTTTTATCTAATGACTTTGACAATATTTTGCCTTCAATACCATCGAATGAAATTTTCCAAGTATCAGCAATTACTAATGGGTCTAATAAAAGTGTTTGCTCCAAGTTTGTATTTCCTCCATAAGCATTGACTTTATTTAGCAAAACCGGAAAGTAGTCTCGTTTGCGGACGTTTGGTACAGGACCCGAATATCTATAATTTTGCCAATCAAATGCTAACCACCAATATCCGCCTTGATCATTGCCCAGCTCATCGAGAGCATTTGTTTTAGGTCTAAAATGATCTATATGACAGTGTGCGCCATCATTAATAGATTCAGTATACCAACATTTTCTATTTCTCAATAATGAAAGCTGATTCTTCAATTCCCTCCATAAACCAGAATTACGCACAATAATGGTGGCGCGGTCCACAGCTGTTAACGCAGCTATTAATTCTGCAGTAACAGTGTCCGCTTTTGCAATCCATTCATCCGAAGGAGGATTATTTAAGTAGTCAACAAAAATCATTCGCTATCACGTTTAAGTAATTTATCCATAATTTGTTTGGCAACTTTATTCTGTTCTTCAATTTCTGCTGATGTCATTTTTTCAATCGTAAAGTTGTCTGTTTTACTCATTTCTATTAAGAACTTTTCATATAGTGGATCTCGATCAGTTGTGTTAATACCCAGATCACCTAGAATTTGAAAAATTTCATTTAAAGCAATTTTATCTTTATTAGTTAATTCCCCTAATTCTTGTTTAGCTATAAGTGCATTTCTTTTGTTGATTATTTCAATAGTTTCCTTATCCAAAGTACTTGGAAGTCCAAATAATTCACTTGTTAAAATGCCTGCCACACCTAATCCTCTAGGATCAAATTCTGGCTCGCTCGTGTGTATAAGTCTGTCATCCCCAACTGTAGTAAATACTCTTATTTCATCTTTAGTTAATCCTCCAATCACAAGAGGATCATGTGTTGTCATTATTACTTGACTACTTGAATCCCTGTCCACGACATTCTCCATTAGTTCTATATACGACCATTTCCACAGCGGATTTAAATGTGTATCAGGTTCGTCTAAAAGAAACAAAGTATCGGATTCCTTAGTAAAGCGCATTAATCCCAAAACTGTCAGCAACTGTTGCTCTCCTTCACTAAGTTCTTTGAATGTTATATGACCTTTCACATTTTGTTTTCTAACTTTAACTCTAATTTCATGAATTAAATCAGATATGTAAGTACTTTCAAGCATCTTAAAAAAATTTGCATTAGATCCATACTTCTTTGCCAATTCCACCAGTTTTTCTTGACTCGATATATATAGATAAAAATGCTCTTGTTCAGGATTTTTATGAAAATCTTCCCTGACCTTTTCATTGAAAGGGACTGGAGCTAATGAGGCATCCCATAAATCATTTAAAAAATCTTTCACAACTCCTCGGGCATACCAAAATTTTTCGTCGCCTCCTTTAATAGGTTTGTTTTTATACCAATATGGATTTTTTAGAACAAAGAGGATAGATTCAAGTCCTAGTATATCGAGGTAATCTTTTAAAAATGTTTGAATTTTTTTCTCAGGGAAACCATAAAACGCCATTAAGACAAAGTGACTGTGGATGTGGCGCGCATAAAACAAAGGTCGCATAGGATCATCTAATCCATCTAAAAGATCTTTTAAAAACCTTCTTTGATGCAAATCGAAATGCTCTTCTAACCTATTGCTAATTCCGGAATAATAACTAAACACATGTTTTGGCAGATAAAGATTTTTATTTTTATAAAATGTCGATTTCGCAATCTTCACATTATCTACAAAAAATGTAAAACCACTTTTCTGCTTTTCTACAAAACTGCCGGAACTTTCAACATCATTGCTAAGTGTTTCCTTATTTCCAATTATTCTGATGATATATCCTTGACATTCATAAGATATATCAAAATTAAAATCTGAAAATGTTTTATCATTAAGATCTAGATCACGGAAAATAATAACTAATGCCTCCAGAAAGTTTGACTTTCCAGCAGCATTCTGTCCAATTAGAACTGTATGCATCTTTAACTTATCAAACTCTATGGAGAACTTATTCAAGTTCTTAAATCCATCAATTAATACAGAATTTATTCTCATAACACTATTTCTATATATCCCTTTTCTTTACTTTCTTTCACTGTTTTTGAATCTTCAATCAAAATCTTTAATTCATCGTAAAATGAATCGATGCTTTCTCGATGTCTTGAAATTTGCCACACGCTAACAGCTGACATTTTTCCATTTTTCTCCAGAATATCTTGAATTTCAACTATGTTTTCATCTTCCAAAGTAAGTTTTAATGTATCGAGTAATACTTGATAAGTTCTTATATTAATTTCACTTTTCATCATTGAATTATTTGATATTATGTTTTCAGATTTCCAAATTTTACTTAGTTCTGTTTTAAATAATAAATCTACGTCCTTTATTTGATTTTTAATATTTTCAATTAACTCGTTACAGTTCTTAAAAACCTTTGAAATTTTATCAACGATTAGTTTTTGCTCTGCTATAGGCGGGACTAATATTTCACAATTTTTAATAGTGGGCAATTTAATGTTTGGCTGACCACCTCCACTATAAGCTAACGTCCTAAAATAATCCTTTTTAGATCTTAAAAAATATTCTAAAAACCGTGTATTATGCTGGTCGCTTGGTTTAATTCCTATTAAACTATCAGGAAAGCACATGTCATAATCTAGTATTCCTGTGTTACCAATGGTTGCACCCACAATAGCAATAGCAATTGTATTTTTAGGAAATAGTTTACTGACGCTTAATCCTGATTCGTTTAGTGTCTGATCATGATTTAAAATGTAACCACCTTCAGAAGGAAGATTCCCTATTTGAATATATGGAATCTTCCCATTAAAAAACTTAGGGTCATTACGGGGTCTTGCTGAAAAACGCCCACGTTCGCATATAACATATTCTCCCATGGTCAATACTTTCCAATTTTTTAATTTATTCTCCTTTGTATTGGTCTCATGTTTGCCTTCTAAAGCCTCAGATAAGAAAACACTTTTTATATTTTCTAATAGTGAGATTTGTTTCTCTAATTCTATTTTTAAGTGCAAGGCATCTACTTCAAAAGTTTTAACAGAATCTAAAATTTTTCTTTGTTCCTCTTTGGAAGGTAATAAGATTTGTAATCCAAATAACTGTTTGGGATTTATTCTTTTGGAACCAACACCTTTTGCTAATGCGCTTAATTTTTTATATAAGTCAGCTTGCTTAAAAAAATAAAAAATCCATTCTGGAAAACAATTATCAGAAACATCAAATGCAGGAAGATCTGCACTTGACTCGCATCCGTCTAATTCGAATGGAACAATACCAAATGCACCCTTATGCAAATTTTGTCGTCCATATATAAATTGTCCAGCCTTTCTAGTATAATATTTTGTAGCTCCTTTTTTTTCATTTATATCTGGTCTGCGCTCAATCCCTCCAAGATTTAATTTAACCCTAATTCTCTTAGAAGAGTCGGGCGTAATTGATTCAACTTTTGATTCCGATAATATGGTTCCTAAATTTACTGCTTTCCAATCAATCATTAGAATTCAAGTTTTAATGAACTAAATAAATCGCTACTCTTTTTTAATGATTTTTCAAGTCTTTCTCTAAGTTCAGAACTTGACAATAACTGTTCTTCACTATAATATGGACTTGATATATCAAGATTATAATTTCTTTTCTTTATATCTGCAATTGGAACCTTCCAAGCATAATCAGTTTCAATTCTGTTATTCCACCATTTTTTTTCCAAGTCAAATTCTTCAATTTTAATAGGTCTTGACTTGCTGTATGATTTTTGACCGTTTGGATAAGGATGCTCAAAATACCAAATATCGCTAGTTGATTTACCTTTTTCAAAAAACAGTAAATTTGTTTTTACAGATGTATAAGGACTGAAAACTCCTTTCGGCAATCTTACAATCGTATGCAAATTACATTCATTTAAAAGTTTTTCTTTAATTCTTGTTCGCACACCTTCTCCAAAAAGAAAATTATCTGGTAAAACTACTGCGGCTCTACCTTTTTCTTTTAACAATCTAATAATTAATACTAAGAATAAATCAGCAGTTTCCTTTGTTCTGTAGTCAGCAGGAAAATTCTTTTCGGTTCCATCTTCTTCAATACCTCCAAATGGCGGATTTGATAAGACTACATCTACCAGATCACCTTCTAACCACTCATCATATGGTCTACTTAAAAAATTGTCTCTAAAAATCGCTGGTTCATTAAAACCATGAAGCATGAGATTAGTTGTGCATAATAAATGGGGTAATGGTTTCTTTTCCACCCCAATAAAATTACTTTGGTTTATTAGAATATCATTTTTGTCTGAACTCAACTTTATTTTCCGTATGGCTGAAGTCAAAAATCCTCCGGTACCACATGCCGGATCTAAAATTTTGTCGCTTGCTTTAGGATTAATAGAATCTACCATAAATTGCGTAATAGCTCTAGGGGTATAGTACTCCCCCGAAGAACCTGCACTTTGTAATTCTTTTAAAATACTTTCATAAATTTCATTAAATATATGGTGATTTTCTGATTTCTTAAAGTCTATTTTATCAATCTCATTAATCACTTGTTTTATTAATCCACCATTTTTCATAAAATTGTATGTGTCTTCAAAAACAGATCTGACAATTTTGGCTTGTGCATTAAGTTCAATATTTAACCTTTTAAAATTGGGGAATAAATCATCATTTAAAAAAGTTATTAATTCTACTGGATCCATCTCATTATTATGAGCCCAATTATTCCACTTATATTTATCATTTATTGGGCTAATGTAACTTTTGTTTTCTTTTTTCCACATTTCTTCTTTATCGGAAAAAATTTTTAAAAATAACATCCAAACAAGTTGCGATATTCTTTGGGCATCACCATCTACACCGCTGTCCTTTCGCATTATATCTCGTATAGACCTTATAATTGTTGTAATATTCATAATTTATTTAATCATTATTTTATTAAAATTTATTTGAAATTTTTAACGCTTGCTACCAATAATAAAATGCTTCTGGATTATTCTTTTTCAATTTATTGTATTTAGAGTTTTCAATTACCAAAAAAAAATATTTGTGTTGGATTTTGAAATATTTAAGCTTCAATGTAGGATATCAAATTACTCTTTTAAATTTTTTCCAATAACTCAATTTTTACAACTTCGTAAGCTTTTACATTATCATATTCTACTCCTGGTCGAAGTATCGTGAAAATATCATTCATAAATTCACCATCCTTTATTTTTTCTTCCATATTGGCAATGTACATTTTTTGCGTTGGTGGTATTGCAACTGAAAATGCCATGTACTCTTTGTAGCAATTTACCAGTTTTTCTGTGTCTACGTTTGTATTTGCTAAAGCATGCTCTAAATCAAACAGGTCTCTACCTTTTCTACGTTGGTATAATGCTCTCATTTTAGTACCTAATAATTCTTCGATGTGGTAAGTGTTAATTTCGCATTTTCCAGTAAACCAACCATTTTTCACTTCGAACGGTACTTTTTGTAATCCCATTACCGTAAAATGCTCTTTGCAGTTAATTTCAATTTTTAATTTCATTGTTATTACCGGAGCTGTTTCTGTTTCAAACTTATAGACTACGGTGTTATTATGAGCTCTGGGTTTTGTTGTTCTTTTTGTTCCTAAAAAGATTAATTTTTTTCCAAGCCGTTCTAATATTGGTTTTATAGGACCTGGTTTTATTTGCACTAAATCGATATCCTCTGAATATCGAACTTGTGGTTTCAGAAATAATTTGTGTAATGCTGTACCTCCACGAAAAGCCAAATGTTCGCTTAAAAATTCATCTGAGAATATCTCGATCAATGCTCTTTCAATTACTAAATCTTGCTCTATTTGGGCATCATCTGGCCATGGAGCAAATTCTTTCCATTCCAGTATATATCTTCTAGGTATCATAAATCACTTTCAATTTCGACATTGCGGATAATTTTCCATTTGGAATTTATTTCTCCTTTTTTTTCTTTTCCGGGCATTAATGGAATATTTACTCCCATCTTGTCTGCAATAATTTTATACATTATTTCTCCCAGTTTTTTATTTTCTAGTTCTACTTCCAGTAAATATCCTAAACGTTGAATCGCAGCTGTTTGGGGATATCCTTTTGCGATTTTTTTTAAATTGGATGGTTTTATAATTTCGATTAATTCTTCTAGAATTGTCATTATTCTATTCATACCAATACTTTCAGCATAGTACAATAAATCTAAAGCCGTGAGCTCAGGAGAGGAAACGTTCATATATCCTGCCTCCGTTTTTATCTCATTAATATCTTCCTGATTCCATTCATTTTTAATAAAGAAGTTGAGCTTTAATTTTTTATTTCGAATGTTTCGTAACGCTGGTTTTTCGGTAATGATGAAGGTTTCCATTGGCTGTTGATGACCAGCACCATGTATAGCCGCCGCTGAAATGAGACCAACATAATATTTTTTACCTAATGCTTTCATCATATCATCTATGAACATATTCACTGGGATAATTCCTTGTCTTGAATATTCTGCGGGTAGCAACGTGTAAAAGCCTTTTCGAACCTGTACTATTTTTTTCTTTAGCTTTAATCTATACATGTTCTGATTTAATGCTTTATCAGATACATTAAATCTTTCTTTAAGTTCTTCTAATGTAAACGCATATCTACCTTTAGACCTTAGTTCATCTAAATATTCATCAAGGTAATTATATGAAAAAACAGCTTCAGGCATAGGTATATTTTGTTTGCTATCTACTACACAATGTGTAGTGTTACGCAAATATAATATTTCTCAATTAAGATTATCATTTTTATCATTAAAAGTTTCATCTATTTCTATTAACATTAACTGCAAGGTTAAGATCATAGAAAAGATTATATTACTGTTGTGCTTATGAACGTATTTAATACCTTTGTAATATGTTAGTTACTAGACAAGACATAATTACATTAAAGAATTTATCAATTGCAAAAGATCTTATTGCAATTGATACGATTCCTAGTACTTTTAAAAAAGACTTTCAGTTGTTCTTCTTTGGAAAAACTTTTTTTAAAAAGGATGACACTTTATTTGCGTATCCTCATGACATTAAAATGTGGACACGTTTTATGTTTAATAAGTATAACGAATAATAGTCAATTTATTATTGGAGCAGTTTTAATGGCTAACAATTGTCCTCCAATTTTTCCAGAAATAACCACTCAAGAACAACAAATAGAATACATATCTACAATAGTTCAATGCGAGCAAGATAAAAGTGATGTGGCTTTAATTGAATATTTTGCCAAAGGCATGACAAATTATCTTTTATCTAGAATACAAGATTAGTTAAAAATCAAGAATGATGAAAAAAGCCCTCCAGAAAATCCAAAGGGCTCATAGTTGTGATAAGTTACTTCTTCTGATTTTCTACAGAAACTTTTCTAAACTCTTTTAAAAGTTTCTCTAGCTCCAAAGTTGATTTGCGAGCTCTTGGACCTGCTGCTTTGACACCTTTCTCAATAAGTGACTCAGATTCTGTTTTGAATGTTTCGAATTCGGCGTTGATTTTTGCAACTAAATCTTTCATGATAGGATTGTATTAAATTAGGTCACAAAAATAGAAGTTTGCTGATTAGATAGGGATAATTTGTTGTTAAAATTGGTAATAATGGATAGATATTTTATTTTATGTCATCTGAAAAACTGATAAATTTTTATGTAAATAATTGATGCACTTACAACTGTTCTTTTTTAAGCTCTTCAATAAAATAGGAGGTAGGCATACCCGTTTTAGCCATAAAAGCATTTGCAAAACGTTGAGTGCTGCTAAAGCCAGCTTCCTCAGCCAGTGCCTTGTTTGTGTAATTCCTAATTCTGTTATCGTTTTTTAATAATGAAATGATATAATCAACTTTTAGATCATTAATATACTCTACAAATTTTTTACCTCTGTAATGGTAGATTATTTGGGATAGATATTTTGCATTTGAATCAAAAGCTACAGCAAGCTTTATAGAAGATAAATCTTTTTCTAGAAATTTTTTATCTTTTTCAAACTTTTCCAGCTGTTTCAAAACTACCGTTACAGTATCTTGATTTATGCTCTCGACTCCATAATTAATGTTTTTGACTTCAACTTTAGTGGTAATTTCACTTTTCTTCATTAGTTCCTCAAATTTTTGCCTATAAATCCTCTTATTCCTAATATGTCTATAGGCAATATACAGTAGAGAAAAAAATAAAAGAGCTATTACGCTTATGAATATTAAATCATTATGCTTTCTTTTATCTAATGAGTTCTCTATTTTTTTCTTTTCTAAAACTAATTCTTTTGTGTCGTATTCTTTATAGATTCGTCCTGATAGGTATCTGTATTTATTGTTTAAAATACTGTCTGCTTTAAGTAATTTACTGATGTAATGAAGCTGACTTTTTGGATTATTTTTCGATTTGTAATAGTTAATCAATAATTCGTAGTTCTCGCGAAGATCGGGACGTATGTAGCCTTTATCATCAAAAATGGTATCTACTTTTTTGAAATAGGATAGCGCCATTCGTGGTTCTTTAAGATCTGAATAGCTTTTACCGATATAGAAATATCCAACAGCTTCATTTGCAAAATCTTTGTTTTTGCGTATGGACGGTAGTGAGTATGTAATCTTTTTAATAGCTGAAGCATAATTATTTTTGAAATACTGGTTAATCCCTTCCGAGTGGATGAAGTAGTCCTTCATTTCATCATTAGCTAATCTTTGCCCTTCTAAAATGCCCTTCTCATTTGTTTTTGAACATAAACCGTAATTGCCAATTTTGTTATAGCACA
Source organism: Flavobacterium sp. ZT3R18 (assembly GCF_007097385.1). GTDB lineage: Bacteria > Bacteroidota > Bacteroidia > Flavobacteriales > Flavobacteriaceae > Flavobacterium. The sequence goes on from NZ_VJZS01000020.1 coordinate 71,074, forward strand.
AGCCAAGTGAATGAAGAGAATTTAAATAGGCTCTGGTGTTGTCTTCTTTAAAATAATCAATGCATTCCCTAAACAAGGAAATTGCCTCATCATAAAAGCCTAGGTAATATTTGATATTAGCAATATTGTATTTTACCTTATAAATTAAATACTTATCATTTGTTTTGGAAATATAATTATTGGCTATAAGATAATTATCTAAAGCGTAATTGTGTTTTTTCTGAGCATAATATACAATTCCCTTTGAAAGATAGGCGGAACCAATCAGGGAGTTATCCATCGCTTTTTTTGCAGTATAAATCATACTGTCCGCATAGACCTGTTTTAAATTTTCAGGCGAGTAATAAATGTAATTTTTGTATCCATTTACAATCTCCTCCGAATTTTTTTCTGCTTTTGCCTTATATAAAAAGGATTTAAGATACAGCGATTGTTTAGCTCTGTTATCTTTTAAAGCTTCTATTCGGTCAAAAAGATAATCATAATTTTTACTTCTAAGCGAATCAGGAATTTTAAATTCAATTTCCTGTGCGTAAACTGTATTTACGAAGTAAAGAGATAATAGTATTAGATATTTTTTAATCATAGGTTAAAGTAAAAAGAGGGGGGCTGTTTTCTATACAAAAAGATAACGGGATGTTTTACTTAAAATTGTATTAAATGTTATGTAAACAATTGGTAATGAGTGAATAGTTTATTGAAAATTATGTGTGTATTTTCTGGAAATCCATAGTATTATTCTCGAAAATCCATACATAATGTGTTGCGAGGTCGAAATTGGACTTTTAGATTTGCTTCGAATTCAAAAGCAAAAATATTTAGCATCGTGCTAGATTAAAGTTCTGCTTACCCGGGTGAAATGAACTGACGAATAAAGTAGTCGGTCACGTTTAACACATTTTAATCATGAAAAATATTTCATTGTGGTTAGTAATTGTAGTATTACTAATTGTTTCCTGTACAGCTGATACTATTGATACTACTGAAAGTATAGATAGTAAAGTTAGTAGCAAGAAATCAGGAAAAACCGCTCGTCTAGTGCAAAACTTGACACCTGAAAACCCTGCAAACGTTTATGACTTCGCTGGGAAGTTGCATAATGACATACTTGATATTTATTTGACAGGTAACTATCAGTATAATACGATTGCTGAAATCGCCCAACAGATTGAAGCCATCACAATAGTGAATAGGGATTCGGTGTTTTCAAATTTGAAAACAAATCAGCCTATTAATATCGAAGAGATTCAAGAGATTGTAAATAACCCTGAGTCCAAATTAAATGAAGCTATTGTAAACTCGTCAATGACAAATGTTGCAAAAGATAGTCTTTCCAGTTTTATGAACTCTCTATTTTTATGGGAAAACGCTGCATATGAAGAGATCTATGAATCCATCATTTCTTATGAAGCTTCTGTGATGGCTAATACTCAATTTACCAATGAGGATAAGAGAATAATCTTAACCACTTCATCCATTGCTAGATATTCAATCTATTACGCCAAGGAGCGAAAAGATAAAGATTGGGATTCATCGGTTGGTAATCGCGTTGGGGGAGTTAGTGGGGCTATCGATAATTCATCCACCGCGGTTGTCATGTCACTAGTAGCAGGGATTATGATAAATAATCTTGCAGCTGACTGATGCATCGAATCCTACGCATTGAGAAGGAAATAATATGCGTGTTTTGCGTGTTTTTGATTCTCTTTAATCTTGTTAGCCTTTATTTCATCATAGATCTATTATCCTATGATGAAATAGTTGGTTACCTCACAAATGGCGAGATGAAAAGTGGCAACCCTCGAACCCTAGCACTTCTCCTTTTTGTGAACGGCGTTTCAAACTTATTTTTTGGTTCAGTTTCATTGATGGCTGGATTACTTTCAAAGTCTCCTTTCAAGCAGCTTGAATCAAAGTAAAGTTTATGAATCTGATTGCAATTAAAATTCTATAAATGATTATTGTTTTGGTAAACGAAAATTCAAAATATTTCCATTTAGGTTTGCAAGTCTGCATTTTTGAAAGCTTTACCTCTAAAATAGCTTTCAGAGAGTTAATTATGACAGACTGTTTTTCGATACTGATCGTAAATTCGGGTTCTTTGTGCATACAAATAAATAATAGAAAAATATATTTGTCAGTCCATGAACTCGTTGTGATTCCAAAAAGAACTATATGTGAAGTTTTGATTATGAGTGATCAATTACAAATCAGTCAGCTATCATTTACATCAGAATTTGCTTTTAAGAATAGTATTAGGTGGCCACATATTGGCTATTTTGAATTTTTTATTACACAAACCTCTCGCAAAATCCTTCTCAAGAACAAAGATGTAATACTGCTAATTGATTTGTTTAAATTGTTGGAAAACAAAGCGAAAAGTTCAAATAAGCATGTTTTTAAAAATGAGATATTGCTTTTTAGTTTTAACCTTTTGCTTTATGAATTGGCCAGTATATATCATAGGTCATCTTGGTATATAAGTGTAAAACATTCGAGAAAAGAGAAACTGGTTATAGATTTTTTTAAAATTTTAGAAGCAAATTGCCGAAAACAACACAGTGTAAAATTCTATGCGGATACTTTACTTGTGACAACAGGTCATCTTACAAAAACCGTTAAGGAAGTTGCAGAGAAAACCGCAAAGCAATTTATAGAAGAGGCTATTGTGCTAGAAGCTAAAGTTTTGCTTAAAAATAACCATTTAACCATTTTAGATATTACAGAGGAATTGCAGTTCAGTAATTCTTCTTTTTTTAGTAATTTTTTTAAAAGGCATACTTCCCTGTCTCCTTCTGAATATCGTTTAAGATTAAATTTCCATTGAATACTATAGAATAATTGTTTTGACTGGGTTAGAGATGTTCTATTAGCATTGATTTAGAGTACCGTCGATCTATGATCGGGAGAAATATTTACTAATGAAAAGTAAAAAAACATGACTCAAACCTATCTTTTAGAGTGGCTGGACTCGGTGGTGACTTTAACCCTTAATCCCAATAAAACGGATCTCAGAATGATTACTCCAATTCAATCAAGAGCAATTATTGAAAAAGCGACCGAGCAAACTTTTTTTATTCAGTCACAGTTTACGGTACAGGTTTTTTCGCTTACCAAGGAGAAACAGATTAAAATTTTAGTTGGAAATTATTATTCATCATTGCTATTCCTTTTAGATAAAATTACAGTAATAAATAGGAGTAACGAACTACACAGAGATAATCTAAAAGAGGTTACAACTGCCTTAATTTCTTGCTTGGATGAATTAATAATTTTTGTAGAATCAAGATTTGCAAACTACTTAAGTGTACCCTTTCAAATTATTGAAAGGAAAACATATAGGGCCCCCATAATAGATTACCCTTCCAGTAAGGTTTTATGTAAACTTTCAACGGATCAGATAGCTTTAATACTTAGGGCATCCGATGAATTAAAAATTCTTATTTCAAAATCAATGAATCAGGTCTTTAAAACAATAGTTCCCTTTTTATCGACACCTAACAAGAATGACCTTTCATACGATTCCATGCGTAGCAAAGCCTATGTTGCCGAAGAACGGGACAAGGAAATAGCAATCGAAACTTTGGAACGCATGATTAAACGAATAAAAGAGTATTAACTGAAGAACAATAAATCTAAAATTTACAAACATGAAAAAGCTATCTTACATTTTAACAGTTACAATCATTCTAATGACTGGTTGCAATACGAATAAGTTAGACCAGAAAACGGCAACGGAACTTATTATAAAAAAATATCAATATCCAAGAGTGATGGATCATTATGTTTTTCGTGGTGACCCCGAACACGCTCGCATGATTTTAAAGTCTGGATTAGAACAAAAAGGGTTAGTCCTTGTCCAACGTACCCAAAAACTAATGGATGCAGGGAAGCCTTTAGTAGACTTTACAGCTGCAGCGAAACCTTATTTGTTACCTACTTCTAAAGAGGATATAGAATCGCACATTCAAAAAGTAAAGATCGCAGATGAAGCTTTTGATGCAATTAAAGAAATCAGAATCATGAGTTCAGGTAAAAAGGCAATTGTAACCTATAGCACCGTGCGAAAAAACACTGATTTTGCCTCAGTGTTGAAAAAAAGCTTACCCCAAACAGCAGAGTATACCGTATATTTTGTGCTCACAGAAGACGGATGTCAGCTTATAAATAAGTCGTATATAGAATTTATTGTATTTTAATACTGGGTGAACATCCCTAAAAACAATCCGTTTTGTTTTAGATTTCATCCAATTATGCATTCTAATTAGCCTCCTACTGTGGAGGCTTTTTTATTTTTCTTCTTTTTTTATTTTTTTTCTCCTTGATTTTACTGAGGGTCCAAGGGGTACAACAGGGGTACAACAAAAAGTTGGACTTGTAGCAGTTTGTTAACCGCCGTTTCTTTGCCCTGTAATGATGAAGGTCCGGATTTGGAAAGCATTTCACTAAGCGGATTATAAGAAACTAATGTTGAACGATAAAATGAAGAACGTATGTTTACAAACATTTCTTGGGTAAATTACATAGTTGTAGTTACCCTACTATTAGCAAGTTGGTATTTGTTTATTGCCTTTCGATTTTACTTTGAAGAAATCAAAGACATCATAAAGGGTAAGCGAAAATTTCCATTTCGTAGTTTAGAGAAAACAAGGCTCCAAAACACTTCATTTGAGTCGAGTCGTATTGACCCTCCTGAAATACCATCCTTTCAATCTGAATTTGCAATATCAGACAATACGTTTGAGGAAGTTGAAAACTTGGTGGAGCGACTAAAAAATGTTGTCACAGATGCAACCAAAAGAAAACTTCTCAAACAAGAATTTATCGACTATCTCCGATTGGTTCTTACCGAATATCCCAATGTTAAAAATTCTCCATTTAGTAGTTCAGTCAGCGAACTAATTGTCTCAGAATGTGACAAACTCGAATCTGTGACCTTAACTCAGGTGGAAGCGGAAGAATTATGGAATTGAAAACACTAAAACAATATAGCGGAGGAAATGCCCCTGTCCATCCCGGCGCGGTATGGCATATGTAACAGGAAAGTGGAATTGCGACAGCGGCAACCCCTTCGCTTTTTATCAATTATTTAAACTTTAAAATAATGTGTTATGAAAAAGTGCAGTTGGAATTTTAAAATGTTTACCAAACAAAGAATTGTTGTTGCCAGTATGCTTCTGGTACTACTGACAATAAATTACCAATCCTACGCCCAAGACGGTCTTGCAGGAATTAATGAAGCCAATCAAAAGGTAAGAAGTTATTTTGATGCGGGTACCCAATTGATGTATGCCATTGGTGCGCTCTTGGGTTTAATAGGTGCTGTCAAGGTGTACCAAAAGTGGAATGCAGGAGATCCTGATACTGGAAAAGTGGCTGCAGCTTGGTTTGGTAGTTGTGTTTTTCTAGTTGTAGTGGCAACTGTAATCAAATCCTTCTTTGGAATTTAAAACCCAACGTTATGGAAAATATCCTGAAAGAAAAGCTATGGTTCTATATCATCCATAACAACCCTGACCTGATGTTTACTTTACAGGAAGAGTACTCCGTAATGGATTACCTCAATGAAAAAGTAAACGCTGTAAAATCCATTATGGAGGATATGCTATCAGAGGGTACGCCCCAATATATCATAGAGGAAATTTGTCTCAATGTACTTACCGAAGATTTGAAGCCTTCCCGATTTCTATATATCTGTAGTCTATTAGAAGAGGAGTTTGAAGATACCTATGCCACTTTTAGTAAATCAGGCATTCTCAGATATGAGGTAATCAACTTGATGGAAAGTTGCAGGGAAATTTTTGAAACTATTGGTTTTACAAAAGAAAATGAAGAAGATCCTACTTTAAGGAATGCCGTTATTGGTCAGATTGCTGACTATCTGAGTTGAGCTATTTATGGAAGTGTACAGTATGAAAAGGAGTAATTATGGCTTACAATCTATCCCAAAAACTAAGTGCCAATATCAAGGCGATAACTATTGCCATGCAATGGCAGCAGGGTGACGTCCTTGCTGAAGAAGCTATAGCGTCTCTAAAGGCATACGCAGGTTTTGGCGGTATCAAGGCTGTCTTATATCCAAATGGCACTGCTGAAGACTGGATAAAGTCTGGTGCCACAAACGAAGACCTGAGGCTGTATCCAGAGATGACTCGCCTGCATGAATTGTTGCAGGAACATTATTCGCAAAAGCAGTACAATGAGGTTGTTTCATCACTTCGTAATAGTGTGCTTACCGCCTTTTACACACCTGAAATTGTTCCCAGAACATTGTACAATACTTTAAAAGAACAAGGTATTGCCCCTAAAAGATTATATGAACCATCGGCAGGTTCAGGAATTTTCATCACGGAAGCCGAAGAAGTATTTAAAAATATGGAGCAGATTACTGCCGTCGAAAAAGACAGATTGAGCGGATTGGTTCTATCGGTATTGAACAGTACACTAACAGTAAACAGTACCACGCATATTGCAGGATTGGAGGAAACTCCAACAAATGACAACAACAGTTATGATCTTGTGGTCAGCAATATTCCTTTTGGTAATTTTTCAGTTTATGATGAAGCCTATCCTGATAAAGCGATCTCAGGCAAAATTCATAATTATTTCTTTGCAAAAGGACTGGACAAACTAGCCGATGGGGGACTCATGGCATATATCACGACAGATGGTTTTTTGAATAGTCCTTCAAATGAAAGTGCTCGAGAATATCTTTTTCAAAAGGCAGATTTCGTAAGTCTGGCTGTTATGCCCGACAACCTGATGAAGGAAACTGGAAACACGGAAGCTCCAAACCATTTACTCATTGTCCAAAAAAACACAGACAAAAAGATGTTTTCAGATGATGAAAATAATCTGTTGCAAACTGTTGGAATGGAAAACGAGTTTGGAAAATATAGTATAAATGAATACCTGTACCATCATCCTGAAGTAATCATTGGAGATGAAGTACAAGCTGGCAAAAATCAATACGGACAGGCACATCAAAGGGTATGGCAAAGTGGCGATATTAATTCAATTGAAAAGCGTCTGGCACAAACGATAACTGAAGGATTAAAGGAAAATTTTAGCAAAGAGCGCTTTGACCAAGCACAAAAAGCAGGTATTGTTCAGCAACCCGAAGTATTGGGACAAAAATTCACCTACTTGCTCATGCCAGAAAGCAAAGCAAGCGGTATTTCTGTTCAGTTGGGATTATTTGATACAGTACCAGCTGAAAATATCAATCGTGCGATGGACTATATCAATCCACTCGACGAAACTATAGTTGACAAAAAAACAGCACGAATACTAAGTACGATACGCACAACAGATAATCCATCACATGAAAATGTGATGCTTATTACCGCCAAACAAATCAAGACTAATCGGTACCTGTACAAGTTATATTCCAATGTAAAAGAGATAGATGGTTTTTCATCCAACTGGATGAATGGCGGATTATTACCCCATGAACTATTGGCTTTATCTAATACGCTTCAACAATATGATCATGGATATATTTATGAAGGAGATACAACCCTTGAATCAGCTTTTAATCTGGAAAGACAGCTTTATGAGGAAGTCACCGCATTCAAATCCTTCTATAAAGACGGAACATTGGTGAGACTCGGAGGAGCAATTGGAACTATCAATGATATCAATAACGATCATAAACAGGCTTTTTTCCAACCGTTACCATTACAGGGCAATTTGAAATTTTACGATTCCTACATTGTTATCAGGGATAATTACTTGGAACTGTTTGAAAAAGAGCAATCAGATGAAACTGCCAGTAACCAAGTGCGAAAAAATTTGGATTTACAGTACACAAAGTTTGTTTCTCAGTATGGTATTCTTAATAGTGCTGAGAATCGCAGGTTAATTATGCAGGATTCGGCTTTCGGGTTCACGGTACTTTCTTCATTGGAACGCAAAGAGGGAGAACGGTATGTGAAGTCGGATATTTTGAGCCAATCCATAGTAAAGCAACAGGAACGCTACTTTACGGATGATCCAATCGAAGCACTTGCCAGAAGCTTGAACGAAAAGGGAAATGTGGATCTAGGATTTATAACTGCTGCCACGGGACTTGAAGAATATGAGGCGATAGAAAGTCTGAACCATCATATTTATCTTAACCCTATGCGTCAGGATTGGGAAACTTCAGACCTGTATCTAAGTGGTAATGTTGTGGAAAAGTTGCAACAGGCTAAACAAGCGGTACAGCAATATCCTGAAAATACGCATTATTATAAAGGAATGATGGCACTGGAAAAAGTACAGCCAGAGCGCATACCCTTTGAACTTTTGGATTTTAATCTTGGAGAGAGATGGATTCCAATGAATTATTATGCAGATTTTGCCAAACAATTATTTGAACAGGCTACGGAAATTAATTATTTCCCATCACTGGATACTTTTAAAGTCAGTACGGGACATAATACCAAAATTGACAGAGAATTTGCGGTAACGACCAAAAGTGGAAGGACAACCTACGGTTATACCATATTGGAACACGCTTTGGAAAATACGACTCCATTTTTTACCTATGAAGTTAATGGCCCAAGTGACAAACCGATACGATTACCCGACAATGAGGCCATACAATTGGCACATCAAAAAATTGAGAACATCCGTACAGGTTTTATAGAATGGCTACAAGAATTGCAAGAAAGCGATAAAAAAGAATTGGAAAACCTGTATAATGAAACGTTCAATTGTTATGTCCTACGAGAATATGATGGTAGCCATCTGAGTTTTCCTGGCTTGGATAAAAAAGCCCTTGAAATTGAAGATTTGTACAGTTCACAGAAAAACGCTGCGTGGCGTATCATTCAGAACCGAGGTGCATTAATTGACCATGAGGTAGGATTGGGCAAAACACTTACCATGATTGTAGCAGCCAATGAAATGAAGCGATTGGGAATCATACACAAACCAGCAATACTCGCGCTTCATGCCAACGTTGACCAAATTGCAACGACCTATCGCAAGGCCTATCCCAATGCCCGAATTTTGGCTCCTGGAGAAAATGATTTTACGCCAGCCAAAAGAGTAAGGCTGTTCCATGAAATAAAAAATAATAATTGGGATTGCATCATTCTGACACACGATCAGTTCGGGAAAATTCCACAATCTCCGGAAATCCAGAAAGAGATATTGCAAAATGAACTCGATAATGTAGAAAGAGATCTTGAAACGGTAAAAGATTTAGGTGGGGACATATCAAAAAAAATACTCAAAGGACTTGAGATACGTAAAAACAATTTGGATGGAAAACTTAAAGGTTTATTAAAGGATATTGAGGAAAAGAAAGACAGCGGAATCAACTTTAAAGAAATGGGAATTGACCATTTGTTCGTGGATGAATCGCATAAATTCAAGAACCTGACTTTCACTACCCGTCATGACCGTGTTGCAGGAATTGGAAATATGCAAGGAAGCCAAAAAGCGCTTAATATGCTGTTTGCTGTCCGTTCACTTCAGGAAAAATTTGATTCGGATTTGTGTGTGACCTTTCTTTCTGGAACACCCATTTCAAACAGTTTAACTGAAATGTATCTGCTTTTTAAATACCTGCGTCCAAAAGAAATGGAACGCCAGCATATTGAAAATTTTGATGGATGGGCATCTGTTTTTGCAAGGAAAACAACTGATTTTGAATTTTCGGTCACCAATGAAATTATTGCCAAAGAACGTTTCCGTCATTTTATTAAAGTTCCGGAATTAGCACTATTCTATAATGAGATTACAGATTATAAAACAGCAAGGCATATTGATTTGGACAAACCAGAAATAGACGAACAGCTTGTCAATATCAGTCCAACACCAGAACAAAGTGAGTTCATTACACAGCTCATGCAGTTTGCAAAGACGGGCGATGCGACACTTATTGGAAGGGCACCCCTTACTAGAGAGGAAGATAGAGGAAGGATGCTAATCGCCACCAATTATGCTAAAAAGATGGCTGCCGATATGCGCCTGATAGACGAAGGATACGGCGATCATCCCAATAATAAAGTGAATACCTGCGCTCGAAATGTGGCTGAAATTTATAATGCTTCAACCCAACATAAAGGAACTCAGATTGTCTTTTCGGATATCGGAACACCCAAGCCAGATGCTTTCAATATGTACGATGCCCTTAAAGAAAAACTGGTGACGGACTTTAATATACCTGCCCATGAGATTACCTACATCCACGATTGGACGGATAAAAAGAAAGTGCAACTGTTTTCCAAAATGAATACAGGCGAAATACGCATCCTTTTGGGAAGTACTGAAAAAGCGGGTACAGGACTAAATGTACAAAAGCGTGTTGTGGCCATGCACCATTTGGATATTCCTTGGAGGCCATCGGATTTAGGTCAACGTAATGGACGTGGAGGCAGACAAGGAAATGAAGTTGCCAAAAAATATTACGATAATAAAGTGAAGAATTTTATCTATGCTACGGAGCAGTCACTAGATAATTACAAATTCAATCTATTGAAAAATAAACAGACTTTCATCAGCCAGATGAAAAACTGTGAACTCAATGTCAGGTCTATTGATGAGGGTTCTATGGATGAGAAAAGCGGAATGAACTTTTCGGAATATATCGCAGTATTATCGGGTGATACTTCCTTACTGGAAAAATCAAAATTGGAAAAGAAAGTAGCCGTGATGGAAAGCCTTAAAAAAGCACATTACAAGGAAATTTCAAGAACGAAGCATCAGGTTGAATATCTAATAGAGGAAAAAACGGTTACTACCAAAACATTGGATAAGCTCACTGTGGATGAAGGCTTTTACAAAAAGAGCCTGAAGTATGAAAGTGACGGAACAAAAGCAAATCCAATACAATTGTATGACTTTAAAGTACAAGATTCCGAAAGTATCGGTAAGCAGATTATCAATCTCTATAAAAATTGGAAACCTCCCGATGGAGAAAGCGAAGCGAAACAAATTGGTAAGCTCTATGATTTTGGACTGTATATAAAAAGGGAACGAGAAGCCTATCAGAATGATGGGCTGTACCAATACCGCTATTCTAACAGCTTTTATGCACAGCGTTTGGAGGAAGGCATTAAATATACTCTCAATGGAGGAACGCCTAATGTAGACAATCCAAAATTGGCAGCCCGTCATTTCTTGAGTGCCATTGACAGAGTAGAGCATCTCAGGGAAAAGTACCAAAAGTCCTTGAATGATATTGAAGCACAGTTACCAGAATTACAGCAATTAACTGCAAAACCCTTTAGCAAGGAGCATGAATTGCAACAGATGAAAAGTGAACTATCTAGCCTCGAAAGGGAAATAGCATTGAAAATTCAGGAGAATCAATTAAAGCAAGATAATCCACAAGATGCCAGTATCAATGGAGAAACCGCAGAATCTAATGAGACGCTGGTAATTCAATTGACAGTAAAGAACAGCAATGAGCATATGGAAAAATCAAACAGTTTTTCAACTTCCGAAAGTAATAGTGACAAATGGCAACAACGATCCTATGCAGGGATGAGAAAAAATAGCAGAATGAAATTTTAAAATAGCAATATGGTAAATAGTGTATATCAAATCAATAAAGGAATCAACCAAAGTATTGAATTCAAGGGGTTGAAGGCACAGTATATATGGTATTTGGGCGGTGGTGTTGTAGTTCTTATGATTCTGTTTGCCGTAATGTACATAGTAGGCTTGCCGTCATTTGTTTGCGTAGGGATTATTGGGATCGCAGGAACGCTATTGGTTTTGTATATATACCGAATGAGCCATAAATATGGTGAACATGGGATGATGAAAGCTTTGGCTAAAAGACAGGTTCCAAAAGGAATCAGAGTCCAAAGCAGGAAAATTTTCAAAATGGAAAAATAGTATTTGGTTAAAATTAGTAACAGGTAAACAAAGAGGATGATGGAAAAGAGGATAGATGATATTTTACCGATTATGGATGTGGAGCATGATTGTATCCTCTCCAAACAAGGAGATGTGACTGTGGTATTCAAGGCAGAACTTCCTGAGATATTTACCTTGTCAGATCAGGAATACGAAGGGTTCCATCAGGCGTGGCTTAAAGCTATAAAGTTACTCCCAAAGTTCAGTGTATTCCATAAACAGGACTGGTTTATCGATAGTAAGTTTCAAGCGGATTTTATAAGTGAAGATACCAGTTTCCTTACCCGCAGTAGTGAACGTTTTTTTAACGAGCGTCCCTATTTGGATCATTCATGCTACATTTTCCTAACCAAGAAACCGCAAGGGAGAAAAACATCCAGTTCCTTATTCTCTAATTTACTCCGAACTTCCATAGTTCCTGAAGAAACATTAAAGGCGCAACTCCGTCAGGAATTTATTGACAGCACAGGACAATTTGCACGAATATTGGAAGACAGTGGTTTTGTCAAACTGACACGCCTTGGCAATAATGAACTTCGAAGTCACAGCAGAAAGATTGGGATTATAGAGAGGTACTGCTTTTTGTCTGAAAAAGAAAATTCGTTTGTTTTTAAGGACATCGCTTTCAACGATGGACTACAGGTTGGCGACAAGCATTGTCAAATTTATACATTGGGTGATGCGGCTGACTTGCCTGCATTATGCGGGTCTAGAATTAACTATGACAGGTATTCCACGGATAAGACCAAGTTCAGCATTGGTTTTGCCTCGACCTTGGGTCAATTGCTTTCCTGTAACCACATTTACAACCAGTATATTTTCATAGAGGATTTCCAGAAAACATTGCAGAAACTGGAAAGTAAAAGATTGCGGTTACAGTCCTTGTCGGCTTACAGCAGAGAGAATCTCATTGCGCGTGATGCCACGAATGATTTTCTCAATGAGGCTATCAGCCAGCAACGATTGCCAGTCAAAGCCCATTTTAATGTATTGGTGTGGACTGACGATAAAGAGGAACTGAAAGACCTGAAGAACAAAGTTTCTTCCGCACTGGCGCAGATGGATGCGGCAGCGAAGCAGGAAACCGTGGGTGCTGCACAGATTTTTTGGGCGGGCATTCCCGGAAACTCGGCAGACTTTCCTATGAACGACACCTTTGACACGTTCGCAGAACAAGCTACTTGTTTTCTGAATTTAGAAACAGGCTATCGCTCTTCAATTAGTCCAATTGGCATTAGATTGGGAGACCGTTTGACAGGAAAACCAGTTCATGTTGACATTAGTGACGAACCTATTAAAATGGGGATTTGTACGAACCGAAACAAATTTATACTAGGTCCTTCGGGTAGCGGGAAATCCTTTTTTACCAATCACATGGTTAGAAGTTACTACGAGCAGGGAACCCATATTGTACTTGTTGATGTTGGACACAGCTACAAAGGATTGTGCGATATGGTGGGTGGCTATTATTTTACCTATGATGAAAAGAACCCCATACGATTCAATCCGTTTTATATCAGCGAAGGGGATAATTTGGATACAGAGAAAAAAGAAAGTATCAAAACATTGCTCTTGGCTTTATGGAAAAAGGACAATGAAACATTCAATAGGAGTGAATATGTGGCACTGTCCAACGCGTTGCAACTCTACTATGAAAGACTAGATGCCAATCCCGATTTGTTTCCTTGCTTCAATACTTTTTACGATTTCCTGAAAGGCGATTTTGTAAAAATATTGGAAGGAGATAAGGTTAAGGAAAAGGATTTTGACGTGAACAATTTTCTTTACGTATTGCGTCCATATTATCAGGGAGGCGAATTTGATTACCTCTTGAATGCTACCGAAAATCTAGAACTATTAAAAGAACGCTTTATTGTTTTTGAGTTGGATAATATCAAGGATCATCCAATTCTCTTTCCTGTTGTGACCATTATTATCATGGAAGTATTCATCAGTAAGATGCGAAAACTCAAAGGCGTCCGAAAAATGATTTTGATTGAAGAAGCTTGGAAAGCTATTGCTAAGGAGGGTATGGCGGAGTATATAAAGTATTTATTTAAGACTGTTAGAAAGTTTTTTGGCGAAGCAATAGTGGTTACACAAGAAGTGGAAGATATTATTTCTTCCCCAGTAGTAAAGCAGGCTATTATTAATAACAGTGATTGCAAGATATTACTGGATCAAAGTAAGTATCAGAATAAATTCGAACAAATACAAGAACTGCTGGGACTTACAGAAAAAGAAAAAGCACTAGTGCTTTCGGTAAATAAGTCCAATGACCCTGATAAAAAATACAAGGAAGTATTTATCTCTCTTGGGGGAATGCTTTCTAAAGTGTACCGCACCGAAGTATCCCTTGAAGAATACCTCGCTTACACTACCGAAGAAACTGAAAAGGTTAAAGTGCAAGCCTACGCTAAGAAATTCGATGGAGACATTAGAAAGGGCATTGCTGCACTGGCAATGGACTTGCGGAGCAAGCATGAGGACAAAAAATAAATAGATGCTCTCGAATATATGAGAAATGGAAACTAAATTTTAAGATTATGAAATCGTCATTAACAAGCCGTTTGCGCAAGCAAACACCAATAAATAAAAGACGATAACATATATGACCAATAACAAATAAATTTTACATATATGAAAGCAAAGAAGAAAATTATGATTTGCCTGTTGTGTCTGTTGTTAGTGAACACTCCGGCAAGACCAGCAGAAACCGTTGCTGTTATTCCAATCGTACTGATTAAGGAAGCAATAAAAGCAGTGATTAAGGCTATTGACCTTAGAATACAAAAACTGCAAAACAAAACAATCTGGTTACAGAATGCGCAGAAGAAATTAGAAAACACCCTGTCAAAACTAAAACTTAAGGAGATTTCTGATTGGACACAGAAGCAAAAAGACCTGTATAAGAATTACTATGATGAGCTGATGAAAGTTAAATCTATCATTACCTATTACCAGCGTATCAAGGACATTACACAGAAGCAAGTACGGCTTGTGGATGAGTACGAAAGAGCTTGGAGTCTTTTCCAGAAAGACGACCATTTTAACGCTGACGAATTGGTCTATATGCAAAAAGTATACTCTGGAATATTGAATGAAAGCATGAAAAATATCGACCAGATCTTTTTAATCCTTGATTCATTTACCACACAAATGAGCGATGCAAAAAGGCTTGAAATCATCAATGCAGCGGCGGATCAGATCGATACGAATTATGATGACCTCCTGCAATTCAACAAACAGAACATTATGCTGATCTTGCAAAGAGCCAAAACACAGCATGATGTAAATGCTGTTAAGAAATTTTATGGGATTTCATTATTAAAACCCTAAAGTGATGAAAAAAATAGTTCTATTCCTGCTCCTTGCAGGATTCTTAAATGGAAACATTTACGCGCAGGCAAAACAAGCACAAGTACTGCTGAAACAAATTGCAGCTCTTCAAATGTATATTGGATATGCCCAAAAGGGATATTCTATCGCCAAGAAAGGACTCAATACCGTCGGTGATTTTAAGAGAGGAGAATTGAATCTTCACACTGATTATTTCAATTCGCTCAAGACGGTTAACCCGAAAATAAAAAAGTATGTAAAGGTTGCTGAAATTGTATCCCTTCAGGTAAAGATCATGAAAAGTTACGGTAGTTTTTACCGGCAAGTCCAACAGGACGATTTATTCCACGGGAATGAAGTGGATTATATCAAAAGGGTATTTGAACGCCTAATTGAAAATTGCAATGACAATTTAGAGGAACTCATTACAGTAATAACAGACAATCAGCTTGAAATGAAAGATGATGAGCGGATGAGTCGGATAGATGTGCTGTATAAAAATATGTTGGATAATCACACTTTTTGCGAAAGCTTCTCGAATCAAACCCGATTGCTGTCTTTGTCAAGAGCGAAAGATAGAAACGATGTGAAAACCAGCCGTGTCTTGCACGGTTTTAACAACGATTTGCCATGAAAAAAATAGTAATTATTGGAATTGTGTTTGTGGGTTTATTGTTACCGTCGAAGGTAACAGCTCAAGCACAGGAAATGCAACAATTGATTTTGAACATAGAAAAGCTTGCCCAGTTCAGACAAATCCTGAAGGATATGAAAAAAGGCTATGAGATTCTTAATGGTGGCTATAATACGGTGAAAAAGCTATCGAAAGGAAATTTTGACATTCATAAAACTTTCCTCGATGCAATGATGCAGGTAAGTCCAACAGTTCGAAAGTACAAACGTGTTGGGGATATTGTTAACTATCAAGTGCTTTTGGTAAAGGAATATAAGGCCGCTTTTATTCGTTTTCGAAACAGTGGGAATTTCAATCCCGATGAAATAGCCTATCTAGAAAGGGTGTACGATAATTTGTTTCAACAAAGCCTTAGAAATCTTGATGAATTAACTACCGTCATTACTGCCAATAAACTCAGGATGTCCGATGATGAACGACTCGCATCCATTGACAAAATCTATGCTGATATGCAAGATAAGCTTTTGTTTTTGAGAAACTTCAACAACAACACTTCAATACTGGTGATACAGCGCGCAAAAGAGCGTAATGATGTGAATGTCATGCGTAGCATTTACAAGATAAACAACTAAATACTCACTAAGATGGCAAAGTTAAATAAGGGGGCATTATTTGCCGCCGTAGGAATGGTGTTGCCCTTCACAATCAGGGCACAAGCAGTAGCAGGCAACATGAACAGCCTGCATAGCGTACTGGAACAATTGTATGATGAGATGATGCCTTTATGTAGTAATCTGCTTGGAGTTGGACAGGGAATTGCGGGTTTTGCTACCATCTGGTATATTGCTTCCAGAGTTTGGAGACATATAGCCAGTGCAGAACCCATAGACTTTTATCCACTTTTCCGCCCGTTTGTGATTGGGTTTTGCATAATGATTTTCCCTTCGGTTTTGAATATGATTAATGGGGTTATGAAACCTACCGTTACGGCAACTGCCTCGATGGTTGAAGGATCGAATAACGCAATTAAAGTACTGCTTAAAGAAAAAGAAGATGCGCTCAAGGATACCGATCCTTGGAAAATGTATGTTGGCACAGACGGAAGCGGTGACCGCGATAAATGGTACAAATACACGCATGCTAATGCAGATCCCAGTGCCGAAGGAGCATTTGAAGGAATTGGAAATGACATCAAATTTGCGATGTCCAAGGCATCGTACAATTTTCGAAATTCAGTTAAGGAATGGATGAGTGAAGTATTAAGGGTACTTTTTGAAGCAGCTTCACTTTGTATTGATACACTGCGGACTTTTCAGCTTGTGGTACTTTCTGTTTTAGGACCACTGGTTTTTGGTATTGCCGTTTTTGATGGTTTCCAACATACACTTACCGTCTGGCTGGCACGCTACATTAATATCTACTTATGGCTTCCTGTCGCCAATATCTTTGGCAGCATCATTGGAAAGATTCAGGAGAACATGCTGAAAATTGACATAGCGCAGGCTCGTCATTATGGGGGTACTTTCTTTAGCAGTACAGATATAGCGTATCTGGTGTTTATGATTATCGGTATTGTTGGCTATTTTACTGTGCCCTCCGTCGCCAATTATATTGTTCATGCTGGTGGTGGTGGCGCATTGGGTCAAAAAGTGACCAGTATTTTCAGCAATTCCACAAACTCAGCAATCAACACCGCATCGGCGGGTGCAGGTATGGCTGTGGATGCGATGGGTAATGCTGCAGGGCGCATGTCCCAAAGCATGTCAGGGTCTAGTAGTTCTTCTCCTTACTTTAAAGATAAAGAGAGTTACATGGGAGATAAATTAAAAGGCAATTCTTAATCCTCAAAT
>NZ_VJZS01000021.1 GCF_007097385.1 Flavobacterium sp. ZT3R18
ATTGCTGCCCGAAGGATTTATAGGATTTGCAAATTTATCACTTAGACTCCGAGTACTTGAGAAAGAGCTAAATCTTGAAAAAGGGGAGTTTTATTGGTTAAATAACAATCGTAGTATTGTCAATCCGCTTTGGGATTTTCTTAAAGCACAAGAATTAGCCAATAATGATATGGAGGAAGCAAAAAGGTTTGCTGTAGAAATTATTGATCAAATGATACTTAATCCTGGTTTAAAAATAGACATAAGTTCTTCTTTCAAATCGCCTTACAATATTGATAGAACCGCAATTAATGCTTTAACACCCGAAGGAGCAAAATTTAATTCGATTTATCTCTCTTTAACAAAATCACCCGAGTACCAAAAACTTTTTGTTGGTTTGTTTGGTAATAACAATCGATTCAATGCGAAATTTGAAATTGCGGAGCATGTATATGAAGACAATGATCCCACAAAAAAAGAAGTAAATGCAACTACTAGCCAAGATCCAGTTACCAAAAATATCATTATAAAAATAAACAAGCAAATCTTGATAGCTGGAACAGGCAGAAGCCAAACCAATATTGAAAACGCCAAAACTATTTTGCACGAGTCTATTCATGCCTATCTTTTTATAAAAGCAAACAATCCTACTGTGGGAATGGATATAGCAGGTATTCTCAATAAAATGTATCCCACCGCTAATGAACAGCATGATTTTATGTACACCAAGATGATACCTACTATGCAAAAGGTGCTTGGAGAAATTAGAGATTTAGCAACAGTAACGACACCATTTGCAAGAAGTGAGGTAGAAAGTTTGACTATGCACCCAACTAGGACACCATTAACCTCTGCACCTTGGAGTTGGAATGAATATTATCGTTATCTTAGCCTTAAAGGATTAGATGAAACTAGTTGCTTTAAAGAAGATTTTCCGAAAGATTCAAATATGTACGATTTTCTCCATGAATATAATAATCAAGGACACAGATATTTAAAAGAATTATGAAAAAAAATGTAAAAATGTGGCTTCAATTTATTGTTTTATTAACAACTATCCATGTTTATGGACAAGAATTTGACATAGTTGAAAAATCAGACACAATATATGTACGCTATACAGGTGGCCCAAATGAAAATAAATTTATATTTCCACCGGAAAAAAATGGGTATAATGATAGAGAATATAATTTTTCAATCAGAAATGGAACAACAATTAGAGAGAAAATTATTTTTTATCACTCTAAATATATACGTAGAAATGATATGGATTATAGAAAAATATCTGATAAAAAAGTTGTAAAGAAGGATTTTCTGAAGAAAAATAAAAATATAATAATAGGAATTGATTTTTTTTCAAAGTACGAAATTTGTAAAATACGCGATGGAATGATCAATAGAATTAGAGTAATTTATTTGATAGATTTAACAGAAAAAAAAAGCAATACAATTACCATGTATGAAGTTACTCCTACAGATATTTGTCCTATGGGCGAATGATCTGCTGGAACCGTTTTGCACGAATGTATTCATGTCTGTCTTTTTGTAAAACTTGCAAATCCTGACGTGGGGATGGATATTGTAAAAATATTAAATAACATGTATCCTACCGCTAATGAACAGCATGATTTTATGTACCCCGCTGGTTTGAGCGTCTTTTCCGCTAGCGCGACGCCTCCGGCTCGTGCACACAAGCTGAGTATTTACAATTCCACAATCAAAGTCTTTGCGAGATGGAATTTTTATTCTAAAAAAAGCAATATGAAATGACGTTTTTTATCAGTTTTAAAAAAACGTCAATGGTAGGAACGAAGCAATCTCACTATCAAAAGCAAACCCAACAAATCATTGGAACGGATATAGCAAGTGAGATTGCTTCGTTCCTCGCAAAGACTCAGCGAACGTATATAAAATCCCGATAATTTAATACGAATTCAAATGTTTAAATACTTATTATGCTGGATTCCGATGCTTTTACTTGCAGTGCTAAATGGAACTGCAAGAGATTTATGGTATAAGAAATACATTAATGAATTAGCTGCGCATCAAATCTCTACATTTTCTTTAATTATACTCATTGGGCTTTATTGTTGTTTAGTTATAAAATGGTTTCCGCCAAATTCTGAAAAACAGGCTTTATCCATTGGAATTGTTTGGACACTTTTAACTTTGGCATTTGAGTTTGGTTTTGGATTACTACGTGGGAATTCATGGAAACAACTATTACATGCTTATAATTTTACGGAAGGGCAAATTTGGATTCTTATCCCAATTTGGGTTGCAATAGCACCCTATATTGTTTACAGACTTATGTCAAAATAACGAAATAAAACAACCCGATCGCGCGGATATCTCTTCTCAGTTAGATAGCGCGGATTTCAATCCATAGGTTATAATTTTATAATACTGCTAAAAATAAAGAATTAGTAGTACGCAGCAAAGTTGTCTGTTTGGGTTAAGTATTTACACTTTTCCGTAAACAGGTAGGATATAATTCCCGTTTAAAAAGGGTATTGGATCTATTTGGCTTTGCAGGATAACCCCGTCATGAGGGGTTTCGAGCAGGAGCTGCGCTGCTTGTACTAAGGGTGCTGCCGTAGTGGTCTGAATGGCCCTCAATTGATGTTTTCCAACTTTTTGAGAAAAAATACGCTTTGCGATCTCCCGTCTGCGCAAAATTCCTGTCGCATCTTTACCCTCAACTGCAGCATACAAGACAATTTGGTCATCCTCATTATGAGGTATTACAGCTTCCATTTTTTCCTGTAGGCTTTTAATGGTGTCAGGAGTATTTCCTAAAGTAGTAAGTTGTTCTTGTACCCAGGCATAATGCCCCGGGTGGCGCAAGGTTTTGTAATCGAGCGTACGTACTTTCCCCGATAAGGCATCAGGTAAATCAGCGGCACCACCAGAGGTAAGATCCTCTTCATAAGCAATGCCATCAATAATAATAGTGGCTCTTTCCGACAGGGAAGGCAGAGTAGTTTTTTTTAGATCCCGCAGCACGATGGCGTCTTTTAGGTATTCGGTAGCTACACCTACGGGGCTCCAGGTAAATCCATAATAATGAGGAGCAACGGCATGATTGGTCAGGGCACCCACTTTAAGTTCCAACTTGTCCACTTGATCGACTCCAAAATCATTACAAAACTGCTGAAAAAGCCCATTGGCGAGCAAGTCTATGTAACCAGGAGCCAGACCGGTCTGGAGCAGAAAACCGGTTTGAGCATTTTTAGCTAATGCCATTATTTCTTCGGTTTCTGCAACATATTCGGTGAGGTTCGCGTAATGCATCTGAAAATCTTTGGCGAACTGGGCCATTTTTGGAGCTTGACTGCCTGGAAGGCAATCGAGGAGAATGTCAGCTTTCTGGAATATTGCTTTCATTTCAGGAGTAAGACCTTCCTCGGGAAGATGAAAGTCTTGAATGTCGCAGGGTTTCGTTGCACCTGCAGTGATCCATTTAGCTACTTTTTTGGCTTTATCGTGCGTTCTATTTCCAATAAAAAGACTAGGAGTCACGTCGCTCCATTCAATCAATAACAAACCAACCGCTTCGGCAATTCCGCCGGCTCCGGCAATAATAATATTGTGATGCTTGTTCATATATTAAAGTTACTGCTTTTTCTTGATTTAGTATTTGAAATATGATTGTAATTTATTATTTTTCAGCGTATTACACTTTATAGCAACGACATTATAATAGTTTTTTTATTGTGTTGTATATTATAGATTTTCGTTTTTTACAATATTAAAACCAAGATCGCGAGGATATGTCTTTCAGTTCGATAGCGAAGATTTACTTCGTCTATTCGCTGTCGCTCGGCTGCAACCCGCTCTGTGAAGTCTCCCGCCTTCGCCACGCACGCTAAGCATGCAATACAAATCCAGAATCAAAGTCCCTGCGAGTTCCGATAATTATCGGAACTCGCAAAGACTCAGCGAACGCACATAAAATCCCTAGCGCTGCGATTCCGAAAACTTTCGAAAACCGACTTCGCCACGCATGCTGAGCATGTAATACAAATCCAGAATCAAAATCCCTGCGAGTTCCGATAATTATCGGAACGAAGCAATCTCACTATCAATTAGTACAATTCGCACTTCCTTCTTTTTAAAATATAACAACTAGAATTCGTTTATTTTTTTAGTTTTCCACTCTTGAAGATTGAACCAATTTTTAAAACTTTTTACAGACTTTGAATCCCAGCTATTGGTCAATAAAACCACAAAACCTATAAAAATCAGTAATAAATATCCCTGTCCTAGTCCCATTTGTGTCTTCGCTTGAATAAAATAGGCTGTACCATAACTAAAAAAAGAGGTTAAAACAAAAGTTATTCCTCCTGTTAGTCCCCCAGCTGTATCTGCATATTGAGGGAATCTGCTTAAGCAATACGGGAAGTAAACACTAAAAGTAAAACCGGCGGCAACATGAATTAAAAAAGCAAAAATAGTTATTGTAAATAAATTGCTAAAAAAAGGAGTTGTAAGCATCATTATAAAAACCAAAACAAACTGTATGCAATTTGCTACCCTCAATTTTGATGAAAGCGGTTTATTCATTAGGCATTTAGCTACAAAACCACCTGTCATCCATGCAAAACCCAGCGATAAAGAGATATATCCCGTTACAATTGCCGAGAAACCCAACTTATGTTCAAGAATAAAAGGCCCCGTTAAGCCATAAAACATCACTATGCCGTAGGACACCCCCAATAGGGTCAATCCCGATATGAAATCTTTTTTTATTAGCATTTCAGAATAGGTCTTTTTTATGGCATTAACCTGTATTTCTTTTCTGTTCTTCAGCGTTTCACCCGAAAACATAAAT
The DNA here is from genome assembly GCF_007097385.1 of Flavobacterium sp. ZT3R18. Lineage (GTDB taxonomy): Bacteria > Bacteroidota > Bacteroidia > Flavobacteriales > Flavobacteriaceae > Flavobacterium. Next base: position 4,814 of record NZ_VJZS01000021.1, read on the forward strand.
TCTAAAACAAGCATCAAAAACCCATAAGCTGCCAAAGCATAAAAATTAGAACGCCATCCGAAAGTATGCTCTAAATAACCTCCAATAAAAGGAGCAATAATAGGTGCCGTAGACCAAACAATGGTCATAATACTAAGATAATTTTTTTGTTTTTCTCCTTCGTAACTATCGACAAAAAAAGTACGTTTGGCAACAGCTATAAAAGCCACACAAATGCCATGTACAATACGCATAGCACAGATAAGCCAAATATCATTAGTTGTGGCTATTACCAAACTAGCGATAACAAATAAAAATAATGCCAACAAAGATAAACGGTACCTGCCAAAGGCATCCAACAAACTGCCTACCACCATTTGAGCCAAACCATAGCTAATCAAAAAAAGCATGAGTGTAAGTTGAATATTGGTTTCACTGGTGTGAAGTGCCATACCCATTTTTGGCATTGAAGGCAAGTAGATATCAGTAGTTAGTCCTGATAATGGTATTAATGCAAAGGCCAAAATAGTGGCAATAAATTTATTTTTTTCTGGTAACTGTTTGATTTCTTTATTTTTCATTTATAATAATCTATTTCTTAATAGTATAGGCTACTATTTTACCTTCATTCATTTGGGGAACAAAAACAGTTTTCGATTTTGGGTCCAATTCAATATCTGCACTTCCTTTTGGTAAATCAGTTATTTCGATTGTTTCTTTAGTTAAAGCCGACCAGAATACTATTTTTCCAGCCAACCAATCACTCATCAAATAACCTCCGGTTGTTTTTACCAATCCATCTAAATTTCCAATTGGGGTACTCAATTCTTGGATTGATTTGTTAGAAAGGGATACTTTCATTAATTTACCAAGAATTTTGTCTCCCCAAGAAGCAAGATATAGCTCTTCATTATCGATTAACAAACCGTTGGGGAAATCTAATTTTTCGTCTTTTATCCATAAGACTACTTTACCGTCTGAAAGTTTGTAAATACCGCTAAGTCCAAAGGTATTGCTTGCATACACATTACCCTTTTTATCGATAGCAATGTCATTTAAAAAAGTGGCTCCTTCGGCGGTATATTCATGAATTATTTTACCTTTTTTAATATCAATTTCTACTATTTTATCGATATCAGTAACGTATAATTTGCCTTTGTAAATCCCCATTCCTTTTGGAGCATTAAGTCCTGAAATCCAATCCTTGGCAATCATTTTTCCGTCCAAAGATACTCTTGAAATATAACCATTTCTATCTTTATCAGTTGCTGTTCCGTTCATACTCGAAACATATAAAACAGTATTTTCATTGTCCAATATAATACATTCAGGAGCTTCAAACCCTGATAGTTCCCATTTTTGTTGCAAATAAAAAGGTTTCTTTGTCTGTGCAATAACAAAATTGTTTACAGTAAAGAATAAGGCAAGTACTAATGCTAAATTTCTCATTATTTTTATTATTTCTTAGGTAAATATTTTATGACTGTCCGCAACTAACACCAATAAGATTATTACACGAATTATTAAATAAATGTAAAAACTTGAATGTATTTATTTGACACAGATTTCACAAATTTCCACAAATTAATTTGTGAAATCTGTGTCAAGAAAAATCAATCATGGTCTGCTTAACGGATAGTCATAAAATATTTTTTAATATTTCGTTTTTTTTATCTTTCAAACCGATCTTTAATTATTAACCATCTTCATGGATTCTTCATTATATCGCTCACCTGTATTAGGGTAGCGTGCAAGTAGTTCCTCAATAGCTTTCAAATCCGATACCGACAAGTCTATGTTTACAGCTCCTGCATTTTCTTCTAAATAGCTTCTTTTTTTAGTACCTGGTATTGGAATAATGTTATCTCCTTGTGCCAATACCCAAGCTAGAGCAAGCTGAGCAGCAGTAGCATTTTTATGAGTCGCTATTTCGGCAAACTCTTTTGCTAACATTTGATTATTTTTAAAATTTTCGCCACTATATCTAGGTAATATTTTACGAAAATCTGTTGTATCTAATTTACTAATATCCAATGTATTGGTCACAAGTCCTCGCGCTAATGGCGAATAAGGAACTAACGAAATACCCAGTTCTCTAACCGTGTTTAATATCTCGCTTTCGACATCTCTGGATAATAAAGAATATTCACTTTGAAGGGCAGCAATAGGATGTATCGCATGTGCTTTACGTAATGATTCAGGCGATGCTTCACTCAAACCCAAATAACGAACCTTACCTTCTTTAACCAATTCGGCCATAGCACCAACTGTATCTTCAATAGGAATATTAGGATCAACGCGATGAGCGTAATAAAGATCTATTGTATCTATTTTTAGGCGTTTAAGACTTTGCTCCACTGCAATTTTCATCCATGCAGGAGACCCATCAAAGTAAGTACCTGTGGCGCTACTCGGTCCAGCTATATCATTTTTAAATCGGAAGCCAAACTTAGTGGCAATAAAAATTTTATCACGGTTAGGTACTAAAACTTTTGAAAGAAGTGACTCATTTTCTCCGTTGCCGTACATATCAGCCGTATCCCAAAAGTTTACACCGAGATCCAGAGCTTTGTGTAGTGTTGCAATACTTTCTTGATTATCAGCTGGCCCGTAAGCGAAGCTCATACCCATACACCCCAATCCGATAGCCGATAATTTTTCTCCTGTTGTTCCAAGGTTTCTGTATTTCATATGTAGATAATATTTGTTTTTCATAGGAATATGGTATCGCCAGATCTTCATTGCTGTTTATCTCATCGGTTAATATTTGTTTTGGTATTCGATGATTTTCAATTGCGACAGCTTTTGTCATGGCGATTTCATATGTAGATACTATTTGTTTTTTTTTGATGATACAAAGATACCCGCAACGAACGATACCAGTTTGCACTATTCAAACAGTTACTTATAAAATTCAAACAATAAAGCTTCGTGCTTCGCCCGGTGTAATACCTGTGTTCTTTTTAAAAAAATTATTAAAATAAGCAGGAGTTTCAAAACCAAGACTGTAAGCCACTTCGGCAATATTCCAATCTGTGTACTGTAGCAAAGCTTGGGCTTCTTGTGTTATTCTTGCCGCTATATGCGCTGTTGTTGTTTTACCAGTCGTTTCTTTTACAGCTCGATTAAGGTGGTTAGGGTGTATAGAAAGACTACGGGCATAATCATTTGCCATTTTCAATTTCAGTCCAGCTTCAGGGGTATCTATCGGAAACTGCCTTTCTAATAGTTCTACAAACAGAGACGCAATACGAGAGGAGGCATTGGCTTGTTTTTCGAAACTTTCGGCTGGCTTCATTTTTATACCCTGATGAATAATTAAATGTAGGTAATTAAGTAACAGACTGTATTTGTGTGGGTAATCTGAAGCTATTTCAGCTTGCATTTTACAAAAAATAGCCGCTATTTCTTCTTGTTGCTGAGCATCCACAAAAAAAACAGGATTGCCTCCAATACTAAACAAAGTGGACTCTTGCAGAATACTTTTTCGTTCCGCAGTTTGTACAAAATCCTCAGTAAACAAACAAAACCATCCCTCTTGCATTTCTGATTCGGCCTCCCAAGAATAGGGAACAATAGGATTCGAAAAAAGAAGTGCGGGGGTATCAATCAAAATCCATTTATCAGCATAATGCAATTTACCCGTACCAATAATAAGCGAGATTTTATAGAAATCACGCCGACTGTATGGAGTCATCCTAGAACACGCATCTCTTTTGAAAACATTAAAATGACCTGTTTGAAAATTATTTTGCCCAAGGTCTAAAGATTCTAAACAAGTTTTACGATTGTAAAAATCCTGTATACTTTCTGATTGTTTCATTTTGTAAAATTATAAAAATCAAACTAAAATTCATTTGTATAATTACAAAGAACTAAAAATATAGTAGTGTCTTTAGATTTAGATATAAACTTTAAGAATTTTAGAAAAGAGACTCAAGAGGCACAACCTGCTATACTTTCTGTAAAATCTCATCAATCATTTTAACGTATTTGTGACAACGTTTTTACTTCCTATAGCATCTTTTTAATTGTTTTGAATTCTTTGTTATAAACTTGTTTAAGAATTATATAAAGAACAGCAATCAATTTAAAAACAAAAAAAATGGAAAACACAACAGAAATTGATATTCCACAAGTTGCGAATATCACAAAAAAACAACAAGTTATTGCGGTACTATCTACATTGTCTAATTGCAATCAGAACGGTTATGAAATTTCAGAAGCCGCTTTGCAAGAAAAAGCTACAACTAGAATAACAGCCGCGTTAAAAGATTCAACACTAACCAAATTTATTGGTAATTGGGAACTGGTTTGGGGACCTTGTTTGAAGAATTCTATCATAAAAAAAACCTTAACCAATCCTAATCCTAAACATTTAGGTCAATATGTTACTGACAACACCATGTATGTTGCCAAATCTCAGGATCCAGAAGACCCTACCAAAACCTTGTATGTAGTAGCTGTGGCAGGCACTAATGCCATTTCAGGTTTTGGATGGAAGGATGAAGATGGACGAGTTTTAAAAATGATAGATTGGAAGGGTGTTCCAAATGCTAAAATCTCACAGGGTAGTTCAGATGGTTTGGATATTTTATTAAAAATGAATGACAATAATAAAAGTCTATTACAATTTTTAAGCACCATAGATTTGAATAAAAATGTTGAAATAGCAACTTGTGGCCACAGTTTGGGTGGTGCATTGTCTCCGCTAGTGGCTTTGAAATTGGTTGAGATGAAAGAAACTAATAAATTTTTTAATCTTACCGTTTCTTGTTATCCTAGCGCTGGTCCTACCTCAGGAAATGCCGAATTGGCAAGATATGCCGAAGAAAAATTAGCGAACAACTACCATTCAGTCATCAACAATTACGACATTGTTCCTCATGCATGGAACGTAGGAGATTTAAAAAGAATACCAAAATTATATAGTTCAGCTGAATATGGAAACTTAAAATTATCACCTGTATTAACCAATGATATAGCAGCTATTTCTCTTCTTATAAAGTTAAAAAATTATACCCGAATAAATAATGGAAAAGAGTTTACATTTGATGGAAAACCAAAAACACCAAATGACCAACCATTAGACTCTGTAATAATACCAATGATGTCTAAAATCAACCAGCCTTTTTTTCATCAAGCAGCTTATCAACATACAACAGTTTACAATCAGCCGAATGCTTTTAATTTCCCAGCAGATGTTAGTGCTAAATTGCAAGAATACATTCAACCAAAAACTGGTGTAATCCAATAAAAAGTAGAGAATTCATTTCCATCTTAAAACAAAAAAACTACAAAATAACCGTTTTGTTACTTTGTAGTTTTTTTTTAACAATTTGATAACCATCCAATTATTAAACATATTCACAAAAAAAGTAGAAGTTTTTTATCCTAATTTTCAGTTTCAAGAAAAAAAAGCAACGTAATGAGACTTTTACGGAGCGGGAGTAAATCCACAAAAAAATCTTTGCAAATAATTTTAATTAAAATTAGACCCTCATTTATTAAATAACTATCTTTATTGTCCTTAAACATTTTTTTTAACCATTAAGTGACTTACCCTTAGAAAAGATTCAGATTTTAAAATCAAGAATTAATTAAAATCATTAAATTCAGAGCTGTATCATCCCCCCTGATAAGCTAAAGTGGCAACAATAAACCGAATATTTTTTACAAATTTCTGTACTATTAACACTCAGACTGACAGGTATCTTTCCTAGGAGTCATTACTTTGAACTAGCGCAAAATTGGCAGTCAATCATTAACTGACAAGATTATTAAATCACTCACAGTAAATACGTTACAAACAAAACCCTTATGCCGTTTAGCCAAAATCAGCCCAATCCCCCACTCATACATTCTAACAAACAAGAAGTTAGCCTTCATTGCAAAACAACAAACCGAAGCAAAACATAATTCTGTAAAAATGTAAATAAATATGAAAACAGCAATAATTGGAGGAGGAGTTTCAGGCTTGTCCTTAGCTTTTTTTCTAAAAGCAAAGAACATTGATTTTATTCTTTTTGAGAAGGAAAATCGTTTAGGTGGAAATGCATATACCCAAAAAGTTATTCATAACAATAAGGAAAAATGTGTAGATATGGCAGTAAATGATTTTAACCCAAGAACCTATAGCATCCTTTCAAACTTAATAGAGAAGACTAATTCCTCTACAGGTCAGGTAAAAGCGAATACTACCTTTTTTTCAGCAAGCAGTTTTCTATTCAAAGAAAGTGAATTAGAGGATGTAGAATTGTTAGAAAACATTAGTAAATTCAAGAAAGAAGCTGTTGAAGTTTTATTTAGAAAATCTTACAAATGGCATAGCGTAAAGGAATATTTTGAAGAAAAAGGATATTCTAGTAAATTTCTTAATCTATACCTCTATCCGCGGATTCAGGGTTTGTTTTTTTTTCCTCCTGATGGTTTAGAAAATCTTCCGGTATATTTTGTAATGCGTTTTTTTTCGATGCAATGTGGCTTCAAATACAATGAGATGCCTCTATCAATTCGATACAATTTTAAAAATGGCTCAGGAAGCTGGATCGAAAATCTTTCTAAACATATTCCTACGCAAAAAATAATTAAGACCGAAATTCCGAAGATTATAAAAACAAAAAAAGGATTTAAGATTTACTTTTCAGATAAAGAAGTGTTTGCTGATAAAATAATATTTGCTTGCCACGCAGACGACTTGTGCAAACGTTATTCTGAGATACTTACCGAGAAGCAACACCAAATACTTTCTAAAATTAAATATGCAAAGATGCTCTCTGTTGCACATTGCGACACTAAATATTTACCGGTTAATAAAACTCATTTTTCAGCATACAACTGCTTGGTAAAGGATGTTTCTGAAGTTGAAAACAACAATTACACGATTACCTATAATTGCAATGAACATCAAAATTTATCTAATGGTGGAATTAATAACGATGGCGAAGATGATTATTTTTTTGTAACAGTTAATCCTTTTCGAAAAATAGAAGACCAATTTATCCTAAAAGACACGAACGGATTGCCCTTAATAAAAGAATTTAGCCGAAACATTTGCAATTTTGATTTGTTACAATCCCAAAAAAGTCTCAAATTTCATCAAGGAAAAAATAACATTTATTTTGTTGGAGGTTACACAAACGGAATTGGGTTACATGAAAATTGCTTAAAACAAAGCAAAAAAATTGCTGAAATCATACAGAAATCCATTGAAATAGAAAAGGAGAAATTCCATCTTACTGAGACTAAGTAATTAATGTTCGAAAAAAAACCACCCGTATTCTTTTTCGCAAAACTCATGAAACAAAGGAAGTTATTCTAAAAAAAAGATACTAAATCAAATATACCCATCAACATTTTGAGCATTAATTTATATATTTGATGAAATAACAAACACTACGAAATAGCTATAATCTAAGTAAACTCGGATGTATAAGCGATGGTTTGTTTTAGATTGACACAATTTAAAGATACCCAATGAACATTCAGCATCTTCCTAATGATTTAAATATTGACACCAAAAGTGAGGTGCAGATTTTTGATTATCAAGTGGCAAGTTCTTCTATCAAGAACAAGGTTATGTTGAATACCAATGTTTTTAGTTTTTTGCTTGAAGGAACAAAAGAACTCATTACACAAGACAAACCAACAATTATTAACAAAGACTCGTTTTTGTTAATTAAATCAGGAAATTGTTTAATGACCGAGAATCTTTCAGAAACTAATGTATATCGGAGCGTATTATTTTTTTTTAATGATGCTATTCTGCTAAAGTTAATGCAAAAAAACAAACTGCCAAACACGATTAATTCAAGTTCTAAACCGTATGAGATATTCCAATATGATGACTATATTCATCATTTTGTCAAGAGTTTAATTAAAATAAAAGAATATGATAATTCACTTCAAAATAGCTTATTGCAAACTAAATTTGAAGAAATATTAACTTATTTATTACACAGAAATGGTCCTGAATTTTTAAATAATATACTTCCCTACCAAGACAGTCAAAGCAGACATTTTACAGCAGTAGTTGAAAGTAATAAATTGAACAATTTGACCATTCAAGAACTTTCCTTTTTGTGCAATATGAGCATTTCTACTTTCAAGAGAAATTTTGAACAACACTATCAGACAAGCCCAATAAAATGGTTTCAAGAAAAAAGATTAGAGTATTCCGTTTACTTATTAAACATTAAAAAGAAACGTCCCATTGATATTTATTCTGAAATTGGATTTGAAAGTTTATCAAGTTTCACTCAAGCATTTAAAGTAAAATACAATACAACTCCAAAACAATTTCAACTAGAAAAATGAACTTCTACAAACACTTTTAGAACTTTTTAGAGTACCCTAAAAGCTTTGTGCTAAATTATCTTTGCAGTCTAAATTTTAAAATAATTAAAAAATGAAAAAGATTAATGTAGCATTACTTTGTTTGTTATTTACAACAAGTACCATTTTTGCCCAAAAGACATTTACTTTAAGCAGCAAAGATTTGGGCGGACAAGCGACAAAAACTGAAGAATTTGGTGGTTTTGGTTGCACAGGCAAAAACCAATCGCCTCAATTATCTTGGGCAAATGCACCAGAAGGCACTAAAAGTTTTGCAATTACTATGTATGACCCAGATGCACCAACTGGCAGTGGATGGTGGCATTGGGTGGTATTTGACATTCCAAGTAGTAGCAATGAATTAGTTACAAATGCAGGCACTTTAACTTTGAATCTTGCGCCCAAAGGAGCGATACAAAGTGTTACAAATTATGGTGTTGCTGGCTATGGTGGACCATGTCCTCCTGAAAATCACGGCTTACATCAATATATAATAACCGTTTACGCATTAAAAACAGATAAATTAGGATTAGACTCTACTGCAAATCCTGCAACTGTTGGTTATTACCTATGGATGAATACTATTGCTAAAGCAAGTATTGTAACTTATTACCAAAGAGAGAAAAAATAAATAGATTTAAAGCTAAATTTATTAAAACCAATAGCCCTTTTGTTGAAAGACAGAAGGGCTTTGTCGATAAATAATACCTCATCCCACTTACCTAGCCCGTTCATAACTCTATAAAATTTCTCTTTAATACCAATTTCTAAATTCCTAATTTGCGGCCTCAAAATAGAAGGAGAAAATGAAGGTCTGTATTGCCGAAAAACCAAGTGTAGCACGCGAAATCGCATCCGTTTTGGGAGCCAATACCAAACACGACGGGTATTACGAAGGCAATGGCTACATCGTAACCTACACCTTTGGGCATTTATGCACTTTAAAAGAGCCAAACGATTACAAACCCTACTGGAAAAGTTGGGATTTGAATAACCTACCCATGCTTCCTGAAAAATTTGAAACCAAAGTGGTGCCAAATTCGGGTATTCAAAAGCAATTCAGAATCGTAAAAAGTCTATTTGACAAAGCCGAGTTGGTCATCAACTGCGGGGATGCTGGACAAGAAGGAGAACTCATTCAGCGCTGGGTCATGAATGAAGCCCAATATAAAGGTGAGGTACAACGTTTATGGATTTCATCCTTAACCACCGAAGCCATCAAAGAAGGTTTTGAAAACCTAAAACCATCCGCCAACTACGATAATTTATACTATGCTGGTTTTTCTAGAGCCATTGGCGACTGGTTACTCGGTATGAATGCCACCCGTTTGTACACCGTAAAACATGGCGGGTACAAACAAGTATTGTCTATTGGTCGCGTGCAAACCCCTACACTGGCTATGGTGGTGGATCGATTCGCAGCTATTGAAAATTTCAAACCTCAACCCTATTGGGAATTGCAAACCTTATACAGAGAGACACTTTTCAGCTATGAAGAAGGACGCTTTTTGAAAAAGGAAGATGGCGAAATTTTGGCCTATAAAGTCAAAGAAAGTGATTTTGAAATTGTTTCTGTCGAAAAAAAGAACGGCAATGAGTTTGCACCCAAGCTGTTTGATTTAACCGGCTTACAAGTGTATTGCAATACAAAGTTTGGGTTCTCAGCAGATGAAACCCTTAAAATTGTTCAGACTTTGTACGAACAAAAAGTAGTCACGTATCCGAGAGTTGATACCACGTTTTTACCAAACGATATCTATCCAAAAGTAGCCGGTATTCTTCAAAACTTAACCAATTATGCTTTATTAACGCAGCCACTTTTAGGAAAGAAAATTAAAAAATCTCCTAAAGTTTTCAATGATAAAAAAGTAACTGATCACCATGCGATTATTCCAACGGGAGTGCAATCTAATTTGCAATACAATCAGCAACAAGTGTATGATATTATTACACGCCGTTTTATTGCGGTATTTTATGACGATTGTTTGGTAGCCAATACCACTGTGATTGGAAAAGCAGCCGATGTACTATTTAAAACTACTGGAAAAGAAATTTTGAAAAAAGGATTTCGAATCGTTTTTGATGCTTCGACTGCGCTCAGCAACCATTCTTCGACTCAGACCAACGACCATTCTTCGACTCAGACCAACAACCATACTTCGACTACGATCAGCAACCGAGAAAAGGAAGCCGATATTTTACCGAGTTTTGTTGTAGGCGAAAAAGGCCCACACGAACCCACGTTTTTAGAAAAAGAAACCAAGCCACCCAATCAGTTTACGGAAGCAACTTTATTGCGCGCTATGGAAACCGCTGGTAAACAGGTAGATGATGAAGATTTACGCGAATTGATGAAAGAAAACGGTATAGGACGTCCATCAACGCGAGCCAATATTATTGAAACGCTGTTTAAACGTCAATACATCGTTCGAAACAAAAAACAAGTATTGCCTACGCCAACAGGCATTCAGCTGATTGACACCATTCAAAATGAATTAATAAAGTCGGCAGAACTTACGGGTTCATGGGAAAAGCAGCTGAAAGATATTGAGAAAGGAACCTTTACCGCTGCTGCGTTTATTAACAATATGAAACGCATGGTAGAAGCCTTGGTGTATGAAGTACGAAGCGAAACTACTAGAGCCAATATTTCGCATGCAGGAAGCGTTCAAAAACAAGTAGCTACCGTTGAGAAAAAGAAAGTAGCAGGAATTTTGGCTGAGGTCTGTCCGAAATGCAAAAAAACTACGCTTATAAAAGGAAAATCCGCTTATGGATGTGGCGATTATAAAGTGGGTTGTACTTTTGTATTGCCCTATACTTTTTTGGAGAAAAAAATATCAGAGAACCAATACTTGCGATTGCTTCAAAAAGGATCTACCGTAAATTTAAAAGACTTTAAAACCGATGCTGGTTCTGTAGAAGGTTTGCTACGCTTTGATGAAAATTTTAAACTCAAATTAGAACCGAAGAAAATAGCTGTGAAAGCAATACCGGATGCATTAGACTGTCCGAAATGTCAAAAAGGAACAGTTCTAAAAGGAAAAACCGCTTATGGTTGTAGCGACTATAAATCGGGTTGCGATTTTAAAGTAACTTTTGATGTGGTTAGAGAAAAACTAAAAGATCAAAAACCCACTAAAGAACTGGTTCATTCTATTTTGAAAGACAGTATTTAAGAACGATAGTTATTGAGCAAAGCTTTAAGTTAAGAATTTCTTGCTACGCTTTTTCTAAATCTAGATCTCGCAAAGGCGCAAAGACGCAAAGTTTAGAACCGCTTTGTTTGCGTCTTCTCGCCTTTGCGAGAAATAAAAACTTAGTGACATTGAACTATCGGGAGTGGCGAAAAATTATAAAAACGTTTACTCTGATTCCGAAACTAAAAAAGGACACTATTCTATTTTTTTATAATTTAGCGTTTCAAAATAACACCAAATATTTACACCAATGTTTCAAAAAACAACTCTCATACTGCTTTTGTTAGCAATTGTTTCCTGTAAAAACTCCGAAACTAACGAAAAAGAAAAAATAAAAAAAATCAATTGGCTACTCGGGAAATGGGAGAATAAAACAGATGGAGGCATCCTTTCTGAGAATTGGAAACGCCTTAACGATAGCACTTTTCAAGCTGAATCCTTTTTTATCAAAGACAAAGACACTTTGCATTTTGAATCCATAACATTGCAGCAAAATGGAGAAGAATTATTCTATAACGCCACTGTAAAAGGGCAAAACGATGACAAATCTGTTTCTTTTAATTTGACTTCTGAAACGGAGAAAAAATTGGTTTTTGAAAATCCTAAACACGATTATCCTCAAAAAATCACTTATTCTCTAATTAACAAAGACAGTTTGGTAGCCGAAATCTCAGGAATCCAACTCGGAAAACCAAGTTCCGAAAAATTCGGAATGAAGAAATCTGAATGAAAAACGTAGCTCTTCAGTCAGTTTTCAGTCGCAGTTTTCAGTTCAAAAAGTGGATCAATTTTAAAATACTTTTAAAATTGATCCACTTTTTTTATATTTTAAAAAAAACTGAATTACAATGTCAGCGCCTAACTCTGAAAATACGCCTAAAAACAAAAAAACAAACTCATAATAAATACTAAAAAACTTACTTTAAAACCTTTCAAAGCAACCTTGCTCATCATCAGCAAGGTTTTTTTATGCCTTAAAATATTAAAAATCATTCCTTTAAAATTTTTATTTGTAATTAATCTAAATAAGGATAGTTAAACAAAGTTTAATCTTTACTTTTGTGTTATTCTTATTTATTCTAAATAACAACAACGACATTAAAATCTTTAAACATTATACATGAAATATTTGAATCTACGTTTACCCTACTTTTCAATACTTGCATTTCTATTTATACTTTTCACAGCAACCTCTTTTGCCCAAGATACAGGAGGCATAAAAGGAACAGTTCAAACCAGTGACAACAAACCTGCAGAGGGTGTTTCTGTGACTCTAAAAGGATTAAACAAGACAACCATTGCTGATAATAATGGTGTATTTACAATTAAAAACGTAGCCGACGGGAGCTTCACTCTAGTTGTAACTTTAGTTGGTTATAATGATGTAGTGCAAAACGTAACAGTAACAGCTGGCGAAACAGCAACGGTAAACATCAACCTCTCCTTATCGAATAACGAATTGAATCAAGTGGTGGTTTTAAGTAATAAAAGTGCTTTCAAAACCAACCGTGTTTCGTCTTCCCTTCGATTGCAATCCCCTATTATCGAAATTCCACAAAACATTCAAATCGTAACAGGAAAACTAATTCAAGACCAACAAATTAATAATATGCTTGAAGGTGTTACCCGTAACGTGAGTGGGGCTACACGTGTAGAGCATTGGGATAATTATGCTAATATTACCATGAGAGGTAGCCAAGTTGCTGCTTTTAGAAATGGTATGAACGTGAGTACCTCTTGGGGTCCATTGACGGAAGACATGAGTATGGTAGAACGCATAGAATTTGTAAAAGGTCCTGCTGGTTTTATGCTAGCCAACGGAAATCCTAGTGGTTTTTATAATGTGGTTACAAAAAAACCAAGTGGAAGAAACAAAGGAGAGGCAAGTTTGTCTTTGGGTAGTTTTGGTATGTATAGAGGCACAGTTGATTTTGATGGTAAATTGACTAAAAACGGAAAACTTTTGTACCGTTTCAATGCAATGGGAGAAAAGAAAGATAGTTACCGTGATTTTGACTTTAATGACCGTTATACTTTTGCACCTGTATTAAAATATTTAGTTACAGACAAAACTTCAGTAACGCTAGAATATACACAACAATTTTCTAAAGTAAATGCAATTGGTAGTAACTACGTTTATGCCAAAAATGGTTACGAAGAGCTATCTAGAAGTTTTACTACATCAGAGAAAGAATTAGACCCTACAAGAATGCTAGAAAGAAATCTTCTGGGTATTGTAGAACACAAAATAAATGACAAATGGAAACTTACTGCCCAAGGTTCTTATTTGAATTATAAGCAAGAAGGAATGTCATTATGGCCAAGCGGTTTTGATGATACAAACGCTGCAATCCTTAAAAGAGCTGGTAATAACTGGGATATTTTAGGAAAAATATATGTAGGACAAGCTTATGTAAATGGACAATTTCAAACAGGAGTTGTTCCGCATAAAATATTATCAGGAATAGACATGAGTGATAAGACCTATTATCATGACTGGTCACAATCTTTTGTTTTGCCCGATTTGGATATTTATAATCCAGTGCATGGTATTCCTGCATCGCCTACTTTTGACAGAAGTAAAGACATCAAAGACAGAGGTGTAAAATATCAAAATAATTATAAAGGTTTTTATGCACAGGACGAATTAGGATTCCTTGATAATTCTCTGCGCTTAACATTGGCAGGAAGATACACTATTCTAAAAGCTGGAGATGTATATTCTGGTAGTTCAAAAAATGAAAAATTCACTCCGCGTATTGGATTGAGTTATTCTATTAACAAAAACACAACTGCTTATTTTGTACGAGATGAATCTTTTACAGAAAATTACGGAAGCGATTGGCTAGGAAAAAGTTTTAGTCCTCAAACTGGAACGAACCTAGAGTTAGGTTTCAAAAGAGACTGGATGAACGGAAAATGGAATTCTACGATTGCTGCCTATCAAATTACCACAAACAATGTTCTTACCTTAGATGCTGAACATTCTACACCAGCTAAACAATTTAGCAGAGAAAGTGGTCAACAAAAGGTAAAAGGTTTTGAAGTTGACATTAGAGGAGAAATCTTCAAAAACTTTGATGTTGTTGCCAACTATGCTTTTACAGAAGGAAAAACAACAAAAGATACTGACCCAAACATGGTTGGAAATCAAATTGCAGGAACTACAAGACATATCCTAAATACTTGGTTAAACTACAAAGTAGATAATGGATTACTGAACGGATTTGGTGTTTCATTAGGATATCAATATCAGATAAAAAGAGCTCCTTGGTACATTTCGCCAGATAACACTGGTACACTACCTGATTATTTCCGTGTAGATGGCGGTTTGTCTTATCAAATAAAAAAAGTATCAGTAAATCTTATAGTTAATAATATTCTCAACAAATATTTGTATTCTGGAGGATATTACAGCTATTCAAAAATGTACTACTGGCAAGCAGAAGCAGGAACCAACCTACGCCTATCTGTTGCCTACAAATTCTAGATCATGGTAAGTTGTTAGGTTTTGTTTAGTTGTAACTCCTCATTTCGGTGGGGAGTTTTTAAATCTTTTAAATCAAGCCAAAACAAATACATTCAATAAAAACTATATTATGATAACAATTTCAAGTACCCTTCTTTTTTTAGCATTCTACACTTTATATTACAGCTCCCAACGAGTTCCGCTGTCGTATAATCTTGGTTTTGAAAAATGGATGCAAAATAAACCAAATCCAACTAAAACAATTGGACTCTCATTATTACTACTGGCTTATTTTTCGTGGATATACACTACTGCTTTAGGAGCTGGAACGCTGCTTTTTTTTATAGCATTGATGACAATTGGCAGTTTGACCGTTATCTTAAAACCTTTAAAAATAATACCTCCCGAAACTATTATCGCTCTTTTTACGATAATGGGGATTTTAGAAATGTACTACTCTTTATTATTTTAGCCTCAAAATATGCCAGCAAATCCTAAACATCTAACCCAATCCAAGCCACAACGTTTTCTAAAAATAACAGCTGCAATACTGGGCGGATACCTCGTTGCGGTAAGCTTTCATTTGGCTCTTGCTACTTGGTTTGACCGTGCTACTATAATTATATCAATGACTTTTACGGGTTTTATCCTTTGGGTAGCCTTGATGGTTATTGCTTTTTTGGCAAAAAATGGTTGGAAAATCTGGGCTGTTTACCTACTTCTTACTTTATCTTTTTCCCTTACTATTTTTCTAGGTCAATCCTATAATTAGACGTTAATTTTATGAAATCGCCATGACAAAACTTGTCGCAATTGAAAATCATCGAATACAAAAACAGATATTAACCGATGAGATAAACACCAATGAAGATCTAGCGATACCATATTCCAGCAAAAACAATATTAACTACATATGAATAACAGGAACTATAACATCTATTTTCACACCCATACTGTTAGCGGTATTGTAATAAGCGTGGTACTTTTTGTCATTTTCTTTGCTGGATCTTTCTCTTTTTTCAAAGATGAAATCAGCAGTTGGGAACGAAATGAATCTTTTGCAAGTACGAAAAAAATTTCACTCAATATTGACAGCGCTTTAAACTCCATTGCTAAGAAACACAACTTGCACGGACGCAACGTTTCTATTTCGCAATCCAGTGCCGAAAGAAGGGTCAGTGTATCTCTCGAAGAATCAAAAGATAAATTGGCTACTAAAAAAGACAAGGAAAGTCAGTTTTTTTATTTAGATACAAAAACCTTCAAAACAGCGACCTATGATGAATCCTATTCGCTGGGAGAATTCTTGTATCGCCTCCATTTTTTAGCTCAAATCCCTTATCCTGTTGGGTATTATCTATCTGGATTTGTGGCTTTATTTTTTTTATTTGCTATAGTAACCGGTGTTTTATTGCATTGGCAAAAAATAGTATCCAACTTTTATCTCTTTAGACCCAAAGAAAAACTCAAAACCATGTGGACTGATGCGCATACTTCATTGGGTATTTTGGGGTTGCCTTTTCAATTTGTATATGCGGTTACAGGAGCCTTTTTTATGATTAAATTGCTAATTGTAGCACCCGTTGTGGTCGCTTTGTACAAAGGAGATCAGGATAAATTATACAAAGAATTAGAATACAGCACTACTCCTTATGAGTATAAAAACACAACCCTAAAACCACCTTATCACATTGACAAACTGGTGGCCGAAGCTAAAAATAAATGGAACGATTTTGATATTACCGAAGTTGAAATTCAAAATTATGGCGATGCCAATATGCATCTTATCGTTGAAGGACAATTAGCCGATAATCAAAAATTTACTGGAATAGGTAAATTGGTTTACAAAGTAGCTACTAGAAAAATTATTTCGCAAAAAGATCCTTATGCACAAACTACTTATTTGGATGGTGTAAAAAACGTGCTATACCGAATCCATTTTGGTAATTACGGCGGTTATGCTTTAAAACTAATTAGTTTTGCTATGGGAATAATTACTTGTTTTGTGATCATTTCTGGCGTTATGATTTGGTTGGTTGCCAGAGACAAAAAGAATATGCCTGAAAACAAAAGACGTTTCAATCGCAGAGTGGTTCGGATCTATATAGCCATAAGTTTAAGTATGTACCCCATAACGGCTTTGACTTTTATAGCCTGTAAACTATTTTATCCGCTCAATCAATCTGGCATTTACACGGTTTATTTTGTGGGTTGGCTGCTCTTGACCGTATTTTTTATTCTGAAAAGGAACGATGCTTTTACCAATAAATACTGCTTATTGTCTGGTAGTATTTTAGGTTTTTTGGTTCCAATTACCAACGGAATAGTTACAGGAAATTGGTTTTGGAATTCTTTTACTCACAATAAATTTCAGCTGTTTTTTGTAGATATTTTTTGGATTCTCTTGGCGTCCATTTCACTTTATGCGGGATTGAAACAAAAAAATAGTACCGCAAAGTAACGAACGCCTCAAAGAAAAGTATGATTTTGAGTTAAACCATTCCGCATATTATAAATCTAAACAGCTTTATTCTAAAATAAACAGCATTAAAATTCATTCACAAATAGTAAAAATCTGAATCATAAAAACATCTCTTTAAAAGTTAATAATAATTGCTATTATCTTATTTATTTTTACATTTGCACTATTTTTATTTATTCTAAATAATTCTGAATTAAGAAGCCCTTAAAAATTTAAAAAAGCTCTAAACGGACCATAATACAACCTTTATATAAAATCCTTTATGAAAAAGAATCTTTTTATTTCTTTTGCCCTAGTCGCCACTTTATTGGTTAATGCGCAGCAAAAAAACACACTTTTGGAGCAGTCTTTTTGGAAAACAGCCCCAGATGTAGCTGCGGTTCAAGTTGAAATTGCAAAAGGAAACAGCCCCTCAGCATCGACCGCAAATGCTTTTGATCCCGTTGTTTTGGCAATTAATAATGAAGCACCCGCAGCAACGATAAAATTTTTATTAGAGCAACCCGGAAATGAAGTGAATAAATCGACTCACGACAACCGTATTTATTTACACTGGGCTGCTGGAAAAGGGAATCTAGAAATCGTAGAATACCTTATAGCCAAAGGGTCGGATGTTAATCTAGAAGACAGTCACAGTACATTTCCTGTTACAGCTGCGGCAAGTAACGGTGTAAGCAATACAGCAGTGTATGAAGCCTTTTTTAAAGCGGGAGTCGATCCTAAGAAAAAATACAAAGACGGGACAAACCTGCTGCTTATGGCGATACCTTTCGATAAAAACTTAACAATTTCTAATTATTTTGCAACAAAGGGATTATCACTAAAAGATGTCGATTCCGATGGAAATACCGCTTTTAATTATGCTGCAAGAACGGGAAATATACCTTTCTTAAAAACGCTATTAGAAAAAGGAGTAAAATACACTGACAATGCGCTTATCATTGCCGCACAAGGTACTCGCAAAGAGCCAAATACTCTTGAAACCTACAAATACTTGGTTGAAGATTTAAAATTAAAACCAACTGTAACTAGCAAAGAAGGGCAAACGGTGCTTCATTTCCTTGCAACCAAACCCAATCAAACAGCCATTATTAACTACTTTTTAGCCAAAGGAGTAGAGCTAAACAAAGCCGATAACGAAGGAAATACTCCATTGATGGTTGCTGCTTCGGTTAGAGAAACCAACGGAGCATTAGAACAATTTTTACCTGTTGTAAAAAACAGCAATGTACTAAACGCAAAAGGAGAATCAGCCCTAACAATGGCAGTAAAATCAGGAACACCAACTGCTGTAGAACTTCTTTTGAACAAAGGTGCCGATGTTAAAATTACCAATAAGGACGGAAATAATTTAGGTTTCTATTTAATAGAATCGTACCGTCCACAAATGATGGGAATGGCACGACCAGCAGAAGGTGTAAATCCTCAAAAACAAGATCCTTTTGCCGTAAAAACAAAATTACTTCAAGACAGTGGATTAAATTTAGCTACTCCTCAAAAAGATGGAAACACGCTATATCATTTGGCTATAGCCAAAAATGATTTAGCTTTGCTGAAAAAAATAGCCGATTTAAACATCGATATCAACCTTAAAAACAAAGATGGTTTAACCGCTTTGCACAAAGCAGCCATGATTTCTAAAGATGATACTATCTTAAAATACCTAGTATCAATTGGGGCAAAAAAAGAAATCACAACCGAGTTTGACGAAAGTGCTTATGCCTTGGCAAAAGAGAATGAAACTTTAACAAAAAACAACGTATCTATAGAATTCCTAAAATAGCTTCGACAGGCTCAGCTACCGAGGGAATGATTTCGACAGGCTCAGCTACCGAGGGAATGATTTCGACAGGCTCAACTAACGAGTCGATGCATTCTACAGGCTCAGCTACCATTCGACAGTTTCCTAATAATTACAAAATAATTACATACATGAATTCAATACTAAAAATAGCTCTTGCAAGCGCATTCATCTGCCTACTCTCATTACAAACAACAGCACAAACCAGCAAATACAAATGCATGCTCCAAATGTCCAACTACATGGGCGAAGGGGCATATATTGTGGTTTCGCTTGTAAATGCCAAAGGTGAATACGACAAAACACTTTACGTAATGGGCGACGACAAAAAATGGTACAAAACCCTGAAAGAATGGCATAAATTTTATTCTAAAAAGCCTACGGACATCAGTGCAAAAACAGGAGCTTCGGTAACTGGTGGCGACCGTAGCATCACTACCTTAGAAATTGAAGATTCTAAAATTAACAAAGGCTACAAATTGCGCTTTGAAACAGCTGTTGAAGACAATAAATATTACACAGCCGATTTAGAAATACCCCTCACAACCGAAGGAATTGCTAACAAAGTAGAAGGTAAAAGTTATATTCGCTACGTAAGATTAAGCAAAATCTAAATATTGAAAGTACAAAGACTGATTCCACAGATTATCACAGATTATAGTTAAATTTCATAGGTTTTATAGCCTAGAATGACAAAAAAAAATCTGTGTAAATTTGTGGAATCTGTGTTAACAATTTTAAGCACACCAATAATTTTTAAAATAAATTACAGCAATGACTCTTTCTTTTTGGCGTTACACACACTTGGCTTTGGCAGTGTTTTCAGCTGCATTTTTAGCAGTAGCATCCGTAACAGGTATCCTACTTGCATTAGATGCTATTCAGGAAAAAACGCCATCCTACCGAGTAGAAAATTTCGAAAAAATAACCCTAGGAGAATCCTTGCCCATATTACGCAAAGCCTATCCTGAAATAACCGAATTAAGTGTTGACCACAATCAGTTTGTAACCCTGAAAGCCATTGACCTAGAAGACAATGATGTCAATGCTTACATTGACCCTAGAACTGCAAAAATAATAGGTACGCCCCTAAAAAAAAGTGAACTTATACAATGGGTTACAGCGTTTCATCGTTCTTTATTTCTTCACGAAACGGGGCGTTTTTTTGTTGGCATTATAGCCTTATTATTAGTGTTCATCTCTATTTCGGGTTTTGCGTTGGTTCTTAACAGGCAAAGGGGCTTGCGCAATTTCTTTTCTAAAGTCATCAAAGACTATTTTGCTCAATATTACCACGTAGTATTGGGTAGATTGGCCTTAATTCCCATTCTGATTATTGCACTTTCGGGAACTTATTTATCATTAGAAAGGTTTAACTTTTTCATAGAAAAAACAGATTCACAAGAAAAAACCGAAGTTGTGGCAACCACACCTATTTCAAAAAAAGGAGCAGATTCATCTTTCTTAAAAAACACACTACTGGCTGATGTTCAAAAAATTGAATTCCCTTTTTCGGATGATCCCGAAGAATTTTACATCATTAAATTAAAAGACCGAGAAATAGAAGTCAATCAAATTACAGGTGCTGTGGTAAGCGAAGTTCTTTTTCCGACGACAACAGCACTAACTAATTTGAGCCTTGATTTGCATACTGGTAGAGCAAGTATCATTTGGGCTGTACTACTGGCGTTTGCGTGTCTAAACATACTTTTTTTTATTTACTCTGGTTTTGCAATGACATTCAAACGAAGATCAAGTCGCATTAAAAACAAATACAAACCCGAAGAAAGTAAATTCATTTTACTGGTTGGATCAGAGAATGGAAGTTCGCTCAGATTTGCCAATGCTATCCACAAGCAATTGCTCGCCCACGGAGAAAAAGCACATCTCACGGAATTAAATAATTATGTAGTTTTTCCAAAAGCTGAACATCTCATTATTTTTACCTCAACCCACGGATTGGGAGATCCACCACATAATGCAAGTAAATTTATATCACTTGTTAACAAAACCGAACAACAGCAAAAAATCAATGTTTCGGTGGTAGGCTTTGGATCGAAAGCCTATCCTGATTTTTGTGGTTTTGCCCGTGAAATTGATGTTGTATTGACAAAACAAAATTGGACGGAACGCTTTTTGGAATTACAAACCGTAAATGATAAATCAGCCGAAGAATTTGTAGGTTGGGTAAAATTATGGAGTGCCAAAATAGGAATTCCCCTTTCGGCTACTCCATCGCTATACAATCATGTTCCAAAAGGCTTGCAAAAAATAATGGTACTGGATAAGACCGCCATTTCGGATAAAGAACATACTTTTTTACTCACGCTGCGGGCTAGTATGAGAACCACGTTTAATTCGGGCGACCTTTTGGCAATTTATCCCGCAAACGACACTAGAGAACGCCTATACTCTATAGGAAATCACAAGGGCAACATACAATTAGTGGTAAAACTGCACCCTTCTGGTTTAGGTTCAGGCTATTTATATAATGTTGAAGTTGGTTCAGTTATAAAAGCGCGAATCATCCAGAATGCCACTTTTCATTTTCCGAAAAAAGCAGCCAACGTAGCCTTAATTTCCAACGGAACCGGTATCGCTCCTTTTCTTGGAATGATCGAGCAAAATAAGAAAAAGACATCGATTCATTTGTATTGCGGCTTCCGAAACGCAACCGAAACTGTTTTAGGATATAAAAAATTCGCAGCAGCTAGTATCCAAAGACAGCAGCTACAAAGTTTTCATTTGGCTTTATCACGCGAAGCCGAACATTATCATGTGATGGATCTTATCAAACGAGATGCTGAATTTTTTACTGATTTACTGATCCAAGGAGGAGTTGTAATGATTTGCGGTTCACTTGCTATGCAAAAGGATGTAGAATCTGTCCTTGATATGCTCTGCCTTAGCAGAACCGTTATGGGCATTGCAGATTATAAAGCCAATGGACAAGTGTTTACGGATTGTTATTAATGTAAAAATCACTTGAATTATGTTATTTTGTCATTTCTCCTTCGTCAAAATGACACACTGATACTTTTAAATTCTAATATGATAACCAAACACCAATTTCTATTTCTTTTTTTAATTCTTTGCAACTTAACAAGCAATGGACAAACACTTCGAAAAAGAACCACCCTACTTATGGGAGGTCGATTTGACATTACTATTGTCGCCAAAGATTCGCTGGCAGCAGAACAAAACATAGATGCCATTATTGCCGAAATCACAAGAATCGAAAATTTAATATCCGACTGGAAATCGGACTCGCAGGTGTCCGAAGTGAACCAAAACGCAGGTATTCGTCCTGTGAAAGTGGATAGAGAAGTTTTTGAGTTGACTCAAAGAGCGATTCAGTTTTCTGAAGTAACGAATGGCGGTTTTGACATCAGCTTTGCGGCAATGGATAGAATCTGGAAGTTTGATGGGTCAATGACAGCCATGCCTTCGGCGGAAGCCATCAAAAAATCGGTTGAAAAAGTGGGCTATAAAAATATAATTTTAGACAGTGTTCAATCTACCATTTTTCTTAAACAAAAAGGAATGAAAATTGGATTTGGAGCTTTAGGCGAAGGATATGCAACCGATAAATGCCGGGATATGATGTTAGCCAAAGGGATCAAAGCTGGAATTATAAACGGATCAGGAGATATGAGCACTTGGGGAAAACAACCTAACGGAAAAGCTTGGAACATTGGTATTACCAATCCCTTTCATCCTGATACACTTTTGGCGGTTGTTCCATTACAACAAGATGCTGTAACCACCTCTGGAAGCTATGAAAAATTTGTTGTTTTTGATGGCAAACGTTATTCGCATATTATCAATCCAGCAACAGGTTATCCCGTAACAGGATTATGCAGTGTGACGGTTTTTGGATCTAATGCGGAGACTGCAAACGGCTTGAGTACCTCCTTAATGGTATTAGGCAAAACTGCAGGACTACTTTTGCTCGACAAATACCCTGATTATAGTTGCATCATGATTACGGACAATGGAAAAGTAGTAAAATCTAAAAACTTCCGAATTAAAAAGTTTAAAGCTAGTTTTTAGTTTTCAGTCGCAGTACTCAGTATTCAGTCTCAGTTTTCAGTCTCAGTTTTCAGCATTTTGTGGTAACATTGTGATTCTTTTTTCGTGAAATTTAAAACAAAAAAGCTTTTTTATACATCTTCCCAAAAACAAAACTATTCGTGTTAAAAATAAAATACTGCGACTGAAAACTGAGACTGAAAACTGAGACTGAAAACTGAGACTGAAAACTGAGACTGAAAACTGAGACTGAATACCGAGACTGAAAACTGCGACTGAAAACTGCGACTGAATACCGAGACTGAATACCGAGACTGAATACCGAGACTGAAAACTGAGACTGAATACTGAGACTGAATACTGAGACTGAAAACCGAGACTGAATACTGAAAAACCTCAACTCTCCTTTTTCAACTTACTAGGTAAATACCCAAAAGTCTTTTTGAAAGCCACTGTAAAATGTTGGGGGTTTTTATAACCCAACTCTTCCGAAACGGTACTAATAGAACAATCTTTTTCTACTATCAATTGTTTAGCATAATCCATTCGAACTTGAGTTAAACAATTGAAAACAGTGGTATTGAACACCATTTTGAAATACTTTTTTAGCTTAAAAGTGTTCAAACCTATCTGTCCAGCAATGCTTGCAAGACTATGCTTTTCTTTAAATTGTGTTCTTAAAATATGCTCTGCTTCTAAAATTTTAGAATAATCATAACTACTCAAATTCGTATGCAACTGAAGATTCTTTTCTTCATTAATGATAGCGAATAAGTACGAAAGCATTTCTACAACTTTAGATTCTAAAAAAGCTTTTTTTATAACACCCGAATAATTACAGCACTTAATATCTTCGATTATCTCATACAATTTTGGGGAAATAACTTTGCTAGTATCCCACATTTTATAGGCTTTTTTACCGTCAATTGCTTCAGACAATTGAGGAATCGCAATTGCAAAATTATGATGAAATAATTGTTGCAAATAATTTTCTGTAAAAGTAATTTCCAACGTTTTCCTTCTTTGGGTACGATAGTTTAAAGTTCCTTTTATAATTGGCAAGTAAAACAAATTGTAATGGCCTTGCGGAATATAAATTCCTATTTCATTCGGGTCATCAGGACAATATTCATTATCCCCTTCAATCTCAAAATGCATTTTTATAAACGAAAAATCGTGTTCAACTTCAATTGAATAAGAATCCTGTTCGATAGTCAAATCTCTAAGAACTAAATGAATCCCATTCAGTGCATAATCGGTAACAATACCTTTAATTCCTTTGTAATCACAATCTGTTTTTTCTTCAAACAAACATTCCTTATTAAACTGAATCGGATCATCCACAACTACAAGATTGTTCTTAAAAACCTTGCTTTTCATTACTGTTCTCATAAAATCCTTTTGGCGTTTATTTTAATACCGATTGCGTTGGTACATCGCTTTAAAATACTGGTACTTTTGCGTAAAAATAGTAATTTTTAATCAATCTAAATAAGAATAACATGACTTTCAATTCTCAAAAAGTAAAAAATATTTTTACTTTAACCATGAAAATGGCTTTTATATTTTACATTTTAATTGCTACAAATGCTTTTGCACAGCAAACTCAAGGAACAATAAAAGGTATTGTAACGACATCCGACGATCAGGCTGGTAGCTCGGTAACCGTTTTGATTTCGTTACTCAATAAATCAACAATTACAAAAGAGGATGGTTCTTTTATATTCAATGCTGTACCCACAGGCACTTACGAATTACAGATAGAACTAAACGGATATGAACCTATAAAAAAACAAGTTATAGTATCGCAAAATAAAACGACAGAAGTTGCTGTACAATTACAATCTTCATTAAAACAATTAAATGAAGTTGTAGTCGTTTCGGCAGCTAAGAAATTTGCTGAAAAGAAAAGCGAATATGTTTCAAGACTGCCTATTAGTAATCTTGAAAACCCACAAGTATACACTGTTGTACCCAAAGAGCTGTTGCAGGAACAAATAGTTGTTGATTTTAGAAGTGCCTTAAACTCGGCTCCTGGTTTAAACAACGTAACTCAAAGTGTGGGTTCTGGAGGTGTTGGCTTAAGTTTAAGAATGCGTGGTTTTAGTGGTTCATCAGCAGCAGGATCTATTCGTAACGGAATGAACACTAACTGGGTAACGATGAGTGACCCTGTAAACTTAGAAAGTATCGAAGTAATCAAAGGACCATCTGGGACGTTGTTTGGTTCTGCATTGACTACTTACGGAGGCCTTATTAACAGAGTGACAAAAAAACCATTCGAAACCACCAAAGGAGAAGTGAGCTATTCTACTGGCAGTTGGGCTCTAAGCCGTACTACTATTGATTACAATACTCCTCTTAACGAAGATAAAACAATACTTTTTAGAGTAAATGCAGCTTTAGACAATCAAAAAACCTGGCAAGATTATGGAAAAAGCAGCACCTTTGTAGTTGCCCCTTCGTTTACCTATAAAGTAAGCGACAAATTAACGTTAGACTTCGATTTAGAATTATATAAGGGAAGCCGTAACTCGATTTCTATCGGTTTAGGAAACCCTGGCCCAACAGCGGCCAAAAGTCTTAATGATTTGAATTTTGATTTCAAAAAATCATATTCAACAGATGATTTACAATCTGAGGCTAAAAATACTAATGTTTACGCAAGAGCTACTTACCAATTATCAGATCAATGGGTGTCGCAAACTAATTTCTCTAATGCTTTTACAGACAACAAAGCCAACTATTTGTTTTTACTAATCAATACCGATGCAAATTTACAAAGAAGACTATACAACATTAATAGTGTTTTCAAAACAACTCAACTCCAGCAAAATTTCATTGGTAATTTTAAAACAGGAAGTATTAAACACCGATTATTGCTAGGGCTTGATTATACTTACATCAGTACTAATGACAACAGATGGTTAATTAACTCCTATGATGTTGTAACAATTAACGGGACAACACCATTCATCAATATGGAAAAATACAAATCATTAATTGCTGCAATGCCTGCGCCAACGGTAACCAACAATAGAGATTTAAGAACAACTAGTGCCTACGCATCGGATGTCGTAAATTTTACCAATAAATTAATTGGAATGGCAAGTGTTCGATTTGATCACTACGAAAATAAAATTGCCAATTACAATCAAAATGCAGTTTCGCCGAAATTCGGTTTAATTTATCAAGTTGTAAAAGATAAAGTTTCGATTTTCGGAAATTACATGAACAGTTTCTCAAATGTTGCTCCAGGCACTACTGCAGCTAATCCGGCTGAAGTAACCGAATTTAAACCTGAACAAGCCAATCAGTTAGAAGGGGGTGTAAAAGTAGAATTGTTAGGCGGAAAACTGAACGGGACTTTGAGTTATTATGACATTGAAGTAAAAGACAAATTGCGTACCGATCCAACAAACAATATGTATTCTATTCAAGATGCCACACAAAGAAGTAAAGGTTTTGAAGCTGATTTGATTGCAAATCCATTTAGAGGATTCCATATTATAGTAGGATATGGGTACAATGACAGCGAATATACCAAAGCAAATGCAACGACTCAAGGCAAAAGACCTTATTCTACTCCAGCCAATGTAGCCAATCTTTGGATGAGCTATAAAATATTAGACGGAAAAGCCAAAGGAATTGGTTTTGGTTTTGGAGGAAACACACAAAGTGACAGCTTCCTGAATGATGCCAATTCGTTTACTGCAAACGGATATACCGTAATGGATGCGACAGTGTTTTACGAAAAACAAAAAATTAGATTGGGTTTAAAACTAAACAATATTACTAATACAGAATATTGGTCAGCCGATTATTGGGCAAACATGATGCCAACAAGACAATTGGTAGCCAATCTTACCTTCAAATTTTAAACTTTTTAGTTAGTTAGTAACCGAGTTGTCAACTCTTAATAAGGTTGATAACTTGGTTTTTTTTTGACCGTTTTGCATTAAGCAAATGTTTTAAAATAAACCGCATAAAATGTATCAAGTCTTGAAATTGATTATGGTATCAGAAACATTCACATTGGTTTTTAGGAGGGTAGAATCAGAAAGACAATTACCTTATTGACGGGACTAATTCGTCTGTTTCTATCTGTTACCTATTTTGCAATTTGATCCGGACGTAATAATATAATTAATTAAAATGAAAAAAACATTCCTCCTTCTATTTGTCCTATTTTATTTAACCCCTTCTTTTTCACAGGACAGTATAACCATTGGCACTAAACACCATATTTACTCGAAAGTGTTGAATGAAGAACGCTCTTTTTGGGTTTATCTTCCGCCCGACTACAACAATACAAAATTTGCTCCTGCAAAATATCCTGTCGTTTATTTATTGGATGCCGAAAACAATTTTCATTCTTTTACGGGACTACAGCAATCTTTAGCAAGAGGACCTTATGCTATGACTCCACAAATGATTGTGATAGGCATTACCAATACCAATCGAACTAGAGATTTAACCCCAACAGCAGCCAATGAACCAGCTTTTTATGACAAAAGCAAAAACTCTTTTCCGCAAAGTGGTGGCAATAAAAATTTTATATCCTTTTTAGAATCCGAATTGCGTCCCTATATCGATTCTCATTACAGAACATCTGGTTATAATGTATTGAATGGGCATTCTTTTGGTGGGTTAACTGCCGTGAATATTTTACTTAATCATACTCAATTATTTAATGCCTACAACATTATAGATCCAAGTCTTTGGTGGGATAATGAAATAATGATTAAGAAAGCCGATTCCATCTTCAATAAAAAAGATTTTGAGAATCGCAGTATTTATGTGGCTATGGCTAATAAAACAAACATTCTGCAAGACACCACTACCGATATGGCAAGGGGAATTAGAAAGTTCGAAAAATTATTAGTTTCTAAACAACCAAAAAATATTCGTTGGGCTTTTAAATATTATGAAAATGAAGACCATGGAACCGTACCCATTCCAGCAGAATATGATGGTCTACGATTTATTTTCAAAGACCATTTGGTACAAGTAAAAGAAGCGGTACATGACCCATCACTTGTAGAAAAGCAATATGCAAAACTTTCGAAACAAACTGGTTTTACTTTTCTTCCAACAGAAAGTTTCTTAGATTGGATGGGAAATTATTGTCTAGAAAGAGACCAACTCGATAGTGCCCTTACTTTTTTTCAAATGGCAGAAACGGCATATCCCAGTAGCAGTAATGTGCATTTAAGCTTAGGCAAAACGTACGAAAAAAAAGCTGCTAAAAATAAAGCTAAACTTTAAATCCTTAAAAGCCCACCAAGGAGAAATAGAAACAAAATTAAATAAGCTTGTCCGTAATCATACCTAACAAAAAAAAACTGACACAGATTCCACAGATTAGCACAGATTTTCAATATAACAGAGTATTCAATTTGTGAAAATTTGTGGAATCTGTGTCAAAAAAACATCCTTTAGGTATCAATACGGACAATCACAAAATTAAATATACTTGAAAGGCAAATTATCGGCAAGCGTCAGTTAGTATCAAATAGCCATAACAGACGGATTATTATTCTACGACCAACCTAAGAACCTCTTAAAAGCAGACAGTATTATGGTGCTTACGGACAACCTCAAAAACCATTATCCTATTTGTTTATGTGAATTTCAAACCTTAATTTTTTTACATTAATTACTACAAACAAACCCCACAACTAGAAATACAGTTGCGGGGTTAGTTTTATTTATTTTTATATGAAGAACAAACAAACCAGTCAACCCGAAAAAAGAAGCAAACAAAAAAACAAATGGAGCAAGCTCAACAGCTGGTTGCATTTATGGCTAGGACTCAGCTCCGGAATAATTGTATTCATTGTATCACTTACTGGAGTGTTATTTATTTTTTGCGACGACATTATTGATGGCCTTGCCTACGATTCATTGTATGTTCAAGAAGTAAAACAACAAAAACTTAGTCCGGAAGAAATCCTAAAAGCATTCAAACAAGAACGTCCCGATAGAAAAGCATCCTATTTTGTTACCTATAGGGACCCGAAAAGAACCCTAAAAATAGCCTCTTCGACCAAAGACAGAGATTTACAATTTTCTTGGGTAGATCCTTATACTGGTAAAGTATTAAGTTCGAGTCGTGCTTATGATTTTTTTTATATCATCGCACACATTCATAGTGGCGAAATGCCCTTCGGGAAAACTGGGCGTCTAATTGTAGAAATTGCGGTTTGGATATTTTTAATAGAATTGGTAACGGGACTTATTTTATGGTGGCCCAAGAAATGGACTAAAACGACACGCCAGCAAAGTTTTACTATAAAGACAAAAGCAAGTTTCAAGAGATTGAATTACGATTTGCATAACGTTCCCGGATTTTATATCCTGCTTCCAGCTTTACTGATTACCATAACGGGATTAATCGTTGTCAATACACCATTAAATAATGCTACTCAAAAAGTATTAGGAGGAACACCAGACGCCTATTCTACCATGCGAGACATTAAACCAGAATACGATGGTAATAAAAAATTTGCGCCATTACCCCCTGTCCTCGATCAGCTTTTTGCAACAGACCCATCCTTTCAGCAAGTACGAATGTCAATTGCTTCCAAAGACAGTATAACAAGTTATTATGCAATTGCAGCGGAAGAAATAGGATTAAAAGGCATACAAAACGGCAGAATATTTACCATAAACCGATACACCGGAAAAGAAATAAAATTACCTGAATCTTTAACAAAAGGCCTAAAAATAGATGACATGACCATGAATCTACACATTGGATTTTGGGCGGGTTGGTATGGGAAATTTTTCAATTTCATAGTTGGGATTGTCTGCACAGCGTTACCCGTTACTGGTTTTATGATATGGTGGGGAAGATTCAAGAGAAAAAAAACCGCAAAAAATACTACATTCTAAAAACAAAACACTCTTTATAATCTAAAATCCTACACTAAAAAGCAATGTCTTTTTTTGGAAACGACTGCAAATCAAGACTATTAAAATTCATTTAATATATTATTAATATTTAGTCTAAATAAGTTTGCTGAATCGAGAATCAGGTTTTACCTTTGCAACGTTATTTTTAATTATTCCAAATAAACGACATGAAATATATTTTACTCCCCTCAATTTTTTCTCTATTTTGTTTCAGCTTACAAGCACAAGAAACAGCTAGTGTTGCACATAATCCAAATGATAAGGAAATATATTATTTCTCATCAGACAGTATAAAAACAGCAAACGACACCGTAAAGAAAAGAAGAGGTGAAGTCTTAAAAGAAGTTGTTATAACCGCAAACAAACAGCCAAAACCAGTAACAGCCTTACGTTCTGGATTAAAACCAATGGACACGCCACAAAGTGTACAAGTAATTGATGCCGAAATTATCGAGCAACAACAAGCTATCCGTTTGAGTGAAGTGCTAAAAAATGCCAATGGTGTGTATGTAGGTTCAGCTCGTGGTGGTGCTCAAGAATCTTTTTTCTCAAGAGGATATGACATGTCTGCCAACAATATGTTTAAAAATGGTTTCCGCTATAATGCAGGATCCATTCCTGATGTTGCTTCTTTAGACAAAGTAGAATTCCTAAAAGGAGGTTCAGCCTTATTATACGGAAATGTAGCGCCTGGAGGGATATTAAACTTGGTCACCAAAACACCTTCTTTCAAAAGCGGTGGAGAAATATCCATGCAAATGGGAAGCAATGCTTTCTACAAACCGTCAATTGATTTTTACGGTCCTTTAAATAAATTTATAGCTTATAGAATTTCAGGTTCTTACGAAAACGCAGAAAGTTTTAGAGATGTAGTAAAAAGTGAACGTATCTACATCAATCCCTCTTTCCTTTTTAACGTAAGCGATAAAACACAAATTACAGTACAAGGAGATTATTTGGACTCCGATTGGACTCCTGATTTTGGAACAGGAATAATTGGAAAAGATATTTTAGATATTCCACGTAACACTTATTTTGGGGCTCTTTGGTCAACAGGAAATACAAAATCTTCTAGTGCTTCGCTATTATTAAATCATGATTTCAATAAAAACTGGAAACTTAATTTCAATAGTTCTTTTCAAAAATATGATAGAACTCAAAAATCAACTGCTCAATTATCTAATTTAAGCGATCCTATAATCTACCCAGTTTCTGGCTACTGGAATAGAGGATTAGTTCAAAATAAAAACTTAGAACAAATACTTGGAGACCAATTAAGTTTACAAGGAACTTTTAACACAGGAAGCATCAAGCACCAAGTATTTACTGGTGTAGATTGGGAAAATTCATTTGCAACTGCTTACACTTATGCTTTTAACGAAAAAGCTGTAAAAGAAAGACTTTTTGACGGAACATATAAAATTAACCCTAGTCTTTATGACACTGTCAATCTTAATAATTTTGATCCAACTACACAAAGAAACGATATACCTAATGCTAGAGTTACTACAATAGCAAATACAGACACGAATCGTTTTGGGGTTTATGCTCAGGATTTAATTTCGATTACAGATCAAATTAAAGTTTTAGCGGGTATTCGTTGGTCTTGGCAAGAAAGTGAAGTTTCAACATATAAAGAGAAATACGACGCTGTTAAGGCAACTCAAACTATAACTCCTGAAAATGCAACAGCTGATGTAACTCCAAAACGTTTAGATAACGCATTTTCTCCAAAAGTTGGATTAATTTTTCAACCAACGAAAGACATGTCGTTATTTGCAAGTTATTCTAGCTCTTTTACACCAAATACTGGGCTGACAGTTGACGGTGATGCACTAGAAGCTTCTATCATAGATCAATATGAAGCAGGTATCAAAAAAGACTTTTGGAAAGGAATTTTGAGTACTAACGTTACTGTTTATCAAATTACAAACAGTAATTTAGCACAAACCGCTCCATTTTTGGCAGACGGGGTTACTGCTAATACAAATTCACAAATAAGAGTATTAAGCGGAGAAACAAAAAGTAAAGGAGTAGAAATTGATGTTACCGCTAGACCGCTAGAAGGCTTGAGTATCAATGCAGGTTACAGTTATAATGATATGCGTTACACAAATACATCTGGTAAAGAGGGAAGTTTTGTCGAGGGGGATCGTGTAGCAAGAACTCCAAAAAACACAGCGAATTTAAGCTTTTTCTATACCCTGCCAACAGGAATTCTAAAAGGGTTATCAGTAGGAGCCATTGGTAATTATGTTGGTGACCGTATTGGTGGTTGGAATAATTTATACTATTATGAGACCCTTTTTAATCCAAGTACAGGTCTGCCATTTATTGATACAACAGATCCAAAAAAACCAAAGCCTCTAAAATCAACTACTCTTACTGTTCAAGATAGAGAAGTTCCTTTAGCAGGATATGTTACTATTGATGCTTCTATAGGTTATACTTGGAAACAATTCTCAATCTTATGTAGACTATCAAACATTACCAATGAGTTAAATTATACCGTACACGAAAATTACAGTGTAAACCCAATTGCGCCACGTCAGGTAATGACAAGCTTAAAATATAAATTCTAAAAACCTTAATTTGGTTTTATTTTATACCAAAAATTTTCTGCAATTTCATTTGCAATAAAGCAACAAACCTCGTTTAGAAATAGACGGGGTTTGTTGTTTAAAAAAACATCGACATTGCAAGTATATTAAAAAAAATAATGGCTTACAATTACGCATTTATTTTTTAACAGACTTTATATTAGAATATTAACACTAAAAACGTTACCTTAGATTCAACCAAATCTAAACCTATGTGGAAATCTTTATCAATTAAATCGCAATTGATTTTAGTCTTACTATTCCCAATCCTCGGGTTAATTTATATGACTGTTTCAAATATTAATTCCTCTTTAGACAATTATGCAGCTATAGATTCCAGTTCAGAGAATATAAAGAATATATCCGTCCTCTCCAGAGGTATATTCGAAATTAGTGTCGAGAGGGGATTTTATAATTATTCCTATTATGACACTTCAAAAAAAGACAGGTTTAGTCTAGAAAAACAATTGACCAATGAATGGTTTTTAAGAACTCATATTAAGGATACTGTAATCTCTAAAAATCTTAAATCATTACAGAATTCCGTATTAATTCTTCAATCCAATATTGAATTTGGAAGAGAAACACCAAAAACTGCATATATAAAATATACTCAATTTAATGATGTTTTAAACAATTTAATCGAAAGAGAAATTATTAATTGTAAGTCTTCTGAGTTAACCAAATTAGCCAACAATTATTACAATTATGTTATATTAAAAGAGGCAGCCTTATTAAAAAGAGAGATTATTTTACAAAGATTGATAGATGATAAAAACAATGACGAACTAGACAATTCACTATTAAAATTATTCTATGAAGCAAAAGATTATGAAAAAGCGGTTGATTTTAAATTGATTAATTTCGCTTTTAATACTTTAAACAAAGACTTGATTGAATTTAAGAAATCAAGTAGTTTATCCTCTTTTAATGCTGATTCTAATTTGATTTTTGAAAAGAAATTAGAAATGTCCCCTGATCTATGGTGGACAAAATCATCTGCTATAATTCCAAAATTTACTGAATTAGAAAAAAACAATTTGGCATTTATTCTTGATTATGCCAATAAAGAAAAACAAGCGGCATTAAGATCAATTGTAACTCTATTTTCGCTTTTGTCCTTATTTTTAATAGGGACATTTATTCTTATTTACAAACTAATTAAGAATCTATCTACTTCGCTCAATGCAATAACTGAATCGATAAAAAAAATATCTCTCGGAGAGATTATTAAAAAACCTACTTTTTCCGGAAATGCCGAATTTATAGCCATAAGTCATTCTTTTAATGAATTATTAATAGCCATAAACGAGCAAATCGATTTAGCATTAAAAATAAGTTCTGGGAATTTTGGTTCAGAAATTAGCTTAAGAAGCCAAAACGACTTACTAAACATCTCAATGAACGCCATGTCATTAGAACTCAATAAATTTCATAACGAATCTGCAAAAAACAGTTTAATCGAAAAAAAAATAATTGAAATCAATAAAATAATTATAGAATCAAAAGACTTGAATGAGTTTGGAACAAATATTTGCCAAACTCTCGTGAAACAAACCCAAGGTTGCCAAGCTAATTTTTACATTAGTAAGAGTATTAAAAACACAAATCAATTGCAGAAGATTGGCGGATATGCTGACGATAAAAACACACCTAGTGTAATAGCAATGGGAGAAGGACTAGTTGGAGAAGTTGCAAAAACAAATCAACAAAATTGCCTGAATGATTTACACAATCAATATTCCCATATAACATCTTCACTTGGTGAATACCCATATTATAATGTTTTAATAACACCAATATCTTATAAAGAGGAAGTAATTGGGGTAGTCGAAATTGGATCGTTAGAAAATTTTAATGACAACCACAAAAAATTATTGATCGCCATATCTGATTCTATTGGAAGCGCAATAAAAGTTTTCATACGTAATGAAGAGTTGAAAATATTTTCTGAGGAAATAAACGACAAAAACAACATTCTTCAAGTGCAAGAAGAAGAACTCCGATTAAGCAATGAGGTTTTGAGCAGACAAACTATGCTCTTAAAATTATCCGAAGAAGAATTTAGACATCAAGCAGCCGAACTAAAACAAACGAACGCTTTTTTAGAAGAAAAAGGACAGGAACTTGAATATAAAAATAATGAAGTGGGATTGAAAAATGAGGAATTGGTTATTGCACAAGAGGAGCTAAATACTAAAGCAGAGGAAATTGCACAAGCCAGTAAATATAAGTCGGAGTTTCTAGCAAATATGTCCCATGAATTGAGAACACCATTAAACAGTATATTAATTCTTTCTGATCTTTTAAAAGACAATACTGCCGGTAATTTATCGGAGGCACAAATTGAAAATCTTTCGGTTATTAATTCTTCTGGAAAAGATTTATTGAATTTGATTACTGACATCTTGGACATTTCTAAAATTGAAGCTGGTAAAGTTGAGGTGTACCCCGAAAAATCCATTGTCGAAAGAGTTTTTTCAGACATGGATGGATTATTTAGAGCTCAAATGCTGAAAAAAAATGTTGAATTTACGGCCCTTATTTCTGATGATTGCCCTAGAGAACTTCATACCGATATTGGAAAATTAGAACAGATTCTTAAAAACTTCCTGTCTAATGCACTAAAATTCACCCCCGGAAACGGAAAGGTTACTTTGCTTTTTTCTTCAAGTAATGGGAAAAACGGTTTTACATCGCCTATATTATCAAAGTTAAATTCAAATGAAATCCTCACTATCCATATAGAAGATAACGGCATAGGCATATCCGAAGAAAACAAAAAGAAATTATTCCAGACTTTCCAACAGGCAGACAGTTCCACCAGCAGAAAATATGGCGGGACAGGTTTAGGACTCTGCATTTCAAAAGAATTAGCTATACTCTTAGGAGGAGAAGTAGATTTTCAGAGTGAATTAAATAAAGGAAGTGTTTTTAGTCTTTATATTCCAGCTACATTTCAAGCAACCAATTCAAAAGAAAAAAATCAACCAAGCCTAGAGGAAAAGCCACAACCTTCAGATGTCACTTTAGATTTAACAGAAAATTTAAATGACGACAGAAGTTTCGTAACCATTGATGACAAAACAATATTAATTATCGAGGACGATGCATCATTTGCCGAAATACTCTTGCAAGTGGCACATGACAATGGATTCAAAGCAATTGTTGCCTATCAAGGAGAAACAGGATATCAATATGCGAAAAAATACAACCCAAAAGCAATTATTCTGGATATGAAATTACCCGGAATTGATGGATGGACTGTTTTAAAATGGATAAAAGAGGATAAAGAACTGCAACATATTCCGGTGCATGTAATGTCAGGCATGAATAGAGAAAAATTGGCCAAAGAAATGGGTGCATTTGATTTTTTAATCAAACCAATAACGATCGAAAAGCTAAAAAAAGCTTTTGAATCTATTGACATTCAAATCAATAAAATCTTTAAAAAAGTATTGATTGTAGAAGATGATGTAAAGCTTAATTATTCTATCAAAGAATTAGTTCATAATTGCGATAGAAATGTCATTTGCATCCAGGCCTATACTTTCAATGAAGCAGAAAATATTTTAAAAAATGATGATATCGATTGTGCTATTATGGACATAGGATTACCCGATTCACAAAATATTGATACCATATCGGCTCTTAGAAAAACATCAAAGAACAGTGATATTAATATAATTGTAAATACTGGAAAATCACTTACCGAGGATGACGAACTAGAACTTCAAAATAGTGCCGATAAAGTGGTCATTAAAACGAATAATGTTACCGAAAGATTAAAAGATGAAATAATACTCTTTTTAGATATGGTGCAGACCACAGATAAAAAAGAACACAAACTCGATCATAATTTATTGGGAGGAGAAGTGCTTAAAGACAAAAATATTTTAATTGTTGATGATGACATTAGAAACATATATGCCTTATCGAGTGCCTTATCCATAAAAGGAGCATCCATTTTGACAGCTTTTAACGGAATTGAAGCCCTAGAAATACTTCATAATAATTCTACTATCGATATTGTTCTAATGGATATTATGATGCCGGAAATGGACGGCTATGAAGCAACCCGAAAAATTAGAGAAAATCCAAAATGGAAAAACCTCCCTATTATAGCATTGACCGCAAAAGCAATGAAAAGCGACAGAGAAGATATCTTAAACGCAGGAGCTTCTGATTATCAATCTAAACCAATCGACATCCAACAGCTTATTTCATTAATTAGTATCTGGATTTACAAATAGATGATAGAATTTAACGATCTCAAAGAAATTGTTTTTCTGGTAGAAAAGCAATACGGATACGATTTCTCAGACTACTCTAGAGCTTCAATGCTTAGACGTATCAATCGATTTATGGAGATTTCAAATATAGGATCAATTGTTGATTTAAAATATGAATTAATAAACAATTCAGGGAATTTCAATACGTTTTTGAATGAAATCGTGGTCAATGTCAGTGAATTTTTTAGAGATCCCAGTTTTTTTAAATCTTTAATAACCAATGTCTTTCCCTATTTAGAAAGTTATCCAAAAATAAACATTTGGAGTGCTGGATGTTCTTTTGGAGAAGAAACGTATTCACTTGCCATTCTTTTAAAAGAACTCGATTTACTGCATAAATCCAGATTATATGCCACGGATATCAGTTCTAACGCCATTGAAAAATCAAAAAAAGGAATTTATTCAAATAAGAGTTTTAAGGAATACTCCAACAATTATTTTTCTTGCGGTGGAAAAGAATCACTAAATGAGTATTTTATTTCTGATGGAAAAAAATCAATTATAAATTCAGATTTAAAAAAAGAAATCTTATTTACTCGTCATAATTTAGTTGCCGATGGAGTTTTTAAAGAGTGCCAACTTATTTTATGTCGAAATGTGCTAATCTATTTTAATGAAGATTTACAGGATAAAGTATTAAATCTATTTTATAATAGTTTACCAATACATGGTTTTTTGGCTTTAGGCAATAAAGAATCTTTACGATTTAGCAGCGTTTTTGATAAATTTAAAGAAATTGATAGCACGGAAAAAATTTATCAAAAAATAAAATAATACCGATTATGTATTCAATATAGTCCAATAATCCCGTCCCGATAATTATCGGGAGCTATCGGAAGAACTTTTTTTATACTATATCCGCATTATACCAACATTTTTTTGAGATTAATTAATAAAATGGCATACTATGGAAATGATTATTATTGGCGGTTCTGCGGGTTCTTTTAGTATCATCTTATCTATTCTCAAAGGGTTGGATAAAAAGATACAAACACCGATTGTAGTTATTTTACATAGATTAAAAAATGCAGACTCCTCTCTCGAAAAACACTTGCAATTACACTCCCACTATAAAGTCAAAGAAGCGGAGGATAAAGAAGTAGTAAAAAAAGGTTTTCTATATACAGTACCCGCTAATTATCACTTGCTTTTAGAAGAAAACAGGCGCTTTTCATTAGATACATCAGAATTAATAAATTACAGCAGACCCTCAATTGATGTCACCTTCGAATCATTTTCGACTGTTTTGAAAGAGAAATGCAGCGGAATATTACTCTCCGGATCCAATCATGATGGCGCAAGAGGACTAAAATTAATTGCCGAAAACGGAGGAAAAAGTATCGTTCAAGATTGCAATGAAGCCGAATTTGATGTAATGCCAAAAGCAGCAATTCAAATTTATGAGCACCACAAAGTGTTAACATTAAATAATATAATCAAAAACTTAAATAAAGAAAGCTATGGCCATTGAGAAACATACCCTATTACTTGTAGACGACTTGCCGCAAAATTTAATAGCTCTAAAAAGTATTTTAGAACATCCCGATAGAAAAATAATTACCTGTTTATCTGGGATGGAAGCCTTGCAAATTTTATTAAAAGAAAAAATTTCCTTGATTCTTGTCGATGTCCAAATGCCAGAGATGGATGGATATGAATTTGTAGAAATAGTGAAGAATCATCCCGATACGGTCTTTATCCCAACCATTTTTGTAACAGCAATAAGCGATGAACCAAAATATCTGAATAAAGCGTATGACTTAGGGGCAATTGATTTTTTATTCAAGCCGCTAATTACTGAGGTAACCCGCAAAAAAGTGGATTCTTTTTTACGAATTTGGGATTACGACCAAGAGTTGAAATTATTAAACAATAAACTTCATGAAAAAAACGCAGAATTAGAGCAATTTGGCAACATTTTAGCACATGATTTAAAAACTCCTTTAGGAAACATCAAAAGTTTGTTGGAAATAATTGAAGAAGATCACTTTTTGAATCTCAAAGGAGAATCTGCCGAAATGTTTGAGATGGTTAAAACCTCTACCTCTATTATGTCTAATCTGATAGAAGATTTGCTTCATTACACCAAGTGTGTCCAAGATAATGAAGGAAAGGAAAATGTAAATTTATTGGCTGTTGTCGAGAAGGTAATTAAGCTCATAAACCCATTGGGTAATATTCAAATTGAAAAAGTAAATTTGGATAAAACCATCTTATTTCAGCCTCCTGCCATTCATCAAATAATAGCCAATTTATTATCGAATGCTATAAAGTTTAATGATAAAGAAATTACAAAAATTATAATTGAGTTTAATACCGCAGAACGCTCTTTATCTATTAAGGACAATGGTCCAGGTATCGATGAAAAACACCATAAAAAGGTATTCGAAATGTTTCAGACCTTAGGCAATAAACCCAGAGGCGAGAGCAGTACGGGAATCGGTTTGGGCTTAGTCAAAAAACTAATCGAACGTAATGATGTGAATATCAGCATAAACAACATTCCGAACTCTGGTAGTGAATTTTTGATAACCGATCTGATTGTTGAAGATTGCTGATTGGAATAGTTTCCTAGGAAAATAAAAAAAAACCTCTCAATTATTTTGAGAGGCGATTTTAAATTTTAAAAAAAGGCTAAAACCTATTTCAAGCCAGATAAACTTTACTTGGTTCCCAAAACAAACCCGACAGGTTTTCAAAACCTGTCGGGTTTAATATTAAAAAAAAACTATTTCAAACTCACTAAGCTATACTTCCTCATTAAATTAAAAACCAGAGAGCCTCATTTACCTAGAGCCTCTATCGTTCTAGATGATATCCTTGGGTCTATCTTATTTGTAAAAACAGGTACATTTAACCTATTAATGTGTTTTGGGTATAGTCACATCGAAAACTTTCTCATTATTTTAATAGTAACATTTCCCCCTCTCTAGTCTTATTTATAACTAAAAATAAATCCATTTTAAATTAGATTTACATTATGGGGCTTTTATTAAATACTACCATTTGCGAGGTGTTTTTATTATATTTGCAGAATCTAAAATTGACAAAAAAAATCTTTTCTTAAAAAACCATTTAAATGAATAAACTAACGACCATAATTGGAGTATTATTATTAATCTTTACCTCTTGTTCAGAAAATGAAACAAAAGAACCAACTGAAGAACCGACTGAAGAACCAGCTAAAGAACCAACTAAAGAAAACAGTAAACTATTAATCAAAACAATACAAGAAATTAGTCTTTCAAGTGGTTTGTCAACTACATTTACTTATGATGGATTTAAAATCAAAGAAGCCTCAACAATTGGTATTAATGTCGGTCAATATAAAATTACCTATACTTATACCGGAGATTTAATTACTCAGGAAGATGGTTATATAAATGATATACTATACGTTAGCAACGAATATACTTATGAAAACAATAAGTTAAAAACTGCTATCTTTAAAAACACAAATAGCGGTACGATTTTTCCGCCTATGAATGAAACCAAGTTAGTATATAATTACTTGCCTGAAAACATTGTCGAAATTAATAGTTACACCTTTATCAATAATTGGCAACAAAGTCAGTTTACACCGAAAGTAAAAGTATATTTTAGTGGCGACAACATTATAAAAAGGGAAAACATAAACCCAGATGGCAAGGTTACTTCTGTAGTTGATTATAAATATGACAACACTCCTAATATATATTTAAATATAATTGGGTTTAACAAGTTGTTTTTTAAAAATGATTTTACAAATAATTTTAATCGCCATTTTTTTATTCAAGGCATTAGCAATGCGAATAATTTGATACATTTCAAAAATACAATAAATGGAATTGTTGCTGAAGCTGAGCGTTATGGTTACAATACTAATTTAGATGGCTATCCTAAAGAAAAACTCAGTTATTATGACAGCAACCGATATCTTGTCGAAAAAATGTATACTTATTATTAATTTTTATGATACTATAAAATTAAAAAATCCCATCTCAAAATAGTACTGAGATGGGATTTTAAATTTCAGAAAAGTCTAGCTCTTACTTCAAACTCACTAAACTCTGCTCAATCGTTACAATTTTAGAAAGTGCATCGGCTTCTTTTTGTCGTTCGTTTGCCAAAACTTTTTCTGGCGCACCAGCTACAAATTTCTCGTTTGCCAATTTGTTTTGAACCGATTTTAAGAACCCTTGCGTATATACCAACTCAGCAGTTAGCTTTGCAATTTCAGCTTCCACATCAATATTTCCTGTGATTGGAATAAAATATTCATTCGATTTTACTCTAAAGGATAACGCTCCATCTACTTTGTCCGAAACGTATTCTAATGAAGTGATGTTTCCTAATTTGGCTACAACCGAATCAAAATAAGTCGAAACTTTATCATGGTTCACCACTTTCAATTCAATCGTATCTTTAAACGGAATATTCTTGTCCTTACGAATCGTTCTAATTCCCGAAATCACCTCAATCGTACTTTCAAAATCGGCAATTAATTGTGCGTTGAAAGGTTTCATTTCTGGCCAAGTAGAAACAATCAATGCTTCCTCAGTAGTTCTTTCAGCCAATATTTGCCAAATTTCCTCTGTCAAAAATGGCATAAAAGGATGCAATAATTTCATATTGTTTTCTAACATTTCTATCGCTTTCGCAAAAGTTACGCTGTCAATGGGCTGTTGATACGCCGGTTTGATCATCTCGAGAAACCAAGAACAGAAATCGTCCCAAACCAATTTGTAAATCCCCATTAAAGCATCGGAGATTCTGTATTTTTCAAAATTATCTTCAATTTCCAAAAGTGTTTGTTGCAATTTAGCTTCATACCATTCAATAGCCACTTTAGAAGACTCCGGCTGTGGAATAGCATCCGATACCTCCCATCCTTTGATCAATTTGAAGGCATTCCATATTTTATTCGAAAATGCTTTTCCTTGATTGC
The DNA here is from genome assembly GCF_007097385.1 of Flavobacterium sp. ZT3R18. Lineage (GTDB taxonomy): Bacteria > Bacteroidota > Bacteroidia > Flavobacteriales > Flavobacteriaceae > Flavobacterium. The sequence continues at coordinate 46,848 of NZ_VJZS01000021.1, forward strand.
ACAATTCTTCGTCAAACATAATGTCATTTCCCGCAGACGCACTCAAAAGCAATCCTACACGAACTCCATCGGCACCAAATTTTTCAATTAATTCTAATGGCTCTGGTGAATTTCCCAAAGATTTAGACATTTTACGACGTTGTTTATCACGAACCAATCCGGTTAAATACACATTCGTAAAAGGTTTTTTACCTGTATATTCGTAACCTGCTATAATCATTCTCGCCACCCAGAAAAACAAAATATCCGGACCCGTTACTAAATCATTGGTTGGATAATAGTATTTAAAATCTTCACTTTCTGGATCCATAATTCCCCCAAAAACCGACATTGGCCACAGCCAAGAAGAAAACCAAGTATCTAGAGCATCTACATCTTGACGAAGATCAGAAGTCAAAAGTGAAGGATTAGAAGTTTTAGCTTGAGCTAATTTTAATGCTTCGTCTATATTTTCAGCAACCACGAAATCTTCTTTTCCGTCTCCGTAGAAATAAGCTGGAATTTGTTGTCCCCACCACAATTGACGAGAAATATTCCAATCACGAATATTATTTAACCAATGTGCATACGTATTATTAAAACGAGCGGGATGTAATTTCACATCGCCATCAACCAATACGGATTGTATCGCTGGTTTTACTAAATCTTCCATTTTCAAGAACCATTGGTCAGACAAACGGGGTTCAATCACCGCTTTCGTTCTTTCAGAAGTTCCTACTTTATTAAGGTGTGTTTCAGTTTTTGCCAAAGCACCGCTATTTTCTAATTCTTGAGTAATCTCAGCACGAGCCACAAAACGGTCTTTACCTTGATAATGCAATCCGAAACTATTTAGCGTTGCATCTTCATTAAAAATATCAATAATTTCAAGATTGTGCTTCTCCCCTAGCGTTTTATCATTCATGTCGTGGGCTGGAGTTACTTTAAGACAACCAGTTCCAAACTCAACATCTACATATTCGTCTTCGATAATCGGAATCACTCTTCCGCAAATAGGCACAATCGCTTTTTTCCCTTTCAAATGAGCAAAACGCTCATCGTTTGGATTGATACAAATTGCAGTATCTCCAAAAATAGTTTCCGGACGCGTAGTGGCTACAGTCAAGAAATCTTCGCTTCCTTCGATTTTATATTTTAGGAAATACAATTTTCCTTGTTGTTCTTCATAAATTACTTCTTCGTCAGACAAAGTCGTTTTGGCTTCAGGATCCCAGTTTACCATTCGGTAACCTCTATAAATCAAACCTTTGTTATATAAATCCACAAAAGATCGAATTACAGATGCCGACATATCTGGGTCCATCGTAAACTTGGTACGTTCCCAATCACAAGAACAACCCAATTGTTTCAATTGATCGAGAATAACTCCACCATATTTATCCGTCCATTCCCAAGCGTGTTTTAGAAACTCTTCACGCGCTAAGTCATTTTTATTGATTCCTTCGGCTTTCAATTTGGCTACTACTTTAGCCTCAGTGGCTATAGATGCGTGATCCGTACCCGGTACCCAACAAGCGTTGAAACCTTTCAAACGTGCTCTTCGAATCAAAACATCTTGAATCGTATTGTTAAGCATGTGCCCCATGTGCAAGACTCCAGTCACATTGGGAGGAGGAATTACAATGGAATAAGGCGTTCTATGATCTGGCTCCGAATGAAAATAATTATTTTTCATCCAATAGTCATACCATTTATTCTCGATAGTTTTAGCGTCAAATTGTGCGGGAATTGTCATAAAAAAGTAACTGTTAAAACCAAAATTGTACTTTGGTTTGATTTTTGCTATTCATATAAAGGACAAAAGTAAATAATTAAGCACAGTATAAAAAGAGAAATAAAAAATTGTGCATTAATTAAAAGATACTACTTTTACTATCCTACTAAAAAACAAGAAAATGAAAAAAATTGCAACTTTAATCGTAATGCTGTTTGCTAGCAGTATTGGCTTTGCTCAAAGTGGCTCAAAAATTGAATTTAATCAAGCCGAGAACACTATAGATTACGGAAAAATATACAAACAAAGTGACAATGGGATTCGGGAATTTACATTTACCAATACCGGAAACGCTCCATTGACCATTATCGCGATTCAATCTACAGCCAGTTGTACGATAACTTACAAACCGAGTCAACCTATTTTACCCGGAAAATCAGATAGAATTGAAATAAAATACAATATGGTTCCTGGTCCCATACGAAAAACTATAACTGTAGAAACGAATGCAGTAAACTATGAAGAAGGGCGAGTGCCATTAAAAATTAAGGGAGAAGTAATTTCTAACTAAAAATAAATTCTAAAAAGCCGCTAATTGATAAATTCAAAATAGTGGCTTTTTTATAAAACATCCAATAGTTGAAACCTAAACTTCATTACTTGACTATTTCTTTCTATTTCTAAATCAATCCATTTCTCCTCTTCGGATCTAAACATATCATTTATTCTTTGCAAAGAATAACTATAAACAGCAGATTTATTAATCGATATAATAACATCTCCGACTTTTAAACCACAAAGGTCTGCAGGAGAATTTTTCCTAACATTCGCAATCTCGTAAATAGGTTTTAAATTGAATTTATATTTAAAGTTGTTCGTGACTTTTTCGCCTCTCGCATCAAAAGTATCGCCTCTAGAAATAGGAATTGTTTCTAATTTTACCGTTTCCTGCACCCATTGCAACCCATGATGCTGTATCTCTATCCCACTTTTATTGTACGTGAAAGGCTCATTAAAATCGGAATTTTTTCTTAAATACAACTTTTCATTTTTATAATCAAAAACAACCAAAAATCGTTTTAAAAGTCCACCTCCTATCGATCCAAGTCGATTTTCAACCATGCGAACACTTTTTATGGAACTAGCGTCTGGAAAAGCAACAATAGGATTACTAAATGAAAATTTATCAAATGAAAATTCAGAAACCCTTGCTCTTTTCCCTTCGATGTCCCCGCTAAAACCTTTTCCTAAAAAATCTTCAAAATTTCTAGAAGGAACTTTTATATCATCTGATAAATCTTGAAAAAGCCAAATAGAATCGCTATTTCCGTTATCAATTAACAACTTTATTGATACATTTTTTTGATCTATCAACACATTTCCCAACAAATAAGGCTTGTGCTTTTCAACAGTAATAGAGACTTCCTCATATCTTTTGCGTAATTTATTACTATTTACTTCATTATTCTTAGAAACCGTCAGCTTCTTTTTCGCATAGTTAATACTCACTAAATTATCCTTAAAAAAATGGTAACCGATAATCCCATTCACAGGGATTCCTATTTGAGACGACAAATTAAAACTCTCATCAAGAATAACATAAATAAGCTGATTCATAGATTTCAAACCGTCAATTTCAAGAATATTATTGGTTGTTTTTAGTCCTTCTATAGATTCTTTGCTTCCCAAACCTCTTAAATTTATTTTCTCGGAATTATAAAATTTGACTTCTGGATTATCTTCTAAACTAAAAAGAATAATTTCCTCAACACCAGTATCGAGCAAAAAATTCAGTTCTACTCCATTGACTTTTATAGGAATAAAAACCAAATTATTAATTACTTTAATAGAGACACTTACTTTATCTACATTTTTATCAAATACAAACTCATCCTGTGCAAAAACAGGCGTAATTATTATTAAAAACAGTACTATGTGTCCGATTTTTTTCATATAAATTCGTTTCTATAAATTTAATCATTTATGCAATAAAAACAACAAAATAGGCATGATGTTTACAGTAAATTTGGAAAATAAATTGCAAATTTGCATTTCAATTTAAAAATATGCCAAAAATATCACATAAAGGTGCGTTAATGCCTGAATCTCCGATTCGTAAGCTTACCCCTTTTTCGGAATCGGCTAAGAAAAAAGGCCTTAAAGTGTACCATTTAAATATTGGTCAACCCGATATAAGAACACCAGAAGTCGCCATAAATGCCGTTAAAAACATTCAACTCGACATCTTAGAATACAGTCATTCAGCCGGTTTTGAAAGCTATAGAACTAAACTTTCCCAATATTATAAACATCAAAATGTTGATGTAAATATTGAAGACATCATCATAACTACCGGTGGATCTGAAGCCTTGCTTTTTGCCTTAGGAACCACTATGGATCAAGGCGACGAACTGATTGTTCACGAACCTTTTTATGCCAATTACAATGCTTTTTCGATTGCTTCTGGCGTTACTGTAGTTCCTGTAATTTCAACCATAGAAACAGGTTTTGCATTACCTAGTATAGACGCTTTTGAAAAAATGATTACCCCAAAAACAAAAGCAATTCTGATTTGCAATCCCGGAAATCCTACGGGATATATGTATTCTCAAGAGGAAATTATGCGATTGGCCGCTTTGGTCAAAAAACATGATTTATTTTTGATCTCAGACGAAGTATATCGTGAATTTGCTTATGACGGAGACGTACATTATTCCGTGATGAACATCAAAGGAATAGAAGAGCATGCCATTATGATTGATTCGGTTTCTAAACGTTTCAGCATGTGTGGTGCTAGGATAGGATGTATGGTTTCTAAAAACAAGGAAGTTATGTCAACTGCAATGAAATTTGCACAATCCCGATTAAGTCCTCCTACGATTGAACAAATTGCAAGCGAAGCGGCTCTTGACACTCCAAAAAGTTATTTTGACGAAGTTATTACCGAGTACAAAGAAAGACGAGACACTTTAATTCGGGAACTACATAAAATCGAAGGCGTAATTGTAACGAAACCCAAAGGTGCTTTTTATTGCATTGTACAACTTCCTATTGACAATGCCGATGATTTTGCCCAATGGTTGTTAGAAAAATACGAATTGAACGGCGAAACAGTTATGGTAGCACCAGCAGCAGGATTTTACTCTACTCCAGGAGTAGGACTCAACCAAGTTCGAATTGCTTATGTATTAAAAAAAGAAGACTTGATTAGTGCAGTTCATATCTTAAAAGAAGGACTGCGTCTGTATAATTCAAATAAAAAAAACACTTTATTTTGCACCTAAAAAATAATTAGCGCATCTTTATACATTAGAAAAACAAAAAAAGGCAATACCACTAAAAATGATATTGCCTTTTTACTTTTTATATAAATACAAACAATCCGAAGATAAATTTTAGATATAATTAAAAGCAGAAACGATAGAAAATGTTTGCTTTTTATTAATTATCTTTACCCCTTAAAAATAGACACCCATAAAAATAGTAGCTTTTAATGATAAATAACGAAGAATTTCAAGACGAAATAGGAGACAATCATATCAGTACAAATGCTAAAAATCCAGTAAGAGAGGATGCTTTTAGTATTACAGATGAAGAAAAAATTGAAAAAATAAAAAAAGACGTCGAAAATATTCTACTAACCCTTGGAATGGATTTGACAGACGATAGCATGAAAGGAACGCCCAATCGTGTGGCTAAAATGTTTGTAAAAGAATTATTTGGCGGATTGAATCCTGACAAAAAACCAAAAGCCTCCACTTTTGAGAATAATTACAAATACGGAGAAATGTTAGTTGAAAAAAACATTACACTCTACTCTACCTGCGAACACCATTTATTACCTATCATCGGAAGAGCACATGTTGCTTATATTTCGAGCGGAAGAGTTATTGGTCTTTCAAAAATGAACCGTATCGTAGATCATTATGCCAAAAGACCTCAAGTACAAGAGCGCTTAACGATGCAAATCGTTCAAGAGCTTCAACAAGCTTTAGGCACCGAAGACGTAGCTTGTGTAATTGATGCCAAACACCTTTGCGTGAATTCTAGAGGAATCAAAGATATCGAAAGCAGTACTGTAACTTCTGAATTTGGCGGAAAATTCAAAGACGCTCAAACTAAAAGAGAGTTTTTAGACTACATTAAATTAGATACTCAATTTTAATTTGACTTAAAACGTCAATTTTAAAACATTTTACCATTAAGAAGTTAAGCAACAGTACGACTTAAAATTCTTAATTCCTTAGTGGTTATTTTTTATATAAAATTTACAATTACCTAATTGTCACATTACCTAATCTCACAAAAATGCCATTATACAAGACACAAACCTTAAAAATATACAATTCTCTTTCGGGAGAAAAAGAAACATTTACGCCTATTAACGAAGGAAATGTGGGGATGTATGTATGTGGACCAACGGTTTACAGCAATGTACATCTAGGAAACGTGAGAACTTTTATGTCTTTTGATGTAATTTTTAGATACTTATTGCATTTAGACTATAAAGTGCGTTATGTTCGAAATATTACGGATGTAGGTCATATTGTGGACGATGTGGATGAAGGGGAAGATAAAATTGCCAAAAAAGCCCGTTTAGAGCAACTGGAACCTATGGAAGTAGTACAACGCTATACCGTAGATTTTCATGATATTCTGAATGCTTTCAACTTTTTGCCACCAAGTATCGAACCTACTGCAACAGGACATATTATTGAGCAAATTGAAATCATAAAAACCATCATTGATAAGGGAATTGGTTACGAAGCCAATGGATCGGTTTATTTTGACGTGGTAAAATTCAACGAAACCAATCATTATGGAGTATTAAGCGGTCGCAATATCGAAGACATGTTGACCAATACCCGCGATCTTGACGGACAATCGGACAAAAGGAATCCACAGGATTTTGCGCTTTGGAAAAAAGCCGAGCCACAACACATCATGCGTTGGCCTTCGCCTTGGAGCGATGGCTTTCCGGGTTGGCACCTAGAATGTACCGCGATGAGCACTAAATATTTGGGTAATCATTTTGATATTCACGGAGGTGGAATGGATCTAAAATTCCCGCATCATGAATGTGAAATTGCACAAAACGAAGCTTGTACTGGACACACTCCGGTAAATTACTGGATGCATGCCAATATGCTGACTTTGAATGGTAAAAAAATGGCAAAATCTACCGGAAATAATATTTTACCGGGAGAGATTTTGACGGGAGACAATGCTTTTTTAAGCAAAGCTTTCTCGGCATCGGTAGCACGATTTTTCATGTTACAAGCGCATTACAGAAGCATTCTTGATTTCTCTGATGAAGCTATTGTAGCTGCCGAAAAAGGATACAAAAGACTAATGGAAGCGATGGAATCTCTAAAAGGGATTTCTGAAAGCTCAACCAGTTCCATAGATATTTCCAGTTGGAAACAATTGTGTTATGATGCTATGAATGACGATTTCAATACGCCAATTCTTATCGCACAATTATTTGAAGGAGTTCGTTTTGTCAACTTATTAAAAGACGAGAAAGAAACTTTAAACACAACCGACTTACAATTGTTTACAAAAACAATGCAGGCTTTTGTATTTGATGTTTTGGGATTGGAAGAAGAAAAAACAAACGGTAATACGGATAAATTAGAAGGCGTGGTTCATATGCTTATCGGCATGCGTAAACAAGCCAGAGACAATAAAGATTTTGCATTGTCGGATCAAATTCGGGATCAATTGATTGCTTTGGGTATTCAATTGAAAGACGGAAAAGAAGGGACTACATTTAGTATATAAAAAGATTGCTGAATTTTGATTAACTCCCGATAGCTATCGGGATTGATTTCTGATTTCACAGCAACCGAAATCAAAAATCGTTAATCTTAAATCGTTAATCTTAAATCAAAATTTAAAGCCATGAAATTCCTAACAACTCCTTTCATCCTACTCGTTCGGTTTTATCAGGGAGCAATCTCCCCTTTTACCCCTGCAGCTTGCCGGTTTGAGCCCACTTGCTCTAGCTATATGATTCAGGCGTTACAAACTCATGGATTGTTTTATGGAGGCTATTTAGGGATAAAAAGGATTTTGAGCTGTCATCCTTGGGGCGGGAAAGGCTATGATCCTATTCCGGAGAAAAAATGCAGTCACAATCACTAAAAAAGAAAATTTCTTACCTTTTAGTTAACACAATTAGTCAAATCAAAATAGTATTTTCACAAAAAATAAAATATAAATGACACACGCTTTAAACATTGTTTGGAATCCCTCTGAAGGTATTGATTTAGGTTTTTTCATTATTCGCTTTTACAGTTTGATGTTCGTAATTGCTTTTGGATTGGGTTGGTACATTATGAAAAATATTTTTGAAAGAGAAAATGTTTCCATCGACAAATTAGACTCTTTGTTTGTTTGGACCGTAGTAGCGACCCTAGTTGGTGCCCGTTTAGGACATGTTTTCTTTTACGATTGGGAATACTACCGCAACAATCTAGCCGAAATCATTTTACCTTTCCGTTTCAATCCTAAATTTGAATTCACAGGGTATCAAGGATTAGCGAGTCATGGAGCAGCTATTTCAATCATCGTTGCGATGTATTTTTTTAGCAAAAATGCACTTCAAAAACCGCTATTATGGATACTGGATCGAGTAGTTATTCCGGTTGCCAGTGGTGCTATTTTTGTACGATTGGGTAATTTTTTCAATTCCGAAATTGTAGGTAAAGAAACCACCTCTTCGTTTGGAATACGTTTTATGAGAGATCAATTTACACCAAGAGAAGCGGTCAATGCAACTCAACTTGCAACACCAAAAGAGGCCTATAATGCTATTGCAACCAACCCTCAATATGCCAATTTACTGGAACAAGTTCCTGCCAAACATCCTGCGCAATTGTACGAAGCTGTTTGTTACATTTTTGTTTTTGCCGTATTGTTTTTCCTGTATTGGAAAACAGAAGCACGCAAAAAATCGGGTTATCTATTTGGTTTATTTTTAGTGCTGCTGTTCTCGGTACGTATGGTTGTAGAATCCGTGAAAGAAAGCCAAGGCGGCTTTGAAAATGCATTAGGTTTATTATCTACCGGACAGTGGTTGAGTATTCCTTTTATATTTATTGGATTTTATTTTGTCTTTACTGCGAAGAATGCGAGTGTAAATTAAGTTAAGTTCATTACAATATAAAAATAGCTCGCTCTTCGAAGTCCACATAAATTTGTCGGTATGAGCTTCGCAAATGTCCCAAGCTCACGAAGTGTATATAACGTTGTCGTGCGGGCTAAGCAAATATCTCATGCTCTTCTAAGTCTACGTAAATTTGCCGTATGGGTTTCGCAAATGTCTCTGACTTTGCGTTTTTTTTAAAAGTTCTTGAAAACGGTAAATATGATAAAAGTCTCCCGACTTTTTCCGTGATGTTTTTTATAGGAGTAGCCCGTGTCCACAAAAACAATAAAGCAGTAAAAACAAAAAAGCAACTCGTAAATGAGTTGCTTATGTTTTTTCATAAAATTATCTATTCGAATAATCTTTAGGGTTTTTGTAAGCGTGAATGATCGCTAAAACAACGATTTGTTTTTTGGAATCATCAACAATGTAATGAATGTGATATGGAAATTGTTTTAAAAGAACAGTTCTGACATTCTTGTATTTTATCTGAAAAGCGAGAGGGAAATCGGCAATATATTTTTTAGCTTCTTCCACTCGGTCTAAAAATACTGTGGCAAGTTCGGGATTTATGCTTATGTAGTAATCAACAACGTCCTCAATATCAAAAGTTACGGCGGGTTTGTTTACAAAAGCATAACTCATATTCCTTTTCTGATATTGGCAATTGTGGTGTCAAAATCAACCACATCATTAGGATTTTTGTAGTAATCGTCTAAACGCTCGTCAAGAATATCTTTTTGCCATGAGGCAAGTTCTGTACCGTTTTGAATCTCTTCATTTTGCAAATCGGTATATTTCCCCTTCAATGTTTGCCAATCCTCAATAGGGATAAAAACTCCGGTTGTATTGCCTCTGTTATCGTGTATAAATTGTAGTGTCATGGCTTTTTAGGTAATTAATTGTTGTAAATTATCTTTCATTCTTTTGTTAGAAATGAAAATGTCAATCATTTTGAGTAATGCTTGTTGCTCGTCAGGGGTATATGATATACTATTAATTTATTGTTTGCATAGTTTCTGTGCTATTTTATTTAACCATAAAAAAAATTAAATACTAGACAAAAGTACAAAATATTGTCATTTGTTTTACTTAAATTAAAGTTCAGAAATTAATCCATACAATAATCACTAAAAAAAACTCACTTGTTCTGATAGATTCCCCCAGCTGGCTTGAGCATTAAGTAACACAGGCGCTAGCGCTATGCGTCCCGCTCGTGTACACAAGCCGAGTATTTTAGAATTGTATGCGTTTCAATATTTATAAAAAAAAACACAAAGTAGCAAATCTGTTATTTTGTGGTTTTTCTTTTTCTATGTTTAAGTTAGAAACATTTTTATTTTGTAAATAAAACGCGTCTTACTATAAAACTTTTAAAAGAAAAGTCTGGATATTTTACACGGCAGAAGTCTTTTATCTATATTTAAATGGAGTAATTTTAGCCTAATAAACAAATACTAACCTATTCCTTATAAAAAATAAATCACATCTCAAATGATTCACATCATATTTCATAAAAACAAATGAGCGTAATTTCGTATCTCACTTTAAACATTAAATTATGAAAGTTAAAATAAGCGTATTAGTCTTTACATTGCTTGTTTCTATAACAGCAAACTGTCAAAATATTAGTCTGGGATCAGCCATTAATCAAGCTGGAAGACAACGCATGTTAACCCAACGTATGGCTAAAGATTACATGATGATTGGCGCTGGAGTTAAGATTGATAATGCCAGTAAAGAAATTGACGAGTCAATTTCAATATTTGAGGAGCAATACAATACTTTAATCGGTTATGCTCCAAATAAAGAAGTAAAGGATGCTTTAAAAATGGTTAACACCATATGGGTTAAATTCCGTATAGATGTAGCAACTGTTCCAGATGTTAATAATGCTTCTCAAATTATAATGGATGCAACAATGTTAATGAATGCCTGCGATAATGTAGTTGAAAAAATTCAAGAATATGGAAATGTAAAAAACACAAAATTGACTAACGTATCAGGTAAACAACGAATGATTTCTCAAAGAATAGGGATGCTTTACACAGCTTACTATTGGAAAGTTCCATACCATGACTTAACCGATATTTTTGATGCAACAGTAATTGATTATGAAGAAAATTTAAAATTTCTAATTAAAGAATCGGAGAACTATCCTGAAATTACGGAAACCCTTACTAAGATCAAATCGACTTGGTCTTTTTCTAAAACGGGATTTGACTTAAAAAGCAACAAACTAATGCCATCTGTAATTTATGTGACTACAAATACAATGACCAACGATTTTAACAAAACTACCAGTCAATATGAAAAATTGATAGGGAAATAAATTTCTATAATAATTACAGTTAATCTTAAAATAAATACTCCGTATCAAATTCATAATCAATTGTATTTGAAACCAAAAAGACGTCTAATTCCATTTGAACTAGACGTCTTTTATCATTTATTGAATTCCATTTTTTTATTAGTTTTCCTAAACATTATTTTCTGGTGTAGCGTCCATAAAAATTCCTATCTCAAGTGTCACTGTTTGAATTTTCACGACTGAATACCAGACGTTCTAGATATGTCCTAAATTTTCTCGTGTACGATAGCGCGCAATGTCATTAAGTTAAGCTTTTTTTATGAGTGTTTTTAATATTTGAGAGCTACTAGAGTTCTCATATTATGTGATTCCTCCTTCGTCGGAATGACAAAACAGTGTGGTTTAGATATGCAATATCACGCAAGTTTGTCATTCCGACGAAGGAGGAATCTCCGTAAGTAGCTCGACAATCCTAGTGAAATCTGCACTTTTCCCTTAACTTAATGACATTGCGATAGCACGGATTTGCAATCCGTGCCCACACAGTATCACAAGTAATACAAATAACAAAAGCAACTCATAAACTGGCTTGCTTTTGTTGTTAATAATAATCTTTCAAGAAATAAATAAAATATTTTTGTCCCATGCTTTACAAAACAAACATAAAAAAATATGACTGTCCGCAACTAATACCAATAAGATTACTACACGAATTGTTCAATAAATGTAAAAACTTGAATGTATTTATTTGACACAGATTTCACAAATTTTCACAGATTAATCTGTGAAAATTTGTGAAATCTGTGTCAAGAAAATCAATCATGGTCTACTTAACGGATTGTCATATATAAAAAAAGGATTCAACTTTCGTTGAATCCTTTTTTTTAAAGATTAAGCTATAAACTAAGCTTCTTGATGTTGTATTTCAACATTAACCTTATCTTCTTTAGAAATTGTGTCAACCAATACTGGTGTAGCAATAAACAATGAAGAGTAAGTACCTACAACAATACCAATAAGCATTGCGAATATAAATCCTCTAATAGATTCTCCACCAAAAATAAACATGATTAACAATACTCCAATCATCGTCAATGACGTATTGATCGTTCTTGACATTGTAGAGTTAATCGATTTATTTACAATTTCTCCAAAACTACCTTTTATTTTACCATCCAAGAATTCACGAACCCTGTCAAATACAATTACGGTATCATTCATTGAGTATCCAATAACGGTAAGAATCGCAGCAATAAAATGTTGGTCGATTTCCATACCAAAAGGCATAAACTTCCAACATAATGAATAAATACCCAATACGAAGATAACATCATGCGCCACAGCAGCAATCGCTCCCAAACCATATTGCCATTTTCTGAAACTGATAAGCAAGTATAAAAACACAATTGCCATTGCTCCAAGAACAGCCCAGTACGCATTGGTTTTAATATCCTCGGCTACTGTTGGTCCAACTTTTGAAGCTTGTAAAACTCCTAATTTTTTTCCATCATAGGCATTTATAAATTTATCATAAGTCAAGCCTGCAGAATAATTTTGCTTCAAGCTTTCAAATAACATTTTATTTACTTCTTCATCAGCAGCACTTCCAGTCTCTTGAATTTTATATTTAGTTGTAATTTTTAATTGATTTTCACTTCCAAATATTTTTACCTCCGCACTACCAAAAACTTTAGTCAATTCGTCTTTAACAACTTCAGCTTGCATTGGTTTTTCAAAACGTACTTGAAAAGTTCTTCCTCCTACAAAATCTACACCTTGATCAAAACCATTAGTGAAAATAGAAACCAAACTCACTACAGTTACAACTGCAGAGAAAACGTATGTCCATTTTTTGATTCTTAAGAAATCAAAGTGGAAGTTAGTAAAGAAATTTTTAGAAAAATTAGTTACAAATGACAAACTGTTTTTAAATGCAATATTTCTATCGATAAAAATTCTAGCAATAAAGATAGAAGTAAACAATGAAGTTACAATACCGATTAATAATGTAGTTGCGAATCCTTTGATTGGTCCTGAACCGAAGATAAACAACACTCCCCCAATTAAGATATGCGTAACGTTTGCATCAACAATAGAACGCATTGCCCCTTTCCAACTATAAGAAACTTTTACAGCTTCATCGAGTGACAAACCTGCACGCAATTCTTCTTTAGCTCTTTCGTAGATAATGATATTCGCATCAACCGCTGTACCCATTGTTAAAACGATACCAGCAATACCCGGCAAAGTAAGCACAGCACCTAAGCTTGCCAAAATACCAAACATAAATAATAAATTCACACCCAATGCAATATTTGCATACCATCCTGCTTTACCATAGTAAACCAACATCCATAACGACACTAAAAGCAATCCTATAATAGCAGATGTAGTACCATTATCAATAGCTTCTTGACCCAAGGATGGCCCTACCACTTCTGATTGAACTATTTCTGCAGCTGCAGGTAATTTACCAGCTCTTAATACGTTTGCTAAATCTTTAGTTTCTGTAACATCAAATGAACCTGAAATTTCAGATCTACCACCTGCAATAGGTCCACTAGAAACCCCAGGAGCAGAATATACAATATCATCAAGAACAATAGCTATATTACTTTTTTGAGTATAAGCTCTTCCAGTTAATTCTTCCCATTGTTTTGCACCTTGGTTGTTCATTTGCATAGAAACAGCAGGTTTACCCATTTGATCAAAAGTATCACTAGCATCTGTTACAACACCACCACCCATTGAAGCAACATTATCTCTGTTTCCTTTCAATGCGTATAATTCTACTACTTCAACCTCTTTTTCTTTGGCATCTTTAATAGTAGTTGGTTTTCCCCATACAAATTTTGCATAACGTTGATCACCTGCCAATAAAACTCTAATGTCAGCTCTTTTAAAATAAGAGTTTACAACTGCAGTATCTTTTGGAGAAAAAAGACCTAAAACTGGTCCACCACCTTGAGCAACAATTTTATCGAATAAAGGATTGTTTCCTTTTTTTGTAGCAGCAGTATCTTTAGCATCAGTCAATAAAGCACTCAATGAATCTTTTACAACTTTTTTAGTTTCAACTTTAGTAATCTCCGTTTTTTTCAATGACTCATTGGCAGCCATCATGAAATTACCAATTTCCTCAATTTTATACGTTTCCCAAAACTCTAATTGAGCAGTACTTTGCAATAATTTCTTGATTCTATCTACCTCTTTAGCCCCTGGCAATTCAACAAGAATTCTTCCAGTTTCTCCAATTTTTTGGATATTAGGTTGTGTTACACCAAATTTATCGATACGTTTTCTTAATACTCCAAAAGCACTTTCAACAGATTCATCAACTTTTCTTTTGATTACTTTCTGAACTTGAGCATCTGTCATTTGAAAAGTAACACCACCTTCACCTTGCAAACTTCTGTTAGCAAAGATATCTGGAGAAGCTAATTTTACAGTTCCATTAGAATTGGCTTCAAAAGCATCAAAGAATGCATCTAAATACGTTTGGTTTCCTTTTTGATTTACAGTAGCATCAGCTAAAGATTTATTAAAAACAGGATTTTTTGAATGATTAGATAATCCTTTCAAAATGTCTTTAACAGAAATTTGAAGAATCACATTGATTCCACCTTCTAAGTCAAGACCTTTATTGATTTGTTTGTCTTTTACTTCATTGAATGTAAAATCAGTAAAACCTAAGTTAAAAACTTTTTCTTTACCAATAGAATCCAAATATTTTACTTCTTTATCTGGGTTACCACCAGCAAAAGTTTTTGCATCACTTTTTATTTTGCTTGAGACAAAAGTGAAAGAAAGTTGGTAAATGCTCACCAACGCAAATAGAATTGCGAAAAATTTAATCAGTCCTTTATTCTGCATTATTACTAAAAATTAATTATTTTTATTTATTTATTTTTGTTTTAAACCCTATAAAATAAGCCATTACGTCGATTTTTGAAAACAAAAAAGAACTCCACGATTTATGTCATTTTTTTTAAACCGAGCAAATATATAATTAACGCTAAGATTAACCAATTTTTTATTGATTAATATCAAAAAAAAGACTGCAATATTGCAGCCTTCTTTTTTATACGCCAATTATTATGCTAATACCGATTTCAAATCAGCATTCATATTTCTAACAGCCTCAGCACTTTTTGCAAAAGCAGCTTTTTCAGCATCATTTAATTCAATCTCAACAATTTCTTCAACTCCGTTTTTACCTATAATACAAGGTACCCCGATACAAATATCATTTTGTCCGTACTCCCCTTCCACAAAAACAGAACAAGCAATCATTTTCTTTTGGTCATTCAAAATACTATCTACCAAATAAGCAACAGAAGCTCCTGGAGCATACCAAGCAGATGTTCCCAAAAGACCTGTAAGTGTAGCACCACCAACCATAGTTGAAGCAGCTACTTTCTCTAATTCTTCTTGAGATAAAAATTGAGAAACTGGAATACCATTATAAGAAGCCAAACGGGTTAACGGAATCATTGTGGTATCACCATGACCTCCAATAACCATTGCCGAAATATCGTTAGACGGTTTATCTAAAGCTTTAGACAAATAATATCTAAAACGAGAGCTATCAAGAGCTCCACCCATTCCTATAATTCTGTTTTTTGGCAAACCTGTTGATTTCAAAGCCAAATAAGTCATAGTGTCCATTGGATTAGAAACCACAACAACAATACAATTTGGCGAATGCACTAATACATTCTCTACAACTGTTTTTACAATTCCTGCATTGATTCCAATTAATTCTTCTCTGGTCATACCTGGTTTTCTAGGAATCCCAGAGGTAATCACAACAACATCACTATTTGCTGTTTTAGAATAATCATTCGTAACACCTGAAACATTTGTATTAAAACCAGTGTTCGTAGCACATTGCATAATATCCATTGCTTTACCTTCGGCAAAACCCTCTTTAATATCCAATAACACTACTTCACTTGCAATTCCTCTATAAGAAATTGAATCTGCACAAGATGCTCCCACATTTCCTGCCCCTACAATGGTAACTTTCATTTTTATATGGTTTTTTTGTTAATTAGTAATAAAAAAAAGTACAGTCCCTTAAAACATTATGCGTCGATATTTGCGTAAACCGCATTTTTCTCGATGAATTCTCTTCTTGGTGGCACCTCATCCCCCATTAACATAGAAAAAACTCTATCCGCTTCTGCTAAACTGTCAATAGTAACTTGTCTTAATGTTCTAAAACTTGGATCCATTGTCGTTTCCCACAATTGCTCCGCATTCATCTCTCCAAGACCTTTATAACGCTGAATCGCTGCTCCTCCACCCATTCTAGCATTTGCATCATCACGAGTTTTATCGTCCCAAGCGTATTCTTTATTTTTTCCTTTTTTAACCAAGTACAAAGGTGGAGCTGCAATATATACGTGTCCCTCTTCGATTAGTTCTTTCATAAAACGGAAAAAGAAAGTTAAGATTAAAGTAGCGATATGACTACCATCGACATCGGCATCACACATAATAATTACTTTATGGTATCTTAATTTTTCAATATTTAATGCTTTACTATCTTCGGCTGTTCCTATGGTAACTCCGAGTGCCGTAAATATATTTCGAATCTCTTCGTTTTCAAAAACTTTATGATGCATGGCTTTCTCAACGTTCAAAATCTTACCTCTTAAAGGCAAAATCGCTTGAAACGCACGGTCACGACCTTGTTTGGCCGTTCCACCCGCCGAGTCTCCCTCGACAAGATATACTTCACATTTTGCAGGATCTTGCTCTGAACAATCCGATAATTTTCCTGGCAATCCACCTCCACCCATTACGGTTTTGCGTTGTACCATTTCACGCGCTTTTTTGGCCGCATGACGTGCTTGTGCTGCAAGTATTACTTTTTGAACAATAATTCGGGCATCATTTGGATTTTCCTCCAAATAAGCTTCAATCATATCGCCAACAGCTTGACTAACTGGAGAAACCACTTCACGATTTCCAAGTTTAGTTTTGGTTTGCCCCTCAAATTGTGGTTCAGCTACTTTTACCGAAATAATCGCCGTAAGACCTTCACGAAAATCATCTCCTGAGATATCAAACTTTAATTTTTCTAGCATTCCGGAGGCATCCGCATATTTCTTCAATGATCTTGTAAGACCCGTTCTAAAACCTTGCAAGTGCGTACCTCCTTCGTGAGTATTGATATTATTTACGTAAGAAAAAATATTTTCTGAGTAACTTGTATTATAAATCAAAGCTACCTCAACTGGAATTTCTCCTTTATCGTTATCCATAGAAATTACGTGCGCAATAATTGGCTCACGATTTCCATCTAAATATCGAATGTATTCTTTAAGTCCTTCTGTAGAATGAAAAACTTCACAAACAAAATTTCCGTCTTTATCAAGTTCTCTTTTGTCTGTAAAAGTAATAGTGATTCCTTTATTCAAATAGGACAACTCACGCATACGTGCAGATAGAGTGTCATACGAATATTCTATTGTCTGAGTAAAAATAGAAGGATCCGGATAAAAAGTAACTATTGTACCTCTTTTAGTCGTCTCTCCAATTTGTTTTACCGGATAAAGCGCTTTTCCTTTTTCGTATTCCTGTTCGTATACTTTTCCGTCGCTACTGTGAACCGTTGCTCTTAAATGGTTTGACAAAGCATTTACCACCGAAACCCCAACACCATGAAGACCTCCAGATACTTTATACGAATCTTTATCGAATTTACCCCCAGCACCAATTTTAGTCATTACAACCTCTAATGCCGAAACTCCTTCTTTTTTATGAATCCCTACTGGAATACCACGTCCATTGTCCTCAACAGAAATAGAACCGTCTTCATTGATATCAACTCGAATGGTATCACAATGGCCTCCCATTGCCTCATCAATAGAGTTATCTACAACTTCATAAACTAAATGATGCAACCCTCTTACACCTACATCTCCAATGTACATCGATGGACGCATTCTTACGTGCTCCATTCCCTCTAATGCCTGAATACTGTCTGCTGAATAATTATCCTTCTTGATTTCTTCGCTCATATATTTTAATCTAAAAAAAATGTAATTTTCGTCTAACACGCAAATATATAAAAACACTATCTATTTTACCTATTTATTCCTGTTTTAAGCGTTTAAGTTATTAACATTTATGGTTTATATCCACAAAAAAAACGACTTCAAAATAGAAGCCGTTTCTTAAACTAAATTCAAAATTATATTTATGCTTTTACATAAGCGTCATCATGCACACTGGCAACTGCTCTACCTGATGGATCATTCATGTTTTTGAACGCTGCATCCCACTCTAAAGCGATTTTTGTACTACAAGCCACACTTGCCTCCTGTGGTACACATAAAGCAGCTGCATCACTTGGAAAATGCTCGTTAAAAATAGAACGGTAGTAATACTCCTCTTTTGAAGTTGGCGTTTGTAATGGGAAACGGAATTTGGCATTTGCTAATTGTTCATCCGAAACCTCAACAGCAACAACTTCTTTCAAAGTATCAATCCAACCGTAGCCCACACCATCACTAAACTGCTCTTTTTGTCTCCAAGCAACACTTGCTGGCAACATATCTTCAAAAGCTTTACGAACCACCCATTTCTCCATTGGGTGCTCTTTGTTAATCATTTTATCTTGTGGATTGATCCTCATCGCCACATCCATAAATTCTTTATCTAAAAATGGCACACGTCCTTCAATTCCCCAAGCCGCTAAACTTTTATTGGCACGCAAACAGTCATACATGTGTAATTTACTTAATTTGCGTACGTTTTCTTCATGAAATTCTCTTGCATTTGGTGCTTTGTGGAAATACAAATACCCTCCAAACAATTCATCTGCCCCTTCACCAGACAATACCATTTTGATACCCATCGATTTAATCACTCTCGCCATTAACCACATTGGTGTCGATGCTCTAATAGTAGTAACATCATAGGTCTCCAAACTGTAAATCACATCGCGCACCGCATCCAAACCTTCTTGGATGGTGAATTTTATTTCGTGATGGATTGTCCCGATATGGTCTGCCACAATTTGAGCAGCCGCTAAATCTGGAGAACCTTCTAATCCAACAGAGAAAGAATGTAATTGCGGATACCAAGCATCGGCAACATCTCCTGATTCAACTCTTTTTTGGGCATATTTTTTGGCTACAGCCGAAGTAATAGAAGAATCCAAACCACCTGAAAGCAAAACACCGTAAGGCACATCACTCATCAATTGTCTGTGAACGGCTGCTTCAAGAGCCTCTTTGATTGCCGGTATACTTGTTTCGTTGTCTTTTACGGCATCATAATCTACCCATTCTCTTTTGTACCACTGTACAAATTCACCATCTTTACTTGTCATATAATGTCCCGGAGGAAACAATTGAATTTTGGCACAATATCCTTCTAAAGCTTTCAATTCTGAAGCCACATAAAAAGTCCCGTGTTGATCCCAACCGATGTATAATGGAATGATTCCCATGTGGTCACGAGCTACAAAATACTCATCTTTTTCTATATCGTAAATGGCAAAACCAAAAATACCGTTCATTTCATCTATAAAATGAGGTCCTTTTTCTTTGTATAAAGCCAAAATAACTTCACAATCACTTTCGGTTTTAAAGTGATATTTTGATTTCGACAAGCTCGATCCATCGCCTTCAAATTGTTTACGCAATTCTCTGTGGTTGTATATTTCTCCGTTGGCAGCCAAAACCAGATTTCCATCTTCACTGAACAAAGGTTGTTTTCCAGAAGCTGGATCAACAATTGCTAAACGCTCATGGGACATGATTGCTTTATCATTGCTGAAAATTCCACTCCAATCTGGTCCGCGATGACGAATGATTTTAGACATTTCCAACACTTGAGGTCTTAAAACTTCTGCTTTTTGTTTTAGGTCAAAGGCACATACTATTCCACACATAACTTTATATTTTAACTGTTAGTTTATTTTGATAAGGCAAAGATGCGCTAAAGGTTACAAACAGAAAACATAAATAGCATTTTTAGTTATAAATCGCAACTTAAATTTCAATTTTACATTTAATATGTAATTACAAAAGAAACAAATCTAGCTTTTGCGTTATAAATTGTAAATTTTCGCTTTTCGCGAAATAAACCTATTTCACTTTGACTCCTTTCAAAAACACTTGGCTTGGCTTCAATTTAACCATTTGATTTTCATTTACTTTCATTAAATCCTGATCAAACAGTACAAAATCGGCCCATTTACCCACTTCAAGACTTCCTTTTTCTTTTTCTTCAAAATTAGAATAGGCCGCCCAAATGGTCATTCCTCTTACCGTTTCCTCTCTACTCAAGGCGTTTTCCATTTGAAAACCTGTCTTTGGATAGTTTTTACTGTCTTTTCTGGCTACAGCTGCATGAAATGTCAACATCGGATTTACTTCTTCTACAGGAAAGTCAGTACCTAAAGCAACGATTCCGGCTTTTTGGAGTAATTTTTTATAGGCATACGCATTTTTCAGTCTCTCTTTTCCTAATCTTTCTCCAGCCCAATACATATCGGATGTCGCATGAGTAGGTTGCACCGAAGGAATAATCCCTGTTTTAAAATAATCAAAATCGGCTTCCTGTATTACTTGAGCGTGTTCGATTTTCCATCTTCTGTCTTTCTTACCTGTCAACACTTCTTTGTAAATTTTCAATAAAACGGTATTCGCAGAATCTCCGATAGCATGTGAATTCAATTGAAAAGGAGAATCGGCAATTTGTTTCGCCACATTTTTTAATTGAGCAACAGAAGAAAGTAGTGCTCCATATTGTTTTGGACTATCCGAATACGGTTTATGCAAGCAGGCACCACGAGAACCTAATGCACCATCTCCATACATTTTAAACGAACAAACATTCAAATTATCTGTTTTGTAGATTCCTTTTTTAAGGTACAAATCAATATTTTTTTGATTTGCCGTAATCATGGCATAGACATTAATTTTCATGGCTTTTGCTTTTTGCAAACTATCCATCAAATTGATAATATCCGGATCCAAGCCTGCATCATTTACCGTTGTCAACCCATATTGAAACATCACTTTTTCGGCGTCCAATACCGCAGCGATTTGTTTCTTACGATTGGGTTTGGGGATGATTTTAAAAACCAATTCCATTGGATTATCAATTAAAACTCCGGTAGGTTCTCCATTTTCTAAAACAATCTCTCCACCTGTCGCTTTTGTTGATTTTGTAATTCCTGCCAGTTTCAAAGCCACACTGTTTACAACAATGGCATGACCATCTACACGATTTAAAACTACCGGAATAGTCGGGAAAGCAGCATCTAAATCTGCTTTGCTTGGAAATTTAGCTACTTGCCAATCGTTTTGATCCCATCCATTGCCAACAATAAAATCAGAATTTTTTTCTTTTTGAAATTTCTGAATTCGATCAATTATTTCAGATACACTTTTGGTTCCGCGCAAATCAACTTCTTGCAGACTCAGTCCAAAACTATAAAAATGACAATGCGCATCATACAAACCCGGATAGATAAACTTCCCTTTTACATCAATGGTGTTTTTGGAATCATACGAATTTGCTATTTCATCATCAGAACCAATAGCGACAATTTTACCAGATTGAATAGCCATAGCCGAGGCTTTACCAAAATCTTTATTTACGGTATAAATATTGGCATTCGTAACGATAGTGTCTACAGCAATTTTATTTTTCTGATTGCAGGAAATCAAAAAAATTAAGGAAAGTATAAAATAAATTGGCTTCATAATAAACGATTTAATTAATTGAGCTAATATAAACAAAGAGCCCCAATAAACCGTAGATTACAAAATGAATAGTTCTAAAATAGGAATGCTATAAAATTTCTTCTATTACATATTTGGTCGTATTAATCTCAAAAGCAAATCCAACTTTATTCCCCATCAATTTATTCCCCAAAGGCGATTGTGGAGACAAAGCAATAACATTTACTCCCTCGACATTGATTTTTGGAAGCGCAAGACTGAGATACAAATAAATTCCATTGGCTTTTACCAAGCTTCCTAAAACAATAGTTTCGGCAACTATAGAAGCGTCTATTTTATCCAAAACTGCTTTTTGAGTCAATACTTCTTTGAGTTTCATATTGAGTTTCTCTTGTTCAAGATGCATCATAGACAAGGCTGTTTCGTGCTTATCGCCAGCCGAACCTTTGGCATCATTTTTTGAATCTTCGGTAAGGGCAACAATCATGTCTTTGAATACGTCGATTCTATCTTGAACTAATTGGTGGTATTGTTGGTATATTTTTTGTTTGAAAGTCATTTTTTAAACTACTTGATATCAAACCCGACAGGTTTTTAAAACCTGTCGGGTTTAGGATTAAAAATCAAATTTACAACTCGCTCCCAACAACACTTGAAAACCTTGAACAGGATAATTCAACCATTTTTGATAGCCGTTGTTTGTGATGTTATTGGCTTTTATAAATGCCGTAAATCTTTCGTTGTATTTGAATCTCACATTGGCATTCAAATCCAAATAACTATCTAATGTTATAGGACTTGGAGCCACTACATAAACAATATCCGTGTTTTGTTGCTGGTCTTTTCGTTCTCCTACATAAAATAAATTAACTCCTGCAAACCATTTTTCCGTAATGGCAAAATCTAAAGTCGAATTCAATTGAATGGAAGGCAGATTCCATGCTTCGGTTTGGGTTTTATTGGTATAACTGCTAAAAGTCCCATCAACTCCAACCGATACCCCTTTTGCCAAATCGGCTTTTAACTCCCCATAAAAACGGATGGTTTTCATATCATCATAAACCACACTTAAGGAATTTCCAAAAGCATAATTGGCATTGGTATTTTTTTCGTTATAATCGTTACTTACAAACAATGCTTTATTTTCATCATATACATAAGAAGCTTTTACATCATAACTAACTGTACTGGCCAATTTCCCTTTTAATCCCGCATGAACATCGTAAAGCTCATTGGTTGGTTTAATATTTAATGTAGGCGAAACAAACGGATTGGCATCTACAAAATCCTTGTAGCTGTTTTGCTGTAAATCCCCAACGGCACCCGCATAAAAAATCATCAAATCACCCACAACTTTACAGGAAGCTGTTACCGAAGGATACACATAGAACTTGTTGCTTTTATTTTCAGTCCCCATACTATACATCAAACCGGCACCTACATTCAATGTCCAATCTTCCTTTATCATTTCAAAACTTGGAACGATTCCCAAATTCGTATAACCATATTTTAAGGAAGCAATATTGGTTCCTAAATAATCACTCTTAAAACTTCCACCCACATAATCGACAATTACTTTGGTTTTTATCGCTTCATCCATCACATCAAATTTAAAATTTGGCGTTAGCAAAAATCGATTTTCAGATGAGCTATATGCATCCGAAAAATGGTTGAATTTTAAATTAGCATTGTTCAAAATCCCTTCTTCAAAAGCAATATCACCTCCTAGAGATATCGAATTATACGATTGTTGCGGATTAATACTATTGACCAACGCCATACTTTGCGGAAGTGTCAACGTATTTCCAAAACTGGCTGGCAAACCGTACCAATTATAAATTTGGTTTTGATAGCCTGCATTGATATTCCACGCCATTTCTTTTTCGTTTGTTCCATAAACCAGATCAATTGAAGTATCATAAAAACCATTATCCAAAGTGACATCTTTCAATCCGCCTTGTGAGGATTGATGGCGAAACATTCCACTAACATACTCATTATTATTGAGATTATCGGTCACATACAATTCAGCATTTAAGGCTCCATAATTCCCAAGACCCAGAGTTGCATAATTTTTAAACAAACGCGCTTGTTTTGCTTTTTCGACTCCTTCGGCATTCCCTTTGGAAGGCGAAAAAGTAGAAGCCACAGGAAAAGGCAAAATGGAATATTTCACATTTTCCTTTTTAGCATTTTCATCGTTTGTAATCACTGGAACTTCTTTTACTTTGAAAGCATCTGAAATTGTTGGCGTATATGGTTTTACCACATTTACTACTTCTGTTCCAATATTATCTTGCTTGTTTTGAGCAAATGAAAATTGGGAAAGTAGGAGAAAAATCCACACCCCTCCCGATAGCCATCGGGACTCCCCCGAAGGGGAGGGAGCCGAGAACGTCGAACGTTTATTTATCAATGCTTTTATGTTTTTGATCATTATATTTCTTTTTTTCTATCTATTTTCTGAATTCTGAATTCTGAGTTCTGCCTTCTACTTCTGCCCTCTTCTTTATACTTCCCATTCTCCTTTTGCAATGAATTGCGTTTTTCCTCCAATTTTTATATCAAAATCATTCCCCGTCAATTCCCCGTCAAAATAGATTCGTGAAGGTCTATTGATAAAATCTCCTTGATGATTGATCCTTTTAATTTTAGCCGAATGGTATTTCAAAAGAAAAGCCTGCAAACAGGTACTTGCACTTCCCGTTGCTGCATCTTCCACAATCTGATTATGTTCAATGCACAACATTCGGCTGTAAAGTTCCCCTTGGTCAAAACAATAGAAATACAATGCCCTATGATTTGTTCTACAATGAGCCAGTAACCACTCTTTCATTTTAATCAATTCAAGATTTAAATCTTCCAAAGCTTTTTTGCTTTTAAGCGGAACAATTACAAATGCACTTCCTGTAGTCACTTCCTGAATCGGAAATTTATCATCAAAATCGGCAGTAAGCAAATTGCTAAAAGACAAAAAATCTTCTTTTGAGAAAACATCCCAAAATTGAGGTTGAGCAGCCTGCAGCCAAACCAAATCCTCTGTCTGCTGAATTGGAATTTCACCTATTGGCACCGACAACTTAAAATTTCGAGGTTGGCTTTCAACTATTTTATTCATCAAAACCCAAGAAGTCCCAATGATTGGATGACCCGCAAACCGCATTTCATTTTCTGGCGTAAAAATTCGAATTGATGCACTGTTATTTTTGGGTTGAATGCTAGTGATAAAAGTACTTTCGGCAAAGTTAATTTCGCGTGCTATTTTTTGCATCTCTTCGGTACTTAATCCATCAGCATCTAAAAAAACGGCCAATTGATTTCCGGTATATTTTTTCTCTGCAAAAACATCTACTATATAAAAAGGTAATTTCATTCTGTTTTTATTTTAAACTTTAATTAATTTCGAAAATAGAAGCTAATCACTTTATTTAGTGACAGACGAATTAGTTTTAGCTTCTTCCGCTTTTATTCGGTTCAATTCCGTTTTGGCTTCTTCAATTACATCTGAATAATCCGTGAAATTTTCGATTACGTTCTCTAAAACATAAGTCGCTTGATAACTGTCTTTCAATCCGTAATAGTTCTTCGCCATTAGAATCAAGCCTTTGGCTCCAAAATAGCGGTAACTCGAATAATTTTTGGCTAATTTTTGAATTACAGTATTCGAAATCTCAAATTTTCCGTCTTTGTTTTTAAAATAGGCATCGTAATACAACGCTTCGGCAGCCAATTCTCCTTTGCTAACAGTTAGCAATTTTGCGTAAGCCGCTTTGGCTTTGGCTTCATCTCCAGATTGCATGGCAGAACGAGCCACGATAATTTGAGCATCACTTTTTACGTTTTCTTCGGTTTTTGGGTTGGCCAAAACTTTATCGGCATAAACCACTGAATTTGAATAATCCTTTACCTCATAATAACATTTCATCAAATTGGCTTGGGCGAATGTTTTATTTTGCGCAAAATCGGCTTCTTTTTCTAAACGAACCAATACCGGAATTGCGGTATCACATTTTTTTTCTTTTAGAAATATTTGAACCAATCGAACCAAAGCTTGTTCAGTATATTCACAACGAGGTTGAACGATCACAAACTCATAATTGGGAACCGATTTACTTTCGGAACCTTCCGCGAAATACAATTGAGCCAATACGAAATTCGCTTTTAGAATATGGATTCCATTGGGAAACTTCTTTGTATAATTACTGTATCCTAAGATCGCTTGTTTGGCATTACTTAGCTCGTATTGTTTTTCGGCAGCCTCAAAAGTGTCATTATCTAAATCTACATCCGTTACTGCCACAAAATCTAAAGTGCGTACCCAAGTAGCATACTCATCTACTTTTCCGTTATCAACATAAATCAATCGCGCGGTAGCCACAGCTTCATAAGCCTCCGGGGTTTTAGGGAAATCGGAAGCCACTTTTTTAAATTTGGCTAGAGCCGAATCATCTTTATCCGAATTATAATAAATCAATCCCTGACGCAAAATAGACCGTGACGCATACGAACTGTTGCTATAAGCCGTATTTAATTTTTCATACGCTTTAATCGCCAAATCCGGTTTGTTCTCGGCTACATAGGTATTTCCCAATTCGAATAAAGCATCATCCTGATAGTCTGATTTTGGATACAATGATAGAAATGCATTGAGTTCTTCTATTTTTTTATTGTTTTTGGAAAGAAATCCATAGCAAAGTGCTTTTTGAAAATAAGCATAATCGCCATCCACACTTTTCGATTCAATTACCTTAATATACGCCTCCAAAGCGGGTTGGTATTTGGTAGTCACGAATCGGCAATCCGCCAAACGCAAATAAGATTCATTCAAACGAGTTTTATCGCCTTTCGCACTTTCTATCTGACTCTGGAAAAAGTTTCCAGCAGTTTCATACTCTTTCAATTTAAAATTGGCGTAAGCCCTATTATAATTGATGTTTTTGAACTCTGCGGTTGCTGCTGCTTTTTCAAAATCCGAAAACTGCTTATAACTCAATAGCGCTTCTTTGTAATCCTCCAAATTATATTCAGATTCTGCCTTCCAAAAAGTGGCACGTGCAGTGATGACGGCATCTTTCTGTTCTTTTATGGCTTTTTCAAATAGTATCAAAGATTGGGAATAATTTCCTTCGGTAAACAATTCCAATCCTCTATAGAAAACTACTTTTTGGTACGCAACTCTGTTTTCTGGAGTTTTATTTTTCTCCAATAAAGTCAATGCTTCTTTGTAGTTTTTGGATGAAATATAAGAATCAATCAGTAATTTTTCTATCGCGCCGTTATTGGGATTAGCTGGATACTTGTTAATGAAACCCAATAAAACTTCTGGAACACTTTGATAGGAATTCCCAATTTCATAACTCAATTTGGCATAATTCAAACTCGCATCTTCTTGCAGTTTTAAATTAAAACTCATTTCGGAAGCATTCTTAAAAGCATTAAGAGCCTGCTGTTTTTTACCCGATTCCAAATAACTTTCACCCAAATGATAATAGGCATTTTGGGCAACAAAATCCTTTCCGTCTATAATTTTATTAAATTGTGAAATGGCATTATCATAATCCTTTTGCAGGTAATACGCATAGCCCAGTTGGTAGAAATCGGTATTATTCCATTTTCCGTTTTTTCCTTTATAATCTACTAAATAAGGAATTGCTTCATTATATTGTTTTAAATTAAAATAGCTTTCGCCAATGATTTTATTCAATTCTGATTTTTCTAAGGCAGTAGATTTTGGCATAGCCTTGATTCCTAAATCGATCGCTTTTTGAAAATTCCCCGATTTAAAACTCATATCCGATTTGTAGTATGATAATTTTTCGGCGTATTTCTCATCGCCAGAAACCTGATCAAATTGTTTGTTGGCTTCAGCATAATCATTCGATTCATACGCCATAAAACCCAGATAATACTTGCTTTGTTTCGCATATTCTTCCGAAAAAATATTTAAATTTTGGTTGTCATCCCGATAATTATCGGGACTCTTTTTCATTTCATCGGAAGAAAAACCTTTTTTGATGTGGGTTTCATCTGAATTGGTTACTCTATTAAAATAACTTTTGGCTTCTTTCATTTTTTTGTCAACAAAATAAGAATAGCCTTTTTCAAAATTGAACTTGTTGCGCTCATTATTTTTCAGAACACTTTCATCTACTTTCTCAAACCATAGCAAAGCTTCTTTATATTCCCTATGATCAAAATAATAGTAAGCTACATCTACAAAAGCCAGATTTTGTTTTCGACTGGCAGGATAATCCTCTACAAAGCGGTTAATGAGTTCTTCGGCATTGTCCTGATCGGTTCGAATCGCGCAATTGGCAATGTAATAGGCACAATCTGATTGCGTTCCCTCACTGTTGGAAACTTCTTTTATATGTTGAAAAAGAATTTTCGCCGACGCATATTGTTCGTCTTCGTATAAAAAAAGTGCTTTATCGAAATCCTTTAATGGGTAGTTGTAAATGGCGGATTCTTGTGAATAAAGGGAAGTTATTTGAACAATAAAAAGGAATAAAAAGAGCTTCGGAAGTTTCTGCATTGTTATTTTGTTTAATGATCAAATGTATTTATTTATGTGTCTATAACGAAACGCTCTTTGCTTTTATTATGAATCATTTTCAAACAAACTTTATTCAGCCCCTTCCCCTTTCAAAAGGAGCTATTGCATGGACACATCTATTATGCGCCAATTTTGAACACGAATTTCACGAATTAGCACGAATTTTAAAGATTAACTTAGTTTGTGAAATTAATTTCACAAACTAATTCGTGACAATTCGTGAAATTTGTGTTCATTTTTTGTACTTGAGTCCAAACGATAGCTCCAAAGAAGTGGCGATTGAATTGGAATTTTGAATTTAATTTTTGCATTTTACTTTTGTATTTGGATTTTATCTTTTTACTTTTACCCAATAAACAAATTCTATTATGTCTCAATCAGTACTGTCTTTAAAAAACGTAAACATATACCAAGAAGGAAAAACTATTTTATCTGATGTAAATTTAGAAGTCAATCATGGCGAATTCATCTACATCATTGGGAAAACCGGTTCTGGAAAAAGTAGTTTATTAAAAACATTGTATGCCGATTTAGCATTGACAGAAGGTGAAGGTAAAATTGTCGAATTTGATTTGGCTACTTTAAA
This sequence comes from Flavobacterium sp. ZT3R18, assembly GCF_007097385.1. Classification (GTDB taxonomy): domain Bacteria; phylum Bacteroidota; class Bacteroidia; order Flavobacteriales; family Flavobacteriaceae; genus Flavobacterium. The sequence continues at coordinate 75,880 of NZ_VJZS01000021.1, forward strand.
AGAAGACGACATTCCGTTTTTGAGAAGAAAGATTGGAATCGTTTTTCAAGATTTTAAATTGCTACCGGATCGTACCGTAAAAGACAATATGCTTTTTGTTTTGAGAGCAACCGGATGGGTTGATCAAGATGGAATGGACAACCAAATTAACGAAGTCCTTGACAAAGTAAACATGAAAGACTTTGCCAACAAAATGCCGCACCAACTCTCTGGTGGGGAACAACAACGAATTGCCATTGCAAGAGCATTATTGAACGACCCCGAATTTATCCTTGCCGATGAACCAACCGGAAATCTAGATCCACAAACCAGCGCAGAAGTATTGGAGGTATTACGAAAAATCAATGCCAACGGAAAAACAGTCATTATGGCAACACACGATTATGCCTTATTGATAAAATTTCCAAACAAGACATTGAAATGCGAGGATGCCAAGATTTTTGAAGTGGTACAAAGAACGGTTTAATGGTATATTCCTATTGCAAAACAAATTTTATTTATTTTATCTAATCAATTTTCATTGAAACAGAAGACAATAGTCATTTCAGGCATTAATATGGTCGAAGGCGGTATTTTTACCATACTCGACAATTGCTTGCAAAAAATCTCTGCTTACTCCGAAAATAAAAGAATAAAAATCATTGCATTAATCCATGACAAATCAAAATTTGATTATCCAAACATAGAGTACATCGAGTTCCCAAGATCTAAAAAGTCTTGGTTTTTAAGGCTATACTACGAATATTTCTACTTCAAAAAACTTTCTATGAAAATAAAACCAGATATCTGGTTTTCATTACATGATATTAGTCCGAATGTAGTAGCAAAAAACCGTTTTGTTTATTGTCATCATCCTACTGTTTTTTATAAATCAACATTTAAAGATTGGCGATTTGATTATAAAATAGGAGTTTTTTCAATATTCTATAAATATTTATACCAAATTAACATTAGAAAAAACAAAGCCGTTTTTGTACAGCAACATTGGATAAAGAAAGAGTTTGAGACTCTATTTAGTATAAAAAATGTAGTGACATGTCATCCCGAATTCACTTCAAATTCCAATTTAATAAAAATTCATCTAGACAATTCTAAAATTCATTTTTTTTATCCTTTGATTTCTAAAAGTTTTAAGAATATTGAATCTATTGGAGAAGCTGTGAAACTACTCCCTGAAAACATAAAATCTAAAATAAAAATACATCTGACAATTTCCGAAGGAGAATCAAACTATGCGAATTATATCATTCACAATTATAATATGGCTGAAATGAATTATATTGGAAAAATAAGTCGGGAAGAAGTTTTTGGATATTATAAAAAAATGGATTGTCTGTTGTTCCCTTCAAAGCTAGAAACTTGGGGTCTGCCTTTGACAGAATCAAAAGCATTTAAAAAACCTATTTTTGCGGCTAATTTACCGTACGCTAAAGAAACAGTAGGGGATTATGATACCGTTTGTTTTTTTGATATCAATGCACCTGAAGAATTAGCTTCATTAATTACTAAATTTGTAAACAAAACGATTATTTACCAAGGTAACAAAACTGAAATTGAAACAACAAATCAATTAAACAACTGGTTTGAATTATTTGATTTCATTTTAAAAGAACAATAGATGGCTCTTTTTTCAATAATCATACCGCTATACAACAAAGAAAGATATGTAGAAAATGCAATAAAAAGCATTTTAAAACAAACGATTACAGATTACGAAATCATAATAGTTGACGATGGTTCGACAGATGGCGGCAAAGAAATAATATCTAAATATGTTTCTGATAAAATCAGCATTATTGACCATTACAAAAACAGAGGATTGTCTGCCGCTAGAAATACTGGAATAAAAAATGCAACCTCTGATTACATAACCTTCCTTGATGCAGATGACCTATGGCATCCAAACTTTTTGCAAACCGTAAAAAACCTTATTTCGTCTCACCCGGAAGCACATATTTTCGCAACCAACTTTGATGAAGTTTATCCCAAAACTAAGCATAAACCACATAACGGGTCAGAAAACTTGCCTTCAGGTTTTAATGGGATAATTGATTTTTTTAAAATCAATTTAAAACAAGGGATTTACACGCCAAGCAGTGTTTGCTGGCACAAATCAGTTTTTGAAACGGTTGGGCATTATGATGAAAAAATCACTTTTTCTGAAGATTTGGATTTCAACATTAGAGCCAATTTAAATTTTAAATTAGCCTATAGTACCAGTATCCAAATGAGTTATTTCATGGAAACAGACAATCAAATTACCAGAAGCTCTATCCTGACTAAAACTTTGCCCGATTATGATCAATATGAAAAATATTGTTCTACCGCTCCCTACTTAAAAAAATATTTAGACTTTGAAAGGTACGTTCTGGCAAAACATCTAAAAGTAGATGGAGATAAAATAAAACACAAGCTAATAATCCGCAGTATTGACCTCAAAAATCTAAATTACAAACAAATTATTTTACTTAAATCTCCTTTTTTTTTATTGCATTGCATTAAAAAAACAAAAGATTTTTTAATTCGAAAAGGAATTAAATTAACGAGCTATTAGAATTGACACTGCCTATAAACTGATCATAGTCACGTATGTAATCCTCTTCATCATAGACGTCTGATGCCAAAACCAAACAGACAGCTCCAGAAGAAAAATTCTCTAATTCTCTCCAGATATTTTCATTTATCAAAAGACCTTTATCTGGCTTATTTAGAGTGATTGCTTTTGTTGATCTACCATCCTTTAAAATAACATCAAAACTTCCTGACAACGGAATCAATAACTCCAGCTGCTCCTTATGTGCATGACCTCCTCGTTTTGAATTACTTGGAATATCAAATAAATAATACACCCTTTTTACATCAAATGGAATACAATTCCCTTCTACAACGGCTATATTCCCTCGATAATCTTCAATTTTTGGAATGCTAATTATTTCAATATTCATTATTTACTTGTATTAAATAGCTGTATCCATTGCTCTCCTATTCTTTCAACAGAAAACTTCAAGACACTTTCCTTCGCATTTTTCTTGCAATGTAAGTATAATTCTTGATTGATAATCAATTGATTCATCGCTGTAGTTAGTTTTTCTAAATTTTGGTTCTCTACAAGAAGACCGTTCTCGCAATCCTGAATAATTTCGCTGGGACCAGAAAGACAATTAAATGCAACAACTGGAGTCTCACAAGCCAAAGATTCGAGTAAAACATTTGGAAAACCTTCGTTTTTACTAGACAAAACGGTGAATTTTGCATTTTTGTAAAAAGGAAAAGGATTGTTTAGAAAGTCTTCAATTTTTACAAATTCATCTATTCTTAATTCTTTACTCATACTCTCATAAATAGCTCTATTTTTTCCATTCCCTAAAAGAACCAATTTAATATTTTGAGCTGGCAAAATAGATTTTGAATAGGCTAAAATCAGCTTGTCAAATTGCTTTATATCTTTAAAACTACCCACAGCTAAAATATAGTTGTCGTATTCTATATTAAATTGATTTTTTAAAAATTCTATTTTTTCAAAATCTATTGGATTGTAAATACATAGTGCCTTTTTAGTAAACCCTAATTGCTCCACCTTTTCTCTAATTGCATTAGACACCGTTACAATTGTTTTATTTTGACACAAAACAGTTGCCAAGAAGGAGGACTTAGGGAAATAAAAATCCAAAACACCACTAGCTACTCTATAAATTGCATTGTTTGAATAGACGAACCTACTTATCAAAAATTCTAATATAAAATTAGTCTTCTGTCTAAAATCAATTACAAAGTCAAAATCATTACTTTTTATAAAATTTCTAAAAATAAAAAACCTTTTTGCTTTTCTGTAAACAAAAAAAGAATTACTGCTTATCTTACCAAGATTTAAAACTTCTCCTGAAAATTCATAAGTAATCAAATCCATAAATACACAATTATGCACTTCTAAACCATTCTTCTGAAAATAAACAGATAAAATTGCATGCACTTTTTCGGCACCACCGCTAGACAAACTATCGCCGACAATTGCAATTTTATGACTTTTCCCGTTATTTATCATTAGCTATTCTTATTTTTGAAACAAATATAATCATTCATGCGCATTTTATTTGTTGGAGAATACAGCCGTTTGCATAATTCATTAAAGGAAGGATTAATTACCTTAGGTCACACCGTGACTATAATAGCGAATGGAGATGGCTTTAAGAATTACCCTGTAGATTTGTCTACAAAAGCACGTTGGTCTGAATCGAAATTAGGGAATATTCCAAGGCAAATCATCTTCCGACTAACCAATTTTGACATTTCTAAAATAGAACATGGTATCCGCTTTTATTTGCATTTAAATGAATGCAAAAATTTTGATGTGGTGCAGCTTATAAACGAATCTCCAATTCAGACTTTACCATTTATGGAACGTTTTTTATTGAAAAAAATATTCAAACGTAATAAAAAAACGTATCTACTTTGTTGTGGTGTCGATTATACAATTGCAAAGTATATGATACAAAAAACACCTCGATATTCGATAATGAACCCCTACTTTGAAAACCCTAAATTAATACCAGAATATCGCTACATCTTAGATTATTTAAAACCTAGCAAACAAAAAACACACCAATTGGTTTACAACAACATTAAAGGAGTTATTGCAAGTGATCTTGACTATTACTTGCCGCTACTAAATCATCCAAAGTTTTTAGGATTAGTCCCAAATCCAATATCGATCAAGGACAAAAACCATTTGAAAACTGAAAACAACTCTCCCATAATTATATTTCTAGGCATAAACAGAGGAACTTATAACAAAAAGGGGATTCAATATTTTGAAAAAGCATTGAACATCATTGAACATCAATTTCCCTCAAAAGTAAAAATCATAACAGTAGAGGACATTCCGTATCAAGAATACATTACATTATACGACCAAGCTCATATTTTACTAGATCAAGTGTATGCATATGACCAAGGATACAATGCACTCGAAGCTATGGCAAAAGGAAAAGTGGTTTTTACTGGTGCAGAGTCTGAATTTATGGAGCGCTATAATCTTACTGAACGAGTGGCTATAAATGCTTTGCCTGATACCAATTATTTGGTAAATAAATTGTCTTTTTTAATTGAAAATCCTGAAGAAATTACTGCAATTGGAAAGCGCGCTAGAGCATTTATCGAAAAGGAACACGATTATATAAAAATTGCTGAACGATATTTAGAGGTTTGGAAAAACTAGTTCGATCTTGAAAACAACTTTCTAAACATAAATAAAATTAAAAGAAATGTAATTAAACTGGCATAAAAATATGATTGAAGAGCTCCTTCAAAAGAGAATATTTTTATTAAATAAAAAGACAACAATAGATACGATAAATTAAAAAATATCTCGATAATAAAATATTTTTTCATCCTTGCTTTTACAACAATTTGATAACCGAAAGCCAAACTCATAACTCTAAACAAATCCCCTAACAATTGCCATATTAAGACTTCTTTTACCTTTATAAATTCCTTTGTAAATGCTACGTTCAGAACAATCCCTTTGAATAAAAAAACCACTACAAGCATCAAAAAGAATAATGGAACAAAAACTTTAAAGTACAATTTTAATTCTGTTTTAAATTCCGAATCAGTTTGTAGAGAAGCCAATTTAGGCATGTAATACAATGACAAGCCCGAACTAAAAATCGACATGTAAAAACCTGATAATTTATTTGTCGCATCCCAAATCCCAGCGTCTTCAATAGAATGTGTTTTTACTATACAATTACGTATAAACATTAGAGTCAATGGAACGATAAAGGCACTTAGCAAAGCCATAACAGAAAAATTCTTTATAACTTTAAAATATTTTTTATCAATGATTTTTTTCAAATCAAACTTAAAGTAGCTTTTATCTTTTATAACAAACAAAAAAGTGACAATAACCATTAGTAATTCACCCGATGCTACCGCAAAAAGTCCTCCTGTAACGTTATTTTTCCATATCAAAAACGCAGTTAGTCCAAGAGTAAGCGTATTTGAAATAATTTGAATCACTACAATTCTTTTAAACATCTCCAATCCATTATAGATAGCAATCCAAAAAGTATTAATAACAATCAGAGGCAAAAGCAACCCAAAAAATCGAATTGGATTTGCAAAAGCCGAATTAAAAAATAAAAATTCCGAAAAGGTTTTAGCAAATAGTAAAACGATAATACCCGTAAAAGTTGAAAGAAAAAGAAAAACCCAAAAAAAAGTTGAATATAGTATTGAAAGTTCTCTCTTATCGTTTTTATTTTCTACAAATAATTTTATCAATGAATTATTTATACCCAAAGTCGCAATAGCTTTATTCATAGAAGTAAAGTTCCTAAAACTACCTAAAAGTGCCATTCCAGAAGTCCCTAGAATAACCGACACAATCTTTGTTGATATAATTCCTAAAACAAAACTAGTTGCCACTGAAAAAGAATTCAGCGACAAAACTTTTAGAAGTGCGTTTTGTTTTAGCTTTTTCAATATTACAAACTTCTTATTACTTTGGCTGGATTACCTGCAGCAATCACATTTTCAGGGATATTTTGGGTCACAACTGAGCCATTACCAATGACTGAATTCTTTCCAATGGTAACCCCTTTTAAAATTATTACATTAGACCCTAAAAAAACGTTTTGACAAATACAAACGTCTTTAGCTTTTGGAATCCCAGAATTTCTTTCGTCAATATCTAAATCATGCCCGTCATTATCCATAATAGAACAATTGTCTCCAATAAGTACATTATCTTCAATGACTACTTTTGAAAAACATTCGACAGAAAAGGAGTTACTTATCGACACATTATTCCCAATATTAATTTCACTATATTCATTACGAACCTCTAAAAAAGAGTAATGAGAATAGAAATTGGGAGCTGAAACTACACCCATTTGAACATTTTTCCCAAAAACAATTCGACCTTTCCCCTTCATCACTAATGGATGGTATACTTTTGGTTTTCCAGAAACGCTCTTGCAATCTGACAACAATTGATACTTTTTAATCCTTAAAGCAACAAAACAAAATTGCTTTATTTTATTAATTATTCCCATTAGTATTTATTTAAAATTGCAATAACTAAATTTACCTCATCTATAGCCATTACAGGACTTATAGGCAAACTCAAAACTTCACGATGTATCTTTTCGGTTATAGGGAAAGATAAATTATTCCAAGATTCAAAAGCTTTTTGCTGATGTGGCGCAATAGGATAATGAATCATCGTTTCGATATTGTTTGCTGCTAAATAATTCTGTAAATCTCCCCTATTATTTGTTCGAATAACAAAGAGATGGAAAACGTGATTACTGCTAAAATCCCAAAAAGGCAAGATGATTTTATCGTTCTTTATTTCGGTCAAATACCGTTTGGCAATGGCTCTTCTCTTTTCATTATCTGTATCTAAATTTGGTAATTTCAGGTTCAGAAAAGCGGCTTGCAATTCGTCTAATCTAGAATTCACACCAATAAATTCGTTATGGTATTTAATCTCAGAACCATAATTGCGAAGGGATTGTATGGTTTTTGCCAATTCTAAATCATTGGTTGTAACCGCACCTCCATCTCCCAACGCTCCAAGATTTTTCCCTGGATAAAAACTGTACGCCCCAGCCCCCCTGCCCCCTGAAGGGGGAGTTAGGAGGTTTTGAAATTTATTTTCACAACCATGAGCCTGAGCAGCATCTTGAACCACAATCAAATTATTTTGTCTTGCTATTTCATGAATCCTATCCATTTCTGCCAATTGACCATAAAGATGTACGGCAAGAATGGCTTTGGTATTGGATGTAATTTTGTCTTGAATTAAACTCGGGTCGATGTTGTAGCTTTCCAACTTTGGCTCGACCAAAACAGGTACTAAATCGGCTTGAAAGATGGCGAGTATACTGGCAATATACGTATTGGCTGGCACTATAACTTCATCGCCTTTTTGCAGTTTTCCTAGTTGAATGTATCCCTTAAAAATAAGCGTTAGGGCATCCAACCCATTCCCTACTCCTACGCAATAATTGACATCACAATAATTGGCAAAATTAGTTTCAAACTCTTGGAGTTCTTTGCCCAAAATATACCAACCGCTGGCTAAAACCGCTTTCAATTTATCTTGAAAAGCGACTTCATAAGGTTCGTTTATCTTTTTTAAGTCTAAAAATTTTATCATATCAAAACAGTGTCTAACAAATAATAATTAGCAGTTTCAACTTCATAGAAATCCTGAACTAAAGAATGCGCCCCAAAGCTTTCTTTCCAGAAATTAATTTTCCCCACAATCTCCAGTCCATTGTTTTCATGTGAAGGACCAAAATCAAAAAAAACTTTTCCTCTAGCAATTTCTTTTATTAAAAAATCATATAAAAAATCAATACTACCTAAAAAATTATTTTCATCACTTCCGGCTATATATTGAGGCTTCGCAACTCTTTTCGTAATAAAAAGAGTAGTTCCTCCTACTAATTTTTCATTACTATAAACATTAAAGTGACGAATATCACTAGGAAACTTACTTTTTAAAAACATAATCTCTTCTAATGAATGAACCGGTTTTGCATTGTATTTATCTCTTAGATTTGGCATCAAAAGATCGTTCCAAAATGTTTCTAAATTGGATTCTTCTTTAATGATTAAATTCTGCTTTTTCCCTTTATTAATACATTCTCTTCTAGATTTAGAAAACACCAAATCATTGTTTAAGGAAATAACAGAAATATTATGTTTCATTATTGCTTTCCCTTTGCAGATATGCATCAAATAATTAATCTCATCTGATAAATAATCACAATATATGGAAGGAATTTGTTTTAAAACTAATTTAGAAATTCGCTTTTCATTAAGATACTCAAGGATTGCTTTAAAAATAAAAATAGTATGGTATAACTTGGATTTTGGTAATAAAACCAATCCACCATACGTCAAACCCTGATGCGAATAAACAACCTCTCCATCTTTATTGGCAGGCAAAACAGCCACTAGCTTTTCGTTTTCAAATACCATCAAAGAATAGTCCTCGAATCGGTCTTTGTGGTAGTCCATAAAATCACGATGAAACAGGAAAGTAGCATTCTTGGCTTGACCTATGAAGGTATTCCAAGTGGCGTAATCTTTTTCTTGATATCGTTTGACAGTGTAGTTTTTCACATTTGGGGATTAAAGACTGGAAAAGTAAGCAATTAGGAGAATACTTTAAAATTTATGAATGGCAAAAAATATTTCCTTACTGCGGTATCGCACAAATTAACGTTATTTCTTATGATCAATCGGAGATAGATACCATTTGTATTTTACGGCCATTAAGCGAACTGCGATAATAACCAGTGAGGTAATAAGGTATAAAATATCATTTTCCAGATTCATTTTTCGGAGTATAAAAAACACGATTCCGCCCAGAATACATATTGTGGCATAGATTTCTTTGCGGAAAATTACGGGGATTTCGACACATAAAATATCCCGAATAACTCCTCCAAAACAGGCTGTCATGGTTCCCAAAGCGATACAAATAGTAGGATGAAGATGGTAATCTATTCCTTTTTGGATACCAATTAGCGTAAAAACCCCCAACCCAATGGTATCAAATAGCGCTAGTGAAATACGTAGTTTGTCTAATCTTTTTCGGAATAGTATGGTCAAAATAAAACCTAATATAATCACATAAACATAGGTTAAATCCTGCATCCAGCCCACCGGAGTGCGGCCTATCATGACATCACGTAAGGTTCCACCCCCTACTGCCGTTACAAATGCAATGATAAAAACGCCAAAAGGATCTAGCTTTTTGTTCATAGCCGTTAATGCGCCTGACATTGCAAATGCCATGGTTCCGATGATGTCGAGTAGGTGAAACATTTTTTATTGTAGATTTTTGATTGTAGATTTCTGATTGTAGATTGCAGATTGCAGAATTTAGACCCGACAGGTTTTTGAAACCTGTCGGGTGGGGTGTAAAATATAGGCAAAATATATAAAATAAGTTCGGTCTTTTTTTTTAACTTTATCGACTAAAATGTTTT
>NZ_VJZS01000022.1 GCF_007097385.1 Flavobacterium sp. ZT3R18
AAAGTGCAGGAGTTGATAAATCTACCACTGTTGGCGCAATACTCCATACAACTGTAGGCGGAGATAGTATGCTGAATGTTGCTGGGAAATTACATGAAATGATTGAGGGCGATGTACATAGTGAGAGTAAACAAGGGCATACAACCATTAGTGAGAAAAAGATAGTAGCCCAATCAGAAAAAAATCACGAAGTACATTCACAGGCTGAAATTTTGCACAATGCAGCCGAAAAAAGCAAAAACCATTAAGATATGAAACTTAGATATGTAAAAGGAAACATTACAGAGATTACTGGAGGAGATCGTAAAATATATGCCAAAGAAGGCTATGAAATTCACTCTAACGCACAAATTATTCATAGTGCCAAAGATGGGCATAAACATGGAGATCCAGGAAGCCCGCCAAAGGACAAAAAAATAAGAGATGTAGTAATGTTCGTTGCGGGAACAACAGATCCAATAAATACTAAAGGGGGAAAACACCAAGCAAACACCGAATACTGGAGAGGAGTTGATGAAAAGACAAAAAAAGAAACAAAAGCAAGTATAAATAATTTTTGGCATAAAATTACAGAACTGAAACCTCAATATCTTGATTTGAATATTGAGGGGGACTTTTTTAGTTGGTCTGGAGATAATGATACTAAGGAAAGAAATCTTGCTGCAGATAGATTACTTGATTTGTTTCTGAGAGTTTATAAATTCTGGAAAAATCAAGAAGTACATTTACATTTGATTGGGCATTCGCACGGGGGGAACGTAATTAACCAATTTACGGAGTTAATAGCAACGAATGAACACTTTCCTAAATTGTGGAAAATAAAAAGTATAACCTATTTATCGACACCCTTTTTCCAAAAGAAACACCAGCTTAATCATGCCAAATTACATAAAGATTGCAAGATTATCAATGTGCATAACGAATATGATTTAACACAACAACTTGTAGCTGACTTTAGTTTAGTTAATTTGGAAGGATTATTAAAGTCTTTTCAAATGGAGAAGTTTAAAACAGGTATAGAAACACTTAAAAGTGTAAATACTGATACTATTACAATTTATCTTAAAGGTATAGGTTTTAGTGATAGTCATAAGAAAAGAGCAATTCCAGCATGGAAAGAAATGGCAAAAGCTTTTTTAGGAATGAATATAATAATATCGGAATTTATCAAGTACATTAATTCGCTGAAAATTGAAAATTCAAATCTGCAAAAAGAAAAAGATTCATTTATTAATCTTTTGAATAATTTACTACAATGGACTTATGATGTATATAATAATTATAATGTTGGCATAAAAGAAGGGTATGACAAAGCAAAATGGGCAAATAATTTAAACTTGACTCAGGGGTTAAAAGTTTTAAATATTTTGTTTGATATTAAAAGTAATCCGAAAGACAGTTATATATTAAAATTATTGGCAGGTATTTTTGGAGAAAAGAAAGGGTTGACAGACAGCATTGACGAAACATCTTGGACTCCAAAAAAGCAAACCAAAGGACTACCTATTTTAGATGTACCAATCTTTGGAAGTGACCCATATAACTCTAGGAATAAAAAAAAGCAATTTGTTGCTTTTTTAAAGGGAACACAAAGTGCTGTACATAGTAGAAATTTGGAAGATATGTTAATGCGGTTATTTAGTCAGTTTATTAAACCTCCTGCATTGAAAGATTTTATTGATTATATAGACTATTCTGAAAATATTATAACAGGTGATTTAGATACACAACTAAAAATGTTAAGAGGAAATTTTGAGAGGTATTATTTATTTGTCAATAAATATCATGCTGGATTAGTTACAGAGAAAGATGAAAAAAACACAAAATTAGATTTAGACAAAAAACCAGGGTCAATTCCCTACTTAGCAATGGTATCACACAGTTTAAGTCACACACAATTTTGGAAAGATGTTGAAGATGGATTAAAAAGTGCCTTCAGTTCAGGAAAAAACCCAGGATATAAAAAGAAATAATGATGAAAAATATTCAAAAGTTAGTTTTAATTAGTTTGTTAATATTTGTTTTTTCAACAATAGGTATGACATGTCTGTATTTTTTAGTACACAGATTTGCAGCAGTGTATAATTTAAAATACATAACTACAGTAATTACTCAAGTTGGAATGATTGCTGCAATTATTCCAAGTATGATATTTTCATTAATTTATTCTTTAATAAAAATATTGAAGAGTAAATGGTTACTTTCTTTTTTAATATTGGTTCTATTTGGTTTTTTAATACTTGTAATTTTCCAACTCAGTTTGGTTATGGTTTTTTACCACCTCGATGATTCTAACTCATTTTTAAGTTCTCTTATGGAAATTTTTTGAGGTTGTTAACTTTTCGTCTAATGGCTTAAAACGGTAAAATATGACAGATTTTAAAAAAAACAGTATCATTACTATTGTAATTTTTATCATTTCTACGATAGGTATTACATATTGGTACATCTCAATAGATTCTTCGCAGAATTTAAGTACAAAAAAGATTTTTACTATAGTGACACAAATAAGTTTAATAGGAGCATTAATAACTACTTTATCTCTTTTACTAATCTACTATTTGACAAAAAAAATAAAAAATATATGGCTATTGTCATGTTTGTTATTTATTTTGGCAGTTATTTTTATATTTTTAACGTATTGGTTTTTTATTTATATGTTTAATTTCGAACTCAATGAAGCCGAATCTCTTAAAATGCGTTAATTGCAATTAAGTTTCTCTCTTTTTACTTAATTCCCTCGCTCCGGAACCAAAATGATTTTTAATGATGCTGAGGGAAGTGTTTACATAGAAGACCCAAGTGGCAATACTTGGAAAATGGACGGTCAGGGGAATATTGAGGTCAATGCACCGAAGAATTTTACAGTGAATGCGTCAGATATTATTATGAATGCTCTAAAAACTGTTTCGGTATCAGCAGGTACTAATATTACCGAAACTGCGGGTATAGATTATTCAATTTCTGCAGGTGCAATGATCACTCAAAAGGCAGAAGCTGATTATATGCTAATGGCAAAAAACATAACAAAGATTGCTAGTGATAAATATTCGGCCGATGCTAAAGACATCTCTCGAAATGCATCTGGAAAAATTGAAGCCATTTCTGTAAAAGAACACATCCAAAATAGCAAAGGCAAAATACAGAATCTATCCGGAGAAAAATCATTAAATGCATAAGTTATGGGTGTAATAAATATATTTGCAAATGATTTTATAGAAAATGCATCAGGTAGTATTATTGAAGATGGCGGGGAAATTGTAAATCTATCCGAAGCAAAAGTAGTCCAAAATGGTGCAAAAGGTGTAGATTATGATAAAAACAAGGATAGAAAACCACCAACAGATATTAGAATTACCAAAGTTGAAGGTCCATTTGATGATAAAGGCAAAATAGTGGATAAAATTGTTTTAGGAACTTTCTATGTTTACAAAGCTACAACTTCTAGAAAACCAACAGTTACAGAAATTGGTTTACTTAAATGGTCCGTGAAATTTGATAATGGCGAACGATTAATTATAAATGGAGTAGCTTCTCTCAACAAATTAGACGGAGATAAGATAATTATACAATTGGTTTTTAAACATGATTTTGAAAAAGCAAGGATTTATGCTTTTTATCAAAAAGCGGATGAAGATGTAAGTGTTAAGTTAAATTTAGAATTAAAAGAAGTAATAGTAATAATAGGTACAGAACAGCATTCTCAAACATATGGGAATAAGTTAATGTTTCCTGCTCAAGCCGTTAGAGAAATCAAACAAAATTACTCTAAGAATAAATACATTACATTATTAATTTTTACTGATGGATTTAACACTGAAGAACTCAAAATTATCGAAAGAGACTCTAAAAAGCATAATAAAAATGCAACGTTAATTAAAATTAATACTGTTGATGAGCTTATAAAATATATTAATTACGGTAATCATTTAATTAAAAGAGATGAAATAAAAATTGACGTATTGAAAATATTTTCACATGGGCTACCTAGTATTATTGATTTTGGATTAGATGGCAAAAACAGTTCTTTGCAACAATTTAACACAAATAATGCTAAGCAATTAAAATCAACCTCATTTGTAAACAAACCTATTGTTTTCTCATATGCTTGTAGAACAGGAAATAGTGATAACAGTATACTAGCATATAGTCCAACTTATAAATATGATGAAACTTCGATAAAATTAGTAAAACCCGAAGAAAGTCTAGCTCAAATATTAGCTGAACAATTAAATGCTACAGTCTACGCTTATTTAAGAAGAAGTAATTACACACCAACTTGGGTTGAAGGAAGTGACAAAGAATACAAGAAAAAATACTCAAAAATTGAAGATGAAGAAGTTAGCAACCCAATAAATCCAAAGGATTGGTTTAGAACTGGGTGGGACGAAGCATTATGGAACACAGAAGGCGCATACACATTACCTAGGTCTGGAGATTGTCCAGGAGGCATTCTTCCAAAAGGTATGTTTAAGTTTGAAAAAGGAAAAAAACCAGTCTTAAAACAATAAAAAAATGGAAACATCATGTAAACCTTTTGTAACTGGCTTATTTTGTTCTATTCTAACAATTATTCAAGCATATCTATCAATGGGGCAATATGCAAATGAATTATCTTCGGGTTGCATAAAATGTTCTTTCAATGAAATATTAATCAAACAAGTTATTTTTTTAATTCTAATACCTGTTGCTTTAATCCATTTTTTTTTAAAAAAGCTTATTAAAAAAGACTATGTAACCATAATTGTGATAATAATCTATTTAATTATTGTATGGTTAAAAGTAATAAATACGGATATCTTTGAGACAAGAGTGTCTAGCTGGAGTTCATTTTCTAGTGAAGATGTAGATTCTTTTGTTTTTAAGCAATCATTTATACCAATTTTAATTTGTATCACTGTTTATATAGTATTCATTTTAATTTTAAACAAACACACTAAAAAAACTTTAAAATAGACTTAGAACAAATGAAAAGGATAATGTTAATTTTTGTCGTTAGCATAACTGTATTTTATTGTTTAATATTACTTGTAAAAAATATAAACTGGAATAGAAATCATTCTGTTGGTGAAGTAGTAGATACTTTTAACGGCGTAAAAATCTACTACAACGGTGGTGTAAGTAATTCTGAAGGAAGAAACTTAACCGAAGACGGATATAATATTGGTGTAAAATACCAATGTGTCGAGTTTGTAAAAAGATATTATTATGAATATTTACACCACAGAATGCCAGATACTTACGGAAATGCCATTGATTATTATGACACTACTCTCAAGGACAGCATGTACAACACAAAAAGAAACCTAATACAATTCTCAAACCCAAGTAAGGCAAAACCAAAAGAAAATGATATCATTATTTTCGACAAAACGATCTTTAATCGGTATGGACATGTTGCAATTGTAAGCAAAGTCGAGGACAGTTTGATCGAAATCATTCAACAAAATCCAGGTCCATTTGCTTGTTCGAGAGAAAAAATAAAACTTAGAAAACAAAACAATTTTTGGATTATTGACAACAAAAGAATTCTTGGACGTTTATCGAAATGATTAGTTTTACAAAGATATGAGTCTTCAGACTTTGTCTTTTTTCAAATGTTCTTGAAAGGCGTAAATTTAACATGAGTCTCCTGACTTTTTCCGTAAATATCGTAGAAATTCAACACGTTTACTTATAAATAGAAACACATCTACTTTAAATAGAAACAAAAAAACTATAAAATGGCAGGTATGTTAGTTTATAGTTTTTTATAACTTTTGAAAATCATGTAGTTCTAAAAAAAATCACGGAAAAAGTAGGGAGACCTTTTGTCATATTTGGTGCTTTCAAGAACTTAGTACTAAATCACCCAAAATGTATATTTATCCTGTTTTCTTGACAAACACTAATACTTCATGGACTAATAGAGGTTCTTCTACTTTTTTTATACTATCAAATCTATGTTTCGTCTTGAAATAAAGATAACTGATTTGAAAAAAAAGGGGATATGTTGAATCAGATTATGAACAATATCCAGTTTTAATCGCAGATCTTTTTATTATGCATGGATGTCTTATCCTAAAAAACAGATACAAATTTTTTTAAAACATAAATAGTATGTAGTTTTTCTGATTAATACACTATTTTTAACCTCAAAAAACAACACTTTAAAAAACAGTTATGACAAATAAAATTCCAGTTACTATTATTACCGGTTTTCTTGGATCGGGAAAGACCACAATTATTCGTAATTTATTAGAAAACAACAATGGGAAGCGATTGGCTGTTATTGTAAACGAATTTGGAGAAATGGGTATCGATGGCGAATTACTAAAATCTTGTTGTACCAACGAAGAGGACATCATGGAGTTGAGCAACGGTTGCGTTTGCTGTACCGTTCAAGACGAGTTTTTGCCGATTATGCTACAATTGATGGAACGCAAAGATACTATCGACCATATTATAATTGAAACTTCGGGTCTTGCCTTGCCAAAACCGTTATTGCATGCCTTCAACTGGCCAGAGTTAAAACCGCAAATTACCGTAGATGCCGTAATTACCGTGGTTGATGCAGTGGGGCAGGCAACTGGTGAAATCTGTGACCGTGCTAGAGTCGAAGCGCAACGTCAAGCAGATGAATCCTTAGACCATGAAACCCCAATTGAAGAATTGTTTGAAGACCAATTGTCTTGCGCTGATTTGATTGTAATGACCAAAAAAGATTTACTCGATCAAGCGCAATTTGAAGAAGTACAGGCTATTATTGCTGCTAAAATTAGATCGAATGTAAAAATAGTAAGTGCCAATAAAGGACTGATTGCCGCTGATATTCTGTTAGGAATTGGAGCCCAAGCCGAAAATGATTTGGCAAACCGTCATTCGCATCATGAAGAGGATCACGCCAATGGTCATGAACACGAACACGACGATCATATTGACTCTGTAGTTGTCGAAATTACTGCGGTTCATACCCCGGAAACATTGGTTGCAACACTTAAACAAATTATCGAAGAACACGAGATTTATAGAATTAAAGGATTTATAAACGTTCCAGAAAAAGCGATGCGTATGGTTTTGCAAGGAGTATCGACCCGTTTCGAAAGTTATTTTGACCGTAAATGGAAAGATAATGAAACCCGAAAAACGAGTTTGGTAATCATTGGAGACGAATTAGAACATAAAAATTTGCAACAAATTATCAACGAAAGATTGAATTAACAGCAAATAGAGGGTATATTTGAATGGATAATCGACAGCTGTTGATTATCCATTTTTTTTAAATTAGAACAGTACAAATGCACTTAATACCTACCATTCCCGGAGGCTGGAATCCTAATGAGGACGGCGTTTTTCACATCGAACAATCCAAAGGAGATATTGTTTTTCTATCAGCCGCCGACACCGAAATTCATTCGTTGAATAAAGCATACGCGGCACTTCGACAAGACTCAGTGACCGGAGAAATAGGAGAGGAAGTTGATGTGAAAATCGACTCCCGGTCGCTGAGCGAAGCACCCCTGAGCGAAGTCGAAGGGTGCATAGTCGAAGCGCCGTCTTTAAGAATGGCCAATCTTACCTATCTAAAACAAGAATTGACCATCGATAAATATGTTGAAGAAGTAATAGGCGAAGCAAAACTCGTTATTTGCAGATTGTTGGGCGGAATTAGTTATTATCCTTATTTGGTAGAATCTATTGAATTGGAGTGCAGGCAAAAAAACATTCCAGTACTTTTTTTACCGGGTTATGATGCACCAGATGTAGAGCTGATGAATCTTTCAACAGTCGATTTATCGGTTTCAGATTTGATTTGGAAATACTTTTGCGCAGGTGGAAAACAAAATTTGTTGGAAGCATTGCGTTTTATTTTGCATCATTTTTTTGACAGAAAAGATTTGGTCTACAAGGCTCCGCAACGCATACCTGATTTATTTTTGTATGATTTAGAAAACGGAATCCTAACCAAAGAAGAAGCGTATAATGCAGAATTCGATACCGTAGTTTTGGTATATCAATCCCACTATTTAGCAGATAATTTAGAGCCTGTTTATGCTATTTGTGAACAATTAAAGAAAAAAAATACGCGCCCGATTATGGCTTTTGTCAATAATCTTCGGGACAAGAATATAGCCAATGAGTTATTTGACTTACTTACTCAAGGCAACAACCGTAAGTTGAGTACAATTGTCAATACCACTAGTTTTTCGATAAAAGCATTAACGGAGAATGAGTCCGATTTTATTTTTTATAAACTCAATATTCCTGTTATTCAGGCTATTTTTGCTTCGTGTACCAAAGCCATTTGGCAAGACAATTTATTTGGATTAACGCCTACTGATGTCGCTATCAATATTGCGCTACCCGAATTGGACGGGCGAATTATTACCACCGCAGTATCCTTTAAAGTGGCGTTGGGCAAGGATGCGTTAACCGATTCGGATATTTTAAAGTACGAGACACACCAAGAAGGAGTTGATTTTGTGGTTGATTTTGCCGTGCGTTGGCATCGATTGCAAACCAAAAAGAATTCAGAAAAATGTATCGCTTTGATAATGCCCAACTATCCCAACAAAGACAGCCGTTTGGCGAATGGGGTAGGACTTGATACACCAGAAAGCATGGTCAATATCATCAAGGCTCTCAAAAATAATGGATATGATTTAGGTAATTTCATACCCAATTCGAGCCAAGAATTGATAGAATTGGTCACTCATTATATTACCAATGATGTTGATACAACGCAATACCGCCCTTTTCAAGTTTCGTTGTCTATTGAAGATTTTTACAAACAGTACAATACCATTTCTCTAAATTTGAGAGAACAACTCGAAAAGCAATGGGGAAAACCCGAAGAGTCTCCTTTTTATAGCGATGGAAAATTTGCTATTGCCGGTTTTTTATTGGGAACTGTTTTTGTGAGTATTCAACCTTCTCGAGGGTACAATCAAGACGAAAAAGCGATTTATCATTCGCCAGATTTACCGCCCACTTTCAATTATTTAGCCTATTATTTTTGGGTAAATCATGTTTTTCAAGCGGATGCCGTTGTTCATGTAGGCAAGCACGGAAACTTAGAATGGTTGCCAGGAAAGAGTGTTGCATTAAGCAAAGAAAGTTGTTATCCGAGACTGTTGATGGAAGCCATTCCGCATTTTTATCCCTTTATAGTCAACGATCCGGGCGAAGGAACTCAAGCCAAGCGTCGCAATCAAGCTGTGATTTTGGATCATCTGATTCCGCCTATGACCCGTGCCGAAAATTATGGTATTTTAACCCAATTGGAGCATCTGATAGACGAATATTACGAGGCTTTTACTTTGGATATAAAAAGAGCCACAGTATTAAAAAAGCAAATCAAAACTTTGGTTCAAGAAGCGCATTTAGATACTGATTTGAGAGCTTCGGTAGAGGATATTGATGAATTATTAGTGAAATTAGACGGCTATTTGTGCGATTTGAAAGAAGCACAAATTCGAGACGGCTTGCATATTTTTGGACAAGCTCCAGAAAATGACCAATTACTCGATTTGCTTATTGCCTTGCACCGTGTTCCATCGGGAGCGATAAAAGGAATAACACACGCATTGGCACTCGATTTGGAATTGAATTTTAATCCACTGCAATGTGATTATGCAACTGCTTTCGAAAAAGAAATTCAGCAGGTCTATTGCCGAACGATTGGCGATGCTGTCGAACAACTCGAATTGATTTCACGAGTCTATTTATCACAATTTTTATTAGATAAAAAAGATACGGGTTACCTAAATTTTGATGGCGTTCTTAATTTTATTGCAAAAGACACTTACCCAAAAGTACAGCAAACCACCAACGAAATTGCTAATTTATTGTCGGGTTTGAATGGCAAATATGTTCCTTCGGGAAGCTCAGGTGCTCCCACACGAGGGCGCTTGGATGTGTTGCCCACAGGGAGAAATTTCTATTCGGTAGATGTGCGTACTATTCCAACTCCAACGGCTTATGCTTTGGGAGTAAAAAGTGCGAACCTCATAATAGAACGCTATTTACAAGAAAACGGAGAATATCCAGAGACGGTTGGACTCTCGGTTTGGGGAACTTCTACCATGCGAACAGGTGGCGATGATATTGCTCAAGCTTTTGCTTTGATGGGTGTAAAACCCGTTTGGGAAGGCGCTAATCGCAGAGTAACCGATTTTGAGATTATCTCTATGCTCATGCTAAAACGTCCGCGAGTAGATGTAATGTTGCGCATTTCGGGTTTTTTTAGAGATGCTTTTCCAGATGTAATTTCGTTGTTTAAT
This sequence comes from Flavobacterium sp. ZT3R18, assembly GCF_007097385.1. Lineage (GTDB taxonomy): Bacteria > Bacteroidota > Bacteroidia > Flavobacteriales > Flavobacteriaceae > Flavobacterium. Next base: position 10,263 of record NZ_VJZS01000022.1, read on the forward strand.
AAAGTGGTAGAACGTTTGGCACAGTTAGATGAAGATCCAGAAGTGAACCCCATCAGAAAACGTTTTCTCAAAGAAAAAGCCGATTGGAAATCCAAAGGAATTACCGAGGACAAAGCTCATAAAAGAGCCTTGTTTCGTGTTTTTGGCTCTAAGCCAGGGGCGTATGGTGCAGGATTGCAAGCCGTAATTGACGAGAAAAATTGGCAAACCAAAGAAGATTTGGCACGTGTATATATGCAATGGAGTGGTTACGCCTATGGAAGCGACAGAATAGGGGAGTCGGCGCATGAAGTTTTTGAACAACGGTTATCCGATATTCAAATTGTGATGCACAACCAAGACAATCGGGAACATGACATTCTGGATTCGGATGATTATTATCAGTTTCAAGGCGGTTTGACCAATGCCGTACAAACCGTAAGTGGCACGCAACCCCAAGTTTATTTTGGAGATCATTCCCGCCCCGATAACCCGAAAGTAAAAACGCTAAAAGAAGAATTACTCAAAGTGTACCGCTCCCGTGTGGTAAATCCAAAATGGATTGAGGGAGTAAAAAGACATGGTTATAAAGGTGCTTTTGAAATGGCAGCCACCATGGATTATCTTTTTGCCTATGATGCAACAACCGATATGATTGACGATTTTATGTACGAAGGCATCACGGAGGAATATTTATTTAAACCCGAAAACAAAGAATTTATAGAAAAAGTAAATCCGTGGGCACTAAAAGATATGTCCGAAAGAATGCTTGAAGCTATCCAACGAGGAATGTGGAAAGAACCAAAACCAGAAACTGTTGAAAAACTACAACAGCTTCTTATAGATTCGGAGTAAAGTTTTCAGTCTCAGTCTCAGTTTTCAGTCTCAGTCTCAGTCTCAGAATCAAACTGAAAACTGAAACTGAAAACTATAATTCAGTTTTCATTCATAGTCAGAATCAAACTGAAAACTGAGACTGAGACTGAAAACTAAAAAAAATACCACTACAATTCAGGTTGTTTCTTTCTTTTATACAAAAATAACTGCCATTTTTCTTCGGCTACACCTGCTTTGTCCATTTCGGCACGACCCAGAATGAAGAAAAGATCCGACATTCTGTTGATGTAGGCAGGAATATAATCATCGACATCATCTTCTTTCATCAAACTTACCAATAAACGTTCGCCTCGACGCATTTGTGTACGCACAACATGGCATAAAGCCGAGATTTCATTACCGCCAGGAAGCAAGAAATAATCTGATTTGCTTGTCATGGCAGCTTCCAGTTCGTCTATCCAAGCTTCGCAGAATTCAGCTCCATCTTCGGGTTTTGGATTTGGGTTTATCTTTTTGCAGTCTGATGGTCTGGCCAAATGGGACATCATATCCATCATATCCCTCTGAATTTTATGCAGGTTTTGTTGCCATTCGTGTTCCGTTCCTAACTTGGCACGCAACAAACCAATGGTCGAATTCACTTCGTCTAATGTGCCGTAGCAGTTTACACGAACATCGTCTTTATAAACTCGGCTTCCGCCAAATAATCCCGTTTTTCCGGTATCTCCTTTTTTGGTATATATTTTCATTTTTTTTTGATTTTAATATGCAACAACTCTATAGTTTACATTCATTTCAATAGCTAATTTTTTAGCCAAAGCTAATTTTACAAAACCTTTTTCGGTATCAATTACCGTGGTGTTTTTTGATATTCTCAGATAGGTTTTAAAATAAGAAACCGCTTCCGCAAAAGGGTTTTCGGTTTCGCCTTTATTTATTTTGCCATCGGTCAAGACATAGAAGACTGTTTCTTCCTGCGGCATTTTCAATTTTAAAAGTTGGTGCACTAAGGACAAACCAGCCTTTAAATTCGTTTTTCCGCCAGAGCGCAACTGTTGTATTTCGGCTATAAATTTCTCTATATTTTGCGTAAGCTTTAAAACGACTGTTGCCGTACCGTTCTGCAATGCTACTGCCGAAAGTACTATTTTTTTGTTTTTAAATTGAAGTAGCGTTTCCGAAATCAATCCTTTTATAAAAGAAATTTGCTGATTTTTCACCATAGAACTACTCGAATCAATCAGGAAAATCAAGTGAATTTTTGACTGAGCAATAGCTTTTTTATAATGAACTTTAATTTTTTGGGTAGTCAGATATTCTTTTACCGAAGACAAAACATCGATTCCAGTAGCGACTGTTCCAAAAGGATGTTGACTGCTTTTTTGTATAAGTTGATTTTTAAATAACAACCCTTTCTTTGATTCAATCTTTGGTATTTGTATTTTTAAAAACTGCTCAGTTTCTGTAGCTTGTAATAAATAGTCACTCAACCCGCTATTTTCTATATTTTCTGTATTCTCATTCTCATTCTCATTGCCATTGCCATTGTCATTGTCATTGCCATTGTCATTGCTTTTTGGAAAATGTTTTGCGCGATGGTTCAAGACCAAAGGAGCGACTTTCTCTAAATGCATCACTGTTACTTCGGTACAATTGTCTAAAGCGGCATAAGCACGACTTGCTTTCATCAGTAAAATGTCGGCTCGCAGACCTTCTACTTGGTGCGAAATGCATTTGTCTGCAATGTTTTCCTTAATTTCTTCCGAAATATAAATGGAAGAAAGTTGTTCTTTTGCTGACGCAATTATTTTTGACAACCCTTTTTCATCGTCTTCAAATTGGCGACAAAAAGCATTCGAATCCATATCAAAATCCAAACGACGATTCACAATTTTCATTCGGATTTTCTTGTCTGTAGGAGTTTTTATAGTTACACTCAGTCCAAAACGATCTAGCAACTGCGGACGTAAATCGCCTTCTTCAGGATTCATTGTCCCTACCAAACAAAATCGGCTGTCGAGCCATTGCGAAATCGCATCACGCTCCAGAAAATAACCTCCACTTGAAGAAGCGTCGAGTAAAACATCCATCAGATAATCATTCAACAGATTGACTTCATCGATGTATAAAACACCCTGATGTGCTTTGGCTAGCAATCCTTTTTGGACTTCCAGTTTCTTTTCGTTGATTAAAGTTTCCAAGTGAACCGACCCCAAAACACGATCTTCGGTAGCGCCTATCGGCAAATTCACAAACGGGAAATCACTCTCGATATTTTTCATCAGGCTTTGCAGCGCCCGAACGGTTGTGGTTTTGCCCGTTCCTTTGTCCCCCAAAGCCAAAACTCCGCCCAGCGATGGATCAATCATACATAATAGCAAAGCCAACTTAAAATCGTCTTGCCCACAAATGGCGGTAAAAGGGAAATTTTTGTGCATCATTATCCGTTTATAGCGTTATAAATCCAAAGAAATCCAATAAATATGGAAAAAACACCGACAACGGCATTCATCATTTTGAAAGCAATTTGGTTTCGTTCGATAAATCGGGAAACCGAAAAAGTCAAGACACAACTGTAGGTAGTCATGGCAATAATAATTCCGATACTTTGCAAAGCAATAATCCCCACTGCGGTATAAGTATCCTTTGATGCCATGACCAATGCAATCGAGCAAGCTCCACCAGTACCGGCCAATCCGTGTAACATCCCCACCCAGAAGGTACGACTCAATACATTCATCGTAATTTCTTCACCTTGTTTGCCGTGTATATGCAACACATTTGCCGTGTGTTCGTGCTCCGCAATTGTCCGATGAACGTCCATTATTTTTTTGAGTTTATGATTGCGCCTGATTGCAGATATTCCCAACCAAATCATTACCGGACCAACTATTATTTCGGCATAGGTAGAAAGATTTAAAGGTAAAGCTGATTTTAATAATAAGGCAAAAGCACTAAAAAGCAATAAGGTTACCGAATGCCCCATAGCCCATTGAGAAGAGCGCCATAAGAGTTTTGCTAAACCTATTTTGTTGTCTTTTCGCTCGGATGCCAATACTGAGACTGCCGCCATATGATCCGGTTCAAACGAATGTTGTATGCCTAATAAAAGTGAATCTGTAAATAGATAACCTATCATTTTGTGTTTTTTTATTAATTCTTAAATCCGTGCCTTCGACCCCTTCGACCCCTTCGACTCCTTCGACTCCTTCGACCCCTTCGACCCCTTCGACCCCTTCGACAGGCTCAGGGAACGCAGGCACTGGTCATGTATTCTGATCCCCGTTCCCTGAGCCTGTTTTTACTCCGGTGCCTGAGCTTGTCGAAGGCATAATTCTATCATTCGCATCAATCAAAAGCACGGTCAATGCTACATTCGGAATATGTTGTTTACAAACATCATAACAATGTTGTCGCAAGGATTGAAAGAAAGGTTCATTCTCTGTAAAATCGAAAATTTCTGTTAGTCGCCTTGCCATATTCAAATCTAAAATCGGTAAACATTGTTCGTCGCTATACCCGCAATCTTTTGCCATTTGATGTATGAATGCTTTGTCCCAAGTTGATTTTCCGCTGTGGGTATCAAGTTCGCCTTGCGCCAGTTTGGCCGCTTTTCCTATCATTATTCCAATGGTTACTTTTTCAAGCGGAACCGATTTTATTTTTTCTAAAGTATCTCCAATCCAATTGCCGTATTGTATAAAAGCAAAATCAGGCAAATGCGGGAATCGTACTTTCAATAAATTCTCCGATCGTCCTCCGGAATTGATGACAATTTCGGTACAACCATTGGCAATCGAGACATCAATACCTTGTGTGATGCTAGCAATATAGGCCGATGAACTAAAAGCTTTCACAATGCCTGTTGTTCCTAAAATCGAAATTCCGTTTAGAATCCCGATACGGGAATTCAATGTTTTTTTTGCGATTGCTTCCCCGTTTTCTACAAAAACTTCCACATTTACGCCTTTATCACATTGAAACTGATGTTTAACAAAATGTACGGCATCAGTAATCATCTTCCTTGGCACGGGATTAATGGCAGGTTCGCCCACCGCAATGGCCAATCCGGGTAAGGTCACAACGCCCACACCTTTACCTTGCAGAAATTGAATTCCCTCGGCTTCATTTAGAGAAACTGTACAACCAATTGTTGCGCCATGAGTTACATCGGGGTCGTCTCCTGCATCTTTTATGGTGGTGCAAGTGGCCTGTTTTTCATCAAAAAAACAGGATGTAATCGTAAAATTTACTTTTTCCCCAAAAGGCAAAGTTATTGTTACTTCTTTTATTTCTTTTTGTTGCAATAAACTCATTAATGCCGCTTTCGCACACGCAGTTGCACAGGATCCTGTGGTGTAGCCGCTGCGTAAAGGACCTTCTGGAATTGGAAGCAATGCCATTTTTTATTTTTTTAAAGTCATAAAGTTAAACAAATCAGCTTCATTTGATGCTATTAGAAAACTCTTAGGCAACATAACTCTTTCAATAATTACAATTGGAATTTTACAAATTTTGGCAGCTTCAATTTTTGTGGATAAAAAGCCCGATTCTCCGCTTTCTTTGGTAATCACAGCTTGACAATTGTATTTTTTTAAAATCTCAATTTCATGGTTCAAATCATCACTTGGAAATTCTAAAATCAAATTTTCTTTCGGAAATCCCGATTTTTCTGCTATAGCCAATGAACTTTCCCTTGGTAAAATCCGAAAGTAAGAACAATTTTTTTTCCAATAGGATTCCATCTTTTCAATGGTTTGTACTCCTGTCAAAGCCAATAAACTTTCTATTTTCTTGGCATTCAAATAGGCGATGGCTTCCGCATAATTTTTGACATAAATCACATCTTTTGAAACACTTTTTACAGGATATTGTCTTTCAAAACGAATGACAAGAACAGATAAAAAGCTACTAGCTTCAGCTATTGTTTGATGTAAAATTTCTGCAAAAGGATGACTCGCATGTATAATTGTGCGTATTTTTTTTTCCTGACAAAACGCAATTAATTCTGTAATCGAGAACGCCCCAAAACGATAGCTTCCGAATTGTCCTTTGTCAAACTCGATTTCCGTTTTTGTAGAATAGAAGTAAGGCAAGGCTTCCCTTTCGAGAAACTTCGCTACTTTTTTTCCTTCTGTTGTGCCACCGAATACTAGTATCATAAAAATTATAATTATTTTACACTGAGCTTACCGAAATCTATTTTAATCCTGTCAAAGGTTCCTGAGCCTGTCGAAAGTTATTTCGAATAAAGCTACCTGAGCCTGTCGAAGGTTATCTTGATCCTGTCAAAGGTTCCTGACCTGTCGAAAGTTATCTTAATCCTGCTAAAGGTTCCTGAGCCTGTCGAAGGATAACCTTAGCTTCTTTCCCCGTTCTAAAAATATGTTTCCACTCGGGACTGTATAGATAAGAACGGTTTTTTCGAGCGCCAATGGCAGCTCCAACGATTACTAAAGTTGTTAAAGTCAGTTTGTTATCACGAATTATTTGAGCAAGTTCAGTTAGTTTGCCTACAAATACCCTTTCGTCTTTCCAAGTTACTCTATATAAAACAGCTACGGGAGTGTCTTCGGGATAATGTTCCAGTAATTGTTCTTGAACTGATTTGGCAATTGTGGCACTCAAAAAGATACACATCGTGGCTTGGTGTTTGGCCATTTCGTTCAGTTTTTCTTTTTCGGGAAGCGGTGTTTTTCCTTCTCCACGGGTCAGAATAATAGTTTGTACAACTTCAGGAATAGTGAATTCCGATTTTAGATAAGCTGCTGCGGCCTGAAACGACGAAATTCCGGGAACAATGGAATAATCCATACCTTTTTCGTCAAAAATGGTCATTTGCTCCTGAATGGCTCCGTATATAGAAGGATCTCCCGATTGCAAACGTACAATTAAGTGTCCTTGTGCATAATGTTCGTCCATAATTTCTATTTGTTCTTCAAGGGTCATACTTGCCGAGTTACGAACGATTGCATTAGCTTTGGCATAATGTGTTAACTCAACAGGAATAAGGCTTCCCGCATACAAAATCAAATCAGCTTCTTCCAGTAATTCTTTTCCCTTTACACAAATCAAATCGGCAGCACCCGGACCAGCGCCCACAATTACGATTTCGGCTTTTCGTTTTGCTTTTTTGTCTAATGACAAAGCGATGGTGTGTTTTTTGCCCGAGGATAAATGCAGTTTTTGTTTTTCTAAAATCAAATCATCAGTTTGAGCCAATAGCATTGCCGAAGCCTCCGCAACGCTAAGAACACCTAATTTGCTCATCACAACTTCCGATGGATTTGCGGCTACTTTAGAATTCAATTCATCGGCAGTAAAAGTGATAAACGGAATTTGCAACGCATTTGCCAAAGCTATAAAAGCCACTTCGTCGTGTTTTACACCCAAAGAACCAAGGGATTTTATGGAGGCGTAGGCAATATTATTTTGTTGTAATTGTTCTCGAAAAGAAACTTCCAACAAATCCGATTCGATATCTCTAGAACATCCCATTCCCATAGTGATTACGGGAGCATAATAATACAATGCAGGAATTGGAGCAGTATAAACAGTATAAGTTACGGCTATAAAAAGTTCATATTTAGAAAAATCAATGGCTTTATAGCTATAATAAACAGTAACAAAATCGGGTTTGTTTTTTTCTAAAAAAGTACAGCCTTTGTCTTTTATGTCTAATAATAAAGCGGTGGGTTTATTGTTGACAAACAACGAAATGATTTCATTCATTCCAATGGTACTTTGAGTTTTCCAGTTGTACGTTTTTGCCAAAGTATCCAAAGCCCAAATATCTTGCCCGTCACTAGCGGTTGTAATTACGGCTTGTGCGCCAATTACTTTGGCTAAATTTAGAGCTAGTTCATTGGCTCCTCCCAAATGTCCTGAAAGTACCGATTGCACAAATTTACCCGCTTCGTCGATATTGATAATAGCAGGATCTTTGGTTTTGTTTTCCAAATAGGGAGCAATACTCCTCACGCAAATTCCCAATGCTCCAATAAAAATAAAACCATCAAAAGCATTGAAATTCGATTCTAGAAACAAAGCAATCGATTCGATTTCGGTTACGCCTTCATGTTTTCGTGTTGAAACCAAAACTGATTTTTGAAATTCCTTTTGAAGTATTTTTCCCAAAAGGACTCCTTTATCAGTGCTGGCTAGTAAAGCTATTTTTTTCATTTTTTTTAATATAAATTTTAATAACTACCGCTTTTGTGCGGTCAAGATAGTTACTTCGTTGTGTTGATCAATTTTTATAGTTGTTGGCAAAAGCAGTTCATAATCGAGTTGCTTTATGCTTTGTATAAATTCGGTTTTGCTTTCTTGTTTGACTGCATTGATTACGATGCGCCCTTTTGGCAGCAAATAAGAATCGATTTTAGCAATCAGTGCTGCCAATCGGTTGCCGTGTCCGCCAATGAAAACGGTATCTGGTTGTGGTAGTTCGTCTAGATTTTGTAAAAAGAAATCGCCCATAACAGTTTGAATACCCAAAGCACCAAATTTTCGAGCATTATTTTCTAAAATCGATTCGCATTCGGGACGGATTTCAAAAGCCAAAACATCTAAATGTGGGAATTGTAATTGGGCTTCGATTGAAATAGAACCAGTACAAAAGCCAATATCCCAGAGTGTTTTTCGATTGTGTAAATCCAATTGGGATAAACTCAGCAATCGAATGGGCATTTTGGTAATCATATTGGGACGGTTGGGTAATCCTTCAAAATCACTGTCGGGAATGCCAAAAGGTTTTGTTTTTTGCTCTTCCTTGATTAATAAAACACAATTGAGCGGTTGATATTCCTGTTGTATCGCTTCCGCTAAAGTGAGACGGCTTATCTTTTCGTCATTGCCTTCCAAAGATTCGCCCACTATCATTTGGTAGTTTTTATAGCCATAATCCAATGCTCTTTTGGCAATTGCCTGAGGCGATTTGTACGCATCGGTCAATACACCGATACATTCTTTTTGTCCCATCAATGCGACATCCAGTTCTCTCCAACTGCGTCCGTGAACGGAAGCATACGTAATATTCGAATACGTAACGCCCGCTTTGTGACACAACAATTGAATGCTATTGAAATACGGTATCGTTTTTACGGTTGCTTCCGGATGAAATTTCTGAATGGTATTTGCAAATCCATAAAATAAAGGGTCGCCCGATGCAAAAACCATTACGGTCTGATTTTGTTGTTTATAAATTTCAAATAGCACACTCATTTCTCCCGAAATAGTAATCCATTGATGATTTTCGGGAAGGTGTTTTTGTACTAATTCATAATGGCGTTTCCCACCCGAAAACACCTGATGCGATTGCAACAAGAGTTGAGTCTCGTCTGAAAAAACGAAATTTGGGTTATCGGATATGCCTATTAGAATGTAGTTCATGGGATGTTTTAAGCCTTATGGTTACGAGTTTGTCATTCTGACCGAAGGGAAGAATCACATTAGTTAATCACTTTTGTTATTCATAATACGTTAGTTTCGAGTGTGATTCCTCCTCTGTCGGAATGACAAAACTAGAACGCCTAATTATACAATAACTGTTTCAAACGTAAACGCAGCGTTTACAATACTTGCTGCAACATTACTTCCTCCTTTACGTTCTCGGATAATCACATACGGAATACTTGTAATTGCCTGTAATTTTAGTTTTGATTCCACAACATTTACAAATCCTACAGGGGCACCAACCACGCCCACAGGTTTACATTTTTCGTCTAATATTTGTTCGCACAATTCGAATAGGGCAGTGGGAGCATTACCTACCACGTACAAAGCGTTAGGGTGTTTTGTTAATGCCAATCGGATTCCTGCTTGACTGCGGGTAATATTTTCGCTTTGTGCGAGTGCCGTAGCTTCGGGGTCATTCAAATAACAAAGCACTTGGTTTTGGTATTTGGATGTAAATTCTTTGGTAATTCCAGATTGAACCATCGTGACATCGGTAATAATTGTACCTCCGTTTATCAGGTAATCATTCCATTTTTCGATGGCATTATTACTCGATAAATAGAGATTTTCGTATTCAAAATCGGCTGTGGTGTGTACGCAGCGCATGACTGCCCATTTGTCCGCTGTCGGGAGATCGGTACGTTGTAAACTTTCGGCAATTTGGCGAAAGCTTTCATCTTGAATTTCTTGTCCTGTATGGGGTTTTCGAGCCAAATAACCACGCGGGGTAACTAGGAAATTCTTAAACTGATAAGTTTGTGAATTTCCAATCATCACTAGTGAGAACATATCGACAATTTCAGTATCGAATTCGCCCAAAGTGGTAATAGTGATGTGTTCTTCTGGTCGTGTAACTTGACGAATTATGGCAACGGGAGTAGTAGGACTGCGGTGTTTTAAGAAAATTTCTTTGAGTCGGTTGAGCTGCCAAAAACGTTTTTTACTTCTTGGGTTGTACAATGAAGTAACGAAATCTCCTGTTGCTGCGGCGTGAATTCTTTTTTCTATTGTTGTCCAAGGTGTCATTAAATCGGAAAGAGAGATACAACAAAAATCATGTCCGAGTGGCGCACCCAATTTTCCTGCCGAAGCAATAAAAGCACTTATTCCCGGAATGGTTTGCAAGTCGATGTCTTTATCGGTTTGGGTGCTGGCATATTGATATACCAAGGATGCCATAGCATAGATACCCGCATCTCCGGAGCTGATTACCACTACGTGCTTGCCTTTTTCGCAACGGTTTACCGCTAATACAGCACGTGCTTCTTCCTCAGTTAATTCTTTTCCGATACACTCGCAGTTTTCTTTTAGCAAGTGTTCGATAAATTGAAAATAATAATGGTAACCAATAACCACATCGGCATCTGCCAAAACCGATTGTGCAAATGGTAATATATATTCTTGTCCACCGGGACCTATTCCTACTACAGAAAGCTTGGCTTCGATGGCTTCGACAGGCTCAGCCACCGCGCCATAAAGAGAATCAGCCATCGAGTCAACCACAGAATTGGCTTCGGCAAGCTCAGCCACCGTGTTCGATGATACAGAATTGGCTTCGACAAGCTCAGCCACCGTGTTCGATGAGAAGGAATTGGCTTCGGCAAGCTCAGCCAGCGACGAGATAGGGTCAACCACCGATGAGAAAGGTATTGTTATAGATGAGATAGGCTTAGTTATCGGTAGGATTAAATTATCGCTTGCTGATCCTGTCGAAATTGTGTTTGTTTGTCCGGTGGCTGAGCCTGCCGAAGCCGAGTTTGTGTGTGCCACTTCGTTGGCTGAGCCTGTCGAAGCCAAGTTCGTGTGTGTCCTTTCGGTGGCTGAGCCTGTCGAAGCCACAGCATTACGAGGATATTCAGTATAATTTCGTGACAATTCGGGTAATTTATTAAATTCGTGATTGATTAAAGCTTCTTTTTTGGCTCTGCTCCAGCCTTGAACTTGTTTTTCTCTATTAAAAGCGGTGTCGATTCTATCAAACTCTTCAAAATAAACTAGTTTTACAGGAAGATGTTTTTTGGTATGATTTGCGCCTTCTCCGTTTTGATGTTGCTGTAAACGCAATTCAAGGTTTTTGGTGCTACCTGTATAATAACTACCATCGGCACATTCTAATAGGTACATGTATCCTTTCATTTTCGTTTTTTTATAATTAACAAAGAGAAATAAGGAATCTCTCTGTTTTTAATGTCTTCTATATTAGTTGTAATGTATTGTTGTGTTGTTCCTAATCGCTCGCAATACATAATTGTCAATCCACTTGTTATCAAAAAAGGGGAAATATCCTTAAGTACACTTCGTATTTTTATCAAAACTACGGTGTCAAAATCGTTTAAGGTTGTTTCTAGTTCTTGACTGTTTTTGACCCTTGGTATGATTGCAATTTTCTCGTTTAGTATGGCTAACGGCAACTGGTGTTGTGCCGCTCCTAATATAAAGGAAGGAACGCCGGCAATAATTTCAACATCGAGTTGGTGTTGCTGAATGTGTTCCAATAAATAAGCGAACGTGCTGTAAAACAGACTGTCTCCTTCGCTGACAAAAACAATGGTTAAACCGTTATTGTAGTCTTTCAGAATAGATTCAAAAGTAGCCATGTAGGTTGCTTCGGCTTGCGTTCTGTCATCAGACATCTTTAGAAACATTCCGACTAATTTTTTTTCGTCTAGTTGGTGGTGTTGCAAAATAGGCAAGGAGAAACTAGTTGTTTTCCCATTAGGCAATAAGGAACCAGGATAATATATTTTATCCGATTTTTGGAGTGTTTTAAGACCTTTTATGGTAATCAAATCTGGATCGCCAGGCCCTAAAGAGATTCCGTATATTTTTCCTTTATTTGTCATTTTCTATATTCCTAATAGTTTTTTTAAACCTGAAAAAGGGATTTTTTTGACTGCTATTTTTTCCTCTTCTTCAAATAAAATTCCTTTTACCGCCAAGTGATGTCCTTTTTGTTCTTTGCCTACTTCGTTTTCAAAACCAATGATTTGTGTACGGTATTTGCACAATTGGCAATTCATATTTGGGTTGCCTTGCTCCACTTCGGCGATACGTTCGTCTATGGTTTGTAGCAGTAGTTCGTCACATTCAAAAGAAGCGGTATAACAAAACTCGGTATCAGAGTTACTTGCAAAATCTTCAACTTGGGTATATATTTTCTTTAGTAAAACACCTGTAAATAAAAACACAGGCAAGACCACCACTCGTTTGTAGGGTAGTTGGTTCACTAATGGTAAAGTATCTTTTAATAAAGGTTGCGTAACACCAATATAGGTTGTAGTTGCAAAACCAAAACCCATTCCTTCCCAAAGCATTCGAGTCATTTTTGCAATGTCTGAATTGGCATCTGGATCGGAGGTGCCGCGACCAACTACCAATAAACAAGCTTCTTTTCGGTCTAAAAGTGCTAGTTTAGACTCCGTTGCTTCTATCAGTTTTTTAGAAAGCTGTAATATGGATGGCGTGATGCCAAAGTGTTTTCCTAAACGAATCTTTAAATCGGGATATTGACTCTGGAGCGAGTTCATTTCGTATGGGATGTCATTCTTGGCGTGTCCTCCAGCAAAAAGAATGGCAGGAATAGCAATGATTTCACGGATTCCATTGGCGTACAAACGCTCTACTGCAGCGGCATAAACGGGATGCGAAAATTCTAAAAATCCATAATCAACTTCGTAATCTGGATACCGTATTTTTAAGAGACGTACTAATTCCTTGAATCCATTAACCCCTTCTGGGTCTCTGCTTCCATGTCCGCAAATTAAAATTCCTTTTTTTTGATTCATTTTTTTCTAAATTTTAGTTAGATTAGCATCAATAGGGAACGCATATTTTCCTACTATAAAAACAACAGGCATCGGAATTGTTTCGAGTTCTAATTTTTGCTCTATTTCGTCTAAAGTGCCTGTGAAAATGGTTTCATCGGCTTGCGATACTTTCGAAACTGCCGAAATATAGAGTGTTTCATCAGTTGCAATTCTTTTAAAAACGGTAATTACTTCTTTCAAATTTTTATAACCCATATACATAATGAGCGTAGTGCCTGTTTTAAGCATATTGGCCAAAGCGTCCAATTGCTCAAAGTCGTACGTAGCGGTATGTCCGGTACAAAATAGCACTGAGTTGGTTTTGTTGCGTTCCGTGAGTGGAATATGTTGAGAGTTGGCAGCCGCCATTCCAGCCGTAATTCCCGGAATAACTTCAAAAGCAATGTTTTGTTGGGTCAAAAAGCGAATCTCTTCGGCTACTCTCCCAAAAATAAACGAATCCCCCGATTTTAGGCGAACAATTTTTTTGTCTTGTTGCGCATATTCAAGAAACAAATCGTGTATGGCATCTTGACGGGTCATCGAATCTTCTATGTCTCCAAATTTTCTACCTACATATATTTTTTGTGCTTTGGCGGAAGCCAAATTCAAGATTTCCTCCGAAATTAAATTATCATGTAAGATAATATCGGCGTTCTGAATTCGTTTCAGCGCTTTTACGGTAAGCAATTCTGGATCGCCGGGTCCTGAGCCAACAATACTGATATTAATTATTTTGGGGTCTTTTGTATTCATATTCTATTCCTGATTTAACAAATCCAGTGGATTGGCATACTTAAACTGGTAGTTCAATTTTGTTTTTAGTTTGTCTGAATTTATTATTTTATAACATAAGTTTTCTGTTGGAGCAAATGTTGGTTTTTCCAGACCAATTTTTTCAGCTGCCAGTTCATAATACTCTCTCCTTTTGGGATGAACATCGGTGCTCGCATTAAATATTTCTTCCCAAATTTCTTTTTTTATAATGCTTTCTATAATGGCAATACAATCGTCTTGATGAATTACATTTATGGGGGCTTCTCCATTTTGTACTTCCTTTTTGCCAGCCAAAAAACGTCCCGGCATTCTATCGTATCCTATTAATCCGGAAAAACGAACAATAGTTGTATTGAATTGCTTCTGTTCTAAAAGCATTTTTTCGATAATTAACAACGCTTTCCCGCTTTCTTTTTCGGGAATTCTGGTTTCACTTTCAGTAACGGTTTCATTCGTATCTGGATATACAGATGTTGAGCTAACAAACAATACTTGCTTAATCCGACTTTCAATTATTTTTGGAACTAAAAGTTGGAATTGACCCGTATGAAAATCTACAATATCGGGTCTTCTTTTTGGAGGGAAATTGATAATTAAAATATCCGAATCTAAAAAACCAGCAATATCATCTGCTTGAATCTCAGTGTCGGATATGGCTATTTGATAAGGTAAAATACCTTTGTCTTTCAAGAGTGTTATTTTATCTAAATCGGTAGTGGATCCCTTAACGGAATACCCTTTTTGAACCAGAGATTCAGCCAAAGGCAATCCCAACCATCCACAACCTAGTATGCTTATTTTATTGTTTTTCATTAGATAGCTTTTATTCTAGAGCGAATATACAAATCAAAATAGAGAAAAAGAATTGTTCCAAGAAATCCTAGTCCTACCAAGTTATTTTGGAAATCAGTTAGTTCTAAATTGGGTTTGAATACCGTTCCTATTTTATAAATGGGAATAATGAAGCACATTATTGTGATCAGTACATTCAACTTAAAGCGGTGTTTTTGAATTTTATTTCTATCGAATGTTTTTAATAATTTACTTAACAAATACGAATCGACTGTTCCTGTAAATATCAATCCGATAGAGAAAATAATACCACCTATAACCGAAAAAAGCCAGTGATGTGTTCCTGAAACTGCGAGTCCAAAAGCCGCAATTTGTGAAGAAGTATCAAAGATGAATCCAAAAATAATTCCCGTTAAAAAAACTGTAAATGGATTTAGATTTTTATCTAAAAACTTTGGAATAAGGTGTTTTTTGATACTCAATGAATTCCCGATTTTAGCTTGCGATAAAGAAATGATGTTTCCAATTCCCATAACGAGCAGTAAAACCATAGGCAACCAATTGAGTAAAAAATCAACCCAAGATGGAACTTCAAAATTATTTTTCAGATAGCTCAGCGTTAATGCGATTAGGGTTACCATCACACCGTGACCGAAAGTGAATAACGTTCCGACCCATCTTGACCAAGCGTTTTTATTTTCATGCAAACGATAGGTATAATTGTCTATTACGGTAATGTGATCCGGATCTAAACCGTGGCGCAAACCTAAAATAAATAGAATGAGCAATGCCGATAAATTGTTATTTAGAAGTTCCATTTTGGATAGTCTTTAAGTTAAAAAAAATAAGAAACGCTAGCCTTAATAAAGAAAGGAGTCCCCGGAGTATTGTGAAAATCCATTACGGGAGCGGTTTCATTTTTTAATTGTGATTCATCATAAAATTGCGCTTCTGCCCATGCTACATTGAAGATGTTTTCGGTTGAAAGACACAGTTCGTAACGGGGTTTGTTGTACCGGATAACGGCATCTGCTATGGTGTATGGTTTAGAAAATACCGATCCATCTTCGGTTGCAGGGCGTTCTCCCATAAAACGATAGCGTAAACTGGCATTAATGCCGTTTTCCAATTTCAGAGTCAATCCGCCTGTAGAATTCCATTTTGGACATAATGGCGCAAAGTTTTCGCCTTTTTTCGCCTCTTTCAGAATACTATAGGCATAATTCAAATTGCTGTCTGCCCATAAATAATCAGTAAATTGAATTTTTATAGCCGCATCAAAACCATATTTTCTCGTTGGCCCCAAGTTTTCAAAGCTACCATCATCAGATACAAATCTAAATTCGGAACCCGTATCGAGCCACCATGCTGTGAAATTAAAGATTGATTTTTTATGCAATTTCATTATAAAACCCAAATCGGCACCTTCGGATAGAGGTACGGGATTACCCGCTGTTGGGTCTTTGCTTACTGCGGTTTGAGCGTAATTGGAGTGAAGTCCAACACCCCATTTGGCAAAAACAGTGAAGTTTGATGTTGCATTAAAGTGTATTTGTGCTTTCGGATTAAAGCGATACACGGTTTTTTGCCCTGAATTTGAGTCGTCTAATTGGTCTTTCAAATAAAAATCGAAGACCTCGTTTCTAGCTCCTAATTTCAAAGTCCATTTAGGTGCAAACATCCAATTTTCATCAAAATACAAACTGTAATTACTAATGGCATCATAGTTTATGGCATCGTTAGACAGTAAAGCTCTACGCAAAACGTGATCCCTGCCACGCGATAAAATATCGGTGCGGGTAACCAATCCTACTTCAGACGATAATTGGGTTGTCCCAATTTCATCAAGTCTATTGTATGTACTTTTTAATCCGAATAGATCACGTTTTTCCCATTGTAATATTTCATCTCCATTGATAGGATCGTTCATGAAAAAGGTAAAATTAGAAAACAAATCGAAACTATTTTTAGAATAATACAACTGATTTCTCCAAGATGCTACTTCGCTAAATTTGGTTTCAAAGACTAAGTTTGCGTTTAGTCTCGAAGCGATTCCGCCTTCGGAGTCGTCTATGGAGCCGAATCTGGAAATTGAACCGTCTTCTATAGCCCGCAATGGCAATTGTCCCGAAGCGTTCCATGTGCTGGAAAAATAAGAGCCTGAGAGTGTAGCCGTCGTTTTATCGGATAGTTGGGCATTGTATTTCCCGAAAATATTAAAACGCTTGAACTTTAATTTACTGTCAAAAAAGCCATCGGTATAGTTGTACTCAGAAGCCAAATACGCATTGTCTTTCCATTTTGAAACCAAATGTTTTTGATCTAAAAGCTGAATCATAGTCAAAACTCTTTGGGTATTGAATAGGCCTGATTCTAGTTTGATAACATTTTTTTCTACACGGTATTTTGAGTTGAATTGGGCAGCACCCGCCGCTGAAAAGTCTCCCATTTTTGCCTCATAAGGCCCTTTGTAAAAGTTTGCCGAACCTATGATTTCGGGAATCATAAAATGCATATCGGCATAACCTTGCCCGTGTGCGTGCGAAGGCATGTTTACCGGAATTCCATCCATTTGAATGTTAAAATCGGTTCCGTGATCGTTGTCAGTTCCTCTAACAAAAATTTGCTCGGCTTTTCCTCCGCCTGCATGTTGTGCAATAAACAATCCGGGAACGGCACGCAACAAGTCTTGAGCCGATTTTATGGGTTGCATTTGCAAACTTAACTGATCTATTTTGTTTTCTTGTTTTCTGCCAAATGAAGCCGAGATAACAACTTCGGCCAAGTTCATAGCATTACTTTGCAAGGCAATATTCAGCTTTTTTTGTTCGTCTTTTTTTAAATTTATTTTTAGGCTAAAAGTATTGTAGCCTACACAAGAAACAATAATGGTTTTCATTCCTTCAGAAACAGACCGTAATTCATACGCCCCTTGATCATAGGAAATAGTGTTCTCGCTAGATTCTTTTATCTGAATGGCAGCACCTTCAATTTTGCTGTGATTGTTGGCATCTGTAATAAAACCACTAAGATTGCTTTGTGCTTTTGCAGTAGAAAATGATAATAATAAGAATAGAAAAAAGTTTAGATTAAAATACTTTGCAAAGAAATTTTTCTTTCTTTTTTGAGGTGTAAATGACTCAGTTGTATTGCTTAAAGAAAATAACAATTGGTCTTGGAGAATTGTGTTTTGTAAAATATGAGTGGTAACTACAGCATTTGAGGTAGTTACATTCATTTCTTGGTACCAAGTGTTTTCTGGCTGAATGCTTATAATTGGACCTTTTTTGCAAAAACCACTACATTTTGTCCTTATAGTGTGAATTTCGTCGTTTAATTCTTGTTCCGTTAGAGAGTTACGGAGGGCGGTAATGTTTTCTTCAGCGCCTTTGTTTGTACATGAAGTACCATTACAGAGGTAAATAATTTTTTTAATTTTGGATAAATCCTTTTCCATTTTAAGTTTTTGTGCGTTAATAATCCCGTTAACCGATTATTTGCAACAATAGAATAAGGACGTGTGAAGATAAGGAGAAGATTATTTTCACCCGTTTACCTTTACTCCGAAAGCTACGAATCGATGTAAAGGCAGGTCTTCTGACTCGTTTCAGTTGATAACGCCTTCCCATCTCGTTTTAGAACGAAACAGTGGCATAATGTTATAACCTTGATAAAACTTACAGCAGCGGGTACTGTCTCGGATTTACACCGAATTCCCTTTTAATTTCTTTTCAATATTTTAAAAAGAAAACCATTACAGCCGCGAAAGTACAAAACAGATGTGGATTATTTTTATAAACTTTTTGAGAAAAGTTCTAATATGTTGTGTAGGAATGTTTTTTTGTTGAACGTTTTGGGGTCTATTATTATCGTTTAGTTGTATGAAACCCTTGAGCTACACAGAACTTTGAAAAAAACTCTAGAAATCATAATAATTCATTTTCAATAAAGAATAAAGTTATACTTTTGCGATATGGTTTTTAATTTCAAAATAGTATTCTTCACGCTAATTTCTTGCTGTTATCTCAACACAGTATTTGAACTTTCCGATAATGAAGAAAAGCTAAATTTTGAAAAAGAAACACATTCTTATATTTCTCAAAATACTTTAAAGTTAGATATAGCCGAAACTACAACTCAAAAAAAAGTAGCTATTGTTGAGTCTGACTTTCTTCCTAGAATTATTTTTTATCCTGTAGTTATTCTCAAAACAGCTACAAACAATTTTCGAAATAAATTCTCTCAACCTCCACAAAGGCGTTATATTCTTTACGCTTCATTATTAATTTGATCTAATTATTTAAGTACTCTTTTGTTGCATAAACTTATGTGACAAAACGCTCTGTTTATATAATTTAAAAATCAAATAATAATGTTGAATATAACTTTTCTAGACCTATCCGCTTCAACGGGATTGGTCGCAACAATAGTGCTAACTTTTAATTTTCTATTAGGAATGATGATTAGTACCACTTACAAAAAACACAAATATTGGAAATCATTACCGCAACGCATCAAACAAATTAATGTTTATAATTTACACAATTGGACAGCTTATTTCGCATTATTTTTAGTCGTCCTGCATCCAACATTTTTATTATTTGATACTTCAACAAAATTCAAATTCATTGACATCATTTTTCCAATCAATGCACCAACACAAAAAATATTTGTTGCTTTTGGAACACTTTCAATGTTTGCAATATTTACTGTTATCATAACAACACAAAAAACACTAAGAGATAAGATTAGTTTTCGAGCGTGGAAAAACATACATCTTATATCTTACGCCACAGCAATGCTTTTTGTGGTTCACGGAATAGTAATGGATCCTTTATTAAAAAATCGTCCAGTTGATATTTTTGATGCCGAGAAAGTAGTTTCAGAACTTTGCCTAATCGCTTTAATAGTGGCAAGTTATGTTCGTTATAAATTTAATACCAAAACAAAAATTGTATAATGAAATATTTATATCTATCCCTATTTCTATTTTGTACAATTAATACGATTGCACAAAATGACAGTATAAAACATTTTATTTATAATCCCGATGCAGGTTTGCAATATAAAAAAAATGATTTTCAATGGACTACGTGGGCATTTGCCGAAAGATTATTTTCTCCAAATCTATCTCCTGTTTGGAGAAGAGTAAGACAAGGAATGGAATTTCAATTACCTAGTTATCCATTCAAAATAAACGGAAATAAATTTCGTACAACTGTATTTTATGAAGTTGATTTTACCGATAATAACTTTTTTCAAGATAGTAAAAGATTTAAAATTTGGGAAAATCTGTTTATAACTTTTCAAAATGCAAATGACCCCAATAAATTTCGAATATTATTTGGGGAAAACACGAATATTTTATCAAAAGAAGATAATTTATCTTCGGGCAATTTACCAACTATAAACCGAAGTTTAATTCTAGAAGAACACGGTAGTACGGGCAATTTTGGAACACAATGGGGCTTACAAATTCAATCACAAGTATCAAAAAGGATATTCTTACAAATAGCAATGCAAGACAATAGAGGTTCGCTTAATCAAGACCATCCGAGTTTTCAATTTTGGAATGCACTAACATTTAAAATTACCCAATCTATTATTCAAGCCACCGATAAAAGCAATCAAAAGTTAAATATTGGTTTGGCGATAGATAATACTAGAAACATAAAAGATAAAAGTTTTACTCTCATTTCTGGTATAAATAATGTGTCTTTAGGAAGCACGCCAGCAACAGGAACTAAATTGACTTTTGAAAATAATTTAGACTACACTAATACTATTGGAAAGCATTTTTATACCATCGAATATGAAGCGATTTATTCCAATTATTCAGACCAAAAATTAAATGTTACAGGTGGTTATGGTCAACTTCAATTTCAAGTATTTGATAAAAAAAAGCTTGGCGATTTAGTTCCATTCGTACGTTATGATTTAGTTGTATTAAACAATGCTAATGAAAAAGCAACAGAACAAGCAATAAAAATGGGTATTAATTATAATTTACCATATACCAACAAATTAATAAACTTTCATATTGAATATGCACATCATTTGTTAAATGGTTCTCCAACTATTTTGACCACAACACAAAATAAATTTGATGAATTCAGATTTGGAATTCGAGTAAATGCAACACGTTATCTTCGATTTTAAATTAATTTTAAGATAATTAATTTTTAAAGTATTTATTCAATGTCGTTTCTTTATGGTTTGTTTTTGTCATTTCGACGAAGGAGAAATCACGTATAGATTACGTAATGTGATTTCTCCTTCGTCGAAATGACAAACTGGAAGCGATTTATTTATCTTTTTTTGATAAATATAACAACTAAAAAGATGGCATCAACAACAAAAACAGGAATACTGAAAGAACAAACCTTATTACTACCCCAAAAAGTTCGTTCTTTTAGGTATTAAATATATGCAAACTGAAAATAGCTTAATCCATTCCTAATAAAGGAAACTAAAATTGGAAAATAATAGCAAAAAAACAAAATAATAACTTTTAGCCCCGATAGAAGCAAGTATCCTTTTGTGCCGGGGTTCGGCACAAAAGATACTTGTGGATAGCGGGAACCAATGCCTCCTGAAAATGCCTAAAACTTCCGCTCCTGCAACTAATAATCGAATTCTGATTAAGTAATTCTGTAAAAAAACAAACAACTTGTAATTGCTATAATAATGACAGTCAGAAAAGTAACTTTGTTATTAATTCTAGAAACTTCGATTATTTCTTGATGTTCTATTTCCCTGTCATTTGTTCCGATGTAGGGTTTGTTTACAATTTTGCCATGATAGGTATTGGGGCCTCCAAAACGGCAATTCATGATTCCTGCCAATGCTGCCTCGGGATAGCCTGAATTTGGACTAGCATGCAGGTTGCGAAATTGATGAACAAATGAAAAAAGGCTCCATTTTCCGCTCACTAAAACCATTAAAAATGCAGTTAATCGGGCGGGAATAAAATTGGCAACATCGTCTAATCGGGCAGCAAATTTGCCAAAATAAAAGTATTTTTCATTTTTGTATCCAATCATGGAGTCTAGGGTGTTGATCATTTTATAAGCCATCATAGCGGGTAAGCCACCAATGGCATAATAAAAAAGCGGTGCAATTACCCCGTCGCTTAAATTTTCGGACAAGGTTTCGAAAACGGCTGTCCGAATCTGGTTTTCGGATAAGGTAGTGGTATCACGTCCCACGATCCAAGAAAGTCGTTTTCGTCCTGCTTCCAATCCGTTGTTTTGAAGTGCATCAAAAACCGCTGTTCCTTCTTGTATCAGGCTTTTGTTGGCTAGACCATAAAAAACAAAAATACTGGCAAAAAGGATATAAAGAATCGTATTGGTTTGCAGCAAGATATTGGACAGGAAATAAAAGAATGCAAAAACCGAACTGCATAGTACAAGCGTGAGCAAGATTCCTTTTATAAAACGAAAATTACCTTTGTTTAATAGGCTTTCGCCAAAATAGATTGCGTTTCCAAAAAGCCGAATAGGATGAGGCAATCCTCTCGGGTCTCCCAATAGTAAGTCGAGGAGGTAGCCTGCAACTAAAGGAATTAAGAAAGTGATTAAAGGATTGTCCATTGGCGTATAGCATCGATTAAAAGTTGATTTTGCTCAGGTGTTTGTGCTGCAATTCTAAAATAGTGAGGGGAAAGCCCTTTGAAATTACTGGCGTCCCTAATCAGTAATTGATGGGCATTCAAGAGGTGTTTTTTTAGTTCAGCGGCTGTTTTGACTTTTGTTTGGCATAAGAAAAAATTAGTTGTTGTGGGATATACTTCTATGTTTTCAATTTGCTGTAAGGAACGCATCAAGTCCGAAGTGTCTGCCAATAGTCTTTCTAACGGTAATGCAATATCGGCGGCATTTTCTACAATAAACTTACCGGCTTCAATAGCCATAGTGTTTACAGACCAAGGCATTTTTGCCAATTGTATGTCTTGAATATTTTGTTCTTGGCTGATGATGTACCCCAAACGCAAACCCGGAATTGAGTAGGTTTTAGTTAAGGATTTTACGAGTACGAGGTTTGGGGAATTATTGATTTCGTTTACCATCGTAATCACATTCGAAGTAAAATCTACATAGGCTTCGTCGATTACAAACAGTGTATTTGGATTGTTTTCTAAAAGGGTATGCAGCATTTTTTTAGTAAAAATCAAGCCCGTAGGATTGTTTGGATTACCAAAGAAAACGGCTTGGGTAGAGAAACGGGTAGTCTCGTTTACAGTTGACCATTCCATAAAATCGCAAGGGACATTGTGTACACGACAGGCATCTTCATACTCAGCAAATGAAGGTATGATTATAGTCGCCGATTTTTTTTGTAAGTGATGTGCAATCAAATAAAAAGCTTCGGTAGCCCCATTTGTAATCAGTATTTGTTGGGGTTTCAGTTGGTGCCAATGCGCTACTGTTTCTTGAAGCGACTCAGCATTTGCCTCTGGATAACGGGTAAGCTTGTCCCAATGTAGGGATAGGTATTCCTTTAAACCTTTGGGAAGGCCTTCGTAAAAAACATTCGAACTGAAATTCGCTTTAATGGTGTCGTGATGTAAATAACCGTCGTCTCCGTGTCCTAAAATCATTGTTTTTTGTTAGAGTTTTATATTCTTAAAAGAGTCAATGGCAATATCAATGGCAATGGCAATATCAATTTCAATTTCAATATCAATTGAAAAGTAATGACAATATCAAATTTGCAAATGTTGATTTATCATCAAATCATCTAAAATCTGCAATCAAAAATCGTTAATCATCAATCTAAAATCATGCTCTTATAAATGTATTCCATATCAATATGATTTCGCAGGTGTTGCGCCAATAAATCGTATTGTTGTTCCTTAAAAGCTTTGTAATCGAAAGGGGTTGCAGTCATTTCTTTTTTGGTTTGTGAAAGCAAATCATTAATGACAATTTCGTTGTCTAATATTCCATGAATGTAGGTTCCCCAGCAATTGTCCGTCAGTAAAAAACCATCTGTGGTAGCATCTGAAAAACGGTTCAGTTGGGTATCTTTTTCAGCCGAAGTTGAAATTCCCATGTGTATTTCATAGCCTTCACAAGTCTCTTGATGTTTTTTAAACTGAAACTGTACTTGTCTCGTGATTTTTTCCTGTGTGAGTATTGTTTTTATGGGTAGCAGTCCTAATCCTGACATTTTTTCGACAGTTCCTTCCATCTGATGTGGGTCTTCTACAATTTGTCCCATCATTTGATAACCGCCACAAATTCCGATAACGGTTTTGTTGTTTTTATGGGCATTGACAATTGCTTTGGCTGCTCCATTATTCTTGATTTCAATTAAATCAGAGATAGTATTTTTACTTCCGGGAAGAATAATGATGTCGGCTTTTTCAATTTCTAAAGGGTCTTTTGTATAAAATAAATTTACATTTTCGTGACGTTCCAATACATTAAAATCGGTGTAGTTAGAAAGGCGATTGAGTAAAATAACGGCAATGTTTATTTTATTTTCTACCCATTGTGAATTTTTATTTTGAAGTCCAACCGAATCCTCTTCTTCAATATAGATGTCTTTTGCAAACGGAACTACGCCCACAACTGGAACGCCACAAAGGTCTTCTATGATTTTTTTTCCGTCTTCAAAAAGTCGCGCATCTCCTCGAAATTTATTGATAATGATTCCTTTGATCAGTGATTTTTCTTCGGGAGTTAATAAAATAATACTTCCGTAAACACTGGCAAAAACGCCTCCTCTGTCAATGTCGGCAATTAAGAAAGTGGCAGCATCGGTATATTTTGCCATCCGCATATTGGTAATGTCACGATGTTTAAGGTTCAATTCAGAAATGCTTCCTGCACCTTCTAACACAACAGGATTGTGTTTTTCGGATAATCGGTTATAGGCAGCTTGGGCTTCTTTGAGGAGTCCCATTTTGTTGTTACCCATAAAATAATCATAAGCCGATTGGTCTCCAATGGGCTTTCCGTTTAAAACTACTTGTGAACTTTTATCAGATGTTGGTTTTAATAAAACTGGATTCATATCGGTGCTGCATGGAATACCGCAAGCTTCGGCCTGAACGGCTTGTGCACGGCCTATTTCGAGTCCCTCGGGCGTGGCAAAACTGTTAAGCGACATATTTTGCGATTTAAAGGGAGCGGGCGTATAGCCATCCTGCTTAAAAATGCGACAAAATCCAGTATTGATGATGCTTTTACCTACATCGGAGGCGGTACCAACAAACATGATGGGTTTTAATTTTTGCATAGCGTTTACTCAATATAAAGTGGCGTTTCCCAATGTTTTGCCACGAAATCTTTGGCTTTTAATTCGATTAAAGGCAAGCGGTCAGGCTCAATTAGCAGTCCCATATAGGTACCACTATGGGCTACAAATAAACCACAATTATTTTCGGAAGCAAAATCAAGTAGCAAAGGAAAGTTTTTTTTTGGTAAAATAGTCTCGTTGATAATGGAGCTTTTTGTAGTACATTCAAAAAAGGTTGCGTAATCTTTGTTCTTAATGCTTTTTTTTAGGTCTGAATACAGCGTTCGAAATTCTAAAATCTGATTTTCAGAATAGCGTCTGTTTTGTGAGAGCTCTATGGTGTCAATTTTTATTTTTGAATCCGAATCGAAATACAGCATCGAATACGGAATCGGGGGCAGCGTATCTATAATTTCTCCCGTTTTTTGGTTGAATAATACGGAATCTAAATCCAAACAGGGATCAGTTGGTTCTATTTGAGCGGCAAGCTGGTAGAGCGAATCATTAGGATATTGTGTGTTGTATATTTTATTTAATGCCAATAAAATTCCAAATATATCGGTAGAACTAGACGATAATCCTTTGCCAGTTTTGAAATTTCGTTGTTGGTTGAAATAGATTTTTGGAGTAGATTGTTTCTTTATTTTTTGATCATTCAACGAATAAAATAACTCCATAGCCTTCATTGCTTTATCTCCAAGCCTTACACCTTGATTTATTGGGTTTGTACTTGCAATAGTGATGGTTTTGAGTATTTTAGAAGAGGTGTTGCTTACCAAAAAGGGTTCGTTTATACCAAATGCTCCTTGTAGAAGTTCGCCAACTTTAGCATAAGTGATAATGGAAACGGTCATTTTTTTATTTCTAGGTTATGGGACAAAGATAGGGATTCGACAAGCTCATCCACCGAAAAAAAAATGACAAGCTCATCCACCGGGCTTCGACAGGCTCAGCCACCGGGAAAAATGACAGGCTCAGCCACCGGGGAAAAACGACAGGCTCAGCCACCGGGAAAAATGACAGGCTCAGCCACCGGGGAAAAACGACAGGCTCTTCCATCGGGATTCGACAGGCTCTGCCATCGGAAAAGTAATGACTATTCCCATTCTAAGGAAATAAATCAGTTACAAAATGCGGTGGCTGAGCCTGTCGTTTTTTTTTGTTTTTTTTCGGTAGCTGAGCCTGTCGAAGCTATCTTTGTCCCATGAAACCAAAATTCCTTATAGCAGCACCATCGAGTAATTCCGGCAAAACGACTATCACGTTGGGGTTACTTCGGTTATTGAGAAATCAAGGGCATAAAGTACAGCCTTTTAAATGTGGCCCTGATTATATTGATACCAAGCACCATACGAGAGCTGCGCATCAAGTGAGTATCAATTTGGATACCTATATGATGAGTGAAAATCATGTGAAAGATTTATATAACCGATATAGTAAGGAAGCCGATATTTCGATAATAGAAGGAGTGATGGGGCTTTTTGATGGGGCAAATCGAATGCAGGGGAGCAGTGCCGAAATTGCAATGCTTTTAGATGTTCCTGTTATTTTGGTGGTAAATGCCAAGGCGATGGCTTATAGTGTGGCACCATTATTATTTGGATTGAAAAATTTTAATCCGAATGTTAAAATTGCGGGTGTAATCTTCAATTTTGTCAATACCGAAAGTCATTATTCTTTTTTGAAAGATGCTTGTGATGACGTTGGCATCGAGGCTTTGGGTTATGTTCCTAGTAATGCTGGTATTTCAATTCCTTCTCGTCATTTGGGATTGGCTATTTCATCGGATAACGATTATGAGACTGTAATCGAAAACGCAGCTCAACATTTAGCTAAATTCATTGATGTTGACCGTTTGTTAGCATTGTGTAAATCATTTGAGAGTACTGAAAAAGACACAATTTTAGTTGAAGAGAAAGAAGTTAATGTAAAGTTTGAAAGTAAACAAAATTCAAATGATTATAAAATAGCAGTGGCACAGGACGATGCTTTTAATTTTACCTATTTTGAAAATATTAAAGCATTGGAGAATTTAGGGGAAGTAATTTATTTTAGTCCGCTGAAAGATGCCGTTATGCCCGAAGCTGATCTGTTGTATCTAGCGGGTGGCTACCCGGAATTGCATTTGGAGCAATTGACGGCAAATACATCTATGCGCAAATCTATTCTTGATTTTTGTTCTAATGGAGGAAAAGTGATTGCCGAATGTGGAGGAATGATGTATTTAGGGAATCAGATTACCAATGCTGACGGAATAGGATACCAAATGACAGGTTTTTTGCCTATCGAAACTTCGATGGAAAAGGCTAAACTTTCTTTAGGATATCGAGAAGTGCAACTTGAAGGTAAAATAATAAAAGGACACGAGTTTCATTATTCTACTGCTGTTGAAAACGAAAATCTACCAACTATAGGGAATGTTTTTAATGCTAAAGGTATTGAAGTGCAAACTCCAATTTATAAATTAAGAAAAGTGATGGCTTCCTATATTCATTTTTACTGGGGAGATTCTAATTTTATAGCTGATTTTATAGCTGATGGGATTGATAATATGATAATATAGAATCAGTAATTTAGGAATTTTTTTTTACTCTTGATCTACAATCTGATTAATTAATGATTTGCAATAAAATGATATTAAAGTGTTTAATTTGGTTCTAATCCAGTCAAGTGACCCTTTTAAACTTTTCGAACCGTAAGGATTTAATGAGAGTTATTTAATAATTTTTTAATTATATTGAATATAAAATAAAAAAAGGACAGAAACTTTATGAAAAGTTCTGTCCTTTATGGTGACCTTGTCAGGACAATTTTCGAATCATTTTTTAGATGATTTAAAGAAATTAGCAATGTCAAATAAAGAATATTTTTGATTAATATTTTATGAGACCGATCTGAGTAAATTGAACAAAAAGAGATAATGACCTATTAGTTATAGTTTGAGACATTAAAGGACATTGATCTCTATTTTAATATATTCCCAAAAAAGAATAACCCAAATTATTTAGATAACTAGGGACATGTTAACTTAGCCTTCACAGAAAGTTAAGAAATAAATCTTGACGTAATCAAAAAAAGTTATTGGGAGTAAGGGGGAATTATATAAAAAAAATACAAATCCATGAACTTGCGTCCGATTATATATCAGAAAAACAGCATTTCACTATGGTTGTCGGATTTTGATATTTAGTTGCGAGTTTTGGATAATTCTTGATAATATTTCTTCGTGTATTGTTCCCCAAAATTGTCAATTGTTATAGCATATGCAATGAATAATTTTCGGTGACTCTAATAAAAGCTCAATAATGGTTTCGGTCTTTATGTCATCTCTATACAAATAGGTTATATCTGGCAAGTAAGAACAAGTTGAAAAGCTTCGTGATGTGGCTCATTTGTCACACATCCTTCAGAGGCGTTTTTTACGGACTGAGTGTACTTGAATAGTAAACCACTCCGAGCTTTTGCCTGAGGTTTCATCCATCTTTTCCGACGCTCTTCGATTACCTCGCAAGATACATTTAGATTAAGCGTATTATTCAGTGTATTGATCTCGATCTGATCGTTATCTTCCACTAATGCGATCAACCCGCCTTCGATGTAAAGCGAAATGTAGGACTTTAACCGTTGCATTGGAATTTTCATCTTTATAGAGAATAAAACAGCAACAATAACGTTCTTAAACAAAACTATATTATGGGCTTATTTGATTTTATGATAGTGGAAATAGCTATGGATTTAGGAACTGCTAATACTTTAATAATTTATGACGGAAAAATAATAGTGGATAGTCCTTCTATGGTGGCGAGGGATATTAGAAATGGGAAAATTATTGCTGTAGGTAAGGAGGCCAGTTTAATGCAGGGTAAGACACACGAGCATATTAAAACAATCCGGCCACTTAAAGACGGTGTTATTGCAGATTTTGATGCCTCAGAGAAAATGATCAGCTGGTTTATAAAAAATATACCTGAATTAAAGAAAAATTTTTTCACTCCCGCACTGCGAATGGTTGTATGTATTCCCAGTGGTATTACCGAGGTAGAAATGAGAGCCGTAAAGGAGTCCTGCGAACGGGTAAACGGGAAAGAAGTGTATTTAATTCATGAGCCTATGGCTGCAGCTATTGGAATGGGTTTAGATGTGATGCAGCCCAAGGGAAATATCATTGTTGATATTGGAGGAGGGACTACGGAAATTGCGGTTATTGCCCTCGGAGGAATAGTTTGTGACAAATCTATAAAAATTGCTGGGGATGTTTTTACCAATGATATATTGTTTTATATGAGAACGCAGCATAATTTGTATATTGGAGATGCTTCTGCTGAGAGAATAAAAATTGATGTTGGCGCTGCAATAGAAGAACTTGATGAGGCTCCCGATGACATAATGGTTCGTGGAAGAGATTTGCTTACCGGGAAACCTAAGGAGGTCAGGGTTACTTTTAGGGAAATTGCAAGAGCTTTGGATAAATCAATACAGAGAATTGAAGACGCTATTATGGTAACGCTTTCATTGACACCACCAGAACTGGCTGCAGACATTTATAATACGGGTTTGTATCTCGCAGGGGGAGGGGCAATGCTGCGCGGTCTTGATAAAAGGATTTCACAGAAGACGGATTTGCCAGTCTATATTGCAGAAGATCCTTTAAGAGCTGTGGTTAAAGGTACTGGTATTGTCTTAAAAAATATACCTAAATATAAAAGGGTACTGATAAAATAAGTTCGTTATTGCATCCATACAATTGAGCTTTTGCACCTGATCCAACAAAAGTTTGTTGAATATACTGAAGAAGACATAAAAAAATCCCATTTCGCTAGAAATGGGATTTTAGTTTTGTGACCTTGACTGGATTCAAACCAGTAACCTCTTGAGCCGTAATCAAGTGCGCTATTCAGTTGCGCCACAAGGCCATTTGTTTTTGCAAACTTGTTTTTGTATCAACGTGTTTGCGGGTGCAAAGATAGGAATAAATATGTATCTTGCAAGCATGAATTTACATTAAAATTAAAAAAAATGAGTTTAAAAAAGTATATACGTGATATTCAGGGATTTCCAAAAGAGGGAATTGTGTTTAAAGACATCACACCTTTGTTAATTGATGCAAATGCAAGGAAAGAATGTCTAGAAATATTGGTTTCGTGCGTAAAAGATAAAAAAATAGACAAGGTAATAGGGGTAGAAAGTCGCGGTTTTTTCTTTGGGATGCTTTTGGCACAAGAATTGAATGTAGGTTTTGTTCCTGTTCGAAAACCCAATAAACTGCCTTTTGATACGATATCAGCTTCTTACGATTTAGAATACGGTACGGATACGCTTGAAATTCATACCGATGCCATTCAAAAAGGGGATAGAATTCTGATTCACGATGATGTTTTAGCCACTGGTGGAACCGCAAAAGCGGTTTGCGAATTGGTAGAACGACTAGGAGGTGTAATTGTACAATGCAACTTCTTGATGGAAATCACGTTCTTGAGGGGAAGAGAAAAGATTGCAGGAAACGATATTTTTGCGGCAATGACGTATTAGTATTCAGTCCCGATAATTATCGGGAGCAGAATTCAAAAATCTAAAATCAATCCCGATAGCTATCGGGACGTTAATCTACAATCAGCAATCAAGTGCTCTAGTAGTTACAAAATAACGATACCCAATAATAGCCATTTGCCATTTTTTGGCTTTGGCCAAATCCAATCTTTGTTTGGTAAAACTTGGTAAAATAAGTTTGTTGATTTGAGCTAGAATTTTATACATAGTGATAATTTTTTTTCAAAGATATAAAAAAAGACGGTCTTGATGAGGGACCGTCTTTATTATTAGAGTGTGTCCCGTTCTGAAATAGCGATAGTTTTTTAGGGATAGTTATTTTTAGGAGGAGGGGTACAATATTTTATTGTTCTATTTCTTTTTCATACGCAGCCATTTCTTTTTCGAATATTTTCATTTCTTGATCAAAAACTTTCATTTCCTTATCATAATTTTTTAAAGCGGGATCTAATTTCTTCATTTCCGCGTTAAATTGATCCATTTCTTTATTAAAAGCATCCATTTTTGGTTCGATAATCTTCATTTTTTGATTGAATTGATCCATCGCTTTATTGTATTTGGCCATCGCTTTTTTGTTGTTGAAATTTGAAGGTAATTCGGGAGCATCTGGGTAGTCAGGAGGCGTTGGAGCGTCCATTAAATTTTCATACGGATGATTTGGCGGAGTTGGTGGGGTTGGAGGAGTTAGTTCATCACTATTATATCCTAACTCATTTGAAGGGCTACTCTCTCCTTTATCAGTAACGATGCCGATATTTGTTGTTCCATTTTTATTCTTAGAAATGGCTATCCCAAAATCTTTTAGGGGTTCGCTACTGTTCACTTCCATTTCAGTCGCTATTTCTTTTCCTTTTTGCAGTTTTATTTTGATGCTGATTAATTCATTGTTAGCATTTCTTTTTATTTTAGAAAAGGTGGTTTTTATAGCGTATTTTTCGCTAAGAATTTTGGCTTTTTCTTGTAATTCTGCATCGGTAGTGGTTTTGTCGATTTGATAGATATCTTCTGATTCTGGATCTGTTGGATTGTCTTTAATTTCTTTCTTGATTATTGCTTTCTCCTGTGCAATAACTTCCATTTGGAATAAAAACACAAAGGCAACTAATACAGGAAGTACCAAAGCATACTTCCAGGAATTCCATTTTTTTGATTGATTTTTGTTTAACATAACGATTCGTTTTTTGATTAATGATTGATAAAAATGATTGGTAAGGACAACGCAATTCTCATGAGTTGTTATTTTTAAAAGCGTTAGTTGGTACGCTTTTTTGTCGGATATATTTTTGGTGGCCTCACTATCGGCGATGAATTCCAGATTTTGTAAAATGGCTTTTTTGTACAACCAAATAAAGGGATTGAACCAAAACAGGGTGCAAAAGAATCGGGTGATTAATACATCAACGGTGTGATTTTGGTCGCTGTGTACTTTTTCGTGTTCAAGAATACCTTCCAGTTCGGCTTCGCTGTACAGTGATGAATTGTAAACGATGGTATTGAAATAGGAAAAGGGTGCAATATTCTCTTTGAGGTCTATAAATTTATGATCGGCTTGTTGCTGAATGGTTTTGCCTTTTAACACTCGATTAAGGCTATAAAAGTCGAATACAAACTGGATTAAAAACAATGCTATTCCGACAACATATGCGACTCCCAAGACGAGATACCAATTGATTTCAAAATTTTCCTTTTGTATTGGAGTTCTATCTGGAATTTTTGACCAGTCAAAATGGGTTGGTGTTGGTTCTACCCAAACAATGGTGGTGAAAACTACCCATGGCAAAATTACTGAGGTTAGTAAACCCGCTAATAGAAACCAACGATTTGCGGTAAAAAAAGTCTCTTTTCGCAACAGCAAATAATAAGCGATATAGAACATTCCGATCAATCCGCTTGATTTTGCAATGTATATGAATAGCGTTTCCATAGTTATTGTTTTTTTTGCTCGATCATGGCCAGAATTTCTCTAAGCTCCTCGGCAGTTATTTTTTCTTCTTTGGCAAAAAAGGAAACCATGTTTTTATAAGAACTATTGAAATAATTATCGATAGCGGTATTCATAAAACGTTTGCTGTAATCCTCTAATGTAACCAATGGATAATATTGATGGGTGTTCCCAAAGGCATTGTAAGACACATATCCTTTTTCTTCGAGGTTGCGTATAATGGTGGACAGTGTATTGTAATGCGGTTGGTCTTCGGTGATTTCGGCCATGACTTCTTTTACGAATGCTTTTTTGAGCTTCCATAAAATGTGCATGATTTCTTCTTCTTTGTTCGTTAGTTTTTGCATGATGAATTAATTTGAAACAAACTTACAACTATATTTCTAGTTTGCAAACTATAAATATAGTTTATTAACTAAAATTTTAGTTTTGTGTTGGTTTTGTTGGGGAGAATATGGGTTTATCCTAACAGGTTTTCAAAACCTGTTAGGTATTTTTTATTAGGCATTGGTTATTATTAAGATTAAAACCAATGTTTTAATATCCAATAAACCCTGAAAGTATTTAGGATTGTGGAATGTTTATAGAGGTGGACTTGGAATACCTAACAGGTTTTGGAAACCTGTTAGGATACGTGTTTAATAAAACGCTAATGCCACTAAATATCTTTTGGAATACAATAGTTGTGGTTTTCCGCGTGAGTGATAGAAGCTGGCTACCGAAGTAGCGCGGATAGCACGACAGCATTATGAAAAGGGGCCGAATGAGCGGTTTGTATATTTGGCCCATTTTCATAATGATGGCACGCCCAAATGTGGATGAATACGATTTATTTTTGCTCGTTACACACCATTTTGTTGAGCCAAATGCAGCTGAATAAGGCTATCATTCCCAAACTTCCCATCACGAACCAATTGACGAGATAGCCATAATGACCAATGATTTCGAGGCCTGTTTTGGAACTGGCAATATGCGCCAAACTGAAACTCATGGTGTATAAACCCATGTATTGTCCTTCTTGTCCATTTGGTGCTCGGTTGAGGGCTACAGCATTGGCAAAGGGGAAGGAAAAGATTTCGCCCAAGGTGAGTAATACGATGCTGATGATTAAAATTCCAACCCAAGAATCGAGTAATAAAACGTAATATCCTGCTGCAATGCAGAGTGAACCGTAGGCGATGTTTCTAACTTTATTTATTTTTTTTCGTTCTAAGAAGCCAACCAAAGGCATTTCTAAAAGGAATACCAATAATCCGTTGATAGAAAGGAGCATACCGGTTTGAAACTCGGTTAGCCCAAATTTTTCGTTGTGGTATAAAGGGAGTGTCGTGAATATTTGGAAAAATACCATGGCCGTGATAAAGCTGATGAACAACAGCATCCAAAAAGGTTTGTCTTTGTAGATGGACTTTGGTAGTATTTTTGTCTCGGAATCATCGGTGGCAATTGGGATTCTCTTTTTTTCTTTGATGTAAAAAGCAAAGATCAAAATCGCGATGATGCAAGAGCTTCCATCAACCCAAAACAAACCTGGGTATCCCATTCCTAGAATGATCAATCCGCCCAATGTTGGGCCTGCGGTAAAACCTAGATTCACGGCCAAACGTACTAAAGACAAGGCTCGAACTCTGTTTTCGGGTTTGGCATATACGCTCAGGGAGACAAACATAGCGGGTCGAAACATATCAGAAATCGCCATGATTATAAACATTCCAAAGCATAATCCCCAAAAGGTTGTGATGTATTGCAGGATAAAAAACAGGATTCCACTGGTAAAAAGGCTGAAAAACAGGATTTTGTAAAAACCAATTTTATCGGTCAATTTTCCACCCAACCAAGAGCCTAGCATAGAACCTAATCCGAAGGCAACCATAATCCATCCCACTTCGCCATAAGTGAAGTGTAAATTTTCTTTTAAATATTTGGATAAAAAAGGCAGTACCATGGTACCCGCCCTATTGACAAAAGTGATTAGTGCAAGTATCCAAACTTCGCGCGTGAATCCTTTGAAATTGTTGATGTAGCGACCGAGAGCAGTTTTGAGCATAGAATGATATTGAATTTTCAAAGATAAAATTTTTAAAGGGTTGTATCTTTGTGTCGTTATAACTTTAAACTATTTTTGTATAAAATTATAAAATGAAGCAAATTGGTATCTTACTGCTTTTGGCGCAATTTAATTTTGGCTTTGGCCAAGGAAAATTTGATGTGTCGGTTGTCGAAAAATTTCAAAAAGACCTCAATTCTGAATATGCCGATGCCAAAACGAGTCCGCTTACGGTAGAAGATTTGGCTCAATTCAAGTTGTTGGATTTTTATCCTGCAAATGAAAAAGCCTTCGTGGTTGCGCAATTTATTAGAACCGAAGATGAAAAACCATTTGAAATGCCAACTTCTGGTACAAGAAGACCAATGTATGTGAAATATGGTGAAGCTCGTTTTCAGTTAGAAGGGAAAGAGTTTAAACTGAATATTTATCGCAATATTGAATTTTCTAAAAAATCAGCATACAAAGACGATTTGTTTTTGCCTTTTTCGGATTTGACATCGGGTAAGGAGAGTTACATAGGTGGGAAATATATTGATTTGAAAATTCCAACTGGCGATACGATTGTTATTGATTTTAATGTATCGTATAATCCGTATTGTGCTTACAATCACAAATATTCCTGTCCAAAAGTGCCGCTGGAAAATGATTTGGCTATCGAAATCAAAGCTGGTGTTAAGAAATTTCACGACTAATGCAATTTTTTAATTTACATACCCACAAATCTACGAATCAAGACACGGTTTTAGAACTCGTGAATCAATATCCGCAAGAATTTGATGCGGCGATTCCGTATTATTCGATTGGGATTCATCCTTGGTATATCGATGAACAAAGGCTTGAGGCTGATTTGCAAATGATAGAAAGTAAATTGCAAGAGCCTAATTGTCTCGCTCTAGGCGAATGCGGATTGGATAAACGCATTGCCATTTCGTTGGAATTACAACAAACAGTTTTTGAAAGACAATTACTTTTGGCACAACATTATAAAAAACCAGTTGTGATTCATTGTGTGGCGGCTTTTCAAGAGGTAAATGCCCTCAAGAAACGATTAAAAATAACGGTTCCAATGATCATTCACGGATTTTCAAAGAATAAACAAGTGGCTAAGGAACTCATCGATAATGGATTTTATATTTCGTTTGGGAAATATTTATTGAGAAATCCTGAACTGGAATCCGTTTTTGTAAGTATTCCCAATGATAGATTTTTTCTGGAAACGGATACTGTAGAAGAAGGGATTGAAGAAGTATATGCCTTGGCAGCCCAGTATAAAAAATGGAGTATGGAAGAACTTCGACAACAAATAAAGAGTAATTTTGCAGCAGTTTTTAAAACGCAACTTTAAAGATAAAATTAAAACGAATTGATATGGCAGAGTGGACAGAAAGAGCCGAACTTTTATTTAAAAAAGAAGGATTACAGAATTTGCAAAATGCTCACGTAATGGTCGTAGGACTTGGTGGAGTGGGTTCTTTTGCAGCCGAATTTTTGGCTAGAGCAGGAGTGGGATCTCTAACGATTGTAGATGGCGATGTGGTGGATATTACCAATATCAACCGACAGTTGCCTGCCTTGCATTCTACTGTAGGACAGTCTAAAGTCACTGTTGTTGGAGATCGGTTAATGGACATCAATCCAGAATTGAAATTGACACGCGTGCAAGAATTTCTTTCGCCAGAACGCGCTTTTGAAATTGTTACCGAAGAATTTGATTATGTTTTGGATTGCATTGATAGCGTAACGCCAAAATTAAATTTGATTATTGCCGCCAAAAGAAAACGTGTAAAAATCATCAGTAGCATGGGAGCGGGTGGTAAAATGGAAGCTTCGAAAGTAAAAGTAACGGATATTACCAATACTGTAAATTGCTTTTTTGCAAAAACGATTCGCAGACGCCTTAAAGAAGTGAAAATCGATAAACTAAAAGTAGTATTCTCTTCTGAAATTCAAGACGAAACTAGTTTGAGAATGACCGATGGATCCAATTTTAAAAAATCATTTTACGGAACCAATAGTTATATGCCCGGATTATTTGGCTTGTATGCCGCAGAAACGGTGATTCGATATTTGTTGAAAAAGACGGATAGATAATAGACGAATAGATAATAGACTTTTTAGAAAGAAATAGTGACCTAGTGTCTCTCCCGATAGATATAGGGACTTAGGAACTCAGCAATTTAGAATCTCAAAAAAAAATGATACAAACCGTAATTTTCGATATGGATGGTGTAATTGTCGATACAGAACCTGTACACCGTTATGCTTATTTTCAACATTTTGAGGAACTCAATATAGCAGTTCCAGAGGAAATGTACACTTCTTTTACGGGATTCTCTACCAGAAATGTTTTTCAGAAGTTAAAAGAACATTTCCTGTTGGAACAGGAAGTTGAAGATTTAATACAAAGAAAAAGATCGATATTTAATGATGCTTTTGATACGAAGGAAGATTTAGAGTTATTGGAAGGAGTAGAGCATTTAATTAAAGATTTTCATCAAAACGGTATGCAATTGATTGTGGCTTCATCGGCTTCAAAAGTGACTATAGAAAGGGTTTTTCTCCGTTTTGGGTTGCACCAATATTTTTCGCATATAGTGAGTGGGGAAGATTTTCCGAAATCAAAACCACATCCCGCTATTTTTGAACATGCCGTTTCGTTGTCGGTTTCGTCAAAAGAAAATTGTATTGTGATAGAAGATAGTACCAATGGCGTGAAAGCGGCCAAAGCTGCGGGAATTCTTTGCATAGGATACAATAGCATTCACTCGAAAGATCAAGATTTGGCTTTAGCGGACTTTGTGGTAAGTCATTTTGATGAATTGAATTTTAAAAAGGTATCAGGATACTAATTTTGAATCATTATTGTCCGAATAAGATTTTAAAGTATTCTGTTATGTGCTGTATTAGAGTTATTTTTAAAAGATAAACGAATAGCACGCTTGATTTTAAAATTTCTCGCAAAGTCGCAAAGTCGCAAAGTCGCAAAGAAAATAAAGCTAGACTTCGCGTCTTTGCGACTTTGCGAGAGAATAACACAAAATAATTTTTGAATTTGAATTAATAAAAAATTAACAGTTAGAACTTTCTGAATTTGTAAATTTGAGCAAACACATAAAACAATAACATGAAAAAAATTCTTATTGCTTTCGCCTTTATTATAGCTCCCTTTATTACTGAGGCACAGTTAAAGACACCTCAAGCTAGCCCAAAATCGACAGTTTTTCAAACGGTTGGTTTGACAGATGTAGAAATTGTTTATTGCAGACCTGCCGCAAGAGGCAGAGCGGTATTTGGAAACTTAGTTCCTTTTGGAAAAGTTTGGAGAACAGGCGCCAATGAAAACACAACGATTTCTTTTAGTGAAGATGTTACCATCGATGGTAAAATAGTACCAAAAGGGAAATATGCCGTGTACACTATTCCTAAAATCGAAAGCTGGGAAGTGATTTTTTATTCCACCACAAACAATTGGGGAACTCCTGAGACATGGAATGAAGCCAATGTAGTGCTAAGAACTACGGTAAAAGAAGAAGCTTTGACAAAACCAGTTGAGTCTTTCACTATTAGTATCAGCAATTTGGATGCTAATTTTGCTTATTTGGATATGGCTTGGGAGAATTCATCCGTTTCAATGAAATTTGAAGTCCCAACGCAAAAAGTAACATTAGCGAATATCGAAAAAGCGTTGGCAGGACCGACATCGGGAGACTACTTTTCGGCGGCACAATATATTTTTCAATCGAATGGAGATAATGTGAAAGCACTTTCTTATGTGGATAAAGCATTAGAAATGAGTACCGAAAAACCGTATTGGTTCACTCGATTGAAATCATTGATTCAAGCCAAATTGGGAGATAAAAAAGCAGCAATCGAAACAGCTAAACTGTCTCTTGCAGCAGCAGAAATTGCCAAAAATCAAGATTACGTAAAAATGAATAAAGAAAGCATTGCAGAGTGGAGTAAAAAATAATTTTTTTTGCAGTAGAGACGCTGCAGTGCGTCTCTACATATAATATCAAGAATCCCGTTTCATAGATTTGAAACGGGTTTTTTTTATGATTAATAGTAAACACTATTGAGTATTAATGCGAATCAAAATTTGAGTTTATAACTTGTTGATCTTCAACGAGACCTAACAGGTTTTAGAAACCTGTTAGGTCTAATCCGAAGAACATCAGCGTTTTATTTCAATCCTTTATTCGTATTGTTTTAAAAAAATAAGAGCAATGGGTGTGAAAATTTAACTACATTACGATATTGTTTTTATTGCAATGAAAAGGCATGTATTTTGTAATTAATTCTATTTTATATTAAATATCGATATAATTTACCAAATTATTTATTTTTTTTAATTTTTGAGTTTTTTTTATGTATATCTTTGGCACTGGATTTAGTAGTACTATTCAAATTTTTGAAATAAATTTTATCGATCCAACCTATCAATTATAAGGATAATGAATACATAACATTATGAAGGTAAAAATAAAATTATGCATTTTGGGACATTTGCCTCATTTGGCTGAAATCTTAAAAATTGAAAAATGGAATTCATCCATTTTTGAAATCACGGGGGTG
Organism: Flavobacterium sp. ZT3R18; assembly: GCF_007097385.1. Lineage (GTDB taxonomy): Bacteria > Bacteroidota > Bacteroidia > Flavobacteriales > Flavobacteriaceae > Flavobacterium. The sequence goes on from NZ_VJZS01000022.1 coordinate 49,273, forward strand.
AACAATCTTAATTTTGCTGGCTGTTCCGATGGTCCAAATTGGGAATTTCTGGATAATAATATTGAGAAAGAACTTCCTCCCAATACCGATGCCGATATTCTAATTGTGGTAACCAATGTTCCGTTGCAGGATGATTATTTTGTGAGACGCTTTTCGGACAATAGAATTTGTATTACGTATAGCGGCATGTCTGATATTTTGATTTTTAATGATATTCCGTTAAAAAATTTGCTGTTAAGACTATTGTATTCGGCAACCTTGGTTTACAAAAGTCAAGGCAATCGAATACCATTGCTTAGTGAAATTAAATTTACTCATGATGATCCCAGAGGTTGCATATTTGACATGAATGGTGCCGATAAAAAAGATATTGTTTACTCTACCAATAAGCCAGAAATTTGTAATTCCTGTGTGGATTCATTGATTAATAACCATGTTACTAATAACAGTGTTGATGAAGCGTTAATTATTGAAACACAAAAAGAGTTAAAAAGAATTAATAAAGGTCTCTACTTTAAAATTACGGATCGAATAAAAAAGCATCCCATTATTACCATCGTTATTTCATCTGTGGTAGCATTATCAATCGATTTAATTTCACATTTTATTTATGAGTATATTAAATAATTTGAGTAGTTTATAATCCCGTTTCATTGAATTGAAACGGGATTCGTTTATTATCGGGGCATTATTTATGGGGTAATTTGATTAATTCAAACTTAAAAGTCAAAAAAGGCATTTCGCTAAATCGAAATGCCTTTTTTAGTATTTTATAATTTATCCACAACCAATTTATACGTTGGATCTTCTATAATATTCACATCAATTATTGCCTCTGCATTATTTAGTAACTGAATACAATCTTTACTCAAATGTCTCAAATGTACTTTTTTACCAATTTTATGATAACGATGTGTAATAACATTCAAGGCTTCAATAGCTGACATATCAGCAACACGACTTTCTTTAAAATCAATTATTACTTCGTTTGGGTCATTCAGGACATCAAATTTTTCAGTAAACGCAGTAGTTGAGGCGAAAAATAATGGACCATATATTTCATAATGTTTCACTCCTTCGTCATCAATGTATTTTTTAGCTCTAATTCTTTTGGCACTTTCCCAAGCAAAAACCAAAGCGGAAATAATAACTCCAATTAAAACAGCCAAAGCCAAATTATGCAATAAAACAGTGATTAAAGCAACTATTATTACAAGGAAAACATCTTTCTTCGGCATCCTATTAAATATTTTTAAACTTGCCCATTCAAAAGTTCCAATCGCAACCATAATCATAACACCTACTAAAGCTGCCATAGGCAATTGTTCAATTATTGGAGCACCAAATAAAATAATTACAAGAATAGTAAAAGAAGCAACAATACCAGACAAACGTGCTCTTGAACCAGCCGATAAATTAACCAAAGTTTGGGCAATCATTGGACAGCCACCCATTCCGAAGAAAAAACCATTCAATATATTAGAGCTACCTTGTGCAATACATTCTCTGTTTCCGTCCCCCTTTGTTTCTGTAATTTCATCAACTAAATTTAAAGTTAGTAAACCCTCAGTCAATCCCACTGCTGCCATAATCAAAGAATAGGGGAAAATTAATTTTAAAGTTTCGAAATTGATTGGAATATTTGGAATATGAAATGGTGGAAAACCACCACTTACAGATGCAATATCTTTTACTGTTTTTGTTTCAATTCCTAAGAAAAAAACTAATATAAATACCACTATAATAGCTACTAATGAGGATGGAACCGCTTTGGTTATTTTAGGTAAAAACACTACAATCCCAATAGTCAAAGCTACTAAGCAAACCATAATGAACATAGGATTTCCAGAAAGCCAAACAATTTGACCATTTAATGCCGTTTTGAACTGCTCTAATTGCGACATAAATATAATTATCGCTAATCCATTTACAAATCCAAACATTACAGGATGTGGTACCAAACGTATAAATTTCCCAAGTTTAAAAAGCCCAACTAAAATTTGCAAAATCCCTGCTAAAGCGACAGCTGCAAAAACATATTCCAAACCATTTGATTTCATCAAAGCAATCAATACAATAACTGTTGCTCCAGCTCCGCCAGAAATCATCCCAGGTCTTCCACCAAAAATTGCAGTAACCAAACCCGCTATAAAAGCAGCGTATAAACCCATTAATGGAGGAAAACCAGCTAATATAGCAAATGAAAGGGATTCTGGAATCATAGTCATAGCAACAGTTAAACCAGCTAAAATTTCTGTTTTATAATTTACCTTTTGCGATAAATCAAATAAATTAAATACTTTTTTCATATGTGGATAATATTTGTTTTTTAATGGAATATGGTATCGCCATTCTTCATTCTAATTTGTGATTTGGAATCATGGCGATTTCATAAAATAATATAAATGGATTGTGGTGTGATTTCTTATTCAGAAAACACACAGATTAGGATGCAAATTCATACACTGAAAATGTATCGAAAAAAAAGCGATAAGTGGTTTAGGAATAATCCTTCGATTTAAAGACTATAAATCAAGGCGGAGTAACTGTGATAAAATGAGTATTGTTTTTCATCATAATAATGCAAAAGTAACCTTTTAAAATAAAGAATCAAAATCAAAATTGTAGCAAGATATTTACGTAATCTTTCAACTACGCAAACCGTTTGAAGAGCGGGAACGTTACCGAAGTAACGTGTCCCGATAGCTATCAGGAAGCCCGACCCCATTATAGAAAGAGGCCGAATAAGCGGTTCTATAAGTTGGCCTCTTTCTATAATGGGGTTACACCCGAATGATTTTAAATAATAATTTCTTTAGGTGTAGAATTGCCTTTTTCAGTCCTAAAAATCGTCTTTTGCAATAAGTACGATAAAACTATAGTCAGTAATGCTCCAATGAAATTAAGCCATAAATAGCCCAGTTTTTCTTCGCCGCTAGGATAGATAAAAATGGCAAAATAATAAATCAAAATAATAGCGGTTTGACTGATAACGGCACTATAAAAAATGGCTTTTCCCTGTATTTTTTTGATGTAAAAACCAACTAGAAATATCCCTAAAACGGTTCCGTAAAATATTGATCCTATGATGTTTACCAATTGAATTAAATTCTCAAAAAGTGTAGCGATACAGGCAAATGCTATGGCAATAACGCCCCACATGAGTGTGAAAAATTTGGTAACATTGAGATAATGTTTGGCTGTTTTCTCTCCTTTAACGTTGCGTTTGTAAATGTCAATGGCGGTGGTAGAAGCCAATGCGTTGAGTCCGGAAGCGGTAGATGACATGGCCGCAGAAATAATTACAGCCAGTAATAAACCAATGAGACCTTTGGGCAAATAATGGAGTATGAAATAGAAAAACACATAATCTTTGTCGTTGGTTTCACTGTTTTTATCGACTTTTGAGATTATTTCCCGGGCTTGTGCTCGCAAGTCTTTTTCTTTGAGTGCCAAATCGACTAGCTCTTTTCGAAGTGTGGGATTGTCGTAATCTTGATTGAGTTGGTCTATATACAACAGATTGATTACTTTTTCATCTTCGGATAATTTGTCTAAATCTTTCTGTAAATTCTGATATTCGTTTTTGTAAATGGAGTTTTCTACCAGCAGTTTATTGTTAGGATTAAAGTTTAAAGGCGTTTCATTGAATTGAAAAAACACAAAAACCATAACTCCGGTAAGTAATATACCAAACTGCATCGGTACCTTTAAAAGTCCGTTCATAATCAATCCCATTTGGCTTTCGCGAACAGATTTTCCAGACAAATAGCGACCTACCTGAGATTGATCGGTGCCAAAATAAGCTAAGGCAAGAAAAAAGCCACCCGTGATTCCGCTCCAAAAAGTATATTTTTCATTTAAATCAAAAGAGAAATTTACGATATTCATTTTGTCATTTGCTCCAGCAATATGCATGGCATTATCAAAGGTCATTTCGTTTGGTAAATAGTGAAGTATCAGGAAAAAGGTAATTACCATTCCCGAGAGGATCACAAACATTTGCTGTTTTTGGGTAACATTTACTGCTTTGGTACCCCCAGAAAAGGTGTAAATGATTACCAAAACACCGATAATAATATTCATATAAGTAAGATTCCAACCCAATAATGCCGATAAAATGATAGATGGGGCATAAATGGTAATTCCGGTTCCCAAACCTCTTTGAACCAAAAATAAAATGGCCGCCAAGGAACGGGTTTCAAGATCAAATCTTTTTTCTAAATATTCATAAGCGGTAAAGACTTTGTATTTATGATATATTGGTATAAAAGTGACGCAAATTACGACCATGGCAATCGGCAAACCAAAATAGAATTGCACAAACCCCATTCCGTCATGAAAGGCCTGCCCCGGTGTTGATAGAAAGGTTATCGCGCTTGCTTGTGTGGCCATAACGGAGAGTCCAACTGTAAACCAAGGAGTTTCATTATTACCCAAGACATAATCCTCAACGTTTTTGCTGCCTCGAGTTTTCCAAGCACCATATATTACTATAAATAATAGCGTTACTATTAGAATAATCCAATCAAATAATTGCATAGGTTAAGAGTATAATTTCATGATTAAGTAAAAAATGATAATAAAAACGGCATTGGCTACAAGGACAAGAGTATAGCTTTTTGACCAAATTTGAGGTTTTTTTGAATCCATCTTTTTATTGTTTTATTTTTTGATTCGGAACGGTTACTGCGCTTTTAATCGAAATCATATTCGATAACAATTTATAGGCTCCGGGAACGCCTTCGGGTAATTCTCTAAAAAAACTTAGCCCCGTATAAATGTAATTCCCTTTTCCGTAAGGAGCAATTAATAGCGCACCCTCCTTGGCACTTTCTCCTTTGTCATTTGAGGATAGGATAGGAGTGAAGGCCTTGTCAAACTCTTTTGGGTAATACAATCCCTGTTCCTGTTTCCAACCCTTGAAATCATTTTGGGTAATTGTATTGGGGTAATTCAAAGTAGGATGATTTGGAGTTAGAAAACGAACTTCGGCATTTTCTTCGGTTACTCTGTCGCTTGAAATTTTTAGGGGATAGGGTGCAATATTTGAGGTAACCAAATCATCGGTTGTGTTGTACTGTACAATCATTGTTTTGCCGCCTTTTACAAAACTAAACAAAATATCCTGTTTGTTTGCCAATGCTTGTACGGTATTATAGGCTCTCACTCCGGTCATTACAACATCAAAAGAGTCTAGTTTTTCGGGAGTTATTTCTTCGGGTTTTAGTAGTGCTACTTTGTACCCCATTTGTGTTAAGCTCTTTGGAACTTCATCTCCAGCTCCCATGATATAAGCAATTTTTTCGCCATTGGTTTTCAAATCAAATCGAATGCATTTTACTTCAGCAGTTTTTAAAACTTGCTGTTTGGTAATATGATCATAATTGATTGTAATTTGTTCTTTGTCGTATGCAACACCGTCAACAGTAGCAATACTTTTGCCCACTGCTTCACTCAATACATCGGGTGGAGTAACTTCAAAATAAACGGTTTGTTCCATTCCTTTTTTGTCCAATTGAAAAGAGATCGATTTTGGAGATACGTTCCAATCTTTAGGCAAATCTAGTTTTAAATCTCCTTTGATGTCGTTTTTTTTCGCTTTTATGCTGACACCTACGTATTTGCTTTTGGTGCTTGTAAATAACATCACCTTGTCTTGAATGGTTGTGGTTACAGCTGGAACAATATCAAGGAAATTATACATTTCTCCTTTTACATCGTCCGTGTATTTGTAGACAACGGTTCTTTCAAAAGGAATTTCAACCTCAGAGATTTTGATTAGAAAAATCACTTTTACTTCTCGAATTATATCTGGAATTCCTATGTTTTTTTGTTCCTCGACTGTGTACATGCCAACGGTTCCTTTTTCTTTTAGCCAATACGGTTGCGTATAATTTAACGTTATTGGTAATTGTAAATCGAGTGTAGAATTATGTAAAATATTATTCTTTAAATCGGTGTTCAAAAGGGTGTTTTTTTGTTCCGGTAATGTTGTAACGCTTACCAATTGCATACCAATTGCACTTCTGTTTATGGCTTCCAGTTTTAGTTTCACAAGACTTCCTGGAGTGGCTTCCTGAGTATCGGCCACAGCTTCAAGATACAAACCTGCACAAGCGGCGATGGTATTTTTTATTTCTTCGGATTTAACAGTTTTCCAATGTTCTTCTTCCAAAGCTTGAATCATAGTATAGGCTTTCGCCAAAGCAGGAATGCTAGCCGACGGGTTTTTGAAATCGTATTGATTGGCAATTTGGGTTAGTAATTCTCCTATGGGTTTTCCTCCTTTTACGCGATTCCAACTGGTATCGATGCCTTCAAATAAAGATAATTTGTCTTTTAAAGGGGCTCCTTTTAGAAATTCGAAATATTCCGTTTCTTCTCCTCTTGTTCCGGTGTTGCCAAACCCTTGTGACTGGTGTCTGCTGCGACTTAAAGCTGCGATTTCTTGATTGGATTTGCCTATTGTAGCATAATAAACCCCAGTTTGAATTGCAGTTAGTTTCGTTTTATTGGCAGCCTCAAATTTTTCCTTGCTTCCATAAAACCACCAAGAGGTATTAAAAAACAGTCTTTTGGGTTGCCAAAGTGATACTAGTTTTAATTGTTCTGGATAGGAAGTTGGGTTATTGGCCAAATCAAAACCTTCAACACTAAGCATGGCCGATGAAGTGTGATGACCGTGGGTAGTTCCGGGAGTTCTGTGATCGAATCGGTTTATTATTACATCTGGTTGAAATTTTCTAATAGTCCAAACAAGGTCGGATAGCACTTGGTCTTTATCCCAAATTTGTAATGTTTCCTCCGCTTTTTTTGAATAACCAAAATCATTGGCTCTAGAAAAAAACTGTTCTCCACCGTCAATTTTTCTGGCTTCCAGAAGCTCCTGAGTTCGGATTACTCCCAATAATTCTCTCAATTGTGGACCAATTAAATTTTGTCCGCCATCGCCTCTGGTTAATGATAGATAGCCTGTTCTGGCATAGACATCATTAGACAAATACGAGATTAAACGCGTGTTTTCATCATCGGGATGTGCAGCAATATAAAGTACAGTCCCCAGAAAATTTAGTTTCTCAATTTGATTGTATATTTCGGCAGCATTTGGTTTTTGTGGTTTTTGAGCATTTGCTATTTGAATAGCGAGGATGAAAATAAAAAGTGATTTAAAGTAAATCTTTAGCATATAAAATGAATTTGTATAAATTAAATTTCAGAATAGCATTGAATAGAGTAGCTTCAAAAATACTAATTAAAAAGTGGGAATATTTAGAGAGGTTTCCAAAAGTTATGTTAATGTTTTAATAGAGTGGACGCATAATGTAAATTTTAAAAAAAACTGATTAAAGTGTCTTAAAATAAAAATAGAATATTAAATTTGAGAGAATTGGAAACAGCGATAATTCAATTATGCGCTCGAAATTATAAGAAGCCCCTTATCTAAAAAGAACCTAACTATGACGAATGTACAATACGTAGAAGATGTATTAAAGAACGGTTTTGAACAAACGACTATTATTCAGCCCGATGATTATGAAGGTAAAGTGACCACGAGCCTCATTCGGAAATTGAATCTCAAGCCTTCTGAGAAAGCCATATTGTGTATTCATGGGTTTAATGATTATTTTTTTCAAATAGTTATTGCAGAGGAGTTTTTGAAGCAAGGGTATCATTTTTACGCCTTGGATTTAAGGAAATATGGAAGGTCTCAGTTACCAAACCATTTACCGAATAATGTAAGGAATCTATCTGAATATTATGAAGATATGGACAGTGCATTAACGATTATAAAAGAGGAAGGAAATAAACAAATAGTACTGTACGGGCACTCTACAGGTGGGCTTATAGTAACTTTGTATGCTTCGGATCGAAAAGGGAGGGAGCTATTTGATGTTTTGGTTTGTAACAGTCCGTTTTATGATTTTAATGTGCCGTGGATTCAAAAGAAAACGGTCATTCCTATATTTTCTTTATTGGGCAGATTGCATCCAAATGTTTCTTTGCCTGTAAGTTTTTCTAAATTTTATGGCAAAAGTTTGCATAAAAATGATTTTGGAGAGTGGGATTACAATTTGAGCTGGAAACCTCATGTTGCCCCGTCGATAAATGCGGGTTGGGTAAATGCAATACATCAAGGTCATCTAAAAATCGCCCATGGTGTTGGCATTAATGTACCAATCTTGATCTTACATTCCCGTAAATCGGTATATCCAAAAGAATGGAGTGAAGAAATGTTTGAAGGAGATGCTATCTTGAATGTGACAGATATTAAGGAGAAATCAAAAAGGGTTACCGCACCCATAAAAGAAGTTGTTGAAGTGGATGGTGCTATTCATGATGTGGTTCTTTCCAGAAAACCAGTACGAGATATTGTTTTTAAAAATACCTTCGAATGGTTGGATAAAATAAATAACTAAATTTAAATAGAAAGAGAGCCTCTTTCGTGGCTCTCTTTCTATTTATTTAAATAAAATGGCAATTAATGTTTGCCATTTCCATGTCCTTTTCCATTATTCCCTTTTCCTTCATGTTTATCGTGGTGATCGTGGTCATGGTCGTCATAGTCATGGTCGTCATAATCACGATGTTCATTATAATCGCCTCTGTTTTTTTGATATTTTCCTTTGTATCCTTTATAATATTTTACTTTGTGATTATTGAAATAGGAGTAAGGCCTATTGCCGTGGTAATCGGTTAATACTACTTTATATCCATTGTATAAATTGTAATTTCTACAACGGTTGGGTAATTGTCTGGTTCGAACCCAGTTTCCATTTCCAAAATAAATATACTGTGATGCTCTTATATCATAGTAGACTTCTATATCGGGTAAATAATAATATTCCACATTAGAATAACCAACAGGACCCCAAACAGGAGGAGTTCCTATATTTACATTTACGTTGGGTGTTCCTATGTTTACATTAACAGAAACTTGTGCCTGTGTTGAACTCGCTGCAAAAAATAGGAGTCCGATAATAAATAATTTAATTGTTTTCATTGTAATTTAGATTTGGTATTTATTTGTATACTGTTTATAGGGAGTTTTTTTTTTTGGATGCTTAGATAGACAATAACTAAACATTTTTGTTATTATTGTATAACGCGAATCGAATAATTTTAGGTGTTCTCTAGTTTGTATTTAATTTATTAGGACTATACTTGATTCTTGGCCAGTCTTTATTTTCCGAATGATTTCAAGGATTAGCATTGATTTTAGATGCTAATTTATCGAAAACTAGCGAAGATGCGAACGAATGTTGAATATGTGAATTTTTGATTTTCAACGGAGACCTAACAGGTTTTTAAAACCTGTTAGGTCTAATCTGAAGAACCTCTAAGGAAGTGAATGTTTTAGTAATTTAAGCAATTGTTCTGTAATTAACTCGTGTTGAATTAATCGGTAAATTCATTATCATTGGTTGAAGGTTTCTTCATAATTGAAATTCCTTTTTGAAAAAACAAATTATTGGGATAGATAATCACTTCTCCCTCTTTGGATCGTAAAGTCACATGAAAAGCTCCAATGTCTTCGATTTCGCCTTCTTCAAGGAAATCTTTATCATGTATTACGATGATATCTCCAATTTTGAAAGGAAACGAAAAGAACAAAATGATTCCGGAAGTAATATTACTCAAGATAGACCATTGGGCAAACATCGCTACTCCGATTACGGTAGCTACAGACGAAAGCGTAATAAAAATGTCTTTGGCCTGAACCCCCCAAATTAAGATTAAGGTAATTAATGCCAAAATATTGATAAGGATATTGATGTATTTGATAACCAAGTTGGTTCTTCTTTCGATAATTTGACTTGTTTTGGCATACCGTCTCACTATTTTTGAAACAATGGTACGAGATAAAAAGACAACCAATAATAGCACTCCTGTACTGATTTCCTGTTTAAGATATAGATCAAAAAAGTTCATTTTTGTTTCTTATTTACAAGTTGTTTAAATAGTCAAATACTTTATCAGTAGGCATTCCCATAACATTGGCATAAGATCCCTCAATTTTTGAAACCCCTATAAAACCAATCCATTCCTGAATACCATAGGCTCCAGCTTTATCATACGGTTTGTAATTTTCTAAATAATAAAGTATGGCCTCATCGCTTAATTCATTAAAGGTAACTTTTGTTGTTTCAAAAATCAAATTGGATGTCGTATTTGTTTTAAAACATACCGAAGTAATGACTTCGTGAGTGGCATTCGATAATGATTTTAAAATTTCAAAAGCGTCTTGATGGTCTTTTGGTTTACCCAAAGCCTTATTGTTGTGCCAAACGATAGTGTCACTTGTAATCAGAATTTCGTTGGGTTGCAACTCACCTTCAAAAGCATTGGCTTTCAATTGGGCCAAAAAGTTAGTGATTTCCTCCGCTTTCAATTCGGCTGGAAAAATTTCTTCGATTTCTTTTAACCGAATTTCAAAATCCAAGTCTAAATCCTTGAAAAATTGTTGTCTCCTCGGAGATCCCGAAGCTAATATGAGTTTGTAATTCTGTAGTTTTTCTTTAAGCATGATGTTGAATGTTATAAGTGACAATCGCAATAGAAAAAAGTCCAAATAAAATCACTAGTTTTAAAATTATACTTAAGTGATGAAAATGGTTGGTCTTTTTTGCGGAAGCCATTTTTATGATAAAATAGAGTAGGGGCGCAACAACAAACAACAACGCATATAGTGTAGCGAGGTGTAAATTGTTTGCCATATAATAGGTGTTAATATAGGATATAACCAATACTAACGGTATGAAACTTATAATTAAGACCAATTTTGCTGTTCTGCTAATTCCGAGTGCAATTGGCAATGTATTCATGCCTTGATTGTAATCGCCGTTGACATCTTCTAGGTCTTTAACGATTTCTCTAATAAAGTTAATGATAAAAGCAAATACGGCATAATCAAGAAGTACGGAAAATAAATCGGCCATCAATTGTTGATTTCCTGCATTGGTAACTGGGAAAAGATCAAAAACACCAATGATAATTACGCTAAACGATAATAGTAAAGCCACAATTATATTCCCGATAAGCATCATTTGCTTCAGGCTAGTGGAATACAAATAAAGTGTGGCGGCTATCATAATAAAGATAGAGGCAAATCCCGGTTTCGCAATCACGTTGGATAAATAGAATCCAATGCCAACGCCCACAATGTTCAGTGCCAAATAGATATTATACGCTTGGGTTTCAGAAACACTTTTGCCTACAACGACTTGGTTGGGTTTGTTATCATTGTCTGTTGCCTGATCAAAAATATTATTAATCACATAACCGCCAGCTGCAATTAAAACGGTAGATAGCACCAAAAGACAATACTGCCAATCATTAAGCGCCAAAGGGATATTTTGCAATTTCAAAAAACCATATCGAAAAAGCAGTTGCATTAAAGCTAACATCAGTAGGTTTTGGTAACGTATTAGTTTGAGGTATTTCATTTTTATTGGTCAGGTTTTTAGTTTTCAGTCTCAGTCTCAGTTTTCAGTCTCAGTTTTCAGTTTTCAGTTTTCAGTCTCAGTCTCAGTTTTTGATTTTGAAAGAATATAGCTGTAAATTAATTATCTCGTAAATAGGTCATTTCATTAAGTATTAAAACTGAAAACTATTTCAGAAGTATCAGGACTGAAAACTGAAAACTGTTTAAGAAGTATCAGGACTGAAAACTGGGACTGAAAACTGAAAACTGTTTAAGAAGCATCAGGACTGAAAACTGAAAACTATTTAATCATGTTTTCCATCAAAATGAGCCATCCATTTTCCTTGTACTTTCATTACTTGCTCGATTACATCACGGGCAGCACCTTTTCCTCCGTTTTTATGAGAAATATAGGTTGAAATCGCTTTTATTTCGGGGCTTGCATCTTGTGGGCATGCAGGCAATCCTACCAATTTCATCACGTGATAGTCGGGAATATCGTCGCCCATATACAAAACCTGTTCTGGATTGATGCTGTAAACATCGGTGTATTCTTTAAAAGTTTCTACTTTATCTGGAGTACCCAAATGAATATCGGTTATTCCTAAATTGCGGAGTCTTACTCGCACGCCTTCGTTGCTTCCGCCTGAGATGATACATACATGATACCCGCTTTCAACCGCTGCTTTCATGGCATAACCATCACGAATATTCATTGTTCTTAGAATGTCTCCTTCATTGGTTACAAAAACGGAACTGTCTGTAAGTACGCCATCTACGTCAAAAATAAACGTAGTAATATCATTCATTATTTCTTTATAGCTTTTTGCCATGATTTTGTATAGATTGTGTTAGTATTTTATAAATTGTAGATTGATTTTCATTTGATAAAAAAGATTCATGAGCCGCTATAGTCGAAATATCATTGCGTTTTGCAGGTCCAGTTTGGGCATCTTCGGGAGAAAGGGTTAAGAGTTTCTCGGCAGTTTCTAGAATCAGGGGTTTCAAAATATCGAATGGAACATGGTTTTCTTGACAAATTTCATTTCCTAATTGGTACAAATAGTTGGTAAAATTATTGACAAAAACCGCCGAAACATGCAAGGCTTTTCGTTGATGTGAATCGATTTTGTAAACACTATCTGAAATAGATCGGGCTACTTTTTCTAGAATTTCATAATCGCTTTCGAGTTGAGTTTCAAGACAAAAAGGAATTACTTTAAAATCAACAGCTTTTCCTTTTGTAAAAGTTTGTAAAGGATAAAAAACGCCTTTTCTGTTTTTATCATCTAGTGAAGCCAATGGCGCACTTCCCGAAGTATGTACAACCAATCGATTTTCGAAAGGCAATTGAGAGGAAACGCTTGCTATGGCATCATCCGAAACGGCTATAATATACATATCAGCTTCTGCCAAAGTATTCCAATCATTCGTAATTTTGCTGGAATCGAGTAGTGGAGAAATTTGCTTTTGCGTTCTTGAAAAAACTTGGATGATTTCTACCGCATTACTTTTTGCGAAAGCATCAATCAAGTGTTGTGCCACATTTCCCGAACCGATAATCGTTATTTTAATCATTTTACAAAATTAACAAAAAAAAATTAAGGGTGAGTGTGAGAATAAGATAGCTATCGGGAGTGGTTGTCTTTTTTTAAAGTGTTTGCTCTGGTTTGTATTTTTTAAAGGTTTGTGCTAAAATAAATCACTATGTGTTCCTGTACGCTCCAAATAAATTTCTTTTTCGCTTTCATTTTGTTTCCAAATCAAAAGCCAGTCGGGTTTTATGTGACACTCCCAACGTCCAGAATAATTACCACTTAATTTATGAGGTTTATATGTTGTGGGAAGTTCTCCCGTACTTTCAAGTATTCCAATTACGATTTTAAATTCTTCAAAATCGTAATTTCTTCTTTTACAAAGCTTGTAAAGGTTTTGAAATAAAGCATGCAAAATTTGACGAAGTTATTTTGTTTTTTTTCAAGGCAAAAAATTTTTGAATAGCTGGGCTATTGAAATATTTTTTAACGAAGAAAAAGGGCGAAAGAACGAGGCAAATTGCAGGGTTTATTTTGAAACATTTACTTAATATCCTTCTTAATCTTTGATGTATAATTTAGCTCATACATTAAATACCCATTGCATCAAAAAAATCTTGAGAGTTTTTTACTCTGGTTAACCCCTTATCAGCATCAGTTTCTTTAAAAGTTTTTATGGTTTCCGCATTCGGAACATTTTTACTTGTCGGATATGTTTTTTCCACCTCCAATGATTTATCCGATCCAACTGGATTCTCAAGAATTTCAATCGCTTTGGAATCTCTAAAAAAATTAGGCATTACCATAAAAGCTTTTCCTGCTTTGCTACGTTCGTTTAATTTTATTATTAGCGTTGTCATAATCCAATATTTTACGCAAAGTTAGTTTTATTTTATCAAAAAGTACTATTTGAATAAATAACCCTGTCAGGGTTCAAAACCCTGACAGGGTTGCGGGGTTGGGGCAATTTTGGTTTAAATTAACAATTTCCCACTAAAACAAGTGGACAATTTTGAGTACTTTTGCGACACTTAAATAAAACGAAACTCCTTTCAAATGGATAAAAAATTATTCTCTGTCCTGTTTTCAACCCGATTAATGGCTTTGTTGTTTTTGACTTTTGCAATAGCAATGGGTGCCGGAACTTTTATAGAAAGCAAATACAATACTGATACAGCCCGAATTTTAGTGTATAATACCTGGTGGTTTGAAGCTATTATGGGATTCTTTATGATTAATTTTATTGGGAATATCAAGCGTTATCAATTGCTTAAAAAAGAAAAATGGGCTACTTTATTGCTGCATTTGGCTTTTGTATTTATAATAGGAGGAGCTTTTATCACTCGTTACATCAGTTTTGAAGGAATGATGCCTATTCGTGAAGGAGCTGCCGAAAATCAATTTTATTCTGATAAAACATTCTTGACTCTTTTTGTCGATGGAGAATACAAAGGAGAAATGAAACGTAGAGTTTTTGAAAAAGCCGTTTTATTATCGCCAGTTACCGACAATGATTTTTCTATCAAAGATAAATTTGCAGATACTCGATTTGAAGTAAAATACGAAAATTTCATCATGGGGGCCAAAGAATACATTAAACCCGATCCAAAAGGAAGTTTGTATTTTAAATTGGTGGAAGCCGGAGATGGTGGTCGTGAAGAGCATTTCTTGAAATCAGGGGAAGTTCAAAATGTTCATAATGTACTTTTTGCCTTAAATAAATTTACCGAAGGCGCTATCAATATTAATACAACGGGAAGCAGTTATACCATTCAGATGCCTTTTGAAGGAGATTTTATGCGAATGGCAGATAAATTGCAAGGCAAGGTGGTAAAAGATATTGTACAACCTTTGATGATGCGTTCATTGTATAGTATTGGAGATATTCGTTTTGTTTTTCCAGAGCCTACCGTGACTGGAGTAATTGATTATGAAACCAAAAATGATTTTAAGGAGAAAAATCATGAGGATGCTTTAGTGGTTAAAGTGATTGCCAATGGCAAAGAAGAAAAAGTTACTTTATTGGGGTCTAAAGGAAAAACAGGAGATTCTAAAACCGTTAAAATAGGCGGACTGGACTATACTTTTTTCTACGGAAGCAAAGCCTATGTTCTACCTTTCAAAATAAAACTAAACGACTTTATTGCTCAAAAATATCCTGGAACCGAAAAAAGTTATTCTTCTTTTGAAAGCCAAGTGACCGTTCAGGATTCTATAAAACCATTTGATGCAAGAATATTTATGAATAATGTTCTGGATTTCAAAGGGTATCGTTTTTTTCAATCTTCATTTGATCCAGACGAAAAAGGAACTGTATTATCAGTAAATCACGATTTTTGGGGAACTACGATTACCTATATTGGGTATTTCATGTTGTTTTTTGCCATGATCGCCATTCTGTTTACCAAACATTCCCGTTTTGCCGATGTGAAAAGAAAATTAGAAGTAGTGAAAGATAAGAAAGCAAAACTAATAACGATTTTTGTATTGTTATTTAGTTTAACCGGTTTTGCACAAGGGCATGAAGGACATAATCACTCAGCTGATGAAACCGAAGCTTCGCATAATGAAAGTCATGTAAGAGTAAAACCAACCCAAAAACAATTGGATTCGTTATTGACTGCCTTTACCGTTAATGAAAAACATGCAGCAAAATTTGGTAGATTGGTCATTCAAGACGCTGGTGGTAGAATGAAACCAATCAATACATTCTCTTCTGAATTGTTGCGAAAAGTAAGTCATTCTAATTCGTACAAAGGAATGAATTCTGACCAAGTGTTTTTGTCGATGACACAAAGTGCTCAATTGTGGATCGAAATTCCGATAATCTATATTAAGCCAGAAAACGATAGTATTCGTAAAATTATAGGAATCGATTCCAAAGATAAATATGCTCCTTTTATCGCTTTCTTTGATGAGAAAGGGAACTATAAATTATCCCCATATTTAGACGATGCTTATAAAGCTGGAAATCCGAACAATTTTGAGAAAGGTTTTATTGAAACCGATAAGAAAGTAAATTTGATGGAATCGGCCTTGAGTGGAAGTATATTAAGGATTTTCCCAATACCGAATGATCCAGGCAATAAATGGATTTCATATCTAGAATTAGAGCATGCCGGTATGAAAGGAATGGATTCTACCTATACCAAAAGTATTTTGCCCCTTTATTTTGGAACATTAGGACACGCCATTGAATCTAAAAATTATAAAACGGCCGATGATTTATTGGAAAGTATCAATGGTTTTCAGAAAAAGTTTGGTAGCAAAGTAAGACCAAGTGACGACAAAATAAATTTGGAGTTATTCTATAACAAATACGATATTCTCCCTAAACTATTTTATTGTTATTCGCTAGGTGGAATTTTAATGCTAGTTTTTACGCTATTTAATATTTTCTTTGATAAAAAGGCATTGCGAATTACTGTTAATGCGTTTCACATATTGATAGGAGTATTTTTTGGATTGCATACCATAGCATTAGGAACGCGCTGGTATATCTCAGGGCATGCACCATGGAGTAATGCGTATGAGGCTATTGTTTATGTAGCTTGGGCGACTATGTTCTTTGGTTTGGTTTTTGATAGAAAGTCAAAATTGACGGTGGCTTCGGCTGCTTTTGTAACAGCAATGATTTTTATGGCCGCCAATGCCAACTGGATTGATCCAGAAATAGCTAATTTACAACCGGTACTTAATTCCTATTGGTTAATGATACACGTTGCGGTTATTGTGGCGAGTTATGGACCATTTGCTTTGGGTATGATTTTAGGTTTTGTTTCTCTTGTTTTAATCTTTTTTACTAACGAAAAGAACAAAACCAAGATGGATTTGAATGTTAAGGAAATCACGTATATTAACGAAATGGCATTAACGGTTGGTTTGATTATGCTAACCATAGGGAACTTCCTTGGAGGGCAATGGGCCAATGAAAGTTGGGGACGTTACTGGGGATGGGATCCAAAAGAAACTTGGGCTTTAATCAGTATTATGGTGTATGCATTTGTGATTCATGCCCGATTTGTACCTTCATTGAGAGGGAAATGGACTTTTAACTTAATGAGTATGTTTGCTTTTATCTCTATTTTGTTTACGTATTATGGGGTAAACTTTCACTTAGTGGGATTGCATTCTTACGCTAGTGGCGAAGCACATTCTTTGAGCTGGATATGGTATTCACTGGGGACAATAACTTTAATTGGTGCCATTACTTATCCAAAATACAGAAAATATTATAAGAAATAGGTTTTTATTATTTCGATCTAAAAAGGTTCAACTTAGCTGTTGAACCTTTTTTTGTACAAGAATTTTAATTAAAAAATAACAATGGCTCCATCAAAATAATTTCTGATAATAGAGATAAATGCTTAATTTTATAAAAAATATAACCATGAAAAAATTAGTAGTAGCGGTCTGCGCAATGTTCTTTTTTAATATCCAAATTCAAGCACAAGTGAAACAAAACATCTATCAATTTAAAGTAGAAGACTTATCAGGGAAAACTTTTGATTTTGCCACACTAAAAGGTAAAAAAGTAATGATTGTTAATACCGCTTCAAAATGTGGATTAACTCCTCAATATAAGAATTTAGAAACTTTGTATACAGAATATTCATCCAAAGGCTTTGTGATTGTAGGCTTTCCCGCCAATAATTTTGCTTCACAAGAACCCGGAACCAATGAAGAAATTGCCTCTTTCTGTCAATTGAATTACGGCGTTACCTTTCCTATGATGGACAAGGTTTCCGTAAAAGGGGATGATATGTGTGCGGTGTACCAATTTTTGACTCAAAAATCTAAAAACGGATTACAAGACTCAGAAGTAGAATGGAATTTTCAAAAATACCTTATCAATGAAAAAGGGGAATTAGAGAAAGTAATTTCTCCAAAAACTTTGCCAACAGATCCGGAAGTGGTAAAATGGGTTAAGGGATAGTTTTTTGAAGAAGTGATCAGTGATCAGTTATTTAGTGATCAGTTAAAAAAAGAGTTTGCTAATCTAGTAAGCTCTTTTTTGTTGCTTTGAATTGAAAAAACATATTGAAGGCAGAATTTTATCGCGGATCTTTAAGTGTAGCCCAATGTCATTAAGGTT
This sequence comes from Flavobacterium sp. ZT3R18, assembly GCF_007097385.1. Classification (GTDB taxonomy): domain Bacteria; phylum Bacteroidota; class Bacteroidia; order Flavobacteriales; family Flavobacteriaceae; genus Flavobacterium. The sequence goes on from NZ_VJZS01000022.1 coordinate 67,328, forward strand.
AAGGATTATATTGACCTTGGAGAGGTCAAATGTTTATAGAAATAATATTCGATTCACACAGCGACCCCAGCGGGGTCGTACATTTCTCAACATAATACAACTCCGGTGGGGTTGGTGGGGTGTTATATTTTGGTTGCTATAAAGATTGAAATCCGCTGGATTTCCCTTAACCTTAATGACATTGAGGTATAGCCCCCGGTTTCAATCGTGGGAAATATATAAGATTAAATAATAATCAGTATTTTTGATAAATGAAAAACACACTTCGAAATCATATCGAAAAGGAAATGCCTTTTTTGTTGCAAAAAAAACTGCTTCTTGCTGTAAGTGGCGGTCTGGATAGTATGGTTTTATTGCATTTATTTCAGGAATTAGAATATGATATTGCCATTGCTCATTGTAATTTTCAACTTCGGGGAGTAGAAAGCTTTGGCGATCAAAAATTCATCCAAGATTATGCTGAGGCGAATGCAGTTCCAATTTTTGTAACACAATTTGATACTGAGGCTTTCGCCAAAGATTATAAATTATCGACTCAAGTTGCGGCCAGAGAACTAAGATACAATTGGTTTTACGAGTTGCTAGAAACCGAGAATTATGATTACATACTCACAGCACATCATGCCGATGATAATCTAGAAACGTTTTTAATCAATCTTACCCGAGGAACGGGACTTGAAGGTTTGACCGGAATTCCAGAGCAAAATGATAAAATTGTTCGTCCCTTATTATTTTCTTCACGTCTTGAAATTGACAATTATGCCAAAGAACATGCCATTGAATGGAGGGAAGACAGCAGTAACGCATCGGATAAATATGTAAGAAACAAAATTAGGCATCATTTGATTCCTGTTTTGAAGGAGTTGAATCCCAATTTTATGACTTCATTTTTGAAAACCGAAAGTTATTTGCAGCAATCATTGGCTATGGTCGAGGATGCAGCTGTTATGGTGTATCAGCAAGTAGCTAGAGAGGTAGAAGATCAAATTCATTTTGATTTAAATCAATTGTTGAAATTGCCCAATTATCAATCGTATTTGTATCAATGGCTGAAAGAATTTGGTTTTACTGCTTGGAATGATATTTATGATTTGGTCGATGGTCAATCAGGGAAGCAAGTTTTTGCTGCGGATTTTCGTTTGCTGAAAGACAGGGATTCTCTGATTTTGTTCCCTATTGATCATTCAGAAATACAGGAAGAATTTCTTATTAATGAAAACCAAACAGAAGTTAAGATTCCCTTAAATGTTACGTTTTGTAAAGTAGATGACATTTCTCAAGGGTCTAATAGAACTATATTTGTTGATGCTGATCAGTTGATTTTTCCATTGGTATTGCGCAAGTGGAAAACCGGAGATGTTTTTATGCCTTTTGGGATGGACGGAAAGTCAAAGAAGGTAAGTAAACTTTTTAAAGATGAAAAATTATCATTAATAGAAAAAGAAAATACTTGGATTTTATGTTCCAACGATCAAATTGTTTGGGTGATTGGTATAAGAGCTGATAACCGATTTAGAACAGCAGATACAACGAAAAATATACTGAAAATAGTATTAGAAAATTAGAAAATAGAATAGAGAAAACAGAACATAGAAAATGAAGAAATTAATTATTTTACTCCTTACTTTTTTGGCTTTCGCCAAAGGGAATGCTCAAGTTTTAGATCCCGTAAAATGGACAACTACAATCGAAAAGAAATCGGAAACCAATTATATTTTAACTTTTAATGGTGTAATAGAAAAAGAATGGCATTTGTATTCGCAATTTACACCTGATGGAGGACCACTACCTTTGGAAATTATTTTTAAAGATCAAAAAGGAAATTTTAATTTGGTTGGCAAAGCCAAAGAAAGTAAAACCGCTACCGCTTTTAATGATATTTTTGGTGTAAACGAAACATTCTTTCACGATAAAGCCCAAATTCAACAAGAAATCACGCTTGTAAATCCAAAGACTACTTCTATTCAAGTCGAATTGAACTATCAGGTATGCAAAGAAGTGTGTATCAATCTAGAAAAGAAATTCACTTTTAAGATACCAGGAACAGAAGCGACTGCTACTACAAATACGACAGTTGCTGCTGTAAAATTGGATACAGCCAAAGTAGATACAACAAATACTTTTTCTGAGGCAACAAAGGAAAGTGTTGCGCCTGTTGAAAAAATTGCAGTTAAAAAATCGAAACCCGCTTCACAAAGAAGTTTATGGTCAATCTTTTTTGTTGCTTTCTTATTTGGATTTACAGCATTGTTAACGCCTTGTGTTTTTCCGATGATACCTATGACGGTTAGTTTTTTTACAAAGCAAAGCAAAACTAAAGCAGCTGGAATCAGGAATGCTATTATTTACGGAATTTCGATCATTGTAATTTATGTTTCACTGGGGTTTTTAGTGTCATGGATATTTGGAGCAGATGCTTTGAATTCTTTAGCAACAAACGTTTGGTTTAATTTAGGATTCTTCGTTTTATTAGTGGTTTTTGCTACCTCATTTTTAGGAGGTTTCGAAATTATGTTGCCAAATTCATGGGCGAACAAAGTAGATCAGCAAGCAGATAGAGGCGGAATTCTCGGAATACTATTTATGGCATTAGCTTTGGCGATTGTCTCATTCTCCTGTACAGGACCCATTGTAGGGGCACTTCTATTCGAAGCTGCAACCAATGGTGTTATAGGACCAATTGTAGGAATGTTTGGTTTTTCATTAGCATTGGCTTTGCCTTTTATGCTTTTTGCGATGTTTCCGGGTTGGTTAAATTCATTGCCTAAATCTGGTGGTTGGTTAAATACAGTAAAGGTGTTTCTTGGTTTTTTAGAATTAGCTTTTGCATTCAAATTTTTATCCAATGCTGATTTGGTTTTACAATTGCATTTATTAGAAAGAGAAGTGTTCTTGGTCATTTGGATAGCTATTTTTGGTGCTTTGGTATTATATTTATTCGGAAAGATTACATTACCACATGATAGTCCTTTGCAACATATTTCTGTTGGAAGATTGTATTTAGGATTAATTACTTTAGCCTTTACAGTTTATCTTATACCAGGTCTTTGGGGTGCTCCACTTAAATTAATAAGTGCATTTCCTCCTCCGATGGACTATAGTGAAAGCCCACTCGGTGTTGGTAGTTCCAGTGCAGGAAATATATCTACATCTGTTTTGCCGGAAGGAGCCAAATTTGGACCACATCAAATTGTTGTTTTTGATGATTATGACAAAGGATTGGGGTATGCTAAGATGGTAAACAAACCTATAATGCTTGATTTTACAGGACATGCTTGTGTGAATTGCAGAAAAATGGAAAACAATGTTTGGTCGGATGCGAGCATACTCCCAATTCTTAAAAATGAAGTAGTTCTTATTTCATTGTATGTAGATGATAAAAGACCATTGCCGAAAAGCGAACAATTTACCTCCAAATCTACAGGAGCCGAAATTGAAACGATAGGTGATAAATGGACCGATTTTATGATCACAAAATACAACACCAATACACAACCGTTGTATGTTTTGACTGACTTACAGGGAAATAATCTCAATGAAAAGCAACCTACCATAAGTTATGTACCCGTTGAAGAATACCAAGTTTGGTTGAAAGAGGGTATTTCAAAATTTAAAAAATAAAAGTAAAAAATCCCAATCCGTTTAAAAAGATTGGGATTTTTTATGTCTGTCTTGTCCTGAATAGAGTTTGCTAGTCAAACTCTATTTTTATGATTTCAATAATTCGATTTTCAATGTCCGGTTCAGAATCTGAATGGCCTGAATTTTCAATATAAAGTTCTGAATTGTTTAATTCTTGATGTAATGCTTCGGCAAATAGCAAAGGGCAGATGTTGTCGTTTCTACCATGAATAATTTTTACTGGAATTGATTGCAAGGAACTAATGTTGTCTATAATATAATTGTCTTCAATAAAACAATCATTGATTAGATAATGCGCTTCCATTATAGAAAGGGATTGATAGGGGAACTCATTCACAATAGACTGAATTTCGCTTTCGGTTATATTATCTTTAAAGATTGAGATTTCATAATAGGCCCATTCATACGAAAAGAAATCTTTTTCTTTATCCGTTCCATGAAGCATTTTATTCAAATAATAGGCTGCTACATTTTCTTGATTTGCCAAAGGGACGTTGTTTTTAAATCGATTCCATACCATCGGGAATTGATTTTTAACACCTCCATTAATATAGTATTCGATGGATGCTGCATTTGCAAGAAAAACACCTCTCAGTAACAAACTTTTTACTTTTTCTGGATTTTGAATTGCATAAACAAGGCTTAGTGTAGTTCCCCATGAGCCACCAAAAAGATGAACTTTCGGAATGTTTAAATGATCTAAAAGTGTATTGATGTCATTTACTAAATCCTGTGTAGTATTTTCTTCAATAGAACCAAACGGTACACTTTTTGAGGCTCCTCTTTGGTCGAAAAAAATCACTTTTTGTTTTTTAAAATCAAAAAAGCGTTTGTCTTTTTCAGAGAAACCAACTCCAGGTCCACCATGTACAAACAAGATGGATTCTCCATTCGTGTTTCCACAAACTTCATAGTAAATAGAATGGATGGTACTTACTTGTAAATGTCCTTTTTCGATAAGGTTGCTTTGTTCCAATTGAATATCTTTTTTGTTCTAAAATTAATTTTTTGAATGATATGTATCGAGAATAGATATCAAACTTCAATGAACTTATATTTTTAACTGATTACTAAAAAACTGACCACTGAAAACTATCCTTTAGCTATAACCTCCTTAACCGTAGCCTCATAATTTTTGATGCTTTTGGACTTTTTGATGTTTTTATGAACTTTATGAGGATCTGAAAATATAACCGAAAAGTATTCCCATAAATGGTGCATTTTCAGTAAGATATGAGTGGATCCAGATAATGATTCGCTATATCCTTCATAAAGGGTATCATGAAAAGCACTGAATAATTCCATTTTGTTCTTAGGGTACTCGAAAGCATTGCTTTTTATCATACTCGGCAAAAAAGGATCGGCAATTAAGCCTCTTCCGATCATCCAATGGTCAATGGACGGAAAACGTTGCTGCATTTCCTGAAATTTAGCTACCGAAGTAATGTCGCCATTGTAATATAATTTATGCTTGGTGTTGTCAATACATTGCTGAAACGCATCCAGATGTACGCCTCCTTTATAAAGTTGTTTCCCTGTGCGGGCATGTATGGCAATATTTTTAATAGGGTAGGTGTCTAAAATAGGTAAAACATCAAGAATCTCTTCAGTGGTATCATACCCCAAACGCATTTTCATAGACACAATAATGTCGGTTTCCGAGTGTGCTCTGTCAAGAATGTGATTGATTTTTTCGGTATTACGGATAAGACCTGAACCCATACCACATTTGGTAACCATAGGATATGGACAACCCAAATTCCAGTTCAATTCTTTATAACCCAGTTGCTGCACATATTTGGCTACGAATAAAAATTCATCGGCATCATTGGTTATAATTTGTGGAATAACCTCTAAGCCAATATTGTTTTCAGGAAGTAGGTCTCTTTCATAAGACGATTTTATAACCAATTTACCGTTCAAACGAATGTATGGAGAATAATAGGTATCGATCCCTCCAAAATATTTATGGATAGCATTTCGAAAACGGAAGTCAGTAAATCCTTGTAAGGGAGAAGAAAGCAATGTAAAACTCATAATAGTTGTAAAAGTGCAAAGATACAATTCTTTAAATGGTTATAGTTTTCTAGAGTAATTATGTTTTGAGGGAAGAATCTATGTAATTTTATTCAAATTATAGTTTTGATAGTTCATTTTATTAAGATTATGGCTTATGACACCTAACAGGTTTGTTTTCACCTTGTTAGGTATAAATGATTTTCAATTTTGCACGAAGCTTAATTACATTGCAATCAAGGCTAATTACTTAGGGCTATTCACTAATCACTGCATAATTTACTCCAATATCAATTGCATAAAAACAGAATTCAACCAACGATCAAATTTAAAGCCCGATTCTTTGATAATTCCAACGATTTTAAATCCAAATTTCTCATGAAAATCTACACTGCTTTGATTCTCTGCGTCGATTACGGCAATCATAGTATGAAGTTTCTGCTCTTTTGCCAATAGGATAAGTTTTTGCAACAATAGTTTTCCAATCCCTTTTCCGTGATGATCTTTATCTACATAAACAGAATGTTCTACAGTATATTTATACGCTTCTCGGAATCGAAATTCACTATACATTCCGAAACCAACGGCTTTGCCATCTAATTCAGCAACAATCACAGGGAAATGTTTGTTGATTTTTTCGTCTAATATTGCTTTTTGTTGCTCATAACTCCGAATGTTATAATCGTATAGAGCAGTTGAGTTTAGAATATTATAATTGATAATATCCAATGTGGCTTGCGTATCCTCGGTTTGGTACGGTCTTAATTTGATTTTCATCTGTAGATATTTATTGTTTTTTATCGGTCATATGCAATTCGCATATTTTCATTGGAGTATGTGGCCAATTTAAGATGATGCTCATTTCATGAAGTAATTATTTGTTGTTCAAAATTAAGAAAAATAGACTCAAATGAAAGGAAAAGCCTTGGCAACTTTGTAACTTTGCAAAACAGTTTTTAGAAGTTTGTTTGGACGGCTGTATTCTAAAATAAACAACATTAAATCTTAACCATATAAGAAATATAAGGTCATTTAAGCTAGGATGTAAAAAACAATAGCTTATATTTTGTTATATTTCTTATATGGTAAATCTTTTGACAACGGTATTTTTTATTTTCTGTTTAAAAGGAATATAAGCTGAAAATGCTGTTTATTGTAGAATTTAGCGGTTTGCACTAAACTTTTAAACTTTTAAACTTTCTAAACTTTTTAAATGACTTACCCCAAAATACCTTTAGCACAAAGCATACTTCAAATTTTTTTAGCCAAAGGAATCACTACTATTATCATCTCTCCCGGTTCAAGGAATGCGCCCCTTACGATAGGTTTTGCAAGTAATCCCGATTTTCAGTGTTACAGCATAGCCGATGAGCGTTGTGCTGCTTTTTTTGCGTTAGGAATTGCCCAACAAACCTGCAAACCCACCGTACTCGTTTGTACTTCGGGATCGGCTTTATTAAACTACTATCCCGCTTTTGCGGAAGCATTCTATAGCCAGATTCCACTGATTGTAGTTTCGGCGGATAGACCACAAAGCAAGATTGACATTGGCGATGGGCAAACCATTCGTCAAGAAAATGTATTTGCCAATCATTCCTTGTACAATGCCAATTTAGTTGAAACGGTTTCAGAAGAAAATGATCAAAAAATAAACGAAGCCATCAATACAGCCATTGATAAAAAAGGGCCTGTACATATAAACGCCCCTTTTGAAGAGCCTTTGTATGAAACGGTTTCGGAGTTAAGTGTTAAGAGTACAGTTTTCGCTTCCGCAAAAGTGCCGCAGATAATCGATACCAAAGAGTTACAGCAATACGCCAACCTTTGGAACAACGCTACCCGAAAATTGATACTTATTGGTGTAAACGAACCCAATGCAATTGCCGAAGAAACGATTGAAGCTTTTGGCAGTGACGAATCGGTTGTGGTAATGACTGAAAACACTTCGAATGTTTGTCATCCAAGCTTTATAAGTAACATTGACACCGTTATTACGCCATTTACAACAGAAGATTTTGAAGTTTTTCGTCCAGAAATCCTAATCACTTTTGGTGGAATGGTTGTTTCCAAACGTATAAAAGCGTTCCTAAGAAAATATAAACCAAAACACCATTGGCATATCGATACTTTAAGAGCATATGACACTTTTGGTTGTTTGACTCAGCATTTTGAGGTAGATCCCAATACTTTTTTCAAAGCCTTTTTACCTTTAACAACCAGAATTGAAAGTGATTATTTCTCTCAATTGAATGTGGTTAAAGCATTACGCAAAGAAAAACACGAAATCTATTTGTCTAAAATTCCTTTTTCTGATTTCAAAGTTTTTGAGCAAGTGATTGCTACTTTGCCTAAATCAAGTCAATTGCAAATCAGTAACAGTTCGGCTATTCGTTATGCCCAATTAATACCTATTGATCCATCTATCGAAGTGTATTGCAATCGAGGAACCAGTGGGATTGATGGAAGCACTTCTACAGCTATCGGTGCGGCTGTCTCGTCAAACAGACGAAATGCCAAACAGACAGTTTTTATAACAGGAGATGTCGGTTTTTTATACGATAGCAATGCATTTTGGAACAATTATATTCCGAAAAACTTCAAAATTATTTTGATCAATAATGGCGGTGGAGGAATTTTTAGAATTTTGCCCGGACATGAAGAAACGCCTGTGTTTAATACTTTTTTTGAAACTTCTCATAACCTGACAGCAGAACATTTAGCAAAAATGTACGGACTGGATTACGCTGTTGCTAAAGATGAGATGAGTCTGACCAAAGGATTGGATTTCTTGTACGCTCAAAATGACAAACCAGCTATTCTGGAAGTATTTACGCCTACATTAGATAATAATGCTATTTTATTGCAGTATTTTAAAGAGCTGGTTTAAAAAGTTTCGTAGGAACGATTCCTATTGTAGCAACGGACTTTAATCCGTTGATTTGAAGGAACGAGTCAGAATATAACATCAGATTTTAATCCGTTGAATCGAAGGAGAGACAGATGAAAATTAGGCTATAAATATTTAATAATAAAATAACGAATAAAAATCGTACATGCGTGTAATAAATTACTAAATTTGAGGTAGTTATAAGAAAACGAACCCTTAAATATATTTTTTATGAGCGCAAAAGACAAATTAATTGTAAAGTATGCAGCCGACTTGAAAGAAAAATGCGGGATTAATCCAGAAATGGATTTATTGACAAAAGTAACTATCGGATGTGGACCATCCATATTTAATCCCGATTCTTCTATTATAGCAGGAACTCAGAAAGCCGAAATAGAAACGGTGAAAAATAATTTCTTAATCAAGAAATTAGGTTTATCCGATGGTCCAGCTCTTAAGGAGGGAATTGATGCAGTATTGGAGCAATACGGGAAGTCTAATAGGAATAAATACAGAGCAGTTTTCTATTATTTATTGACTAAACATTTTGGTCGAGAAAGTGTGTACAATTAAAAGTAGTAATTCAGGTTTTCAGTCTCAGTCACAGTTTTCAGAGTTGTGTGTAAACATTGTATTTGCTTTCTTAGCAATAATTTGAGGGAAAAGCGAGTCTCTTGGGTACTGTTTTTTATTAACATCTTTTTTGGGTGGAAAACTGCGACTGCGACTGAAAACTGCGACTGAAAACTAAAAATCATAAAGGAGGACTTTTTTATTGAATTTTTTTTTTTCTAATTCCCATTTTCAAACTTCGTACCTTTGCAGCTTAAACTTAGTTGCTCGGCAACTCAGAACCTCGATAAAAATGATTGAAATAGGAAAATACAATACGCTTACTATATTGCGTGATACCAAAGTGGGTTTGTTTTTAGGAAACCCAGAAAAAGATCCAGAAGGAATACACGATATACTGTTACCCAATAAATACGTACCCAATGAATTCGAAATAGGCGAGGAGCTTATTGTTTTCGTGTATTTAGATCACGAAGAACGTCCCGTTGCTACAACACTAGAACCTTATATTTTGCTGAATGAATTTGCACTTTTACGTGTGAATTATACCAATCAAATAGGTGCTTTTATGGATTGGGGTATGGAGAAAGATATACTAGTTCCGTTCAAGGAGCAAGCGCGTCCTATGGAAAAGGGAAAACGCTATTTGGTGTATCTTTATATGGATGAAAAAACCAACCGTTTGGTTGCATCCAGTAAATTGAATCAATTTTTAAAAAATGACCACCTTACCGTTGAAAAAGGAGAAGAAGTAGAACTAATCGTTTCACATATTACCGAATTGGGGATTAATGTGATCATCAACGAACAACACAAAGGATTGTTGTACAAAGATGAGGTGTATGATGATGCGATACGTACAGGAGATCGTATGCGAGGTTATATTAAAAATATTAGACCAGACAACAAAATTGATGTGTCACTTCAAATTCAAGGATATCAAAGTATAGAGCCCAATGCTGAAATAATTCTAGATGAATTAAGAGCCAGTAGAGGTTTCTTGCGTCTAACAGATAATTCGCATCCGGAAGACATCAAAACAGTTTTGAAAATGAGCAAAAAAACTTTCAAAAAAGCCATTGGTGCTTTGTATAAAGAAAAATTAATCGAGATAAAAGAAGACGGAATTTATTTGGTTAAGGAATAAAAAAAGGTCACAGTTCTCAGTGTGGTCTGTACGCATTGTAATTTATTTTTTGGTACTCACATAGTTGAGCGCAGAACCAGGGCAAACGCTTTAAAAAAAGTTAGACACGTCCTGATAGCTATCGGGAGTGGCGAAAAATGTTAAAGGCGTTTGCCCTGAGGACAGAACCCCATTTTTTAGATTGAAAAAGGAATGCTGAGTAACTATAAAAAAGAAAGACTAATCATTTTGATTAGTCTTTCTCTCTTTATTTTTGTTTTTAACGATGTAGTATTGAACAAAAATAAAATAAATTTCCGTGCATTCTCAAAAGTATATTCAAGTACTTTAAAACACTATTCGTATATGTGATAACAATGTTACTAAAGTCTAAATTTCTTCATTAAATGGCTTGTCTATAAATAAAAGGGATCTGTTTATTTTGTAAAGAAACAATTTCACAATAAAACCATTGGTTATTTTATATATTGAAAGTTTACTTTCCTCGAAACAATTCAGTATTCTTATAAAATACAATTGTCGGACTGTAAATCTTTAGTTTACCATTAGGTGTTACTTTATAATCGATACTATTTCTGCAAATCTTTTATTCATCTGCTTGTATTTTAAAATAGTTTTAGAAATAATTATATAATTTAAAACCATAAAAACAAAAGCGACAATAATTTCAAATTTACTCAAAAAAATCATTTTTTAGGTTAATAAATCAGTGAACAACATAGGTGCTAATCGGAACTAATAATTAACATTGTTGAATGTGAAATATTTGATTAGCATGAGATAAAAGTAATAATTATTTCTATTGGGGATTGTTAAATACTAATTTATTTTTGCTTTAAATGCAAATTTTAACTATTTCAGACAGTATTGCTAAAGTATTGAAGGAAATGATTTAATAAATTGATTGTCAGTATGTTTTGAATTGGTGTTTGTTAAAATTGCATATTAAAGTTAAGTCCCCAAACAGCTTTATTAGCCCCTTTGTCAAATCCTACTGGAGTCAAATTTAATTGTATCTTTTGTTTTTCTTTATAACCAAAACTATCCAATAAAGTATTGAATGGATCCATAATAAGTAAAGAGGTGTACCCTAAAAATCGAGAATGCAATACTCTTCTATCATTTCTCACGATTCTTTTTTTAGCATAGAAAAAGCCTTCTCCTATTATCGATCCAATTACTGGAGTTATTATTAGATCTTGTTTAGATGGAATCTCTGCAAAAGCTTCTATGCCATATTCCCAGAAAAAAGTTGACATAAATGCAGAATAAAGAAACGATTCAAACATGTTAAAACCACTACTTCTGGCGGTCATATAATAAACCCCGCCAGAATAAGGGTGTGTGATATAATTTAGAACCCAATCATCATCATCCCAAACTGGGCCTGCCTTTACGTTTTGTTTCCATTTATAGGTAAGCCCATTTTCTTTCATGGCTTGTTTATCCCAATTGGTCGCGCTTTCAGGCATGGCATAGAGTACGCCAAACGCAATAACGGTAGCTCCAACATACATTCCGGTGTCAAGACCTAATCTTCTGTAATCTTTGAAAGCAGGAGGGTAAACCGCTGTATTTTGTTTTACCACTGTTGAGTCGGTAAATGTTAGAGTATTGTAAGAAAGAGAATCTTGGGGAGTTGCGTTTACATCATTTGCTGCTACCAAATTATCAAATTGTTTTGAATTGATATTTTGAAGAGAATTATTCGTCTCAAGTTGTTGAGAAAATGAAGTAAAACCAGTTAGAGTTAAAAGAACGAAGCCGAAAAATATTTTTGTTTGAATCATGTTAAGCTTAATGTTGTTAGTAAAAAGACTCCAATAAAAGAAAAGACCTTTTAAGGGAATTTTGCATTTTTATAAAACATCACGGTTCTCTTTTAGGGATTAATTAAAAAATAAAGGTAATGTACTCAATGTTGCAAAAACGGTGCAAATGTAGTGAAAAAAGGTTTAGGATTTTGGTGTCGTTTCGAAGAAATAATGGTAGGTTAACTGGAGTATAAAAATCAAGTTTTTGTATAAAAATTTAGGCTAACCCTTAGAGTTAGCCTAGTTTATTGTTCTGAAATTCATTTTGCTATTTTTGTTTAGAAAAATCTTCTATTATTGAAGTATTATCTATTCAAAGATACATTAAGAACAAGACGATCTAAAAGTACTTTCATAAATCGCTTGATTGAATTCATTTGTCTTGAAATGGTTTACTTATTCAGGTGTCATCAAAAGAGATTTTCACGTTAGAACCATTGGGTTTCATCATTTATTAAAAGAAAATTGAAAAATGTCCTTTCGCAAAACGTATAAAATTTATTTTACTGCAGGAGTTGTCAATGTGTCTTTTGTTGCAACCTCAGGTGTTACTTCATCTGTTTTAATGCTATCTGTAACGGTAACGGTACTGTCAATAACAGTCTGTTCCATTTGCTCTTCTGGAGCAGCTTCAGTGTTGTTTTTACAATTCGAGAAGAATACTACAGAAACTAGAGCGACAAAAATTACGGCTTTTTTCAAAAATAAAAAATTTAGTTAATAATTTAGTTAGGCAATCTTCTCTTAAAAATGAAACTATTTCCATGATTAAAAGACAGTTAAATTTACGAAGAACTATTGATATAATGAGTATAATTAACATTTCATTTGCTGTTATTTTACGGTTTTGTTGTTTTGAAATGGTTGCATGAAAGCTGCTGTTTTTATAGTAATGAATGCACGAAATGAGCTGCTTTTTCATGCAATATTTGATAAATTTCGTTTGGATTTTTGTCCTTTTTGGGAGCCATTTTTTTAGACTGCTAAAAGTTACAAGTCAATAGCTACAAATAGCTAAGAAATATAAAAAAATGGTTTATTTTTACACTGAAATAATTTAAAATTAAACAGAATGGATTGGATTACCGCCAAAGAATTTGAAGATATAACCTATAAAAAATGCAATGGAGTAGCTAGAATCGCCTTTAATAGACCCAATGTGCGTAATGCTTTTAGACCAAAAACGACGGCTGAATTGTATCAGGCTTTTTATGATGCGCAAGAAGATACCTCAATTGGTGTGGTTTTGCTTTCTGCCGAAGGACCTTCATCAAAGGATGGAGTGTATTCTTTTTGTAGTGGAGGGGATCAAAATGCCCGCGGTCATCAAGGTTATGTTGGTGATGATGGACAACATCGGTTGAATATTCTTGAAGTACAACGTTTAATTCGTTTTATGCCAAAAGTAGTTATCGCCGTTGTTCCGGGATGGGCTGTTGGCGGAGGACACAGTTTGCATGTAGTTTGTGATATGACATTGGCCAGTAAAGAACACGCCATTTTTAAACAAACAGATGCCGATGTAACCAGTTTTGACGGAGGATACGGATCGGCTTATCTGGCTAAAATGGTGGGACAGAAAAAAGCCCGTGAAATTTTCTTTTTGGGGCGTAATTATTCGGCTCAAGAAGCAATGGATATGGGTATGGTGAATGCGGTTATTCCACACGCTGAGTTAGAAGACACGGCGTATGAATGGGCACAAGAAATCCTTGGGAAATCGCCTATGGCTATCAAAATGCTGAAATTTGCAATGAATCTTACCGACGATGGTATGGTGGGACAACAAGTTTTTGCTGGAGAAGCGACCAGATTGGCTTATATGACTGAAGAAGCTAAAGAGGGAAGAAACGCATTCCTTGAGAAACGCAAACCGAATTTTGAAAAGAAATGGTTGCCGTAAAAAAGTTTAAAAGTTTAAAAGTTTAAAAGTTTAAAAGTTTAAAAGTTTAAAAGTTTTCAGAAAGTAGATGTATAATGATCGAGAGAATAAATTATGTTGTTTTTCTGTGTAAAACCCCGAAGGGGTGAAAAGATTATAGAAATAGAATGATGTAGTCGATAAAACCCCGAAGGGGTGAAAGGATTATAGAAATAGAATGATGTAGTTTATAAAACCCTGAAAGGGTGAAAAGATTATTGATGATATAGTTTGTAAAATCTGAAGTGCTGAGATTATTTATTGAATTCATTAATGATGGGTTTGATATGGTTTTTCTATAATCATTTCACCCCTTCGGGGTTTTGGATGGGTTTGATATGGTTTTTCTATAATCATTTCACCCCTTCGGGGTTTTGGGTGG
>NZ_VJZS01000023.1 GCF_007097385.1 Flavobacterium sp. ZT3R18
TGCCATCTTTTGTTCTAACTTCAAATCATAATAAACGACATTATGAGCGAAACCGCTAATATCTAAATGGACTTGTTGTGCAAAATTACTCATAGGTTTGTAGGTTAATGATTGTTTTAATGATAAACTATATAATTTATTTTTTACAAACCTAACTCATTTAATAATACAAAACAATACCCACTTTTAGTGATATTTAAGTTTTTTTTACAGAAAAATAAACCCTTATGGATTTAAATTCCATAGATTTGGTTGGCAGACTAAAAGTCTGCAAGGTCGCGGCACTTATTTATTAACCACTAATTACACTAATTAGCACTAATTAATTTGTAAAAAATTACGTGATTTCTGGCTGAAATATTTTTAGAAGCTAAATCAAAATTCAATAAAACGCTAGTTTTAAACCATATACGAAACCAATAAAGCAACAAAAAAAATATGGATTTCATTTTCATCCAAAGGAATATTTTTTTTGTTTGGTTAACAGCCCAGCATTTACTGGGTCAAATTGGTTTTTCATAAAATTGGTTTTTTAATTGGTTAATAATAGCATTCAATAAAATCGTATTCGTAAAACAACATCCAGTTCACTTATCGTAAATGGTTTTCAAACTTGTTTTTAAAATCAAAGGCGGTTAAATTTTGATTCTAAAAGGGTATAATTAGGGCAAAAAAACTCTCTTTTATTTTGAAATATTTTGTGGTATTTATTAAAAAAAAAACATGAAAAGGGCTAGAATTAAACCAATTCGGCTTAACCTTTTAAAATTTTCAAATGAAAAAAAAATGTATGATTCTGATTGTCAGTCTCTAAAAACTATTTTAAGAGAACTATGAATTATAGTTTTCTTTTTTCTTAATAACTGACTTTTTTTGATTTTGCCTACCCTTTTTCAGGTTGCAAACTTTCCAATATGGGTGTTTCTAAGGTTCCTACTGAATTTTGAATCTTGTCATTTTTTTGTTCGAAAATCACAATCTCATTAGCCCCTTCTTTTAACCAGCATCCTGGAACATATAGTGTTTGTTGAGGTCCCACACTCCAGTAACGACCAATATTGACTCCGTTAATGAAAATTATTCCTTTGCCCCAATCCCGCATGTCAAGAAAAGTGTCACCTGTTGTATTCAGGTCAAAAGTTCCTTGGTAGACTGTGGGAAGCCCAACTTTAGCCGTGGTTTTGGCATCGGTTAAATTAGGTACGACATCCATTGGCAACGCGTACATATTCCAGTCACCGGTAATTGTTTGTCCATTAATAATTACTGGCGAAATAATCCCTTTGGTGCTGTTTATAATATCGGCCCCATAATTGATACGTCCCATATTTTCAACAATAATATCTAAAGCGGCATTAAAAGGCACATCAATCATACAATCATATTTTTTGTAATAGCGATTCAATTCGGCTACTTTTACACCATTCACATATACAATGGCATAATCGCGAAGTCCTTTTAATTCAAGTTTTCCGCTAATGGGTTGTTTGAATTTTTTACTGTACCAAACATAGCCATGACCTTGATTTAAATCTTCAAAAGTCAAAGGGGTATCTGCAGTAACTGGTTTTATTTTGCTTTTTAGATATTCTAAACTAACTGCTTTGGTTAAATGAATATTTGGAATGGAAATTACCGGAATCTTTGCAGGTACCGCTGGAGTTTTAGGATTCATTAATATATCTCGCAAAGCAGTATATTTTTCTGTTGCCCAACCTGCTTCGCTTATGGGAGCATCATAATCATAGGTAGTCAAATCAGGCTGGATGTCGTGATTACCATCATAATTTGCCCCAGAGGTAAACCCAAAATTGGTTCCGCCATGTACCATATAATAATTGAAAGAAACGCCGGCGTCCAGATATTTTTGAGTTTGCTTTACTACACTTTCTGTTGAAACTTTAGGGAATTCTTCGGCCCAATGATCCAACCAACCCGGATAAAACTCGGCAACCATATACGGTCCTTTCCCTCCATTATACTGATTGACTACTTCTTTTAATTTGGCAACATCATCTTCTCCATTAGCGGTTGGTAAAGCTCCCGGAAGTGCTCCTCCATCAAACAACCAACTACCATCGGAGGTAAAGAAAGGCACATTGAAACCTACATCTTTGAGTTGCTGAAAAACGGCGGCACTGTATTTTTTATGCTCTGCCAATGGTATGTCTTTGCGTTGAGCAACATAGGAACCAAATTCATTTTCGCCCTGAACCATAATTATTGGCCCACCATTACTCACCAATAAATTTTTTACCTGACCATAAAGTGCCGTAAAATAGGATTTGGTCGCTGCCAAATATTGTGGATTGTTTCCGCGAATAACCATCCCGGGGACTTTTTGCAAAAACCACGGATAACCCCCAAATTCCCATTCAGCACAAACATAAGGACCAGGACGCAAAATGACATACAAACCTTCCTCCTGCGCTATTTTTATGTATGCTGCAATGTCTTTATTACCAGTTTTAAAATCCCAAACACCAGGTGCTGTTTCGTGATAATTCCAAAAAACATAGGTCGCTACAGCATTCAACCCCATGGCTTTCATCATTTTCAAACGATGACGCCAATACGGTTTAGGAACACGGGCATAATGCATTTCGCCACTATGAATCTGAATGGGTTTTCCGTCTAAAACAAAATTACCAGCCGTAATAGCAAAAGTGTGTTTGGTTTGCCCAGTTGCATTTACAACTAACAAAAGGAATAAAAACAAGGTAAAAAGACTTTTTTTCATTTGAAATTATTTATTATTAATGAACTCTAGCGATAATTTAGAGGAGAAGCAATGCTATCACAATTCCTCAAAAGAATAGGCAGTACTTCAATTATGATTATTGAAACACTGCATATTTATACGTTTAATTTTTTATTTTCAAATACAACTGCACACTATCCATCAATTTAATCTGTGTTTTGGCTCTTACCAGATTTTGATCCTCGTATGTTGTTGTATAATAACTGTCATTATTTAAGTAATCTCCCAAGAAACGACAAGCTTGTTCAAAAAGAATCAAGGGTAAGCTTAAATGAATATTTTTCGATTCCTCTTCAGACATAAAACTCGAGGCTTCTTTGACGTAAGCCTTCATAAAAGCCTCATAAATTTCTATGTCAAAACACACTTTCGACAGGTCTTTTTCTTCTTCCGTTGATGTGTTGGTTCCTGTTCGTAGGGCATCTCCAACATCATGAAAAATACTTCCTGGCATTACCGTGTCAAAATCAATGATGCATAAAATATTACCCTTTTCGTCAAAAAGCATGTTCCCAACTTTAGTGTCATTGTGCACTACTCTCAACGGTATTCTTCCTGAATTGATAGCACTGGCAACGGTTTCAATGCTTTTGAAATTAGATTCTAAAAACGCAATCGATTCTTTTGCTTGAGCCAACCTTTCAGGAGATGCTTTTATTATGCTTTCTTCAAAATCACAAAACCTTTTTATCGTATTATGAAAATCCGGAATCGTATATTCTAATTCCGAAACCGGAAAATTGAGCAATGCCATATGAAACTTGGCCAAATAAGCCCCAACCTGACTTGCAACCGCATTAGAATCAATTCGATCCAGAACTGCCGAAGGGATATACGTTGAAAGCTGCCAAATCGTATCGTCTTGTTCCGAGTAAAACCGTCCTTCTCTATTGGCAATAAATGTCAAAGTAGGAAACCCATTTGCATTCAGATAACTAGTGGTTTTTATCTTATTGTTCAATAAAGCTTTTATATTCGGAAATACAACCTGATTCATTTTTTGCAAAATATACTCTTCATCGGCAGTTTCAATTTTGTACGTGCTATTGATCAGTCCACTGTCAATGGTCGTATAGCCAAGAATTGGTTTGTCCGAATAAAAATCCTTAAAGACGGTTTGAATTAATTCTTCCATACTTCATTTTTATAAATCCCCTGATCATGTAATTTTTGAAGTCTTACTTCGGCCAATTCTTTATCGGTTTTGTAGGTAATTCCAATCCATTCTTCATTGGTTTTTAAAACTTCAACGGTAACGATATTGTTTTTAATCATCTCACCAACCACATTGGGCAACTGGTATTCAATACTATTGTCATCTAGCCATTTTGCAATAAATTTGTGAATATCTGTATCTATAAAATCAAAAATTTGAGTGGTAAACCCGAACATGTTCATCGATACAAATGCATCTTTGCTAATCTCTTGCAATTCTGAATTAGCATCGGGATAAAGAACTACCCCATTTTCTATTCTAATTTTTTCTCTTTCGATAGAATCTACCAAATAGTTATTTTCCATCTGAATTTCGGCTCTATTTACCGTTCCGTTCTCCGACAGTGTTTTCAAAATAGGATACACAATTGCACAAGGATTATGGAATGTTGACAAATGATCGTAGGCTAACTGAAAAGAGCTTCGACCATAAAAATCATCGGCATTAATCAACAGAAAATTGTTCTTCACTTTATCTTTGGCACACCAAACGGCATGAGCAGTTCCCCAAGGCCTTACGTTCTTATATGTTAAAACATTTAATGTTAACTCCTTAGTTTGAACTACAAATTCAACTGCAACCTTTTGATTCCGAATGTATCTTTCCGTCAAAATTGGAATCATGTCTTCCTGCACTATCAATACAATTTTACCAAATCCGGCTAGTATGGCATCTGAAATGGAATAATCCATTATAATTTCACCATTGGGTCCTATGGTGTCTAACTGTTTCAATCCTCCGTACCGCGTTCCTAAACCCGCGGCTAATACTACTAATGTTGGCTTCATCTTCTTTCTTTTTAATCACATTATCCTAAAAAATATTTTTTTTATGGATTGTTCCTTTATAAATTAATCTTGTTTTTTATTTAATCGTTACAACCACATTTTCCTTTACGCTCCATTTCCCACAATTGATTTTCAAAAGTCCTTTTTGGACTGTACTGTCAAAAGACCAGTCTTTTATTATTTTTCCGTTTATGGTAATCGATTGTGGCTTCTGGTTTCTGTGAATCAACAACTCGTAATTTCTATTTTCAAGCATCCCTTTGTAATTTCCTTTAATGGCATTAATGGTAACTACTTCCGAATTTGATTTTGGCTCATCTGTAATATCCGTTGTAGCATATATTCCTTTACGATGCTCTCTTGATTTCCCATCATCTTCGTACAATTGATAATTTGTTTTTCCGTTTGGATAGATATCTAATGTTAAAGTATCCAATGGTTTTTCTTCATCGTAATTCATTTGTGGATACATAGGAATAATCGATCCTAATTTTACGAATAATGGCAATTTATCAAGTGGTGCATTGTAATTATCCAAAGTCTGTTTGCCAGCATAGACGGTTCCATCCCAATAGTCAATCCAGTTTCCTTCTGGCAAGTAAATACCGTCTCTTTTTACTTCATCTTTATAAACAGGAGCTA
Source organism: Flavobacterium sp. ZT3R18 (assembly GCF_007097385.1). Taxonomy (GTDB): domain Bacteria; phylum Bacteroidota; class Bacteroidia; order Flavobacteriales; family Flavobacteriaceae; genus Flavobacterium. The sequence continues at coordinate 5,408 of NZ_VJZS01000023.1, forward strand.
CCAAGAATGATTTTCCCAACAAAAACTCATATTGTGTAGCTGTACCCAAGGTTACCGGATCATTTGGATATTCGAGTAACAAACCACGAACGGCAGGAACGCCAGTTTGGTAGGCTTCGTTCATAAGCGTGTACATATAAGGGGTAAGACGCATTTTTAACTGCAGGTATTCTCGGTTTATGGAGGTGTATGGTTCTCCGAAAATCCAAGGTTGCTTGTCTTTTTTGGCCCAACCACTCATGGTCATTAAAACGGGGGTAAAACATTTCCATTGCAAGTCACGAACATAGGTTTTTTCGCTTCCGCCAAAGATAGCATCGATGTCACCCGTAGCACAGTTTTGAGCAGAAAGTCCCGCTCCTATCACGGTTGGAATATGAAAACGAATGTATTCCCAATCGCCTTTTTGATCGCCTGTCCACATCACACTGTAACGGTGAGTACCAGCCCAACCCATTACACTCCAAACAAAACCACGAGAATCGCTGTTTTTTTCGATGCCTTCGTAAGCGGCTTTACAACCATCTAATGCATATTTATATCCTGGTCCAACCCAAGCCACATCTAGTTTACAAAGTCTGGTTCCGTAAGTCCCCACTTCGGTGGCGATTTTATCCACTCCATTCTCGGTCCATAATCCGGTGTAGAAGCCTCTTTTCTTTAACTCCACAACAGTTGAATCTAATTTGGTATATCCACAACCGTAGCCATCGTTTGGTAAAATCCAACCGCGGGGCATATTATTTTTCACATATTGATCGGCAACCAATTTTACTACATCGGGAGTGGTGCCTTTTTTGTTGTAACAGTTGGCGTCTCCCAAACTCATTTGCCAACGCGCTGGCATAAAAGGTCGTCCGGTAATCTCGGTATAATCACCCAAAATATCTTTTAAGGATGACCCTATGAAATAATAACAATCAAAACGATTTTCGTTGTGAGACAAAGACAACTTATTGGTAAAATCATAAACCCCCACATCAAAGGTGTTTCTCAAAGCTCCATATCCACGGCTGCTCATATAAAACGGCACAGGGTTTGGTCTTCCTCCATTATCCCAGCCGTTTCCTTTTTCGATTAACAAAACGGTATCTTTATGGGAGAAATAGCCGTTTTGCATGCCGCAGCCATAAAAATATTCGTCGTTGTTGTATTTTAATTGTTGAGTGGTTTTGGCTCCAAAAGACAAAGGCTCTTTTTCTGCCCACAATACTTTTCCTGTTGCATCATACAAAGAAAAAAGGATAGGTTTTTTTTGAATCTGAAGCTTTCCTGCCTTCGAAGCAATATAAATAGCGTTGGTGTCTTCCGTTATTTTCAAGGAAGGTTGGTATATTTTATCATCAATTACAATGTCATTCCCCGCTGGATTTGTATAATTGCCATCCGGACTTAGCAGCACACGAAAAATATCGTCTTTGTAGAATAACACTTTTAGTTTGGTCATTCCGCTTTGCATTTCGATTCCGTTCGATAATTTTTCCCATTTGGTCAATTTCCCTAAAACCGTTTTTTCGTTACTGATGGTCTGAACCAACTGATTATTGGCTGGGGTTTCATCGCCAGCCAACTGTATATTAAAATCTAATTGGTACAATGGCGCTTGTGATAAATCGATAGTTGAGAAAACTACTTCTCTAACTTCTCCGCTTTTCAATGGATTTTGTTTGGCATCAATCGTTTGGTTTTCGAAAACAGTCACATTGACTTTAGCCGTTACGGAAAATTTTTCGGCAATGGTTTCAGAACCGTTATTGCGAATGCTTACTCTTAATTTTTCGGAAGTGGTAAGTACATTTCCGTTTTCAGAATGCGAAAGTAAACGAACGATTCCCACATCTTTCTTGTTGGCTTGCGTCAATTCGATATCATCGACCATCCAATACCAGGCTTGAAGTCCTTTCCAATAAAATCGAAGATATACTTTTGGGGCATTGGCAGCCCATTTAGAAATATTAATCTCTTCTGTTACCGGAACCAACATATCTGTAGCCTCTTTGGCTCCATTGCGTACATCCCACTCTTGCCAATGCACATTATCAGTACTCACCCCAACATACAAACCAGCTCCATTACCTGGATGATAGTCCCACCAACGGAATGTATGTTGAAATTTTAAAACAACTGATTCTTTTCCAGAACAATCAATTGGTGCAGAAGTTATCCAACCATCAGGATAATTGTTCTTCTTAATCCAATTTTCGACATCTTCATCTGTAAAATAACCTGCTTGGAAAAGCATATAGGCACCACGACTTTTTGATGCAATTGGTGGCGCTTGTTGTTGGTATTTATAAGATCCAGGATACGGTTCATTGGTTACTATCCATTGTGGATCCCATGTTCCTTTAACCTCAGAAATTGTCCAATTAGCCGGTATTTTACCCGAACTAAAATCCTGCTTGTAAAAAGGTTGGTTTTGAGCTTGTATGGAAACGATTCCCAAAACGCAGAGGGCGATTAGTAGTATTCTTTTCATCATTCTGTTTTTATTGTTGTTCAAACTTCCGAAAAACGATTATTCTTATCGAAAAGGTGTTCTTTTTATGTTACTATTTTATTTAAAAAAAACACCACCGTTCAATTTATGTCTGTTTCTTAAAAAAGCTTAAAAATGATATTAAAATCCTCTTTTTACTATTTTTAACTTAAACATCAAACAATAATATTCCCAATTCCATGACGAAACTATATATTATTTTTTAATAAAAAAAGGAAAACATGAAAAAATGTGCTCGAACACATTAAATTTGTGTTATCGAGCACATAAATTATGCAGAACTACTATTGCCAACCACTTTTACGAGTCGTTTTTTTATCGTCAGTAAGAAAATTAAGGCGCCTTATTTTGGCGATTAAAACTTAAAATCAGAATGTTAGTTTAAGTTTTAACCAAAAAAAAAACACCATTCAGATTTAAATTTGAATGGTGTTTTTTATTAAAAAAAGAGACGAAAATTAAATTTTTTCACTCCAAAAACAACTTTAGTCTGATTTCGAAAATGCTTTTGAGGTTGGAAAAAACTGTTGTTTCGATAGCCTATACCGAAACCAGTTGTTTCGCCGGTAAAAAAATCATAACACCATTATCCACTTTTGGAGTTAAGGCAGTAATTTTATGTAGTGATTGCATAGCAACATTTACTTTTGCAAAAATTGCAATTGTTAGGATTTTTCCTAACTATTCTTGACGGTTCTATTTTTTTATCAGCGGAGTTACATGCTTTTTAGTGTCCTCGTCTAATGTTGTTAATGCTTTAGCTGCTTCATCGGGTGCTAATTTTGTTAATCCAGATATCCCAGCAGCAATTACATTATAAGATTGATTTTTTATACTTTCATTCATTAACTCTTTATAAATTACATCACCAGTAGCTGCCAATTTTATAATTGCAGCCGCTCTGGCAGTCGTGTTTTTGTCCTTTTTGGCTATGTTGAGCACACTTTTCAATGCAGCCACTTTTATTTGGCTATCGTCTAAATCAATCGCTGCAATACTAAGGGATCGCAACTCGTCTTGCTGATCTTCTAAACCAGCCAGTAGTATAACTTGAGCATCACGGCTTTTATCATTAGTCGCAAATTTTATGGCTTCAATTCTATTGTAGTATGATGGTGCATTTTTGTATTGATATAAATAATCTTCAACTTTCTTGTTGTCTAAAATTTGGCCCACTACAATTTTATCAGAATCCATGTCTATAAAATCCGGCTTGGCAGCTACATCAAAACTGAAATTTTGTTCTCTTTTTTCAATTAAAATATCCTTTCTTATTTTTGTTCCATTTACATAAAAATCGACTTTTAATGGCAGGCTAAACGTTTGTACCGAACTATCCTGTACTTGTTTTACAGCAATTGTAACTTTTCCATTGGCATAACCATATTCGATATTTAAAATCGGATTACCACCTTGATAGTACCATTGGTTAAAATAAGGACTCCAATCTTTCCCGGTTACCTCTTCCATTGCTAAACGTAGCTGATGTGATTCTCCACTTTTGAAAGCATTAGTTTCTAAATAATGATTTAAAGATTTAAAGAAAGCGGCATCTCCCATTTGATTTTTTAAAGCATACAAAATTATAGACCCTTTTGAATAGCTAATATTATCAAACAAATCTTCTTTGTCCTTGTAATGAAAACGGGCTAAAACTGGGCTTATTCCATTTTTGGAAGAATACAAATAGTTTTGTAATTTTTCATAACGTGATCTATCCTCTGCATCTTGTCCGGCATCATGTCCATGCCAAAGCACTTCACCAAAAGTGGCAAAAGATTCGTTCATCGTTAAATTCGACCAAGATTCGGCAGTTACATAATCTCCAAACCATTGGTGGAAAAGTTCATGTGCAATAGTACTTTCGCCATTTTCATCTAGCAATTCTCTTTCGGTTTTCTGTACATACTCACCATGTAAAGTGGCTGATGTATTTTCCATTGCGCCAGAAACGTAATCTCGCGCCACAATCTGAGCGTATTTGCCCCACGGATATTCTACCCCTAACATTTTGCTGAAGAAATTCATCATATCGGGCGTTTTACCAAAAATTTGTTTGGCATAGGGCGCATACTTTGGTTCTAGATAATAACTAACTTCTTTCCCATTATACGATTCTTTAAATATTTTAAAATCGCCTACCGCCATCATAAACAAATAGGGAGAATGAGGCAAATCCATCTTCCAGGTATCGGTACGAGTTCCGTTTTTGTTGGCTTTTTGCCCAATTAATTTCCCGTTTGATAAGGTTGTGTATTTAGCCTCTACTGTCATCGAAATCTCCGATGTTGTTTTTTGATTTGGTTTATCAATAGTAGGGAACCAAGCAGATGACGCCTCTGTTTCACCTTGTGTCCATATCTGTACCGGTTTATCGTCTTTACCGTCTGGGTTGATAAAATACAATCCTTTTGCATCCGTAATTGCCGCACTTCCTTTTACTTTTAACTCATCGGGCTTTGCCGTATAATCAATGTAAACAGTGTATTTTTCCGCATTTTTATACTTTCTGTTCAAAGTGATAAAAAGTTGCTCCGTGTCGTACCTATATTTTAAGGGAATTTTTTTCGTTCCTTCCACTATAGCAATTTCTTTAAAATCCATTCCTTTGGCATCTAAAGTAAGCGTATCCGTTTCGTAAAAATGAGGTTTTAAAGTAAGCCATTCTTTACCGTACATATGTCTTTTTCCGTAATCAAAAGACACTTCCAGTTTCGTGTTTACTAAATCATGAACTTTTAGCGGAGTTGCTCTGTAAATTGCTAATTGCTCTTTATCTTTCTCTTTCTCTGCATTTTGAGCCTGCATGTTTTGGCATGCCAAAGTAACTAAACTTAAAACAGTATATTTTAGAAATTTTTTATTCATTTTTTGTATTTTTTATAGTAATCGGGTTTAGTATATTTTAAAAAATTCAATTTTTGATTTGAAAATTAATCAGTCAAGGTAGTAATATCTAAAACTGGTTTAGGATAATTTTTCGATTTTATTTCTTTTTTACAATCCATTGCCATTTTTTCGGTCATATTGTAGTGATATGTTCCATAACAATCTCCTTCGAAATTGCCCACATAAAAGAATCCATATGAATCAAAAAAATCGGTTAAATCAACTTTACTGATTTCACATGCTGTTTTTATAAAATTGAGTTGGTAAACAGCCGGATTATCATCGGCTTTTACTTTTAGTTTATCAAAATCGTTAGCTTGTTTTCTAAATGCTTCAAAAAGGTCAGGGTAAAAATCAGGATATTTACCTGCTTTTTCGAAGTATAATTGCAGTTGCCAAAAAGGCACTAGCGGTTCAAAACTCCCACCCACTTTTAAATAATTTTCTTTTTTTTCGATAACTTTTTTTCTTGCAGAATCATAGTAGTTACCTTCTAAAAGACGAGATTTAATCCCTAATGATTTGATAACATACATTGTGAAAATATTATTACTTACTTCACAGAGTCCTCCCCAATTAAAATAGGGTTGCAGTTGATGCACATGACCGGTTTCATGGCTAAATCCCCATGCCGGATCGCCAGCTATTACTTTTTCGGGATCAAGTACCATTCCTAATGCATAACCTGATTTACCACCCATATAAGCTATTCCATCTTCGTCTCTAAACATATAGTAATTGTAGTTTACACGAGCCAATATCCTATTGTTTGGCACAAGATTGTATTTAATTAACCCCATAATTCGATGTTGGCGATATATCAAAGTGTCATAACAATTTAGTAATTCCATCCCTTTGTTGTAAGCATATTTTTTTAAATCTGCTTTAGGATAAATTGTTTGAATATACTTTCCTTTAGCATCTATCATAGGATAAATATTGTTGTCCAGAAGTTTATTCCAATCTTCATTTTTTTGTTTTCCTGAATCAAAAAATCCATTTATTTCGGCATCAATAAAATGAATTTTAATTGCGTTTTCCTTTTTAGGTTCTTCAGAATAATAATTAATATAAGCCAAACCATCAAAGTTTTTAACATCTATAATGTTTATACCATTTTTTAAAGGATATGTTTTTTTTTCAATTCCCCAATTAGCATCTTTATCGGGGGCAATTCCTGCGGGTGGCTGTCTGTTCCAATTAGGTATAACTAAATCGACAGTTTTATTTTTAGCAATATTGTCTACTAGAATTACGTGTTTACCCAAGGGCAAATAAATACCTGTAATGTTTTCATATTTACTGTACCCATCACCAATGGATAACTTTTTTCCTAAGGTTGTTGGCGATAAATAAGCTTTGTAAATACCTAATCTATAATTGAAATCATATTCACCTTTAAGCATTTGTATGGCTGCATTACGAACTTCCTTATTCTTAATCTTATCTAATTGTTGATATTTTATGTTCTTTTTTAATTTCGTAGCTAAATTATCTTTAAAAAAAGCTAAATCTTCTTTTAAGGAAATTGAGTCTATAGAACTTTGAGCATAACTATTACCTTTGGAAAGGAAAAATAAAATGCAAAGTAAAACAAGATGTTTCATTCGTGTAGATTTTTATTAACTATAGTTAATTTAGTTCGTAATTGATTATATATTCAGTTGTTTCTTATAATTTTTCAATGATTCTAACTTCGCCGTCTTTTTCATCTTCGCTCAAAATATTCGATTGTTTTTTGGTGTAAGCCAATAAACTCCATTGAATTGTTTTGTTTGTCGGATATAAATTTGCTTGGTTTTTGAGCCATTTTTCAGCTTCCTGAGAAGAAGAAGTTTTTTCAATCGCCCATGCCGAAACCAATTGATTTGCTGGTAAAAAATTCATAACCGTATTGTCTACTTTTGGACTAAAAGCAATGATTTTTTGCAATGACTCGTTAGCAGTTGCTTTATCCCCAAGACTTGTGTAACACATATAATTCAACCAGTTCTCCAATCTTTCGTCTATGTCTTGATCATAAGGTTTACCTACACCCAAATTTTGCGGCCATAACTTTGCTTCTGCTATAAACTGCAATGCCTTTTTATATTGCTTGTTTTTCATTTCCGTTACTGCCTGCATTAGTTTGGCCTCATGGTACAATTGTCTACCAGCGGTGGCACCTTCAAAAGGAAGAATTTGCAATTTTGTTAAAAAAGCATCTGCTTGAACATATTTTTTATTCCGTAATAATGTTTTCGCAAACAACATTCCGATAATATAATTGTCTTTGTGATTTTTATAAAATGGTTCTACAGTCGATAATGCTTTCTCAAATTGTTTTTGTGCAATAAAATGTTCAGTCAATAATTTATTATATCTCCATCCATTTTCATCAAATTTAATTGCTTTTTGAATATCGCTTAAAGCAACTTCTGGCTTGTCTTTCATCAAAGAAGCTCTCGCTGCATAAAATGCCGGATCAGCTGGTTGGTTGCCACATTGCGAGAATAATTCTTTGGCTTTTGGTATATTGTCACGATTCCATTCTATTAATGCAAGATGATATTTTAATAACCATTGATCATTTGTTTTAATTAACTTTTCGAGAATTTCGGCAGCTTCTGAACGGAAAGGAAAACTAATTTCAGATTGAATTTTACTTAAATCCACAGGTTTATTTTCTAAGAATGCCTTCCAATACTGTATTTCAGAATTGGCTGGAGCCAAAGAAAATGCCTTAAGTGCTTCCTTATTTTGATTTAGATTCTCATACCATATTCCTAGTTCTAAATAGGTTTGCACAGGCATTTCATTTTGAATTAATGAAGTAAAATTCAGTTTTGATACTTCTGAATTTTCCCAAATATATTTCTCAAAGTCAACAAAATGATTTAGAGGATCAAAAGCATTAATTCTATTTAAAATTTCAGTTGCATTTTTATTTTTGTTTTGCCGACGATAAATAACCGCTAATAACTGTAAAGCTTCCAAATTATATTGGTTGTTCACTAGACTTTTTTCGGCATATTCAATGGCTTTGCTAATTTCGTTTTCACGGAAATAAAGCTTGCTTAATTCCGTATAAGCGGCAGTGCGATATTCAACACTCGAAGCAGTAATATCGAAACCATCTTTTGCATCGGTGATATTCCCTAAATGCAGGTTGGCCAAAGCGTAATAATAATTGGCAGCAGGGTCGTAAGTGTTTATAGATAAAGCTTTACTTGCCGAAACAACTGCTTCTTCATATTGAAACTTTCGAATCTGTAAGGATGCCATATCAGATAGAGCAGGGGCATAGTTAGGATCTTTTTTCAAACAGGCTGTTAGTTTCTCCGCAGCTTTTATATAATCTCTAAAACTGATGTAATTTTTCCCTTGTAAGTATAATCCATAAACTGAATTATTATCGAAGTCTTTAGGGATTTCCAATGGTCGGTTGAGGTTTCCATCTTCCAGTGCTGAATTCCAAACTAGTTTATTCTCCCCAAGTACGAGTCTTAATTTATTTACATCAACAGCAACACGAATGGAGTCTTGGAATAGTTCCATCGGCTTAACGGAAATATTCTTGGAATACACAACTTTGCCATTATCAAACACTTCCAGTTTTTCGTTCAACTTTTGCAATGGCGAAAAATAAATCTTCAGCCAGCCGTTCTCATTTTTTACATTTACAGAACCATAATTATTCGCTTTTACGAAGCCTTTGGTTTGCTTAACGGGAAACCAATACTCAGTCCAATAATCCGACTGATACGGTGAAAAAGATCGGTGTTTAAAAGGAGTGTACATGCTATTCTCGCTTGATTGATTGAACAATCTGCCGCTTTGTACTTCTACATATTGTCCATCTGTATCCGTTAATAATTTTTCCCAAATCATTCCTTGTTGTGACAAACCCCATATCCATATTTTCTTTCCGGGTTTATCATCGTGATTGCTATATCTAGCCATTCCGAAATCCTCATCATGCCAGTATCCACCAAAAAAATCACTGTATTTCCCAAACACATGGTATGATTTATAACCACCAAAATTATTATTGTTGTAAAAAGAAAGATCCTTTCCATTTTCCTTGTTGATAGGCCATGAATTATACTCACCATCGTGGCCAAGATAATTTTTTCCTGGATAAATGAATTGCAAATTACCGGCTGCTTTAATCCCGGTATTCATCCATGTATAATACGGTTGCTCGAATGCAGTGTCATTAAACCAAAATGAATTGGTGGTAAAATAAGCCTTGTCCTTTGGCAAATTAATGTCTAATTTCCATGAAGTTCTGGTAAGCAAGTCCAGTACCCCAATCACACAACTTACACTACCGTCTTCTCTAGTAATGGTGGTATAATCTACTGGTGTGGCACAATTGGGAGTATGCCCAATAATTCCATAATTTCCTTCCACACCACCACTGGTCCAAGGGCCTCGCATGGCAATATCCCGAAATTTAATCACATGATTGTTATAAATAAAATCTTTTCCGGTAGATTTCTCAATCGCAGACCAAACCTTACCACCTACCTCTGGTAAAATTGTCAGCTTAATGTAATAGTTCTCTAATTCGATTACTTTCCATTCCTTTTGTACGGGCTTATCTGTAAAGCCATCAAATCGATAGTACGGATAGATTTTTGAATCTGGTTTTGGGATAGGATCCGGATCGGAAAAAGGATAGGTTGTAAAAACTTTTTTATATTCTCTAATCGTTGGCACATTATTCTGTGCAACAGAAAACTGACCTATAAAACAGAAAAGAAATATTACTGATTTTAATTGCATATCAAGATACTATTTAATTTTTAACGGACTAAAGCGATAGCGAACGAGCGAAACAATATGGTATCGCCATTCTTCTTTTGTGATCTAGAATTATGGCGATTTCATATATTGTGGTATTTATTGTTTTTCATCGGTCTTCTCTTTTATGTCTTCGAACATAATGTGGCAGCCCCATAAAGTAACAATCGAACTCAGGTTAAAAAGACTTTTTCACAAAGCGTTTTACTTAACAATCAACAACAATCCTTTTCCTTTTGCAACCGGTAACTCCGCATTAACAGAAAATTGCTGTGCTGATTGAAAATTCTTTATTTCAGGGATACTTATTGTAGCCTTAGCAGGATCAATTCCTAACTTTTTCCAATCAATGTTCAATTTTACTTTTACATCGTTATCAGCCCAACTTGCAATAGAGATTAATGCCGTACCTTTCTTTTTATAAACAGTTGCCAATACCTTAGCATTGCTTGTTTTCACTGGGCAATTTTCGCTCCAATACCCGATCATTTCAGAACCTTTGATACCAAAATCATTCCATAATTTCCAGATTGGTCTCGGATCTGCATTATCACTCCAAGGCATTCTGTTGGTCATACCGTAAATCATACCACGCCAAGCGTTTCCTCCATCTTGTAACATTTCCCCCATAAGTCCGAAAGGGATTCCGCTTACTTCGGTTAAGAAAAAGTCAGGTTGGTTTTTCTCATAATCAAAATACTCCCCAAACCATAGTTTATTCAGATATGGAAAATGCTCCATGTATAAATTGGCACTATTATTAAATCCATCACTTTTATTGTATTGATTGGCACTGTGTAAATCTAATATTCCAGGGTGGCCATTTTGAGTCAATACTCTTTTGATACGCTTCATTGTTACTCTATCAAAAGCTACATCATCAAGGTAAACACCATCAATACCTACGTTTTGGGTCAACCAATTCATCCCTTCCACATAATAATTGTGCCAACGGTTCATACCACTATTTACTATTGCTGCATCTTTAATTTCGGGAACAAACCATGCGGCAATATAATCGTCTCCTACATGTTCTTGCAACCAGCTAAACCCTCCTCCTTTTCCTGGAGAATATATTTCATGACCCAGACTTCGTAAAGCAAATGTTTCAGGGGCTTTATTCGAAAGCTCTCTTATGGTATTGTAAATTTTTACTTTTAGTCCTTTGCTATGTGCCTCATCAATATAGTTTTTCATTTTATCATGTTCGATAAAAGGATAATTGATATATGGATTTATAGGCGTTGCATGGTGGATATTCACTATTGTAGCTCCCGTTTTTGCAATGGTATCCAAGTTATTATACTTGTGATAAAATCTACTATCCCACTGAAAATCCGTGTTGATAGGATGGAAAGGAGTAATCAGCAAATTAAAATTATAGAACAAAACCTCCCCTTTTTTCATGCTTCGGCTTCCGCTGTACGCAGTAACCAAAACCGATTTCCCGTTGGGAACAATCGTAATCCCCCCCTTGTTGCCATTGCCCCAAGAAGCTGGCAAGAGTAATGGTTTTTGTAAATAAAAATTGGTGTTCAAGGGGCGGCTGTATTTTTCGTCTCTTAACGAAAATTGTAATCCTGAGTTCACGTTCCCAATCCAAGCACCATCCTGATTTTTATTGGCCACATCCCATTTCCATTGTATTGATTCAGGACGTTCACCACCTTTTTTACCTAATCCCATCAAATATTTAGCCGAAGTAGGTTGCAAAGGCATTTGAAAATTGATGTCATTAAAAGTAACATCTTCAAGAGCCGTAATTTTAACGGTGTACGATAAAAACCCGTCAAATTCAAGGGTTCCGTTTACCTGCATATCGACAGCGGTATCGCTATTGGTACTTTCCCATGATACTGTTCCTGCCTCTTTTTTCGTAAATTTAAAACTGGTGTTTTTCCAATTATTAATTTCTTTTCCGGCATTGTCCAATACATGAAATTGAGCAGGAGCTGCTAATATATCATTGGCTTTGGTACCAATTGAAGTCATTTCGGGTGTGAAAAAAGTTTGAATCTGAGCCGGTAATCCATTTTTATTCAAAAGCACTTTTCTGCCTAATAATGATATCTCTGTTTCCTTTACTTCTAATGGTGTGTATGGTGCAATTACCGTGTTTTCTTGTGCCATAGTAGAATTCAACCATTTTAATCGGGTCATTTTTTCGGGTTGGTCGATGCCACCATTATGAGTTACGCCTTCTTTAACCACTAAATGAAGAGCAACCGTTTGGGTGGCACCGCCCGAACTAACCAAAACCTCACCAACAAAATCTCCAGCCACTGTGCTTTCTGGAACATCGATTCCGCACCACATGGCTTGTACTTTACCTTTAGAAACATTTACAATATTCGAAAAAACAGTACCGTCATATTTTACCCCATCGGTATTTATGCAGCTTATATTTTTTGCTGCGATTGTTTTTCCTGCTGCATTTTTTAAATCCGAAAAAGTAACTTTTACATTGCTTAAATCCTGCAAAGCATAAACACCCAACTGAAAAGCCAAATATTCTCCCCTTAATGCAGTATCCGAGAAGGTGTTCTGAACTCCTTTGTCAATCCAACGCTTGGGTAAATCTTTTTGCATTCTGATCGAATTCATTCGGTCTTCTGGAAAAACCAAGAATTTTTTTCCGCTATTTTGTGCCTTTATATTCTGTGTTTCGGCAGCCGTAGCAATCACCTCCATTGGATAAAAGCTGTTGAAAGCATTGATACTTTGAATTTCCGAAACGCTACAATTGGCTTTTAAATCGCTTTTTACTTTCGCCAACCATACAGCATCGGCAGTGATTACCGGTTTAGCATAAACCCCTTTTGGATAGTATACACCAAGTCCTTCGTCTATGTATGGCAAATAATAAACATAGTAGGTTCCTTTACCCGAAACCGGTTCAAAAAGCACAGTTCCCGATTCTCTGTTTATGTTCTCAGACTTAACATTTAGAATGTCTTTACCTGTTTTCGCATCTTGCACGATGATGCGTTTTTGTTCTGGATTTTCGTCTCGTCTTCTCCACTCGATAGTGGTTTTGGCAACCGTTCCGCTACCAGTAAACTGTACGACTGCACGATGATTTCCTAGTAAATCTGGATTCCAACTGTTGTTTCCATCGCTGTATTTTAACTCTTGTGCACGTAAAGCACCAGTAGTTATAAAAAGGCAAAGTACGAGTAAGCTACTTATAAAAAATCTCGGTTTTGAGTTGTTTTGCATGATTCTGTTTTTTCAAAAAGGGTATGTAGAATAGTAATAGATTGTTGTATAAAACTTTAATAAATAGCTTCCCAACCTTGTTTTTTCCAATATTCAATAATGGGTTTAAAAGGCCCTAACCTATGTTGTTTTTCAGAAAAAGGGTCACTAAAAGGAGCATGAGCATAATCTATTGCTTTTGCCTTTGGATCTGGATAGTCCATTGTTTTAGGATTAGGTCTGGTATGAACGGAGTCGTCATTTACATAAGCCGCAATATCGAGTGCTTGTGCATCGGTCAAATAGGGCTTACCAACGGTTACTTTATCAAAAGGCATATTCCCCTTCAGCCATTGTGCTTGTTTGATAATTCTATGCATACTCGAACCAGGTTGGTAGGCATATTTACCCCATAAAGGCGGATAAATATAGCCCGACTTGTCTGCATTAAATACCCCTTGCCCTTCATTTCCGTGACAACGAACACAATTTTCAACAAAAAGCACCTTTCCTCTTTCTGGACTTGCCGCTACAGCTGGAAATTCAATTTTGAAGTTTTTAGATCCTTTAAATAAACTGTCTTTGGGTACAAACTTGCTAATCCATTTAAAATAAGATAAGAAAGCAACCATTTCATCACTGTCTAATGGCAATGGTTTACCAGAATGTGGACGCATGATACAGTTGTTTACCCGCTCAGCAAGCGTGAGTACTTTATCTTCTCGTCCACGGTATTGTGGGTAATTGTCGTGTGACGACATCAAATTGAAGGCATAAGGCTTGGTGCCCGCGTCTTGATGGCAATTGGCACAATTCATTTTATTGCCTAGATATTTCCCTTTAATTCCATCTGGACCAATATAATACGCCGTTCTTAACATTAATTCTCTTCCATAACGCACTGATTCGCCAAACTTATCATTTGGGATTTTTGAAGTATCAATGGTAATATAAGAATTGTCTTTTGCAATTTCTTTTGCTATTGTGTTAGCCGAAGATGAATTACAAGAATTAAAAATTACAATTGGTAAAACAAAAAGGATTCCTATAATAACTGTTTTTTTCATTTTTTATATACTATTAAATCTAGAGGTTTGTAAAGTTAGGCCGATTAAATAGCCTTCCCATTTTTTGTTATTTTTTAATTTAAAAGAAACGGTTTTAGTTTATCTTCTGCAATAAACTGTACTCGATAGGGAGGAATTTGAGACTCTAAAGTCCAAAGTAGCACTCCTTTTTTATTCGCTAGAACGGTAATATGTCTTTTTGAACAGCAGCATAAAACCGTTTCTTTGTCAATCATATAAGCACTTCCCATTCTGTCATTATAGACTTCTTTGGGTAATTGAACATGAAAATCTAAGGTTGCTTTATTGCTTTTCTCCTCTACATTCATGGCAAAAACCGAAGATTGTTTTATATCGACACCATTGTCAAAAAACATCAGGCTTCCTTCTTGGTTAATATGTGCCGCGTGGGCTTGAGAGAACTGACAATTGGCAGGCATTGTAATTGTCCCGCCTTTTCCTAGTTTCCAAATTACTTTTCCGGTCTTGGCATTTACCTTCCAAATCTGGCCATTATTATAAAAAGAAATTATAAAATTACCGTCTTTGTCATAATTCAAACTGTTGGCATGCATCCAATCTTTTTTGGTTTTCAACAATGCCTTATCTTTCATTGGATCTAAATCATCAAAAACACTCCATTTCCAGAGTTGTTTCCCTTTTTTGTCTAAAATAATAATCCCATCACCGTTGATAGTATCTTTCTTTTTTCCGCCAATAGCCGTTAGATCTGTTATTCTTTCATCGACAAACAAAGTCACTATTTCGGTAGTCGATTTCTTTATGATTTCATGATGAATGACTTGTTTAAAATCACCTTGCCCTTTTTTAATGTGCGTTAGTGTATCTCCCTGTAAATTAATTTCCAATATCTCACTACCATAGCTTGTAGGCTCATCATTTTTTCCCAGAATCGAAAGAATACTTTGGTCATCGGTAAAGCGAGAGACTTTAAATCCAGTTCCTTCAACAGTATGATACCATCTCAGGTTTCCTTTATAATCTATAATATAGGCGACACCGGGAGTTTCTCTTTTGCTTAAAAGCATAAACCCCTTTTTGAAATTTTGAGGCAATAATTTTGGATTTGGACAACTTGCTTTAAATTCCTTTTGCAACCATTCCGGTAATTTTCTGGATTTGAAAGTATATATTTTACTTGTGTTTTTTTCACCATCTTGAATAGTTATTACTTGATAGTTATAATTGGTCTCGGGGCTAATAGAACATAGCACCAAAGAGTGTGTTTTGCCATTAGGAGTAATTGACGAGGTCATTTTGCCTTTAATTCCAACTGCATCTCGCCAATATTCTATATATACCTCTGCATCAGTACTTGTAGTAACATCGATTTGAATCTTCAATTCGTTGTTACTATGAGTTCCAACGCTGATATTTTGGATACAATTGCCTTTATTATTAGAGCAACCCGTCAATATTAATAGCGTAAAAACAAAAAGTGCTTTTGATAAAAATCTCTTGATCATTTTATTTCTGTGTTTAAAAAATGCTGCTGCTTTTTTTATAAAAACCAAGAATATAATAGTCTCACCATTTATTATATTCTTGATTTTTAAAATACCTATTCCTATTTATTGTCTGTCAGCGTTACTTAACTTAGGGTTAAGATCTACCTGACTTTGAGGGTATGTATAAAATTTATTTTGAGGCATCTTGATTTGAGCCGCCTCACCAACTCTAAGGTGATACGCATTTACAAGAACATCGTATTTATTCATTCTAATTAAATCGGCACGGCGTTTTCCTTCGTAGAAAAGCTCCCATCCTCTTTCTTGTAAAATAGCATCTCTTAGAGTAGCTTGATTGTAATCTGACAAAACCAAAAGTTTAGCATGTGATCTTGCTTTAACCTGATTAATAAGATCGATCGCTTCGCCAGTTGGTCCGCTAATCTCGTTCAATGCTTCTGCTCTACTCAACAACACATCGGCATAACGCAATATGTTTACACTGTGACCATCATAATACGTCGTTGTTTCATCATCTGCATATTTTCTTGTAGATACATCCGGCATATAGAATTCACCTGCTGGCGGTTCAGCACCCAAAGTAGGAGCTTGCTTGTGCAATAAATGATCTACTCCTGTAAATTCCGGGAAGAAACATTCTTTTCTCTCATCCTCATCACCAAAAGTATTATAGAAATCCCAGTTTACGGTATAATACTGCCATCTGTTTTCAACAACAGGGTGATCTATTGGTCCAAAGTGGTTCAATAATTCTGTTCCGTTTATATTAGCATCACTAAGTGAGGAGAAAATATTTTCGCTGCACCATTTGTTACTTTCTTTGAACAAGCCTGTATAAGATGGGAAAAGGCTGTACTCATTCAAATTCATCACTTGTTGTGTAAGAGTTACTACTTTTTGCCAATCATGACTACGCATGTATAGTTTTGCCAATAAAGTAAGAGCTGCACCTTTAGTAGCACGACCTACATCGTTCGATCCATAAATTGCATTATCTCTATAATTTACAGGTAATACATCAGCAGCTTCATTCAATTCTTTGATAATGAAAGCATCAATTTCTTCAACTGATGATGGAGGTGTTTGAGCCAAATAATCAGGGTTCGCTATATCAGCCTCTGTAATTAAAATTACCGGCCCCCAAGAATCGGTTAAGTCCATATAGGAAGAAGCTCTTAGAAACTTAGCTTCGGCTATAAATTGTGCTTTTTCTGCCGCCGAAATTCCGGTCATAGGCGTAATGTAGAAAATTGCATTATTGGCATTGGCAATCAACTTATACATTGAGTTCCAATCTTCTTGAAGTAGCCCATTGGTAGAACTCCAAGTTCCTAAAGACAATTGTCCCGGATCACCGCCATATTGACAATGTCCCAGATCTGTGGCAATATCCGTTAATGCAAAATGCCTCGTTGCCCAGTACGAAAAGTTATCGCCCACACTTGGTCCTTTTAGTCTACCATAAATTGAATTGATGGCTGCAACGGCATCCGATTTTGTTTGATACCCATTGGTATTGGTCAAACTACTATATACCGTGGGATCAAGATCGTTATTACACGAAAATTGCGTTCCCGCAGTAAGTAAAAGTAATAGTATTGTATATTTTTTCATTTTGATAAATTTAATGTTAGTAAAAAAGCTTTTTAGACTAATGAATTGTGACTTTTAAACCTAAAATAAAAGTTCTGGAAGCTGGGAAGGAGTTGAAATCAATTCCTCCACCGATGTTTTCTTTTGTGGGATTATTAGGATCAATATGTCCATTTACTTCAGGGTCATTTCCAGAATATTTTGTGAAAGTCGCCAAATTCTGACCTATAGCATACAATCGGATACTATCTATAAATTTAACTTGTTTTAATGCGCTCTGCGGGATAGAATATCCCAGAGAAACATTTTTTAAACGAATATAAGAAGCATCTTCAACAAATTTTGAATTTACATAACTCCCGTATTTACTTTTGTAATACCCATCTCTTGGAATATCGGTATTTTCATTTGTGCCGGCCACCCAACGATTCAACGCATCTGTACTCGTCGATGATTCCCCTACCATTGCAGTCATATTATATACGGAATAATCAAATGACCCTTGGAAAAAGATATTCAAATCAAAATTACCATATTTAAAATCATTGTTAAATCCTGCAAGATAATGTGGTGTAGAATTTCCTAGGTAAGTTCTGTCATCTGCTGTGATTTTTCCGTCTCCATTTACATCCACATATTTTGGGTCTCCCGGTTTAGACAGGGGTTGTGGTGCATAAACTTCTCCCGTTTTTACTACTCCAGCATATTCATAACCATATAGTTCGCCCATTTCTTTTCCTGGCACTAATCTTGTAAATTCTTGACCGGAAACAGTACCACTTGGGTTAGACGTATTCGTGCTAATGATTTTAACATTATCTGAAAGCTCGACCACCTCTTGTTTATTGTACGCAAGATTTAAAGACGTTTTCCAAGAAAAATTATCTGTTCTAAAATTTTCGGTGCTTACGCCAAACTCAATTCCTTTGTTTTCAACAACTCCTGCATTGACTCTTTGGGTACCAAAACCCCACCATCTTCCAACAGGAACATTCAAAAGTACATTATTGGTCGTTTTTTTATACACATCAATAGTGGCGCTGATTCTTCCGTCAAAAAATCCCATATCCAAACCTAAATTGGTTTGAGCTGTTTCTTCCCATTTTAAGTTAGGGTTTGCTAAATTTGCTGGCTCAGTCCCACCAACAAAATTATCCGGAGCAATCGTAACCCCCCAAGATTGAAGCCTGCTCATGTATGCATAATCCCCAATACCATCATTTCCTGTAATACCATAACTGGCTCTTAATTTTAGTTCAGAAAAAGTATTTAAATTTTGAATAAAGGATTCATTTGACATTTTCCATGCAATAGCCCCAGATGGGAATATTCCGAATTTATTATTTGGCCCAAAACGAGAAGAACCATCTTTTCTTATGGTAAAAGAAGCTAAATATTTATCCGAAAACGAATAATTCAATCTACTGAAATAAGAAGTAAGCTTGGTTTCTGTTTTCTCCGTTTCCGGTTTTTGATAAATAGTGGCTCCTTCAAGATTATAATAGGTTAACAAATCACTGGAAAAACCAGTACCTGCTGCTTTTAATCGTTCATAAGTATCTTTTTGGTTTGAAGTTCCGATCATTGCAGTTATCGCATGTTGTTCACCTAAAGTAAATTTGTACGTTAAATATTGTTCTGTACTCCATCTGAAATAGGTTTTATTTTCTTCAGATCCAGAGCCTTTTAAAGCGGCTCCTGCAACCAGTGTTCTTGGTGTATATTTTCCTTGTATATTTTCCTGCCACTCCGCACCAGCCCCAAAATGATAGGTCAGGTTTTTAATGATTTCATAGTCCAAAAACATATTTCCGTTAACCAATCTATTGATTGTGTGGTCAGTTGGCTCTAGCAAAAGAGCCAATGCATTATCTTTTCCTTGGTATTTATAGTACGACCCGTCAGCATTATAAATAGGGACACTAGGAGGAGCGGTTTGAAGAGAATACATAGGAGATAAAATATTGTCTCCAAAATCACTATTGTGTCCCTCGTTTACAGCACCATAAACATTGGTACCCATATTTAATTTATCATTAAATCTTTTCTCAGCACCCATTCTAACGGTGTATCTTTCAAAATCGGTGTTTTCTAACGCCCCTGTTTGTTTTAAATAGTTTCCAGAAAGAAAAAATTTAGACACTTTATCGCTTCCGCTAAAAGTAATCGTTCTATTCAATACTTCTCCTTGACGGGTTGCCGCGTCAAACCAATTAGTATTCACTATCGGAAAACTTGCTGGAAAAACCAGTGGTCTGCCGTTTTCGACAGCAATGGCATTTTGAATATCGGCGTATTGTTGTCCATTCAATAAGGAAGGCTCATTAATTATATTTTGAAAACCATCCGAAATTTCGGCCTCAACTTGCATTTTTCCTAATTTTCCTTTTTTGGTAGTAATTATTATTACCCCATTTCCTCCTCTGGCACCATAAATAGCAGTAGAAGAAGCATCTTTCAGTACCTGAATGTTTTCAATGTCATTTGGACTAATCGATGCACCCGTACTCGTAATAAATCCATCCACCACATACAATGGCGCATTAGAAGTATTGAGCGAGTTTCCTCCTCTAATAACAACTGAAGGAGTACTTCCCGGAGCAAAACTATTCTGTTGCACTTGAATCCCAGAGGCGCGTCCTTGTAAAGCTTGACCAACATTAGAAACTGTCCCTCCTAAGTTCAAGTTGTCTTTACCAATAGAACTCACAGAACCGGTAAGGTCACTTTTCTTTTGTTTACCATACCCAACAACAATTACCTCATTCATTTTTTGTCCTTCTTCTTTCAGAACGACAGTCATAAAACCTCCTGTTGCTTTAACTTCTCTGGTTTCCTTTCCGATAAAAGAAATCACTAAAGTAACCGAAGCATCTGAAGCATCAATTGCAAAAGAACCATCCATATCAGTTTGAACCGATTCTTTAGCTCCTTTTATATGAATATTGGCACCAGATATAGATTGCCCGCTTTCATCGGTAACCTTTCCTTTAATTTGTTTTTGGATATTTTTTAAATTAATTTCTGTCGGAAGATTTGTTGTATAACTCTCTGATGCTGATACTTGCAAAGTCCAGTTGAGCAGTAAAATAGTGGTCATTTTAACCACTCTCCCCGAGATCATGTTAAGCCGAAAATCTTCGGGCTTATTTTTGGTTTTTACATTCATATTCATGGTATTTAAGTTAGTTAGTTATTTTTTCAATCATCTCTTTCTTGACATTGCAAACAATCAAGTCTATTCGTGTTTTTTACTTAAACATATTCTCATTTAAAAAGTCTAAAATGATATTAAAATCATTTTTATACTACTTTAAAATTGAAAATAGAATAATAATATTCACAATTCAATGACGAAACTATATATTATTTTCTAATAAAAAAAGGAAAGCAACAAAAAATGTGCTCGAACACGCTAAATTTGTGTTTTCGAGCACACAATTGTAGTAAAAGTGTCGGAATTATTTTAAAAGCATTAATTCCGAAACATTTAACCCTACAATTTTTATCAAATGCAAAAAATAATCTGGGGAGAAATACAAACCATTAAAATAGGAGGCAAGGAAATTTCAGAATGGGTATGAAATTTGAAAAAATTTAATTCTAACGAAATACGATTGCATATCATTTACAACGTCAAGAATTTACGGTATAAAGGGAAATTGACTAATTTCTGAAAGAAGTACCTCAGCAATAATATGAATTAGAGCTATCATAGAAACCAGCATAAAAAAAACTACTCTAAATAAGAATTGATATTTTCCGAATTGATGATATCAATCGGTAATAACGTAGTGTTGGGAATTTCTTTGCCGAAAATAAAAAATTCAGCTAAACCCATTACACCTAAATAAGCTTGCCTTTTTGGGTTTTGATGAATTAAAAAGTCTATCGTTCCTTGACTTAAAAAAGCGCAATTTTCGGCTACTAAATCATATCCAATAATGCCAATTTCAGATCCATATTCAGCACTCGCTATTTTGGCGATGTGGAAGGATTTTGAGGTCGTAACAAAGATTCCGCCCAAATTGGGGTTGTGGGCCAGAAAATCTTTAAAATCCTTTTCAATCGTTGGATTATGCAATTTTAAAGTATGTATCGTGTACTCCGAATTTTCTTTTTCATTAAAATAAGCTCTAAATCCACGCTCTTTTTCTTGCATGTGAATGGCATTTTCATAAGACTCATCGATATGAATAATGACCATACTTCCTTTTTTGTGCAGTAAATCCAAAAGCTTGGCCGCAACCCTTCCGCTCATAAATAAATCCTGACCAACAAAACTTTTGATTATTGAAGAGTGAATTTGATTGTTAAAAGTAGAAACAACAATTCCCAATTCATTATATTTCTCAACCATATCCAATGTTTCCTTATAAAACAAAGGCGCCAACATAACAGCATCTGGAGCTATTTTCAATATGGATTCATTGCAATTTATAAAAGACGCTGTGCTTTCCGGGTCAAAATAAAATATTTTGATTTGAAGGTTGTACGCTTTAAATTTTTGCACAACATCCTCAATTCCTTTGACACAAGGAAGCCAATAAGAATCTAACGATGGATCGGGAAGACTGACACAAATGTGATATACTTTGTTATTCTTGAGACTTCTAGCCATAAAATTAGGCTCATAGTTTATCTCACTCAAAACCGCATTCACTTTTACAAGAGCCTCCTCAGATACTTTGCCTCTTTTATGCAACACTCTATCCACGGTCCCTTTTGAAACCCCAGCTAACAGCGCAATATCTTTAATCGTAAGTTTTTTATCCATCGAAGCAAATATATAAAAAAAGTTGAAAGGGTATACTACAATACAAATATGCGTTTAAAAATAGAAACCACCATCTCAAAAGCTTTTGAAATGATGGTTTTTCGCAATTTATAAACGAGCTATTGTCTAAAGATTCTCAAAAAAATCATTCCCTTTATCATCAGTGATAATAAAAGCTGGAAAATCTTTAATTGTGATTTTACGAACAGCTTCCATACCCAAAATTTAAGGCTCCATAGTATCATAGAAACAAAACGTCACACAACAATTCAGATCTTTAAAAATTCTAAAACTACCGCAATAATCACTATTTTTACCTCAATAATTAGAATAGAAGTCTTAAGAATCATACTTTTGAAAATTAATGCCTTTATGAAAAAAAATATTTCTTTTTATGTAATGCACACCTGCTTGTGTTTTACTTTTCTATTTTTACCGTATGCATTTTCTTCTACTGGCAGCATTTTCAGTTTGCCAAAGTTAGCCAGCAATCCGCATGATAGGATTTATTTTTTCATTTATTTCTTGTTACTGTTATTCTTCTATTTCAATTATTATATTTTAATTCCGAAGATTTATTTTGCAAAAAAACAGATTCAATACGTAGTTGTTCTAGTTTTGTTTCTGTTCTTTTTTCTTTGGATCTCAACCGTTTTTGACACACCCGATAGAAATTTTCTTGATTTCGGAGATCCAAATCAACTTGCTAAAGGGAACATTCCTCCTCCACAATACGAAGAATTTAAACGTCCGAACGGACCAATACCTCCTAAAATGCCCAATCTAGAATTAAGTGATTTAACTCATTTTGGAGGACCTCCTACACAATACAACCACACTATTTTGGTTTATCTGATAGGCGTCATTTCTAGTTTATTCATCGCGATAAAAATTCGCCTGCAAAAAGTAGAAGAAGATAAAATGAAATCGGAATTGTCTTTTTTAAAAGCACAAATCAATCCGCATTTTCTATTTAATACCCTGAATAGCATTTATTCATTGGCCATAAAAAAAGACGACAAAACTGCAGATGCAGTGGTACAATTATCTGAATTGATGCGCTATATCATTACAAATGCAAATGACGATGTCATCGCTTTGGACAAAGAAATCAATTATATTGACAACTACATACTTTTACAAAAAACCCGATTGGGAAACACAGTAACCGTTGATTATACAATGGAAGGAGACCCCTTTGGAAAAGCCATTACCCCGCTTATTTTAATCTCTTTTATTGAAAATGCCTTCAAACACGGTGTAAATCCAAATGAGAATTCCGAAATTTGTATTCGAATTACTATTGTTGGAGATTATTTGACTTTATATGTTTCCAACAATAAAGTGCAAACTATTAAATCCGACAGTGGTATTGGTTTACAAAACACTATAGAAAGACTTACGCTTTTGTATCCCAACAATCATGTTTTGTATATCGATGATAATCCAAAAATATATCAAGTAACCTTAACCCTGAAAGTAACATGATAAAAGCGATTGCTCTTGATGATGAACCGCCTGCACTGGAAATTTTACAAAATTTTTGTGATAAAATTGACACTATCTATTTGCAAAAAACATTTACCAAGTCGGAAGATGCTCTGAAATATTTGAAAAAATATCCTGTCGATCTATTGTTTTTGGACATCAATATGCCCGCTATTTCAGGAATTGATTTTTACAAAAAATTGCCCCACAAAACCATGGTAATATTCACAACAGCCTATTCTGAATATGCTGTAGAGGGTTTTACATTGAGTGCCACCGATTATCTATTGAAGCCTATTTCCTTTGTACGTTTTGAACAAGCCGTAGAAAAAGCATTTACACAATGGAAACAACAAAATCAAAATCCAGAACAACAATACCTTTTCATTCGAGCCGATTATAGTTTGATAAAAATTCTGCGCTCGGATATTTTATTCATCGAAGGACTGGATGATTATCTAAAAATTCATATTCAGAATCAAAAAACAATTGTCGCCAGAATGACTATGAAGGCCTTGTTACAAAAGTTGCCTGAGACTGAATTTATAAGGGTACATCGTTCATTTATTGTGTCTATATCCAAAATTGAGAAAGTAAGGAACAAACTAATCTACATCGGCGAAGAAGAAATTCCTGTAAGCGCGAGCTACGAAACTACATTTTTTGCTTTACTCAATACCCAATAATTTTTTTGCCAATTACAAAAAACACATCCTATTATTTTTAATTTACCTCTTAAAATAGTTCAAATACCTCAAACATTTTTTATAAAAAATAATTATAAATATTTTTACTTCATAATTGATTGTTAAGCGTCTAAAACAATATAAATAACCTTAAAAATTTGAAAATGAAAAAAACAAAATTAGTTTTATTGGGAGCTATTGCTTTCCTATTGACAATTGTAATTGCTTGCAGCAAAAGTGATGATGACTCTTCTAGTTCGACCTCCGCTACCGTTACAGCGCTTACAAGTGGTTCAATTGCATTTTCTTCAACAGCAACTATCAATGTTGCTCATACAGGAACGGCGACACTTCCTTACTCTGGTGGTAATGGCCTAGCCTATTCTACAGGAACAGCTATTGCTTCAACAGGTGTTACAGGATTGACTGCTACTTTAACCGCAGGAACTCTTGCAAACGGAGCGGGCACGCTTACGTACACTATTACGGGTACACCTACATCCTCTGGTGTTGCCAGTTTTACCATTACATTTGGAGGACAAACGGTTACGATTACATTGACGGTAAATTCTGTAGCAACAGCCGATTGCTCTTCGGCAACGGGAACAGCAAAACTGATTTGCTTATGTGATGCTTTCAAAGCTACGCTTACTGCTACACAAATAGCTAGTTTGCAATTGGCATACACGTTTTCGAACATTAAAACTTGGTCTAATTTACCGGCTGCAATGTCTGCTCGTTTGGGTCTTAAGTTCAGTACTTTAAGCGCTGCCCAATTGGTCGCTGCCAAAGCCATCGTGAAAGAAATGAGCGGTACAACAGTAAACGAAGGATATGATGAGGTTGAACAACTATGGCTAGCAGATGATTATCTTAATGCAAACGGTGGTGGTAGCGATTATGGTACAGGCAATTATTACATCGCCTTCTTTGGTACGCCATCAAGTTCTGGTACATTTGAAATTATGATGACAGGACATCACAAAACGGTTGCCAATACTTATAAAGATGCTGCCTTAATAGCTGCTACACCTCACTTTGCGGCTATCGAACCATTATCCTTTACTACAAACGGTACTACTTATGCTCCTATCAACCAAGAAAAACTAGCGTTTGCAGCAATTCTTGCCGGATTAAGCACTACTGAATTGGCAACTGCAAAATCCAGCTCTACTTTTTCAGATTTATTACTGGGACCAAATGCCAACTGGTCATTTCCTACCACAAAATCGGGATTAATTTGTAGTGGATTAACCTCGGCACAAAAAACTTTGGTAATCAATGCCATCAAAACGTACACAAATGATATTGATGATACCAATGCAGCAACAATTTTAGCAACCTATACATCAGAAATAGACAATACCTATATTTTATACAGCGGAACTACTGCTTTGGATACAAAAAATGATTATGTTCGTATTGATGGACCTCATGTATGGATCGAATTTAGTGTGCAGGGCGGAATCGTTATGAGTGGTGTACATCATCATTCGGTATGGAGAGATAGAGTTAATGATTATGGTACTACCAAAAATTAAAAAAGAGTTTATAAAATGGGTACTCTTGTCTGCTTGTGTCTTCGGATACTTGCAGGCAGGGGCACATCCCATGCCTAGTTCTGTAGTAAATCTTTTTATACTTGGAAAATCAATACGGGGAGAAGCTAAAATTCCTCTTGCTGAATTACAGAACGCTGTTGGAGAACAACAAGGTAGCAAAATTAAAAGTCTTTTTTTGAAGCAGTATTTTCAAAAACATATTGCTGCAATTTCGGGTCAGCAAAGATGGACTACCATAATTGATAGTGTATCTACATTTGAAGGAAAAGACCCAATTGTTGGCAGTTACAAAGAAGTCCTAGTGTATTTTGAACTAAAAACAGCTCAGGAAAATCTACGAAAATTTACTTTTAATTATGATGCCGTTGTGCATCAAGTGATCACCCATAAAATTTTTGTTTATGTTGAACAAGATTGGCTTAATGGCATTCAAGATAAAAACAAAACGCAGCAAATAGGGATTATTCAGTTGGACATACCCAAAGGAAAAATATTCCCTCTTGAAGTAAACCTAGAAAAAGGCAGTTGGTGGACAGGCTTCAAAGGAATGGTTCACTTAGGCTTAGAACATATAAAAGAAGGAACCGATCATTTGTTGTTTCTACTTGTATTGCTATTACCTGCTTCGCTAACAGTAAATCACAAACGATGGGGGAATTTTGGCGGCACTAAATATAGCATTGTGCGGTTGTTAAAAATTATCACCGCTTTTACAATTGGTCATTCCATTACACTATTAATTGGCGTATTAGGTTGGTTTCATTTACCCACGCAACCTGTTGAAATTTTGATTGCGGTTTCTATTTTAGTTTCGGCAATACATGCTATCTACCCTGTTTTTCCAGGAAAAGAAATTTATGTAGCGTCGGGTTTTGGATTGATACACGGTTTGGCTTTTGCAACCGTTCTTTCCAACTTAAATTTAGATACAGGCACTATGATTTTAAGTATTTTGGGTTTTAATATTGGAATAGAAATCATGCAGCTATTTGTAATTATTCTTACAATTCCTTGGTTAATTCTGCTAAGCCAAACCCCATCATACAGATGGATTCGAATTAGTTGGGCAATTTTGGCTGCAATTGCTGCCTTTGCCTGGATAACAGAACGATTGTCCGGAAATGCAAATACCATTTCTACAGCAATACAAAATAATATATCAATAGCTCCTTGGGGAATTTTACTATTGGCAGTCACAGCTATATCCCTTTACGGAATACATTGGAAAAATGAAAAATTACAGGAAATTTGATGTGATTTTAACAAATTAACCTCTTAAAAACTTCCTATTACCTCATAAATTTTAATGTATTTATGAGTTTAAGTACTTTTATAACCGTAACCCTAAAATTACATTTATCATGGAAAGAAAAGATTTTTTAAGAGGATTAGGTTTAGTGGGATTGGGAGCTTTGGCCATTCCTGTCATTAATTCTTGCAATAATGACAATGATGAAGGTTCATCTGCCACAACTACAGACACCTCATCTACAATAGGATCTACTGGCACCACTGGAAGTTGTTCGGTAACTTCATCCGAAACAGCTGGGCCTTTTCCAACAAAAACACCAACATCATTGGTTACTTCCAATATTGTTGGTGATCGCACTGGCGTGGGATTTACCATAAATATTACCATTAAAAACACCAATGCCAGTTGTGCGGCTCTCGCTGGAGCACTTGTAGATATTTGGCACTGTGACAAAGATGGCTATTATTCTGAATACGGTGGTACATCCATGCAAACGATAGACTTCACAGCGGTACATTTCTTGAGAGGAAGACAAACAACCGATACCAATGGTCTGGTTCATTTTACGTCTATTTTTCCAGGATGGTACAGCGGTAGAGCTACGCACATTCACGTTCATATTTATAATGCTGCGGGTACATCGTTGCTAGTAACCCAAATTGCATTCCCTGAAGGCTCTGGCAGTGCAGTGGCGCTAGTAAACACTTCGAGTGCCAATGGTTATACCAAAGGAATGACTGGATATAATTACAATGCTTCCGACGGTGTGTTTTCGGATTCTGTTGCTAATGAAATGTCAACCATTACAGGAAGCGTAGCAGCAGGTTTTATTTTGACACATACCATAAATGTAGCTGGCTAGACAATTGTTTAATTCTTTAGTTTCTAAAAATGATCAAACAAACAACTGCTCAAATTTTCAAATCCGATTTACGAGCTATTTCTAAGTCGGATGTTTTTCTAAATTTAGCCACTTTCAATTTCGGAACATACCAAGATGAGTCTAGAAACTCCTTTGGCACTTTAAAGGTTTTAAACGAAGGAATATTAGCTCCCTCTCAAAAGACCAATACAGTGATTGAAACCGCTACTGAAATAATTCTTTTGCCTCTTTTTGGAGGAATCTCTTATAAAGACAATTCGGGAAATTCAGATTTCATTAGAATAGAACAAATAAAACACATCTCCGCAGAAAAAGGAATGTCATTTGAACTTTCCAACCCCTATGAATTAGAAAATGTGAGTTATTTAGAAATCTGGTTTACTGCCAAAACCGATGATTTCAAAACAAATACCAATCTATCTGATTTTGATTTTTCTGAAAGGAACAAGATGAATTTTCTTTTTGAGTTTTCAAATACTAACGGTTTTATTGGTATTTATGACGGCAGAAAAGAAGGTTTTTATACCTTAAAAAACAATTTAAATGGGGTTTTTGTTTTTGTAATCAACGGCGCATTTGAAGTAGAAAACAGATTGTTACAAGAAAAAGATGGTTTAAGTTTAAAAAAAGTAGACACTATCGAATGGGAAGCACTCTCCCAAAACGCCATCTTATTACTATTTGAAGTTCCGATATAAAATTTGTAAAGCCTTATGTATAAAGCCAAAATACGATTAGCCTACCGAATTGTGATTGACAACAGTTCTACATTCCTGTGGGATAAATATGTTTGGGAAGATACCTTCAAAGAGTATTTAATGCAAAATCAGCAATTCAATTCTAAGGAAAACCCAAAAAACACCTTTAAAGAACTATTGACCGAAAATGAAAAATCGACTCAGTTGCATTACTTGGTAGGCATTGCAGCAAATGGATATGTAGAGCAGCTCAAAGGTAATTTCCATAGGCTCACGGATGTATTGGGCAATAATTATTATCCATTTGTAAATTATCAATTAGACATCATTAACACGGATATTACTGATATATCAAAACACAAAATAGGACTAACCTTCTATTCTCCTTTGCTTGCATTGATTGATATTATAGAAAATAATTATTTGGTTTCAAAAAATTGTGAAGCCCTAAATGGATTCAAAACCTTAATGTTTCCCATACAACCGCATTTGTCCATTTGTTATTATCAAAAAAACACCTTCAATGAATCGTGTGAAAATGAAAAAGACCGCCACAATTGACGGTCTTTAGTCTATAAATTCCCTCTATTCTAAAATAAGGAGCATTTAATCCAGAAGCTACGAGAGTGTTTTTTTATAAATTCTCAAAAAAATCATTCCCTTTATCATCAGTGATAATAAAAGCAGGAAAATCTTTAATTGTGATTTTACGAACAGCTTCCATACCAAGCTCCTCAAAATCGACTACCTCAACAGAAAGAATATTCTCTTTGGCTAAAATTGCTGCCGGACCACCAATAGATCCCAAATAGAATCCACCATAGGTTTTACAGGCATTCATCACGTCTTTGGTTCTATTTCCTTTGGCGAGCATTACCATACTTCCTCCATGTTTTTGGAATTCTTCAACATAAACGTCCATTCTACCGGCAGTTGTTGGTCCAAAACTTCCCGAAGCCATTCCTTCTGGTGTTTTTGCTGGTCCTGCATAATATACGGGATGGTTTTTAAAGTATTCTGGCATTGGTTTACCCGCATCCAATAATTCTTTGATTTTGGCGTGTGCACTATCACGAGCCACAATCAAAGTTCCATTTAATTTTAATCTGGTTTTGATTGGATACTTAGTCAACTCGGCAAGAATTTCCGCCATTGGTTTGTTCAAATCAATTTCGACAGCGGGTTCTAAATGAGGTGCTGTTTCTGGCAACAATCGTTTTGGATTCACTTCCAATTGTTCGACAAAAATACCATCTTTGGTAATTTTCCCCTTTATATTTCTATCGGCAGAACAAGAGACTCCTAATCCTACCGGACAAGAAGCAGCATGTCGTGGCAAACGAATCACTCGAACATCGTGGGTAAAATATTTACCGCCAAATTGAGCTCCAATATGACTTTGTTGGCAAATTAACTGTACTCTTTTTTCCCATTCTAGATCACGGAAAGCCTGTCCTGACATATTTCCTGAAGTAGGTAGATTGTCAAAATAACCTGCTGATGCTTTTTTTACCGCTGCTAAGTTCGCTTCAGCAGAAGTCCCTCCAATTACTAAAGCCAAGTGATAAGGAGGACAAGCCGAAGTTCCCAAATCCATTATTTTTGCACGAATGAAAGCATCCATCGATTTTTCATTCAATAAAGATTTCGTTTGTTGGTATAAATACGTTTTATTGGCAGAACCTCCTCCTTTTGCTAAAAACAAGAAATCATAAGACGCTCCTTTTTTAGCATAAATATCAATCTGAGCAGGAAGATTAGATCCTGAGTTTTTTTCCTCAAACATGCTAATCGGCACAATTTGAGAATAACGAAGGTTGCGTTCTTGGTAGGTATTAAAAATTCCTCTAGAAAGCCATTCGGCATCATCAACCCCAGTATATACGTTTTCGCCTTTTTTCGCCATTACAATCGCAGTCCCAGTATCCTGACAAGAAGGTAATTCCCCATCGATAGCCACTACAGCATTTTGCAGTAAATTATAAGCTACAAAACAATCGTTATCAGTCGCTTCCGGGTCATCCAGAATCGCTTTTAGTTTTTCTAAATGTGAAGTACGCAACATAAACGAAACATCTTTCAAGGCTTCTTGGGCCAATAATTCCAACCCTTTTGGATCAACAGTCAAAATTTCTCTATCCCCTAGTTGTTCTACTTTTACAAAATCGGAAGTGATTTTACGGTATTGCGTATCGTCTTTTAAAATTGGATAAGGATCCTGGTATATAAAGTCCATAGTATGAGATTATTTTTAGAACGCCAAATATAAGAATTGTTCAAAGAATCATAAGTAAATGTTTCAAAATAATCAGGTTAAACGGTACATTTTAAATTATTAAAATAAATTCACAGCCCCAATTTTAATTATTTGCCTAGCTTTTCATCTTCTACTATAATCATTAGTATAAAAAACCTATATCCCTAGGTTTTCCTCATTATTTCACAGAAAACTAAATGCTAATTAGTAGTCCACTATTAAGTCTATACAAAAATTAACCAGAAAATCAGGTACTTATACGGTTTGGTAACATTTTAATAACAAATACATTTGTCTTTGTTATAAAATTAACCAATTAACCAAACAAACCAAAATGAAAAAAAAATTACAAAAAATCATTGCCGTAACATTTGTTGCGTCAATGTTCTCTGTGTCGGCATTTGCCCAAAAAACAGACAAAGGTATCAGCCAGAAAAATGTATCGGAGAATGGCACTCCCGTTTTAATTACTTTTAATGAGAAATCCACTTATAAAGGGTCTGATTACAAAAAAGTATTAAAAGACCAATTGAATTTAGATGAGAGTCAATCTTTCTCGAAAATCAGAACAGAATTGGATACCAAAGGCTTTACGCACGAGAAATTTCAACTGTACCAACAAGGTATTAAAGTAGAATTTGCAACCTATACATTGCATTCAAAAGGTGACAAATTAACTTCTATGAATGGTGAGTTTTACACTATTAAAAATGTAAAAACGACAGCTTCAATTTCTGCTCAAGATGCTCTCAACATAGCTATAAGTCAGATAGGCGCAAAAGAGTATCTTTGGGACAACCCTCAAGAAGCCTTACAAATGGGGTATCAAAAACCCAAAGGAGAGTTGGTTCTTCTACCTGCAATGGAAGAGCAAGGACAAAAAAGAACAAGCGACAAAGTTCGACTAGCGTATAAATTCGATATTTATGCTACAAATCCTGTAAGTCGCGGTGATTTATATATCGATGCCAATACTGGAGCCGTTTTATTTTACAATGCAACTATAAAGCATCTTGGGGAATACAGTCATGGCAACTCAAAAGCTACAACTCAAAAAACGAACCCAAACTCGAAAATGGCATTCGTTACCGCCAATGCAGCTACTCGTTATAGCGGAACACAATCTATTCAAACGTTACTAAGCGGTTCGTCCTACATTTTATCAGATAACACCCGAGGGAATGGGGTTCAGACTTTTAATATGAAAAAGGGAACAAATTATTCGACAGCAGTAAATTTTACAGATGCAGATAACAACTGGACAGCCGCCGAATATGCGAATACAAACAAAGACAATGGCGCTCTTGATGCACATTGGGGGGCAGAAAAAACATACGATTATTGGTCTACGGTTCATGGTAGAAACAGTTTTGACAATGCGGGTGCAACCATAAAAAGTTATGTTCACTATGACAATGCGTATGATAATGCGTATTGGAACGGAAGCGTAATGACTTATGGCGACGGAAGCGGTACTTATTTTGATATATTAACTTCAATAGATGTAGCAGGTCACGAAATTGGCCATGCCGTATGCGAAAAAACAGCCAATTTAGCCTACCAAAAAGAGTCTGGCGCCATGAATGAAGCTTTCTCTGATATTTGGGGAGCTTGTATCGAATATTATGCTGCTCCAACCAAATCGACTTGGTTAATTGGTGAAGATATCGAAAGAAGATCAGGACACCTTTCTTTGCGTTCTATGAGTAATCCAAAAACCGAAGGACAACCGGACACTTATGGCGGAACAAATTGGAAAACTATAAGTTGTACACCTACACAATCAAATGACTACTGTGGAGTGCATACCAATAGCGGGGTATTGAATCACTGGTTTTATATTCTAAGTGT
Source organism: Flavobacterium sp. ZT3R18 (assembly GCF_007097385.1). GTDB lineage: Bacteria > Bacteroidota > Bacteroidia > Flavobacteriales > Flavobacteriaceae > Flavobacterium. Next base: position 38,387 of record NZ_VJZS01000023.1, read on the forward strand.
AGGTAAAACAGGGACAAATGACATTGGAAGCGCCTATAATGTAACTGGTATTACAATGGATAAAGCTGCAAAAATTGCCTATCGATTAGAAAGCGTTTATTTATCGGCAAACTCTACCTATGCAAATGCCAGAACGTACGGAATTCAGGCTGCAATCGATCTTTATGGAGCAGGCTCTGCAGAAGTAATCGCTACCACAAATTCATTTTATGCAGTGGGAGTTGGAGCAGCTTATGTAGGCTCAACAGACACAACTGCACCTACTGCGCCTGCAAGTTTAGCAGCAGCAGGAACAACCTCATCTACTACAAACCTATCTTGGACAGCCGCTACAGATAATGTGGCCGTTACTGGATATAATGTTTATAATGGAACAACTTTAGTAACTACCGTTACTGGATTAACTTATACTGTTACCGGATTAACAGCTAGTACGGCCTATACTTTTACAGTAAAGGCCAAAGATGCAGCAGGAAATTTATCTCCAGCCAGTAATGTCGTTTCCGTAACAACAGGAGTAGTTACTGTAACATATTGCGCCTCTAAAGGAAATAGTGTAACCGATGAATATATCAGTAGAGTACAATTAGGCACTATCAACAATACTTCTACAGGCGGTACTGGTTATAGCGACTATTCTGCTATTGCAACAAATCTAACCAAAGGCAGCGCTTCTACTATTACCATTACACCAACATGGACTGGAACTGTTTATGCTGAAGGGTATGCCGTTTGGATTGATTTAAACGCGGACAAAGATTTTGATGATGCAGGAGAATTAGTATGGAGCAAAGCAGCTGCTACAACAACTCCAGCAACAGGTTCTTTTACCGTGCCAACATCTGCTACTGCAAGTTCAACCAGAATGAGGATCTCTATGAAATACAATGGTATTCCAACTGCTTGTGAAGCTATTTCGTATGGAGAAGTAGAAGATTATACCGTTACTCTTGTTACCGGAACAGCCGATACTCAGGCGCCAACAGCTCCTACAAGCCTAGCTGCTTCTGGAACTACAACAACTACAACAAATCTATCTTGGACAGCTGCTACAGATAACGTAGGTGTAACAGGATATGATGTGTACCAAGGAACAACTTTAAAATCTACCGTTACAGGAACAACATACGCAGTTACTGGCTTGACCGCTAGCACAGCTTATACTTTCTCTGTAAAAGCAAAAGATGCTGCCGGAAATGTTTCTGCATCAAGCAATGTTGCAAATGTAACTACAACAGGGACAACTGTTACTTATTGTACTTCTAAAGGAAACAGCGTGGCTGATGAGTTTATCGACTATGTTGCTATTGGCGGTATTGCAAATACAACAGCCGGAAATGCCGGTTACGGAGATTTCACAAGCCTAACTGGAAATCTTCCTTATGGCTCAAACACAATAGTTATAAGTACTGGTTTTTCAGGTGCTGCTTACACAGAATATTGGAGCGTTTGGATTGATTTTAATAAAAATGGGACTTTCGAAACTTCTGAACAAATGGTAGCTGGATCTTCATCTCTTAGTACCAATCTTTCTTATACTTTTACCGTTCCAACAACTGCTTTGGCTGGAACAACAAGAATGAGAGTTTCTATGAAATACAATGCGGCTCCAACTGCTTGTGAAACTTTTACTTACGGAGAAGTTGAAGATTATACGGTAAATATTGGCGGTACTACAATAGCAGGATTTGGTACAGCTGCTACTATCGCAGGAGAATTGGGTAATGAGAATAATATCTTTGATTACACGATGTATCCAAACCCTACTAGCTCTTTCGTAAACGTTAGAATGGCTGACAATAGAGCCTCTTCTTTCCGAATTTTTAATTACTTAGGTCAACAAGTTGATTCAGGCAAACTATCTGAAAACGCTATCAATGTTGGTAAATTAAGTGCTGGTACTTATATCATCGAAGTAAATGATGGTCAAAAAACAATGACTAAGAAATTGATTAAGAAATAATCTTTACTTTTAGAAAAAATAAAAAGCCTCGCAGAAATGTGAGGCTTTTTTTATGATATTTTATGACTATGGAGCAATCATTGAAACTCGCTTTAACCCATTATTCGGATTTGCCAAATCATCCCAAGTACAAGACCAACTTTCTATTAAGCCAAATACCCTAATCTATTGTAGTAGCCATTAGTAGCTGGGCTTGTTGTTCAGTTAGCGTTAATTATTATTTGCTACTCCCTAATTTTTTTAATTTCTGTTGCTTATCTCTAATGTAAGGCGCTAAAAATAAAAGCGACGGAACTACTAAAATAAAAGCTATTGCCCAACTCCGAAGCCAAGTAAAAATAAAACTTGATGTAAACCCAATATTAACAAATGCTATTATGAAAGAGATATAGCTGGTTACTAATAGCCCATACACAATAGCAAATTTCACGTCTGACTTAAACATTTTTTCTACTTATCTAACTTTTGAATAATTGCTTTTGCAACATCACTTGCTGAAGATGGGTTTTGCCCTGTAATTATGTTTCCATCAGCAATAACATAGCTTTCAAAAGGTTCGGTATTGCTAAAATTAGCACCTTCATTTATTAAAGCTTCGTCTAATAAAAAGGGTATAACTGTTTCTAGATGATGCTTTTTGACTTTTTCTTCGGCTTCGGTAAAACTGGTAACTTTTTTGCTGTCCAAAAGAAATTTACCATTAGATAGTTTTACATTCAAAAACGCAACTGGACCGTGACAAACTGCTGCAACAATTTTACCACTTTCGTACATTTTTGCAATTATTGATTTTGCCAATTTATTATCTACCAAGTCCACCATTGGGCCTAATCCGCCTGGGAAGAAAACACCATCATAAGCTTCTATGTCAATATTTTTTAATCTGTGGCTAAAGTTCAACCTTTTAAATCCTGCACTTTTTCTAAATAATTTGCTATTGGAATTACTATCGTCATAACCATCCTCGGGTGGTAAACCACCCAAAATACTGGCAAAGTCAACAGTATACCCTGCTCTAGTAAATTCTAAATAGGGGTCGGCTACTTCCGAAAATTCGTAACCAGTTTTGACATTACTTGTTCCAACTCTGTCAGCACTTGTTACTATAAATAATATATGTTTCATTTTTAATTACTTTTTAACAAAAAGAGCTTAATCAAATAATTAAGCCCTTTTTGTTGATTTACAGTTTTAACCTTTGCTAATTGCTTCGCCAATTCCTGCGTTAGTCAAAGGAACTCCATCAATATTCCAAGTACCATCAACAGTATGTACACCATTTGCCCATATTTTCTGTTTTGATAATTCTCCGCCAGTAAGATTGTGAATAATTTGAGTAGCTTCATTGAAGAAACTTTCTTGAATTTTGTTGTCAGCAAGTGCAAAAGAAGGTGTTTTTGTTTCTATCCAAGCACCTTCAACTGGTTTTCCAGCCGCAAATGACAGCCCATTAGGAATAATGTTTACGTGAGCTGTTACATTTCTAGTCATTACTGTATTTCCTGACATATTGTGATGTGCGAGAAATGATTCAGTTAATTTTTCAATAGCTTGTTCTATCTTTCCTTGTGATAGAACCCCTTCTGTGAGAGTGAGTGTAATTGGCATAATTACTAATTATTAAATTGATAACTTAATTGTTAACAACTATGCAAAGGTGGGAAGTAGTAGAAAAATAAAAGTTGTCATAAGACAACGTTTTAGAGTTTAGCTTTTAATTTGCTTAATGTAGAGCTTGTCATTCCTAAATAAGACGCAACTGATTTGCTTGAAACACGAGTAAGTAATTTTGGTTCGTGTTCTATAACCCAACGTAATTTGTCTATTCCTTCCATTCCCAGAAAACTATAAATTCTCATTTGTGAATGTATAAAAGCAAATTCCATAAAGTTGTGATATAAAGTTGCAAATTCTGGAAAATCATTAATTGCTTTAAAAAACGCTTCTCTATCAATAACCAATAATTCTGACGGCTCGTGTGCTACAAGAAAATCTATAGATGGTTTTTGGGTAATAAAACTTGGTAAAGCACTTAAAATATTATCTTCTAATGCAAAGAAGCCAGTCACTTCATTTCCTTTTTTATCAATTTCATAAAGACGTATGCAACCTTTGGCTACAAAATAAAAATGTTTACAGATTCGTCCTTCTTTTTCAAGAATTTCGTGTCTTTTTACTTTTTTGAATTTGAATAATGAAGAAACGATTTCAATATTTTCTTTTTTTAAAGTTGTATTTTCCTCTAAAAACATTTTAAGTTGTTGATAGGCTTTTTCCATTTCTATTTCGGTCTATTTTTTTGGTTTCTTGTCTTTTTAGGTGTTGCAGTAACCTTGCCACCAACAATGCGACTTATAATATTCCCCCTCTTTTAAAAAAACCAACTCGCCACCAAAATAGCGGTAATTACACAAATAAAATCAACTAGAAGCATCGTTCCTAAAGCGTAGCGCGTATTTTTTATATTAACCGAACCAAAGTAAACCGCAATCACATAAAAAGTACTTTCGGCACTACATTGAAAAATACTGCTTAATCTTCCAGTCATTGAATCGGCACCAAAAGTATTCATCGAATCAATTAAAAACCCTCGGGATCCTGCGGAACTAAAAGGTCTAAGCAATGCTACCGGTAAAGCATCGGTAATTTCTTTACTTACTCCCATATTAGAAAAAGCAAAAGCAATCCAGTTGCTAATAATTTCAAATAAACCACTATTTCTGAATAACGAAATAGCCACTAACATTCCTAAAACATAAGGAAAAATGGTAACTCCCGTTTTAACGCCATTATTGGCTCCTGTCACAAATGTCTCATAAACAGTAGTGTTTGCCTCAGCAAATTTCTTTTCCTTAACAAATGATAAAATCAAAGTAAAAGCAATAATTCCTACCAATATCAATGCTGAAAGATTTGATGTAAAATAATTTTTACCAATTAAATCCAAATGGTTCACATACATCAACAAACCTACAATGGCAGCAATTAACACCATTAACCCAATTACTAATGATGCGCTTTTGAAATTAATTTTCTGCTTAATTCCAACAATAAGAAAAGCAGCAATTGTTCCGATAAAAGAAGTTATAATACAAGGCAACATTACATCGGCAGGGTTTGTTGCATTAGCAGCAGCGCGATAGCCAATAATAGAAGTTGCTATTAGAGTAAGTCCCGAGGCATGGAGACACATAAACATAATTTGAGCATCACTGGCTTTATCTTTTTCGGGGTTTATTTCTTGTAAACTTTGCATAGCCTTTAACCCAAATGGTGTAGCAGCTGAATCCAATCCCAAGAAATTTGCGGCAAAGTTTAAGGTCATATAGGATATCGAAGGGTGATTTTTGGGAATACTAGGAAACACTTTTACGAACACTGGACTCAATACTATTGCTAGTTTTTCAGTCGCTCCAGAAATGATTAAAAGTTCCATCAATCCACAGAAGAATGCCAAATAGGCAATAAGTGGTATAATTAAATCGAGTAAGGTACTTTTGCATGTAGGCAATAATCCGTCTGATTTTTGAACGCCACTGAAGATTTTTACGGTTTTGTTTTTGTAAACATAAGTCGTATCCGCATTGATGGTATCTCTATTGATGATCATCGTTTGGTCTGGCGCATTTTTGATACTGTCTTTGATAAAAAGAGGCACTTGATGGATATACTTTTCGGAAAGTAAAATTGGATCGTCTTTCTTTCCATTCAAAATAAAATCAATCGTGTAACTGTTCCCAGAAAACAAACTAATAACAACAAATACAATCGAAGAAATGAAAATAACGAGCCAAAATCTACTTAATACCATAATTTATAATTTTTGTAAATGTAATAAATCAATTGCAATGTCAATTACAATATCAATATCAATAAAAAATCATTAGACATGAATAATTTCGTCTTCAATCAATAAATCTTCTCTTCTTAGGCGGAGGAAAATCTGCGCTACTGCAATGGTGTCTTTTTCGCAATAAGTCACAATACGGTCAATATCTTTATCCACATAAAAAACATGACCAACTTGGCTACCGTCGATGTCACCTTTTGGCGAAGGGATTCCGAGCACTTTACACAATAGCTTTAAAGATGTGAAATGTTTATAATCGCCAAATTTCCACAACTCTAAAGTATCTAGATGTGGAATCTCCCATGGCTTTTTACCAAATAGATTCAGTTTATTGGGAATCGCAATTTGATTGATAATCATACGGCGAGCGAGGAACGGAATATCAAATTCTTTGGCGTTATGCCCGCACAAAACGTGTTGCGGCTGATTGAAGTGATTGTTTAACAAATTATTGAAGTCGTTTAGGATTTTCTTCTCGTCCCCAAAAAAGGAAGTCACCCTAAAATTCCGAATATCCCCTTTGATGGTAAAATACCCCACCGAAATACAAACGATTTTTCCAAACTCAGCCCAGATTCCGGCACGATCGTAAAACTCATCGCCTGAGAACTCGTCTTTCCGTTGATATAAGGTCTTTTGCTCCCAAAGCGATTGCATTTCAGCATCGAGTGAATTGAAGTTCTCTTCTTCAGGAACGGTTTCTATATCGAGGAAAAGAATGTTATTGAGGTTTATTTTTTCAATCATAATGACTTATTTAAACACGAATTTCACGAATTAACACGAATTGGTTTGTTTTCAAAAAATTATTACACACGAGCGATAGCGAACGGACGAAGTAAACTTAATCTTGATTTAAACCTTCTAAATTTATTGATTTAATTCGTGTTAATTCGCGTAATTCGTGTTTATTTCTCTAGAATAAACTTTGTTGCGTAGTTGGATTTTCGTGTTCCAACAGCCATTTTTTTCGCCATAATCCTCCTGCGTAACCTGTGAGTGATCCATCGGAGCCAATTACTCTGTGGCAAGGAACAACAATCCAAAGTGGGTTTTTCCCATTGGCCGAAGCTACTGCTCGAATCGCTTTGACATCTCCCAAAATTTTGGACTGTTCTAGATACGTTCTGGTTTTCCCGTATGGAATCTCCAATAATGCTTTCCAGACTTTTTGTTGGAATTCGGTGCCTTTTGGATTCAGTTTGAAATCGAAATGATTCCGTTTCCCTTCGAAATAATCGTTGAGTTGCGAAACAGCTTCTTCTAAAATGGTTGGAATTATGGTCGAAACAGTTCCTTCATCTGAAACGGAAATCGACGAAATGCCGTTTTCATCTCCAATGATTGTGGTGATTCCCAAGGGCGTTTTGATGTAGACTGTTTCCATAATTTTGAATCGATTTAACCGCAAAGTACACAAAGTTATCGCAAAGTTCGCAAAGAATTTAAAATGGATGAAAAAAAACAAGAACCATTCGCTTACACAAATGGTTCTTGTTTTTTAGCCCCAATAATAGTAAAAATCCTTACGTGCCGCTCCCGATAATTATCTGGATAGCTCCTTCCTTCGACTACACTCAGGATGCTTATTTATTCAAAAGTATAGCGGCTTCTTTGGCAAAATACGTAGAAATCAAACTAGCTCCTGCACGTTTGATACACATGAGTTGCTCCATCATGATTTTGTCGTGATCCAACCAACCTCTTTCGGCAGCGGCTTTGATCATAGCGTATTCGCCTGATACATGAAAAACGGTTACGGGAACATTTACGGCATTTTTTACTTCGCGAACGATATCCAAATACGCAATTCCGGGTTTTACCATCACCATATCGGCGCCTTCTTCTACATCAGATAAAGCTTCTTTGATCGCTTCGATGCGGTTGGCATAATCCATTTGATAGGTTTTCTTGTCTTTTGGTACTTCGACAGGCTCAGCATCAGACATTGTGTCTCTTGGCGCACTGTCTAAGGCATCGCGGAAAGGCCCGTAAAATGCCGAAGCATATTTAGCCGAATAACTCATAATCCCTACGTGATGAAACCCTGCAGCATCCAATCCTTCACGCAAACGCAACACACGACCATCCATCATATCCGAAGGCGCCACAAAATCGGCACCCGCTTGTGCATGCGAAACAGCCATTTTTACCAAAGCGGCTACGGTAGAATCGTTTTCAACATCGCCATTGGCAATAATTCCGTCATGACCATAAATAGAATAGGGATCCAATGCCACATCTGGCATTACAACCATCTCTGGACAGGCCGCTTTGATGGCTCGAATGGCTTGTTGCATCAATCCGTTTGGATTCCAAGCTTCATGACCTGCGTTGTCTTTTAGATGCTCACTTACTTTTACATAAATATTAACGGCTCGTATTCCTAAAGCATAAATTTCTTTGACTTCGGCTACCGTCAAATCAATCGAACGACGGAATATTCCAGGCATAGAAGGAATGGCAACGGCAACATTTTCTCCTTCGGCAATGAACATCGGAAACATAAAATCGGTTGGACTTAATGTGGTTTCACGAACTAATGAACGAATACTTTCGTTGACGCGTAATCTTCTATTTCTGTGTAATGGGAACATAGGATATATTTTTAATTGAAACTTATTTTACCTTAATAATAAACTTTTTAACTGTTACAGCTGAATGCTGTTCCCAAGATCTGCAATATTCGAATGTAAGAGACTCAATTCCGCTCTTGTTTGCTTTGAACTTAAAGATCTCCGTACCTCCACTGCCAACAACACCATTTGAAACCTTTGTCGGGACATAAATTGCGTCAATAGAATCTAACATTTTGTTGGACTCGCTTTTTATCCATTTCCAAGAATATCCTGTTGTAGGATTTGATTCTAATTTAATTTCGAGCACATCCTTTTTATTTATGATGTAGTCAAATTTGGGATTTTTTTGAGCTTTACAAGACATAAAAAAAAGTGTTAAAAAAAGGATTGATAGGTTTCTCATATTTATTGATTTTAAAGCCATTCTTTAGGATTTTCTAATACTTTTATTAATTTCTCTTCCTCACTTCCTGCTTCAGGATGGTGGTCGTACACCCATTGCACGTGTGGAGGCAAACTCATCAGGATACTTTCTATTCTTCCGTTGGTTTTTAAGCCAAATAATGTGCCTTTGTCGTGTACCAAATTAAATTCGACATAACGTCCTCGACGGATTTCTTGCCACGTTCTGTTTTCGGCAGTATAAGGTAGATCTTTTCTTTTTTCGACTATCGGAACATAAGCTTCTAGGAAACTATTCCCTACTTCGGTCACAAAATTGTACCAATCTTGCATGCTCATATCTTCATTTTCCTTGCAATAATCAAAAAACAATCCGCCAATACCTCGGGCTTCATTCCGATGCGCATTCCAAAAATAGGCGTCGCATTGTTTTTTATATTTTGGGTAAAACTCGGGATTGTGCTTGTCACAAGCCGTTTTACAGGTTTGATGAAAATGAACCGCATCTTCTTCAAACAAATAATAGGGAGTTAAATCCTGTCCTCCTCCAAACCATTGCTGGACTACTTTTCGAGGCTCTGTACTGAGCGAAGTCGAACTTGTACTGAGCGAAGTCGAACTTGTACTGAGCGAAGTCGAAGTATCGTACATTTCGAAATAACGCCAATTGGCGTGAACGGTAGGTACCATTGGATTTTTTGGATGCAAAACCAAACTCAATCCACAGGCAAAAAAATCAGCTTCGCCTACATTGAACATTTTTTGCATAGCTTCCGGAAGTTTTCCATGTACTGCTGAAATGTTGACACCGCCTTTTTCAAAAACGGCTCCATTTTCGATTACGCGAGTTCTTCCTCCGCCGCCTCCTGTACTGAGTCCTGCCGAAGTATCAGGTCGCTCCCAAAGGTCTTCACGGAATTTTGCTTGACCATCAACGGCTTCTAATCCTTTACAGATTTGGTCTTGAAGATTTTGTATGTAGGCGTAAAATTGTTCTTTCATTTTGTTAGTTCATATAATTCCATATCCAATGGAAGTTCGTTGGTTGGCGTAAACTCATCCGGCAAGGTTCTTTGCCAAACAAATCCAGACTTTACTGCTACTTTAACACTTCCTAAATTTGTTTTATGGGATATAATTTGAAGCGTTTTCAAGTTTAATTCATTGAATGCAAAGTTTGAAACTTCCTTCACCGCAAAAGTAACCAAACCTTTCCCTTCGTACTGTGCTCCTATGCCATAAGCCAATTCGGCTTGTCGGGTTTCAAAATCAATTTTCTTGACGATAATAAGACCCGCAATATTTTCGGTAGCCTTTTCTTTTATGGCAAATGTATAACTCTCGTTAGATTGTAACTCCAATGCTTTAGCAATGATATAACGCTCTGAATCTTCTAAAGTCAAATTGCTGGATAGTGTTTTAGGAAAATATCTTTTGAATCTTTCGGCATTAGAAACCATTAATTCGTTCAGATTTTTTGCGTCTTTGTCATCCAGTAGGGCAATATGGAATGATTTTGTATAATGCATTTATTCTTTTTAAGAAAGTGAGTAAAAATAAGCAAAAAGCATTTAAACCAATCTCTAATAATACTCTATAACTGATATTATTTTAGCCACACCTCTATTGACTTCAACAAATTAGCAACTTTGTTTTTCTTCTTAACATCAGTAAGAATAGTAAAAAATTTAGGTCTGATTAAAACATCAATGAATCCCTTTTAGTGCTTCTAAACTTTCCTAAATATTCTAAAATTAACTCTTTAAAATGAGAATCACCAAAACTACGATTGGCTAAATATCCTGCTTTTATTTAAAATTAGTCTTTACGTTAGCTATTTTGTTACTTATTCCAAACGAAAAAGTTTTACTTTCTTGTTGGATATAGTTGTAAATGGCAATAGCTTTTTGTGAAAAATCAAATTGACTTTCTTTTGAAAAAGCGATTAAAAAATCGGCGAATAACTCGAAATGATTCCAATCAAAATGTAGGCGTTCCAAATGGGCAATCAATTCTTTTTCGTCGAAATCACGAAGACTCTCGATATTCATTCCTAAGTCTTTTAACTCATTTTCCACATACAGCAGGTCTTCTAAGTTCCAAAATTTAGGCACATAAACCAATGACATCAGCTTTTTGAGCACGTTGTCAATTCGAATACTTTCTTGGTCTCTTAAGCCTTTGTTTAGCATAATTTTCAGTCTTCAGTCGCAGTCTTCAGTCGCAGTCTTCGCATACTGAAAACTGGGACTAAAAACTTCTTACTAGTTCCCGTACTCCTTCACTGCATCAATAAACGCCTTGGCATGATCTACAGGAATATTCGGTAAAATTCCGTGACCTAAATTCACGATGTATTTGTCTTTTCCGAATTCATCAATCATTTCATGTACCATTTTCTTGATAACCGGTATTGGAGATAGCAATCTCGAAGGGTCAAAATTCCCTTGTAAAGTGATGTTCCCACCAGAAAGGTATCTTGCATTTCTTGGAGAACAAGTCCAATCCACTCCTAAAGCCGAGGCTCTGCTTTTTCCCATTTCGCCAAGAGCAAACCAACATCCTTTTCCGAAAACAATAACCGGTGCATCATCGGCCAAAGCTTCAACGATTTGGTTGATGTATTTCCATGAAAACTCTTGATAATCAACAGGAGAAAGCATTCCACCCCAAGAATCAAAAATCTGAACGGCATCTACTCCCGCTTTTACTTTTTCTTTTAGGTATAAAATCGTGGTATCGGTGATTTTTTGCAATAAAACATGAGCTGCTTCTGGATGCGAAAAACAAAATCCTTTGGCCATATCAAAACTTTTTGAACCTTTTCCTTCTACTGCATAGCAAAAAATAGTCCAAGGAGAACCTGCAAAACCGATTAACGGCACCTCATCATTCAACATTTCTTTGGTCAACTTGATGGCATCCATCACGTAACCCAAAGTTTCCTGAATATTAGGAACAATCACTTTCTCGACGTCTTGAATGGTACGAATAGGATTTGGTAAAAATGGTCCAAAATCAGGTTTCATCAACACTTCGATTCCCATAGCTTGTGGAACAACAAGTATATCCGAAAATAAAATAGCGGCATCGGGAGCGATTCTACGAATGGGTTGCACGGTGATTTCGGCGGCCAATTCCGGAGTTTGACAACGGGTAAAAAAATCATATTTGTCACGCAAAGCGATGAATTCCGGTAAATATCTTCCGGCTTGACGCATCATCCAAACTGGCGGACGTTGTACTGTTTCTCCTTTTAAAGCTTTTAAAAATAGGTCGTTCTTAATCATAATGTTTATTTAAACACGAATTACACTAATTTTCACTAATTAATTACGCGATGTTTTGTTTATTAATCTATTCTATTCTATTCCGCGACGGGATTAGGGTTATTTATATTCTTCGATTACATCTTCAACTACGTCTTCAACACTGGGTTGGTCTGCAACTATAATGTTTTTTGTTATTTTATCTAATGCCTCTGCGGTTGTTTCGCCTATGCAAAAGCAAATTTCTTTCTTTATAACATTGTCTTTCAAGTAACTTTCAACGGCTGAAGGGCTGAAAAACAAAATTGCATCGATTTTCTCCTTAATCTTTATCGGAGTCAATAGCGTTTCATAAACCTGAATCTCATTGAATTTTATCCCTGCGGCTGCCAAAGCTTTTGGTAGTGTTTCTTTACGCAGATTTCCACTAAAGAAAGTGTAGCTTTCTTGGCTATAAATCAAAGCGATAATTTCGGCTAAGTCGGCAGCATATCCCGTGTAGGCAACCACGTTGAACCCAGCTTCGGATAATAGAATTTTTGTTTTTAGTCCAACGCAAAAAACATTCTTGGTTTTCAAATCGTCAACATTCGAATTTTCCAAAACACTTTGTGCTGCGTTCTGACTGGTAAAAATCAAATTGTCGTTGATGGCATTGAGCTCGAATTCTTGCTTCTTAGTCGAAATGAAATCCTCCTCGAATACTTCAAAATCGGCTTTCAAAAGATCGTGTCTCTGAATATCCGAAAGGGTTTTAGTAGATAATATAACTGTTTTACTCATTTTTTGTTTTTATAGTAGCCTAGCAACCCTTTCAGAGTTAAAAACTCTGAAAGGGTTGCTAGAACTTTATTTTTTCAAACTCTCTTTTATAGTCGCCATTAATTCAGTTCCTCCATTATCAAGAATTTCTTTGGCCATATAATACCCCAGTTTTTTCCATTCTTGCATTGGAATTGTTTTCTCAACTTCAATTTTTTGTTTCCCATCGATAGAAAACAAGACTCCTTTAAACAAAATATCATCTTCAACAAATACGGCTAAAGCTCCAATTGGTGCGGTACAACCGCCTTCGAGGGTTTTTAGAAATTGTCTTTCGATATGGGTACACACTTCGGTATCAATATCGTTTAATTCGGCTACCGCTTGTCTCGAAAACTCATCGTTTGCCATAGCCACAACAACCATCGCTCCTTGCGCAGGTGCAGGAATCATCCAGTCTAGATTGATAAAATCCGTAGGTTTAAGGTTGATGCGTTCTAGTCCCGCAGCAGCAAATACAGCTCCGTTCCAATCGCTATCTTGTAGTTTTTGCATTCTGGTATTTACGTTTCCACGCAAATCGACTACGGTGTGATTGGGGTATTTATTCCACCATTGGGCTTGACGGCGCAAGCTTCCTGTTGCAATGGTTCCTGATTCGTTAAGAAAATCAAGATTTCCTTTATGCACTAAAATATCTAAGGTATTGGCTCTTTCCAGAACGGCGGCCTGAACAATCCCAATAGGCAAAGCAGTAGGAACGTCTTTCATGGAATGCACTGCGATATCTACTTGACCATTAATCATGGCAATATCAAGTGTTTTGGTAAAAATCCCAGTGATTCCGAGTTCATACAACGGTTTATCAAGAATGATATCGCCTTGGGATTTTACGGCAATGATTTCGGTTTTATAGCCTAGATCATTTAGTTTTTTCTCGACTGTGTGGGCTTGCCAAAGTGCGAGTTCGCTATCTCTGGTTCCTATTCGTATTGTTTTATTCATTATTTTGCAATAGCTTGTATTTGAAAAACTTTTTCGATCCAATCGATACTCTCATCTACCATAGTGTCTTCATTTTTTAAATGATTGGCGAAATGAGTGGTTATTTTTTGGATAATTCTAGAGCTTATAATTTCGGCTTGTTCTTCATTGAAGTTGGAAATTTTTTTGCTTTGAAAATCCAATTCCGAATTTTTAATCGCGTTTAGCTTGTCTTTCAAGGCATTGATAGTAGGAGCAAACTTTCTTCCTTTCGTCCAAGCTAAAAACTCCTCTTTAATTTCTTCGATAATAGCCTCGGCAGCAGGAATATGTGTTTTTCTGTTTTCCAATGTTTCATCGGTCATTTGCGACAAATGATCCATGTGAATTAAAGTAACGCCCTCAAGGTCTTTCACATTTTCATTGACATTTTTAGGTATTGACAAATCCAAAATCAACAATGGCTTTTTCAAATTCAGGATCGCTTTGTCAATCGTTGGGTTTTGAGCGCCAGTGGCCACAACCACCACATCGGCTTTTTGCAATTCAAGATGCAATTCCGAGTAATCTTTAACGATAAGATTCAATTTCCCCGCCAATTTCTCAGCTTTGTCTTTCGTTCTGTTGATTAAAGTGATGTGTTCGTTTTTGGTATGTTTTACTAAATTCTCACAGGTATTTCTTCCGATCTTCCCTGTTCCGAAAAGTAAAATATTCTTGTTTCCAATATCTGGAACGTTCTTAATAATATATTGAACCGATGCAAAAGATACCGAAGTGGCACCAGAGCTTATTTCAGTTTCATTTTTGATTTTTTTACTGGCTTGTATCACTGCATTGACCAATCTTTCCATAAAAGCGTTGGCTAATCCTAGAGCTTTTGCTTCGGCAAAACCGTTTCTTATTTGGCTAATGATTTCGAAATCACCTAGAATTTGACTGTCCAAGCCCGTTCCTACTCGGAATAAATGAGAAATGGCTTCTTGGCTTTTATAGACGTAGGCTACTTTTTGAAAATCTTCAACAGTACCGTTGCTGTTCTCGCAAAGTAATTTGATTAACTGAAAAGGATGCTCCGCATAACCGTAAATCTCTGTTCGATTACAGGTTGAAGTCACAAATAAACTTTGAATCCCCTCATTTTTGGCTTGTTCCAACAAGCGGGTTTTAGCTAAAGTGTCTAAACTAAATTTACCTCTTATCTCGGCATCGGCTTTTTTGTAGCTTAAGCCAATTGAATAAAAATAGTGATGCTTCGAAACGTTATGATTTTCCATATATACACTTTCACTTAAAGTGCAACAAAATTATTACTATAGTTTCGATAAAAGTAACGCTAAAAGTTCTTTTTGTATCGCTACATGCTTTTTTAGATTTAAATCGTTGTTTTAGAATAAAAACTGCTATTTTTGTACTGTTATCAAGGGTTAGAATTCATTTTATTCAGAATGATTCTAAATAAAAATACTTGATAATTATCATATTTTCACAAAAAAAACATCGCTATGGGTTCACAAGAAATTATAACTATTGAAGATGATTTTACTCTGATTCGTTTTCAAAACGATGGTTTAGAAACTTTTCAGGCCAAACACGAAGTAAGTAACGGCTTAATTCAATTTCATTTTGGATTAAAAGGGAAAGCCAAATTCATTTTCAATCAAGGGAGCTATATCTTGGATTTGAACGAAGAGAAGTCTTATTTGCTCTACAATCCCCAAAAAGAATTACCGCTCAATTTAGAATTAGCACCAAATACTTGGGTCATCTCTATTTTAATTTCGATTCAAAAATTTCATAGATTATTTTCTAATGATGCTGGACATATTCCGTTTTTGAGTGAAGAGAATAAGGATAAGAAATATTATAAAGAGGGTGATATTAGCCCATCCATGGCTATTGTTTTAAGTCAGTTGTTTCATTATAATTTAAATCCTTCTATCAAGAATTTATATTACAAAGGCAAAGGATACGAATTGCTGAGTTTGTATTTTAATCGTTCCGAAGACCCCAATGCAGAACAATGTCCGTTTTTGATAGATGAAGACAATGTTTATAAAATCAAAAAAGCCAAAGAAATTATGATTGCCAATATGGCCGAACCTCCTGGACTACAAGAATTGGCTGACCAAGTAGGATTGACTTTAAAGAAACTAAAAATGGGTTTCAAGCAAATTTATGGCGACACCGTTTATGGTTTTCTTTTTGATTACAAAATGGATTACGCTCGTCAATTATTGGATAGTGGTTCCTACAATGTTAATGAAGTGGGATTGAAAATTGGATATAGTACCGGAAGTCATTTTATAGCGGCATTCAAAAAGAAATTTGCCACGACACCCAAGAAATATTTGATGTCGATTAATTCGAATGTTTAGAAAAAGTAATTATTCAATAAAAAAAACTGACACAGATTTCACAAATTAGCACAGATTAGTATTGAGTGATTTACGTATAACAGTTATCTGTGTAAATTTGTGTAATCTGTGTCTCCTTTAACTTTTAATCCTTTTTAAATAAATCTATTTCCTCTATCCAACAATAATTAAAAAATAGTTAACTCTAATTTATCCAAAAGTAAGTTTAGTTACTTTTGAAACATCAAAAAAACGAAATATGAAAGGCGTATTATTAATCAATTTAGGTTCTCCAGAAAGTCCAACTCCCAAAGATGTAAAACCCTATTTAGATGAATTTTTAATGGACAAATACGTGATTGATGTTCCGTATTTGTTAAGAGCATTATTGGTTCGTGGCATTATTCTAAGAAACAGACCTGAAAAAGCGGCTGCAGCTTACTCAAAAATATGGTGGAAAGAAGGTTCGCCTTTAGTGGTACTCTCCAAAAGAATGTACGAGAAAGTGAAACCTCAAGCCAATGTTCCAGTAGCTTTGGCGATGCGTTACGGAAATCCTTCCTTACTTGCAGGCCTTCAGGAATTGCACGACAAAGGCGTTACCGAGGTATTACTTTTTCCTTTGTATCCACACCACGCGATGTCGTCTACGATTACCGTTATTGATAAGGCGGAAGAAGTCCGAAAAGAGCATTTCCCTAACATGAAATTCTCTTCTGTTCCCGCATTTTATAATAACCCTGATTACATCAAAAACTTGTCCGATTCTATTCAAAAACACTTGGATGGATTTGGTTATGATCATCTTTTGTTCTCTTATCACGGACTTCCAGAGCGTCATATTCGCAAAACCGATATAACCAAATCACATTGCAAAATTGACGGTTCTTGTTGCAGCACTCCATCGCCAGCACACGAATTTTGTTACCGTCACCAATGCTATGAAACCACAAAGTTAGTAGTAAAAGCGTTAGGAATTCCCGAAGGCAAATACAGCCAAACTTTTCAATCACGCTTGGCGGGAGACAAATGGCTCGAACCTTACACGGATGTTGAAGTGAATAAAATGCCAGAGCAAGGAATTAAAAATCTAGCCGTGGTAACACCTGCTTTTGTTGCGGATTGTTTAGAAACATTAGAAGAGATTGCCATGGAAGCCAACCACCAATTCAAAGAACACGGCGGAGAAAATTTCTTGGCCATTCCTTGTTTGAATGATAGTGACGAATGGTGTGCTACAGTAAGCAAATGGATTAATGAATGGGCGAAAGGATAGTTGATTGCTGATTTCTGATTAACGATTTGTGTCCCGAAAGCTTTCGGGAGCTGATTTCTGTAGCATCTTAAAATAAGGAATTAAAATTACTTTGCTAATTCAATAATCAATCTAAATCAAAAAACATCGCCATCGGGTCAAAATCTAAAATCATAAATCGTTAATCATAAATCTAAAATCTAAATGGCCGTAACCTCCGAAGAATTAGGAACGCAAGACATAAGGAAACTCTTGATCAAACAAGCAGTTCCTTCTTCTATTGGCATCTTATTCATGTCGGTTAACATTCTTATCGACACCATATTTGTGGGACAATGGATTGGCTCGCTTGCCATTGCAGCGCTAACTGTTGTCTTACCCATTACGTTCTTGATTTCATCCTTAGGAATGGCAATTGGCGTGGGCGGAGGATCCGTACTTTCCAGGGCTTTAGGTGCCAATGACAAGGAAAAAGCCAAACAGGTTTTTGGAAACCAAATCATGATGACTTTCCTGTTGTCTACTCTTTTTTCTGTTTTAGGACTTATTTTTAGTGATCAAATGCTATTGCTCTTTGGAGCTAAGGGGGCGATTATGAACCCCGCCAAAGAATTCTTTATACCCATCATAATTAGCGTTCCGTTTTTGGCACTTTGCATGATGGGAAATAATATCATTCGGGCCGAAGGAAAAGCAAAATTTGCCATGGTAGCCATGATTATTCCAGCAATTGCAAACATCCTTTTGGATATTGTTTTTATAAAGCTCCTGAATTTAGGCATCTTTGGAGCGGCACTGGCGACATCTATTTCTTATTTTATGTGCTTTTTGTTTGTGCTTTGGTTTTTTGTATCCGAAAGTGAATTAAAATTACAAACCCGACATTTTAAATTTCAGTTGCCCATAGTAAAAGAAATCACCGAATTGAGTTTTGTTACTTTCTCCAGACAAGGGGTTGTGAGCGTATTGGCCATCATATTGAATCACACTTTATATACTTATGGAGGAGAACATTCCATAACCGTTTACGGAATTATCAGCAGAATGTTGATGTTTGCTTTGTTTCCTGTTTTGGGAATCACACAAGGATTTCTACCCATTGCAGGCTATAATTATGGAGCAAAAAATACCCAAAGAGTACGAGAAACCATAGCTCTTTCTATCAAATACTCCGCCATTTTAGCCACTGTCATTTTTGTAATCATACTGTTTTTTGCCCGACCGATAGTTTCCGTTTTTACTACAGACCCGAAAGTCATTGCAGAAACACCCGAAGCTTTGCGTTGGGTTTTTGCCGCATCTCCCATTATCGCCATTCAACTCATCGGGGCTGCGTATTTTCAAGCGGCCGGAAAAGCAAAAAAAGCATTACTGTTGACATTGACCAAACAAGGTTTTTTCTTAATTCCGCTAGTACTTTTATTACCAAATTTTTTAGGTATTTTTGGAGTTTGGATCGCATTTCCAATTGCCGATGTTTTTTCAACACTCGTTACCGGTTATTTTCTAAAAAAAGAAATGAATTTCAAACAAAACACAACAACCAATGGAGTATTATAATTACTTAAAATCGTTACACCTCATCTTTGTAATTACTTGGTTTGCCGGTTTATTCTATATCGTTCGATTATTTGTGTACCAAATAGAAGCTGCCGATAAACCATCTCCCGAAAAAGAAATTCTTCAAAAACAGTATAAAATTATGTCGTACCGATTGTGGTACATTATCACGTGGCCATCCGCTGTATTGGCTAGCTTTTTTGCTTATTGGATGTTATTTTTTACCGATATTGGCAACACTTGGCTACAAATGCCTTGGATGCATGTAAAACTTGGCTTTGTTTTTGTGCTGTATCTGTATCATTTAAAATGTCAGCAAATATTCAATCAGTTACAAAACGACGAGGTAAAATACACCACCAATTTTATGCGATTATGGAACGAAGGTGCGACTATCATTTTATTTGCCGTTGTCTTTTTGGTAATATTAAAAAATGCCGTGAATTGGATTTATGGAGTCGTGGGTATCTTTTTATTTTCGATTACTATTATGCTTGGTTTTAAATTTTATAAAAAAATAAGAGAGCGAAATAAATCGTAATTATGTTTAAAAATTTTAAGCTTCCTTTAGTTTCATTACGCGTTAGAATCTTCATTTCAATGGTTATGCTGATCATTGCAACCTCTATATTGCTAATAACCATTTCCATCTTTCAATACAAAAGTGTTGCCAAAGAGTACAATCAAAGACGGGTAGAAAACATAGAGCGTTATGTAAAAAAACACATCAATTATGTTCTTTCGAATACGACCTATCCTTTAACCAATGAAAATATCAAATTAATTTTTAAGGATAAAATTCATGAAGTATCAGACATTCAAAATGCTGAAATTCAAATATATTCCTTAGAAGGAAAATTACTTAAATCGTCTAAAGAATCCTTTTCTGTAGAACCGCTTTCCCCTACCATTTCAAAATTCATTCTTCGATTGGTACAATCCTCAATCAATAAAAGATATGTAGATGTTAAAACCATTGATGGCATTAAGTACCGTTCTTCCTATAGTTTGATAAAAAATAAAAAATTCAAACCCATCGGAATACTTCTTTTGCCCAATATCCCCGATGATGGTTATTATGAAAAAGAATTAAACAATTTTCTAATTCATTTGGCACAAGTCTACACCTTTATGATTGTTGTGGCTTTTGCATTCGCCTATTTCTTATCCTCTTTTATAACCAAACCCATCAATGATTTTGCGAAAAAACTGAGCGAAACCAGTTTAGGTCAAAAAAATGAAATTATTCCTTACTCGGCAAAGATCAAAGAAATAAACATGCTATTGACTGCCTACAATAGAATGATTCAAGAACTCGAAAGAAACGCCATAAAACTCGCCCAGAACGAACGCGACTTGGCTTGGAGAGAAATGGCAAAGCAAGTGGCTCACGAAATCAAGAATCCGCTTACGCCAATGCGACTCACGGTACAAAGTTTTCAGCGGAAATTTAATCCCGAAGATCCTAATATTAAACAAAAATTAAACGATTACTCCGAATCATTAATACAACAAATTGACACCATGAGCTCCGTTGCGGCTGCCTTTTCTAATTTTGCCTCCATGCCTGCACAACAAAATGAAGTCTTGAATGTGGTAGAAGTCACAGCACTTACTTTGGATATTTTTAATGAAGATTATATTGTTTTTGAATGTGCCGAAAAAGAAATTATTTCAAAAATAGACCGCACCCAACTCATAAGAGTCATTACCAATTTGGTTAAAAATGCCACGCAAGCCATACCAGAAGATCAGGAAACTAAAATGGTGTTGGTTACCATCAAAAGAATTGCAGATGAAGTTGTCATTACCATCAAAGATAACGGAACCGGAATTGACCCTCGCCATATCAACACCATATTCGAACCCAAATTTACCACCAAAAATAGCGGAATGGGTTTAGGCCTCGGAATTATAAAAAACATTATCGAAAACTACAAAGGAACAATTACCTTTGAAACCAAATTTGGAAGTGGAACCATCTTTACGGTTACCCTCCCCATCATTAACACTTAAACCAGCAAAATGAACTACGAAAACCTTTTAATTACAATAGAAAACAACATCGCAACGGTTGTAATCAATAGACCAACTAAACTAAATGCTTTGAATATTGCAACGATAAACGACTTGCATAAAGCCATTAAAGTATTGGGTAAAAACAAAGAAATTCAAGTTATCATACTAACGGGTAGCGGAGAAAAAGCGTTTGTCGCAGGAGCCGACATCTCAGAATTTGCCCATTTCACTATCGAAGAAGGCGCTCAACTGGCTTTTCAGGGGCAGGAACTTTTATTTAATTTTATAGAGAATTTAAAAACTCCAGTTATAGCGGCTGTCAATGGTTTTGCATTGGGTGGTGGGCTAGAATTGGCCATGGCCTGTCATTTTAGAGTAGCTTCAGACAATGCCAAAATGGGACTACCGGAGGTTTCTCTTGGTGTTATCCCAGGTTATGGAGGAACACAACGTTTACCTCAATTGGTAGGTAAAGGTCGTGCGATGGAAATGATCATGACCGCTGGTATGATTACCGCCGACGAAGCCAAACAATACGGTTTGGTTAATCACGTAGTACCGCAAGCTGAGCTAATCGAATTTTGCACTGGTATTGCCCAAAAAATCATGAAAAACTCTCCTTTTGCCATTGGTAGAGCCATAAAAGCAATCAATGCTAATTTTGCAGATGGCAAAAATGGTTACGAAACCGAGATAAAAAACTTTGGAAAATGTTTCGGAACCGAGGATTTTAGCGAAGGGACCAAAGCGTTTTTGGAGAAAAGAAAAGCCGTTTTTACGGGGAAATAATATCCATACACTTAATAACCACACACTTAATAACCTACATGAATAAATTAATCTTAATTTTTGGAATTCTAATGATTTCCTTTTCAACTTTTGCCCAAAGTTTTCCGTTTAAAATTCAAAAAAGCGAGCTTTTTAAAGATGAATGTAAAGAATCCCAGATCGTACTTTCTGAAGATGATGGAAATGGGGGGATTTTAATAGTTCGATCCTATGAAGCAAGTTTTTCAGGAAAAAATGGATATTATATTGAACATTATGATTCAAATTTAAATCTTATAAAAGAATTTAATTATGAGATGAAGCATACTGGAACTCAAAAATATAAGTTTGCATTAGGTGTTTTTACAATGTTGGACAACTTAAATATCGTTCAAGTTTTTTATGATATCAATGAGAGAGCCTATATTTGTCTTGCACACAGTATAAATAAAAACGATTTTAATACTACCCAAAAAGAGCTCTTCAGGTTCACTCGTGAAGAAATAAAACAATATGGCAGTTTTGAACTGATAGACAGTTTTCATAACAGTATTCAAAACGGTTCAGTTTTAAATGGTGATTTTGCATCTAAAGGAAACAGAAATACGTTTTCACTTAATCCTTTTAATACAAAACAAGCAACTAATTCTTCCTCTGGAAATAATTCAGGAATTGCAATAGTAGTCAATAAAGATAAAAATGCATTTTCAATTGGAATTGATTTTAACAGCACTAAATCTGAAGCCTTAAAATTGTATTTGTTTGATGATAAACTAAATAAAAAAAAAGAACTTATTTATTCCAGAGAAATCAAAGACCGTAAATATATATTTCAGAATATTAATTTATCAAAAGACGGAAATTCAATTTATCTCTTAGGAAAATCTTTTACGCCCAATCAAAAAAGCAAAGAAAAAGGAGGTAAATACCAATTTGAAATAACAAAATTTACTCAAGATAAAGAAGTCACAAACACTTTTGATACCGAAGAACATTTCATAGGTTCATTAAAAACTATCGCATTGGAAGACAGACTCATTTGTGTTGGGTTTTATTCTGATATTGATGATTCTAAATACAAAGGGATTAGTTATTTTAAATTAGACGTCAATTCTCTAGAAGTTTTAAAGGCAAAATACAATCCATTTTCTGAGCAATTTATCATTGATAAATATGGAGAGGATAAAGATAAAGAATTAAAATACTTAACTTTTAAAAATTATTTTATTACTAAAAACAATGAATTGCTATTTAATGCTCAGGAAGAATATTCAACTACTTCTAGTAATGCGACATTTGGCATGAATGGTATGGGTGGTGGATATCAAACTTATTATCATTGTGATGATATTGTATCTGCAAAATTAAGTAATGAGGGCGATTTAGTTTGGGCTAGAAATATTAATAAAAAACAAGGTTATCAGTATGATGATAATTACGTTTCCTATACCGCATCAATTGTAGGGGATATGTCCTATTATTTTATTAATGCTGGGGAAGAAATAAAAAAATTAGATAAAAATAGAATAGAATTTAAAGATTCAAACAAAAACAGATCCAATCTTTATGTGATCAAAATAAAAGATAATGGTGACTTTGAATTTGAAAAAATCCTTGAGGAAGAAGAAAATGAAGTGCCTTTTGTGGTTTCAAAAGGTATTCAATTAGGTAATTCTGTGTTTTTTCTGGGTCGAAGAGGTAGTAAAAAGCAATTATTAAAAGTAGCGCTGTAAATCGTAAGTAATTTTATTTTAAAAATCGCAGAACTTTAGCACACAACCCTTAAATTTGCATTTCCATTTAGAATAATTCATAAAAAAACAATTCCTATGTCATTCCAACCTGTATTTGCTGAATTCTGGGAAAAAGTAAAAGAGAGCATCGAAAATAAAACGTATGCCAAATTAACCCTTGCCAAAACCATAGGCGATACTGAATTGAAAAATATTTATGTTCGTCCTGTTTTGAATGACGATGTCTTTAGCCTTTCGGTTACGGCACGTTATAAAACCGAAGAAATTGAGAGTTTTCACACCCTTGATGAAGCCTATATAGTTTTGGCTCCCTACATGAATAACCCATTTTTGACAGCACTTTTATTTACCACCGAAAATGACATTACCTTTAAACTGAATAAGAAACGTGTGGGAAGTATTATCGAACAAGCCCCTACTTTTAAAAATGCTTCGGATGTGATTTTGGAGATGAAAGAGAAAGGGCTTTAGTCTCAGTTTTCAGTCTCAGTTTCCAGATTTAAACTGAATACTGAGACTGAAAACTGCTCACTACTTCTCCCCTTCCCATTCCGCATAGAACTGCGCTAGAAATCCTTGCATATAATGATGTCTTTCTTTGGCTATCTGCTTCCCTGTTTCGGTATTCATCTTATCTTTTAGCAACAACAATTTTTCATAAAAGTGATTGATTGTTGGCGCTTGACTGTTTTTGTATTCTTCCTTGCTCATGTGCAAGTTTGGAGCAATTTGAGGATTGTACAAAACTCTGTTTTTAAAACCTCCATAATTAAACGCCCGGGCAATACCAATGGCTCCTAAAGCATCCAAACGGTCAGCATCCTGAACGATATCCAATTCGATTGATGAGAAATGCTTTTCCGTTTTTCCGCCTTTAAAAGAGATGTTATCTATGATTTGGATGACATGTGTAACAACTGCTTCCGAAACCGATTGACTTTCCAAAAATTCACGGGCTACTTTTCCTCCAACAGTTTCATCTCCACCGTGAAATTTACTATCGGCTATATCGTGAAGTAAAGCGCCGAGTTTCACAACAATTTCATTACAGGTTTCTCCACTTGCAATCAACAGCGCATTCTTATACACTCTCTGAATGTGAAACCAATCGTGACCTCCTTCGGCATTGGCTAATTTTTCTTTTACAAAAAGGATCGTTTTATTTATTAAATCTGGATTACTCATTTGTTGTTATTATTTATAAAAAAAAGCTGATTTTTAAAGTCTAAACCTTAAAAATCAGCAATATCAAATTCAATTTCAAAAATCAATGGCAATGGCAATAGCAAAAAAATCAAAAATCGTGGTTTCGACTACGCTCAACCACCGAAATCTTAAATCTGCAATCTACAATCGTGCCGGTTCTACCCATTTAAATTGGAATGACTCAGAAGGAATTACCAATCTTTCCGAAATTTTTGCCATTCTCGCTGGTAATTTCATCAAGTAATCACGAGCTTTCTCCGCCTCATCTGTCAAACCTGAAAATTTATCGATTTCCCATTTGTCAATTAATTTTTGCATGATTTCTACATAATCACTTGCAGTATAAACCCCAATACGTTGTGCTGAATCTGAAAAATGTTCGAAAGCAGAGCTGATTTTATTTCCTGATTCTCTCAAGAAATGCGCAGGCATAACGATTTTGGCTTTCATCATGTATTGAAAAGCAAGCATCATTTCACTTGGGTCTATTTTGAAAATTTCGCTAACAAAATGACTATATGCATGATGATGACGCATTTCGTCTCCAGCAATCATTTTACACATTTTTGCCAATTTCTTGTCACCATAACTTTTTGCCAATTGTGAAACCCTATTATGAGAAACATAAGTAGCTAATTCTTGAAAACTGGTGTACACAAAGTTCTTATAAGGATCTCTTCCTGTTCCAATATCAAAACCATCGTTGATTAAATGTTGAGTGGTAATTTCAATTTCACGCATATTCACACGGCCCGATAAATAAAGGTACTTGTTCAACAAATCGCCATGACGATTCTCTTCACCAGTCCATTGACGCACCCATTTTGCCCAACCATTTCTTTCTAAGTTATCAACCCCTTCTACTTCCATCAACCAATTTTCGTAGGTTGGTAAAGCTTCTTCGGTAATCATATCTCCAACCATGGCAACCCAAAAATCATAAGGCAAATCTTTTGAGATTTCTCTAAGCTCTTTTACTTCTTCAAGGAAATTATCACTTTCTGAATTCGGTAAAAAATCAGATGGCTGCCAAATTTGCTCTACTGGTATCAAGTATTGATCAACAAAACCATCAACCTTGCTTTCTAGAAACTGCATCACTTCTAGACGAATGTTCTTTATAGACATCTTATATAAATATTAAATTTTTATTCCTTTTACGATTGCCGCTTCGGTCTTTTCTACTATTTCACCAAAACTATAATCGGTAACCGCAATTGCTTCGTGTACTACAAAGGTAAGGCGATTTCCTAAACCATAGGGAAAAGATCCGTATTTTACCAATTTCCAAGAATGATTGATACTTAAGGGAACCACATAAGCTGATGGTGCATATTTACATAAAATTTTCAATCCACTTTGTGCAAATTCCTTTGGTTTACCATCTTTACTACGTGTTCCTTCAGGAAAAATAACGGCAGCCCTGTTGTGTTTTTCAATATATTCTGACAATTTCTTAATAGCAGGTATCGCCTGTTTTGGGTCTTTGCGGTCAATCAGCACAGAACCTCCATGACGCAAATTAAACGATACACTGGGCACCCCCTTCCCCAATTCTTTCTTGCTCACAAATTTTGGATGAAATTCTCTCAAAAACCAAATCATGGCAATAATATCATACAAACTCTGGTGATTGGCAACAAATATAATTGGCACTCCTTTTGGAATACTTTCTCTACCTTCAAAAACGAAAGTAGTACCCAACAAATGAACGATTCTCAATAAAAAAAAATTAAGATAATCGACACTTTTCTTATGCGCTTGATAACCAAAAACGTTTAAACAAACCCATTGAATAGGGTGAAAAATCACCAATGTCAAAAGAATTAACATCAAAACGATAAAAGATAAGGGATATGAAATGATTTTTTGCATACTGCTAAATTTGCCACAAAAGTAAGAAATATATTTTTAGGAGTATTTATTTCAAAAGCAACAAACAAAAAGACAACTATTCAATTGTTAAACAATCATTTACAATTAATATAAACTTATAAAAACAAATTTTAAAATTTTAAAACAAGAAAAAAAGAGTCGCAAAACAACCTATTGCATCGCCGTACATTAATCGTACCTTTGCTTTCTTATAACTTTGTCCTTTACAAAATGAACTTTACCTATCCCAAAACAGAAAAACTAAAAAGTAAAATCACCATCGGTTTATTGTTTACCGAAGGGAAATCTGTTTCTAAATACCCTTTGCGATTAGTTTATAATGCGGGCACTTTTGGTGAAGGCGAAAAAATAAAAATAGGGGTTTCGGTTTCCAAAAAATATTTTAAGAAAGCCGTAGATCGCAATTATTTCAAACGCCTGCTTCGCGAAACCTATCGACTAAACAAACATTTACTGATTGAGAATCTGGATCAACCCTATTCTTTTATGCTTTTTTACCAAAGCAAAGACCGATTGCCTTATGAAGAAATCAACACCAAAACCATACAGCTGTTTGAGAAATTCTTGGCTCAAACGAAACCAGTACGTCAATCCGAAGAAAAATAAATACCTGGCTTCTACAATGAATTAAGCGAGTTTTTACAAATCGTTAAGAAAAATTTAGCCACCAATTACACGAATTCTCACGAATTCCTTTAAATTTAAAAAATATTTTGTGAATAATTCGTGAAATTCGTGTCGAAAAACTTTTATCGGTTTCGCATTAGTCACTGGTACTCATATTATATTTTATTCTTATTTTAGTAAACTCAATTTAAGCCAAACGAAAATGAAAACCTTCTTTTTTCAAAAAAAAATCATCATTCCGATAATAGCATCCGCATTTTTGTTTGTGGGTGTTAGTTTTAAAGACGACTATTTTGAGATTGCCAAACAAATAGAAATTTTTACGACACTATTCAAGGAATTGAACAAAAACTATGTAGACGAAACCACTCCGGCCGAGCTGATGAACAACGCCATAAAAGGAATGTTGAGTTCCCTTGATCCCTACACCGTTTATTTTAACGAACAGGAAGTGCTTAAATTCAAAATTAACAATACGGGAGAATATACCGGAATTGGGGCATTAATTACCCGCAAAGACGACAAACTAATCCTAAGAGAACCATATAAAAATTTCCCGGCAGATAAAGCAGGACTCAAAGCGGGAGACGAAATTATTCAAATAGGAGATACCCCACTTGCTGATTTCAAAGATGATGCTTCCCAACTTTTAAAAGGGTCAAAAGGCACTAAAATTGACATTAAATACATTCGTCAAGGTAAAACGCTTTCAACTGTAATTGTATTGGATGAAGTCGAAATCAAATCGGTTCCTTATTTTGGAAAAATAGATGCGAAAACGGGCTATATCGTATTGGCTCGCTTCAACAACAAAGCCTCAAATGAAACCAAAGATGCCTTAGAGCAACTCAAAAGAGAAGGTGCCGAAAGAATTGTTCTTGATTTAAGAGGCAATCCGGGAGGATTATTGAACGAAGCCGTTAATATTTGCAATCTCTTTGTACCCAAAAATGAGATTATTGTAACGACCAAATCAAAAATAGAAAAACACAACAACACCTATAAAACATCCAAAGAACCAGTAGACACGGCCATTCCTTTGATTATTTTAGTGAACGGAAGAAGTGCTTCGGCGTCAGAAATTGTTTCGGGAGCACTACAAGATTTGGATCGTGCCGTAGTTTTAGGCAGTAGAAGTTTTGGAAAAGGTTTGGTACAAAGACCAGTAGAATTAACATATGGAACACAACTGAAAGTCACCATTTCCCGTTATTACACGCCTTCAGGCAGGTGCATTCAAGCATTAGATTATGCTCATAAAGATAAAAACGGTGTTGCCACACGAACCGATGCCAAGAATTACAACACCTTTAAAACCAGAAAAGGAAGAACGGTTTATGATGGAGGCGGTGTTTTACCCGACATCGAAATGGAAGAAACCAAAACGAGTCCGATAACCAATGCATTGCTAAAAAACGATGGAATTTTTCAGTACGCAACATACTATTATTACAAAAATCCGAGTTTAGGCACTACAATCCCAACGATTACAGATGCTGATTATACCGATTTCAAACAGTTTCTAAAAACCCAAAAACTAACTTTTGATACGGAAACCGAAATCGCATTGAAAAACACTTTGGCTACAGCCAAAAAAGAAAAACTAGACGAAGCTATTACTACTGAATACCAGCAATTGCTCACAGCTCTCCAAAAATCAGAAAACGTTTTACTGGACAAAAACCAAAAAGAAATCAAAGGTTTGTTGCTAGACGAAATCATTAAACGCTATCAATACCAAGAAGGATTATACGACTACTATATAAAAAATAATGTCGAAATCAAGAAAGCAGTTAGTGTTTTGAATAATCCCGCAGAGTATAATGGTATTTTGAAAAATTGATAGAAATAAAATTTTACATTTACTTTTTTTGTATTGTTTACTGAACAAACACCTCTTACAATGAACACTTTAGAGTTAAAAAAAGAGCTTCATCAAATTATAGACAATAGCGACACAAATCTCACTGAGGAGATTTACAATATCATTACAACTTATCTATTAAAATCTGGAAACAGTAAAATGATTACAGAATCTGAGGACAATATAAAATTAGGTCACATTCACAGTCAAGACGAAGTAAAAAAATGATTGAAAATTGGAAAGAATAATTAAGTTCAATTTAATGGAGATTAATCTAATTTTCAAAAATTACATCTTTCGCTTATTCTAATTTACTTTTGTATAAATAATAAATCAATTTCTTTAATTTTATCAAAGCCTTTATCAGAAGTTATCAAAGGAATATTATAAACAATAGCAGTAGAAGCTATTATGGCATCTGGAATTTTTATTTTATACTTTTTTCGAATATAAATACACTTTTGTTTAATCTGATAGTTCATATCTAAAACAAGACAATCATCTAACAATTCTATTTCGGTAATAAAAGAAACCGCAAAACCATAATCCAAAAAAGATTCAACAAACGGCTCTCCTTGATTGAGGTGGATTAAAAAATTAGTCTCGGCAAGAAAATCAATCCCATTCATTTCTTACCTCTTTTTGAAAATCTAATGCATCTATATTCTTTTCGGATAATCCAAAATGTTTACGCAATCCCTTTGATTCCCTCTTTTGAATTAACTTATTAAGGGTTTCTTGGATCTCTTTTTTAGATTGTTTTTTAGTTATAATGACTGTCATACTACTATATAATTAATTCATCCTTAAAAATTTACGCCTAATTTCTATTGAATTCCAAAATATTTAGCCTCTTGACAATAAAAAGCTCCCGCTATTTGTAATTTACTCCCCCCTTACCATCTCAATATGCGGAATATCATCTTCCAGATACATTTCGCTGGTTTGAATAAAACCGTGGCTTTCATAGAATTTTTTGAGATACAATTGCGCACCAATGGTAATTTGGCTTTCGCCAAAGTGAAGCAGTATACCCGAAATAGCTTCTTTCATCAAGTCGTGTCCCCATTTTCTGTCCCTGTAATCCGGATCTACCGTTACTCTTCCTATTGAAGCGTTATCAAAACTAATTCCAGCTTTGAAAAGTCGGGCGTGAGCCACTATTTTACCATCAAAGATTCCAAAAAGATGTAAAGCGACTTTATCCTTACCATCAAGATCAAGATAGACGCAATTTTGCTCCACTACAAAGATCCTACTTCGCAATTGGAGTATATCATACAATTCATTTACCGTTAATGCCTCAAAAGGCTTTATTTTCCATTCTATAGTCATACTGAAAAAATTATTTTAGATTTTAGATTTTTGATTTTTGATTAACGATTTCTGATTCCAGACCCGAGCGACCAATGTAATTAAATTAAGGGATGATATAAATGATTTTTGATTTCTGATTAACGATTTCTGATTTTTGATTTCAGAGGGGGTGCACGACAAAGTTCACATTTTTGATAAAAAATCAAATTCATTTTTATAATAATTATTGCTGAAGCATTTTATTAATCAAATCTACAAGAAAATTGCATGCAGATTTTCGCGGATTTACGCAGATTTTTTTTGGCTTTATAAAGCCTCTGTTTAAAATGTAATTTATTGCGCCCCCTTCAGAAGTTACAAGACACACGCAAATCACGCCCTACAAAATCAAAAATCAGAAATCGCTAATCTAAAATCTTAAATCAGAATTCACTTTACTCCCTGGATTACGGACTTCAATTCATGCATTAAATCACGTTTGTCTCTCGAAGGCGAATAACTAAATCCTTCTAAAAACAAAATTCTATTTTTATCAGGGTCTAGAATCATATAATTCAAGAAAGGCCCAAACATAAAACTGTCTTTCAATCGCCAAGTCCCTTTGGTTGTATAGGTCACTTTTCCGTCCAGTTTAGTTTTCATAAAGTAAATGGGGTACGATTGATCAATATACATGGTCGAAGCTGGCTCAGCCCCTTTTATGTACAATGTCCCTATAGAATCTTGAAGTTGCAAAATCCTTGAAGACACATCCGAATTATTTTTTATCGCACTCAAAGGCAACTGAGAAATCAGCAAACTGCTACTCCCACTAATAAACTCTTTTTTTAGCCAGACAAAATTAGCTCCTTTAGCGACATAAGAGTAACTACTTGGGACTTTTAAAACAATTTGAAACTGTTTCTGGATTGTTTTTGGATTGAGAATAGAATCATTTAACAATCGTTGATGCTCTGTGATTTCTCCCTCTTCTATAATTTGGAGTATTTGAGGAGTATGTTTTTCAAAAATTTCAAGAATATCCCCAACTGATTTTCCAGAAATATGAAACACATTTTGCGGCGTTGCATACTGATCCTTATTAATTCCAAAAACATTTTCATTTGCTTTTTTAATTACAATGATCGTCCTACTTTTGGTCATAAACCCTTCCATTAGATGGGTAGGATATTGATTTATATCAAATAGTGGTTCTTCTTTCGGCAAACCGTCAACAGCTTTGGCAAATTTATTTCGAATGCTGTCCCCGATTACGCCATACCATAGCTTATCATCTATAACTACCGAAATAGAATTGATTTTCCCTGATGAAGGTCGTGCTGGATTTTCATTCTTCTTGGAGCAAGAAAAAAGGAACAACGAAACAAATAGAACTAAAATAGGCACTTTATTCATCATAAATCGATTATAGAATAGACCCCAAAAGTACAGCAGTTCCTTGACTCTACCATGAATTGTGTGGGTAAATTTTTCTAAACGATTTGTAAAAATCCGCTTAACTCGTGCTAGAAGCTTATCCTTTTATTTTTAGTCCCATTCCCGGTTTAAGATTATCACCAGTGATATTATTCCACTTTTTCAAGTCGGATACTGTAACTCCAGGGTATTGTTTGGATATACTAAATAAAGAATCTCCTTTTTTTACCAGGTAATCGCTATCGGCATTTTTAGAAGAAGATGTTGTAATGTCTTTTTTCTTAAAAGAATCCACCGTTGCATTGTTGGTGATAATAGCTACTTCATTTTTGGCCACTATTAATGTATTTCCAACAGCAAGATTGTTATTTTGTAAATTATTCCATTGCTTCAAATCTGCTAAAGAAGATCCGAATTTTTTGGCTATGTTTCCTAGATTATCTCCTTTTTGAACTTCGTATTGAATGTCTTTATGTACAGGAGCTGCCACCGCAACTACGGCTGCACTTTCTAATACTGGTTCTGCTACTTGCAAAGAAACGCCCAATTTAACACTGGCAGAAGAAAGGTGGTTCCATTCTTGAATATCGGCTACAGTGGTATTGTATTTCTTGGCAATCGTATTCAGATTGTCTCCTTTTTGAACGATGTAAAAATTCGTTGCATTAGCAACTAGTGTGTCCTTTTTATCGATTGAATTCGTTTTAGCATCAGCTGCCACCACTTTTGGAGCATCTGCTGTAATCAATACTTTATTCTTACAGCTATTTGAAGCTAAACTTGTTCTTGAGTCCGTAGTAACATCTAAAATAATTTTCAATGATTTTCCAGAAGCAACCGAATTCCCTTTGAGGTGATTCCATTTTTTTAAATCCGAAACAGCAACGTCATTCTTTTTTGCAATATCGCCCAGATTGTCACCACGCCTCACTTTGTAGTATTTCACTTTGGCCTTGGATGCCGATACATAAGCTAAAGAATCTTTTATATAATTAGATTTCCAGTTTTGTTTTACCTTCTCTCTGTTGTCTATTTCATATTGAACATAGGCATAAATTTTATCTTCGTTTGAAGTAAAAACCGCCACTTTAGAAGAAGGCAGTGTCAAATAATGGCTTTTATCCGAATAGAATGGTACGACATTACGTTTGTATGAAGGATTCAAAGCTTGCAATTGCTCAACTGGAATGTCTAACAAATTCGAAATTTGCGCAAAAGACATTTCTTTCTTCACCATTACAGTATCGGTAGCAAAATGTTTCACTAAAGCTTTTTTGGGAACAATTCCATGAGCAGTGTGGTACTCGTAAATATACATAGTGGCCAGGAAAGCAGGAACATACCCTTGTGTTTCTTGAGGAAGATGCTTTTTGATATTCCAGAAGTTTTGTTGACCTCCCGACCGACGAATTGCTTTGCTAACATTACCTGGACCTGAATTGTAAGAGGCTAAAACCAAATCCCAATCGTTAAAAATAGTAAACATATTGGTCATATACTGCGCTGCTGCTCCCGAAGATTTTAGAGGATCATTGCGTTCATCAACATAAGAATCGATACTCAAATTGTATTGTTTCCCCGTTTGATACATAAATTGCCACAATCCTGTCGCTCCCATTTTCGAAACTGCTTTTGGATTTAATGCGGATTCCACAACGGCTAAATATTTAATCTCTAATGGAACATTTTGTTTGGCTAGTGCTTCTTCAAAAATCGGAAAATAATACTCTGCAATGGCCATTTGATTGGCAAATGCTTTTCTTCTGTTTTTAAGGAATGATTTAATTAAATTTTCTAACCCTTGGTTGTATTCTATATTAAAAGGGGATTTGGCATCCATAGCCGCAAGCCGTTCTTTCAGCAATTCCGTAGGCAGTTCTTTATCAATATCTTTATCAATATTAACCGTTTTAATTTCCGTTTCTATATCCTTATAAATTTCAAAACTAGACACTTGATTCATCCAAAGGCTGTCGGTTTTAGTCGTTCTATCGTATTTAACAAAAGAATTTTTGATGGAGTCTAAATAAGAAACAGGCTTTTGTGTACTTACCATTTCATTATTCTCAATGGCGTTTTGAGAAAACACTGAAAAGGTTAACAAAAGGAAAAACGATAGGGTGGTATTTTTTGAAGTCATAAATATATATTCAATGTACTATTATTCAAATAATTACAAATTAATAATTACAAACTTAAAAGGTAAAATTTAAAAAAAGCAATAAATAATGTTAAAAATACAAAAAAAATCGACATTTCGATGGATTTTTAATTATTTGTGAGTAAAATTTTTCAAAAACTTAATTTTTCGTATTTGAATGATGTTCAACACAGATTCCAGATAAGAATTATTTATGACTCTCATCGTAACCTTAGTTGCCTTCCGAAAAGCCTGAAAGGGTGTAACAATTATAGAAAAAGACAATTCCATCATCCCAAAACCCCGAAGGGGTGACATTTGCACATCTGAATGTATTGACTGTTACGATGGCGATTAAAAGGATAAATAATTTCACCCTTTCAGGGTTTGTTCACCCACGATATATGTTCTATAATCATTGCACCCCTTTCGGGGTTTTGATGGGTTATAATACCAATAATACCATTTTGGCTTTGAATTTACTGTGACAAATCTATCTAGCTTTATGCGTCAGTTCGAGTGTTTTAATAAAAAATGCGATAGCTTTTTTTATTAAAATGTATCGAGAACCCTAACATGAAAACTTCTCGATACAATTTTGAATAGTAAAGCTGTCGCATTACTATTTAAAATCACTCGAAGAGACGATGCGTTTTTTATTCCAGTAAAATCAAGATTAAAATGGTATAAAGAGCTTGCCATGTATTATTTATAAAAAAACCTAGCAGCAAAATAAATCGCTACTAGGTTTTTTGATTGTACCCAAAAATTAAATTTCTGAGACGTTTATATTTAAAAGATTGTCTTAATCTAAAATAGCCGCTATTCCAGGTAGCACTTTACCTTCTAGCATTTCTAACATAGCACCACCGCCTGTAGAAACGTAACTCATTTTGTCTTCTAGACCAAATTGTTTTACTGCCGCAACCGAATCACCTCCACCTACTAGTGAAAAAGCACCGTTTTGAGTAGCAGCTGCAATATAGTTTCCAAGGGCAATGGTTCCTTTTGCGAAGCTTTCCATTTCAAAAACACCCAATGGTCCATTCCAAAGGATTGTTTTAGACTCCATGATCACTTTTTCAAAGTTGGCTAATGATTTTGGACCTGCGTCAAGGCCTTGCCATCCATCAGGGATTTCATCAACATTTACAATTTGAGTATCTGCGGTATTAGAGAAGTCATTGGCAGCAATAACATCAACCGGAATATGAATTTGCACACCTTTTTCTTTGGCTAATCTTAAAATTTCAAGTGCCAATTCTTGCTTGTCATCTTCACAAATAGAATTCCCGATTTTTCCACCCAAAGCTTTCACGAAAGTAAATGTCATTCCACCACCAATAATCATGTGATCTACTTTGTCCAGAATATTTTCGATAACCGTAATTTTAGAAGATACTTTAGATCCGCCCAAAACTGCCGTTACTGGTTTTTCACTGTTTTTTAATACTTTATTTAAACTCTCTATTTCTTTGGCCAGTAAGGTTCCAAAACATTTACTGCTTGGAAAAAACTGAGCTATTATAGTGGTCGAAGCGTGTGCTCTGTGCGCCGTTCCAAAAGCATCGTTTACATAGATGTCTCCAAGGGAAGCCAACTCTTTTGCGAAAGCAACATCTCCAGCTTCCTCTTCGTCATGAAAACGTAAATTTTCTAACAATAACACTTGACCTGGCAACAAATTTTTAGCCGCATTTTGAGCTTCAACACCCACACAATTCGATGCAAATTGAACCGGTACCCCAAGAATGTCAGAGGTTGTTTTCAAGATGTGTTTCAAGGAGTATTTATCTTCAACGCCTTTTGGTCTTCCTAAGTGAGACATCAAGATTACACTTCCTCCTTGAGCTAAAATAGCATCTATGGTAGGTTTTGCTGCCTCAATACGAGTAGCATCCGTTACGTTAAAATTCTCGTCTAATGGAACGTTAAAATCTACACGGATTATTGCCCTTTTAGCATTAAAATCAAAATTATTTAAAGTCTTCATGGTTCTTTTTTTAGTTGTTTTTGAAAGAAAAGCAAAGATATAACTTTTAAGCAACTCTTAAATTTGAAAATTCTAAATAAATTGTGAATTTACTAACGAAATCGATGTAAACGGTGAAAAAGAGCAAGGAGCAAGGAGCAAGGAGCAAAGAGCAAAGAGCAAAGAGCAAAGAGCAAAGAGCAAAGAGCAAAGAGCAAAGAGCAAAGAGTGAAGAGTGAAGAGTGAAGAGTGAAGAGTGAAGAGTGAAGAGTGAAGAGTGAAGAGTGAAGAGTGAAGAGTGAAGAGTGAAGAGTGAAGAGTGAAGAGTGAAGAGTGAAGAGTGAAGAGTGAAGAGTGAAGAGTGAAGAGTGAAGAGTGAAGAGTGAAGAGTAAAGAGTAAAGAGTAAAGAGTAAAGAGTAAAGAGTAAAGAGTGAAGACAAAAAATAAGTAAAACTTAAATTTTTCAAACCTCTTTTTTCTAACTTCTATATTCTAATCTCTCAATTCTAACTTCCCTACTCATGAACAGGACTGTCTGTACACGGACAGTTACTCACGCCTTGCAGGAATCTAAAACCTATGGTTAGCGAATGGGTTCCAGAATTATGCGCCGCTAAACCATTTAACGTCACTTGATAGGAATACCCGAAAGAAATAACTCCTTTTTGCAGTCCAACTATTGGACCAACGGCAAGTGGTTTACCTATTTGATCGTTCAAAAAACGATAGGATGCCCCTACCCAGTAGTAATCTTCGTATCTATTGTATTTTCTGTATTTTAAATTAAAATCTGTTACCGAACGACCATCACTTTGATACAATTGATAAAAAACGGAAGGCTCTAGCTCTGATCGGTTCCCAGAGTCGAACACATAACCTGAATACAATTGATAGTTGGTTAACAAATTAGGCTCGAGTTTAGTGGTTGTAAAATCAAGGTTCTTTTGCAAGATATTGGTAGCAGTTGCACTCGCATAAAAATTTTTAAATCGGTATAGAAAACCAATTTCAAAGTTGTTATTAGTTGTAGCTCTGTTATCAGTAATTCCAGGGTCGTTAGTAGAAGGGGTCGAATTGGGGAGATCTAATCTAAACGAATTATAAATATACGAAATTCCAAACGAAAGGTATTGTTTCGAATAATAATCTAATATGATATGATGCGAAAAGCTTAGTTTTCCACCTGCTTGATGCGTATTTCCATTAGAATCATTGTACAAAGTCAATCCCACACCAGATTTATCTAAGACTCTAAAATCAGCATATAGTGATTGATTTTGGGGTGCGTTTTCGATACCTACCCATTGTTTGTATCCATTTAGGTTTACTCTAAAATTATCTCCAATACCGGCATAGGTAGGAGAAATGACAAAAGGGTTGTCTGCTAAATATTGAGTAGCTACTGGAGCATTTAACTCTTGACTGTAACTAGATGCTACAGTCAAAAGTAAAAAGCATATTACGATTTTTTTCATTCTCTTTTTTTATTATTGAAGACACTTCAAATGCATTTGATATTAACGATACAAAGTAAAATGACCTACAAATTCACGATCATCTTTGGTATTTCTAAGTTTTAGAACATACCAATAATCCCCCATAGGCAACTCGGTACCGTTGTATTTACCATCCCAGAATTGTCCCGCACCAAAGGTACCTACTATACGACCATAGCGATCATAGACTACGAATTGTATGTCCGGATAGTTCTCAGTATTGATTGGTTTCCAATGATCATTTGTACCATCACCTGTTGGTGTAAATATTGGTGGTATTATGATATCTATAAACTCAAAATACTTAGTCACAGCAGCTACACATCCATTACTATCTGTTACCGTTACTGTATAATCTCCTGATTTGTAATAGATGTATTTATTATTAGCACCTATGTCTTCACCATTAACAGTGTATCTATAAACACCAGAACCTCCTTTGGCAGTAGCTACAATTTCGTTTAATCCTCCAAGATCAATAGAAATGGTTAAAGGATCTACTTGTTTAACATTGAAAACAGAAGTAGCATCTACACAACCATTTTTATGATGTGCCATGATGAAATGGTCTCCGGGAACAAGATTGACAAAGACGTTACTTGGTTGTGTAGTAGGACTACTATCCAAAGAATAAACAACATCGGCCAACTTGTTGCTTGCGTCAATTGTTACTTCTACGCTATTTCCAGGTGCATTATTAACACAATCGTACGATAGATTTGCTTTTGGATCTAAAACTACTGAAGCATCTAATACTACAACCAATTCAAAATCACATAAATTCGCATCTTTAACATAAACGGTATGATTACCACCTGTTAGTCCTTTGAAACCTACTTGTCCTAGAACATAAGTACCCTTAGGGTCATCTAAACTAGTACTATATGGCGCAATACCTCCTGTAATACTAATGCTAAATTCTCCCGTTTTGTCACCCGCGCAATATTCTTGTTTTATAGAAAGTGGATCTACCTTGGCATTAATTTGCAGAGGCTCAGTGATTATAAAACTAGGAATAGGACTGACATAACACCCATTTTCATCTTGAACAATTACCATGTAAGTTCCAGGTTTCAGGTTATTAAAAACCCCAGAATCCAAAAACTTATCAGAGCGTGGTGTGATGGCATATTTTATAATTCCAGTACCGTCAAAACCATTTACGGTTATAGATCCATCTCCATTACCCGCACATTTTACATCTGTTTTACTAGAGGTAAAATCTAATTTTGCTGGAGGTTCATTGATATCAACTTTGACTGAATATTCTTGGCAATCCTTGCAATTAACGTGAACAATATAAGAACCAACCGGTAATTGTGTAAAATTACCTGGTGTGGTTTGTGTTGGTATAAAAGCCAAAGGCAACCCAGCACCATTCAACAACGTATAAGCATAATTCCCTAAACCTCCAGTCGCAGTAGCGATTATGACACCAGTACTATCTCCTTTACAATTGATTTTAGAATTCACAGTATTCACTGCAACACTTAAAACTGGTAAAGGATCGTTAGCAATATCGTTGGACACCACACTTCTGCAACCTTTAGCATCACGAATATAGTAACGATAAGTACCAACAGGTACTGGAAATGTTACCGAAGATCCAATCATAACTGTACTTGCAGCAAAACTTGGAGTATCGCTATAACTGTATGGAGCTGTTCCACCTGATACCGAAAGAGTCAGAGTAGACTCTGTTTTACACGTTTGTGAACTCGCTTTTACTAAACTAGCAACAATCACATTTGGTTCGGTTATTACAATCGGAGTCGAAGTCGTACCACAACCCCAACCATCCGTTACGGTAATAGTATATGTTCCTGCCCCTAAATCAGTAAATATATTTCCAGCCTGCGGCGCAGAAGAAATCACTGGAGTAAGTGAGGTTCTGTTCAAAGTATAGCTGTAATTCGAACCTTGACCACCTGAAGGTATTCCTACAGTAATACTCGCATTAGTATCGCCATGGCAACTTAATGATAAAGTACTTGGTGTAACAGTAAAGTTAATTAGCACTGGATTCTTTAGCGTCAATGAAATTGAATC
Source organism: Flavobacterium sp. ZT3R18 (assembly GCF_007097385.1). GTDB lineage: Bacteria > Bacteroidota > Bacteroidia > Flavobacteriales > Flavobacteriaceae > Flavobacterium. The sequence goes on from NZ_VJZS01000023.1 coordinate 77,893, forward strand.
CGGACAACCACTACTATCTCTAACAAATAGGGTATAAGGTCCAGCTATTAAGTTCGTAAAAACTGAATTGGCAGAATAGACAGAATAGGCAGCATTTACCGACCCTGCTAATTTATATTCATACCCACCTGGCCATCCACCAGTAGCACTAGCAGAAATACTTCCGCCAGAAATACAAGTAATTTCTGTATGCAATTCGCTAGCTTTCAGAGCAGCTGTTGGACCTGTAATAGTAAAGCTTTTAGAAACTGAACAAAAAGGAGTATTCTTTAATGTAGCAGTTATGGTATAAGTACCAGCAGCCAAAGTAGTCAAAGGTAACGTAGCCGTTGCTGATGATCCTCCAGGGTAAACAGTTCCTAATGCATCAACTAATGTATAATCAAATGGACCTGCCTGATCTAGATCTGTTGCAGTAATCACTCTGTCAATAAAAGTCACTTTGGCACTTCCATCAGTTAAATTCGAACAAGTAATGTTAACAATGTTATCAATTGTTAAGTCGAATGTGTTTGGTTCATTAACATAGTGAACATTTTGAATTTCACAATTGGTATCTAAGTTTTTAACCGTAATTAAATAACTTCCAACTGGTAATCCAGTGAAAGCAGCTGTTGGAACTGCAACAATTTTCGTAACACTATAAGTATGTATAAGTAAAGGCAAACCAGTGTTAGGATCATATAGAACATCCTCAACTTTAATACTTAAATTATTAGGTATTCCCCCAATAGCACTAACATTCACCGTTATATCTTCAGCATTAGCACAAGTAATCGCTTTGTTTATCACAACATTTATTTTATCTAAAGCAATGTATTTAGCAATAGGAACAGATACACTAGTTCCAGGAAGACATCCCTTACTGTCATAAACTTTTACAACGTAGTTACCACCTAAAAGATCGGCTTCGGTATAACTGTTATTAGGTCCAAAATAGACTCTCGTACCATTCCTGATAAACTCATAATTCAAATAAGGAGCTGTACCACCCGATATCGCTAATGGATCAATGCTTATTGTAGCCAAGTTACCAGAATTCCCTGCAGTACAACTGTATTGAGTTACCGTTGGAGCAGGTACTACAATTGGATTTGGCTGTGTTACAGTTTTAGGTAAAGAAGCTGGACAACCTCTTCCTGAAACCACATCAACAGTATAATTTCCAGCTGCTAATCCGCTGAATAAAGGAGAATCTTGAGGACCAACATTTATTGCAGTTCCAGTCACGGTAATTCCACTCAAAGTATATTTATACACTGGGTTGTCATTTACGCCTGCTGCTGGAGTGGTCATAGTAGCGGTAATTGTTCCGTCAGTACCGCCGTTACAAGTAACTGGAGTAGTACCTAAAGTAAATCCTGTAATAGGCGTGGCTGGTGTTAAAGTGATTGGAGTAAAAAATTCACAACCTGTGGTTACATCGTGTACACCCATAGTATGTGCTCCTGTAGTTACACCACTGAATACTGCACCACCAACAAAGAAACCGCCATCAATATTGTACGTATAATTAGCAGAACCGCCATTGGCCAATACTGTAATTACCCCATTATTACCGGCACAACTTGGTGTAGTTGTAACCGTTGGTCTTAAAGCTAAAGGCACTAAAATTGGAACAGAAACAACTGGATTACCACAACCATTCTTATCTTTTATCTGTATCGTATGAGTACCAGATGACAAATTAGATATTGTAAATGGAACCGTTTGAGTTTGGAAATCACTTCCATCAATACTAAAACTATATGGTGCAATTCCAGCGGTTGGAACTGTAACATCTATTACAAAATTACCCTCAGTAATTCCGCACTGTGTATTTAATACCGCAGCTACTACTGGAGAAGGGTC
>NZ_VJZS01000024.1:0-17027 GCF_007097385.1 Flavobacterium sp. ZT3R18
GGGTTTGATATGGTTTTTCTATAATCATTTCACCCCTTCGGGGTTTTGGGTGGGTTTGATATGGTTTTTCTATAATCATTTCACCCCCTTCGGGGTTTTGGATGGGTTTGATATGGTTTTTCTATAATCATTTCACCCCTTCGGGGTTTTGGATGGGTTTGATACGGTTTTTCTATAATCATTTCACCCCTTCGGGGTTTTGGATGGGTTTGATATGGTTTTTCTATAATCATTTCACCCCTTCGGGGTTTTGGATGGGTTTGATATGGTTTTTCTATAATAATTTTGCGTCTTCTGGATTTTGAATTGCATATTTGGAAATATTTTATAATCTTTATCTTCGGATTTTTTACCAATAAAACAAACCAATAACACTATCGCTATGTCAGGAACATTTTCTCAAGTTTATATTCAGGTTGTATTTGCTGTAAAAGGGAGACAAAATCTATTGCAAAAACCGTGGAGAGATGAGGTTTTTAAATATATGGCTGGAATTATCAAGGGTAAAAACCAGAAATCGATCATAGTAAATGGTGTTGAGGATCATGTGCATTTGTTTATAGGTTTGAAGCCATCAATGTCTATATCTGATTTGATAAGAGATGTAAAAAATAACACTACCAATTTTATTAATGAACAAAAATTTATTCAAGGTAAGTTTTCGTGGCAAGAGGGGTATGGTGCATTTTCTTATTCACATTCCCAAATAGACTCTGTTTATCAATACATTTTTAATCAAGAAGAACATCACCATAAAAAAACATTCAAAGAAGAATATTTAGATTTTTTGAAGAAATTTGAAATTGAATACGATGAGAAATATTTATTTGAATGGATTGAGGATTAATACTCTTTTTAGAATAAAAATTACATAGGCGATAAGTAGATAACCCAAATTATTATGATTGAAGAAAACTTCACAAACGAAACCATCGATACAACTCAACTTCCAAAATTCGAAGAAGTGCAATTCTCTGTTTTACATCCCAATTATTGGAAAGTAACTTTGATAAGCCTAACAGTTTTCTTTTTGATTATAGGTGTGGGAATAGGACTTACTTTGTTTTTTAATGACATCCTTGCTCCATTTGTATTGGAATTTAGTATTGCTTTTGTTTGCCTGATAGTTGTCGTGTTATTCTTTTCGAGAATAGGTTTTAAGAAAAAAGGATTTGCATTTAGAAATCACGATGTCTTGTATAGACAGGGAATAATCGCAACTAACACGCTTGTAATTCCATATAATAGAGTGCAGCACGTAGCTTTACATGAAGGATTAATTTCAAGGTTTTTTGGTTTGGCCAAAATAGAAATCTTTACTGCCGGAGGAAGTTCGAGTGATATAGAAATTCCTGGCATAGCCAAAGAAGAAGCTGAAAATATCAAACAACTGTTGATGGGTAAAATTCAAAAGCAATTATAATGGGAGATGATTTTAGTCAGCCGCAGAGGCAATCCATTGTGGGGATTTTTGTCATGTTTGTCTATTCGCTTCAGGGATATGCAAAGGCGTTTTGGCCCATTCTGGTTATTTGGATTTTTAAATTCGATGAAATTAACAAGGGGTATTTGTTGGCGGGAACGGTAGCGGTTTTTGCCGTTATCGGAATAGTTGCTTATTTAAGATATAGAAACTTTACTTTTTATATTGATTCCGAAAACGATGAGTTTATTATAACCGAAGGGGTTTTCAACAAAACCAAAACTGCGATACAACTTCATAAAATCCAACAAGTAAATATCAATCAGTCTTTTGTTCAAAGAATGGTTGGTGTTTATGAATTGGCTGTAGATACTGCTGGATCCAATAAAAAAGAGGGAGATATAAAAGCAATTTCGCATGTATTGGCATTAGACTTGAAAGCCCGATTGCTGGAGAATGAGAAGAAGGTTGAAGTTGAAAATTTAGATAGTGTTTCAACAGTAGTTTCAACAGAAAGAGTTGTAGATGCCGATATTCCCTTTATAAAAATCAGTTTTTTAAGCTTATTGAAAATTGGAATTACTTCAAACTACGTAAAAAGCTTTTTTGTTTTATTGGCTTTTTTTATCACGCTTTTCGATTATATCAAACAAATCACGGGAAGGGATATTTTACACGATGGGAACATCGAAGATTATGTCGCTAAAAGCCAAGTCGCTTATGCTTTTTTGATGCTGTTTATTGTTTTTTTTCTTGCTGTAATTGTTATTAATTTGGTCAAAACGGTATTTACTTATTTTGATTATAAAATTGCCAGACAAAAAGGATCTTTGTTGCTTTCTTTCGGATTGTTGAATACCAGAAGTACGATTGTAAAACCCGAAAAGGTCCAAATTACAAGTGTTAGACAAAATTTTTTTCAAAAGAAAATGAATGTTTTAGAGCTTAAAATCAAACAAGCCACAAGTGGGGAAAAAGAAGAACGCAAATCGGCTATCGAAATTCCGGGTTGTGATAAACTGGAAAAAGACGCTATTTTGAAATTGTTGTTCCAAAAAATACCCGAAAAAGGAGTCATGTTAAAACCCAATTTTAGAAAACTAGGGTTTTCTGTTTTTCTAAGTATCGGTTTGCCGTTGCTAGCCTTTTATTTTGTTAGAGATTTAGTGGTAACACAAATGCCAATGATTGATTATCTGGCAGCGTTTTTTGTTGTTTTTATGGGACTGATTCAGTTTTTTATTTTCAAAAACAATAGACTTTTCATCAATGATGATTTTATAATCCTGCAAAGTGGCGCTTGGGACGTCAGTAATGAAATTATCGAACCTAGTAAAATTCAGGCGATTACCGTGTCGCAACTCTTTTGGCACAAAAATATCAATATTGGTTCCTTAACTTTGCATACCGCTGGAGGTAATATTGCTTTTCAATTAGGTAATTTTACAGCTATAAAACAATACGTCAATCTTTGGTTGTACGAAATAGAAACGTCCGACAGTAATTGGATGTGATGGGGAGAAGATGGAAGATGGAAGAATAGAGAATAGAGAATAGAGAATAGAGAATAGAGAATAGAGAATAGAGAATAGAGAATAGAGAATAGAGAATAGAGAATAGAACAAAGAAAATAGAACAGAGAGAATAGAATATAGAATTAGAGGTAACTGTCTAAACTTTTAAACCCTTAAACTTTTTAAACAATTAAATAAAAAACATGAAACACTGGATTGAAGCCGCACGATTAAGAACATTACCATTATCCGTTTCTGGGATTATAGTGGGGAGTATGTATGCACTGGCAAACCCTACAGATAATGTACTTACCCCAACAGATGTTTTCAATTGGGAGATATTTGCCTTTGCATTATTGACTACTTTAGGACTGCAAGTGCTGTCTAATTTTGCCAATGATTATGGAGATGGTGTCAAAGGAACCGATAACGAAGACAGAGTAGGGCCAAAACGTGCTATACAGAGTGGTGTGATAACTCCTCAAGCGATGAAACGTGCTTTGGTGATTACTGCAACTCTAACGTTGTTTTCGGCAATATTCTTGATTTATGTTGCCTTCGGAGAGAGTAATTTAGTTTATTCGCTATTTTATTTAATATTAGGAATTGTGGCAATCGCTTCGGCAATCCGTTATACTGTTGGTAATTCGGCTTATGGGTATCGAGGATATGGGGATTTGTTTGTCTTCATTTTCTTTGGATTGGTAAGTACGTTAGGCGTTAACTTTTTATATTCAAAACAATTGGATTTTATTCTTGTTTTGCCTGCTACAGCAATTGGTTTACTGAGCGTAGGGGTTCTGAATTTGAATAACATGCGTGATGAAGCCTCGGATAGAAAAGCGGGAAAGAACACCATAGTGGTAAAAATGGGCGGAAAGAAAGCCAAAAAATACCATTATTTCCTAATCGTTTCAGCTATGGTTTGTGTGGTTGTTTTTGCCATATTGAGTAGTTTTCGTTTTGATCAATACTTGTTTTTATTGGCTTATATTCCTTTAACTAAACATTTAATTACGGTTTCTAAAAATACAGATGCCAAGCTTTTAGATCCAGAATTAAAGAAAGTAGCCTTAAGTACTTTCCTGCTTTCTATATTGTTGTCTGTAAGTATGATTTCTTTAATCTCAGATATCATTGTGAATGTTTTCTTGGGCGGAAGGTAATTCAATGTCAAAAATCAATAGCAATGGCAATCTCAATATCAAAAATCAATTTCGATAACTAGCGGTATTTTTTTTTAGATATTTTTGCTTTTTTTGCTTTTTTAAATTTATAGAAAATGAAAATAACATTCTACGGTCACGCCTCTTTAGGAATTGAAGTGAGTGGCAAGCACATACTCGTTGATCCTTATATTTCGGCCAATCCAAAGGCGGCTCATATTGACATCAACACCTTGAAAGCCGATTTTATTCTGCTAACCCACGCTCATGGAGATCACATTCTGGATGTCGAAGTCATTGCGAAAAGAACCAATGCGGTAATTGTTTCCAATGCCGAAATTGCAGGACATTATGCTAAAAAAGGGTTTAAATCACACCCCATGAATCATGGCGGAAGTTGGAATTTCGATTTCGGAAAACTAAAATACGTCAATGCAGTGCATTCCAGTTCTTTTCCGGATGGCAGCAATGGTGGGAATCCTGGCGGTTTTGTGATCGAAGGCGAGCATAAAAATATTTACATTGCTGGCGATACTGCTCTTACGATGGATATGAAATTGATTCCGATGAGAATCAAGCTTGATTTGGCGATTTTGCCAATCGGGGATAATTTTACAATGGATGTAAATGACGCCATAATTGCTTCCGATTTTGTAGAATGCGATAAAATTCTCGGAATCCATTACGATACATTTGGTTACATTGAGATCAATCACGAGGAAGCTATCAAGAAATTCTTTGACAAAGGAAAAGACTTGATGCTGCTGGAAATTGGTAGTTTTATCGAGTTGTAATTCAATGCAACAAAAAGGATTAGGAGCTATTCCTGCTATCCGCTTGTATCTTTTTTAAGCGAAGAAAAATCGCTTCAAAAAAGGATACCGCTTCTATCAGGGCTAGGGCATCCCAGATTACAAGATCATTTATTTTTAAATTAGATCAATATTTTTATAATGAAAACCAAACATTTTCTTTTATTTAGTGCGCTGTTTTTCACAAGTATCACATTCTCGCAGCAAGACGGGTATTGGGATAAAGACAGATCCACCACCAAAGAAATCAGCGTTTCGGCAAGAGACCGAATCATTATCAAAACCGAAGACTTGCCTCTGGGAACCACTGAGGTTGTTTATAGAATCACACTTTTAGACCAAAATCAGCAATTGGCCAGCAGTTTGGTTTCGGTTTTAAAATCGATTCCGGATCCTACGGGGATTAGTCAAGGCTCTGCGGGAGCTGTTTTTGTTTTGTCCAAAATATCTGGGGAAGATAAATGCACTTATGCTATTTTTTCGTCAAATGACTTGGCTTCACGGTTCAAAGAAACAGGGAAAACACTCGAATCGTGTTTGTTTCAGGACGAACCAGTCAGTAAAGATGCTAAACGTCTTTCTATTGAAAAATCAACCTGTTTGAAAGGAAATGCCATGTGGTTTGGTTTTGAAAGCAAAAACTGGATCATGAATCAAAAAATCATTTTGGAAGTCGTGCCTTGGGTGGATAAAAAATTAAGCCGAGGATGGAGTCTTGATAATAGAAAAAACATCATCGAACAATGCAAAACCTCCAATTTGGCGCAAAAAATGACCAATTCAGATGATTTTTGCGTTTGCATATTGGATAAAATCCAAACCAAATATAAGTTTCAGGAATTTCAAAAATTATTGCCAGTAGAACGTTCTAAAGTTTTTAAAGATTCCGGGAATAGTTGTTTTGGAGAAACGAGTACTTCTAACGGGGTTTATGCTGATTTGCGCAACCAAGCATCGCTTTTGGCAAAACAAGGCAGAAACGGCGATGCAATAGCGAAATTAACGGTAATAATCAATGACGGAAAAGCAACGGCTTTAGATTACAACGCAATTGGAACCAGTTATCTTTTGACCAAACAATACGGAAAAGCGATCAAATACCTGAAAGACGGAGAAAAACTCGATGATACAGAGTTGTTGATCAAGTTGAATTTGGCGCATGCTTATTTGCTAAACGACAATTACAAAGAAGCCAAACCGATATACAAAAAATACCAAAAACAAAACGTTACCGATAGTTTGAGTTGGACTCAAAAAACAGAACAAGATTTCAAGGCTTTCCAAAAAGCAGGAATTCAGAGCGAGGATTTTGAGAGAGTGTTGAAGTTGATGAAGGGGTAGTTGTGCAGTAGATAGTTATAAGGCATATGGTATCTAACGTGAAAAAAAGAACATTTTCATGATATTGTTTAAAAAAATAATTAACTGATATGTATAAAAAATATTCCGATGAAGATTTAAAGGAAGCTTACTCAACAATGATGGATTATTCGGGAAAAGCTGATGCAGGAATTCTAACTGAAATTGAAAGCAGAGGTGGTTTGGAAAAATTTTTGAGACAAATTGAGATTCAGAGGATTAATCAAACCGAAATTGGAAGAATAGCAAAAGAGATACGTTTGTTGAATAGCAATGGATTGAATAAAGATGCTATTAAAAATTCGGTGCAGTCAGATATTTTATCTAAAGATGAACTAGAGTATTTAATTGAGCGGAAATTAGTCGAATATCAAGCTATTATCGCTGATAGAACAATTACTTCTAAAACTATTTTTGGAAGTATTTTTGGAATAATTCTTGGAAGTGTTTTAGGCTGTATATTCTTGATTTTGGCAATTTCCTTTTTTGGAAGACTAGTTTTTTTTCCATTAGTTGGTGTCTATATAATCTGTTATTTTACAATTAAATTTTTCACAAAGCAATCTAGGAATAATGCGGTTGTTTTCATTGCTAGCTTTCTAAGTACAGTAATCTCAATGTTGCTTGCAATTGGAATAACATCGATATTATCAAAATAGAATACGGTTTATGACAGATGCACAAGTGATTTGGATAGTTGGCTTAAATTAGGCAATGGTTTGTATTTATGAGAATTTGATTAATCAGAATGTAAGGCTTAATTTAGTCATAAACTACTTGTAGTAACTGTTGGAAGTGGGTAGTAATTAGTTTCGGTAAATGCGTTCGTGGTCTTTGCGAGGGACGAAGCAATCTCACTAAGTATGTCGACAATACCGAAATGAATTTGCAAAGCAAATTCATTAAACTCCTAAACTCCTAAACTCCTAAACTCCTAAACTCCTAAACTCCTAAACTCCTAAACTCCTAAACTCCTAAACTCCTAAACTCCTAAACTCCTAAACTCCTAAACTCCTAAACTCCTAAACTCCTAAACTCCTAAACTCCTAAACTCCTAAACTCCTAAACTATGCTCGCCACTTACCACAAATACATCCTCAATTTCAAACGCCCATCTGGAACTTCTCGAGGTGTGATGACCGAAAAAGAAACTTGGTTTATTGTCTTAGAGCAAGAAGGTAAAAAGGGAATAGGCGAGTGTGGAATTCTTAGAGGTTTGAGTATTGACGATCGTCCCGATTACGAAGAGAAATTGCAATGGACCTGCGCCAATATTCATCTCGGAAAAGATCAACTTTGGGAAGCTTTAATTGAGTTTCCTTCGATACAGTTTGGAGTCGAAATGGCGTTCCAATCTTTGGCTAGTGAAACTCCTTTTTTGCTCTTTCCTTCCGACTTTACGAATGGCACGAAATCGATCCCAATTAATGGTTTGGTTTGGATGGGAGAGGAGGCTTTTATGATGCAACAAATCGAAGAAAAACTCGCTGACGGCTATCGCTGCATAAAACTCAAAATTGGTGCTATTGATTTTGATAAAGAACTCCAATTATTGCGATTTATTCGGGAACATTTTACTCCAGAGCAAGTCGAAATTAGGGTAGATGCGAACGGTGCTTTTGATTCGAATGAAGCTTTAAGTAAATTGAATCAACTAGCTGGTTTTGTATTGCATAGTATTGAGCAGCCTGTTAAAAAAAACAATACTGACAGTATGGCAGAGCTGTGTAAAACCACCCCTTTTCCTATTGCGTTAGATGAAGAGCTGATTGGTGTTTTTACAAGAGCTGAAAAAGAAGCATTATTGATTAAGATTAAGCCGCAGTACATCATTTTGAAGCCTAGTTTTATCGGTGGTTTTCGAGGTACGCAGGAGTGGATTTCCTTGGCCGAAAAACATAATATTGGCTGGTGGATTACCTCAGCTTTAGAAAGTAATATCGGTCTAAATGCGATCGCACAATGGACGTTTTTACAACATAATTTGATGCCGCAAGGATTAGGTACGGGAGCATTATATACCAATAATTTTGACTGTCCGTTGCAAGTTTCGCAAGGGCAATTGTGGTATAATAAGAATGGAATTTGGGAGTTTAGTTTGGATTGTTTTTAATTGTCCAACAAGCGTCTGTGGTAATTGATTTGCCCTAAATGGTAGGCAAGGTGTGTCGTGAGATGTATCAATAAAAATGCTGTTGAGGTCTTTGTTTCAAAAACTAAAAGTGGATATTCTTTTCTTAAATCAGCATCAGTCAATAGAAGAAGTGCTTCGTTAACCGTTTGTATTGTTGCTTCAATTTGGGTTATTAACACTGCTTGCGGAATGTCTTTTTGTGAAAACTCCAGTTCTCTATTCCTGATATAATTTGTTTTTCCTATTTGGGCGCCAATGTAGGTGTTTAGATTCCCAATTAAATGCAAGCAAAGATTCCCTGCTGAATTCGATATGTTTTTATCGATAGACCAAATTTTACTTTCATTTTGGTACGACCCGATTTCTAATTTTAGTTTATTAAGATCTCGGTTGAATAGGGTTTTTAAAGTTTCAATTGCCATTATAATACTGTTTCTTGGTAGTGTTTTAAAGAGGAGATCGCTTGTTTTTGAATCTTTTTTTCCATAAAACCTGTCCATCCCAATAAGAGTCCTTTGAAACCCAATGCTTGCTTAGACCATTTCCAGATATCAAACTCATCCGTATGTTTGATAATTAAGCCATCCTTAAATTGAAAATTAGCTTCAATTTGATTGACTACTTTTCTATTGGTTTTGCTGAAATTATAGGTTGCAACCCAATTTGTAGATCCCATGTACTGATCTGCTTTAATGTCTGAAAATTCGATTTTAATATTGCCTTTGCTCTTTTCAATCAACATCTTCCACATTTGGTGGGCGTCATTCCCCTTTAATAATCCAAAAGCAGGGTCAAGAAACTGAACGTTAGGATGATAGCATTCGCACATTGATTTTACGTCAGCATTGGCGAAAGCGGTATAAAATTTATAAATGGTTTGTTCGTTTTCGTTCATTTTTGCTACAGTTAGAAAGTAAATGTAGTAATTTTTTTTAAGTTAATTAGTACGTTTTGATTTTTAACATGAAAAAAGTTTCTATTTTTAGAATAAACAGTATTAAAAATTTAAAAAAAATGAGGGTAGGTTTTTAAATTACCTATCCTCATTGTCATTTAGTTACACGTTATGCTTATTTAATTTATCTTTCTAAATTAAGGTTTTGAGATAATATTAGTATGGGTCATAACAATAGCTCCATTTCTAGCCAGCATTCTGCCTTGAGCAGTGGCATGTGAATTCATGGTTATAGAAGTCAAGGCTAATATGTTTCCTTTGAATGTAGTATAGTTTCCTATTGTTGCGGATCTACCCACTTGCCAAAAGATATTTTTTGCTTGAGCGCCGCCGCTTAGGATTACATTTCCGCCAGCTCCACCTACAGTTGTAAAGTCGGAGGCTACCTGAAAAATCCAAACTGCATTAGCATCTCCTTGTGCATCAAGAGTTAAATCTCCAGATTGGATTAATAGAGTAGAAGTCGATTTGTAAATACCAGGTGCCAGTGTTTTACCGCCTTGATCGCCAGAAACTGTTGCTGGTGCCGGTGTAGAGGCTCCTTCGGCAAAAAGATAGGCATTTGTTAAGTCTTGTTTGGCTTTTATCAGCATGGCACTTATACCAGGAGGTGCAATATCATTAGATGCATAAATGGCGCCTTCTACGATGATTGCAGGTGGAAATCCAGTAACCGAAGAACGTACACCGGGACTTATCCCCACATCCATATTTCTAATTTCGCTAAAACCAGCGTTATTACTGACTCCTACGCCTGCTAGAATTCCGAATCGTTCTGCTGATCCTAGATTTACGATAGTACCGATTAAAGAAGAACTGGTGCTAAAGTTCCAAACGTAATCATTGGCTATAGCTATACCCTCCATATTTTTGGCTCCAGAAATTGTTGCGGTATAGGTTGTTCCAGGTACAAGATCCGTACTTGGGTCAAATGTAGCTGTTGTACCTGTGTAGGAAACAACCCCAGTTAATAGTGTAGTGCCATTTTTTACTGTAAATGTTTTATCATTAATAGTTGTGGGATCAATAGCGATATTAAAGGTAGCCGAAATCGTTTTGTTAAGCGATATAGCCGTTGCGTTATCTATAGGGTCAGTTGAGAGTATCATTGGTGCAGTAGTAGCGCCTGTAGTAAACGTCCAAACGTAATTATTGACTAATGCTGTTCCTTGTATATTTTTGGCTTCTGTAGTAATCGTAGCTGTATATATCATATTTGCCATTAAAGGAACACTTGATTTAAAATACGCTGTTGTACCTGAATATGAAACGCTTCCTGCAACGACTATTGTTCCTTGTTTGATTGTAAAGGTGCTAGCATTTATAGTGGCTTGATTCATTGGCATATTAAAATTTGCAGCGACTATTTTATTCAACACTACATTGGTAGCTTTAGTGATAGGATCTGTTGAAATTACCATTGGATTTAGTGAAGCACCCGTACTAAAAGTCCAAACATAATCAGCGGCTAAGGTGTTGCCCATTATATTTTGGACAGTTGTTTTAATCGTCCCCGTATAGGTTGTATTTGCCGTAAGTGGAGCTGTTGGACTAAACGTAGCTGTTTTTCCGCTAAAGGAAACTGTTCCGGCAACCAAAGTAGTCCCCTGTAAAGTAAATGAAGCCAGATCAAAAGTAGAAGCTTTCATTTCTTGGTTGAAATCTACTGAAATGGTTTTGTTCAGAGGAACATTTGTAGTGCCATTTTCTGGATTAGCCGATGCTACAATGGGAGATTCGCCAGTAGATTCTTGTACATCATCCTTTGAGCATCCCGAAATCAAAACAACAACGGCCATTGCAATTGTCGAAAATAGGTTTTTAGTATTCATTTTTTTATGGACTAGATTGTTTATAGGACAAAGGTTGATTGATTCTCCTAAAAAGATGTTATAGAATTGCAGGCGTTAGTTATATAATTCGCAGTCTATTGTTTTGATAATTAGATAGAAGTGTTTTTTTTTTTTGCTGATATTCTATAAAAAAAGCCAAACTACTTTTGATGCAGTTTGGCTTTTAATGGTGTTCTTAGGAGTAACGAATTCAAAATTTAAATACTTATATTTTTCATTTCGTTTCTGCTGTCATCAAATTTTGATTTTCCATCAGTAATTAGATCTCTACCTTCTTGAAGTATTTTGTCATAATTATTTTTGATGGTTCCAGATAAATTTTCAATTTTATCTTTGATTTCATCAGCGTAATTGCAGCTTTTGTTTAGAATTCTTTTTCTTGTTTTTGATCCTTTTGCAGGAGCAAACAATATTCCTAATATAGCTCCTGTGGCAATACCACCCAAAACTCCTAATGCGATTTTATCTGCTTTCATAATTATTTATATTTAATGATTTGTATTGTTTCTTATAAAATGTTTCTACCTTGGATTAGTCTTAATAATATTGCGATTACAGCAATTACAAGCAGTATGTGTATTATAGATCCAGCACTATAGGCAAAGAATCCGATTGCCCAAAAAATGATTAGTAGTACTGCTACTGTGTAAAGAAGATTGTTCATGATTTCTATTTTTTATAAAATTAATAATTGGACATCTATTTGATGATTAGTGAATAGCTTTGAATTAGGTGTTATGACTTGAATGTATTCAGAATTTAAAAAATATAACTGAAATTGTTTTTAGAGATAGTTTAAAGGCTAATTACTCTTCACTAATTACCAAGGACTAAATGGCTCAATTTAATTCTTATTATTCACGGTAAAGTCTTTTAGACTTTGACCAAGTTCATCCATATCATGGTTGAATTCTCTTTTAAAAGATTTCCAATCACTATTGACATCATTCTTGTATGAATCAATTTTGACTTTTAGATCTTTATTTTTTTGTTCCATAGTATCGATACTTTTTTGATACGCTTTGTCGATATCTTTTCCCGTTTTTTTGATTTTCAATTTCAACTCGGCTATTTTGGCGTTGTTGTCGTTAATTTTAGTATTGGTTTCGTCTTTAAAGGCTTGCCATTCTTCGGCTGTAGCGACTCTTCTTGCTTGATCCAAATCGGCTTCGGCAGCTGTTACGGCTACTTTTGCACTGTCAACACTTTCTTGAGCAGTTTGTTCTTTATCTGTATTTGGTTTACAACTCGTAAGGACTGATCCAATCACGAAAGTGGCAATTGCAAGGGTGAAAATTGATTTTTTCATTTTATTATTTTTTTAGTTTTTTGGTAAAAGTTGTATCCACTTGATTTCCTGAAGAGTTTAAATGGATACAACTTACAATCACTATCTTAAAGTGCTTGTATGATTTTGTGAAGCTCTTCTTTGGTTTTCCCCAGTTTGATTTGAAGTTTTCCCATCATTTCTTCTTTTTTTCCTTCGACAAATAGTAAATCGTTATCTGTCAAGGCGGCAAATTTTTGTTTCAATTTCCCTTTTTGTTCTTCCCAGTTTCCTTTTAGTTCTGTTGTGTTCATCTTTTTTAAATTAATTGTGAAACCATTTTCACAACTATACAAAGGTGCGTTCATTACGATTAAAAAGTGTTGTGAAATTCTTGCAAAGAGTTATATTATTTACAGTTTTTGTAACTGTTCCGGTTTACTTAAACACAAAGAAATCTAGCAAATAATGCCGCAATCCCGATAGCGCAATGTCATTAAGATTTATTGTTTCTACCATTGACATTTTTATTTAATCAATTGAAAGATAATTATTTAACAAAATTAACATGCGAGAATAATACGTCATTTTATATTGCTTTTTTTAGAATAAAAATTCCACCTCGCAAAGACGCGAAGGCGCAAAGTTCAGAACTGTTCTCTTTGCGCCTTCGCGTCTTTGCGAGAACTAGATTTAGAAAAAGTATAGCAAGAAAATCTTAGCTTAATGATATTGCCCGTTCCCGATAATTATCGGGAGCGATGGGGATTGCGGCAGAAATAAAATTTGTCTTTATCACTCTTTGATATGATTTTCTTCATCATTCAAAGCCTGATCCAGTTCTTCATTAAACTCTTCTTCTAATTCTTCATTTAGTTCCTTAATTTGTTCGGCTAGATTGGAGTATTCTTTAGATAATTCAGTGATTTCTCTTTCTGTTTTTATTTCGGCATTCATTACTGCATTGCTAGCGGGTTCGTGTGAGGAAACCAATTCGTTTATTTTTAGATGCAATGAAGCCGAGAATCGATTGAAGGATTTTTGGATAATAAATAAACTCAAGAACGTAACTCCAAAAATGATGTCTCCAATAAGTATGTGTACATCATTGGTTCTGAAGAAGTTGTTGAACCACCAAAATAAAACCATGATTAAGGCTAAAATAAATGTTATAGGGTTGCCCAAAATGCTTGTTGCAATCGATGTCAGTTTTTCGAAAATGATTTCGATATGTCTATATGTTCTTTTCATGAGATTTTATTTTAGAAGGAATATAAAAGCCCTGCCAATGTATTAGCAGAGCTTATCCTAAATTTGCAACGAACGGTCAGGTTGTTTTAAATTTAATTTTTTACAAGAACATTCTTATGCTTTTACGGGCTCAAAATAGTCTGATATAAAACTGATTTGTTCCATCTCATTCATTTTATCAGCTTCTTTGACTTCTATTTTTATGTTAGCAAAGCGATGGTCTTTTTGTATTTTATTAAAAAGCTCTGTTTTTGCATCGGTAGCACCAAAGAGTAGTACGTCATTATGATTTAAAATAACGGTTTCTAGTTTTTTATAGAATTCAGCTTGTAGTTGTTGCTCTTTGTTGTGCATTAGCGATTCACTTTTTGCAAGACTGTCTACTTTATCTTGATGCGTAAAATTGGATTCAATTGTTTTCAATTCTTTCCATTTATTTGTAAAAGTTATGATGTGGGCTATTGAATGATCCATCCAAATACCTAATTTTTTTTCTGTTTTCATTGTTTTAGTTTTAAAATGTATTGAATAGTAGTGGTGTGATTAGGGGCATATTTACCTAAGATTTCTTTTAAGGAATTCAGATATTCTTTTAGAACTTGTTTGTTCATTTCAGGGTTTTTGACATCTGGAATGGTTTCGGGCATTTCTAGAAGGTATTTTGATAATTCAGGAAATTGCTTTCGTATCAACATTGTTGTCTTCAAGATTTGGGTATTGAGTTCTTTTGCATCTTCCATAACTTTAGGAGTTAATGTTTGTCTTTTTTATGACCGTTGTTACCTTGATTTCCATTGTCATGATTGTTATAATTAGATGATGTTCTATAGGTTTCTTGATGCCCTTTATTATAACCTTTGTAATATTTCACTTTATGTTCTTGGTAATGGCCATAAGGTCTCGATCCGTGGTAATCATTTAGTACCACTTTATAGCCATTATACAAATCATAGTTTCTATAACGATTGGGTAAATTATAGGATCTGATCCAGACTCCGTTACTTAAAAAAATAAATTGTTCCTCACGGATATCATAATAGGATTGAACATCAGGCAAGTAATAATAAGACACTTCAGAATAGCCAACGGGTCCCCATTGTGGTGGTGTTCCAAAACTTACATTTATGGAAACTTGTGCGTGATTTGCCGTTGAGGCAAAAAGAAATAGGGTTATGGCAATTAGTTTTAATGTTTTCATTTTTTTTATTTTAAATGTTTTTCAACTACTTCATTTTACCGTTAAGAGAGTTAAATACTCTTTAACTTTGATACTACAAAGGTGATACCTAAATCTTTATATTAAGTTATAGTATTGCTTGTAAAGGTTTCAAAATTCACAGATTATTTATTTCTAGAACAGATTAAAAAGGGTGTAGAGTTACATAAAGACAATTCAACGGTATTAAAAAGTTGTAGTTTGTAACTTCCATAACCTGGAACCACGATAGATTTTTACGTGTTTTAGAGTTAGGTCTTAACTATTATGACAGTCATTGAATTTGAAAGATGAAGCTATGTTTTCAAAACAAAATCCCGATTGCTTTTATGCAATCGGGATGGTTATTAAAAGCGTCAGCTTATTTAAAGACGGAACACTCTAATTTATTGTGGTTGTGTAACAGTATTCATTTGAAGCGTAACGGCAGTTTGCGCCAACAGTCTTCCGTTTATGGTTGCGCCTGTCTTCAAATTAATACCTGTTTTCCCCAAAATAGTTCCTTCAAAATGACTGGTCGTTCCGAAGGTAACTGCTCCAGCTGATACCCAGTAAATATTCTTTGCTTGTGCACCTCCGCTCAAGGTAACTCGTACTGCAGAACTCATTTCGAGGGTTCCAGCAACTTGGAATATAAAGACATCGTCCGGACCTCCCGAAATAGTAATATCTGCGGGGATAAGAACTCCGCTCGTCCATTTATACAGACCAGGTATAAGTGTCATGCCTCCAATGTTTCCGGCACCCAAATTCAGGAAATCTGGGTTCAAACGTCCTGAGGCGTCAGCGTATGCGGTTTGCATATCACCTACGGAAGTGGTTAATCTAGTGGCGTTAGTGACGCTACATGGAAGCGGACCGGCAGCATCGACTGTGTATATTGTCCCTACCACTTCTGAACATTTTAGCAGAACAGCTGCACCAGTAATTGGACTTGATCCAACATCCCCTGTAACATCAGATTTATAGACATCGGTAATTCCTGTTTTTGACAGAATTACAAAATCGCCCGAAATTCCAAGATCTACTCCTGTCAACGCCACATTTTCTGCTTGAAGATCAGTTGACTTTTCTGTTGAAGACATCATCTTTGAAGATAAAGTAGTTAGCTTTTCTGTTGAAGATGATGTACCTGAAGATACATTGTTACCCAAATCTTCGCTACAACTCGACATTAATACAACCAGTAGCATTGCTATGATTGGGAATACTTTTTTTAGCATCATTATAATTTAAATATTTAATGGTGACTTCATTATCACAAGGCAAAGATGAATCCTTTTGATAGTGGAAAAGTTATACAATCTTAGGGATAAGTTACATCATTCACACATTTGATACTGTTTGTCGTTTCAAAAGATGAGGTTGTATTTACAAAACAAAATCCCGACTACTTATTAAAGTAATCGGGATGGTTCTTAAAAGCGCCCGTCTATTTTATGACGCTACAAGGGGATGTTTTTATAATTTTCTCCCCTGAATAAGTCTCATCAATATAGCAATTACTGCAATAATAAGCAGTATATGAATGAGACCACCTGCGCTATATGCAAAGAATCCGATTGCCCAAAAAAGGATTAGAATTACTGCGATTGTGTAAAGAAGATTGTTCATGATATTTGTTTTTTTGTGAAACTATAAAAAAAAAGGTCTTGAAAAAATGATTTAAAAGTTTAACTTAAAGACATTCAACTTACATTTTTGTAAGTATAACAAAACTTTAGAAATAAGCTGTGTCATTCCTGTTTTTTAAGGTCTGTGGTTTGCCTAAATCTTGCACTATACCACTAGAGGAAGCAATTAATGTTGCTGCTTATTCTGATGTCCAGTAGTGTCTTGTTTAGTGTTTTTTGTCTGTTTATTACCTTGCTGTTGTGTTGGCTGTTGTTTAGTTGGCTGATCATCGCGTTGATGCTGTGCACGTTGTTGTTGTTGTTGTTGTTGTTGTTGTTGTTGTTGTTGTACTGGTTGTTGCTTAGGTTGCCTATCATCACGTTGCTGTTGTGTAGGCTGCTGTTTAGGAGGTTGAGCATCACGTTGCTGTTGAGCTGGTGGGTTATTACCTTGCTGCTGTACT
>NZ_VJZS01000024.1:17036-73128 GCF_007097385.1 Flavobacterium sp. ZT3R18
TGTTGTGTAGGCTGCTGTTTAGGAGGTTGAGCATCACGTTGCTGTTGAGCTGGTGGGTTATTACCTTGCTGCTGTACAGGTTGTTGCTTAGTTTGCTTATCATCACGTTGCTGTTGTGTAGGCTGCTGTTTAGGAGGTTGAGCATCACGTTGCTGTTGAGCTGGTGGGTTATTACCTTGCTGCTGTACTGGTTGTTGCTTAGTTTGCTTATCATCACGTTGCTGTTGTGTAGGCTGCTGTTTAGGAGGTTGAGCATCCCGTTGCTGTTGATCTGGTGGGTTATTACCTTGCTGCTGTACAGGTTGTTGCTTAGTTTGCTTATCATCACGTTGCTGTTGTGTTGGCTGCTGTTTAGCAGGTTGAGTATCACGTTGCTGTTGAGCTGGTGGGTTATTACCTTGCTGCTGTACTGGTTGCTGCTTAGTTTGCCTATCATCACGTTGCTGTTGTTTAGCAGGCTGATTTTCGGGATTTCTTTGTGTTGCGGGTTTCACATCTTTCAAATCCACGACTCTGGATGGGGCAGGTTTTCGTCCCGCATCGTTGCTTTTTTCTACCCGTGGTCTGTATAGCTGAAGTTCACCATTACTCAGATTCTGACCTGGTTTATTTCTTTCTGTAAGAACAACTGGGGCGATTGGAGTACCGGTTTGTCTTTGTACCTCGGTTCGATCTGGCCCTGCATTATATTTTACTGAACTTGAATTGTCGCGCTGAATATTGTTTATTACTGTTGAATTGTTAATGATTGTGGTGTTGCTTGATGAATTGATATAATAATTGTTTATGTTGGTTCTTCCAAAATCGCGGTCTCTTACAAATGTCCACTGATTGTAGGGTAAACTATAACCACTACTATAAGCTATACTAATGCTAATGCCCGGGCCAATTGCTGCCCATCCGTAGTACCCTTCGGATCTCCTCCAGGTAACCCATCCCGGACCCCATTCGTTATCCGGAACCCATACCCATCCGTAATAGGAGTCATTATACCAGCGACCATAGTGAAAAGGTGCCCATCCCCATGAATAATTAGAAACCCAGGTCCAACCTGCATTGGTAAATACCCAATAGCCATTAGTGCCATAAGGAGTAAACCCAGGAGATACATCGGGAATCCAAACGTACCCATAGCTTGAGTCATTTACCCAATTACCGTAGGGACTTAAATTGTCATAAAAAATCTGGAAGTTAATAGATACCGATACCTGTGCAAGTGCTTTTTGCGGCGCTATCAATGTCCCTAAATTGAGAAGAAGGAACAGGATAACTATTTTATTTATTGCTTTCATAATATTGTTATTTATTTTTATTTAAAATCATAACTGAAATAGCATAGTACAAAGTTAAGTGTCTTTACTGAAATATGTGTTACGCAATTTAGGATATAGCTGTATTATTCACATTTTTTTAACAAAAAAGTCGATTTAAAATGAAAAAAGAAAGTACCGAAAAAGGGACTCTCTTTTATGTTTAGATCTAATAGGAATTAATGTTTTCCATTTCCATGTTTTCCATTGTCATGATTGCCGTGACCCTGTTTCTTTTGATTAGCTGTTCTATAGGTTTCTTGATACCCTTTATTATACCCTTTGTAATATTTTGCTTTATGGCTTTTATAATTGTTATATGGCGTTGTACCATGATAATCGTTCAGAACTACTTTGTAACCACTATATAAATCATAATTTCGATACTGTCTTGGTAAGTAGCTTGATCTAATCCATCTTCCATCACCAAAATAGATAAATTGTGTAGTTCGTATATCATAATACGCCTGTACATCCGGTAAATAATAGTATTGAACTTGGGAATAACCGACTGGACCCCATAATGGAGGTGTTCCAAAGTTTACACTTACAGAAACTTGTGCGTGATTTGCTGTTGAAGCAAAAAGGAATATTGTTAGGGCAATTAGTTTTAATGTTTTCATTTTTTTTATTTTTAAATGTTTTTATTCAACATTATAGTACAGATAAAAAGAAATATATTCTTCTTTCTATTTGATACACAAAGTTCTAATTCAAATTCGTTTATTGTGTTACACTATTCATTATAAAGATTTCATAATTCACGGGTTATTGTTTTTGGATTTCAATTCCTTTTGTTTTTGAATCTCTTCTTGTTTTTTGGCTGCTGCTTTTTCTTTTTTATTAAAATAGCCTTTCAACAAAAAGTTGTGTTTGGCAGCATCCATATTCTCACTAAATCCCTTGGTTCCAGTCTCCAGATTAGATAAAGTTGCATTGAGCTTTTGTCCCATTTTTTCATCCATCAGTAGTTTAGACAAAGTCCCTTTTCCGTTGTTTATTTTATAACTAAATTCAGCTAATTGATCTGTAATTACTGCTGCATTGTCGACTGTGGTTTTTACCCCTTTCATAATGTCTTCTATTTCTATTGCTTTGATGGAAGAAATTGTGGCATTGTCTTTTACACCGCTTTTTGATTTAGTCCCAGGCGAGATGGTCAGTACTTTGTCTCCCATCAACCCATCGGAACCAATGCTTGCTTTGGCATCTGTTTTTATAAAGCGTCGAACGTCCTCTTTAATCACTAATTTGACTACGACAGCCGAATCGGTGAGGAGTGCTATCTCACTAACTGTTCCCACATTTATTCCAGAAAACCGGACATTATTTCCCACTTTTAATCCTGTTACTGTTTTGAATTGTGATTTTAAGGTAAAAGTAGAACCAAATAAATTTTTCTGTTTTCCAACAAAGTATATGGTTCCAATAAAGAGAATCAATCCAATTGTTACAAACAGTCCTAATTTCCATGTAAACCCTGATTCTTTATACATAATTTGAGTATTTTATTGGTTAAATAAAAAAAGAACGAACCCATTTGTCCTTGCTTTTTTCTAATGCTGCATAGGTACCTTCAGCACACATTACGCCATCTTTCAAAATCATAATTCGGTTACCCGTTAGTTTGGCACATGCCATATCATGAGTAATAATGATGGAAGTTGTTTTGTATTTTTTTTGAACATACAATATCAATTCGCTAATTTCTCTAGCCGTGATAGCATCCAATCCTGAGGTAGGTTCATCGTATAAAATGATTTCGGGTTTAATGATAATCGTTCTGGCAAGGCCAATTCTTTTTCGCATTCCACCGGACAATTCCGAGGGCATTTTATCAATGGCTTCTTCCAATCCCACACTTTCTAAAGCTTCTAGAATGGCTTCATCAACTTCAATGGAGGACAAATAAGGGGAATGATGTTTTAGGGTAAATTCCAAATTTTGCCTAACTGTCATTGAATCGTACAAAGCCCCATTTTGGAAAAGAAAACCGATTCGAACTCTAATTTCATTTAGGGCTGTATTGTTCATTTTTGTGATATCCTCACCAAAAATATTGATCTCGCCTTCATCGGCACGAATTAAACCCACTAAGCATTTTATGGTGATTGATTTTCCAGAACCCGATCGTCCTAAAATAACCAAGTCTTCTCCTTTATTTACCAAAAGGTTAACGCCTTTTAGAACTGCATTATCTCCAAAAGATTTGTATAAATTTTTTAGTTCTACAATGGTTTCTGTTGAGTGAGCTGTTGTTTTTTTATCCTTCAATGGTTTGGTCTGTATCATGATTTTAATAAAATAAGTCGGTTATTTGTACGGCGATCATGTCTATGATAAAGATGGCTAAGGAGGCGGTAACCACTGCTGTGTTTGCTGCTATACCAACACTTTCGGTTCCATTCTCGGCATTAAATCCTTTGTAACTGCCCACTATACCAATAGCAAACCCAAAGAAAAAAGTTTTCAGTACGGCCGGCAGTATGTCCAGAAACTCCAGGTGCTCTAATACATTGGTAAAATAACGGTAGAAACCCATGTTTTCATGGATGTTGTATCCTATGAAACCACCAAAAACTCCAATAAAATCGGCATAAATGACTAAAATCGGTATCATAATTGTGGTTGCCATAACTCTAGTGACAATCAGGTATTTATAGGGGTTTATAGCCGAAACTTCCATGGCGTCAATTTGTTCTGTTACTTTCATCGAACCCAATTCGGCTCCTATTCCAGAAGCTATTTTTCCGGCACAAATTAAGGCTGTGATTACAGGTACAATTTCTCGTATTAATGAAAGTCCAACCATACTGGGTAACCAGGACTCGGCACCAAACTTGGCCATCGTTGGTCGGGATTGTATCGTAAGAACCAATCCCATTATAAAACCAGTAATGCTCACTAAGGGTAAGGATTTGTATCCAATGGCGTAACATTGCCAAAGAAATTCTTTGAACTCAAAGGGTGGTTTTACGACTTCTTTAAAAAAGCGAGTTGTAAATAGAGTAGCCTTACCAATATCTTCAAAAATAGTTTTGAGATAGGATTTTACAGCTGAGTTTTTTATGGTGCTAACAGAACTATTCATGATTTTAAAGATGGAGTTGTACAATTATTTAAGGACATACCTGATCTGAAATGAGCCTTTGTTAGGTATCTAAGTTGAATTTTAATAAACAAAGGTCTATAGTTTAGTATTGAGATGTGTTACTTAATTTTATTTTTAATTTGTGTTATTTACATATTTTTAGATAGTTATGACTTAGAAGTTTAAAAGTTTAGAGGTTTAAGAGTTTTAAAATTTAGTTTCAAATAGTTTTTAGAACTGTTTGCACAACATCAGAAAATAATAGGGTTCCGTTTTTAGCAAAAAAAAGAGGCTGTTTTACAACAACCTCTCTTTCCAAAAAAACATTCAAAACAATTTTAAAAACGTTAGTAGGATGTTTTCAATTCAACCCTTCTATTTTTGGCACGGCCAGAAGATGTTTTGTTATCGGCAATTGGTTTACCATCTCCAAATCCTAAAGCGATCAATCTAGTATCGGGAATTCCTTTGCTTATTAAATAGGTTTTTACAGATTCTGCACGTTCTTGCGATAAGTTTATGTTGTATTTATCTCCAGCATTGCTATCTGTATGTCCTTCTATTTGTAAATTGGTCGCATTATAACGGTTTAATAGGACCACCAAATAATCAAGCTGAATAAAAGAAGATATTTTTAACTCTGCACTATCATTTTCAAAGAAAAGTTTACCTGCGATATCGGCTATTTTTTTGACATCTATTGGGGCAATTTTAGGACAACCCTTTTCAATAATATTTCCTTTTTCGGTAGGACAACGGTCATTATTATCGGTAACACCATCGCCATCAGTGTCAGGGCAACCTTTTAAGGCTACTGGTCCAGCTGTATCAGGACAAAGATCCTCATTGTTTGCTACACCATCTTTGTCATTATCCATAGGACACCCGGAAGCATTTACTATGTTACCTACGATTGTATTTGGACAGGTGTCATCTAAGTCGGCAACACCATCATTATCTGCATCGGGACACCCCTTTAGTGCTACTGGTCCAGCAAGCACAGGACAACGGTCTTTATTATCGGCTACACCGTCACTATCTTTATCAGGACAACCATTCAAGGTTGATAATCCTACCATATCTGGACATTCGTCTTGATAATCGGCAATACCATCTTTATCTTTATCAAGAGGACAACCACTTTTGTCTACCGCCACACCAGCAGGAGTGTTAGGACATTTATCATTTCTATCCGAAACGCCATCATTATCCGAATCTTTTTTATCATCTAAGTTAAAAAGCAACTCTTCAGTGTACATCAAAAATGCATCTTTGCTTCCTCCAGAAACATCATTTATCACTAAATCTCCATTATACTGTGTTGCACCACCAGACATCCCAATATTCCATTTTAGGTCTGAGTTTTCTGCTGCGGTGATATATGTAAATGCTAAGCACGTACATATAAATAGTAATTTTTTCATTTTGTGTTTTTGTTTAATTGTTTAAGTCAAAGGTCATTAACAAAAATAGTTTAAGTGTTACAAAACTTTTATTATTAGTTATATGATTCACAGCTTTATAGATTAAATATTAAAATTTAAGCCTCTGCTACGAATGGAGTGGGTTTCCACAAATTGTTAAAAAAGTTAGCCATGAATTTTAAGCAAATTATAAAAGGAAAATTTGTAATTAATTTGTGGTCGATATCGGGATTGTTGGACTATATTGAATAATGCGAATAAAGGGTTTAATCTGTAACTTTTTGGTTTTCAACGCAGACCTAGCAGATTTTCAAAACCTGTTAGGTCTAATCTAAAGAACATCAGTGTTTTATTTCAACCCCCTTGATTCGGATGAATTTATAATCAGTATTAAGCCAATATTTTTTCACGATTCAATTTCAAATAAAACTCTTCTTGAACTTCATTGGGAGTATGTAGTTTGAAAGGTTTTCTAGTGTTTTTTTCAATAGTTAATCGAGCCAATAGGTAGCTAATCGTAGATTCTGCTCCTTGATTTAAATTGATATAGGTGTCTTCTAAACCGTCATAACATCCTCCTGTACAAGGATTGTAAATAATTTGGTGCAGATGGTTGTTTCCTAAAAACCAGTTGAAAGCTATTTTCATTTTTCGAATGTATTCCTCGTCTTTGAAGGCTATCGAAAATTTGCTTAACGCCAAAATAGTATAAGCAACGTCAATGGGTTGTTCGCCACCTATTTCTTGGTTTTTAATACCATTTTCTTCGAGTAACCAACCTTTATTGGATACTACTTTAATGCTATTATCGCTAAAAATTTTACTCAAAAGAAAGTCAAAGGAAGTTTTGGCAACTGTTTTATAGGCCGTATCTCCTGTACTCAAAAAAGCACAAAGCATTGCTTCGGGTAAAATACTGTTGCCATAGGTTAAGTAACTTTCGAACCAGCTCCAATTTTCATTTGATTCGTGCTTGTACATTTGAACCATTCTATCAGCCAGTTCTTTTACTGTGGCAGTATTTTGTACCGATATCTCTTTTGTATTAGCATAATAAAGTCCTTTTATGACAAAAGCCATTGCTCGTGTCGAATGAATTTTGTGGACATTTAATGAAGCGCGTTCCAAAGTCAGTTTCGCTTTTTCAACAATTGCGGTAGGCAAAATGGAACTTAATGAAATTAAATAGCCCAAAGCCCAAATAGCTCTTCCATTGGAATCCTCCAAATTGGTTTCGTTATTTTGATCGGTAAAATCACCATCCTCATCAACATAATTTAGAAAAGTGCCATTGTCTTGCAAACAAATTGTTATAAAATTCAAGTAGATTTTAATGTAATCTAAATCGGTTTTGTCTTTGAATAACTCAAAATGTTCACACATAGCCACCATGGCACGAGCATTGTCGTCTAGGGTGTATCCTGATTCTGGGTCGGGCTGGTTGATAATAGAAAACTGAATCATTCCAAAATCGGTGGTTAGTTTTTGGATGTGGTCTAAATTTATCTCTGGAATTTTATAGTGCAAATTCAAATTTTCATTTACTGTTTTTTCTTCCAGAAAAGTATTTGAATTTTGGTTGTCATCCCGATAATTATCGGGAGCCTTTTTATTTTTAGAGGAAAAAAATTTCTTCATGGCGGTTTCAAATAATAGCGCATGGGCAATTGCCGAGTTTTCCCAGGCAGTCGGTGCAATTTTATGCAAACCGTTTGCGCTTATGTTTTTTCTTAATTGGTTATCAAGTAACAAATCATTGACTTCTTCGGCTAATTGTTGCGAGTTTCCAAAATCGACTATGATTCCCGCACCTTCACTCAAAACTTCGCAGGCATGCGGAATAGGAGTGGAGATAATAGGGCAACCGCAACTTATGGCATAGGAAAAAGTGCCACTTACAGCTTGATTGGGGTCTTTTGAAGTAAACAAATAAATGTCTGTCAGTTGCAAAAAGTCCAAAAGCTGGGTTAGTGGTAAAAAGGAGTTGATAAATAGGACATGATTTTGTAATTGTAAGGTTTGAATTTTTTCTTCCAGCATCATTCTGTATTTTTCTCCTTCTTCTTTTACTACAGTTGGATGTGTTTTACCTATTATTAGAAACAAAATATCTTTATTTTCTTTGATGATGCTCGGCATGGCATCTAGCGTTGTTTCTATACTTTTTCCAGAACTAAGTAATCCGAAAGTAGAAAGCACTTTTTTTCCGGACAAGTTGTATTCTTTTTTCAAAAGTTCTTTGTCTGAGTGTGGTACCAAGTGGGTTCCATGGGCAATTACCGCTATTTTTTCTGGAGCAATACCGTAATCATTTTTCAAGATTTTGGCTGCCGAATGTGTCATCACAATAATCGATTGAGTCAGTTGTCCAATCGCTTGTACATTTGCTTTAAGCAAATCATTGGGATTGGGCAATACTGTGTGGAACACAACAATTACAGGTTTTTTTAGTACGTCTAAAAATTGAATAAGATCGGCTTCATTTTTTCTAAATAGTCCGAATTCATGTTGAAGTAACACCATTTGAATCGAATCGTTAGCATTGATTTTTTCGGATAAATTAGAGAAAGCATCGGGTTGATCGGTGTTGAGTATGTATTTTATGGGCTCAGCATAACGATGTTTTTCAGTATTCGATTCTAAAGCACAAATTTTTATTTTGAACGAATTCTTGAATTTATTGTCTAGTGATTTAATCAAGTCTTGTGAATAGGTTGCAATACCGCATTCTCTAGGAGGAAAAGTGGTAATGAACAAGATTTCAGGAAGTTTTACGGCTGTCTCAGGAATCAAATGATTCGTAGTAGGAATGTTGAATTCAGCATTCAATAGCCTTACCAAATGGATGTTTGGATTTTGTATGGTGGTTCTATTTTTCATTTTTAACAGTATTAAGCATTAGTTCTTTCATTAATTCAGATATACTCACAGAGGCAGTTCCTATGCGTTCATCGGCAGCTCCATAATAGATGTAAAGGGTATCTTCAAATAAAGCGGTTCCAGTGGGAAAGCACACATTATTGACTTCGCCTTTTAGTTCCCATATTAATTCGGGTTTAAAAAGGGGATAGGGCAATCGTGCAATTTCCTTCATTGGATTTTTTAAATCAAGTAAAGCGGCACAAGCAGAATAAACATATCCCTTGATCGTATCTTGTACTCCATGGTAAATGATAAGCCAGCCCAACTGGGTTTCGATAGGAGGACAGCCTCCACCAATATAACTGGCTTCATGTTCGTATTTGGGTTTCATTACAATGCATTTGTCAAAATTAGCAAAGTAGTTTACCCAAAATTTGGAGTTGAGTTCTTCTAGTTTTCTTACAGCAACAACAATTTGTATATCTGGTTTTATGCGATGCAGAAAAATGAATTTGCCATCAATTTTTCTTGGAAACAAAATGATGTTTTTATCCCACAGCAGCACTTTTTTTTTAGGTTCTTGTTTCTGAATTACGCCTTGATGATTGTTGTAACGAAAGTATTTATTGTTGATTCTTATATTGTTTGCCGTAAGCGCATTAAACTCATTATACGTAACCTGCGGGACAATTATTCCTTTCTTGTCCCAGTGCATCAAATCTGAGGATGTAGCCAAAGCTCCCAAAGCGTTTACACCATCAAACGCAGTATAAGTGAGGTAATAGATACCTTCAATTTTTACAATTCTAGGATCTTCAACTCCGTGGGACTCATAATCAAATTCGGAAACAATAACAGGAGCTTGGTCACGGTGTTCAACGGTAAGAGGGCCTTTCAGTTTACAATATCCTATACTGGAATAATTGCCTTTGCTGACTGCTCTATAAAAGAGATGAACACAATCACCTTCTTTTATCACAGCAGGATTTAAAACGCCTTCATTCTCAAAAATAAGTTCCGTTTTTTGAATAAGTACACCTTCTTTTTTTACTGCTATCATGATTTCCTATTTTGTCATTTTTTTTGTAAAACTTAGAATTACAAGAATTATAAAGGTCAATTTATACTGCCTAAAAATTGTTATGAAATTTTTTAAATAAGTTATATTATTTACAGATTTTTAGATAGTTATGGATTTTTGTTTAATTATTTTTAAAATAGTAAAGAGATGTTAATACTAGTTTTTTATAGAAAAGGGCTGTTGTTTCCAACAGCCCCCTTCACCCAAACCAAATTTTTCTATACTGTGTTTTATTTAAAGATATCTCTTGCTTTACTTGAAGTATAAAGGTCGATTTATAATACTGAGCGGGGTTACAAAATTTTTTCGATAAGTTATATTATTTACAGATTTAAAGGGGGTAAATTATTAAGTTTTCAAATTTTGTACTTGTTTCAAATTTCTTGATTCTTGTTTAATACGCTTAGTAAAGGTTTATTTTGAAACATTTACTTATCAACTAATTGGAATGATTTTTTGTTATTTATGTAAAGCTTTTGCAAAAGTTTTTTAGCATAAGAACTATTAGTTTACCATCTCTTGTCCTGTAAAAAAAATACCTACAGCAAACATTACGAGTTGTATTAATTGGTTTAATCTAATTTTAAAAAAAATCAGTAAAAACTTAAATATCACTAAAAATGGGTATTGCACATGTCGATTAATTGAATCAATTTTGTGATTCAATCTTATTTTGTATTTTTTTTTGTAGCTTTTTCACTCAATATATAAAATAATACATATCTTACTTCGTTAAGAGTTACACAAAAAATAAGTTTTACAGAGACAATATCAAACTAATTAAAAAGTGCAAAAGCGATTATTATGCAACAATTGGAAAAAGTTATAGAATTACTAACACAAAAATACAATTCCTCTATATCAGTTTTTGGCAAGAATAAAGACGGTAAACAGAAATCTATTATTGACACCGAAAATGGTACTTTATTTACTGTTTCGAATGATTCAGTATATATTACTTTCACAGACAAAGACGGAAACATTTGGTTAACCGTTCCTAAATCTTTCATATTTAATGATCAGCGCTATTACCCTGCTATTGGTAGTGAATACACCCGAAGTGACGGGCAAAAATACACTTTTGTTACCCAAGAAGTTGTTGTGTCTATGGCAAGGGACTATTTCGAAAAATTCGTAGATGAAAATTACGGAATAGAAAAGAGATTAAATTACCTGCTTTTCTCTTATGAAGGAGACCAATATGTTGGAGACTACAACCGATTTAAGTCTAAAATACACAATAAAATAGATGCGTATATATCAAACAATTAACTAACCCCAAAAAAAACAAATTTAAAAGATGTCAAATTTTGCAGAGCAAGTACACATAACAATAGATGATTTTACGCATAACGTTGTTTATTATGATTTAAAACTAACACAAAAGATGATGGATCATCATCATTTTTCCTTTGTCTGGCAATATACGGGTACTCCCGTAATCAAACCAGAAGACCAAGCAGAAGCCCTTCGTAAATATAAAGGCAAAGAAGTAATTTTCACCTTTAAGGGTCTTTCTGGCGTTAAATTAATGTCTAAAGGGATTATTCAAGGATTAAAATCTGTTGATGTAAACGGTAGTCCAGTAGGTTTACATGTTAAGGGTATAAGTCACACGATTTTATTAGATGACATGAAAAAATCAAGAACCTTCTTAGACCGCAACCTAAAAGAAATAGCGCTTAAAATTTTTGCCGAAGAAACCGCAGGTGAATTTTACCAAAGAGAGGCTATCGAACCCACGCATTCGGACATATTTGATTACAAACCACAATACAACGAAACGAGTTTTGAATTCCTAAAACGCCTCTCGGCACGTTATGGGCAATGGTTTTATTTTGATGGTATGCGCATACAGTTTGGGAATAGCAAAACCAGTAAAGTGAATTTAATCAATGGATCTTCTTTACATCAATTTGGAATTGAGACCAATTTGGCATCACATAAAACCTCTTTTGGAGGCTATGATTATGCTAATGCAACAGTTGGCATACATATTATGACGAAAATACTAAAATCAACATTCATCTTCATAATCATTCTTTTTGCAAATTGTAAAAAGAACGATTATGATGTCGAATTTAATAAACAAGTTTTGACGGAAATTTTGCCAAGCATAATAGACTCAACTTGTGTAGATATTAGAATATTTTCAAATGCTCCACCACCATATGGGAAAATGCTTTTTGACAAAGAAGGTCGATATGTGAAAATTGATTCAACAAAAGCAACAGCGGAAGAAATTCAAAGATTAAAAAATTGGAAAAAAGATGTTGCAGAAATAGAAAAAGACACCTCAAAAGTTATTATAGCTTTTGAACCAAAAATTTCTCCCTACGAAAAAGAATATGAACTAATTGTGACTAAAGATTTTCCAAAAGATACTTTGAAAAAATTGATAGTTGATAAAACAAAAGAATATGTTCTAAATTACAAAAACATAAGATTGAATGGTAAATTCAAACTAAAAAACATAAACGAATTTGATAGAGAAAATATTTTTGAGAAAAAATATAAATTTAATTTTTCAGGAATATTAAGAGTTTCGGGAATAAAATTTGACTTTAAAAAAGAGAATGGAATTCTTGAAGTTGGATTTACTTGTGGCAGAGAATGTGGATATGGACGTACAGTTTTTATCAAAAAAGTAAAGAGTAAATGGAAAATAATTAAAATGGAGAAAACTTGGATTTCATAGAAATACGTCTGCCAACACTTGCTCACAAGAGATTTGGGCAATTGGCTTAATGGGAAAATTGGTTTGTATTTGAGATGTTTAGGCAAATCCGAAAAATGGGCTTAATTTAGTCCCAAACCTCTTGTAGCAAGGGAACGGTATTAGAAACTCACAAACTAAAACAGATACAGGGAGTGCTGATAGTTTTTCGGCAGTAATTAGAAACCGACAAGCCCCTGTTTCACAACCTGATGTAACCGTAGGAGCCTACACCAACCAAGCCAAAGACAGCTCTGAAATTGCCGAAATGGTAAAACTGCAAACCGCAGGAAGAGATGCCAATAGCGTATTTTACAGTGGTGTATCCTATATACCCATTGGTGTGGGACAAGTTTTTACCATACAAAACCAAACCGTAGAACACCAACTCATTGCCATAGAAGTTATACATCACTCAGAGGTACACGGGAATTATACCTGTGAGTTCACAGCCATTCCTGCTGATGTATGCGCCCCACATTATACTGATGTAGAAGCTTTCGCAAAAGCCGAAAGCCAACCCGCAACGATAAGAGACAACAACGACCCCGAAGGTATGGGACGTGTAAAAGTGAATTTCTTTTGGGTAAGTGGTAGCACATCTAGCGAATGGATGCGTATGGTACAACCCTACGGAGGTGCTGGACGTGGGTTTTATTTTAGACCCGAAATAGGAGACGAAGTAATGGTACATTTTGAGGGAGGCAACGCAGATTGTCCCTATGTAGCAGCAACACATTATAACGGAAAGGAGAAGCCTGAGTTTTTTGATCCAAAAAACATGATAAAAGGATGGAAACTTAAATTTGGTCAATTGTTTAAGTTTATAGAAAAAACAGGTATTTGGCTTTCTGACCCAAGCGGAAATGAACTACACATGGATACAGAGAATAAAAATATAAACTTAACCTCTTCTGGAACGATAACCATAAAAGCCAAAAATATCATTTTTGAAGCCTCAGAAAGTATTACAGCTACTGCGGGAGAGAATATCTCAAACTCGGCAGATAAAGACATCATACAAACCGCGGGGCATGATATTAACCAGAGTGCTACTGGTAATCTAACAGAAAGCGCCAATAATAAAACCGAAATTATAGAAAAAAAACACATTCGAGATTCAATAGAATCTACTCAACATGCTGAAAAAGTGACAGTTTTTAGTACTAAAGAAAACATGCATCTAGAAAGTACTAATAAAACAGTAAATATAAATAGTGCTGAAAAATCAAATATGTTTTAATCTATTAAAAATAATTTTATGGCAATTAATAAAACAGCAAAAAATCTGACTGTAACAATAAAAGACAAACACATTTGTATGGCTAAATCAATTGAAGAAACAGCCGAAAAAGTAACAATTGTTGCAACCCACGATGATTTGAATTTGATTTCTAACAAAAAAGTAGTTATAAAAGGTAATAAATCTTAATTATGAGTAATATAATATTTGGTTCTCCTAGTTTTGTAGTACCTCCTGCTGGGCAAATTGATGCACAGGCAACGGTAATGTTTAGACCCAACCCAAGGTGGAAAGGAGAATTTATGTTTGATTGGATGCGAACTGGTAGCGGAACCAATCTTGGGCAAACTTCTCTCGATGGCGATGTAGATTATCAGACCATATTAGGGTATTACGACAACAATCAGGCTGCTAATACATTTGTAGAGGACAGCACAGACACCAACAACGATGGTGTAAAAGATTTGTATGGAAGGCTGAAAGGGGAATATAGAATTTTTACCTCCCTAAACAGATTAGACCCTGCTGGACACAACATAGATTATTTTGAACCCAAACTGTGTATCTATAAACATGAAAACGAAACGACAAAAGCGGTCGCCATATTACAATTGCAAATAGAGGTTACCGTAGCACCCGAAGAATTAATATTGGAATTTGAAAATGAATTTTTTGAAATTACGCTATACACAGGAACACCACCAGCCACGCCAACACTTATTAGCACTCCAGCTGCTCCTACAACACCACCTGTACAACCACAGGAGAGAATGAAACAATTGCAAATAACAAAAACCCTTACCACAGGAACCTTTAATACGCTAGAGATACAAGTAGAATGCAAAAAGACATTTGCAACTGGCTACAAAGAGATAACAGCTTATACCGTTATGAGTAACCCAGACCCTGCTAGCTCCCAAAAAGTTAGAAAACTAGCAGGAACGCTCAAAGTATTACCAAACGACAAAACCAAACGAAAAGTAAAAAATATTGTCTTGGTAAATGTGAAAACAGATGTCAATGTTGATGGAACAGCAGAAGAAGGATTTAAAGCGGGAACAATAACTATTGACAAGCAAAAAGCAATGATTAGGAAAACATTGCGACAAGCTCTGATCGATCCAATATTTATAATTGAAGAATTGGATATTTCAACCATTCGTGCAGGGCGTGACGATCTAAATCATAGGTATGTTGATGCAGGAAAACTAAAATGCTATTATGACCATAGAGCCACTACCATTCCAACTGGATGGAAAAGCCTGTCTGATTATTTATTTGAGAAACTTGTACTTGCAAAAGGCAATAGATACAACAACTATATGAGGGTGTTTTATGTGGCACAAGGATGTTTTACTATTGATAAGAATAATCTGGCATTTCCTAGTGTCGGAATTTTAACAGGTTATACCGATGGGGCAAACCCCAAAAATATAGTAATGACCAAAGATGCAGAGTTACCAACTTTGTCACACGAAGTACTGCACTCCCTAAAACTACCACATACGTGGGAAAGCAAGAATCATATGGAGGAAGGAACAAGTAGCAATACCGTGCCACAAGCTAAGCATTCGTTAAAATACATGTCTACAAATAATATCATGGATTATGGAACAAATAAATATTTTCTTTATTATTGGCAATGTATAGTGGCTAATAATAATGCTAGCGCAGAACCACCTAATTATACTCCAGCACCATGAAAACAACTTATATTATAATCAATTTATTCCTCATACTGAACATAAACAGTTGTTTGGCACAAGACAACAATTCTAAAAAAGATACTATAATACCTAAAACGAATACAATGAACAGACCACAGCTTAATGATTCCTTTGAAAAACTGAATTTAGATGATTTTAAAGATGGATTGGTTATAACAAAAGAAAAAGGAACTATAGAACCTTATCTAGGGGTTATTTATGATTCTTACAGATACCGTAAAACGGATCACACTGGATATACTACTTTAGACGGTACTCCATCAGAAGGTTTTGGCTATTCATTTACCGCATCGAATTCTGCTTACCGTTTATGGAAATCATATTACAAAAATGGTTTTATTGATAGAAAAGGCATTGCCTCTACTATTGACGGTCAAGTACTGCTAGGCAAAGAATATCGTTTTAATAAAAACGGACAACTAGAGAAAGTGATAGATCACGATTTGGGTTGGGATTTTCCTTTTGAAGATGTGTTGCAATATATTCTAAATAGAGGTTTATTAATAAAATATGAAGAAGGGTATTGGAGTACTGAAATAAGTAAGAAAGAAAGCGAAAGTGAAGATTGCAGAAAATATTGGGAAGTAATTGTAGACACAAGAAAAGTAACTGGCAAATCTACTTGGGAAGTCATAAAACTGGATGCCAAAACAGGCGAAATTTTGTATCAAATAGAACTTGAGGGTGATCGTGAATGGCATGCAGACATAGAGAATCAAGCCCCAAAGCAAAAAATAATAAAGGAAGATAGAACTACAAGTAAAATCTATCGAACTTACAAAGGGAAAGACTACACTTATGACCAATGGCTAAAGTTTCAAGAAGAATTTCACGAAGAGCTAAAACAAAACAAAAAATAGTATCCGTTTTATGGTAATCTAAACACACACCTGCACTATGAAAACAAGTTATATTATAATTATTACGTTCCTTTTGTTAAACTTAAACAGTTGTTTGGCACAAGATGTAAAACAGAAAACAGATACTTTAAAACAAAAATTGAATGTAAAAAACAGACCGCAACTTAATGGTTCTTTTGAAAAATTAAATTTAGATGATTTTAAAAACGGATTGGTTATAACAAAAGAAAAAGGAAATACGCGCTATAAAGGAATTGTATATGATAATTACTCCTATAGTAAAAGAGATTCTACAGGATATACTACTTTAGGAGGAGCTTTATTCAGTAAAAGTTCTACAAAACATACTACTTTAGGAGGAGCTTCACTAGGAGGTTTTGACCTTTCATATACAAGAAGCGATTTTATCTACACAATAAATAAATCATATTACAAAAACGGTTTTATTAAAGCAAAGTATATTTTTATAAATAATTATCATTTAATATTAGGCAAAGAATATCGTTTTAATCAAAAAGGGAAACTTGAGAAAGTGGTTGACCATGATTTGGGCTGGGATTTTTCTTTTGAGGATGTGTTACAGTATCTTGTAAATAGAGGCTGTTCGATAAAACATAAAGAGTGCAATTGGGATACTGGAATAAGAAAGGAAAGCGAAGATCACAGAAAATATTGGGAAGTATTCATAGACACAAGAAAATTAACTGGTAAATCTACTTGGGAAGTCATAAAACTGGATGCTAAAACAGGCGAAATATTACATCAGATAGAACATGAAGGTGAACCTATGGTCGTATGTGGTACGCACTGATTTTTAGGATACTAAATATAGAATAGTAAGGGAAGATAGAACTTTAAGTAAAATCTATCAAACTTACAAAGGCAAAAGCTATACTTATGACCAGTGGTTAAAATATCAAGAAGAATTTCACGAAGAGCTAAAACTGAACAAAAAATAGTAGCTATTCTTATGGAATTTAAAACAAGAAATCACATTTACGAATTGAATACATATTCGGTATAAATTAAAAAAAATATGGTTAAAACAACCTCAGAAATAACAATTATAGACAATGATGTAACCTTAATGCTCCATAATAAAAAAAATAGAGCATTATACACTTGCAATAAAGAGCAAAACAGAATAAGTTTCAGCGATTCAAACGGGAATAAAACATTCAATTACTCTGTTACTGCTAGGGTTAATTTCGAGATATTTGAATTGTCTCAAATAGGAGAAACTATAAATTTTAAGGACGGTAAAATAATGGCTTATTTATCTACAAAGGACGTACAAGAACTAGCTGAAAAAACATTTTATGAAGATGGACAAACTCATATTTATGATTTTTTGAAACATAAATTTACTGTAGAATTATGAGTAAAATAAGATGATAATTGCGTTATATTCTATAGTCAACCTGATTTGGATTGATTATTTTAAGCTATTTTATGGCTGGTGTAAACTAGTTGTAGGTTAGTTTGCCAAAATACTAAGGCTAAAATCAAACCAAAATATAACTAACTAGAATAAAAACTTATAAGACTGATAAAAAATTAAAATCAGCATCTAATTTAAGGTTTAAATTAGATGTAGGTGTGTCAAATGCTAGATTTTCTCCTTTTGTATATGGAACTACTATAAGAGAAATGAAATTACATGTTGTTGATAATTTTTTAAAAGAAATGGATGTTGACTTTATTGATAAACCAAGTGGGAAACGGATAAAATATAAGAAATATTATCAGTACGATAACCAAGGAAGATTAAGTTTTACGAAGACTTTGAATACGAGTTCAGGAAAAATTGAAAATCACGAAAAATTTGAGTATAGAGAATGGTTGCCTTATCAATGATAGAGCAAGAATCTCACTTTTGCTAGTGTACGTAAAGTAAAAAAATGTATTTGGTATTATAGTGAACTCCAGCCGCTGATTTTGAAAATCAAGAATATTGGAAATCCGGCAGTTTTTATTATGAAACTGGTGTAAAACAAACTTATGGCATTTCAGGAACAGTAAATGCAGGGAAAAGTATTTTCTGGAAAAGAACAAAAACAAGATTAACTAGCGAAACACCCGTAAAATAACAATGAAATATATATACATTACAATCCTTTTGGGTTATTTATTTTTTCCTTTTTACAATAATCAACAAAAAAAAGAAACCCAATTTGTTGTAGCTTTCGTTCAAGATAAATATATTGATAAATCATCAGAAAGTGAGAATGGAACGGACAAACCGGATTTTGTTATGGGTAATGGTCCCAGTATAACAAATTTTATAGGTATATTTCCTAAAAAAAAAGATACTATAACAATTTATAAACTAAAAGAAGATTTAAATGAAAAACCTGAAAAATTGTCATTTTGGTCTAAAAAAAGTAATAACCAATCAATAACTTTTTATTGCTCAGAACAAGATGATGTAAAAGTTACATTTGCTAATCAAAATAATATTATCATTAATAATGATACTTATACAGTAAATAATGAATATTACAATTTTTTAAAACAAAAAATTTTTGAAGAAAAATCAATACTAGATTTGGCTTTCTTTTTAAAAGATGATTATGGTGATTATTCTCAAGCATTACAGCCTTTAAATAAAAATTGGAGAAATCAGAAAGAAAACAACAAATTCAGGATTATTAAAGCGGAAATTAAGAATAGAAATTTTCAAACAGATGACCAGTTTTTTACTTATAAAATTAATTATAAGTATCATAAAAATGGAGTTTTACAAAGTGTCTCAGGAGAAAATAGTTTTAATAAAAAAATTTCCAAACAAAACAATAAACACATAATATACACTATCAATAGGTCAATCAATGAAAGAACCTCAGATAATGAATATTTATATAAAAACAAGAAAACTTTATTTGATTCCATTATAGGAACTAGAGAGAACTTCTCTAATGCAACTACATACTATTACACTAAATATCAATCTAAATTAAAATTTGTGAGTGTTGACGAAAAACCGAAAAACATTGATGAAATTCTTAAAATTTTAGTTCTAACTAAAAAAGAATTACACTGAATTTTCGGATTAATCTATTTAAAATATCCCGCTGCGCAATGAGTCTTCAGACTTTTGCGCCTTTTTTAAAATGTTCTTGAAAGGCATAAATTTAATAGAAGTCTCCCGACTTTTTCCGTAAATATCTTAGAAATTCAACATGTTTGCTTATAAATCGAAACGCACTTACTTTAAATAGAAGTAAAAAAGCTACACATTGGCAGGTGTGTTACTTTATAGTTTTTTATAACTTTTGAAAATCATGTAGTTCTAAAAAAAATCACGGAAAAAGTCGGGAGACCTTTTGTCATATTTACTGTAGTTAAATTAAGTAAATGATAGTGTCTTGTTCCCCCCGCCAAAAAAAAAGAGGCTGTTTTGCAACAACCTCTTTAGGGAAAAACCATTCAAAACCATTCAAAAAACTTTAGTATGTTGTTTTTAACTCAACTCTTCTATTTTTGGCACGACCTAAAGCAGTTTTGTTAGTTGCTATTGGTTTACCTTCTCCAAATCCTAAAGCAAGCAATCTAGTTTCGGTGATACCTTTGCTTACTAAATATTGTTTTACAGATTCCATACGTTGCTGTGATAATGTGATATTGTATGCATCACTACCATTACTATCCGTATGTCCTTCGATTTGCAAATGGGTACCATCATAACGGTTTAAGATTAAAACCAACTCATTTAGTTCAACATAAGAAGATGTTTTTAACTTAGCGCTAGCATTTTCGAAGAAAATTTTACCCGCGATATAGGCAATTCTTTTGACATCTTTGGGTGCAATATCAGGACATCCTTTGTTTATAATATTTCCTTTTACGGTAGGACAACGGTCATCAATATCAGGAACACCGTCACCATCGGTGTCAGGACAACCTTTTAGTGCGACTGGCCCAGCAGCATCAGGACAACGATCCTCACTGTTTACAACACCATCTTTATCATTATCCAAAGGACATCCAAAGGCATCTACTTTGTTTCCAGCGGTTGTATTTGGGCATTTATCATCGATGTCAGCAACACCATCATTATCTGCATCGGGACACCCTTTTAAGGCTGCTGATCCAGCAGCATCAGGGCAACGGTCATTGCCATCGGCTACACCATCTTTATCACGATCAGGACAACCATTCAAGGCTGCTGATCCAGCAACATCTGGACATTCGTCTAGATAGTCGGCAACACCATCGTTGTCTTTATCCAGCGGACAACCATTTTTTTCTACAACTATACCTGCTGGAGTGTCAGGACATTTGTCATTTCTATCTGAAACACCATCATTATCGGCATCTTTTTTTTCACCTAAGTTAAAAGACAATCCCACAGTGTGCATTAAAAACAAATCTTTACTTCCTCCAGAAACTCCATCTCTATTGTCTCCATCAGTAAACATAAAGGTTTCTTGAACATTAAGCATCACAATAGGACTCAGTCTAAAGGTTAATCCTCCACCCGCTGTTGGAAGTAGATAATCAATCTTTTTACTATCGACATCCAGTTTTTTGTCAAAAAGCATAACCCCTAAACCTCCAAATACATAGGGTCTTACCACGTAATCTGGATTTAAAAGGTTAATTTTTAAATTCAGTGCAAGGGATGAAAACTCACTGTTAAAGTAACCATCCGCACGGTTGTAAGCTACAGTTCCTTTATTTGCAGCTAAGTTCAAATCAAAATATTTCCCTAAATATCTCGAAACAGATAAACCTCCAACTCCATAAAACGTCATATCGGTTTTATAAAAATCATTTCCTAGATCTCCGTTATACTGTGTTGCACCACCAGATATTCCAATATTCCATTTTCGATCTTCGGTTTGTGCATTCGTAATATATGTAAATGCTAGGCACGTACATAAGAATAGTAATTTTTTCATTTTGTGTCTTTGTTTAATTATTTACGTCAAAGGTCATTAACATATCGAGTTTTGGAGTTACAAAACTTTTGTTAATAGTTGTATCATTTACAGATTTACAGATTGAATAATTATCTGTATTTGACGATATTGTATTGGTAATGATATATTTGTGATAGGAAGGGGAGGCTATAATTAGCTGAGACTTACGGCGTCAGTTTTATAGCTACGTTAACGTTATAATATGTTCTAGAGGTATTTTTAAAGGGTTTTAGAAAGAGGGGCAGTCTAAAAGATTATAATAAACCTTTTATTTTTTTGAAGAAGCTAAAATTTGCAGTTTTTTTGAGTTCAATTTCGCCAATCAAAAAGCCATAAGGTTTCAATGGTTCGATGTGATCACAAATAATTTTGAGCATGGCAGTAAGTGGGATCGCCAAAATAATTCCAGGTATTCCCCACAGGAGTTCGCCCAATACCAATGCAATAATAGTAAACAATGGGTTTATTTTGACTTGAGGTCCCAACATCAAGGGTTCAATTAACCAGCCTTGTATAAATTGTACAATTCCATACGTAATTGCAATGCCACCTAGAAGGACAAGATTGCCTCCATGCATTGCGGCTATTAAAACAGTAAGGGCTGTTCCGGTAATGTTTCCAACAAAAGGAACTATCTCAAGAAAACCACAGAAAATGGCAAAAAAGAATGCATTCTCTAATCCAATGAAACTAAAACCAATATAATACATAATCCACAGACAAACAATCATTTTTGAAAGCCCCACCAAATACTGTTGGGATATATTTGCCACTTTGTGTATTATTTGTTCCATTTCCTTTTGTTGTGTTTCGGCAGTAAGTTTTAGAATAAACTGTTTGATATGGGAACGATAACACAATAAAAACAAAAAATAAGCTGTGACCAAAATAAGATTGGTCAATATCGCGGCAAGTGAGCTCAATAGGATTTGCATCATACTGGAATAGGAAGGCTTCTCTTCTTTGAAGATTTTGAATTGTTCTTCTATCGAAATATTAAAATGATTGAAAATGTATTTCTGAATGTAGGCGACAGTCTCAATAGTTTTATCTTTTAAGAGAGAGATGTCGTTCATTACTTCGGAGATTTTCCAACTTAGGATTGCAACTAAGCCTAATACAAAAAGCAATAATGTAAGAAGACAAAGAAACACAGCTATTCCTTTTGGAATTTTCTTTTTTTCCATCCAATTGCAAAATGGCAAAAATAGCATAGCCAAAATCCCTCCAATTACAAAAGGCATAATGAATACTTTGCCGTAATATAATCCAGCAAATATAAGAAAAAACAAAAGTAATTTCTTTATGACAGCAGTTGTTGAGGTAGTCATTTTTTTTGCCTTTTATTTAAAAAATTGTGTAGTATGCAATTACTGTATATCAATTCGAGTGTTCTCTTGTGGAAAGTTCAAGCAAAAAAATACTCGAACTGAGTTTTCCTCTTTAAAAACTAATCACATCCGATGGATATGATTCTTTTTTTATCAATTTTATGGACCAGAGCAGTTCTTTTACAAAAACTGAAGCCAGTTTATCCGTTTCTGCTTTATGGACAGCATTTCCTAAATCGTCAAATTCCTCTTGTACTTTTGCAATTGGCAAATAAGCAGGAATAGTAAAGGCTTTTATTTTCCAAAGCACAAATTGTAAAAAAATTAAAGCTTGTGATCCTGCATATCCTCCAGCCGAAACAGTTGAAATTCCAATAGGTTTGTGTTCCCACTCGGCATACAAAAGATCAATGACATTTTTTAAACTGGCGGGAAAACCACCATTATATTCGGGTGTAACAATAATAATCCCATCGGATGTTTTGATTTTATCTGCAAATTCAAGTACAGAAGTTGTAGGTTTTGTTTGAAATTGCAATCGCTCTTCAAAAACAGGGAAATTATAACTTTTCAAATCTAGTATTTCGACTGTGGCCAATTTATTTTCACTCACATACTTTTGCAAGTACAATGCAACATTGTGGCTTTTTCGGCCCATTCTTATACTAGATGAAATAATTGAAATATGATACATAGCGTTTGTTTTTTTAAATTATAATAATAAATAACAGGCTATAGATTTCTTACTTTTGCTGTAATGGCAATATTAGATTTTTTAAAAGCCTCTGATGTAAAATCAATAGGAATAATTCTTGAATCGCCAGTCTCGTTTTTTGGGGATATTATTTTACCCACTTTGCAATAACTTCTTGAATTGTATGCCAATTCTTGTTCTATTTTATACATCTTTTTAGTTTTATAAGTTTTGTTTTCTGGATTTAACTCAGATACCT
The DNA here is from genome assembly GCF_007097385.1 of Flavobacterium sp. ZT3R18. Classification (GTDB taxonomy): domain Bacteria; phylum Bacteroidota; class Bacteroidia; order Flavobacteriales; family Flavobacteriaceae; genus Flavobacterium. The sequence goes on from NZ_VJZS01000024.1 coordinate 40,560, forward strand.
CCTCAGTATCCAAGCCATTGTTTCATGTTCTTCCATTAATCCAGTCATAAAATCGGCGGTACCAGCATCTCTATTTTCTTCGGAACACACCTTAATGTCTTCTCGCAATTGAACGATAACAGTTTCTTGATCCTCTAAGAGTTCTAGAATCATGTCTTTTTGTATAGGATACTTATTTGGGTTTTCCTTAATTCTTGTGAGTTCCGAAAACTCTTTCATCGTACCAATTGTTTTTCCACCCAATTTGCTGATGCGTTCTGCAATTTCATCGATAGATGCTTCCAATTGTTTGTATTGACTTTCGAATAATTTATGCAATTCCATAAAACTATTGCCCGATACATTCCAATGAAATTTTCTAATTTTAATGTACAAAGCCATTTCATCGGCCAAAATAGTAGATAGAAATGCAATGCTTTTTTGTAAATTTTGTTTACTGATTCCAATTTGAGGTTCCATATTTTCTTGTTTTAACAATTGTTAGTTTGATTTTCTGGTTTTGATTATTCAAATTCAGAAATCTTTAGAATGCAAAGTTGGGAACTTAAGGGGGTATTGTTGTTGTATAACTTTTGAAAATAGTTGCAGAATTTACAGATGTTTATTTTGTATGCTATTTAAAGTCAGTGTTTTATAATCTGAATTTATTGAAATTTAATCGAAATGTAATTTGTTTTTTATTAGAATATGGTTCTTTTATCTCTCAATTTTACCGATATTAGAGTGCGGGATTATAGCTCAAAATCCCCAGTGTTTTAGTAGAAAAAATGCAAAAAAACTAAGTATGGTAGTATTGACACTTATTCGACACGGACAGTCGACCTATAATTTAGAAAATCGTTTTACAGGGAATACAGATGTGGCACTTACTTCGTTTGGGAAAGAAGAAGCTACGCTATTCGGCCACCAAATGGAGAAAGCTTAGCCGATACTTACAATAGAGTTGTTCCTTATTATAAAAAGGAGATAGAACCAAAACTAAAAGTAGGACAAAATATTTTGGTAGTAGCTCACGGCAATAGCCTAAGAGCTTTGATCATGTATTTGGAAGGGATTGGTAAAAAAGAAATCGTCGGTTTTGAAATTCCTACTGCTTCTCCAAGACTTTATGTTTTCGACTCTAATCTAAATATAAAGAGCGTGAATTATTTGTAAACAAGTTTGTATCCATAAAACTAAGATTCATCTTTTGTAGTTCGTATCAAACTAATTCCTGCAATAAAGAAAACAGTACCCAAAACCCCATAAATAACTAACGCTCTAATGTCTCTGTCGCTGCCGGAAGTATTTGTAAATATAACCGCATCGTAAATCAGACCTCCAATTCCGAGAGCCGTTAATAATGCACCAAAAATTCGTTTGATATTCATGATTTTTATTTTTTAAAATTTAGTAATTCAACTAGTTTCCAGTTTTTAGTCTATAAAAAGTGCTGATTTTAACAATAGTTCTAAAACAGCCCCGCTTTTTTATAAATATTGTTGAGAAAACGAATTACAACGTTTATAGACAACTCTAAAAACTGTGGCTGTGACTGCGACTGAAAACTGCGACCTTAATAGTTGTAAAATTTATAATGCTATTATGGAGCTTGCTTTACATTCTCTCCATATACCAATTCAATTCTTTTTTTATTTTTTTGAATTCAAATAGAGACGATATTATTTTTTGCAAACGAACAAATGCCGTTTCGCTTTTTACCACATAATCAAAAGCTTGATGGTGCATGCATTCTATAGCAACCTCGATTTTGTCCTGAGAAGACAGCATAATGACAGCAATTTCAGGATTGAACGCTTTTATTTTATCCAGGGTGTCAATACCGTTAATAGCTTCTTTATCAATACCATCGAGGTGATAATCCAAAATAATTACATCGGGATTGTTGGATAGATTGGCCAAGCAAAGTTCTCCGGTAGAGTAGGTTTCGATCTCAAAATCAGCATGATCCATAAACTCTATTTCCAAAGATTTCAAGAATAGGGCGTCATCATCTACTAAGAATAGTTTTATTTTATTTGAGGTATTCATTTTAAGGTGTTTTTTAATGTTTGTAACTCTACTTCTAATTCTTTACAGGCTTGCATGCACACGTTTTCAAGTTGAAAAATCATCTTTTCCATTTCATTATTTTGCGACTGTATGATTACAAATTCCTGAATCTTTTTGGCCATGTTTTCAAAATCGGAATGAATTCCCACAATTGAAAAAGAAGGGATTATTTTATGAATGGCTGCATGTAATAAATCCCAGTCTTTATCAATCAAGCTTTGTTTTAAGGTATTGATTAGTTGAGGTGTTTGTTCTAGATACAAGTCAATCATTTCGATCATCAATTTAGGATTGGATTTGGTGCGGTGGTTCAAGTAATCAAGGTTTATATATTTTACTTTTTCACCCTCAATACCTTCTGAAGTGCTATTTTTATTTAATTTTGAGTTTATGGGTTTTTTTATTAACCCCACAATTTTGCTATACAATACTCTTTCATCAATAGGTTTTGCAATGTAATCGTTCATGCCTACTGCTTTGCATTTAGCCAAATCTACTGTAGTTACATCCGCCGTTAAAGCAATAATTGGAATAGTAGATTTCAACGTTTCTCTAATGTATTCTGTGGCTTCAAAGCCGTTCATTTCGGGCATTTGCAAGTCCATCAAAACAACGTCGTATTGATTTGCTTGGAGCTTTTCGATGGCAATTTTTCCGTTTTCGGCAATATCACGTTCAAAACCAAAATCATCCAATACTGTTTTCATCAATAATTGATTGAGGGCCATATCTTCGACCACCAATACTCTGATCCCCTTAATTTCATTATCTAATTCCATTATTTCATTTTCTAGTGCTGCATCTGCTTTTGTTTTTAGAAAAGGTAAAGTAAAACTAAAACGGGAATATTCGTTTATTTTACTTCGAACCCTAATGCTTCCTCCTTGGGATTCTACCAATTGTTTTACAATGGCAAGTCCAAGTCCAGTTCCACCATATAATCGAGAAGTATCACTTGATGCTTGTTGAAAATTTTCAAAAATACTTTCTATTTTATTTTCTGAGATCCCTATCCCTGTATCATTAACAGCAAATTCGATGATTACTTTTTCATCATCTTCAAACATTAAATGAACACTTACTGTGATGATTCCTTTGTTCGTAAATTTCACTGCATTGCTTACCAAATTTAAAATAATTTGGTGCAAACGGACTGAATCTCCTAGCAAAACCTCTGGAATTTTATCGTCGTATTCGGATACTAATTTTAAATTTTTTTCCTGAATTTTGGTTTCAAATAAATGAAGCATTGACGACAATGATTTTTTTATTTTGAAAGGAGTTTGCTCAAATGTCATTTTTCCGGCATCTACTTTTGCTAAATCCAAAATGTCATTTATAAGAACAATTAGAGCGTCGCCACTCATTTTAATGGCCATCAAATATTCTTTTTGCTTGGCTGTTAATTCAGTTTTCAAGACCACTTTTGTAAAACCAATGATGGCATTCATCGGGGTCCGAATCTCATGACTCATGTTCGACAAAAATTGCTGTTTTGCTTTTACTGCATTTACTGCTATTTCTGTGGCCAGTTCTGCTTTGCTTTTGGCTTCTTCGGCCAGTGTTGTTGCTAGTTCTGCAAAAACCTTGGCTTCTAATAGTTCTGTAGCAATTCTTTTCTGTTCTGTAATGTCTCTGGCTACCACAACAGCTCCTACTACATTTCCTCTGTCATCTTTGTAAACGGAACCGTTAAACAAAACATCGGTAAATTTACCGTCCATAATCGTAAGCGGATAATCGACAACAAAGCCTTTAGAAAAAACTTTTTTATATCCTTCTCGTGCTTTTTGGGGTTCTGTAAAATAATCAAAAAAATCGGAACCTATTAATTGGTCTCTAGAAACGCCTGTAACCAATGCTGTTGCTTCATTGGTATCCGTAATTTTTCCGTTGGGAGATATGGTGAATAATGGATCTCGACTGGCTTCAATCAAACTCAAAGAATATTGGGAAGCCAATTTAAGCGAATAACTGTGGGCTTCTAATTCTTTGTTGGCAATCTCTCGTTTCTCTTTCTCTTTGTTTTGAAATTCAAGTTCTATATCGGCAATTACGAGTTCGGCAGCCCTATTTTCTTTCTCACCTGTTTGAAAAATAAGTTCTTTATTGGCAATGTGTAATTCGTCGGCTCTTTTCTCTTTTTCATCATTTTGAAAAGCCAATTCTTTATTGGCAATCACTAACTCAGCCGCTCTTTTTTCTTTGACTTTATTTTGATACGCCAGTTCTTCATTGGCAATAACCAACTCTGCGGCTCTATTTTCTTTCTCATCGTTTTGATAGGCCAATTCTTTGTTGGCAATCAATAATTCAGCAGCTCGTTTCTCTTTTTCTTTGTTCTGAAAAGCCAATTCCTTATTGGCAATTCCCAATTCATCGGCTCGTTTTTCTTTCTCGTCATTTTGGTATGCCAATTCTTTGTTGGCGATGCCTAATTCGGCTGCACGTTTTTCTTTTTCTTCATTTTGGTATGCCAATTCCTTGTTGGCAATGCCCAATTCATCGGCACGTTTTTCTTTTTCATCATTTTGAAAAGCCAATTCTTTGTTGGCAATTCGCAATTCCAGCGCCCATTTTTGTTCGGCGATATCTCTGGCAACAATAACTACCCCTTTTATATTGCCGCGATTGTCTCGATATACAGAACCATTAAATAATACTTCGGTTAGTTTTCCGTTTTTATGGCGAAGGGTAAGCGGGGAATCTGAAACGGAGCTTTTGGCAAATACCTCTTGATAAACATCATGAGCTTTGTTGGGTTCGGTAAAATAATCTTTAAAATAAGTTCCAGTCAATTCTTCTCTTGATATTCCTGTAATATGGGTCAACGCCTGATTCATATCCATAATTTTCCCTTCGGTACTTATGGTTACCAAAGGATCCAAACTGGCTTCTATTAAACTACGGGCGTATTGTGATTCTTGCATGGAGAGATTTGGTTTTTCTTGTTTAATTTATAATTGGATTTTTCAAACTATGGTGTCATCAAATTCCCAATTTCTTCAATAGGACTTCGTCTTTTATCTTTTAACTGTTTAAAGTGAGTAGGAGATAAGCCTGTAACTTTCTTAAACTGACTCGATAAATGAGCTACACTGCTATATCCCATTTTCCAGGCAATTTCGGTAATATTGAGTTCTCCGTAAATAATCAATTCTTTGATTCTTTCGGTTTTATGTGAAATGATAAACTGTTCGATTGTGGTGCCTTGCACTTCCGAAAAAAGATTGGACATATAGGTATAATCATGATTTAATTTTTCATGCAAATATTCCGAAAAATTGATTTTTATGTTTTCATCGGCATGATGTACCATTTCAATAATTACATTTTTTATTTTCTCGATCAGCATGGCTCTTTTGTCGTCCATTAATTCGAGCCCCGAATCTAATAAGCCTATTTTCAGTTGTTCCCTTTGGTACATAGAAATAGTTTCCATGATTTCTACTTCGCCCAAATCAACCACAATAAAGTGTAGACCAAGTTTTTTCAACTCTTCTTTCACCGCCATTTTACAGCGATTACTAACCATGTATTTGATATATAATTTCAAGTTGTTTACTATTTAAGGGATGCGGTAAAGGTCGTCTAGATATTTAGAATCGATGTTATACAACTTCCCTAAATTGTTGTATAATTCACAGATTATGAATATTGACTCATTAGTAATTTAAAAAACACTCCCGACTCCCGAAGGGTATGGATTGTGATCAAAAGTTTTACCATGTAAGAAATATAAGAACAGATAAGTTATTACTTTATTATCCAGCTTAAATGACCTTATATTTCTTATATGGTTAAAATTAAATACTGTTTATTTTAGAATACAACCCTTTTCACTAATCACTAAATTATTTTTTTGATAGCGATTTCTTAAGCTGTTTAATGATTTTCGCATACAAAAGATTTTCATCAATGGGCTTAGATATGTAATCATTCATTCCTACTGTTTTTGATTTTTGTACATCTACCTTGGTCACATCTGCAGTAAGCGCTATGATAGGGATTTTAGAATTCATCGTATTCCTAATATAATCAGTAGCTTCAAATCCGTTCATTTCGGGCATTAGTATGTCCATTAAAACGATGTCATAACTATTTTCTTTTAGTTTTTCTATGGCTACTTTACCGTTTTCGGCGATGTCGCATTGAAAACCAAATTCCTCTAAAATGATTTTTATCAAAAGTTGATTCAGTGGAATATCTTCTGCCACCAAAACTTTTACATTTTCGATTCCTTCTATTGTATTAGAAATAGCTTCTATATCGGAAGGAGTTTCAGTGCCAAATTTTTCAAAATCCATGATAAAGCCAAATGTAGATCCTTTCCCTTCTTCACTTTTTACGATTAATGTACCCCCTTGATGTTCTACCAGTTTTTTAACAATGGCAAGACCTAAACCAGTTCCTCCATATAATCGTGAAATATCGGTAGAGGCTTGTTCAAAATTATCAAAAATGTGTGCCAGTTTATTTTTAGGAATTCCAATACCTGTATCGGTTAGGGTAAATTCTAATGTAGTTTTTTTAGAATCTTCGTTTAACATTTGAACACTCAATATTATTTTTCCTGCCTCAGTAAATTTTATGGCATTACTTATTAAATTCAAAATAATTTGTCGCAAACGCATGCAATCACCAACGATATATTCTGGAATCCGGGTATCATATTGTTGCTCTAGTTTTAAATTTTTCTCAGCACATTTAGATTCAAATAAATAAAAGATGTCGGCAATGGATTCAAATATGTTAAAGTTTTTTTTGTCGAATGTCATTTTTCCAGCATCTACTTTGGCAAGATCCAGAATGTCATTTATTAAAACAATCAAAGCATTTCCAGAAGATTTAATGGCTGTAATAAATTCTTTTTGCTCTTTACTCAAATCGGTTTTTAAAGCCACATTGGTAAATCCTATTATAGCATTCATCGGAGTCCTAATCTCATGACTCATATTCGATAAAAATTGTTGTTTGGACTTTAAGGCATTTTCGGCAATTTTTGTATTTTGTTCTGCAATACGCTTAGCCTCAATTAATTCATCTTTTAGATGGATGTGTGCTGTAACTTCATAAGCAATAATGGTAACTCCTATAATGGTTTCATCGGCATCAAGATAAGGTTGATAAACAAAATTAAAATAAACATTTTCTAATTGTCCTTTGCGCATCAAAGGGACGAGGAGTTCATATCCTTCTTGGGCAATACCCGTTGTGTAAACCTCTTCGAGCATTTTAGGGATTGGGCCATCTTTTAATTCGGGTAAAACAGCAATTAGTGGTTTGCCCTCTATGTTACTGCCTTTTCCCCATATTTCTTTAATACTGTCATTGGCTAAGGCAATCATCATGTCTTTTCCTTTTAATATGGCAAATGAGAAAGGCGATTGCATCAGCATCATGTTATAGCGTTTATTGCTGTCTTCTATTGATTTAAGCGCTTTTTTCTCGACTTGAAGTTGTACTTCCAATACTTTTTTCTCTTTTACTTGGAGTTCAATGGCCAAATGGCGAACATCAGTAATGTCTATAATTGTTAAGACAATTAATTCTTCATTTTCACGAGCCTGAATAATGCGGTGGGCATTGAGCAGCATTATTTTTTTACCAATAACCGGAAAAACATGCTCTACTTCAAAATCATGAAAACGGTTGTTTTTCGGAACGATTTCCTCCAGTAGTTCTCTTAATCTCTGGATATTCCATTGGTTATTCCCTAATCTATACAATGATTTTCCAATGCATTCTTCTTCGGTTACATGAAACGTTTTGCAAAAGGATTTGTTGGCCGATTTGATTTTAATGTCTTTATCCAGTATAAGCACGGGTTCATGAACGGTAGAGAGTATGGCTTCGTTATAATGGTATAATTCTTCTACTTGCTGAATTCTGGAATGTAATTCTTGATTGCTGCTGACCAATTCTTCATTGGTCGATTCAATTTCTTCTTTGGAGGTTTCCAGTTCTTCATTTAAGCTTTGCAATTCTTCATTACTCGATACTATTTCTTCGTTAGCACTTTGCAATTCTTCGTTGGCCGCTTCTTGGTCATGTGTGATAGAGCCCATATCAGCTCGGGCTGCTGCAAGTTCTTCTTCCAGTTTTTTTATTCTGCGATCTTTTGCAATGGTATTGTTTTGTTGTCCTTTTATCGATTCTTCTTCCGTTTCGTGTTGTATGTATCCAGTGAAAATAACAATCAACAAAGGTTCTTCTCCTTCAATATTAAGCGGAATCGCCTCAATGTTTACAATTTGAATGGTGTTGTCTATTGGATTCCGATTCATTTCAATCCCCATTTTCTTAATGGGTAGTTTTGTTTTAATGGCATGATGAATGGCGTTTCGCAACTCAAATGTGATCTCGATATGTGCCATTTTCAAGATATTAAAACTAGCCTTCCCCGGAGAATGCTGCAAATACAAGGAAGTAGATCCTCGAAATTGAAGGATTTCTAAATCGTAATTAATGATGACACTGGCAGGTACATGGTGTTCTAGTAACACGGTATCAAAAGCCATTCCCATAGTACCGTTTACGGATGTAGGTACTTTTTTGAAAGAGGAGGTCGGTATTGTATTTTTATCTGGCATGGTAGAATGAGAAATTCGTGAGGTAAGGTCTGGAATGGTACGTAATCCTGAATTTTTTTTTCGGGAATAGAATTTAAATTTTTTATCGAGAATCGTAAAAAGTTGTGCCGATGTTCCAATGGTTTCCGATTTTCCAAGCATCAAACAGCCGCCATCGTTTAGGGCGTAATGAAAAGTGGAAATGGCTTTTTTCTGAGCGGTGGTGTCCAAATAAATTAGCATATTTCGGCAACTGATAAAATCCATTCTTGAAAATGGAGGATCCCGCAAGATATTATGTTTGGCAAACACACATACATCTCGTAACTCTTTAGAAATTCGGTAATTGTTTTTTGATTTCACAAAGAAACGCTGTAGTCGTTCTGGAGAAACGGTTGCCAATTGTGCAGTCGAATATTCTCCAATGCGAGCAATCCGAATGGCATCTGCACTGAGGTCTGAAGCAAAAATTTGAAAAGGAATGCTATTAGAATTGTTTTCTTGAATTTCGATCAATAACATAGCGATAGAATAAACTTCTTCGCCAGTGGCACAAGCCGCTACCCATAGACGGAGTGTTTGGTCTGCTGTTTTGGTTTCGAGTAGTTTGGGGAGAATTACATTTTTTAGATGTAAAAAAGCCTCGGTATCTCTAAAAAAGTCAGTTACATTGATTAACAAATCCTGATACAGTAAATCGACTTCATTATTTTCATTTGAAAGTAATTCGGCGTATTCATTTAGAGTTTTAATTTTATGAACTAGCATTCTGCGAAGCATTCTCCTCTTTATAGTATTCATCTTGTAGTGACTGAAATCTACATTTTTTCTTTTGTGTAAAAGCTGGAGAATCCTATTTAATTCTGGATTACTGATTTCTATTGTTGCTTCGACTGTTTTTTTTAGGGGTTTATTGATTAGTAATGGCTGTTGACTTATGCGTGTTAATTCTATTCCAATTTCTTTTGGAGATAAAACAAAATCAACAATCCCAGCTGCAATGGCAGAATTGGGCATACTAGTAAATTTGGCTGATTCGTCTTGAGCAAAAGTGATGCCACCTGCCTGTTTTATTTCTTTTAATCCTTTTGTGCCATCATTGGCCGATCCCGATAAAATTACACCAATAACATTTTCCTGGTGTGTTACGGCCAAAGAAGAAAAAAGCAGGTCAATGGATGAGTTTGAAGTTCGGTCTTTAGGTCGGGGAATTAGTTTGATGTGCCCGTCTGTTACTTCAATTTCTTTGTTATTGGGAATCACGTAGACGTTATTGGGTTTCATTAATTCCATATTGTCAATCAAGTGAACCTCCATTTGAGTCACTTTAGACAAAAGCACATCGAGTAAACTTTTATGATCTGGACTTAGGTGTTGGACATATATAAAAGCCATACCTGTAGTAGGAGAAAGGTTTTTCAATAATTGCGTTACTGCTTCAAGCCCCCCAGCAGATGCACCTATGGCTACAACAGTAAAAGGTTTTTTTTTCAACTCCTTCTTTGAAAACGGAAGTGTTTTTGTAGGGGTTTTTGAGGGTTTGATTTCTTTTATTGTTGCTAAGTTGTTGGGTAGTGGTTTAAGTAAACTATTGCCGTCTATGGAGGAAATTAATTTCATTTTCCAATATTTACTTTGGACAGTTACATTAAAAAGAAGTATTCTCTATAATCCATCCCATAAATAGAGATTATCCCTAACAAATGTAGTTATAATCAGAGCCAATAACTAGTAATAAAGAACTTATTTTTTCGAAATTACAACAAAACAGTTGAGTTATTTGCTTGAAAAACAATGATTAAACTTATGGATACGAAAAAGGTTTACCATATAAGAAACATAAGTTATCACCTTTACATTCTGTTTAAATTGTATTATATTTCTTTAATTATTGAAATTTAATGCTATTTATTTTAGATTAAATCTTTAATAGTAAATTAGGATCTGGACAGTTTTCTAAATAATAATCTAGTTTGTTTTTACTGCAAACTCCTGGATAATCGCCAAAGTTATCTTCTATGTTTTTTATAATTTGAAAATGCAAATGAGGCGCATAATCACCATTTACGGATGAATCTCCTAAAGTTGCAATTGTAGTTCCTTTTTCGAAAAAATCACCTACTTTGAGAGAAGCAATACTTTCTAGGGATAAATGCCCGTATAAAGTATAAAAAGTTAGATTTTTTATTTGATGTTCCAATATAATAGTTGGGCCATAATCACCTACATTGTTATTGTATTGAAAACTATGCACTTTTCCATCCAAAGCTGTTAAAACTGGAGTTCCTGCTTTGATCCATAAATCTAAACCGATGTGAATGTTTCTTTCCTCGGTGTTCAAATCATTAAAAGCAGCACTTCGTTTATACAAATTGCGTATTTCATTATAACCTCCATACGCCACTTTTGCGTTATTTTTATCTAAATGACTTTCGATAAATGTTTCAAAATTAGAAGCGTTTGTAACATCCATTTGAGTTATTTCAATATTTTCAACAGATAAATCTAAGGGAGCGTATTGGGAATAGGGGATAGTGCTGTCTATTACTTTGATGTCTTTTAAATCTAAAAATAAAGTTTCTAATGGTATCATTCAAGTATGGCGATAAGTTTTAAATAAAGATAAAAAAAAATCCCAATCTTAAATAATTGGGATTTTGAATTTGACGTTTTAAATCTATTTTGGAGATAATTTACAAAGTAATTCCGTTGTACAAATCCCAAATTGGAAAAATAAGATCATAATCATACCAATTTAAGTTACCATCTACAATTTGATAACTGGAAAATAGTTTTTGATCTAAATATTTTTTTATTGAAGGATTTTGTGATTTATCAAGAAATGGTTTAAAATCAATAAATTTCTCGGTTTCATCATCAAAAATAATATGCAAAGTATATCCTCCTAGATATTTAGCTGATTTAATAGCTATGATTTTGGTATTAGGATCTTGGTTGTATGAAACAGTTATCTTCATCTTATTTTTTTTGTAATTTTTTCAAATTTAACATCCTTATGATAGACAAAATAGTCAACCCATTTTTGAACCACTTTTTCAGAATAATTTTCTAAAAATATTTCGAAGTTTTTTAAATCATTCCCTATTATTGGTTTTTTACCTTTTACTTCTGTTATTTTAACTTCAGTAATAATGCCTTCAATTATATAAAATTCTGCTTTACTTTCATATTCTGCTTTTTTTGCATGTACATGTATGGGTTCATGCTCATTATAATAAAAATAAATGAGAATTCCTAAGTATTCGAAAAGTTTTGGTATATAAAAGTTTTAACCAAATTTAAGTATTTTTTTTCTATAAAAAAATCCCAAGCTGTTGAAGATTGGGATTTTAAAAACTAAAAATTATTGCTTAATACAAACTCGGAAACTTCGAAGGATTTACCTCATTCATCATCGCGTATACTTTTTCATAAATATCTTCTGCCGAAGGTTTAGAGAAGTAATCTCCATCTGTTCCATAAGCAGGTCTGTGTTCTTTGGCAGTCAAGGTTTGTGGCTTACTGTCTAGATGATTGTAAGCATCTTGTTGCTCTATGATTTGTTGCAAAATATAAGCAGATGCTCCACCAGGAAGATCTTCATCAATAACCAATAATCGGTTGGTTTTTGCAACACTTTTTATAATATCCTGATTGACATCAAATGGAAGTAAAGACTGTAAATCGATAATTTCGCAATTAATACCTGCTTCAAGTAGTTCATTGGCAGCTTGTTCTACTAATCTTAAGGTTGATCCATAAGAAACAAGTGTAATGTCAGTCCCTTTTCTCAACGTTTCCACAACTCCAATTGGCGTTTTGAATTCTCCGTAATTCAAAGGCATTTTTTCTTTCAATCGATAACCATTCAAACATTCGATAACCAAAGCAGGTTCGTCACATTCTAGTAAAGAATTGTAAAAACCAGCGGCTTGTGTCATATTTCTTGGAACCAAAACATGGATTCCTCTAATGGCATTGATGATCATTCCCATTGGAGAACCAGAATGCCAAATACCTTCTAATCGATGCCCACGGGTACGAATAATGAGAGGTGCTTTTTGTTTTCCAACGGTTCTGTATTGTAAAGTGGCTAAATCGTCACTCATAATTTGGATCGCATATAGTAGGTAATCCAAATACTGAATTTCGGCTATCGGACGTAATCCTCTTAATGCCATTCCAATTCCTTGTCCTAATATAGAAGCTTCACGAATACCGACATCGGCAACGCGTAACTCTCCATATTTCTCTTGCATTCCTTCAAGGCCTTGGTTTACATCACCAATGTTTCCTGCATCTTCCCCAAAAATTAATGATTCTGGGTATTTAGAGAAAATAGCGTCAAAGTTATCTCTCAATATCATTCTGCCATCAGTATCTTCCTTGGCATCATTTGGATAAACAGGTAAAACTTCTTTAACAGAAAATACATTTTTATCAGAGTTTGAAAATAAGTTACTGCTAAATTTCTCCTGTGTTTTGTTGATATATTTAGTAATCCAACTGGATAATTCTAATTTGTCTTCTTCATTGATAATAGAACGCAATGTTTTTCGGGCCATTACCAATATTTCTTTTTTCAAAGGAGATTTAATACCTTTTAAACTAGCAGTATTTCTAAGAATTTCTTCTTTTTTAGTGCTTGTTACCGCGATTCTTTCTAATATGGCAACCAATTCTTTTTGTTCTTCAACAATTGGCTCTATAAAAGCATTCCAAGCGGCTTTTTTACCTTCAAATACTTCTTTTTTAGCATCAAGATCAATAGCGTCAATCTCTTCTGGCGATGCAATATTGATAGCAATCATCCATAATTTCATTTGACGAATACAGTCAAAATCTTTTTCCCAAGCTAATCGGGCTGCATTTTTATATCTTTCGTGTGAACCAGAACTAGAGTGTCCTTGAGGTTGTGTTAGTTGATTGACATGAATTAAAACAGGAACGTGTTTTTCACGCGCAATTTCAGCCGCTTTTTCGTAAGTAGCAATCAAATCAACATAATCCCAACCTTTTACTCTTAAGATTTCAAATCCGTTGGTTCCTTCTTCTCTTTGGTATCCTTTTAAGATTTCAGAAATGTTTTCTTTGGTGGTTTGATGTCTTGCATGTACCGAAATACCGTACTCATCATCCCAGACACTCATTACCATTGGCACTTGTAATACACCGGCAGCATTTATGGTTTCAAAAAACAACCCTTCAGAGGTACTTGCGTTTCCAATGGTTCCCCAGGCAATTTCATTTCCATTTATAGAAAAGTTACTTGCATTTTCGATACCAGGAACATTTCTATATATTTTTGAAGCTTGTGCTAATCCCAATAAACGAGGCATTTGCCCAGCAGTTGGAGAAATATCAGAACTAGAATTTTTTTGTTCGGTTAAGTTTTTCCAAGATCCATCTTCATTCAAACTATGGGTTGCAAAATGCCCTCCCATTTGTCTTCCTGCAGACATTGGCTCCTGTTTTATATCAGTATGAGCATATAATCCGGCAAAGAATTGTTGTATGGTCAATTCGCCTATAGCCATCATAAAAGTTTGATCGCGATAATATCCGGAACGAAAATCCCCATTTTTAAAGGATTTAGCCATGGCAAGTTGTGGAACTTCTTTACCATCACCAAAGATTCCGAATTTGGCTTTTCCGGTTAATACTTCTTTTCGCCCCAATAAACTACATTCTCTGCTTATTATGGCGATTTTGTAATCATTTATGACTTCGGTTTTAAAGTCTTCAAATGTTAAACCAGTATTCACTTTCTCTTTTATCATATTGTAGATAATATTTATTTTTTAAAGGAATATGGAATCGCCAGATCTTTATTAGTGTTTGTATTAACAGTTGTCATGGCGATTTCATAATTTAAAAAGTATAGCTTTTGAACTGCAAATCTAATCAAAAACTATCTATATATCATTATACAATTTTGTATTTTTATAAATAATTAACAAATAATTTTTAGTAAAATGGATTTATTTTTACGAAATGTGTAATTTTAATTGAATTTATTGAGTAATAATTCAATATTTTAAAGTTTTTGTTTTGAATTAAAACCATTTTCGGGTAAAAAGATTAATTAATGATTTAGGATTAAATACAAAGATAAATCGTACTTTTTCATCGTAATGTTTTTGTGTTATTTCAAAACCATTTGAAGAATAGACCGGAAAGAACAATTCAAAATAATCTTGTACCAGATTTAATCGGATACCGCTATCATATAGGAATGCATTATTTTGTCCTTTATTTTTGGCAAAACCAAAATCGGCATAAGCATCAATCCAGTTCCAAATTGTATAACTCATATTGGTTGTGGCTAGCCATTTATTAGATTCTGAAGGGGTTACAAATGATTTAAATCCACCTTGTGCCAATAAATATTGCTGGCTTAAAATGCCTGTGGACTCAGATCGGGCAAAAATATTAGAATCAAAAAGATAATCATTAGGTCTCGACACACCAAAATTATAGTTTTGGGTATTATAGGTATTGTATAAAAATGTCCCTGCAAATGCCCTGAAATTAATGAAACGTTTGTTATTAAAAAGTTTTCGGTATCCTATTTCAGCAGATACTTTCCCAAAATAGCCCGAAAACTGAACATCCGTTAGGAATTTAATATGACTGGTTACTTCGGTTTTAATATTGTGATATCCCACATTTAAAATGGAATAATTGTCTGTACTATCCACTACAATAGCAGATGGCTCTTTGTTGATGATGTTATATCTTATAGTTATAGCTTGTTTTCTATTGTCTCTATAGTTGGGTTCTCTTAAAAACAAGGACAAACTGGGGTATAATTTCAAATAAGCGGCATCTGGGGCATAATGAAAATAAGATCCGTTTAGGGAATACCGAACATAGTATAATCTTCCCGTTCTTAAATGTTGATTAATAGCCAATACATAAGTACCCACAATCGATTTGGTGTTTATGGAGTACATTGGGTTCAAAACAAACGTAAAGGGCTTGTCAAAGATACTGTAGTTGTAAAAACTAATTCCAGGCGAAAGGCCATCATAAAAATTATAATAAAAGGTAGGATTGTAAAATAATTGGGAGTGATGGGGATCTTCTAAATCTTCAAAAAAAGTAAGTTTCAACGGGCGATTTAGCGAAAAAGAATGCAAAGATTTCCAATTGTTCCTCAAATTAAATTCGGGTACTTCATTACTATAATTGAGGACTAATTTATCCATATTTTTTCTTTCGAATGTAAGAGTAGAGTCTATTTCGTTGGTTTCTAGCCATTTTTTAAATACAATTTGTTTTTTTTTAATTCCAAATACCGGCATCGGAACCAATGGTACTCCTTTATTTTTCACGATGAAAGTAACGCTGTCTTTTGTTTTAGAAACATCTTCAAATTTATAATCGATATTTTCTCGACTATCAATAATATATTTAAAAAACCAATCGATATTTTTTGGAGTCTTTGATTTGAGTATGTTTTCAAAATCGCTTCTAGAGGTTATTTTTTCTTTGTTTAGTGTATAAAATTGTTGAATTCCGTTGGTCACCAATTCATTACCAAGATAGTCGTCTAAGTATTTGATACTCAATCCTGCTTTGTATTTATTGGCAATTTGAACATTGTATTTAATTAATGAATTTTTTGGCGTACGGAGTGGCTGGTCTAGATTTTTTCGGGCCATAAGCATATAATAATGACTGTATTGCTCGTTGAAATCGGTTTGGGCCATTTTGAATCCCCGTAATAAAAAATATTTAGAAGCAGATCCCATCATCTTACTTTCAGGATGGAATTTAGCAATGTAATTCATCATGGTAAAAACCTGAATGCCATCATAAATCCAGTTTTCTTTTCTGGGATCTAATTGCAGGCTGTTTCTTAGAAAGATATTGAGATAAGTTTTAAGAAATTTAATTTCAAATAGAAAATCATCACGAAACGGTCTCATGAATTTAGGTAATTGATTCAATCCATAAAACGGATTTCGGTCATAATCTGCTTGTGAAATTATTATTTTACTAAAAGGATATGTCCCAATTTGTTCTCTGGTTAAGATTGCAATTCGGTTAATAATAAGCGATTTAATAGAGTCTTTTGCTTTACTACCAGACCTGAGATTAGTAATGATTTCCAAATCCCCAACTTTATAACTTTTATAGTTCGATTCCTTTTCAATAATAAGGCTGAAATCGGCTCTATTTTTAGCTGTTAAGTTGTAGGTTGTTTCCGTTTCATTTTGGGTTGATTTGCTGATGTTTAGGTCGGTAATTAGAGTTCTGTTTTTGGGAATTCTAAAACTAATTTCAAAATCAGAAACGGCATTGGCAATATCGTCTAAGTTTTCATTACTGTATTTAATAAATTGATGGTCTTCATAGCGGGCAGGGGTAAGGAACCAGTTTTTTAGGTTCATACTCTTGTCGTCAGAATAGCCGTACTTGGTAAATTTATCACTCGGGATTTTAGAGACATAGGAAAGTCGCAAAGTGATCTTTTGGTTGGGTTCCAATTTTTTGTTTAATGGAAGCTCAATAAAATCGGGGTGTTTTTTAGTTCTTTCCCAGAGAAAGACATTTTTGTTTTCATCTTCAATTATTAAATTAATAGTTTCTCCGCGTTCTTCTACTGTAGCCAAATGAAAGTGATTGTAAAACTCATCCGAAAAACGCTTACCCAAAGGACTTTCTCTGTCGGAGAAGGCATTATTCCAATCATTTAGAACGATAGAAGTCAAGGTGTCATTACTAGTATTGTAATAAATGATTTCTTGATGAATGAACAAGGTCTTGGTATCCATATTTACCTCAACAGACATTTTGGAGTGATGCTGTGCGTATTGTTTTTGTGAAACTAACAAAACAATAACAAATAGGATGATTTTACTGTAAGTTTTCAATCTGGGGATGTGTAAATTTACTGAAATGTATAAAATAGCAGTACAATTTACAAAAAATTAAGAAAAGTTCAGCATTAAACGGAAGAAAAAAAGTAAACCACGACCCGAGCGGTCAAGTCATTAAGGTTAAGCTTTATTGTTTCTCGCAAAGACGCGAAGGCGCAAAGTTCAGAATTGTTTTCTTTGCTCCTTCGCGTCTTTGCGAGAACTAGATTTAGAAAAAGAATAGCAAGAAAATCTTAACTTAAAGACACTGAGCGATAGCTCGGGTCGTGGTAAAATATAATAGTCCAAATTATTCTTGACAGAATCTTAAAAATTAGGACTTAAATCGTATTTCTTGTAGAAATTATCCAAAACAGCAACTACCTCGTCTTCGGTATCTACTAATTTAAATAAATTCAAATCGTCTGCACTTACTGTATGTTCTCTTTCGACTAACACCGTTTTTACCCAATCGATCAATCCAGACCAAAAACTGGTCCCCACCAATATGATTGGGAATTTACCTATTTTTTTGGTTTGAATTAAGGTAATGGCCTCAAATAATTCGTCCATAGTTCCAAAACCTCCTGGCATAACCACAAAACCTTGTGAATATTTTACAAACATTACTTTTCGGACAAAGAAATAATCAAAGTTCAAGTTTTTATCTCTGTCGATATACGGGTTAAAATGCTGCTCAAAAGGCAATTCGATGTTCAATCCCACCGAAGTTCCACCGCCTAAATGCGCTCCTTTGTTACCGGCTTCCATAATTCCGGGACCACCACCAGTGATCACGCCGTAACCTGCTTTACTTATTTTGAAAGCAATTTTCTCGGCCAGCAAATAATAATGATCCTCTGGTTTTATCCTTGCCGAACCAAAAATAGTCACACAAGGCCCAATGCGACTCATCGAATCATATCCATTTACAAATTCGGCCATGATTTTAAAAATCGCCCAACTGTCATTGGTTTTAATATCATTCCAAGTTTTTTGTTTCAGTTTGTCTTGGATTATTTTATCCTCGTCGTTGTCAAAATCTTCTAATCTCATATTTTTTTATTTTTTTATCTTGAACGAAGTCGAAAGATGGAGCTATTTCCAGCTTCCCGATAATTATCAGGACACTTGTATCTTTTCTAGAGGTAAAGAAAAATTACCTCTAGAAAAGGCAATTGTGATAGCAATTCGACTATCTGGGCTAGGACATCCGTTTTCAATTCAACTTTTTGTTTTAAGCTAATATAAAAACATTCACAGAAATAATGTGCAATTTTTGATAGTAACTTTTAGTTTTAAGTAATTTTTGGGATCTGAATCTAATATTTATAGTTTAAAGCTTTATTTATTTTCGTTTATCCCAAATCGAAGTATCTCTAGAAGTATGAAGGATTCCAATTATTATAATAGTTTTTATCGCTGGATCAACATAATAATGAATTAAATAGGGGTAAACTTCCATTACAGCAGTGTGTACTTCATAATACCGAATTTGGGCAATATCTGGATATGATTTAAGTTGGTTAATTGTTTTTTTTACAGTGGCTAAAAACTTTTTACCCAGCCCAATTTGTTGCAAATCGTACCATTTTACAGCTTCTCTTAAATCTTCTTTGGCAAGGTTTTCAATAAATGATTTATATCTCATGAAAGTTCATTTTCTAACTCTTCACAAAAAGAATCAAAATCCGTAACATTGTTAGGGTTTTCCTTGTAGTTTTTAAGTCTTTTGTCGATAATCTCTTTATGCCATTCCGGTATTGCTGGAACTTCCAATTCCTCTACTAAATCTTTATGCTTTTTAGTTATTTTTTCCCAATCACTTATGGGAATCACTACGGCAGTTTTATTGCCAAAGTTGTCGGATAAATATTGAAGTTTCATGATAGTAGCTTTTATTTATTTGTTATTCTTTGTAAAAGTTTTAAATTTTGACAAAGATGTATACTAAGATAACTCTTTTTTCAAAAACTGTGCTGTATAGCTTTTTTTATTTTTTATAATTTCCTCTGGTGTTCCTTTGGCAACAAGCTGTCCGCCGCCTTTTCCACCTTCGGGGCCAATGTCAATAATGTAATCGGCTAGTTTGATGACATCCATATTGTGTTCGATAATCAAGATGGTATTTCCTTTGTCTACCAGTTTGTTAATCACATCCATCAACACACGAATGTCTTCAAAATGCAAACCTGTAGTAGGCTCGTCTAGAATATAAAATGTATTTCCGGTATCTTTTTTAGACAATTCACCGGCCAGTTTGATGCGTTGTGCTTCGCCTCCGGAAAGAGTGGTGCTTTGTTGACCCAGCGTAATATAACCCAAACCAACGTCCTGAATCGTTTTTACTTTTCTGTAAATTTTCGGAATCATTTCAAAGAAAGGAACCGCTTCATCAACTGTCATATTCAACACATCCGAAATGGATTTTCCTTTATAGCGAATTTCCAATGTTTCTCTGTTAAAACGTTTTCCTTGGCAGGTCTCACATTCTACATAAACATCGGGCAAGAAGTTCATTTCTATGGTGCGCACTCCAGAACCTTCGCAGGTTTCACAACGGCCACCTTTGACATTAAAACTAAAACGTCCCGCTTTGTATCCCCGAATCATACTCTCCGAAGTCATGGTAAACAGGTTTCGGATTTCGGTAAAAACCTCGGTGTAAGTCGCAGGATTCGAACGTGGTGTTCGCCCAATCGGACTTTGGTCAATATCAATCACTTTGTCAATATGCTCTAAACCTTCAATTTTTTTATACGGCTTTGGAATTTTAACACCATTAAAATAATAGGCATTCAAAATAGGGTAGAGGGTTTCATTGATCAATGTCGATTTACCACTCCCTGAAACGCCTGTAACACAAATCATTTTACCCAAAGGCAAATCGATCGTAACATTTTTTAGATTATTACCCGTAGCTCCGGTCAGTTTTAGGAATTTTCCATTTCCTTCGCGTCGTTTTTCGGGAATTTCTAGTTTCATAGTTCCATTCAAATACTGAGCAGTAATGGTGTCCGAAGCCAAAGTCTCGGCAGGAGTTCCAATACTGATGATTTCGCCACCATATTTCCCTGCTTTTGGGCCAATATCGATCACATAATCGGCTCGCTCAATCATGTCTTTGTCGTGTTCCACCACGATTACTGAGTTTCCAATATCCCGTAATTGCTCCAAAGAATGAATTAGTTTATCATTGTCTCTTTGGTGTAAACCAATACTAGGCTCATCCAAAATATACAAAACACCCACCAATTGAGAACCAATTTGTGTCGCCAATCGAATGCGTTGCGCCTCTCCACCCGAAAGTGATTTAGAACTTCGGCTTAAAGCCAAATAATCCAAACCTACGTTCATCAAGAAAGCCAAGCGGTCTTTGATTTCTTTGATTACTTCGGTGGCAATTCGCTTTTGTTTGTCTGATAAATGATGGTCTAAATCCAAAAACCAAGCCGTCAAATCCGAAATATCCATATCACACAACTCGGATATGTTTTTTTCATAGATTCTAAAATAATTGGCTTCTTTTTTCAAACGGGAACCTTCACAAACGGGACATTTTATTTCATCCATAAAAGCCGCAGCCCAACGTTTTATTGTAGCTGATCCGCTTTCGTCGTGTTGGTTTTTTATAAAATGTGCAATTCCTTCAAAGTCAATTTTATATTCTTTGGTAATACCTGCTGTTTTTGATTCAATACTGAATTTTTCTTTCCCACCATTCAAAATCATTTCCATCGCTTCTGCTGAAATACTTTCAACGGGATCCGTTAATTTAAAGTCATATTTCTCGCCTATAATTTCCAATTGCTTAAAAATCCAAGACGATTTGTATTCGCCCAATGGCGAAAAACCTCCCGCTTTAATGGACAATTTGGGGTTGGGTATAATCTTTTTGACATTGATTTGGTTTACCGTTCCCAATCCGTTGCAAGAATCACAAGCTCCTTTTGGGGAGTTGAAAGAAAATAAATTGGGTTCCGGATTTTGATAGGATATTCCAGTGGTAGGACACATCAAATTCCGACTGAAATAACGCACTTCATTCGTGTCTTGATCGAGAACCATCAATACATTTTCGCCGTGGTGCATGGCCGTATTAATGCTTTCTGACAAACGTTTTGTGTCTTCTGTACTTGTTTCCTTGGTGGCTGAGCTTGCTTCCTTGGTGGCTGAGCTTGCCGAAGTCCCGATGACCATTCTGTCAACCACTATTTCAATATCGTGGGTTTTGTAACGGTCTAATTTCATTCCCGAAACTAAATCTTGAATGTCTCCATTGACACGGACTTTCAAAAATCCCTGTTTGGTAATTTGCTGAAAAAGCTCGGCATAATGTCCTTTTCGGGCTCGAATAACCGGAGCAAGAATGTTGATTCGTTTTCCGGTAAAATTCTGAATGATTAGGTCTTTAATTTGGTCATCCGAATAGGAAACCATTTTTTCGCCCGTGTTGTAACTGTAAGCATCGGCAGCACGTGCATAAAGCAAACGCAGGAAATCGTAAATTTCGGTAATGGTACCCACAGTAGAACGGGGACTTTTGCTGGTCGTTTTTTGTTCAATGGCAATAACAGGGGAGAGTCCGTCAATTTTATCGACATCGGGACGTTCCAGTCCGCCCAAAAACTGTCTCGCATAAGCCGAAAAAGTTTCTACATATCGGCGTTGTCCCTCGGCATAAATAGTATCAAATGCCAATGAGGATTTTCCCGACCCAGAAAGACCCGTAATAACCACCAGTTTTTCTCTCGGAATGGAAACATCTATATTTTTAAGATTGTGAACACGTGCACCTTGAACTTCAATCGTATTGTCTGTATCTAGCATAATTTTTGCAAAAAAGCAAAGTTACCATTTTGACAGCTATTTTTGGTGAGGGTAGCGGTAAATTTAATATTAGTGCAAATGGATTATTCATCTATTTTTTCAAAGCACTAGGTAAGGTGCCATATTTCTTTTTGAATGCCGTAGTAAAATGAGTCGCATTTTTATAACCCACTAATTCGGCTACTTGGGTTATTGTTAGTTCTTGTTCGGTTAGTAAATTTTGAGCTTTTTCCATTTTTATATCGTTTAGAAAACCAAAAACAGTTGTTCCAAAAATAGTTTTAAACCCTTTTTTTAGAGTAAACTCGTTGGTACCTACTAAATGCGCAAGTTCTTTTAGTGAAAATGGATGCTTCAAATTGGATAGAATGACATCCCTAACTTGATACATTTTGGTAGTATCAGATTTTTTGAGTTGGCATTTTATCGGGCAATTGTTGCAACACAATTGTTCTAATTGCAGTAATAGTAACTGAATGATTTTAGCTTCAACGAACATTTTTTTATAAGTTCCCTCCCGCTCACAATCGGTAATTTCTTTGATAACAGCAATCATTTCAGCGGTTACTGTCAAATTTTCGTTGATTATGCAACTGGGAATCTGTTTCTCTATTGCATCAATAAATAAGGAAATGTAAGGGTCTTTTTTGGATACATATTTTTTAAAAAAATCAATTTTCAGGGTAACCTCAAACAGTTGTAACTCCGTATCGGCTTGCCATTCCCAGCTTGTTTTTGATTTTGGTGAATAAATAAGGTTATGATGATACCTTTCAAATGGATGTGTTTGAATTTCTGAACTCATCATTGTACTTCCACTAAAAACAAAATGCATTTTAATGGTTTCGGTTTTATTGGCAAAACTGATTTTTGTTTTTTCTTCAAATAGTAAATGCGCATAACCAATATGAATTCCTTTGAAAAGAAAATCTTTATAATTGCCTTTTCCTGCTGAAATGGTGTGTTCTGAATATCCCTTTTCATTTTTAAGTGGGATGTGTTCTCTAAGCTCTATTACCTCTTCTTCTTGCTCAATTTTTATTAGCATTTTAATTATTCCGTTTGGCGTTAGTTTTATTCCGTTTGGCGTTGTTTTTTTATTTTTGTTTCTAGCTACTTTCGCACAAAATTAAACTTATTTAGATTAAATCCAAATAATAAAAAATAAGAATTTAAAAAAAGCAGCATGAATAAAACAAAATTAGTAGCCTTGATCGCATTATTGATTATTGGTGGAACTACAGCAAAAGCACAATCGGTTAAAGACACGATTAAAGGACAATCATTAGAAGAAGTCATAATTGTATCGTCACGTGCACCAAAACACATTACCGATATTCCGGGGACAGTTTGGGTAATAGACGAAGCGAAGTTGCAAAAACAAATAAAGGGGGGGGCAACACTCAAAGAAGCATTGGGAATATTGATTCCGGGCTTAGATATCGGAAATCAAGGTAGAACTAATTATTCACAGAATATGAGAGGTCGCAATGTTTTGGTAATGTTAAATGGTGTTTCGCTCAACAGTGCCAGAGCTACAAGCAGACAATTTGACGCTATTGATCCCTTTAATATCGAAAGAATCGAAGTCCTATCGGGTGCAAGTGCAGTTTATGGAGGCGATGCAACGGGTGGAATCATCAATATTATTACCAAAAACAGCACTTCAAAAAAGGTAGCTTTTGAGACTAGCCTTAGAGCTAAAAGTGGTTTGAATAATAAAAATGACCACGATGTTGCAATAGCTCAATCTATAGAAGGCGGGAACGATTTTGTAAAAGGAAGAATTGGGGTGGCTTATTCGCAAAACGCGGGTGCTTTTGATGCCAATAAAAACCAAGTGATTACAGATGTAAAACAATCTGATTTTCAGTACGGGCAAAGCATTGATGTTTTGGGTAGTTTTGATTTTAAATTATCCGACAATCAAGATGTTAGTTTGGATGTGCAGCATTATGTTTCAAAAATAAGAAATGATAAATGGCTTTCCTTTGGCGTTAATTATGCTGGAATAAAAAACCCCGATTTAATTGCCGTAAAAGGTGGAGCACATTCAGATATTGTACCAAGTACCACTAGGAGCATGGTCAATTTGCAATACAATCTTAGAAATATTTTTGGTGGACAGAACTTGATGGTTCAGGCTTTTGGGCGATCTGAAAAAGTTAATTTCGGAGCTTCATTTGCAGAGGGAGTTGCTTCGACAGCAACGATTGTTATTCCACCTTTTCTATCTTCTTTACGAATAGACACGGATGTTTATGGATTGAAAGCGGTCTTGTATAAAAAATGGGATGCATTTTCTATTACCTACGGAATTGATGCTGATCAAGACAAATTAAGCAACGACCAGTCTATTTATAATCCAAAAATAAGCAGTGAAACGGGTGGTTTGGTAAATAAAATTGACGCTTTTGTGAGCAGATTTCCTGAAACAAAAATTACGAATGTTTCTGGATTTGTACAAGCCGATTGGAATGTACTTGATAAACTAACACTTTCTGGGGGTATTCGCCAGCAGCATACGAATGTGAAATTAGGCGATTTCGCTGGATTCAAAGAACAAATGTACATGCATTTTGGCTACGGTAATTCAATCGATTTAATCAAAGGTGGAAAAAGTAATTATGATGTGACATTATTTAATGCAAGTGCATTGTATAAGTTTAATAAAAATGAGCAAGTTTGGTTCAATTTCTCACAAGGATTTGCCGTTCCTGATGCTGCAAAATCGTATGGTTTTGGGAAATACCAATTAAACGGCAATCATTGGAATCTGGTAAATAGTGTTAATGTAAGCGAGTCGCCATTAAGCGGTGTAAAAACAGACCAATTGGAGTTGGGATTTAGACATCATTCCACTGATGGTTTCTATGCACAAGGATCGGTATTTTATGCAATTTCTGATAAAACTTTAGCCATTGATAGAACGGCGTTTACTATTTCACTATTAGATCAAAAATTAAGAAATATTGGTTTTGAAGGGGCATTGGGATATCGCATGCAAAGCGGTTTTGAAGCAGGAGGGAATGTACTTTTGATGGCATCAGAAACGGAAACAAAAAATGATGGCTGGCAGAATCAAACGGTTTATACAAATAATCCCTCCAAGTTTATGGCTTTTGTAGGGTGGAACAAAAATATATTTTCGGCTAGATTGCAGGGTCAGCATTCTATGAATTATACTGATTTGGCTCACAATACAATCAACGGTTTTACCTTGTTCGATTTGATGGGAGATGTAAAATTACCAAAAGGAGTTTTGAATTTCGGTATTCAAAATCTGTTGAATAGAGATTACACAACTCTTTGGGGACAACGCTCGGTGTTTTTTTATGGTATCCCAAAAGCCTTTGGATATTTAGGAAGAGGAAGGACATTTTCTTTAGGATATACGATTAAATTCTAAAAAACTAAATTTTTTAGAGGAATCTGGAACCTCATTTTTATATTTCATCTTTTAAAATCTACAGTATGAATTCACAATTAAAAGTTCAAAAAATAAAAGTTTCGACGCTCGATTTTGATTGTAAACACTTATTCACCGCAAAAACTTCGGAAGAATACAAACACGCCATCGATTTGGCGAGTACTAGTGTTATTGATTTTTTAAAAAACAACAAAAAGCCTTTCAGTGGTATTTCGCCCGGAGAACTCAAAAAGGATTTTGAAACCATTGATTTAAAGGAACCGCTTTCTACTTATGCAGAAGTGATTTCTGAAGTTGAAGAATTATATACTCAGCATGCCATTGCTTTTCATCTTCCTAAATATGTGGCGCACCTCAATTGTCCAGTGGTTATTCCCGCCGTTGCTGCCGAAGTGCTCATTAGTGCTATCAATTCGTCTTTGGATACTTGGGATCAAAGCGCGGGAGGAACACTAATAGAGCAAAAGCTGATTCAATGGACTTGCGATGAAATTGGTTTTGACAAGAATGCTGATGGAATCTTTACAAGTGGTGGTTCTCAAAGTAATTTGATGGGATTGTTGCTGGCTCGAGATCATTTTTCTATCGAAAATCTGAAATACAACATCAAAAAAGACGGATTGCCCAAAGAAGCCTCCCGTTTTAGAATATTTGTATCGGAAGCGGGGCATTTTAGTATCCAAAAAAATGCATCGCTGTTGGGATTGGGAGAGCAAGCGGTCATAAAAGTAAAAACGGATCGTTCTTTCCGAATGAATGCGATTCTTTTGGAAGATGCAATCAAGAGGGAAATCAACAACGGAAATATCCCGATTGCGATTGTGGCAACCGCTGGAACTACCGATTTTGGCAACATTGACCCGCTGATTTCCATAGGTAAGTTAGCAAACAAATACAAACTTTGGTTTCATGTAGATGCGGCCTATGGTGGTGGTTTATTGCTAACGGATAAATACCGTCACCTGATTAACGGAATCGAAAAAGCGCATTCTGTTACCGTAGATTATCATAAAACGTTTTTTCAACCAGTGAGCAGCAGCGCTTTTATTGTGAATGACAAACGGTATTTCGGCTTGATAACCCATTATGCCGATTACCTCAATCCGAAGGATCATGACGACGACGGCATTCCCAATCAGGTCAATAAATCCATACAAACCACCCGCCGATTTGATGCTTTAAAATTATGGTTTACGCTTCGATTGATGGGAAAACAGGAATTGGGGAAGTACATTGACAAGATTATAGAAACCACTAAGGAAGCTGTAAAAGTGATAGAAAAGGACAATCATTTTGAGTTGCTCAATCATTCTGATTTGTCTGCTTTGGTGTTTCGCTATTCGGCTTGTCCTTTTAAGTCTTTCGATTTAAACAACATTAACCAACACATCAAGGCACAACTGTATAAAAATGGTCACGGGTTAGTAGCCGGAACTAAGGTAAACGGACAATTTTATCTCAAGTTTACGATTTTAAATCCAATGACCCAACGTACTGATATTCTAGATATTTTAACTCTCATTAAACAATATGGAAATGATTACATCAACTTTAATTAATCCCACTGCACAATTTGCGGTAGAAACCAATTATACGGCATTACTCAATTGCTATTGCCGTGAATTTACCAACTGGAGCCGCTATATGGGTGTGCCAAAATATGATGTAGCTCTGGCTAATCATTTTAATAAAACGGGACATGATTTACATGTTCGAATAGATTTTTCGACAATTGGATATGAAGTTTTTGTTCCGCTGAAATATTTTTCGGAAAGTGGCAGACATTTATTTCATTTTCCTGTAGTAAAACGCAATGTTGTTTCGGAAGAAATAATAGCGATTGATCCGTATGATTTTATGAATCTTACCATTGAATATGCTCAAACGATTCATGCCAATATTGATGCTACTATCGCTTTAAAACGTTTAGCAAACAGTATTGAAAATCTAGAAAAGTACCTTCAATATCACCAAGAAAATGACAAATCAGTCAACGATCCTGTAATGTCGTTTATTGAAGCAGAGCAATCTTTGATTTTGGGACATGCCTTGCATCCGATGCCTAAATCAAAACAAGGTTTTAATGATAGCGATTTACTAAAATACTCACCCGAAACCGAAGGGGAATTTCAATTGCATTATTTCCTTATTGATTCGGAAAATATCATCGAAAAGAATGCAGATGGCGCTTCAATAACCCAAGAATTTAAGGAACATCTTCTAAAATATACCACTTCAGAGGATTTGAATGTACTTCATCTTCTAAATCAATATCCAACTTTTTCGGTAGTGCCGATGCATCCTTGGGAAGCCAATTATTTGTTGCAACAACCCGATGTGAAACAAATGATGCAGGAAGAAAAACTGTTTAGTTTGGGAGAATTTGGAGCGTTTTTTACACCAACATCATCTGTGCGAACCGTGTATAATGAAGATTGCAATTGGATGTTCAAGTTTTCATTGCATGTAAAAATCACCAATTCGGAACGCATCAATCTGTACCCGGAATTGCATCGTGGGTATGATATTAGTCGTTTATTGAAAACAGATTGGGGCAAGAATCTTCAAAAAGATTTCCCTGAAATAGATTTTATCGTTGATCCAGCTTTTATTGCGGTTTCTTATAATGAAAAAATCATCAATGGTTTTAATATCAGTATCCGCAGAAACCCTTTTAAAGGCGAAAATAAAAACAAAAATGTGACTTTATTGGCGGCTTTGTGTCAGGATGGAATATTGGGAAAACCGTCTCGATTGCTCAATATTATCAATGAAACGGCCCAGAAATTCAACAAAACTAAAGAAGAAGTTGCAGAGGACTGGTTTAAGCAATACTTGCACATCTGTGTCCGACCAATTGTTGGAATCTTTAACAAATACGGGTTGGCTTGCGAGTTTCATCAGCAAAACGTAATGGTGGAATTAGATAAAAACGGATTTCCTGCTAAAATGTATTTTAGAGACAATCAAGGTTTTTTCTTTCGTGAAGGGAGAAAAGATATGATTTTAGAGGCGGTTCCTGGGATTTCAGAAATAAGTCAATCAATTGCTAATGAATCTTTAATACCTCCAAAATACACCTATTATTTGGTAACTAATAATATTATGGGAGTTGTCAATGCGTTTGGTTGTAATGGTTTGGCCGACGAGAAAAAACTAATTGATTTGGTTTATAAAGAATTCAAAAGTGTTGAAGATAGTGATGAAACGGGTTTGGTTGATTACATTATCAACAGCAGAAGTTGGTACACCAAATCCAATTTAGTCACAAGTTTGCAAAATATCAATGAAGCAGACGAATCTATGGAATATCCTGCCGTATTTCAGGAAAGCCCGAATCCGTTGAATAAGTATTTTTTCTGTGAAAATTTAATCAAACCACAAACCAAAGACGTATTGTATTCGTGTTACTTTCCAAAAGAAGAGATAACGATAAGTATTCGTTCGTTTGATATTGACAGGGATCTAGAAATAGTTCATGACTGGTTCAATCGAGAACATGCCAAACCTATTTGGAAAATGGATGGACCTATTAAGGATTTAGAATTATGGTACAGAACGATATTGCCAAGTGATGAGACTCACAGTTTTATTGGAGAAGTTAATGGTGTTCCTAATTTTAGTTTTGAGCCTTACTGGCCAATGAGAGATTTGGTTGGCGAGTATTATGATGCTTTGGCTACCGATTATGGCTCTCATCTTTTTATTGCTCCTGCAGAGAAAGAGAAAAAATTTACTTTTCAATCTTTTCAAGTAGGTTTGAATTGGATTTTTGCTCAAGCTGTTGTTGGGAAATGCATTGGAGAAGCAGCAGTAGAAGCCATTGCAATGGATAAATTAATTGGAAGATTTGGTTTTAAAAAGCAAGAAATTATCGAGATGCCTCATAAAACAGCTCATCTTACATTTTGCACGAGACAAAGTTATTGGGAGAAATTCCCCGAAAGCAAGAATGTTGAAATTGAGGGTATTATCCTAAATTATTAAATATAATACAGTGAAAAATAAAAAAATATATGATGTAATTGGGATCGGTATCGGTCCCTTTAATCTCGGTTTGGCAGCTTTGTTAGAACCGGTTCAAGAAATTTATGCACTTTTTTTAGACCAGTCAGAAGGTTTTGACTGGCATCCGGGATTAATGCTCGATAACGCCACTTTACAAGTGCCTTTTATGGCTGATTTGGTTACGATGGCCGATCCAACAAGCCGTTTCAGCTTCCTTAATTTTCTGAAGGAAACGAATAGGTTGTACAAGTTTTTTATCAGGGAGGATTTTTTTATTCTCAGAAAAGAGTACAATGCTTATTGCAAATGGGTGGTGAATCAATTACCGAATTGCCAGTTCAATAAGTATGTTGAGAATGTTATATTTGATGAGGTTAATGCTACTTATCAAATTAGGGTAGTGGACAAACATAGCCAAAAAGAGGAAATTCATTTAACAAAAAAACTGGTTTTAGGAACTGGAACACAACCTCATTTTCCTGATTTTATGAAGGATAAAAAGTATCCGAACGTGATTCACACTTCAGATTATTTAAAACATAAACCAACAATTCTGAATAGTAAGTCAGTTTCTATTATTGGTTCTGGACAAAGTGCCGCCGAGATTTTCCAGGATTTAATGCTAGAATCTCAAAATGGCTTGTATATGAGCTGGTTTACACGTCCAGATCGATTTTTCCCTATGGAATATTCGAAGTTAACCTTAGAGTTGACTTCTCCAGAATATGTGGATTACTTTTATGGAATGTCTCCTGAAAAGCGCAAAGCAACTTTAGGAAAGCAACCGCCTTTATACAAAGGAATCAACTTCGATTTGATTAACGGTATTTTTGATACTATGTATGAAATGAGTGTTGATGATACTCCTTTAAATATGCAGTTAAGACCCAATTGTCAACTTGACGATATTCATGAAAAAGAGGAAGATTCAAATTACGCTCTGGCTTTTACCCAAGTGCAAAAAGAACAGTCTTTTACGCACCAGTCCGATTTTGTTATTTTGGCCACCGGCTATAAATATAAAACTCCAGCTTTTATCGAAGGGATTAAGAATCGCATCAAAAGAACAGATGATGGGCTTTATGATGTAACTCGAAATTACAGTATAGATAAAAATGGGGAAGAAATTTTCATTCAAAATGGTGAGTTGCACACACACGGTTTTGTAACACCCGATTTGGGTATGGGCGCCTATAGAAATGCGATTATCATTAATGCGATTGCTGAAAAAGAAGTTTATAAAGTAGAAAGTAGTATTGCTTTCCAACAATTTGACTTGTAACACAAAAAAGATTCTAGTTCATTAATATGAAAGATCAAAAAAAGTTCATACTTCAAGGCGACCTCAGGCATGTCATGTGGCAAACATCTTGGCCTGCCGTGGTGGCCATTGTTTTGTATGGAGTTAATAATTTTTTGGATGCCATTTTTGTGGGGCATCTTATCGGTAACGAAGCATTGGCGGCAGTAGGAATGGCTTATCCGCTTTCGCAGATTACCTTAGGTTTTGGACGATTAATAGGGGTGGGCTCGAGTGCTGCCTTGAGCATTTGGTTGGGGGCAAATGAAAAAGAGAAACTTTATCATTTGTTGGGAAGTTTCAATATACTTTGTCTTTTCTTTTCATTATTGTTTGCGATTCCGGCTTATGTATTTGCCGAAGAGCTTTTGCATTTAATGGGAGCCAAAGGAACAATTAGTGTTTTGGCGACTCAATATTTTAGGGCAACCTTGATTGGTTCTTTGTTTTGGATTCACGGGTTGGCCATCAATATGTTGATTCGCGGAGAAGGAAAAATGAAAACGGCAGCAGGAATGATTGCCATTGGTCTCGTGATTGATATACTATTGAAACCTATTTTTATATCCACTTTTGGTTGGGGCGTAGTAGGGGCAGCTTGGGCGACAAATGTAGGTATGATTATTTATTCCTTTTCGGGATTGTATTATTTTGGGAAACAGAAAAATTCATTCCAAACCAACTGGAAATCATTATCTTATAATAAATCGATAGGAACTCGGATAATAAAATTGGGATTGCCGGAAATGATTTTTTCGGTAATGAGTGTGTTGCAAAGCATGGTTGTATTCAATGCCTTATCGGACTACGGAACAGCAAATGATATTTCTTTTTATACTGTTGTGAATCGGTTTTTTCTTTTTTTGCTTACTCCATTATTCGGATTGATGAGAGGATTACAGCCTGTGGTGGGAATGAATTATGGTGCAGGCCAACATCAAAGAGCTTGGAAGTCATTGGTGATATATACAATTACAGGTATCGTTATTCTGAGTCCTTTTTATATAGTATCTCTACTTTTTTCCCAAGAAGTTATTTCAACAATGCTACCCAATACAGTTTTAAAATCGGAGCAATTGTATCATTTTAGGGTTTACATATCTACTTTGCCTTTATTGCCGATAACCGTTTTGGCGTTGTCCTATTTTCCGGCAATTAACAGCAGTAAAAAAGCAAGTTCTTTGGCACTATTACGCCAAGTTGTATTCTATATTCCTTTGATGATTGTACTCCCAATGTATTTTGGTATTGCTAGCATTTATTGGGGTAGTGCCTTGATAGAAATTACAGTTGTTCTCATTACGCTTTTTTATATCAAATTGGATTTTGATTCCCAGAAGAAAGTATTGATTGATGGGTAAGATAGGTAAGGATATTTCGCTTTTTTTGACCCAATGAAAATTTTTATCGATTAATTTTTATTTTTCTGTTTAAAAAAAAACTTAAATATCACTAAAAGTGGGTATTGTTTTGTATTATTAAATGAGTTAGGTTTGTAAAAAATAAATTA
>NZ_VJZS01000025.1 GCF_007097385.1 Flavobacterium sp. ZT3R18
GCTTACGACCATATCGCTGTTCCGTTTGAAAAAGTAGTCGATCGTGTAGAGAAAACAAGAGACAAAAGCAGAAGTTCTTTATTTCAGGTATTGTTTGTTTTAAACAATAATCCAGACGCCAAAGTTGCAGAATTCAGCGGTATTACCATTGAATCTATGCCAATGGATCATGATATTTCGAAATTTGATTTGACCATTTTTGCAGAAGACAGCCCGGAAGGAATCTCATTCTCGTTTAACTATTGCAGTGATTTGTTTAATGCTTCTACAGTGTCAGGCTTGAGATCACATTATGAGAATTTGTTGGATACTATTTTAGTAAACAGCGATTCATCAATAGGAAACCTGGCCATGCTTAGCGCAGAAGAGGAAGAAATATTAATCGTAGATTATAATGCGGTTGGTTACGCCTTATCAGGTGAAGGAACTGTATTATCACTGTTTGAAGAACAAGTTTCCAAAACTCCTGATGCCATTGCCTATGTATATAATGATAGCCGTATGACGTACAAAGAGCTTGATGAAGCTTCTACGAAATTGGCGTATTATTATCAACAGACTTATGGTTTGGAACAGAATGATTTAATTGGTATCATGATGGATACTTCAAACTGGTCGTTCCTTGGTGTTTTATCCATCTTAAAATCAGGAGCAGGTTATGTTCCAATTGATCCAGCTTTGCCAAAAGAGCGTCAGTTATACATGCTCGAAGAGGCAAAAGTAAAAGGTTTGCTTATAGAATCCAGCAGTTTATTTGATGTAATTGAATTTTCGGTTCCGGTGTTTTCTATCGATATTCAGTATGCAGATATAGAAGCAATTCCGGAAAGCGTGAGCTTTTCATCATTGGCGACACCGGAAACAACAGCTTATGTGGTGTATACTTCGGGAACAACAGGTCAGCCAAAAGGAGTTCAGATCAGCCATAAAAACCTGGTTGATTATTATCAGGGATTGGAAGCCAGAATTGCTATTAGCAATAATAAAAGTTTTGGATTAATGTCTTCGCTTTCAGCAGATTTAGGAAATACCGTATTATATGGTTCTTTATTGAGTGGCGGAACTTTACATTTATTCAGCAAAGAAACCTTAATGGACGGGGTTAAATTACAATCGTATTTTAAATCTCATCAAATAGATTGTATCAAAATTGTGCCGAGTCACTGGCAGGCTTTACGTGTTGATAGTGAATTGTTATTGCCAATCCGTACCATAATATTTGGAGGTGATGTATTGCCAATCTCGTTTGTAAAAGATATTGCGGCTCAAGATGCCAATGTAGAAATCGTGAACCATTACGGTCCTACCGAGAGTACGATTGGGAAGCTATTACATCAGGTAGATCCTAATTTTGATTGTGTGAGGATCCCCGTTGGAAGATTGTTTTCAGACAGTGAAGCCTTTATTGTAAGCAGCGATATGTCGTTATGCCCAATCGGAGTTTCGGGAGAATTATTATTGGGAGGTTCAGGAATTTCAAAAGGATATTTAAACCGTGAGGATTTAACTCAGGAAAAGTTTATTGCTAATCCATTTGCAAATAGCAAGAGTTCAACCTTATATAGAACGGGAGATTTAGTACGCAGAAACTCCCTTGGAGAAATCGAATTTCTGGGACGTGTAGACGATCAGGTTAAAATACGCGGTTATCGTGTAGAACTAAAAGAAATCAGCCGAGTAATACAAGGTTATGAGGGTATTGTACAAATTGAAGTTTTGTTCAAAGAAGACTCAACAGGCATCAAAAGATTAGTGAGTTATCTGGTTGTAGAAGACGGCTATTCCGAGTCTGGTTTGAAATCTTACCTTTCCGGACTTGTTCCTGATTATATGGTTCCTCAGCTTTATATTGTTCTGGATCAGATGCCATTAACATCAAATGGAAAAATAGACAGAAAAGCATTGCCGGATCCTGAAATTACAAACCAGCGTACTTATGTTGCTCCGAGTACAAAAGTAGAAGAGGCATTAGTTACCATCTGGCAAAATTTACTGAATGTAGAACAAATTGGAGTTACCGATAATTTCTTTGAACTGGGAGGTGATTCTATTATTGTGATTCAGGTAGTAAGCAGAGCGAAGAAAAAAGGATATCAAATTCAGGTACAAGACCTGTTTGATTATCAAACTATTGCAGAATTAGCTGTAGCTGTAGAACAAAATAGTAAAAGACTTAATACTGCAGAACAAGGATTTTTAGAAGGCGAAGTGCCTTTATCTCCAATTCAGCATTGGTTTTTTGATCGAGGAGAAGCGCTATCATATTTCAATCAGGCAGTTCTTTTAAGTATGGACAAAGGGATCACCAAAGAGCAATTAGAAAAAACAGTAGACTTAATTGCTAAACGTCACGATGCGTTAAGATTTAGATATACAAAAGAGATCGTTCAGCAAGAAGAAGAATGGAAACAGTTTTATGGAGAATCTACCAATCTGTATCGCACGGAAACTATTGAAAAAGGAAAAGATGTTGCAGAAGCTATTACAGCAATTTGCGTAAAATACCAGGAATCTTTTGATATAGAAAAAGGAGATTTAGCGCGATTTATTCTTATTGAAACACCGGATTCTGAAGCGTATAACAGATTCTTTATGGTGGCGCATCACTTAGCGGTAGATGGTGTTTCGTGGAGATTTATCATCGATGATTTAGAAACCTTATTAGGAGAAGAAACCGTAGATGAAACGTTGTATTTAGCAAATAAAAACAATTCGTTCAGAGATTGGATCAATAAGCTGAAAAACTTTGCAGAGACCGAAGAAATAGAATCTCAATTAGAGTATTGGCAGCAAATTAATTATGATTATACGCTGCTTCCAACAGATTTTTCTGCAAATAAACCAACAAGGGAAACTAAGAAAACCTATGAAGCAATTCTGAATCAGGAGTATACAAAATATTTATTAAAAGAGGCAAACGCTGCTTATAGTACAGAAATTAATGATTTGATGTTAAGTGCACTACAAATGACTTTTGAAGATGTTTTTGATACACAACGATTAGCATTGGGTTTTGAAGGGCATGGAAGAGAAAATATATTCACAGACATTGATCTTGCCGGTACTACAGGATGGTTTACCAATAAATATCCTGTGATCTTATCAAGAAACGGTGCAAAGACTGAAGGCGATAGTATTAAATCTGTAAAAGAAGCATTACGTAAAATCCCGACTAAGGGAATGGGATATGGATGCTTACGTTATTTACACTCCTCAAAAGAAATACGCAATTCATTAAAAGATTGCGGATGGGATGTGGTCTTTAATTATTTAGGACAGATAGATAATGTATTGAACAAAAATGCCATTTTTTCATCAGCGCCGGAAAATTCAGGAGATCACATAAGTCCAACTTCATTATTAGAAGAAAAGTTTATTGTAAAAGCAATTATTGTCAACAATGAACTTAGAATTTCCTGGGATTATTCGGAAGAGCGATATCGTCCGGAAACAGTCAAAAAGCTGGCGAATAAATTCATAGAAAATTTAACTCAACTTGTAGAACACTGTATTAATAAAGAAGAAAGAGAAGTAACTCCTTCAGATTTTGGATTAAGTGATGCATTAGATTTTAAAGAATTTGACGCCTTATTTGAAACAGAAAATTCTCAGGATGAAAGTGTACTGAGATTTTAAAATACGCTTTTTCGATAGTGTAACTAACCCTTAAACCTATTATTTACTTAATATAATAACATATGAAATTACCAGTGTCTTATCACCAGCAAAGGATGTGGTTTATAGATCATTTTGAAAGAGATTACCTCTATGAAGGAGGGCCTGTTTATCACAATATACCATTGAGTTTAACGATAGAAAAAGAGGTGAGTACCGAGGAGATTTATCGTGCCTTTACACAATTGATCAACCGTCATGATATCCTGAGAACCAAAATAATCAGAGAAGGAGATCAGATTTTTCAATTGATCACAAGTCCTGATGATGCCGAAATAAAAGAACTGCTTAATGAAAGCTCTGATCTTAAAGAAAATCAGGAAGAACTTCGTAAAGTATCTTTTGATTTTGAAAACGAATTACTGGTAAAAGCTTTTTTTGAACGTCTGGACAATTATACCAGAATACTATTTGTATTTCATCACGCTATTGTAGATCGATACAGTCTTAACATTCTGGAGGAAGATTTTCTAAGTTTTATAGCGCATCCGGAACAATCATTAGGATTTACAATGCAATATAAAGATTTTTCAGAATGGGAACAGACCGTTGATCCTTATGAAACGGAGTTATTGGTTAACTATTGGAGAAAAAAGCTGGACAACATACAAGTATTATATGTTCCTACAGATTCAGAAAGAATACCGGTTCATGTTTATGAAGCCGCAACGAGCGCTTTTTCTTTTAGCAAAGACAGTTTGCAATCTTTTGTCGCGATTAATGGCACTACATCACAAATTGTCACTTTAGCAGCTTATAAAATGGCTTTGGCTAAATTTTCAGGACTTTCTGATATTGTAATAGGAACACTTATGAATATGCGTAGTGATCTTACAGAGTCAACCGTTGGCGCGATAGAAAACTTAGTGGTCTTACAATCTGTTCTCGAAGAAAATACAACACTTTCTGATGCTTGCCTGGTGGTATCTAAAACCTGGGAAACAGCTTATAATAATAAGGAAATTCCTTTTGATAAACTGGTTGTCGAAATCAATCCTAAAAAGGATATGAGCAGAACAGCATTGTTTGATGTTTTATATCTGTACGATAAATATGATGCTGTTACAGAAGAGCAAGATGAGCCTTTTAGCTATAAAAATCAAGGATTAGGAAAATACGACCTCAACCTTTTGGTACAGGAAAGAGAAACCACATTCGATTTTATACTCACCTATAATAACCTCTATTTTAAACCTGAAACCATAACCACTTTTTTAGAAAGTATAGAGGATATTCTCAAAACGGCTACAGAACATGAAGATACATTAAGAGGTATCGCCGTATTCTAATTCCAAATTACAGAGCGCATAGCATTAGTACATATTAACATTAAGGAGTGATTACACTACTACCAGAAAATATATTTTAAAATCATGGAAAAATTCATAAAAAATCTAAAAAGTCTTGGATTTCAACTTAAAATTAATGGGCAGGATTTAATCTTATTAGGAAAAGAAGGAAAACTTACTCCTTCTGACATTAAGACCATTACAGATCGTCCTGACTTAACTTCTTTTATTAAAGAAAATAAAGCAGATATTATTACCTATTTAAAGAAAGAAGATTTTAAACTAGACAGAAAAAATATTTCTTCTATGTACGGTTTAAGTCCAGTGCAGGAAGGGATCTTGTTTCATAGTACTTATTTATATAATACAGAATCAAAAGAAAATACAACATACCATACTCAGTTTGACGTTAGTTTTTCTTCTAAGCTGGATGTGCCAATGTTTAAAAAAGCCTGGCAACATGTTATAAATAATCATACTATACTTAGAACCGGATTTATCTATGATAAAGTAAATATTCCTATTCAATTTGTAAATAAAGAAGTAGAAGTTCCATTGCGATTTATTGATTTGACAAACAGTACAGATCAGGAAAAAGAAACAACATTCAAAACACTTAAAGACGAAGACAGATTTGAAGATTTCAGTTTTACAAATCCGCCATTAATGCGCATCACTATTGTTAAGTTTGGTGAAGATGCTTTTAAAATGATCTGGACAAAACACCACGTATTATGGGATGGCTGGTCCGGACAGGTAATTATTCAGGAAGTGATAAGAGCGTATACTAATTTAATGTACGGTAACACGCTTGATGCACAAGAAGAAGACAAATATGAAGATTTTATCAATTATATTAAATCTATAGATGCTTTTGAAGAAAAAGCATTCTGGCAATCCTATATGCAGGATTTTAGTGAGCCTTCATTATTGCCTTTCTGTAAAGCAGCGCATGAGCGTAATAAAGGAAAAGGAAAATACGAACGTATTACTATTGATTTTGATGCACAATACACACAAAAAATTAGTGATTTTTCTAAATCCAATCACGTTACGCCAAATACATTAACACAAGCAATATGGGCTATTTTATTGGCAAAATATACAGGTTTTAAAGATATTGTATACGGTGTAACGGTTTCCGGACGCCCATCAGAATTAAATTATGACAGCAAAGTAGGATTATATATTAATACGATTCCTTTAAGAGCTAAAATAGACAACAGCCAAACAATTTCGGATTTTTTAGCGATGCTTCAAAAAACATCTGTAGCGGCACGAAATTTCCAACATACATCTCTTAGTAAAATCCAGCAATGGAATGAAATTAAAGGAGATTGTTTTGACTCTTTGCTATCGTTTACAAACTACCCATCTAAAAGCAGTGATAGCAATCAAAAACCTGTTTTAGAAATAGAGAGTGTTAATGTAAAAGAAAACAATAACTATTTACTTTCTATCCAGCCGATGTTAAAAGATAAACTTGTTATAGATTTTACTTTTAATAGTTCTATTATGGATGCTGCATTTGTTCAAATGATTATAGAACATTTTAGAACAGCAATATATGAGATTGTAGACGAGAAATTTACGACTATAGGCGATTTCAAAATGCTTGGCTCAGATGAAATTATAGCGCTTACAAAAACATACAATTCTTCTGAAGTTGCGTATCCGGCAGATAAAAATATTGTTGATATTTTTGAAGAGAAAGTATTAAAAACTCCAAACGCAATTGCATTGTCTATTGATGGAGAAGAAATGACTTATGAGCTTTTAAATAAAAAAGCAAACCAATTATCGGGATATTTAAAAGACCAGGGCGTAGGTCCGGAAAGCATGGTGGGAATGTGTATCAACCGTTCTTTCGAAATGATTATCGGAATACTTGGAATCTTAAAAGCAGGAGGCGCTTATGTTCCTGTAGACCCGGAATATCCTGCTGATCGTATTAATTTTATTCTTAATGACATCGATTCAAAAATCGTATTGGTTAGTACAAAAAGCAGTAAAGTAATAAAACTGGAAGATCATATTCAACAAGTAAATTTAGATCAGGCAGATACATTTTCTAATTATCCTACGACAAACTTAGAATTAGATTTACCACTTTCAAATCTGGCGTATGTAATCTATACTTCAGGAACTACAGGAGTTCCTAAAGGAGTAATGATCGAACATGGCAATGTGGTTAGACTTTTCTTTACAGAACAACCTTTGTTTGATTTTAGTGAAAAAGATGTATGGTGTTTATTCCATTCGTATTCTTTTGATTTTTCGGTTTGGGAAATTTTTGGAGCATTGTTATACGGAGGTAAACTTGTAATTGTTCCGGAACTTGTAGCAAAAGATACCAAAGCTTTTGCAGAATTATTAGCACAACAAAAAGTGACCGTTCTGAATCAGACACCTTCTGCATTTAATGCATTACAGGAAGAAGTTACAGATAAAAAGCAACATTTGGATGTGCGCTATGTAATATTTGGTGGTGAAGCACTTACGCCCGGAGTCCTTAAACCATGGGCAGCTCAATATCCGGATTGTGCTCTAATCAACATGTACGGAATTACAGAAACAACGGTACATGTAACGTTTAAAAAGATAGGTGCCCGCGAAATCAGTCTTAATATTAGTGATATCGGAAGACCTATTCCAACAATGAGTTGCTATATACTGGATGAAAATTTTGATTTGGTACCTATGGGAGTTACCGGAGAGTTATTTGTTTCCGGTGCCGGAGTTGCAAGAGGATATTTAAATCGTCCGGAACTTTCGAAAGAGCGTTTTCTGATCAATCCATTTAATACTCAAGAACGTCTTTATAAAACCGGAGATGTTGCAAAAAGACTTTCAACCGGAGATATTGAGTATTTAGGAAGAAATGATAAACAAATCAAAATCAGAGGATTTAGAATTGAACTTGGAGAAGTTGAGGCTGCTTTAAATATATGTCCATACGCAAATCAGGCGACTGTAATTGTACACGAAGATCAATTTTATACCAAAGAATTGGTAGCATATGTAGTTCTTAAAGACGATTATACGCTAGATAATTTTAAAGAATACCTGGCAGAAAGTCTGCCTCAGTATATGGTGCCAACGATATGTATTGCGCTGGATCAAATGCCGCTTACTTCTAATGGGAAAATAAACAAAAAAGCCTTACCAAAAGTAGCAACGCAAGGAACAGATTCTACCGGATACGTAGCTCCTCGTAATTCTAACGAAGAACAATTAGTAACGATCTGGAAAGAAATTCTGGACAGGGAACGTATCGGGGTTTTAGATAACTTTTTTGAATATGGCGGACACAGTCTTAAACTTACCAGATTAATTACCAGATATCATAAAGAATATGGAGTAAAATTAGAGTTAAGAGATTTGTTTATTAATAAAACAATTGAAGAGCATTGTACTTTATTATTTGATGCTGCTGCCGAAACTAAAATAGAAAAAATAGAGCCTGTTGCGAAACAAGAAAATTACGCACTTTCAAGCGGACAATATCGTATGTGGATTTTAAGTCAGTCTGAAGAAAGTAATATTTCATACAATATGCCTGCGCATTTGGTTTTAGAAGGATATGATATTCCGCTTTTAAAGAAAGCTATTGATGCCGTTATCGACCGTCATGAAACACTAAGAACCGTATTTAAAGAAGGACAAAATTCTGAAATAAGACAATGGATTCGTACACCTTCAGAAATCGATTTTAAAATTCAGGAACTGGATTTTAGAACAGAAGAAAACGTCGAGAATGCAGTAGCAAATTATATGGCAAAAGATGCTTTACAGCCATTTCAGCTTGATAAAGGACCGTTATTACGAATTTCATTATTACAAATTTCAGATAGTAAATATATCTTCTATTATAATATGCATCATATTATTGGAGACGGTGTTTCGAAAAATATCTTAAAACAAGATGTTTTAGCTTTCTATAATGCTTACAAAAACAATAGTGTTCCTTCACTTCCGGTTTTAGCGATTCAATACAAAGATTTTGCTGCGTGGCAAAAAGAGCAATTAGACAATAATGCTTTTGATCATCATAAACAATATTGGCTGCAAACCTTATCAGGAGACAGAGCTTTATTAGACTTACCTAGTCAGAAATTGAGACCAAAAGTAAAGACAAGCAATGGTCAGACTTTAAGAACATTGATTTCGGATACAGAAACTAGCAAACTTGCAGCGTATTGCAAAGCAAATAAAGGAACCTTATTTACAGGCGTATTAACGGTTTGGAATATTTTATTTCACAGATATACCAACCAAAAAGATATTCTGATAGGATCTCCAATTGCCGGAAGAGATCATGTGGATCTGGAAAGCCAAATTGGACTTTATTTTAATAATATGGTGATCCGTAATCAAATGAATTCTGAAGAGAATTTTGATCAGACTTTTGAAAAAGTAAGAGATGGTATGTATGAAAACACAAAACATCAAATGTATCCATTCGACAACTTACTGGATGACTTAAAGATAAAAGGTGATACTAGCCGTAATCCTCTTTATGATGTGATGCTTTCCTACCATAATACAGGAGAAAATAACAGCAAATTACAATTTACCCAGGAAGAGACAGATCAAATTGTAGTTCAGGATGAAAGAGGAGCGAAACTGGATATGCTTATCAATTTTAAAGAGATTGGAAACTATTTATACTTTGATATTAACTACAATACAGATATATATAATGACACGTGTATTAAAGGTTTGATGCATAATTTTAAAAATCTGTTATCACAGTTATTAGGCAATAGTCAGGAAAAAATTGGTGATATCGATTTCCAAAAAGAGACCAAACAAAACTTACGAAATCTGAATGTCAACAAATTTAAACTGGTAAAAAAATAAAAGTACTCCAGACATTTTATTGCATTTAAAATATTTCTAACAACAGTTATAAAGCTGTATTTAAAAAATAAGATTATGATAAATAGCATACAAAAATTAAAAGGAATTAAAGCTCAAAAAGTAACAGAAGCTGCAAGTGTAGAATATTCGTTACTGCCTGACAATGCCATATTTCCTCTAGTAATTAAACCTGCAACAGTAGGAATGCAATTGAATGATTGGATTACTGAAAACAGACCGGTTTTTGAAGAAAAAGTGAATAAATATGGTGCTATACTTTTTAGAGGATTTCATATTAATACGGTTGAAAAATTTGAAAACTTCACGACTTTATACGCAGATACACCACTTGAATATAACCTGAGATCATCGCCTCGATATGCCGTTGGTAAAAATGTATATCATACTACGACTTATCCTAAAGAATACCATATTGAGATGCATAGCGAAAGTTCTTATGCGCCTGTTCATCCCAACAATATTGTTTTTTGCTGCATAGATCCGGCAGACAAACAAGGCGAAACTCCAATTGCAGATAATAAAATCGTACTAGAATCCTTAAGCGAAAAAACAAGAAACAAGTTTTTTGAAAAAGGTGTTAAATACGTGAGAAACCTAAACGAAGCTTATGGTTTATCCTG
Source organism: Flavobacterium sp. ZT3R18 (assembly GCF_007097385.1). Lineage (GTDB taxonomy): Bacteria > Bacteroidota > Bacteroidia > Flavobacteriales > Flavobacteriaceae > Flavobacterium. Next base: position 10,469 of record NZ_VJZS01000025.1, read on the forward strand.
GAAAGAAGTTTTCCAGACAGAAGATAAAAAAGAGGTAGAAGCAACCTGCGACCAACAAGGAATTTCGTATGAGTGGAAAAGCGACACCAACTTAGTATTAACATGGAATAAAAAAGCCATCTGGGAGCATCCGGCAACGGGAGATGAAATTTGGTTTAATCACGCCTACTTTTTTAACAAATATGCATTAGAGGCTTCCTTTTTTGACATGGTAAAATCAGAAGATGAACTTCCAAATAATACTTTTTATGGAGATGGCAGCGAGATTTCTAAACAGGAAATAGAAGAAATAAGAGCCGCATATAAAAAAGCAACTGTTTTATTTCCATGGGAAAAAGGAGATGTATTATTCTTAGACAATATGCGAATTTCTCACGGAAGAAGTCCTTATGAAGGAAGCCGACAAATCATAGCATCATTGTTTTAATAACAATCTATACAATTCAAAACGAGAGAGCTGTTCAGCCGATGTTCGAATAGTTAAAACCAAATTAATCAGATACTAACATAATGGAAAAAGAAGTCATAAATAACGTTGAAGCATATCAACTTTCTATCAATCAAATGAACTTATGGAGTGTGGCCAGAAATAACATGCAGGATTATTACAATCAGGTTGTTATTGAACTGGGAAATGATGTAACAACAGAAAAGTTACAACGTGGACTGGCACAGGTAATAAGCAAAAATGAAACATTATTGTTCAAAATGAACATAGCGTCAAATGCGGTTTTTCCAGTTCAGACAGTATCTGAAATTTCAGCAACAACAATAGTTGAGCGAACTGTTCAAACACTGGATCAAACTACTATTTCGGCAATAGCTCAGGAATCTTTAGGATACGATTATGATCCTTTAAACAATGATGCTATACGTTTTTGTTTGCTTAGAGATTTAAACGGAAATCAAGTTTTGGCAGTACGTTTATTTTCGCTTTGGGCAGACAGTTACAGCACTGCATTTTTCTGTAATGAATTATCAAAAGCTATAAGTGATGAAACTTCATACGAAAAAGAAGAGAGAGAAGTAGTAGAATATCAGGATTTTTCGGCCTGGCAACAACAATTGTTTAGCGAGCCGGAAGAAGAAGGAGTTAATTTCTGGAAAAATTATACAAGAGATTTAACCAAAGATATTGTGCCATTTAAACATAAAACAAATGATGTTTTTGCACCTCAAAGAAAACCGGTTTGCATAATTGAAGGCGATGCTTATAACCAATTAAAAGCAAAATCTATTCAGGAAGGTTCTTCGGCAGAGCATGTAGTTTTATCTCAATTTGCAACTTATTTGTCACGATTTGAAGCTGATTCTTTTACACTTGGATATCTTCCGTACAACAGATATTATAAAGAATTAGAAAACACATTTGGTTTAGTGTCAAAAACGCTTCCTGTTCATGTCAAAGAATTATCAGCATTACCAGAAAAAGAAGCCGGTGCATTTTTTAAGAAATCGGTAGAAGAAATCGGAATGTGGTCTGACTATTTTTATGTAAACAGAATTCATGATAAAGAAGTAAGCGATGCAACGATCTTTAAATATGTGTTTGAGTTTTTAGAAGTAAATAAAAATACTTCATCTACTGATTTAAAAATTAGAGATGTTTATAGTGTTACAGATGTTTTTGAACTTAAGCTAAGCGCGGTTGATTATGGAGATAAACTGGTGTTGGATTTATATTATGATTCAGCTTCTTATTCTGATGCCGTAACAACCCTAATAGTAGCTCAGCTTAAAGCGACGTTTACAAATCAGAATACTATTTTGGTAGGTCAGGATATTATTGATGCTTCAAATAACACCGTAAAATTCTATGAACTTTTTAATTCCGTTACAGCAATTTTTGAGCAACAAGTATTATTACAAGCAAATAATACAGCTTTATATTACAATGATTTATCGATCTCGTATAAAGAATTAAAGGAAAAATCAAATCAATTTGCACATTATTTAATTCATGAATGTGGAATTAAAAAAGGAAATCCTGTAGCTGTTTTACTGGATCGTTCACCAGATTTTGTCATTAGTGTTTTAGGAATTCTTAAAGCTGGAGCCTACTATATCCCAATGGATACTGCTTATCCAAAAGATCGCATACAATTCATTCTGGAAGATGCTGCTTGTACTATTTTAGTAAGTACTACAGATGAAGAATTTTTGAATGTAACCATTCTTAATCCTTCAAAAGAAGAGATATTTCAATCGGATGCTGACACTTTAAAGTTTGCTGAAATAGATCGTGAAGATATCGCGTATTGTATTTATACCTCAGGATCTACAGGAAACCCTAAAGGATGTTTGATTACTCATGCTAATCTTTTAAACTACATTCAATGGTCTAATGCGTATTATTTTGGTGATGCCGAAACAGGAAATTGGGCATTAATTACTTCTATTTCTTTTGATCTTACCATAACTTCTCTTTTTACAAGTTTAACAAGAGGTAAAAAATTATGGATTGGTTCTGATGCAAAAGCAATCAATGAATTACTTACGGAGAGTTTTACAAACCCTGAAATTGATACCGTAAAATTAACACCGTCGCACCTTTCTTTATTGAAAGAACTGAATATCGAAAAAACAAACATCAAAATTATTATTGTTGGAGGCGAACAGCTTACTCAAAATCAATTGCAAAATGTGTGGAATATTGATTCTAATATCCGCATAATTAATGAATACGGACCAACAGAAACAACCGTAGGATGTATTGTTCAGGAAATGACTGCAGCGCAATCTGAAGTACGTATTGGTAAACCTATTGCAAATACAGTAATAACGATTGTAGATTCTCAGGGAAATCCTTGCGATATCGGAATGTATGGTGAAATTATAATTTCAGGCGCCGGAGTTGCAAAAGGATATTTAAATCGTCCTGAACTTAATAATGAACGATTTGTTACCACAAAAAATGGCCCATCTTATAAAACCGGAGATATTGCAAGATGGATGGACAATGGAGAAATAATCTACAAACAAAGAAGAGACGATCAGGTTAAAATAAGAGGTTACAGAATAGAATTAAGTGAAATCGAACAACAACTTCTTCTTCACAATAACATTAATCAGGCCGTTGCGATAGTTGATGCCAGAAACGAGGATAAAAAAGAGCTTATTGCGTATATCGTATGTTCTCAAAAAGAAGACGTAAAAGATATCAAGAAATACCTGGCGCATAAACTGCCGGAATACATGATACCTTCTGTTATTATAGCAGTCGATACAATTCCGTTAACGGTAAATGGGAAAGTTGATAAAAACTATTTACTTACGTTAAATACAGGAACATTATCACGCGTTGCATATGTTGCTCCTGCAGATGATTTTGAAAAACAAATTGCCGCAATTTGGGAAGAAGTTCTGCAAATAGAAAACATTGGAACACAGGAAGATTTTCTGGAATTAGGAGGTCATAGTTTAAAAGCAATACAGTTGATTAATCAATATCATAAAATTTTTGATGTAAAATTAGGATTGAAAGAAGTATTTGCCAATACGACCATAAAAGCGCATGCCACTTTGATTAAAAATTCAGAAGTAACGAAACATACTTCCATACAAAAAATTGCCAATTCAGCAGATTATCCAGCTTCTGCAGGACAACGCAGATTATGGGTTTTAAGCGAAATTACAGGAAATACTGCCATATACAATATGCCTTCTCAACTAACCTTGAAAGGCACGTATGATGTAGCGTATTTTTCAAAAGCAATAGAAGCTACTTTGGACAGACATGAAGCTTTACGAACCACTTTTAAAGTAAATAAGGAGGGAGAAGTAAGACAGGTTGTAAAAACAACAGAAGAATTGGGCTTCACCGTAGATTATATCGATTACAGATCTGATCTGCATCAGGACACGAATGTAGATTTGTATATAAAAGAAGATGCCTATGCACCATTTGATTTAACTAACGGACCATTGGTAAGAGCCAGCATATTACAGCTTTCAGATGATGAATATGTATTTTATTACAATATACATCATATTATTTCTGATGGCTGGTCGATGGATGTTCTCGCGAAAGATGTATTTGCTTTTTACGAGCAATATTCAGAAGGAAAACAAAACGAATTGACAACATTAAAAATTCAATATAGAGATTATGCTGCATGGCAACAAAATCAACTGCAGCAAGAACAAAATAACAGCCATAAAGACTATTGGTTAAAAAGTTTAGCAGGGGAACTTCCTACTTTAGATTTACCGTATCAAAAAGCAAGACCTCCCATTAAAACTTATGCTGGTAATAATCTTAAAACCTATATTTCACCAGATCTTACTAATCGTCTTAGAAAATATGGGCAAAATCAGGGAGGAAGTTTATTTATAGGATTGTTAGCTGTCTGGAATGTTTTATTTCATAAATACACGGCTGGGAAGGATGTAATAATAGGAACACCTGTTGCCGGGAGAGATCATGCTGATTTAAACGATCAGATCGGATTTTATATCAATATGCTCCCGTTAAGAAATACGATAGATGTAGAAGAAAGTTTTGAATCTTTTTATAATACCGTAAAAGAGAAGACAATCCAGTCCTACGAACATCAAATGTATCCTTTTGATTCTTTGGTAGACGATCTTGATATACGAAACGATACTAGCAAAAGTGCCATATTTGATGTTATGCTGGTGTTGCAAAACATAAGAGATGCTGTCGAAAGTACAAATCTTAATCCAGGCGCTTTTACTACCATAGAAGATAAAGGGTATAAAGTTGCTAAGTTCGATATGGATATTGCTTTTCAGGAACAGGGAGATTATCTGTCGTTTAATATTACTTACAATACCGATATCTATGCACAAGAATCAGTATGTCGTATCATAAAACACTACAAGCAATTACTGGAAATAATTTTAGAAAATCCAGATAAAAAAATAAAAGATATAGCGTATATCCCTAAGGCAGAAATAGAGGAACTTATTTTCGATTTTAATGACACTGCAATTTCATATCCTACGGATAAAACATTAATTGATTTATTTGTTTCTCAAGTAATGAAAACTCCTGAAAATAAAGCATTATTCTTTAAAGATCTAAACTATACCTATCAGGAACTGGATACTCTTTCGAGTCAATTTGCTAATTGCCTGAGAGTAGATTTCAAGGTAGCTAAAGGAGATTTTATAGGCGTTCAATTAGAAAGAGATGCTGCAGTAATTATAGCTGTTTTAGGAATTATGAAAGCTGGTGCTGTATATATTCCAATAGATACCGCCTTTCCGGAATCTCGTAAATCCTATATTTATGAAGACACCAAAATTAAATTACTCATTACAGATCAATGTACTGTAACTGTTCAGGATGATTACAATGGAGTTGTATTGGATATTGTGAATGATTTTAAAGCGGCAAATTATAAAGAAGCATTAGAAGATGTAAATCTAACGCCAAATGATTTAGCTTATATCATATATACTTCTGGTTCGACGGGAAATCCAAAAGGGGTTAAAATTGGACATCAATCGTTGCTAAATTTTCTGTGCAGTATTCAAGAAAAACCAGGAGTTAGTGCAAATGATGTATTATTTTCAGTTACAACTTATTCTTTTGATATTTCAATTTTAGAGTTTTTTGTACCGCTATTATCAGGAGCTGCTTTATATATGGTAAGTAAAGATGTTTTATCAGATCCTAATTTAATTATTAAAAAAATAGAAGAGATACAACCTACTATAATTCAGGCTACTCCTAGTTTTTATCAAATGTTGTTTAACGCCGATTGGAAGGGCAATAAAGGACTAAAAGTACTTTGTGGAGGGGATTTACTAAGTGAATCATTAGCAGAAAAATTAATCAGCAATAATTTAGAAGTTTGGAACATGTATGGACCAACAGAAACTACTATTTGGTCTAGTATAAAAAAAATAGAACATCCAAGAGAAGCATCCAACGTAGGAAAGCCGATAAATAATACACAGTTTTATATTCTGGATGATTTCTTAAGCCTTAAACCAATAGGCATACCTGGAGCCCTTTATATTTCAGGCGATGGATTGTCAAAAGGATATTTAAACAGATCAGAACTTACAGCACAAAAATTTATAGAACATCCTTATAAAAAAGGGGAACTTCTTTACGAAACAGGTGACTTCGGAAAATGGCTCCCTGATGGCAGTATTGAATTTCTGGGCAGAAAAGATGACCAGGTAAAAATTTCCGGATATCGAATAGAACTTGGGGAAATAGGGCAAGCCTTGATGTCACATGATCAAATTAATGAAGCGGTTGTAGTTGTAGATATAGATGAGTTTAATGTTAAAAGCTTAAAAGCTTATATCATTATAACAGATTCATTGTCGTTAGAGCAGTTAAGAGCATTTCTTAAAAATAGAATACCGTATTACAGTATTCCTTCAGAGTTTATAGCTTTAAAACAATTACCGATTACCATAAACGGAAAAATTGATAAAAAGAAGTTAGCAAATGCATTAGGAATTAAGATCATCAGTGAAAAGGAATACGTAGCGCCGGAAACTCAAAAAGAAAAAGTAATCATACAGATTATAGCAAATGAGTTAAGGAGAGAAGCAAGTACAATAAGTATACTCGATAATTTCTTTGATATGGGAGCAAACTCAATAAAAATTTTTAAAATATTGAATGAAATCAATAAAGAATTAGGCGTAGATGTCAGGATAGTTTCCCTATTCGAAAACCCGAACGTTGAGGAGTTTGTTCAATATTTAAACACAGTTGAATCTTCGGGGGAAAATAATATAGAAGAACTAGAAGATATCTCTGAGGCACTAGATGAATTTATAAACTTAATTTAAAATATATAATACAATTACGATGGAAAATAATAATAGAAAAAAAGATATTGCTATTGTTGGAATTTCAGGTAGGTATCCTAAATCAGCTACCATTAATGAATTCTGGGAACATTTAAAAAATGGTAAAGAACTAGTTCATTTTTATACTGATGAGGAATTAAAAGCCGTAGGGATGAGCGAACAAGAGCTGGCAAACCCGGATCTAATAAAAGCACAAGCCTTTCTGGAAGATCCTAATAGTTTTGATTATTCTTTTTTTGGATATACCAAACAAGAAGCCATGTCTATGGATCCTCAAATTCGCATGATGCACGAACAAGTTTGGCTTGGTCTGGAAGATGCCGGATATAACCCAAAAACATATAAAGACAAAATTGGATTGTACTTATCTGCATCGGATAATTTGAATTGGAGAGCTTATACCATGATTTCAAATAATGCTAATGTAAATTCATTTTATCTAAATCAAATCTCTAACGAAAATTTTATAAGTACACTCATCTCTTATAACCTAAACTTGAGAGGTCCTAGTTATTATGTAGATACAGCTTGTTCAAGTTCATTAGTAGCTGTTCATCAGGCTTGCCGTTCCTTATTGATGAGAGAATGTTCGATAGCAGTTGCAGGTGGCGTAAGAGTCTATTCTAAACCATACAAAGGACATTTATATCAGGAAGGAATGACAAATTCTAAAGATGGTCATTGTAAAGCTTTTGATGAAGATTCGTCTGGAATTGTATCAGGAGAAGGAGCGGGAGTAGTGGTTTTAAAAAGATTTGAAGATGCTATAAAAGATAATGATCAAATTTATGCGGTAATTCGATCATCGGTTGTTAATAATGACGGAAACAGAAAAGTAGGTTATACAGCGCCAAGTATAAACGGGCAATATGAGTGCATCAGACAAGCACATCAAATTGCAGATGTAACCCCTGAATCTATCACGTATATAGAAGCGCATGGTACAGGAACAAAATTAGGAGATTCTATAGAAGTAGAAGCACTTAATAAATCTTTTGGGTATAATACAAATCATCATTGTGCTATAGGTTCTGTAAAAACAAATATAGGACATCTTGATGTAGCAGCTGGGATTACAGGATTTATCAAGACAACATTAGCATTAAAAAATAAAATGCTTCCACCGTCCTTACATTTTAAAAACCCAAATCCGGAAATCAATTTTAAATCCGGTCCTTTCAAAGTGCAAACAGAATTGTCAAATTGGAATTCGGTTAATAATCAACCTTTAAGAGCAGGTGTAAGTAGTTTTGGAATTGGCGGAAATAATGCTCACGTAGTGTTAGAAGAAGCTCCGATAAAAAATAAAACGACAGAAGATAATACCTATAAACTACTGCGTTTTTCTGCACAATCTGTAGGATCATTAAATGCTTATCAGGAAAAACTAGTTTCATTTCTTGAAAAAAATGAAAGCGATAGTTTCCGTGACATGACATATACGCTTCAGGCAGGTAGAAATCAATTTAAGTACAATAGATTTTTAGTGAGTAATTCTAAAGAAAACGCATTAGAAATTTTAAAAGATCCTTTAAGTACCACTTTATATTCGGCAAAACTGGATCAAAAGCGAAAAATAGTCTTTATGTGCACTGGTTCTGGCGCACAGTATTTTAACATGGGAAGAGATCTTTATGATACTGAGCTGTATTTTAAACAACTTATGGACGAAGGATTCTCGATCATTAAAGAATTGACTGGGATTGATGTTTCAAAAATCTTGTATAAAGAAAATACAGATCAGGAAAAAGGTTTTGATATCAATAAAAATGAGTTTACCCAACCCATTGTATTTGTCTTTGAATATGCTTTAGCGAAATTAATGATGCATTGGGGTATTCATCCAGATAAATTGATCGGGCATAGTACAGGAGAATATGTTGCTGCATGTTTAAGTGACGTTTTTTCGTTTGAAACAGGAGTAAGGTTAGTTGCTAAACGTGCTTTATTAATGAATAAGTCTCGCAAAGGAAGCATGTTGAGCGTTTCTCTTTCTGAAGAAAAAATAAAAGCATATTTAAATGATAACGTCGCTTTAGCAGTAGTTAATTCTCCGGAGTCTTGTGTATTATCAGGAACAGAAGAGGCGATAGAGTCGCTTATGGAAATATTTGAAACAGAAGAAATTTTACACTCAAAATTAAAAATTTCATTGGGAGGACATTCTTTTTTAATGGATTCAGTTTTGGAAGAATTCAGACAAGAATTAGAAAATGTTGAATTCTCTGCATTAAAAATTCCTTTTGTATCAAACCTAACCGGACAATTAATAACTGTTGACGAAGCAAAATCATCACAATACTGGATAGATCATTTACGCCATACCGTACGATTTTCTGATGGTTTAACGACCTTATTAAAAGAACCCAACAGCATTTTTATAGAGGTAGGTCCCGGAAATACATTAACGACTTTGTTCCAGCAACAAAATCACAATCCGGCCGCTAATAATACAGCTATAAACCTGATCAGACATCCAAAACAGGAAATTAATGATCAGGAACATCTTCTGATAAAAATGGGAGAATTATGGATTAATGGTCTGGATATCGATTGGGAAACGTATTATGGAGCACAAAAACCGCATCGTGTTTCTATGCCGGGTTATGTATTTAATAAAACAAAACTTCCTGTAAAAGTAAATCCTTTTGAACTCTTGAATCTTTCAGGAGCAGAAAAAATCGCCACAGTAACACCTTTTGCTTTAGAGCACTTTGATGATAATGAAGCATTTCAGGAAGATCTGGATAAAAATGTTGTGTCCTTTGTTAATTATGTAACGCCAACAAATGAAACGGAAGAAAAACTGGTCGAAATGTGGAAAATCTTTTTTAGTAAAGATGAGGTTGGAATTTTAGATGATTTTTTTGCTCTGGGAGGCAATTCCTTAAAAGGAGTTACGATGCTTAAATTGATTCAGAAAACATTTGATACAGACATAAAAATTAAAGATTTCTATCAAAAATCTACGATAAAGGACCTGGCTTCCGAGATCGATATGAGATTAAAATTTGTTGTAAATCTGGAAGAAGAAAGTAGTTATAAATCAGTAATGACGATCTAGAAAGGATCGTCTTCTTTTTCTTTATCCTCAAAGCGACAAAAAATAACAACACAATTTATTAATTATAGACAAGCTATTATATAAACCAAAAACGAAATACAATGGTCAATTTATTAAATGAAATCTACGAGAATAATATTACGATAACACTGGATGGTACAGATCTTAAACTTGGTTTTAGAGATGAGGTAATAGATGAGGCACTTATTACAAGAATAAAAGAAAATAAGCAAGAAATTGTTTCATACCTAACTAAGTATTTATCTTCAGTTAGTTATAATAATATACCTAAAGTTGAGACTCAAAAGAGTTATGAAGTATCCTCAAGTCAACTTAGAATGTTATCCTCACTATTTGTAGAGACAGATGAGAAAGGATTCAATTATGCGGTACCTAATTCTATTCGCATAAAACAAGATATTAATGTTGTAAATTTTAAACGTGCTGTATATAGTACCATAGAGAGACATGAGTCATTGCGTACTGTTTTTAAAATCAATGAAGAAGGGCAAATAAGACAATATATTTTAGAAAAAGAAGATTTAGATTTTACAATAGATTTTTTTGACCTTAGAACTTTAGATAAAAGAGAAGAACAGGTAAAAGCTATTACCAGAGATGATGTAGAAAAACCATTTGATATAGGCCGGGGACCATTAATTAGAATAAGTTTATTTCAGGTAAAGGATAGTGAATTTATTTTTTACTGCAATATCCATCACGTAATAAGCGATTCCTGGTCTCTTGATATATTATTCAAAGACATTTTTGCATTTTACTCTTCTTTTGAATCGGGTGTTCCGGTCGAACTTCCAGAACTAAATATTCAATATAAAGATTATGCAGCCTGGCAAAATGAGCAACTTTCTAAGGGACTTTTTAAAAGCGAGGAAGCCTATTTTAAAGATACATTTTCAGGAGAATTACCTGTACTTAATTTTACAAATAACAAGAAGAGACCAGCTATCAGAACGTTTAATGGATTTGCACTTAAATCCTATCTTTCTAAAGAGACTACTGCGCTCTTTAAGAATTTTTGTTCCGAGAAAAAAGGAAGTCTTTTTATGGGATTACTAGCTGTCTGGAATGTACTCCTTTATAAGTATACCAATAGTACCGATATTATTATTGGTACTCCAATTGGTGGGCGTGATCACGCAGATTTAAAGGATCAAATAGGGTGTTATATCAACTCATTGCCATTACGAAATCAACTCAATCCTGAAGAAACATTCAATACATTTTTTGATACTGTAAAAGAAAACACGTTATCTGCCTTAGATTGTCAGTTTTATCCTTTTGATCATTTATTAAAATTGATCAATTATAACAAAGACATGTCAAGGTCTCCTTTGTTTGATGTTATGCTCCTACTGCAAAATGCGATATACGATATCCAACAATCTAATGTAGATGAAACTCAAATAGAAGATATAAAACTATTGGGGGAAAACTCAGCATTAGCAGATTTAGATATCAACTTTATCGAAGAAGGAGATTATTTATGCTGTCATTTAGTATACAATACAGACGTTTTTGAATCCGAGTATGTGATAGGGTTATTAACACATTTTAAACAATTAATTGAAAAAATTGTTTTGCAGCCTAATACTCCTATTCAGGAAATTGATTATTTGTCTGTAAAAGAAAAAGAAGAGTTAGTATTGGATTTTAATAATATAACATTTCCATATTCTCCAGAAGAAACATTATTATCCTTGTTTGAAAAACAAGTAAAGCAAAATCCGAATAAAATTGGTCTTTTTGCTGGTAATAAAGAATTTACTTATGCAGCGTTAGATGTGGCTTCAAGTGACTTGGCTCGTTATATAAATAAACAGTATCAAATTAAAAAAGGGAAACTTATAGGGATACAATTAGAACGTAATGAGTGGAATATTATATCCATACTTGCGATTTTAAAATTGGGATGCGCTTATGTTCCTATTGCTGCTGAGATGCCTAATCAGATAAAGGAACATATTATTGCTGATACTCAGTTAGAATTGCTGATCACAACAACGTCTTATATGTTTGATCTTGAGTTTTATACCGGAGCACTAATGGCAGTAGATATTGTTTTTGATGCCAGTAACTGTGATGCGGTAACAACTGTTGTTACTCCTAGTGATTTAGCCTATGTTATTTATACTTCCGGATCAACAGGTCTTCCTAAAGGAGTTATGATAGAACACAGTCAGATTGTAAATACAATCCTTACTCAAATTGATTACTTTAAATTAGATCAAAACTGTAGAGGATTACAATTTGCTCCTTTTTCTTTTGATGTCTCTGCATGGGAGACCTTTTTGAGTCTTCTATCAGGAGGAACTCTTTACATGGCAAGCGAAGAACAACGAAAGGATGCAAATACACTGACAACCTTTATAAAAAACAACAAAATCAACATTGCTGCATTGACGCCTTCGTATCTTGCCCTGGTAGATATTGACGATTTAAAAACAGTAGAGATATTAATTACTGGTGGAGAAGTGCCGGACTATGAAATTATAAAACCATACTTTAAATATGGTACTTATTATAATACATACGGGCCAACTGAGGCTAGTGTTTGTTGTACTATTTTTAAGATGCCGGAAGACAATACACTGGCGTATCGCAATATTCCTATTGGGAAACCAATATCAAATGCCAAAATTTATATTCTGGATAAACATCACAATCTGGTTCCAACAGGCGTGGTAGGAGAAATATGTATAGGAGGTAAAGGAGTTGCCAGAGGATATCTGAACAGAGAAGAATTAACCAATCAAAAGTTTATTAAAAACCCATTTGAAGCAAATGGGAGATTATACAAAACAGGAGATTTAGGAAAATGGACTACGGAGGGTAATATTATTTATGAAGGACGTAATGATGAACAAGTAAAGATAAGAGGACATCGTATAGAATTAAGTGCTATTGAACATCAATTATTGTCTAATGAAAAAATAGACGAAGCTGTAGTGACTGCACAAAATGACGAGAAAGGAAATAAAGAGCTTGTTGCCTACATCGTAATGACAGCTCCGGTCAGTATAGAAGAACTAAGATCTTTTTTATCAAAAATTATTCCTGACTATATGATCCCGACAAGTTTTATCTTTTTAGATAAAATACCGTTGAACGTAAATGGTAAAGTAGATAAAAAAGCACTCGTAAAAACAGTTGGTGTAGAATTGTATAGTGAAGTACAATATGTAGCACCAGTCACCACCGAAGAAAAAATTCTTGTTGAGTTTTGCGAACGGGTTTTGGATAAAAAGAACATCGGTATAAAAGACAATTTCTTTAGTTTGGGAGGAGAATCCATAAAAGCAATAATGTTAATTTCAAGATTAAAACAAAAAGGATTATCACTAAAAGTAGATCATATTCTTAGAAATCCAATATTAGAAGATCTTGCTAAATTAATTACTGTAAATACGAGAAATATTGATCAGTCAGAAGTTACGGGTGAAATTCTACTAACACCGATTCAACATTATTTCTTTGCTACTTCGGCCATAAAAGAAAAACATCATTATAATCAGTCTGTCCTTCTAAAAGCAAAGGAATCAATTAATTCTGTAAATCTAATAAAGGCACTGAAACAGGTTATCAATCATCATGATGCCCTGCGTACTCAGTTTGAAAAAGAAAATGGAGTTTGGAAACAGCGTAATCTTATCAATGATGCTTTTAATTTTGATATTGAATTATATGATTTACGAGACGAGGATGATGCGCTTTCTGCCATGAAAACGATAAGTGAGGAGTTTCAGTCCAGTTTTAATCTGGAAAAAGGAAGGCTTATAAAAGCTGTTGTTTTTAAATTAAAGGACGGTGATAGACTGGCTTTATTCGTGCATCATTTGATCATTGACGGAGTATCATGGCGCATATTTTTACAGGACTTGTCTGAAGCATACGCACACAATCAAAGAGGAGAACAACATCAGTTACCACTAAAAACAGATTCTTATCAATATTGGGCTAAAGGGCTGCATCAATATGCCTCTAGTCTGGAATTAGAGAAGGAGAAATTGTTTTGGGAGCAAGTTTGCTCATCAGTTGTCGCGCCAATTCCAATAGATTTTAATAATAATAATGATAAGGTACATTATCACGATCAGAAAGTTACCCTTGTACTGGATAAAGAATATACCAATAAATTGCAAACTCAGATTTCGAAACAGTATAACATTGAGATTAATGAGGCTTTGCTTACTGGTTTAGGTCTTGCATTAGAGGAAGTTCTTGAGGTAAAAAAATCTGTTCTTACAATGGAAGGTCATGGTAGAGAGGAAATCTTACCTGCGATGGATGTAAGTAGAACTATTGGCTGGTTTACTTCGACTTTTCCTTTTGTTTTAGAAGTCTCATCATCAGATAGTATAGAGAACATTCTTAGAATTAAAAAAGATTTGAATAAAATCCCTCAAAAAGGAATTGGATATGGAATTCTTAATTTTTTAGATGAAAAATCAAACCTGGAAAAGGAGACCTGTATTGAGTTTAACTATTTAGGAGATTTTGGTAGTAAAGTAGGGGCAAATGAAACCTCACCTTTTGATTTTTCAACAGAATCTATCGGTTCTTCTTTTAGTAAAGAAAATGGCACTGATGCGAAGCTAAGTATAAACGGGATGATTTCATCAGAACAATTAAAGATGACCATTTCATATTCTTCTAAGGTTTTTAAGGAAGAAACAATTAGAGATCTTGTAAAAGCCTACCAAAGAAAACTGGAGCAAACGATTGATGACCTGATCAAATCAGAAAAAGAACTGAAAACAACAACAATAGCTGAGCCTCAAAATGGTACACAAAAACAATTGCAGGTTCAAAATGATTGGTTAGATCTATCAGAGAATCAGAAAAGAATTCTGCAATTTCCACAATCACATGGAAGGTTTGGCCCAATTGTTATTTCAGATTTTTCCAAGGACACATTTGAGGGTACGTTCAGAGAATTTTTAGGACTTTTCCCTTTTCTAAATGTGAAATTCAAAAAAGATACCGATACCGTTATTTCCCAAAAATATGTATCCAATCAGGAGGTAAATTTAGAGATAAGGATTGTTGATGATTACAACGAAACCAAAAGAGAGAAAATAGAGGGAGAACTAAATGAATTTTTTACAAATCCGTATGACCTATTTGATAATAGTAATATGATCAGGTTATTTTTAATAGCCGATACTACAGATAAAGCCTATCTTTTTGTAGGCATCCATCATTCTGTTACAGATATGTACACAAATTTGATTGTACAGCAAAACCTGCTAAATTTTTATATCAATAAACCGATAGAAAATAATTACAAATCGAACTATGAATTTATAGCATGGCAGAAAGAATTTCTAAAATCAGAAATTGCCAGGGAACAACGTGAATACTGGACGGAATATTTGAAAGGTTTTAGCATTACAAAGCAAAATCAGGTTCAGTACAATTTTATTGAATGTGTGACGCAAAAGATTGCTATTAAAGGAGAAGATTTCCAAAAACTGAAGCAAAAAGCAGATAAGCTAAACCTGCCAATTACGGGAGTATTTATTGCAGCGCATCAGAAGTTGTTAAGAGAAGTAAAGAAAAATGATAAGTATTTACAATTAACAATTGTCAATGGGCGAGAAGAAGTTTCTAAAGAAATTGAAGTTAATAAGATTCTGGGAGTACTTAATAATTATTTACCCTTGGGGGTTTTAGATCCTTCAGCTTATCAATCTCATAAAGATTTTATTCTAGCTGCATATACTGATTATCTTCAGTCCCGCCTTTATCAGACCATTCCTTATGAGATAATTAGAAAAGATTATAAAGAAATGACAGCAATTGATATAGAAGGAGCAATAGGAGGAACATTTAACTATCAGGTTCCTACCTATAATAAGACTATAGAAGATTCCATTTCTGGAGAAGCAATCGTCACGTCTTATAGTACAAATAGTTTCAATACGGGTTTTGACCTGACGTGTTTAGTTTATGAAAATGGAATTCTGTTAGATTTGATGTATCCTGCAAGCTATGACGAAACTACACAAAAACCGTTTGATTTGGATTTCTTCATTAAATTTTGCTTGTACCCTCTCTTAGATTAAATCTTTTGGCAACAGCTCAATTTGATTAATAAGATTATCCTTTTGTCGTAATAGAGATTTAGAGACCCCTATGTTTAACAATAAAATGTTTGCGCTCTTCAGATGTCTAGAGGATATGTTTTATCCAAATTCAAAGTAAAATTATCAAAACTTAAATAATTAATTATAAAATAATAATATCATGGAAATACAAAATAACGATTTAGTATACATTAAAAGAAATTTAGCTATAGAACCTTTAGTAGATAACTGGTATGCCTGGCCTCACTTGATATCCCCTGCTACAGCTGCAATGAATATTAAAGATCGACATTTGAAAATTATGTCGTCTTATGTTCAAAATCCTATGATTCATGCTGCAGCTGTAAAAACACCTAAAATGTTAGGAGGACCTTTTATAGATTATGACGGAAAAAGAGTAGATGAAATTCAAGGACTTATTGACAATACCAAAGAGCAGTGTGCTGATCTTTTGGCCTTAAGAGAAGATGTATTCGCTCTTAACGATATTCTTAAAAAAGAAGCTAAGGGATATGCTCTTACCGAATTATACAACAAAGTGCCAGAGAGTTTACAGGGGCTTGTAGAATTGGTATACGACATCAATAATAATCCCTCTTTTCGCTTTTTCGAATCCTTATTATATGAAACAGAGTTTTACAAGGAATCCCTTCAAAGTTTCAATTTGTTTTTAGTACATGACGATGATTCGAGATCATTTGTACTGAGTACACCAAAACTGCCTGGAGGGGATATTTTACGAGTAAACCTACCACTCAAAAGTGAAAAAATTGATCAGCTTTTTGAAATGGAAGATCATCCTAAAACATTTGGGGAAATCGCAAAAATATTTGATGTAGAACCGGAAGATATTCCTTTGTTTAAATCTTTTTTCACAAAAGAAAAGTCTAAAAAATATGAACGATATACAGGAGACGGTGTTCTTACAAGGTATTTTGGACATGCCTGTATTCTTACCGAAACAAAAAACACGACAATATTGGCAGACCCTTTAGTGAGTTACGGTTATGAGTCTGATATATCGCGATATTCCTATGACGATTTACCGGAATCTATCGATTATGTATTGGTAACGCATAATCATCAGGATCATATTCTTTTTGAAACTTTATTGCGCCTAAGACGCAAGATTAAAAACATCATTGTTCCAAAAAGCAATGGCGGTTTCCTGCAGGATCCAAATCTGAAACTAATGTTTGAAAGAATCGGATTCAAAAATATTATAGAATTGGGAGAGATGGAAACCATTCATTTTGAAGATTGTTCGATTACAGGATTACCATTTGTTGGAGAACATTGTGACCTGGATGTAAGAAGTAAATTATGTCACCATGTAGCCTACAAAGACGGATTAAAAGTATTGTTTGCAGCAGATTCTTGTAATGTATCACCAAAGTTATACGAGCGTATTCATAAGGTAATGGGAGATATAAATGTTATTTTCTTAGGAATGGAATGTGAAGGAGCACCGTTATCCTGGTTATACGGACCATTAATGCCGGAAACTTTAGCTAGAGATAAAGATGAATCTAGACGATTGGCCGGATGTAATTTTGAACAGGCTAAAGCACTAATAGACGTTTTTAAACCTAGCGAAGTCTTTGTTTATGCTATGGGAATGGAACCTTGGTTAAAATACATAAGTTCCATCAAATATACAGATGAGTCTATTCCGATTGTAGAGTCAAATAAATTATTAGCATACTGTCTTGCCAATAATATATCGCCGGAAAGACTTTTTGGGGAAAAAATTGTTGAATATAAAAATGACCTTGTTCTAAGATAAAGGGTTACTAATCCAGGCATTATTATAAAAGCTTTAATGTCAAAAAAAAATGTTAATAATTAATTAAGATATCATGATAAAATCAACATTCATATATGCATTAGTATTGTTATGTATGTCTACCATATCAGCCCAGTCCTTGACTCAAATATCAGGAACACTTTCTGCAGAGGATCCAAACGAAAAATTAGCATACGCTTCTGTTATTGTAAAACAGGATACACTGATTGTAGAAACTGTGATCACTAATGATAAGGGTGAGTTTAAGATTGAAGGCATCAAAGTAGGGAAGTATACGGTTGAATTTCAATTTTTAGGTTTTGAGGGTTCTACTATCTCATTAACTGTAGAGGGTTCTAAATCAAATATTAATCTTGGAACCATTCAGTTAAAATCTGATGTAACTTCTCTTGAAGAAGTTGTTGTTACATCAGAAACATCTCAAATGTCATTAAAACTAGATAAAAAAGTTTTTGATGTAGGGAAGGATCTAATCTCTAAGGGAGGATCTGCAACGCAAGTGCTAGATAATGTTCCCGCTGTCAGGGTCGATCCTTCCGGTAGTGTAAGTCTGAGAGGCAATAGTAATGTGCTCATTCTTATTAATGGAAGAAAATCGGGACTATCATCGATTCAAGGATTAGAGCAGATTCCTGCAGAATCGATAAAATCGGTAGAAGTGATTACAAATCCTTCATCACGATATGATGCAGCAGGGTCTGCCGGAATTATAAATATTGTTCTTAAAAAGAACACAAAAGAAGACCTAAGTGGTAGTATGACCTTGGTGGCAGGAATTCCCGCTGATTATAGGGTACTGGGAAGTCTTAATTATAAAAAAGGAAAATTTAATTTGTTTTCCAATTTTGGGGTTCGTTATACTGATTACGTAGGACTTAATACAAGAGATCAAGTAAGTACATCAAATGGAAATGATCTTTTTTTAAATCAACGAGAAGATCAGGACAGACATGATGATGGACGACTAGTACATTTGGGATTGGATTATTTTATAAATGATAATAATACAATTACAGCCGCATTTTATAGAAATGGTACAAAAGATTTAGATAAGAATACCTTGAATTATAAATTCTCAGGGGAAAATATTCAAGATTCACACATTCAAACAATAGGGGAATCAGAAGAGAATAGAAGTTATAATCAATTGGAGTTCAATTATACCAAAACGTTCAAAAAACCGGATAGAAAATTTACAGTAGACTTCCAGTATGATTTTTGGAACAGTACAAAAGATTTTAACATCCAAAGAAGAACCCTTGTTCCCGATACGGCAGATCTGTCCGTTATAAACACACTATCAAACCGGGCAAGTGATGATATCGTACTACAATCTGATTATGTAACTCCCTTAAGTGAGACCGCCAATTTTGAAACAGGGGTTAAGCTTGAAAACAGGGTAGTATCTACAGAATTTGCCGCAGATGAAGAAATTGACGGAACAGTTACGACAATAGACGGTTTTAACAATCGGTTGGATTATAAAGAACAAATCCTGGGAGCCTATGTTCAATATGGCAATAAGATAAATAAATTCAGTTATTTATTAGGACTGCGAACAGAGTATACCCATATTGAGATCAAAGACCAGAATGCAGGGGGTGTTTTAACAGACAGTACATATACAAGATTGTTTCCATCTGTAAATTTAAGTTATCCCTTGTCAGAAAAAACGACTACTCAGTTAAATTATAGCCAGCGAATCAATAGACCTAATTTAGACCAGTTAAATCCTTTCCCGGAACTCCAGGATTTTAACTCACTTATTTTTGGAAACATTAACCTGCTACCTTCTTTGACAAATGCTTTAGAATTGGGTATTTTAAGTAAAGTAAAAGGATTAGTACTTAATCCTTCGGTATACTATTCAAAAACTACAAATAATTTTCAATATTTTACAACACAAAATGATGATGGTATTTTTGAAACTGTCATAGTAAATCTTGATGAAGAAGCACGATTTGGTCTGGAAGTCTCGGCTCAGTACGCCCCCGTAAAATGGTTGTCTCTTAATGCGGAGGTTAATGCTTATAGCTTTAGTCAGAAAGGAAGTGTAGGAACAACTAATCTGGATTATTCTAATGAGACTTGGACCGCAACATTATTAAGTCAGATTAAGTTCCCTAAAGATTTTACGTTTCAAAGTAAATTTGAATACCAAGCGCCAGTGAGTGATGCCCAAACAAGAACTAAATCATTTTATTATTTGAATATGGCTTTAGGGAAATCATTATTTAAGAATAATGGAACAATAACGCTGGGGGTAAGTAATATTTTTAATACTCGAAAAATAAGGGAAACAATTATTGGTGATGATTTTGTAGTAAACCAGATGACTAATTTTAATGCAGCTCGTTGGAACCTTAATTTTAACTATAGGTTTAATAAGGGAAAAAATAGAAAAGAACATCAAAGTAATAGAAAATAATACTATCATCTATGCTACATCTTAAGAAAGAAGTTATGTACTCAAATCAAAAAACACAGATATTTTTATTGCATTTTGCAGGAGGAAGTTGTTACTCTTTTGATTTTCTAAGGCATGATATTCAAAATAATTTTGAATATCATGCCTTAGAACTTCCTGGAAGAGGAAAACGAAATCTCGAAAGACACCTTTTTAAAAAGACAGATGCTGTTCTGGATTACGTTTTCCAAATTAAAAAATTAAGAAATAATGACCGACCTTATATCATCTTCGGTCATAGTATGGGGGCGACATTAGGACTGTCGGTTGCGAAAAAAATGGAAGAGCATTCAGATCCGCCAAGCCTGTTAATTGTTTCCGGTAATCCGGGGCCGGGCGCTTCCTATAACGACAAAGTAAGACACACCTTAAGCGATCCTGAATTTAAAAAAGAATTGAGATCTTTAGGAGGTGTGCCCGAAGAAGTCCTCGAAGACCAGGACCTATATAATTATTTCAGTCCCATCATGAGAGCCGATTTTGAAATCTTAGAAAAAAACAAATTTTCTGAAGTAGGTCTTGTAATTGAAACTCCAATTTTTGCCGTAATGGGAGATCAGGAAGAAACTGTCGTAGACATTGAAAACTGGAAACTATATACCAGCGGAAAATTTGACTATCAGATATTGCCTGGAAATCATTTCTTTATTCACAGTCAGGTAAAAACATTAGCAAAAATTATCAACGAATGCGCTGCCTATTCATTAGTCAGCATGTAGCATAAGGTAGTAGCGATAAAATAGGTATGTACTTATAGTTTTTTTGTTAGAAAATACAAGGGTCTTATTATGCTTTCGCAAAAGCGATTACCCCACCGGAAACTAAATCAGGTAAATAGATACCCCTGCGTCGTGGGGCTGGGGACTATTTATAATTTTATTAAAAAATCAGACATGGAAAATAATATATCAAAAATTACCGACTCTAAACTTATTCCTACAAGACCCTTAATTGGATATTCTTTACTGGCCATAGTTTCAGGATTGTCAGGGTTTGCATTTATAACAATTATTAATAAAATTATAAGCAATTCTATTACTTCTACCGAAACAGTATCGATGCAAAACTATCTATATCTATTTGTAGGAACTATTGTTATCTTTTTTATTTCACGCAGGTGGCTGGCAGGTGGTATTATTAAGTTATCTCAAAAAATATATTGGGACATTAGAAAAGACATAATAAAGCTTATTCTTAAAGCACCTTACAGAAAGCTTCAGGAATATAAAGAAGAAGTTTTTGCCACATTAACAACAGATGTAAATAATATTACGAATGCATCATTAATGATAATTACATTTTTTTCTTCGATTATTTTGATACTGGCCTGTTTAGTATATATGGCTTTTTTGTCTTTAAAGTTATTCGCGGTTAGTATTGTGGTCATAGCGCTGGGAGTAGTTATCTATGCAGTCAGATCTAAGACCAGTAACAGGCAAATAAAAGAAGTAAGAGAATTAGAAAAAACATTCATAGGAATTTTTAACAGCATTCTTAACGGAGCAAAAGAAATTAATATCAACGCCGATAAAGGAACTCAAATCTATGACCGGAAAGTAATGAAAGTGGCTACGACCGGAGGAGACAAATATGTAACGGCACTTTTAAAATACCTCAATAGTGAGATTATAAGCCAGTTATTATTCTATAGTCTCATTACCTTTATTCTGGTGTTTGCAGGACCGGTATTTCAAACCCCAACGGCAATTAAAGTAAGTTTTATATTTGTTTTACTGTACCTGATGGGACCCATTGTAAGTGTAATGACAATCATTCCGGTGATGACAAGGGCATTAGTATCTCTTAACAAAATGGAGAAACTTAAAAGTGATCTTACAGCACTTGAAAAGATGCAGGAGGTTGATAATAAAGGGCAGTACAAAGATTTTTCAGATTTAAAAATACGCAACTATGCCTTTTCTTTTGGCGAAAATCAATTTTCAGTAGGGCCAATTAATTTTGACATTAAAAGGAATGAGATTGTTTTTGTATATGGAGGTAACGGAGAAGGGAAAACCACATTTATTAACACCATTTTAAACCTCTACAATCTGGATAACGGAGAAGCTTATATAGACGGAGAATTAGTTCCGCTAAAAGAACTGGAGAAAATAAAAAACCTTTTTGCTCCTGTTTTTAGTGACTTTTATTTGTTTGATGAGTTCTACGGAATAACAAATGTTGATTATGATAAAATAAATAAATATTTGAAATTGTTTGAGTTAGAGGGGAAAGTACACATAAAAGACGGGTATTTTTCAACAACCGACTTGTCTACAGGGCAGCGTAAACGAATCGCTTTAATCAATACACTTTTAGAAGACAGGCCTATTATTGTACTTGATGAGTGGGCTGCAGATCAGGATCCGCACTTCAGACATAAATTTTACACCGAAATTATCGCTACACTAGTTCGGGATGAGGATAAAACAATCATTGCGATCACGCATGATGACAGATATTACAATACCGCAGATACTTTACTCAAAATGGAGTATGGTAAATTAGAAAAAACAAACATTTCAGAGCTTGCCGAAATCTTTTAGAACAGCTCAAAAACACTCTAATGCTTTCTTTTATTGGCCCTGCACAAGTTTCTTTTTACTCCCGGGTAAAAAGAGAGGGGCCTCATGTGTTTTGTAAAATAGAGGAATTAGAACACAGACCCGCTTAAACCTATAAATTCTATTATTTAAAGATATAATCTCAAAAAAATGAAAAGAAATAAAACAATTAAAATAGTACTTTTTGTCCTATTATCTCTGGGCTGGATATTTATCACCACTTTTAGACTGGGGCCATTTGGTTCTCTGGGCCAATTAACGACTTATAAAACAGGTTTGTTATCTGTTCCTTTACAAAGTGATGGAACACAAAAGATCCATAGTGGTCAAAAATTAGATATCTATGTAGATAATGTTGGAATTCCACATATCTATAGTGCTACAAAAAATGCGGCAGCTTACGGTCTGGGGTATATGCACGCAAAAGACAGGTATTTCCAGATGGAGATGATTTCAAGAATTGTACAGGGAAGATTGTCAGAGTTTTTATGGTCCGGAACCCTAAAATCGGATAAGTTCTGGAAGCCGTATGAGTTTGAGAAAAAATCGGAAGAGATACTGCAAACCTATAAAAAAGAAAACCCGGAATTTTATGCCTACTTGCAATCGTATTCCGACGGAGTAAATGCTTATTTAGAAAAAAATGAGAACACAGATCCCTTGTATAAAGCTTTAGGAACGGCACCAAGAAAATGGAAAACAGAGTATTCTTTGTTATTTACGTGGTACATGAGCTATACATTGACCTATTTTGATCATCATATCGATCAACAGGAAATTTTTGAAAAATTACCGGGACAGGAGATAACTTATTTTTATCCTTTACAGCCGGAAGGAATAAATACTATTTTACCCTCTAATTCAATACCCTCCAGTGTAAATGTATCCCATTTAGGAGTACATTCTTCAGAGACAGCTTCATTAGAAACCGCTCAAAAAGAACCGTCATTATTTGATTTAGGAGCTAAATTAATGACAAATCATAAATTCTATCAGGGTATAGGAAGTAACAACTGGGTCGTAAACAACACTAAAACAAAGAGCAAAAAGAATATTCTGGCAAATGATCCTCACTTGTATCTGACACTTCCGGAAGCTTTTTATGAAGCTCACATTGTAACAGGTGCTTTCAAAACCTATGGTTTTACAATACCTGGTGTTCCTGTAGTCGTAAGTGGTCATAATGATAAAATTTCATGGGGAATTACCAATGGAGAATGGGATTTGGTTGACAGATACAAACTTCGGGTAAAAAATGACAGCCTGTACCTTTATGAAGGAAAATGGATTCCTTTTCAGGTTAAAAACTATACCATCAAAGTAAAAGGAAAACCGGATTATATAGAGAAGTACAGAAGCACAGTACAAGGTAAAGTTATAAAAGAGGAGAACGGTCAGTATTATGCACAGCATTGGTATGTTGCAGAAAAAAGCAACTCCGTAAAAGCCATGTATGAAGTCATGAAAAGCCAAAATTGGAATGGCTTTTCAACAGCATTAAAAGACTATAGTTATCCCCCGCAAAACTTTGCCTACAGTGATGTAGAGAATAATATTGGAATTGTATGCGCGGGCGAATTGCCAGCAAGAAGTACTGACTATATAGGTCAGGTATTAGACGGTACTAAAAAGTATATTCCGGCGAAGCCTTTAGATGCTTTTTGGTCTGCTTTTAATCCAGATAAAGGATTCTTGTTTTCGGCGAACCAGCAGCCTATTCAGAACAATGTTTACTTCGGTGCTCATGGTTCAAAAGACGATTACAGAGCAAAACGTATCTATTCTGTATTGGAAAAAAAGAAAGACTGGTCAGTCCCGGAAATTCAGAAAATGCAAAGTGATGTCATTGATATTTCTTTGAACGATTTTAAAACATTAGTAAATAACTATCCGGTAAAAGAGAAATATAATGGCATTGTAAAAGAACTAAAAAACTGGGATGGAAATATGAGCGGTGACGGAAATCAGGCATTGGTTTTCGAAATGTTGCGAAAAGTCTCCATAAAACAAGCAAAGCAATTTGCAAAGACCAGACTACAGGTAAAACAAGAGCCTTCGTTACAGAACTTCTTAAAGTATTTAAATGATAAAAATTACGCCATTCCAGGTGGTGATAACAAGCAAAAAATCGTAGACGCCATTTTTGAAAAAACACTGGATACCTTAACGCAAAGTTATGGAGATCAATGGAAAAAAGTTACCTACAAAAACATGTCTAAATTTAATATAAACAACATCCTGTTCATACCCGGACTGGGAGAGAAAATCGATAATATTGGGGGTAACATCAATACCATTAATATCAATACAGAAAAGTTTCATCCGGTCTTTCGCGCGGTATATGAAGTAAAAGATGGAAACATACAGGCACATACAATTCTGGCCGGAGGTCAGAGTGGTTTGATAAACTCAATACATTATAAAGATCAAATTGAATTCTGGAGAAAAGGGCAGTACAAAAAAAGCCAATTTGTTAAGAATCCTGCTAAACTGGAAAAAATTATTAACACTATAAAATTTAACTAATGAAAAACATACTAAATTACTTGCCTTATATAGTTGTCTTACTAGCACAATTTTTAATAAACAACTATACCATAATACTGCTAATTACAATTTTAACAGGCTTTATCGCTGCTTTTAAAATAGAACATAAAAGAGTTTTTTTAAAATGTTTTATAATTGGATTTGTAGTATTTACCATCGTATTTCTGATCTACGAATCACGCGTAGCGTATGTCAAAGACCTTTTTGTTAATCTTGGGTTATCCGGTCTTTTCATATACGTACTTTTCCCATTGTTTAATGCTTTAAACACTGCAATTCTCTTCTTTTTTGGGTATAAAATTGGTACGCTGGTTTTAGAAAGAAAACTTGCAAGAGCCAGCCAAATATAGGCTCTCGAAGGAACTTGTAAAATTTAGGCAGCCCACCCGAATAGTTGCATGAAGAGAACCGCAACGTCGGGCAGTTTTTTATTTATGATTACAATCCTATAGATGCTGGTCGTCTCTTTCTAAAAACGACGATCACATACAGGAGCGTGAGCTTTGAGAGCTGACAGGCTTTGCCCGGAGAGACGAAGCCATTCTCTTATTCTTTAAAAATACTATCGATAACGTAAAAACGCTAAAAAGATGAAAGATCGTAAGCCAAAATGCAACTGTGCTAAAAATGGAGTAGTGTGTGCACTTAAATTAAGTTTAATCAAACAAGGAGTGCCTGTATCTGACACTGCTGTAAAAAATAAGGCAGTTTGTCCTTTAAAGGCAGCGGTATTTAGTAATGCTTCTTAAATAGCGATAAAGGATTTCTGAAAAATGAAATTCAAAGTAAATAAATCAGCCATGACCTGTTTTTACAGGTTTAAGAAGAGCTTCATTTATTTATATCAGAACCGTAGATATTCCATGGGAATATGAAACAGTCAAAAAAGTTTTGCCGGGACACTAAATAATCAATCATGGCATAATAAATAATACTGAGAACATTATTCAATAATACTAATGGTATCATTGAAATCAAAAAATATAAAAACATTGGTAAAGTTTAATGCAAAATATATGATGAAAAATCTCATTATAAATTTTTTATACACATTAACAGGATTATGCAAAATTCGATACATAACTTAGCCTTTAGTGATTTTAAATCTGTTCCTAAAATAGATTTAAAAGAAGATGAATATCATTTATTTCAGTATTCAAGTGATAGTGATCTCGATCAGGGTATTTTAAAATACTACCTGGAATTTTTGCCTCAAAAATTTAAGCAGGAAGTGCTTAAATACAGAAGGTGGGATGACAGATACAATTGTTTGTTTGGAAAATTAATGGTATGCATGGGATCTTATATGTTGGGAAACAATTCATTTGAATTTGAGAAAATGGTTAAGGACAATTATGGGAAGCCATACCTGCTTGGCAGCAACTTTAATTTTAATATTTCCCATAGTGGTAATACTGTTGTATGTGTTTTTAGCAAACAGGAAATTGGTGTTGACATTGAAGAGATCATTGAGATAGATTATTCTTTGTTTGAAAATGTTTTCTCCTCCCAGGAATTTGCAGAAATCAATCGCGACGGACTAGATAAATTTTACGAATTCTGGACTAAGAAAGAATCTGTCATCAAAGCGATAGGGAAAGGAATGTCGATTCCGCTTACAGAGATCGAAATCAATAAAGGGTACACAACTTATGGTGATGATACCTGGTACACAAAGAGTTTTAAAATAGATAACAAGTACTGCTCGATTACCACAAAGTGCGATCAGATACAAGCCCGGGAAACGCAGATCCTATTTTAGCAGTTTACAAACAGAAATCACCTTCTGCGGACTTTGAAAACAGCTGATTGTATGCACCGCAGAAGGCCTTACCGGATTGAACAATTCCTACAACAAGAGAATAACTAAAAATAAAAACCGAACAAATTAAATTATGGAAAAATTATTACTTGAACTTGAAAATGAGACGATTTTAAAAGATTTATACGATATAGAAGAATGTCCGCCATTGGGGCACACCCCTGCTTTAATGTATGCTTATGTCATACGACCGGAAAATCATGGAGCTCCGGATAAGGCGTTTCAGCAGGAAATTATTGCAACCCCTAAACTGGGATTTAATGAAGTATTGGTTAAAGTGATGGCTGCAGGAGTAAATTACAATGGTCTTTGGGCCGGACTAGGAGAACCGGCTTCGCCTACTGCATTTCATGGCAAAGATTTCCACATAGCAGGAAGTGATGCGTCCGGTATAATATGGGAGGTCGGGGAAGGATTAAAAAATAATCCGGAATTTAAGTTTAAAATTGGTGATGAGGTCATTGTCCACTGTGGTCAAACCTGTGGAATATGCCAGGAGTGCAACGGTGGTAACCCTATGCTTTGTGAATCACAAAAAATATGGGGATATGAAACTCCGTACGGTTCCTTTGCCCAGTATACGAAAGTTCGCGCACAACAGCTACTTCAAAAGCCAAAACATTTAACATGGGCAGAGGCAGGAGGATATATGTTAACCTATGCTACAGTCTGGAGAATGCTTTACGGATTTGTCCCTAACGATTTAAAGCCCGGAACCAATGTATTGGTATGGGGAGGAAGCGGTGGTCTGGGAGCGACCGCTATTCAGTTAATTAAATTGGCAGGCGGAAATGCCGTTGCTGTTACTTCGAGTGATGAGCGGGGAGAAAAATGTCTGGAACTTGGTGCAATTGGTTATATTAACAGAAAAAAGTTCAATTGCTGGGGGGCTTTGCCGGATATTAGCAATAAAGAAGGATACAAAGAATATCTCAAAGAAGTTAGAAAATTTGGAAGCGCAATTTGGGACATATTAGGTAAAAAAGTCAATCCTGATATTGTTCTTGACCATATTGGATCTCAGACTTTTCCTGTAAGCACTTATGTGGTCAAATCAGGTGGTATGGTTGTTTTCTGCGGTGCGACATCAGGATTTAATATGTCATTTGATGCTTCATTTGTCTGGATGCGGCAAAAAAGAATTCAGGGATCTCATTTTTCATCATTATCAGAATTGTATCAGGCCAACCAACTTGTTTTGCAGAAAAAGTTTCATCCCGTTATATCTCAGGAATTTATTTGGGATGAATTACCCCTGGCACATCAGAAAATGTTGGATAATAGTATTGAATATGGAAATGTTGTCATCAATTTAGCTTAATAATAAAAAATAATACCGGCATCTTACCCGTACAGAAAACCAAACCTCATGAAGATTATGCTATTATGAGTGCAGGTGAGTTTAAAAAATGTTTACTGGAAACCGAACCTGATACAGTAACAGCTTTTATTACTGAACCAATGGTTGCTGCAGCGTTAGGAGCTGTTGTTCCATCCAAGGGCTATTTTGAAGAAATTCGTAGAGTATGTGATCAATATGGGGTTTTGTTTATTGCAGATGAAATTCTCACAAGCTTTGGCAGGTTGGGTGCTAATTTCGGAATGGAGAGGTTCAATGTAGTACCGGATATTATCGCTACAGGAAAAGGGATTAGCGGAGGATATTAGCCCTTTCAGCAGTAATCGCACATGAAAAAGTTAGCGATAGAATTTGAAAAAGGAAAAGCTCCATTTCTTGGTGGGCACTCATTTGCCTGTAACCCAGTTGGCGCTGCCATTGGTAATTTAATAATTGATTATATTAAAGAGAATAAAATTGTTGAAAATAGCTTAAAAATGGAAGATGTCTTTTTAGATAAATTAAAACGCCTTCATAGACATGAAATTGTTGGAAATACAAGGGGAATGGGACTTTATCTAGGAGTAGAGTTTGTTTCAGATAAAGAAACGAAATTACCATTCGCGAAGGAATTCAATATAAGTAAAAAATTGTATGAGCATTCTAATAAGAAAACGCAAGGAAGTAAGATTTTTTTTGAATTGGATCAATTAAACAAGACTTAAAGTTTTTAGCCAATAATAATGAGAGTTGGTCAGTCTTCCGAAAAAAATGATTAATTAAATAATAAGAGGCTGCTAAATGAGAATAAATAAAGAAGTAAAATCAAAAAGATTAAAAACAATTGCACAAGAAAGTCAGTTAAAAGAGGTTGAGAGAAGACTTTCAGCTCTAGAAGAGAAATGGATTTTAGACGAAATCAGTAAAACAAGTTTTGAAAAATGGAATTTAGAGTACAATGAAAGAATATTTAAACTGGTAAATTCAATAGGAGAATTGAACTATATTGTAGATAAAGTAATTGATATTCTTGAGCAAAAATTAGATTTACTGATTGATATAAAACATATATTTAATCAAGGAACTTTATTGCAGAAAAGGAACTGGTAAAGATGTTATTTGATAACAATTTATAGTATCGTAATGTTTTTTTTTTAACCACATCTATAATAAAACCATTAAAGCATAATTTAGAAAAGATGAAAAACTAGAAAACAATCTATGATATAGACTATAAATTATGTTTTGTAGGATTTGATCTAATATTTTATGTAGAAAGTGTTCGACAGTCACGGCCACTACTATAGTTTTTTTGGATTTTAAACTATTGACTGTCAGTTATTTGTATTTGTGTAAAAAAATGGAATTTAGTGATTGAACTCCTTGTGAAGTCTTGATTTTACTGGGTTTTTACATAAAAAAACCCGAAAATCAACGATTTTCGGGTTTCGTGGAATCGCCGGGAATCGAACCCGGGTCCAAACAAGCAACTAAAGAGCTTTCTACACGCTTATTCTCTGAATGGATTTTCGTCTCGGAGTTAGGTCAGAAACAACCTCTCTTTGCTTATCTTCTTTAGTTTCAATACCCACGCGAAGCGTATGAATATCTAGGTTTAAATTTACGATTCATCTTTATCGACCGCTATAAACCAAAGCTTTCGAGATGAATCCTGCTTTCCTACCTGGTAGGACGAGGCTAATCTTACTATAATTCAGATTATGCAGCAAGAGCGTAGTTTCCTTCGCCGTGTAAAATGTTTGAGACCTTTTATTTACGAGAATTGTCCCAGTTCTCGACGTGCTTACTTTTCAATTCGACTTGCTGTCAAAACCAGTCGACCCCATTTTTATTTTAGATTTATGATATTAGATTTTAGAATCCAATATTATAAATAGAATGTTTTGCAAAGATAGGTTAATTTAAATCAATATCAATGCCAATATCAATATCAATGGCAAATCAAAAAATCTAAATTCTAAATTCTGAAATCTGCTATCTGGCATCTTTATTCGTCTGCTACTTTAAACGGATAGTCACCAAACAATACCGATAGCTTTCGAATGGCATAAGTACTTCGGGTAAATTTATTAGACAAGGCAATTATAGTGACATTCTCATCTTTCAAAGGGATATAGGAAGAAGTAAAACCATGCCACCAACCGTTATGAAAATAGAAATTTTTACCATTTTCCCAATTAATCATGCGAATACCTAATCCGTAATTTTTAGTTCCTTTTCGTTCGTTACTGTATCCTGTATAGACTTGGGCCAATAATTCGGGTTCCAAAAACGATGGAGAATTTCTGGCTCTGTCAAATTTTAATAAATCTCTGGGAGTAGAATAAATGTTCTTGTCACCATAAATTTTATCCAGATAATCAATACCAATTTCCACTTTATTTCCTTTATAGGATGGAGCCACATTCTTTTTATCTTTATCAAAATCAAGGACAAAAGTGTTTTTCATGCCCAGTGGTTTAAAAATGATTTGATCCATAGCTTCTCTATAAGACAGTTTTGTGACTTTTTCGATAATCAAAGCAAGCATGGCATAATTGGTATTGCAGTAAGCAAATCGGGTTCCTGTTTTTTGCTCTAAAGCAATGTTTTTGGTACCCATTATGGTCAAAATGTCTTGATTGGTTAGCGTGTTATGTCTATCCCAAACACTTTTGTCCCGATCTGTAAAATATGCATAACTGCGCATGCCACTCCTGTGACTGAGTAACATTCTTACAGTAACATCTGGATAAGGAAACTCTTTTAGAAAATCAGTTACTTTTTGATCCAAGTCAATTCTTTTGGCATTGACTAATTTCAAGACAGCGGTTGCGGTAAGAACTTTACTAACCGATGCAATATGAATAGGAGTGGTACTTGTTATAGGTGTTTTATCTCTAAAGTTGGCGTACCCTTCGTATTTTTCATAGATAATTTGACCGTTTTGTGCGACCAGAAAACCTCCGTTCATACTGTTATTAGGCCAGTTTTTGTTATAAAAAGAATCTATTTTTTTTTGTTTTTCGGCTATGTAAGAAGCGGTAAGTTTTGGCGTTTCATTGGTCAAAGGTTTCATCTTAGGTAATATACCTTTTGGAAGGTCAGCATCTTTGATTTCAGGTTTTGAAATGTCTTTGGTTTCATTTCTACAGGAACTGGCTACAACAATTACGAGCAGTAAATGTAGTATATTTGCTTTTTTTATAAAATTCATTTTTGTGGTACTTAGAGAGCAAATATATAGAATCGAATGGATTTGTTTTTGTTTTTTTTTAATTTTAAGACTCTTTTGTAAAAGTCAATTAATGGTTTTAATGATACTTAACTAATTAGTACTATTTTATGTATATTCAACAACTATTTTTTTATAAAAAAAGCAAAAACAAAAATTAATTGTTATATTTGTAACAAATATCATGTGTTAAGTTATATTTTTATAAATTTAAAATAATAAAAATGAAGTTTGGAATCATAAAAGAACGGAAAAATCCACCAGATAGAAGAGTCGTTTTCTCTCCTAATGAATTGGCAAAAATAAAGCAGTTGTATCATGACTGTACTGTAAAAGTAGAAAGTTCTGACATTCGTATTTTTACCGATGTTCAATACCAAAGTATGGGAATTGATGTTGCCAATGATGTAAGTGATTGTGATGTGTTGTTTGGCGTAAAAGAAGTTCCTGTCGAAAATTTGATACCAAATAAGGCGTATTTCTTTTTTTCACATACCATAAAAAAACAACCATACAACAAAAAGTTGCTACTAGCCATCCTAGAAAAAAACATCGATTTGTATGATCATGAAACCATTGTCGATGCTCATAATCGACGTTTAATTGGTTTTGGTCGTTATGCAGGTATTGTGGGAACCTATAATGCTTTTAGAGCTTTTGGAATAAAATTCGAATTGTTCAAAATGCCAAAAGCAGAAACCCTTTCGGGAAAAGAGGCGCTGATAACGCATTTGAAAAGATTGGTTCTGCCTCCGTTAAAGATTGTAGTTTCTGGAACCGGAAAAGTTGGCAATGGTGCCAAAGAAATTCTGGATGCCATGAAAATCAAAGAAGTCTCAGTTGAGAATTATTTGACCAAGACCTATACGCAACCCGTGTACACCCAGATCGATGTTTTGGATTATAACAAAAGGTTAGATGGACAAGTGCTGGACTTTACTGATTTTTATCACAATCCAAAAGAATATATTTCTGATTTTGAGAGATTCACCAAAGTTTCGGATATGTTTATTACGGGGCATTTTCATGCCAATGAATCTCCCGCGATTTTAACACGTGAAATGCTTCAGGCCAATGATTGTATGATAAAAGTGGTTGCCGATGTCTCTTGTGATGTCAATGGTCCTATTGCTTGTACTTTACGATCATCAACCATTGCAGAACCTTTGTATGGCTATTTACCTAGCGAAAATAAAGAAGTAGATGTCTTTCATCCTGCCGCAATTGTGGTTATGGCGGTAGATAATTTGCCATGTGAATTACCTAAAGATGCCAGTGAAGGGTTTGGAGAAATGTTTTCGGAATATGTTATCCCAGCTTTTTTTAACGGAGACAAAGATGGCATTCTGAAACGAGCCAAAATGACCGAAAACGGGAAACTTACCGTGCGTTTCAGTTATTTACAAGATTATGTAGATGGGAAATAAAGGAAAATAAAATTCAAAATAGAAAACCTGCAAATTAACGATTTGCAGGTTTTTCAGTTATAGTACTAAGCAATGATTTTGTTTATTGAATAGTATTGTAGAGTTCCTCGTTCCTCTGGATGACAATTTTGTGGGGAACTTTGCGGTATAATTCTAAAATCTATATTCTCTTCTCTATATTCTCTATTCTAAAATCTGCAATCTAAAATCTGCCATCTGCCATCTAAACCATATCCTCAGGTTTTACCCAATTGTCAAAATCTTCGGGAGTTACATACCCTAATCGAACGGCTTCTTCTTTGAGTGTTGTTCCGTTTTTGTGGGCGGTTTGAGCAATTTCAGCCGATTTATAATATCCAATTTTGGTGTTCAAAGCGGTAACCAACATTAGCGAATTGTCAACCAATTCTTTGATGCGTTTGTAATTAGGTTCTATCCCTTGTGCACAATGTTCATCAAAGGATCGGCAAGCATCGCCTAACAACTGAGCCGATTGCAGGAAGTTGGCTGCCATCATGGGTTTAAAAACATTCAATTCATAATGACCTTGCATCCCACCAATGGTAATGGCGACATCATTTCCCATAACTTGAGCACAAACCATAGTGAGCGCCTCACATTGTGTGGGGTTTACTTTTCCCGGCATGATAGAAGAGCCCGGTTCGTTCTCAGGAATCAAGAGTTCTCCAATTCCAGATCGGGGACCAGAAGCTAACATCCGAATATCATTTGCAATTTTATGCAAAGAAACAGCCAATTGTTTGAGCGCAGCATGCGTTTCGACTATAGCATCGTGTGCCGCCAGAGCTTCAAATTTGTTTGGGGCAGTTACAAAAGGATGCCCTGTAAATTGAGCAATATATTCAGCTACTTTTACATCATATCCTTTCGGGGCATTTAAGCCTGTTCCCACTGCAGTTCCTCCCAAAGCGATTTCGGATAGATGTGCCAATGTGTTGGTAACGGCTTTCAAACCATAATTCAATTGCGCCGCATAACCCGAAATTTCCTGACCTAATGTTAGAGGTGTGGCATCCATCAAATGGGTACGACCAATTTTGACCACTGTAGCAAATTCGGTTGCTTTTGCTTGAAGCGTATCTCTTAATTTTTCGACACTGGGAATGGTGTTTTCGACGACGACCTTATAAGCAGCAATATGCATGGCCGTTGGAAAAGTATCATTGGAAGATTGCGATTTGTTGACGTCGTCATTGGCTTTGATAAAGGGATCGCCTTCTCCTATAGTGTACCCTTTCAAAACCTGAGCACGATTGGCAATAACTTCATTGACGTTCATATTGCTTTGAGTTCCGGAACCTGTTTGCCAAATCACAAGCGGAAATTGATCCTTGAGTTCTCCCGCAAGTATCTCATCACATACCTGCGCGATGGCATCTCGTTTGTCAATAGACAGAACACCCAAATCACAGTTGGTATAGGCCGCCCCTTTTTTGAGATATGCAAAACCTTCTATAATGGCGGAGGGCATAGATGAAGGAGGGCCAATTTTAAAATTGTTTCGAGAACGTTCAGTTTGTGCTCCCCAGTATTTATCTGAGGGAACAGGAACTTCTCCCATAGTGTCTTTTTCGATTCTAAATTTCATGTTTTGAATGTGATTAGGCTTTAGAATAATTAGTTTGATTTTTATTGAACCTAATATCAGTGTCCCTCTTCCTTCTTAACACTTTTTGTTAATGATAAAATTTTTTCACTTTGGCCACAATTTGATTGGTGGTCATGCTCTCTGCCGATTCGACCATCTTTAGTTTGCTGGCATCAAATGATTTATCGGTATTTATTTTTTGTTCTAATTTTATTTTTGCTTCAGCTGGCCCAAAAATATAAAGCTCATCAGCTAATTTGATATGAGACAGAATATTTTTGAGGAAATGATTGGTTTCATTTTTTCTTCGTTCTTCAAATTTGTTTTCATTATTGCTATGATGACTACCGCTAAAGGTTCCTTTGTTCCCTTCTTTTTCATGGTATATTTTATTTTCTAAATCAGATTCGATTTCAGAAATTCTTTCTTTTCCACCATCAAGAGTAACAATAATAGCTTTTGATGAATCAATCCAGATGCCAGTTTGTCTTTTCATGTCTTTATTTTTTAAATTAACTTAAGTTGAATCGTTATGTGAGGTTGACTTTTTTTTATATGAAGGCAATGTTAGAGTTAAAATTGAATTAGAAATAGTGCTATTGGTAATAAATCTATCTTTTTGAGAATTAAAAAACATTCTGATAAATTAAATAAGTAATGCTTTTTAAGGTAAAGAATTGAGATTCATAAAATTACAAAATACTAATGAATTGGAATCAAGAATTCAGCTTTGTTTTGGTTTTAAATTGCAGATTATAAGTTTGTTAGGAAAAGTAGTGATAAATGATTTGAGATTAAATTTTTAGTTGAATTCTTTATTTAGGAAGAGAAGTTTTTTTTTAAGTAAAAAAAAAGGTATTGATTGCTCAATACCTTTTTAATAGAATAGTTTAGTTAGGATTACTTTTTTGTAAAATCTCCAGAATTAACAATCACTAATTTCTTTGGGTCAAAATATTTAACCAAAGCTGCATTTATCTTTTGAATATCTAAGTTTTTAACTTTATTTTCAAAATCTTCATAGTCTTTGAATGTTTTGCCTAAATCCATATTTTCTCTTAGTTCACGAACTAAAAATTCATCGGTTCCAAGCATGGTTTGTCTAGTTTGCAACCAAGATTTCAAAGAACTATCAAATTCTTCTTTGGTAAATCCTTTGCTGATTGCTTTTTGAATTTCTTCATTAAGAGCAGCAACTAATTTTTCTTTCATAGTTGGGTTGTAAAATGCATAAAGCCCCCAATCTGTTGTGGGATCTATGGCATTTGCCTGTAAGTAAGAACCGGCACCATAGCTTAAACCTTCGGTTTCACGCAAACGTTGTGGTATTCTGGAGGATAAGAATGCACCACCACCCAATAGCTCGTTGGCCATTTCTACAGCAGGATAATCCGGATTTTTTTCTCCAATATTCAAATTGATTTTACCTAGCAAAACCGCATTGGTTTTATCATTAATTTGAATGGTTTTATCTCCTGATTTTATATCAAAATACTGGGTTGGAATTCTTTTGTAAGCTGTTTTTGATTTCCAATTGTCAAAAGTACTGTTTAAGAATTTTATAATAACGGGTTTGTCAATTCCACCTACAAAGGATGAGATGCTATTTGAACCTCCATAAAAAGTGGTATAATAATTCTTAACATCTTCAAGAGTAATCTTGTTCAAAGTCGCTAAACTCTCCTCCGTTGTTTCAGAGTAATACGGATGTGTTTTTGGATATATTGAAGTCAGTTTTGTTAATTCCTCACTGGCAACTGCCTGTGGTTCGTTTCTGTTGGCTTCCAGTCCGCTTTTGGTCTCCAGTTTTAACTTCTCAAATTCGGCAGCATCAAAAGAAGGATTTCTTAAAATGTCCTGTACCAAGTTTAAGGCATTGCTTAAATTAGGTTTGTCGGTGCTAATTCTCACGAACAAACCATCTACAGATCCAGACAAACTTAAGTTAATTTTGTATTGATCGAGTTGGTCGTTGATGTCTTTTTTGCTTCGGGTTTTAGTGCCTAATTTCAACATGCTTGCCGTTAGATTAGCAATCAGTGATTTTTGACTTAATGATTTCTCATCTCCCATTCTCAATACTAATCGAGCTTCAATTTTATTTCCTTTGGCTGGTTTTTCTAGTAAGGCATATTTTCCTCCAGAGGCTAATTTTCCTTCTTCAGTCGATTTTATAATATTAGCCACAGAGGTTTCAAAGGTAGTGGTATTGGCTTCCATAGCTTTTCCTTTATATCCTTTTACCAGTGCAGCAATGTCTTTAGTGTCGCTTACTTTGGTTCTTTCGCTGGTGGTTTCAGGGATAAAACGCCCCCAAGTTCTATTGCTTGGCAAGTAGTATTTTTTGGCAGCATTTTGAATATCTGCAACTGTCAAGGCTTCGACATTATCTCGGTCAATAAAAAACAAACGCCAATCGCCAGCTCCAATGTACTCGGTCATGGCTACAGATAAGTTAATGGTTTTGTTATAGGTATTTTCAAATTGTTTCAGTAATTCGTTTTTGGCACGTTTAAGGTCATCGGCTGTAAATGTCATTTGAGGAACCGCATTCATGGCATCCAGAAACTCTTTTTGTACCGTATTAATGTCTTTATCTTTGGGGATTTCACAGGCAAAATAACTAACACCTGGATCTTTTAAGGTACCAGTATATCCATAAACAGTTGTAGATAATTTGGTTTCTACTAATTTTTTATACAATACTCCCGAAGGATTGTTGGTCAATATTGAAACTAAGGCATTATTGGCAGCAAATTCTTTGTCCGAAAAACTAGGGGTATGATACGCCATACCAACATATTGGATATCACCATTTCTTTTGAGCTCTACAAAACGTTCTCCGTCTTGAGCGGGTTCTACGGTATAAGTTTGTTCGATCTCCGTTTTTGATTTTGGAATTGGAGCAAAGTACTCTTTTATCCAAGAAAGTGTTTTCTTTTCATCAAATTTTCCTCCTATAATAAGAGTAGCATTATTGGGTTGGTAATATTTTTGATAAAATATTTTAAGACGACTTGCGGGAACTTGCTCAATATCTTCTTTACTACCAATGGTTGATTTTCCGTAGTTATGCCATAAATAGGCGGTAGAAAGTATGCGTTCACTTAATACTGATGCTGTATTATTTTCGCCTATTTCAAACTCATTTCGAACCACACTAAATTCAGTATCCAAATCAGATTGAAGTATAGCCGATGTTACCATTCTATCGGATTCCATTTCAAGCGCCCATTTTAGATTTTCTTCCGTTGCGGGTAAAATTTCATAATAATTGGTACGGTCATAATAAGTGGTTCCATTGGCTTGAGCACCTTTATCTGCAATGGTTTTCTTGATGTCAGTAAATTTAGAGGAACGTTTAAAGAGCATGTGTTCCAGTAAATGTGCCATTCCAGATTCGCCATACCCTTCATGACGGGAACCTACTCCATATACAATATTGACAATCACATTAGATTGTGCTGCATCGGGGATTAATAAAACTTTCATCCCATTGGCTAGGCTATATTCTTTTATTCCTTCAACCGAAGTAACAAAAGCAGCCTCTTGTGCATAAGAATTAGTTACCAATGTAGTAACTAACGAGATCGCTAAAATCATTTTTTTCATTCAAATATCTTTTTGTAAGTTAATATTGTAAAAGTATATTTTTTTTTTAAAGTATTTAATTTTATTAGCAATAATATTACATTTTAGAAGTAGTTTAGTATTTATAATTGTTTCGGTTATTTTTTTAAATTTATAGAATGTTTTTACAAAAAAAAAGTAGAATAGTATTACCATTTGTATCTCGATGATAATTTTTTTTAAATATGGAAAGTAAGAAGCAAGCGATAGAATTTGCCAAGAATTATTTAAGAGGGGAAGATATTTCAAATTCTATTCATTTTGAGGATTTGTATTCAAAATTGATTCAATATGAGCAATTTGGGTATGCCACAGAGATTTTATTGGAAAAAATAACAGAAAATGAGGCAGATGGTGTTGAAATAAAACTTTCCAATTATCAAGATTTGGCAGAGAATATATACAAAGACACCACATTATCTTCTTATTTTAAGTTCGAAAAAGCAATAAACGTTCTCAAGTCTTTTTGTGACTTAGAAAACAGCAAAAACTGTAAAACGCTAAGTCTGGCGGGAGAAGTATATAAACATAAATGGAAATTTGACCATCAGTTTCATAATTTATTGCAATCAAGAGCCTATTACAAAAAAGGATACTTGATTTGGAAAAGCAAATCGCATAAATCTATTCATGCCGAAACCGACTGCATCAATACCGCAGTAAATTATGCACATCTCAATGAGTTAATCGTTATAGAAAATTTAGAACGACTCTCTGAAACTTCCGAAATTACCATTGAAACCATAAAAAGATTTGAAATTGCCCAAGACACTAGAAGAGAAATTATTCATGCCTATGTAGATGACGCTGGTATGGGTAACCCTTTATTTAGAACCGAAATTGAAGCCAAAGAAAAATTATATCCCGCATTGGCCGAAGCTTTTTTTGGTCTTAGAAAATACAAAGAAGCACTTTATTTTATTACGTTGCATACAGCAGACAAAAAGGAGAATTGGCAAATTAAATCGTTTAGTAAACAAATTTATAATCTGTCGTATTATCAAAGAATAGAAAAAAATCAACTAGCCACAAACATTGATCCATTTCAGGAAAAGGAAATTATAGAGGAAGATCTAAACCGTTGTTTAATGGCTTTAAATCTTCGATCGGATGAAAAAAACGGTACAGTGCATTCCAAACAAAAAAAGCAAAGTAAAGTAGGATTGGGGTTATCGGGAGGTGGTTTTAGGGCGGCTTTATTTCATATTGGTGTTTTGGCAGCATTGGCAGATAAAGGAAAATTAAAAGATATTGAGGTAATTTCCTGTGTCTCGGGAGGTTCTATAATCGGTGCTTTTTATTATCTAAAAATCAAACAATTGTTTGAAAATAAGGCTGATAAGGACATTGTTGATGGAGATTATATTAAACTGGTAAAAGAAATTGAAAAAGAATTTTTAGAAGCGGTTCAAAAGAACATTAGAATGCGTTTGTTGACTAGTTTTTCTAAAAATATAGAAATGTGGAAAGGAGATTCCTATTCTCGTTCTAATAGGTTAGGGGAATTGTACGAACAGTATTTTTATAAGCCGCTTATCGCTAAAGATTTGAAGTTAAAGAATAAGGATTCGATACACATGAGTGATTTACTGATTAGCCCTTTTGATGATAATCAATTTGATTTTAGCAATGATAATTGGAAGAGAACCAACAAAGTACCACAGCTAATTCTAAATGCAACATCAGTAAACACAGGACATAACTGGCAGTTTACAGCCTCTTGGATGGGGGAGCCACCCACTTATATTTCGGACGATTTTGATGTAAAGCCCCGTTTAAGAAGGATGTATTATGAGAATGCACCCGACGGATATAAAAAATTTAGCTTAGGCTGTGCCGTTGCAGCCTCTTCTTGCGTTCCTGTTCTATTCGAACCCTTGGTTTTAAAAGGATTGTATAAGAATTTTGATTTAGAATTAATAGATGGAGGTGTGCATGACAATCAAGGGATTGCGTCTATA
The DNA here is from genome assembly GCF_007097385.1 of Flavobacterium sp. ZT3R18. Taxonomy (GTDB): domain Bacteria; phylum Bacteroidota; class Bacteroidia; order Flavobacteriales; family Flavobacteriaceae; genus Flavobacterium. The sequence goes on from NZ_VJZS01000025.1 coordinate 50,852, forward strand.
CTGGAGCAGGAATGCAATGAAATTATTATAAGTGACGGAAGTGCCCAAATGCCAGACAATGCAAAGAATACAGCCAATGTAGTGTCTTTGTTTTTTAGAGTAGACACCATTTTGCAAGAACGCTTGCGAGAGATTCAGTTGCTGGATTTAAAAGCGCGTAAATACACTTCTATTGTCAATAAACTAATTATTGTTCATTTAAAGAATGGATTGTCTCAACTCCCGATTAGTTGGGTAAATTGTACTGATGTCAACAGAAGTCTTTTGTATGATAAAGAAATTGAGGATGAAAATTCACTTTTGAAATACGGGGTAATGACGAAAATTCAAAAAGGACTTAGCGAAGTGAGAACCGATTTGGATTCCTTCAATGACATAGAGGCGTATGCTTTAATGTATAGCGGATACCAGCAAGTGATGCACGATCATAGCGGAAGTAATTTAAAAAAAACAAATTGGAAATTCTTAAAAGTGGCTGACAGTTGTACGCTTCCCGCAAAAGAAAAGCAACTCGTTACCCAATTAAAAGTAAGTAGTTTTGTGCCTTTTAAAATCATTAAACTATCAAAAGCATTCAATTATATGGTGTCTGGTAGTGTAGGCGTGCTTTTTTTATATATATTGTATGTATTGATTGTAAAATGGAATAGTCAAAGTCCGACATGGCACTTTAGCCTATCTTATAATTTTATCAAAATAACATTTCTTGTTTTTTTGCTGTTATTTTTATCTAAATTTATTGCCAAAGTAATCAATATCGAAAGTGTCATAAAGAGAAAAGTAACTTTGTTTTTTGTGCTAACCTTTGGTTGGTTGTTTTCTCAAATGCATATTTGTCTTATAAATCCTTTGTATAATAAATTGGGGAAAATAAAATAACAAATCAAGAAAATGAATTCTGAGTCAATTAGTTCTATAGAAAGCATGCTCCTCGTTCATACCGGTGCAGAGTATTTTTCGCGCTTGGAACGTATTATTTCTGGTTCTAAAGTAGAAATTCATATTCAGATGTATCTTTTTGAGCTAGATGAAACAGGTAGTAGAATTATAACGTTACTAAAGCAAGCTGCATTACGCAATGTTAAAATATATATTGTATTGGATGGTTTTGGCTCATTTTCATTTCCTTCAAAAACAATAAATGAATTAAAACAAATTGGGATTAATTTTCGTTTTTTTTCGCCCATGTTTTCAGCAAATTCCTTTTATCTGGGAAGGAGATTGCATAATAAAGTAATCGTTTCTGATGCTAATACGGTACTGATTGGAGGTATTAACATTGCCAATAAATACAGGGGATCCGAAACAGAATTACCGTGGTTGGATTTTGCTGTTGAGTTGAATGGAAAAATAGCGGAGCCATTACAGGACTTTTGCAGATCCATTTATTTTAAAAAGGAAAGAAAAAAAATACCAAGGGCTATGGTTCCCAAAATAGGATCCGTAGGCTTACTTCAAAACGATTGGTTAAAAAGGAAAAACGAAATTACAGAAGCATATATAAAATCGATCCGGAATGCCGAAAAAGAAATAATTATAGTAGGAAGCTATTTTTTGCCGGGGAGAAAAATAATTCAGGCTTTGAAAATAGCATCCAAAAATAAAATACAAATAAAATTAGTTTTATCGGGAATATCAGATGTTCCAATGGCTAGGCGGGCTACTTGTTATTTATATGCTAAACTTTTTCGATACAATATGGAATTATATGAATGGAATCAATCTGTTTTACACGGAAAAGCTATGGTAATAGATGGCAAATGGACTACTATCGGTTCTTTTAATCTAAATAACTTGAGCTCTTACGCAAGCATCGAGATGAACGTAGAAATTTATTCGGAATCATTTTCTAAAGGATTCCAATTGCAACTCGATAATATTATTTCGCAATGCCAAAAAATAACTCCCGAAACACTTAAATTAAAGTATAGTTTATCTTCAAAACTGATTAATTGGTCTTCGTATCGAATGACAAGAATAATAGAAATTATCGTTACCTATTTGCCATATCATAGGTTCAATAATTAGTTAAAGTAGTAGTGAAAATTATTATTTCGGATTAGTAACTTAATGATAATGGGTAATAACTTAAGCTTTTTATTCGAAATAACATCCTACAATAAAACACTCTGACCGCCTTTTAGTATAAAAAAATGACTAAATTTGAGTGTGCAATTGCCATATTCTCAGTTGTTGTAATGTTTTAGAATTCAAAATAGCCTTACTTAAATGAACTTATATTTCTTATATGGTTAAAAAAGTGATTAAATGTTTTGACTTTTTTTACTCATAATAGGTATTCACACCATAATCCAAATTAGATAAACAAAGTAAAATGGCATTTATAGATTATTACAAAGTATTAGAAGTTGATAAAAGCGCATCGGAGGCCGATATCAAAAAAGCGTACCGAAAATTGGCACGTAAATACCATCCTGATTTAAATCCTAACGACAAAGAAGCCGAAAGAAAATTCAAAGAACTCAATGAAGCCAATGAGGTATTGAGCAATGTTGAGAATCGTAAAAAATACGACCAATATGGCGAAAACTGGCAACAGGGAGAGGAATACGAAAAAGCAAGACAACAGCAGCAGCAACAATACCAACGTGGAGGACAACAAGAAGGTTTTGGCGGTTTCAGCGGTGGCGGAGACTATTCTGATTTTTTTGAATCCATGTTTGGTGGAGGTGCTCAAAGAGGAAGGGGGCGAAGTACCGCTTTTAAGGGACAAGATTTGAATGCCGAATTGCATCTGGATCTAAAAGACGTCTATACCGCACACAAACGCACCTTAACAATAAATGGTAAAAACATTCGATTGACCATCCCTGCAGGTGTAGAGAACGGTCAAATCATAAAAATAAAGGGGCAAGGAGGAGAAGGAGCTAATGGTGGACCCAAAGGAGATTTGTATCTTACCTTTAGCATAGCAAATCACACTAATTTTAAACTCGATAAACACAATCTCTATTCAACCGTGGATATAGATTTATATACAGCCATTCTAGGAGGAGAAATAACAGCCAATACCTTTGACGGAAAAGTAAAACTAATCGTTAAAGCAGGAACCCAAAATGATACCAAAGTAAAACTTAAAGGAAAAGGCTTTCCAGTCTATAAAAAAGAAGGAGAATTTGGGGATTTGTACATTTTATATCAAATTGGGATACCCACAAACCTAACCGAAAAAGAAAAAGAATTATTTGCAGAACTATCTAAGTTTAGAACGATATGAAATCGACATGTTATAGGCAACCCTAACAGACGACACTGCCGACAATAAACTAACAATAAACAGAACGAAATTTTGAAATATATTACAAGGACAGTTTGGATTTTATCGGTTGTGAGTTTGCTGACAGACACAGCAAGTGAGATGCTGTATCCTATTATGCCCATTTACTTAAAGACAATCGGTTTTTCAATTGTACTTATTGGAATACTTGAAGGTGTAGCAGAAGCAACAGCAGGATTGAGCAAAGGTTATTTCGGTAAACTGTCGGACATTTCTGGCAGAAGAGTTCCTTTTGTGCAAATTGGCTATGCTTTCAGTACAATTTCCAAACCAATGATGGCAATTTTTACTTTTCCAATTTGGATATTTTTTGCACGGACAATAGACCGCTTTGGTAAAGGTATTCGGACAGGTGCAAGGGATGCAATTCTTTCAGACGAAGCAACACCACAAACAAAAGGAAAAGTTTTTGGCTTCCATCGTTCAATGGACACATTAGGTGCTGTCATTGGTCCTTCATTGGCTTTACTCTATTTATATTATTATCCACAAGACTATAAAACACTTTTTTTTATTGCCTTCATTCCAGGACTTTTTGCTGTTTTATCGTCTTTTTTCCTAAAAGACAAAAAAGTTATTGACCAAAGAACAAAAGTAAAAACGCCATTTTTTTCATTTTTAAAATATTGGAGTGTAAGTCCGACTGAATATAGAAAAGTAGTATTCGGACTTTTATTATTTACGCTGTTTAACAGTTCAGATATTTTTCTTTTACTACAAGCAAAACAATCGGGACTTGACGACACAATGGTTATTGGTGTTTATATTTTTTACAATCTTATTTATGCTTTATTTGCTTTTCCTATTGGCTATCTTGCTGATAAAATAGGGCTGAAAACAATTTTTATTATTGGTCTTATATTATTTACAATTGTATATTTCGGAATGGCTATAAACACTAACCTTTATTTTTTCTTCGGACTATTTTTTCTTTATGGTATTTATGCCTCAATGACAGAGGGAATTTCAAAAGCGTGGATTTCAAATATTACCGATAAAAAAGACACAGCAACGGCAATAGGAACATTTTCAGGACTACAAAGCATTTGCACAATGTTTGCAAGTTCATTAACAGGACTTATTTGGTTTCAGTTCGGTGCGACAACAGCATTTGTAACAACAGCAACTGTAACTTTAATTGTAATAGTTTACTTTTTAACCATTCCAAAACCGACAAATGACACAATTCAATCATAATGACACAAAAGGGCAGCCTATAACCGCCGTTTGGCAATATGGCGGGTTTAGGCTTAATTTAAAGATGGTTTTGTACTTGTAAAATTAGTATTTAATCGAAAGTTTAGGCTTCCTTAATCCGCCACATCTCCAAGCGGACAAACGATTCCAACACACAAAAAGTAGTAAGGCGTTTGCCTTGTAGCGATACCATGTTCCATTAAAAAAAAACAAATATTATCGTCATATGAATACCGAAAACCTGATTCTTTTGAAAAACCTTTGCTCAAACTATCAAGTTGAGCTTTCTTTCTTTACCCATCTCAGCGAGATAGGTTTGATAGAAATTGAAATTATAGAACAATCACCGTATATTCGAGAAAGCCAAATAAAGGATATTGAGCGAATGATCCGAATGCATCATGAATTGGAAGTAAATCCAGAAGGAATTGATGTAGTCTTTAATCTTTTGCAAAAAATAGACCGTTTAGAAAAAGATTTAATTACAGCAAAAAACAGGCTTAAACTGTATGAGAGCTAAAAAAAATACTAAATTTTATAATAAACAGCATTTTCGACTTGTATACCGTTTAAACAAAAAATAAAAAATACTCCCGAAGCTTCGGGATCAAAAGATTTACCATATAAGGAATCTAAGAAAATACAAGGTATTGCTTTTTACATCCTAGCTTAAATGACCTTATATTTCTTATATGGTTAAAATTTAATGCTGTTTATTTTAGAAGACAGCAAAAATAAACTCGATTCATTTTGTGACCGCTAATGGAAGTTAAATCAATATAATATGCGTATATTTGAGTACAATTCGTATTAAAAATTAATTCATAAACTTCATGAATAGTGTTTTTAAAATTATAGAATCATTCAAAGCTTTCCTTCTTGAAATTGGCGAACTGTCTTATTTTGCGGGGCGTTTTTTTAAAGAAGTTTTCAAACCGCCATTAGAATTCAAAGAATTTCTTAGACAATGTTATAATATGGGTAACCGCTCTTTACTGCTTGTTGGGGTTACCGGTTTTATTATAGGATTGGTTTTTACCTTGCAATCCAGACCTACATTACAACAATTTGGTGCCGTTTCCTGGATACCGGCTATGGTAAGTGTTTCTATTATTCGAGAAATTGGACCAATAATTACGGCCTTAATTTGTGCCGGACGCATTGGTTCTGGAATTGGAGCCGAATTGGGCTCTATGCGTGTCACTGAGCAAATAGACGCTATGGAAGTTTCTGGAACAAATCCTTTCAAATATTTAGTGGTTACGCGGATACTAGCCACTACTTTGATGCTTCCTGTATTAGTTTTCTTTGGAGATGCGGTAGCGCTCTTAGGATCTTTGATAGTCGAAAATTTAAAAGGAAATGTATCGTCTCTATTATACTTTACACAGGTTTTTAATCATTTAGAGTTTTTTGATGTTATTCCATCGACCATCAAAACATTCTTTTTTGGGTTTGCCATCGGGTTGGTAGGGTGCTTCAAAGGATACAATTGTAAAAAGGGAACTGCTGGAGTTGGACTGGCAGCAAATTCTGCGGTTGTTTTTTCTTCGATGTTGCTTTTTATAATTGACTTTATAGCTGTTTTTATTGCAAATATTTTTTACGATGTTTAAATAATATGGACTCAACTTCAGAAAATAAAAAATCGATAGTCATCATCAAAGACTTGAAAAAAAGCTATGGGGATAATTGCGTTTTGGATGGTTTTAACATGGAATTGAATGAAGGAGAGAATTTGGTCATTATGGGTAAATCAGGATCAGGCAAATCAGTGATGATAAAATGCCTTATCGGATTAGAAGAACCAGACAGCGGGAGTATAGAGGTCATGGGGAAAAATATTGGTAAACTGTCCCGAGAAGCACTAGACGAACTTAGAACCGAAGTGGGTTTCCTTTTTCAGGGAAGTGCACTTTATGATTCGATGTCGGTTCGAGAAAACCTAGAATTTCCTTTGCGACGGCACACCAAAAAATTTGGAATTATAAAAGACACTAGGCCGCTTGTCATGGAAGCGCTAGAAAATGTTGGTTTGGCCCATACTATCGATCTAATGCCCAACGAACTTTCGGGAGGAATGAAACGTAGAATTGCATTGGCAAGAACTTTAATTCTGATGCCAAAAATTATTCTCTATGATGAGCCCACAACCGGACTGGATCCTATAACCTCAAAAGAAATTTTAATGCTGATGATGTCTATTCAAAAAAAATACAATACTTCATCCCTAATTATAACCCATGATGTAGATTGTGCCAGAATGATTTCAAACCGCATGATTTTATTAATAGATGGTGTAAATTATGCCGAAGGAACCTTTGAAAGTTTAGCTGCATCAACAGATCCAAAAGTGAAAGCTTTCTTTAAATAACTACAGAAATGGAAAAAACAGCTTCAGAAAAAATAAAATTGGCACTTTTTGTCATCATAGGTCTTGTACTCTTTATTCTTGTTGTTTACTTTATTGGAAATAAGCAGAAAATGTTTGGAAAAACAGATCATATAACCGCTATCTTCGATAATGTAAATGGATTGCAATTGGGGAATAACGTTCGGTATTCAGGTATCAATGTGGGAACCGTTCGGGGTATCGAAATGATAAATGATTCGACTATAAATGTTGATATGATTATTGATAAATCTATTTTCCCGCACATCAAAAAAAATGCTGTTGCCACTATTGGCTCTGATGGGTTGGTGGGAAGTATGGTTATTAATATCATACCAGGAAAAGGAAACCATCCACAAATCGAACCTGGTGATGAAATTAAATCTTTGCGACGTATTCGTACCGATGATTTGTTGAATACTTTGAGTGTAACTAATAAAAATGCCGCTTTGCTCACAGCCGATTTGCTAAAAATCACCAAAGAAATAACACAAGGAAAGGGGACTTTGGGAACCCTAATCAATGATACACTCATGGCATCTGATTTGAAACAAACCATGAATTATCTTAAAATGACAAGTAAAGGAACCACTGAAACTGTTGATAATTTAAATAAAATGGTTGCGACTTTAGGAGATAAAAATAGTGTCATTGGGGTGTTGAATGACCCCGCTGTAGCTCAAAAAGTAAAAACCATCGTCGACAATTTGGATCAGTCAAGTGTGGAAATAAATAAAGTGGTTACGAACTTAAATGGTACGATTTCAAATATAAAAAACGGAAAGGGAGCTATCAATTATTTGTCTAATGATCCTAATTTGGTAAAAAAAATAGACTCCACCATGACAAACTTAAACAAAGCCACAATTCTTCTTAACGAGGATCTTGAAGCCATGAAACATAATTTTTTGTTACGAGGCTATTTCAAAAAACAGGAAAAATCAAAGAAAAAAGCTAAATGATTTCAGTTAGTTTTCAGTTTTCAGTCTCAGTTTTCAGTCTTAAAAAGGTAATGATTTTAAAAATAGTAGTAAATAAAACAGACCTGCTTTTTTACAAATATTGTTAAGAAAACGAATTGCAATGTTTACGAACAGCTCTGAAAACTGTCACTGTCACTGAAAACTATGACCTGTATACTGCTAATTACTTTGCACTGAATGTAACCCCTCGATCAACAAATCAACATCTTCTTTGGTATTGTAATGGCTAAACGAAATACGGATGCTTGGCTTTTTTAAATCTTCATCCGATAGCATTTCTGCCAATACATGTGAAGGTCTGATACTTCCGGATTGACAGGCACTACCTCTAGAAACGGCTATTCCTTTCATGTCCAGATGAAATAAAAGCATGGGAATTTTATTTTCTTCAATGGGTAAAATAACATTGAGCAGATTGTATAAGGTGTTTTCTCCGTTGATTTTAAATTCAGGGAAATCCGTTTTTAGTCTTTCGATAGTATAGTCTTTCAATGATGCAATGTGATTGCTTTCGGTTTGAAGGTTTTGATAGGAAAGCTCTAGAGCCTTTGCCATTCCTGCAATTTGATGCACGGCTTCGGTACCCGGACGTTGTCCTTTTTCTTGTTCTCCACCAAAAAATAAAGGTTGTAATCCGGAGTTTTTTCGAACAAAAGCAAAACCAACTCCCTTTGGGCCGTGAAATTTATGGGCACTCGCTACTATAAAATCAATAGGAGTCGCATGCAAATCAATTTTAATTTTCCCAACAGATTGTACGGTATCCGAATGGAATAAAACTTTATGCTCTTGACAAATTCTACTAACTCTATCGAGTTCCAAAAGAGTTCCTGTTTCATTATTGACATGCATTAACGAAACCAAGGTCTTTTTTTCTTCTGATAATAGTTCGACCAAATGTGTTAAATCGAGTTCGCCGTTGGGTTTTACGTTTACATAATCAACTTGAATGGTATATTCTTTTTGTAATTCCATTGCCGTGTGCAAAACCGCATGATGTTCTATTTTGCTGGTAATTATGCGTTCTACCTTCAAATCTTTTACGGTAGAACGTAGGATCCAATTATTAGCTTCGGTTCCGCATGAAGTAAAAATAATTTCTTGTGCAGTAGCATTCAGCAGTTTGGCAATCGATTTTCTGGAAAGTTCAAGGATGCTTTTGGCATTGCGCCCTAAACTATGAGTAGAGGAGGGATTGCCATAATCTTCGGTTAACACTTTTGTTATTTCTAGGATTACTTCTGGACGAAGTGGAGTCGTAGAGGCGTTATCGAGATATACTTTCTTCATTTTTTATTTAGATTTTAAATCCTCAACAATTGCATGGGATTTGTTTTTTTTAGCAAAAATTATTTTCTGATTGAAAACAATAATGGAGACCAAAATTAAGGAATAGGAAATCATTTGAAGCAAAGTCACTTGTTCTTTAAAATGAAAAATAGCCAGACCAAAATTGATTATGGGATTAACATACATTAGGATTCCTACTGTTGATGAGTTGAGTCCTTTTAATGCATACAAATTTAGAAAAAGCGGAATAATGGTGAAAAATACGACGATGCAAAATATACATATATAAAATAAAGGTTCCGTAGGGATTGCTCCACTGTATTTTGGGTAAAAAGGCAAAATTATCAAAGCAACAAAAAGCAACTGTAGGTTTAAAACCAGAAACTTATCAATTTCGCTATTCTTGCGCTGACTCACTAAATACAAAGCATAGGTTGAAGCCACAACCAAACTGTAAATGATGTCATGGAGATTATTTAAAGACAATATAACACAACTTAAAGTACTAATAGCGACCGCTACCCATTGCCATTTGCTTAATTTTTCGTGTAGCAAAAAGAACGCAAAAACAGTGGTCAAAATGGGGCAAATTAAGTAAGCCAGAGAACCCGCCTTGACGCTCACATGATTGACAACATAAATAAAAATAAACCAATTAGACGCCAATATCAAACTACCGACCAAAGTCAATACGACAATACTTTTCTTTCTTTGTTGCGGCATTACTTTAAAAGCTTTCCAGTTTTTCTGGATGCTTTTTTGTCTAAAAACCAGATTAATAACCGTCATAGTCAGTACACTAAAAAACACGCGATAGAAAAGTATGTCCAAAGAGGGATAACTGGATATTGGTTTTAAAGCCAAACTGAAAAACCCCCAGATAAAAAATGCCGTAAAAGCTGCGAAATAGTATTTGTATTTTTTCATTGAAAAGTAAAATTCGGTGCAAAGATAAGGAATTCTGTAGTGATTAAGGTGGTAAGGTACTGAGATGCTAAGATTCTAAGATTCAGAATTAAAGAAAATGATGTCGTCATTAGATTTTAAGAAGGTATGTAATAGCCAATTTTAAAACTTCGTATCTTAGAAACTCAGCATCTCAGTATCTATTCTGTGTTAAAATATACCTTTTTGGTTCGTAAAGTTTAGGAAACAAATTAAAAATTCTATTTTTGTTTAAAATAATATATAATGAAACGATTTCTAGGGATTTTGATTTGCACAATTGTTTTAAATAGTTGTGATGATGGTGATTTAGTAGTAGACAAAATTGATTTTTCGGCAGTGCAAACCCAAAGTTGTACAACAAATAATTTACTCTACAAGCTCAACGAAAATGAATCTTTAATTCTCAACGTGCCAGCTACTACTTTTAGCAATAATCCAACAGTTACGGGGGTACCAACTATTCTTGATGTAAACGCAACCAATCAGGTGGTGTACAGCTTTTATAATGGCAAAGTGGTTTCTGGAAATATTTGTGACCTAATTCCGCCAGCAACGCCAAATGTAAACAGTCAGTGGAAAGCGTCATCGGGTAAGATCGAAATTGTCATAACCGATATTAAGAAACTAGACGAAACCAATAACAGTACTAGAATAACAGGATACAATAACAACATCGTTTTTAAAAACATTACCTTCAATAAAGGAGACGGAACCAGTCAGTTTTACGAAACTTTTGCTTTTGGCGATTACACAAAAACAGCAGATCCTTTGCCATTTGCTTTCAACGGACTTTTAAACATCTGCAGTAATGGTCAGGTGTACGGTTTTAGCGCTAGCGAATCGTTTACCTTAAATATTGATTCAGCATTGATTGCCAATGAAGTTACCGCTCCAAATACGCCCAGAAAAGGAGTAATAGGAGCAACCGTAAACAAATTGGTGTACAGTTTGTTTACCAATGGAGTTGTATCACCAGATTATTTTTGTCAAGCTACGGTGCCATTGTTGCCTACCGTTAGTCAAGAATGGTTAGGGAAAATTGGGGGAATCATAGAAGTGACTACCACGACCAATGGGCCTAATGTTTTTAAACACGTTATAATCCTTAAAAATGTAACGCTAGTAAAAGGCAACAGTAATTTTCAGTTAGGAAATAGTTACAAATACGGGGAATTGCAAACTACTAAATAGTAAAAAGTAATTAGTGAATAGTAATTAGCTTTGACCTATTTTTGCTAATTACTATTCACTAATCGCTATTTACTGTTTTGCTTAAAATACACCTCGGTAGCACCCGAACCGTATTTTTGATAATTGGCATCTTGAAAAACCACATTATCATAGCGTCCCAATAAAAAATCCAACTCCGATTTTAAAATGCCTTCACCCACACCGTGAATGAAAACAATCTTCGGAATCCTATTGCGAATAGCAAATTCTATATGTCGTTTGGCTGTTTCCGACTGCAAAGTCAAGATATCGTAATTGGACATTCCGCGTTTGTTAGGCACCAGTTTTTCGATATGCAAATCAAACTCAGGAACCGGTAATTCATGTTTGTCTTTCTTTTCTTTTACAAAACTCCGTGGTTTCGGAATCTCTTTTTCTTTCGAGATTTCACTAATGTTAATGCCTTTTATACCATCCATCAAATTCCCGGAATCGCCTATTTTAATGAGCTCATTGGCGGCAAAATTCATCACAAAACCATCTGTCGTTTCAATAGTCACCACTTTGTCTTTTACCAACAAAACCACACCATCGACCGCTTCATCCAGTACCGAAACTTTATCTCCTTTATTAAACATCGTCTTCTTCTTTATCTTGATTTTTACTCGGAGTCTTACTACTCAAACGCATCATACCCATCATAAAAACGACTATGGCAATTACCATTACATAGACATTTTTATCGTCACTTGTCTGCTCGTACAAAGCAACACCAATGGCAATAACCATTAGCGGAATCATAATTTTTTTCATCATTTCATTTTCAGTCTTCAAAAATACTAAACTTTTTGAGTTATTGAGACGAAAATAAATAGTGTTATGATATACCAAAATAATTGCATTAAAAAAAGTATATTATAATTATAAGAGTTTTACTTATTTAAAAATAAAATAAATGTATTTCATCGATGATAAATGTAGTTTTAGCTTGTTTTTCTTAACTTAGACATTTAAGTTGCTAAGTATGTTTCAAGTGATATTTATAGGTTTTTAGAAATGTGTTTTTAAAATTTATAAAAGGCTACAAGTTAGTTGTAACTAAAATTTAAATAGTGTTATTTTTGACTAGTCCGTAATGAAGAAGGTTTTTACGATTCTGGCAAAGCAAACTGGCTAAGTGGTTTTTTTGAGGTATCACGAATTTAATTAAAATCTGATAATTATGAAATGAGCATGACCGTGAATTGGTCGCAAACACCAATGAAGATATGCGACTCAAGCGATAGCGAACAGGCGAAGCAATTCCATATTCCATTAAAAAACAAATATTATCTACATATGAAAATTATTCTAAAAAACATTCTCGGTCTGTTAGTGTTTATCCCTTCTATTTATGCTCAAAAAGAGCAAATTAAAGAAGCACAAAAGGAATTGAAATCGGGTAATTCAGAACAAGTTATTGCCATTCTAGCCCCTGTAGAGTACTTAATTATCAATACATCTGATGAGGATAAAATTAACTTCTATTATTTAAAAAGCTCTGCTTTAGTTGACTTAGCAAACAAAAACGGTAATGACTTTAAAAATCAGTCTATGGCTGTTATGGCATTAAAAGATTTAATTCGAATTGAACAAGAGACGTCTAAAGAGAAATATACTTCGGAAGCCATTAAAAAGATGATGAAAATAAAGCTGGACCTTGTCAAAAGTGCCGATGAAGATTTGGCAAATCATAATTTTATCGAATCGGCTAATAAATTTTATCAAGCATATCTAATAGATAATAAAGATACATTACAATTATATAATGCTGCTGTTAATTATAAGAATGCCAATGAAGATGATTTGGCTTTGAAAAGTTATGATGAATTAAAAGCGATTAACTATTTTGGTAATACCAATGTTTATAGTGCTTACAACAAGAGTATACAGAAAGAAGAGTATTTTATGACTATGGAAGAAAGAGATGCCAAAATTAAAAGTGGATTTTATATCAAACCGATGCAAAAGGTAAAGTCCAAAAAAGAAGAAATTTATAAAAGTTTAGCTTTGATTTATGTGAAAAAAGGATTTAAAGAAAAAGCGTTAAAATTTATTGGATTGGCTCAAAATCCTAACAAAGAAGATGATTCACTAGCCATTCTTGAAGCCAATTTGCATTTGGAAATAAAAGAGTATGATTTTTTTGATAAACTAGCCACTACTATTATAGAGTTAAAAATCAATAATGCCGAAGTCGCTTTTAATTTTGGTGTAAGTTGTCAAAACGAAAAGTATTATCAAGGTGCCGAAAATTATTATAAAAAAGCCATTGAAATTGACCCGAAATATGTACAAGCTTACGTCAGTCTTTCTCAGTTATTAATAGATGAAAGTATAGGTGTGGATGCAAAAATGAATCGGTTAGATGATTCGACAGCCAATAAAGTAGTCTGTTCGGAATTGAAATTGCAAAGAGAGCAAATAGTCAAGGAGGCAACTTTCTATCTCCAAAAAGCAATTAGTATTGACCCTTTTAATAGCAGTGCAAAACAATTACTGTTGTCTATTAATCATAAGGGTAATAGTCAAACTACTGCGGTTGTTATTGAGGAATAAAATTTTAAAAATCAAAATAGAAGCACATTCTTCAGAACCACCAAACAGAATACATCTGCTGAGCAAGTAAGACAAGTCAAAAACTACAAAGTAATTAGCTGTTATTTTGTAGTTTTTTAGTTTGGAGAGAATGTAATTTTCGGACTCAAATTTTCTTGAAAAAAGTGCATTATAAGAGTAAGTGTAACTCGTTGGGTGTAATTGTTTTTACTGCTTATCCCCTTCGCACATGTTAGGGATAAATGTATCTTTGAAATAAAAAAAATGGCAATTGAGGATTACCCTA
>NZ_VJZS01000026.1 GCF_007097385.1 Flavobacterium sp. ZT3R18
TTTCAACGAATCCTACCCCAATTAATGAGCTAACCAAAGAAAAAACAGAGCTACATGTGTAAAGGGGATAAGCAGTTAAAAAAAAATATTAATGATTTAATTATTTGGAATTGAAACTGAACCAAAATTACAATAGCTTGTTTTATAACGTGTTACCGAAATCCGGCATAAATTTATCGAAATCCGCTATTTTAGTTAAAGTTTTAAAAAAAGCATCTCTGAAATAAAATTGACTAATAAAAAAAGTGTCAAATAAACAATATTTGTTTATTTGACACCCAGCTATTTTCTCTATTTATAAATTGTTATTACTTCCCCGTTTCGCTCAATGTCTTCAGTTTCTCACTAAGTTCTATAAGTCCGGCTTTTTGTAAACACTCATCTCCAAACAGTTTTAATTCCTGGAGATTTTCTTCCGGAACACTTGTCATGAGAATCGATGGCTTATCATCGTCTTTAGCTGCTAATCCACGTTCAATTACGTGGTTCAATAACAGCACATTTTTTCGTGAAATTTTCAAATCAATCTTCACTACGTCATTCATTCCAGGGATACTAAGTACAGTATCAAAAACCTTGGCCACATCATTTGTTGTCATAATCTTCACGTTTTTAATTAATAATTTATTCTATAAAGGTATAAAGCCGTTTATGAATTTTGATAGGTAAAATTTACCTATGATAGGTAGAATCCATCCCGCTTGCTTAACTTCGTATCTGATATAAATGATGAACGTTAGGATTTTAGATAGACAGGGTTAGAATAATGTGCTTCGAATTTGATATAAAATGTATCTAGTAATATTGGTTTTAAAAACGATTTTCAAGAGTATAAAATTTGATAATCATATTTCAAAAGAAGCGGTTTATCAAAGATCATTTAGAGTAAATTAAGAAACTCTGAAAAGGTGATTTCATTTAAGTATTTAATGACAACCATTACCTTTTAAAACGAACAACAAAAACCTTCCTAAAAAGTCAGGACTTTGTTGTTTTAAAATTGATTTATTGTTTGGAAAGAGCACTTCCTTTGGTGGAAATTGTGTGGGTTAATTGGTTTTATTACTGTCCAATTACAATGGTGCTAAATTGTACACAGTGTGCACTTTCCTTGATTATTGAAACAGAGATAGAATATATTTTCAAAATCATTAAGACTCTAACTGACTAAAATAGTATTTACATCTAATCTTCAAAATAACACTATTAGAAGATTATATAAATGAAAAATTGATTTTGGAACATTTCAGAAATACTGAAAAGTCTAATAGGCATTTAAAGTAGCAGGAAGATTGCAACGTTCCTGCAATCGGCCAGATGTCCGGTTGTATCACAACCGATTCTGGCTGCCTGGTCACTCGGGACTCGTGGGCAGTGACACTGAAAAATGAAAAAGAGTTGAAAAACATGAAAATGACAGATGATGGAAGAGCAAAACAACAACCGCACAAAATGGCTTCATTTACGTTTGAAGCCTGACGAATATCAAAAAATATTCAAAAAATTTAGTAAGTCAACCTGCCGGAAATTAAGCGAATATGCCCGAAAAAATCTTTTGGAAAAACCGGTAACAACTAATTACCGCAACCAATCCCTTGATGAATTTATGTCGGAGATTATACGGCTGCGAGGTGAATTGAATGCCATAGGAAACAACTTCAATCAAGCTGTCAAAAAGCTGCATACCCTTCAGCAAATTCCTGAATTTAAGAACTGGATTATCAGCTATGAACTGGAGAAAAAAATCCTCTTTAATAAGGTTGAAGAGATCAAAAATTACATCCAAAAAATGGCTGAAAAATGGTTGCAATCATAAAGACAGGACATTCGATAAACAACATTTTTAACTATAATGAGAACAAGGTAAAACAGGGCGTGGCGGAGTGTATCGGCGAAGGTAATTACCCAATTGATGTAGATAAAATGAACAGTACGATGAAACTGAACAGGTTTCTGAAACAATTGGAATTGAACGACAATGTAAAACGAAACAGCGTGCACATCTCATTGAATTTTGATCCATCAGAAAATCATTCGAAAGAAAAACTGATGGACATAGCTGATACTTATATGAGAAAAACAGGCTTTGGAGAGCAACCTTATTTGGTATACCAGCATCACGATTCAGGACACCCACACATTCATTTAGTTTCCATAAAAGTAAAAGCAGACGGAAGCCGAATCGACATGCAGAATATCGGTAGAAACCAATCTGAAGTGGCTAGAAAGGAAATCGAAAAATCCTTTGGACTCGTAGTGGCAGAAGGACGCAGAAAAAATCAGAATATTGAGCTTCTACCCATTGCTACTGGAAAGGTTCAATACGGAAAAATTCAATCCAAAAAAGCAATTGCAAATGTGCTTAACGGAGTGCTTTCTACTTACAAATATTCAAGCCTTGCAGAACTAAACGCAGTGTTGCAACAGTACAATGTTCTTGCTGATCGTGGCAGTGAAAATTCAAGGATATTTAAAGCAAAAGGATTGGTGTACCGAATATTGGATGAAGGTGGTAAGCCTATTGGAGTTCCAATCAAAGCCAGCGATTTTTATAACAAACCTACCTTGAAATTTTTAGAGGAAAAGTTTACTTCAAATATGACTAGCCAGGTCTCCCACAAGAACAGGGTCAAAAATACTGTTGATCTTGCATTTTTAGGAAAGAAACCATCGCTTGCAGAATTGGTACAACTATTGAAAAAGGAAGGAATTAATACCGTTTTAAGAAAAAGTGAAGAAGGGATACTCTATGGGATTACCTATGTTGACCATACTACAAAATGTGTTTTTAACGGTAGTGCTTTGGGTAAACAATACAGTGCCAAAGCAATACAAGAACGTTGTTCATTAATTACAGTGCCTGAACAAAAAATGACGGGTTCAACTATTGAGAAATCAATAGACTCTAAATCTAAAACACCAAATCAAATAAGCGATAAAGCTTCGTTTGACGATGTGTTCCAAAAGAATAAATCTGTTGATTCAAATACCGCAATTGGACAACTATCGGATATACTTACCCAATCCGAACAGGAAACGACTTACGTTCCGAACCAGCTTAAGAAAAAACGGAAAAAGAAAAAAAGAAAAGGACAATCGGATAACCAATAAAAACTAAAATTATGGCTATGCAGACTGGAGAAAACGAACAAGCATTGAGAAAAATACTCGACATGACAAGGCTCATCAGCATCATTATTTTGGTGATCCATTTTTATTATTACTGCTACGCTGCCTTTCGGGAGTGGCATCTTGTTAGCGGGTTAAGTGATAAACTTTTGGGTAATATTCACAATACAGGATTGTTCAATAATTTTCATAAATCCAAACTCTTTGCTCTGGGATTTTTGATGATTTCCCTAATAGGTACCAAGGGACGAAAAGATGAAAAACTCAATTATAAAACAGCCTTTGCCTATATTGTTACGGGTATCCTAATTTACTTTATAAGCTGTCTTTCATTATATCTGAAAATAGAAATAGTACAAGTAGCGATTGCTTATATAAGTATTACGGCAATTGGGTTTCTTTTGGTGCTTTCTGGAGGTACTTTGTTGTCGCGTATTATAAAAAACCGACTCAACCACAAGGATATTTTCAATAAAGAAAACGAAACTTTTCCGCAGGAAGAAAGGCTTTTGGAAAATGAATTTTCTATTAATCTGCCTGCTCGTTATTACTTGAAAGACAAAATTCGCAACAGCTGGATAAACATTATCAATCCCTTTCGGGCATTGATGGTCTTAGGTACTCCTGGTTCTGGCAAATCGTACTTCGTAATCCGACACGTGATTACACAACACATCCGTAAAGGGTTTACTATGTTTGTCTATGATTTTAAGTTTGATGACCTTTCTAAAATAGCCTATAATACGTGGCTCAAATACAAACATTTGTACCCGAAGGTGCCACAGTTTTATGTTATTAATTTTGATGACCTAACCCGAACACATCGCTGCAATCCGTTAGAACCCTCAGCCATGACGGATATTACAGATGCATCCGAATCTGCTCGAACTATTTTGTTAGGATTAAATCGAGAATGGATCAAACGACAAGGAGACTTCTTTGTGGAATCTCCAATTAACTTTCTTTCTGCTATAATATGGTATCTAAAAAAATACAAAGACGGCGAATTTTGTACGCTACCCCATGTTATTGAACTTATGCAAGCTGACTACGATAGTCTCTTTACATTACTGCGAACTGAAAAGGAAATTGAGGTATTGATTAATCCTTTTGTCAATGCCTACCTCAACGATGTAATGGAACAATTAGAGGGTCAGATAGCTTCCGCTAAAATTGCAATGGCAAGGCTCTCCTCTCCTCAATTGTATTATGTTTTATCAGGCAATGATTTTACGTTGGACATCAATAATCCTGAAGAACCCAAGATTGTTTGCATGGGCAACAACCCACAAAAAATACAAATATATGGTGCCGTATTATCTTTGTATGTAAACCGTTTGGTAAAACAAGTCAACCAAAAAGGCAAGCAAAAAAGCAGTCTGATATTTGATGAGTTTCCGACCATCTACCTCAACAATATGGATAGCCTGATTGCTACTGCACGAAGTAATAAAGTAGCAACTTGTCTCGGAATTCAAGACTTCAGTCAGCTGCGTAAGGATTACGGACGTGAACAGGCAGACGTGATTATGAACATTACCGGAAACATCGTCAGTGGTCAAGTTACTGGCGATACTGCAAAGCAACTTTCGGAGCGATTTGGTAAAATTATGCAGGACAGAGAAAGTCTTTCTATTAATAGCGGAGACACTTCAATCAGTCGTTCCAAGCAATTAGAATCCGCTGTGCCTCCTTCTAAAATTTCGTCTTTAAGTTCAGGCGAGTTTGTAGGCATGGTAGCCGATGATCCCGATTGTAAAATTGAATTAAAAACATTCCACTCAGAAATTATAAATGATCATGAAGCGCTGAAAAAAGAACAGGATAATTATAAAGATATAGCTGTAATTCGCAAGCTTGACAATTCTATGGTACAACGGAATTATTTGCAGATAAAACAAGATATTCAGTATATAATTCATTCTGAAATGGAACGACTGCTGAATGATCCTGGGTTGGCTTATTTGGTGGTAAAGAAATAGGATTGATAATAATTATATCATCCTTTGTATGTATTCAGTCGCTCTTGAACATAATCTTTCAATGTTTTTGGCTCAATAATTTTGACTTCTCCAAGAAGTCCTAGGATAAAACGACCAACACCTAAAAAATTACCAACTTCACACTCTAAACGATATAAATTATCAGTTATCTTAGTGATGTACTTTTCAGACAATGGATACTCTTCAATAATCAAATTATAGGCTACTAACGAAAGCTCCAAACTAACAGCTATGGGTTCAAAGCTTTGCATTCTGAAAATATCAACGATTCCCTTTTTGTGTTTAGGTTTGAACTTCCAGGAAGATTCAAGTAAAATGACTTGTTTAATTCTCGAAGTCTTAAAAACTTTATTGAGACCATCTTCAACATCGTAACACCAGACCCCTGTATAATTAATAGTAAAATCAATTGGCTCTACAATTCTGTCTCTAATGTTTTTACTATTACCGGACTTATACGATTGTAAGACGACTTGTTTTTGCTGTTTTATGGCTTGTAGTAAAGAATAAATATTCTCACTTTCTTCCTTTTTTCCAATGGCATGGATAACACGGTCGAAATCATATAGACTATATAATTTCTTAACCAATTTAATTTTCAATTCATCATTATCATCTATACTATGAATAGCTTTACTCAATATAAAGGCCTCTTCTTCAGAAAAATGCAATAAGCTACTAATTTCTTGAACAGTAGTATTTTCTTTGTCAATCTTAAAATAACCATTGCTATTTTCAATGACAAAACCCACATGTTTGAAAGTATCAAGATAACGATAAACGGTTCGCTGCGATATTTCAAATCGTTCAGACAGTTCTGCAATCGTTCGACCATATTGGCAATCCAATAGCAGTAACACTTCCAGCATTTTCTGAAATTTAGCTTGATCTGACATTCTTAACTATTTTGATATTTCTTAAAGTTCTCCGCCTGTTCAAAAATTTCTTTATAGACTTCGTCTCTATCTACAGGTGGGTAACCGTTTTCAGCTAAAAGTATAATTAAGCCTACTTTTAATTCTGCTTTGATGTCATCCCGTTTACTCCAATCGGTATATTTTGCTTTGTCATCAACTACTTCTTTTACTTTTTGTGCCAAAAGAATTAATTTATCTTCGGGATATTCGAAGTCATATTTTACGGCCAAGGCTTTCAGGATGTCATAAAAAGCTTTTTCCTCAAAGTCAATTCCGAGGTCTTTAAAGGAATCTTTTTCTTTCTTCAAGGCATAGTATAATTCAATAATTTCATCTGTGAAATCTTCCAATACTTCACTTCGCAATACATCACTTTCTTTTCGTTCGTTGTATTTATCAACGATGAATTGCAAGCGCTTAGAAAAGTCAATTCCGGTTATCTTATTAATTTTCTTTACATCGTCAATAGCTTTGGCCAAAAGCTTCTGTAAAAGCTTGATTTTGGTATTAGGCAGCTTGATTTTATCAATCTTTGTCATATAATCCTCCGAGAAAATATCTACCTCCGTTTGATTCTCTTCTCCCAATTTAAAAATTTCCTCCACACCATTGCTTTCAATGGCTTCCTGTAGCATCTGGCGCACTTTATTGTTCATTTGGGCAGTATCCGGCGCCACTCCTTTGGTGAGTTTGAACACTATGGAGCGCACGGCTAAATAGAAATGAATTTCGTCTCTTTCGGTTTCATCAAACACACCACTACCGGAACAAATATCGTAAGCCGATTTTAATCGTTTTACTATGTACATAAACCTTTTTTCCAGCTCTTGTGTGAGTTGGACAAACTCTGCTGCCTGATTTAAGGTCCGTAATTGTTCTACGGGTGAACCCTTGAAATATTTTGACTTATCGAATTTATGGAACAGTTTCCCCAGTAAATCCAATTGATCTTTAACAACCACTATGGATTGTTCAATATCTTCTATGTTTTGAACATCGGCACTGCTGTACTGCGCCAAAGCCAGGTTCATTTGTTTTTTGATTCCGATATAATCAACTACCAAGCCTTTTTCTTTACCTTCAAATTTTCGGTTAACCCTTGAAATGGTTTGGATAAGATTGTGCCTTTGTATCGGTTTGTCAATATACATCGTATCCAAGAAAGGCACGTCGAAACCGGTTAGCCACATATCGACCACAATGGCGATTTTAAAATTGGATTTTTCATTTTTAAACTGTCGGTCTAACTCCTTACGGTCTTCCTTGGTTCCTAACAGATTGTATAAGACTTCCGAGTCATCTTTACCTCTGGTCATCACCATTTTGATACGTTCCATCGGTTTGATTTCCTTTTGTTCTTTTTCGGAAAGTACAATTCCATCTTCTGTAATTTTTACTTCGCCCCATTCCGGACGGAGTTCCAAAATGTTTTTATATAATTCGTAAGCGATGGGACGGCTGCTGCAAACAAACATTGCTTTTCCTTTTACCGTCGCCCCTTCTGCAATTCTGTTTTCGTAATGCTTTATAAAATCTTCGGCTACGGTTTTCAATCGTGTAGGATCACCAATAATGGCGTTCATTTGTGCCATGGCTTTTTTACTTTCCTCCACCTGATACTCGTTACTGCCTTCTTCGGCACAACGGTTATAGTATTCTTCAATTTCCTGAAGTTTCCCATTATTGAGCAGGACTTTGGCCGCGCGCCCCTCATAAACAATACGCACCGTAATTTCATCAATTACGGATTCCTTCATCGTATAAGTATCGACTATATCACCAAATACATCAATCGTGGCATCAATGGGAGTTCCTGTAAAACCTACATAAGTGGCATTAGGCAGGGAATCGTGTAAATATTTAGCAAAGCCAAAAGTTTTAGAGACCCCATTCTCGGTCACTTTTATTTTCTGATCCAAGTTGGTTTGACTGCGGTGCGCCTCATCGGATATACAGATTACATTGTTACGGTCGGTCAATAATCGGGTATCTTCCGTAAACTTGTGTATGGTCGTCAGGAATACCCCTCCGCTGTTTCTACCTTGCAATAGTTCTCTTAGTTGACTTCTACTTTCTACACTGATAATCATTTCATCACCGATAAATCCTTTTGCATTGGTAAATTGTCCCGACAATTGGTCATCCAAATCAGTTCTGTCGGTTATCAATACAATAGTCGGACTTCCAAAATAAGAGCTTCTCATCAGCAAACGACTCAAGTACAACATCGTGTAACTTTTGCCACAACCTGTAGTGCCAAAGTAAGTACCACCTTTTCCATCACCTTCAGGACGTTGATGTATTTTTATATTTTCAAAAAGTTTAATCGCGGCATAGTATTGAGGATAACGGCAAACTATCTTTTCATTTTTCTTGGAACTGTCCGGAAGATAAATGAAATTTTGAATAATGTTTCTTAACCTATTGCGGTTGAACATGCCCTGAATAAGCGTAAACATCGCATCGATACCATCCACTTCATTGACCATACCTTCAATTTTGCGCCAGGCATAAAAGAACTCGTAGGGCGCAAAGAAAGAACCGGCTTTGGTATTCACTCCATCGCTTATGACACAAAACGCATTGTATTTGAAGAGTTCGGGAATGTCTCTTTTGTATCTTGTGGTTAATTGAACAAAAGCATCGTGTATGGTGGTGTTTTCTTGAATGGCTGTTTTGAATTCAAAAACCACCAATGGCAATCCGTTGATGTACAAAATTAAATCGGGGATACGCATTTCATACCCTTTAATCGCCAATTGATTGACAATTCTATAGGTGTTATTATCCTCCTCGGAATAATCAATCAACTGAATATAAACATCTTTCTGATTGCGGTCTTCACGTTTCAACAGAAAACCATCACTCACCATTTTCATAATGGTTTTGTTGGTTTCATACAAATCAGAAGCAGGTAAACGATCTAAATCCCTTATGATGGAATCGATTTCGTTTTCGGTAATATTTTCTGTTTTGTATTGGCTTTGCAGGTAATTTTTTAAATCCTCAATAATCAGAACTTTTTCACTTACGACATGGCCATAAACAGTTGGTGGTTCGGCAAAACCGTTGAATTCTGTTTTACGCACTTCCCCGCCTGCAAGGTGAGTCATTTTCTCTTCTTGCAGTAATGATATAAATGCCTTTTCTAATTGTGATTCGGTAAATTTCATTTTTGTTCTATTATTTTCCAATGCCCACTTTTTGTTGAACCTTCTCTTTCAATCACTTTATCATCCTTCAATTTAGCGATAACTTTTTCTATTGTACTTGCCGCTAGACCAAGAATAACAGCAATATCTTTAGACCTAATGGATGGCTCAAGCATGAAGAGCATAAGAATATCAATTGCATTTCTTCCGTATTTCTTCCGTATTTCTTCCGTATTTCTTCCGTATTTCTTCCGTAAATACCCCGTAATTACCCCGTAATTACCCCGTAAAAAAGCAATGTTTGTTTCCTTCCCGAGAATAATTCTATCAGATAATAACCCGAACTCCTTTTGAAGTTGTTCTATATACTTTGTTAAATCTTCCATTGGACCACCTGCTTGATCACCTTCTTGACCACCTTCTTGCGGGGTGACTTGCGGGGTGGCTTGATTATTTAAATCTTTGTAAACAGTAACCAGTATCCCTCCATCCATCGAAATAATTTCCGGTTCCGGCAAGCCCATCTCTTTACAGGCTTCATAAATTTTTAAAGTGCCACGACCCCAAGAATCAATATAACCCGCTTTAAAACAAACATCGGCTATCAAAGGATTTCTGGGACGTGAAATATGGTGGCGTTTCAAACTTTCCAGCTCCATGCCTTCGGGTAGTAAACCTTCGTTCCAAATAGTTAATTTATTATCATACACACGCATTTGAATCATCGAACCCATATAGGAACGATGTACCAAAGCATTCAGCAGCATCTCGCGTATGGCAGCCACAGGGTACTCGTCTTTTTCTATGCGTAGCAACCCTTCGAAGTCAATGGGTTTGGTGAAAAATTTGTAGTTTAACTGATTGGGAACCGTTTTCAGCAATTCCATAATATTGCCTTCTTCGACTTCCTGAAAACGCAGGTCGGCATCGTTGACACCAAAACGACCTATTTTTACTTTGATGTTGGGATAAAAACGATTAGGATCTTTTCCGAACAGGATGATGGCGGCTCTTTTGAGTTTGCCGTGATCGAGCAAACGAATTTTCTCCAAAAGTTCTACGGTAGAAAGTTCTCCAATATCATTGGGCATACGTCCGCTCTTTAAGGCATCTTTGATAAATCTCTTTATACTGTTGTCGTCTATGTCATCCAAACTGGCACCTTCCTCAATGACATCATCCCAAGTTTTACCCGCTTTTTTGAGTAAAAACTCGTTTAAGGTGTTTCCGGTCATTTCCATTTTGGAACTACCGGAACGATAATAGTAACGCCCCCGGAGCGACACAGGAACCGAATAAGGATTTACTCTGATTTCGATATATTTTTTACCCGCTTCGTCATGCAGATTGACATCGCAGATAATACCCAAGTTTTCACGGATTTTATTGGGAAGGGCTTCCATAAGGAATTTGTGATTCTCCAAATGTGTTAACACACCATCATCATCCTTGCCGATGTAAATAGTACCACCCACCGCATTGGCAAAACCGCATACCCATTTCAGATAGTCGTCATGCCAACTTCGTTTCCATTCTATGTTTTGTGATTCGCTCGACATTATATTATCCTTTTTAAAAAATTTCAGCAGTTACGAATTTTGAAAATAATCTTATATCAATAAAATCAAATACCTCTTCAAAATTTTTAATTGTTTCAGGATCTATATTATCTCTAGTAATATTCCCATTTTCAATTTGAGCAAAAAAGTTTCTAGCGAATATTATTTTACGTTTGCCAATTATTTCAGAAGGCTGTTTTTTTGAATTTATATCTATTTTAGGGTCTAATAATTTCAATTCAGAAATAGTAAACATATCTTCAACTTCTTTAAAATTAATTATTTTAATCCTCTTATTCATTTCTTCATTATTATTTAAAAACACATTATCTAAAAGTTCATTTTTTGTGTTTTGAGGATTTTCACCATTTTCCATGATTAGTACCCAATCTAGACCATATCCGATACAAAATGAAATTAATGGAAAAAGTTTAGACGATTTAACTCCGATAGCAGGAACGAACTTATATTCATTTTTTCTATCTAAAATTCTTGACATCCCTTTATAATACCAAAAATCAGAAAGCCCTTCAACAATAATATTTTTTTTTGAAAGTATTGAAAACTCTTTAAACGGTTCGAGGCCCATTGCTTCAGAAATCGGTTGTAAAGCATCTTTTTTATACGTCGTATCTAACTGTGATGATGTTAAACCTTCTACAACAGTTCCTCTTTTTTCAGTGTTAAGCACTAAACCAATATTGTGTAGTTTATCTAATTCTATCAATGAGGGAGAATGAGTAGAATAAATTATTTGATGCCCATTTTTAGCTAAATTTTTGAATACACTCAACATATCATTATTAGCCTTAACATGTAAATTTAATCCTGGCTCATCAAATAAAAAAATAATTTTATTTAATGATTCTGATGCTTTAAGTTCTAACCATAATGATAAAAACCAAATCAATCCTTTACTTCTTCTTCTAGGCTCTAAATAAACTCCATCCTTAGATTTTAAATAAAAAGTAATAATCTCCTTACCTGTTTTATCAAATCCTAATTCAAAATTAATTTCAACTTGATTGTTTCCTGCAATTTTTTGTTTCCAATCATTTTGAAAAGTAGCTGTAATACTTTTATGAGCAGATTCAACACTGCCCTTTTTAAGAGTAGTGCTTTTTTGGGATAATGAAATAAAATCGATACCAATTATTTTTTCAATATTTTTTACAGCCTTATATCCTTTTGCATTATTATCCCCATTTATTAAATCAGCTATGTAAATATAATCCGGTAATAAATCAGCTACATCATCAAAAAGAATTATATCCGGACATGATTTCCATAAATTAATAATAATATTATTTCTATTTGATTTTACATCAATAAAAGGTCTAATAATTTTTACTAGTGTGGTAACAATATTTTCATTCTCATTAGGTAATCCATTTATTGAAGCCTTTATAATTTCAAATGCTTGCTCATTTAATTCTAAACTAGATACATCATCCTTCTCAAAATTTATGAATCTTGTTAAAGTAAATTCTTTTAATTTCGAGAGTTTTTCAATATTAAATAATTTAAAATTAGGTATAGTTTTTTTAATACTTTCTTCAACTAGCTTTGCACATAACTCTTCAAAATATTCATAAAAAGCTTTATCCTTAACTGAATAAGTTATTGCTACAGATTGTTTTAAATTACCTTTACTTTCTTCTTCAAAATTTAAATTTTCTTTATCAATTATCTCGTCTTCAAATACATTTAGGGCTTCCAAAATAGAGCTTTTGCCAGCTTCATTTTGACCAGCCAAAACAAATATATTGTCATTAAAATCAATAGTAGTATCTATGATACTTTTGAAATTTTGGATTCTTATTTTTTTTATCATATTTCAACTTTTACAGTTTAAACTTATATCATTCTTAACAACAACAATTTTTTAATTAGTCAACATTCATTTTTAATCATTCATTATACTCAAACTAATATCAATATCTGTAAACTTATCTATAACTTCCGCCTCTACAAAAAAAATCTTTCTCCATTTGTATTGATTCCTGTACATAATGTTTCAAATTCCTATTGTGTTTCTTTTGATTTTAATATTATCAAAATAATTTTTATAAAGCGAAAAATATTATAAATGGTAACTGTGAAAAGTGCAACATAGCTTGAAAACATAAGCACTTTTGGCTTAAAATCTAAATTTAAATAAACATAAGAAAAAAGAATGTATGTCAGTTTGCGAATATCGGGTAAAATAGGATTGACTAAAATTATTACAAATGAAAAAGTAATAATAATTAAGTTCAAGTACAGTAGTTTTTTACTGAATTTTATAAATTCCGTATGTGTTTCGTCGTTTTTAAACTTTTCAAACAAATACATACAACCGATAAAAACGCCAAAAAAAATTGAACATACATCAATTAATTTGTCATTAAATAATGATGTGTCATCGTTGTATGAAAAACTTAATAAATATGAAGCCCAAAATGAAATCATAAAAATCACATAATCTATTGAGGAATATAATCCTTTCTTGATTTTACCTTTTCTTATTTCATTATGATTATCGGCAGAAATCATATATATTCCTTAAGTATTAAACATTCTTTTTTGTACATCTTTATTATATTTTCTTTTCTTTCCTGTTTTAGTAAATTCGAATCTAATCTTGGAATTGCAATTTTAAAAGTTGCAAAATAAATATCTCCTAATAAATCAATTGGCTTTTTAGCTTCAGAATCATCGGTATAACCACAAACTTCAACTTTATCAATATATTCTCTTATTTGGCCATATCCCAAAAATCTATTCAGTCTTTCAAGCATTGGAACAATCGTATCTTGATATAATCCTCCTGTTTTTTTGGGATATGAAACATTAAAAACTATTTCAGCAATGTCGCTGTTTAATTTAGATGCTTGTGTCAATTGAGGTAAGAAATCATTCTCAATTTGGTCTTCTAACGTACTATTTAATTGCTTGATCTTTTCTAATAATTTTGCTGGTTGATGAACTTTCAAAACAAAACTCTTGTAGGAACGCATTTTTATTGCTCTTTCATATTCTTTTTTTCTATAGATTGTACCAAAATCGATAGAGAATCCGCCCGTATTTTGTAAGGCTTCAGAATCTTTATAACACCTATAAAGGAATTCTTTGAAAACGTTTAAATAAATACTGTTTTTATTAATTTCATAAAAGAGGCAATTTAATTCAATGGAATACATGAATATATTTCCATAAGCCAATCCTTCATTTTCTTTTACATCTAATTGTGATATTGCTTTTGTTTTTTTGTCAATTTTTGCTGGTAAATCCTTATCAAGAATCGTTCTAATAAAACCAATAATATATTTTTCATTTTCCTCCAATATGGAATAATGAACAATTTTGTTGCCTATTTGTTTTTCTTGTCCTAAAATTTCAGGATGTTTTAAAATGTCTTTAAAATTCATTTTTAATGCAGCATCATCTTTTTGCTGAACTTTGACGCTTACTACGTCTACTTTGCAGTTTTTGGTACTCATACGTTTATTTTCCTAATATTTTTTCTAATGTCTTTTCAGTTTCAACTTTGGTCATTTTTGCAAGCACTATATTCTGCAAATCCATCAGTGATTTTATTTCAAAAGTATAACTTTCTTTGAGCTTCATAATTTCGACAAAAGGGTGCTTTTCAATTATTACTTTAGTAGGCTCAATCAAACTCAATTCTTCAATTATATTTTTACTCAAGTTAGGTTGAGCCCCCCCGATAGCAATACTTACAATTTCATCTCTATTTATTCTTAAATGATAATATAGAAACGTTGCTTCAATTTCATTTTCACAAATAATTGCACAACAAGCCTGATTAGTAGCAGCTTCAATTTTCAAATATCCAACTTGTCCTTTTGTTTTACCTTCTCCATACATTGCAATCAAAACAGAATTGACAGGTAATAATTTAGCTGAACTTTCTTTAAGCCCTTTTTTGGAAATATATTCTTCCGCATCAATAACTACACTATTTTTAAGCTCACCTGTTTTTAACCATGGATAATCTTTGGAATTCCAATATTCATTTTCATCTCTACGTGGCGTGCTTCCACTTTTCATTTCTGATGAAAAATCTTTAACCGATTTCAATTCCCACCCCTGCGGAATCTCCTTCTCCAATTCCTCACACCAAACCATCTCCCCACCATTACTTTTATAAGGCTTGCCATTTTCATCCGGAAACTCAAAATCCACAAACCACTGTTTGTAAATAGCTTGAGCGGTTTCTTCGAGTTTAGTAATGAGTTGGTTATTTAAGACAATGCGGTTTTGGATGACATTGTATTCACTAACAATTTCCCGCTGTTTTTTGATGGAAGGAATGGGTAATTTCATACCACAAAAATCTTCCCATTCTAAACTGCCTCGAACTCCTCCAACTGCATGAAAACAAGCTTCTCGGTCAAATTCAGAACGAGTAAACCACATCATCAAATATTCGGGAAGTAGTTCTTCAATATCAGTAATTTCAAAAATTGGATAAGCTTGTGATATGATAGAAGGCACTTCTTTACTATATAAAGCAACAGGCATCTTTTTGTCACGTCTTACCTGCATGGTACTACATGCAAATTGACTTTTGCGTATGATTTTGTAATTCTCCATATCTGTTCCAATAATATTAGCTACAGACGGTATAAATTCTTTTGAAATACTTAACCCTAAAAGATTAGTGAATTGTAATCCTTTGTTCCTTTCATCAACCAATCGAATATAATCACCAATAGGTTTATAATTTGATCCCATAACCCAATTCATTAAATACGGTTAGTAAATCGTTTTTGGACTGCGCTTCGGCTTGCAATAATTCACTGAATTCCACTTGTAAAGCCTTCATTTGATCATCAAAATCAATATTCTCATCACGATTTACAAAAGTGATGTACTTACTGGGTACTAATGAAAAATCTTTGGCAACTACCACTTCAAATGAAGCCGAATAACAAAACTCAGGAACATCTTTGTATTGACTTAAATTAGCTTGCCAATTATGGTAAGCTTGGGTTACATCTTTAATATTTTTCTCTGAAAACTGAATAAACTTTTTCTCAAATGGAATCCCCACTTCTCGCAAATCCATAAAAAGAATTTCATTTTGTCGGTCACGGTAGTTTCGGGTTTCATCAGGAAACTGAACTGTTCTTGCTTTTTTGTTTTTGTTCAGAATCCAAAGTGTCACACTGATATTAGTGGTATAGAACATATTTTGTGGTAAAATCACAATAGCTTCTACCAAATCGTTTTCAATCAGTTTTCTTCGAATTTTGTATTCTTCTCCCCCTCCGGAAAGTGCTCCATTGGCCAAGATAAAACCGGCAACGCCGTTTTCGGAAAGTTTACTCACCATATTCAAAATCCAGGCATAATTGGCATTGCTCGTTGGCGGCACATCGTAGCCTCTCCAACGTGGGTCGTCTTTCAATTCATCGGCGGCTCTCCAGTCTTTTTGATTAAACGGAGGATTAGCCATGATATAATCGGCTTTTAAATCGGGGTGTTGGTCACGTCCAAAGGTATCCGCGGCTACATCGCCCAAGTTGGCAGCTATACCGCGAATGGCTAAGTTCATTTTAGCCAATTTGTAAGTGGTAGCTGTATATTCCTGACCGTAAATGGAAATCTCCTTTTTGTTTCCGTGGTGGTTTTCAATAAACTTAATGGACTGCACAAACATACCGCCCGAACCACAAGCCGGGTCATAGATAACGCCTTTGTAGGGCTCTATCATTTCGGCGATGAGGTTAACAATACTTTTTGGGGTGTAGAATTCTCCTTTCCCTTTTCCTTCGGCCAAGGCAAACTTGCTCAGGAAATATTCATACACACGACCCACAATGTCGGTTTGTTTGTCCTTAATCGTGTCAATATTGTTGATGGTATCCAACAAAGCGGCCAACTTACTCACGTCCATATTCAGGCGGGAGAAGTAATTGTCGGGTAAAGCACCTTTAAGGGCAGGATTGTTTTTCTCAATGGTATGCAAAGCGGTATCAATTCTCAAGGCAATATCACTTTGCTTGGAATTTTCTATAATGAATGACCAACGGGATTCTTCCGGCAAAAAGAAAATGTTCGACATATTGTAGAACTCTTTCATCTCCAAGTATTTTTCCTTGCCGTCGGCGATTAATTCTTTTCTGCGCTCTTCGAATTTGTCACTGGCAAACTTTAAAAAGATTAATCCCAACACAACGTGCTTGTACTCTGATGATTCTACGGTTCCTCGCAGTTTATTGGCGGAGTCCCAAAGGGTTTCTTCTATGCTTTTTTCTTTTTTGGGTTTAGCTTGTTTAGCCATTTAAATAAATATGTTTTTTGAAATTATTATTTTTTAGCGTAAAATCCGATTTAACTACATAAAAGTATTACATTAGTTGCTGCTATAAATTAATAGATTTTGACGCTTATTGACAAAGATCTGTTTTAGTTTTGTCATTTAACGTCAAATATAAATAAATTTCAGTGCCTTTTAAGCTAAAATGAGGTTTATTAATTTGTAAATAAAGTTATATGAATTTACAATTTTACATTAACTAATTAACTTCAGAAGAAATCAATTAAAAACTCAACTAGTATGCCTATAATTACAACCGCAGCATATTTTTTGGGCGAATTGGGAGTATGTACAAAAAAAGCTTCTCAAACTGAGAAGCTTTTTTTGTACCGTTAAGCTAAATTGCTTTTTTAATTTGGCTCCGTATAATTTCTACCCCATGGTTGCTTAACAAAATACGAATAGCAGTTTCTGCATATTCTCCCTAATTGGAATGTAAGCGAAAATTCGTGTATGTTTTGAGCGTTTCCAGCTCCTGTGGTATTTATGTCATAAGAATACCCCAGAACAAAGCGGTCTAACTGAATAGAGGTTAAGAGATTTATGGAAGTAAGAATGCTGCTATCTTTGCTTTTACCTTCCGGATTGGTAGTCATGGTGGTTCCAAGGGTAAATTTGTCAAATTCAAAAGCACCGCCAAAATCCAATCGGTTATACACCCCTTGTTTCATATAATTTCCCGTGAGTAAAAATTTTGATTCATCAGCAAATCCAGATAGCAAATTGTCTGTAGTAAAGGTATATCCTCCATGAAAGGAAAAAAACATATTTAGAGCTACATCGTTGTATTCGATAACAGCAATGTCGGGTCTATTTAAGTGCTTTATCGCCATACCGAACCAAGCACCCTCATTATAAATCAAAAATCCCGAAGAAATATCAAAAAAGTCGATTGAATCACTATAATTTAAAAAACCAGGATCAACACTTCCGCCAATTATGGCTCCAGTCCCACCATCGATTTGATCTTCTAATAAAGTGTTGCTGTAATTATAATTTTTATGCCCATATCCCGCTTCTACACCAAGTCGCAATTTCCAATCGTCGCTAAGATCGATACGATAGGCATAGGTCCCGTTAAATTGAAGGTAATTGTAATTAGTAAACTCTTCACGGTTATTTAAAATGGTTAGGCCCAATCCCATTTTTCCATCCACATCAATAGGACCATTTATAAAACCAAACTCGGTATCAATTCTTCCAAATCCATCCGGCCATTGGGATCGATGTATAAGGCCTCCGTACCAAGCCGCAAGAGTGCCGGTAAAAGCGGGGTTTATGGTTTCCGGAACAAAGAAATATTGAGTAAAAATAGGATCTTGTGCTCTGACTTCTACAGATAAAGTAATCAGTAGGATAAATAATAATAGTTTTAATTTCATATTCTTTTGGACCTTATTTTATTATTACAAAGGGGTGCTTTTCGGTTAAAATAATTCCATAAAAAGTTTCAGCACTTACAACGCAAAAGTAATTGCCGTTTTCTGCGTTACTCCCTTTAATTTTTGCATCCCATCCACGCAAAACTTCTCCGGTTTCCGAATAAATGAGGGAACCCCAGGAATCATAAACCTCTAACCTAACATTTTTCAACGCTTTTGTCACGGGTCTGAAGGTGTCATTAAGCTTGTCGTTGTTTGGCGTGAAAGCCGTTGGAACAACCAATACATACCCCTTTTCAATTAGCAGGGTAATGGTTTGAACATAAACACATCCAAAAGGATAAGTAACGGTTTGAGTGACCACATAATCTTTTGGGTTTACGTAAGTATGCACTGGATTGAGTTCTGTTGAAAAGCTACCGTCACCAAAATCCCATGCTACGCTCACAAAATCCCCAGTCGAGGTATTTGTAAATTGAATGGGATCATTGATTGAATATATCCCATAAGCAGTGTAACCTTTAGAATTCCTATCAAACGAGGGCTGTCCAAGTATAGGGATATTAACATCGAATGAATAAGAAGCAGAACATCCTATCGCATCTGTAGATTGTAGCATAATTAAACCATCTTGAGATGTTGTCATAGTTTGATTATTTGTTCCACTTACAGTTCCGCTTGACCAAGTGAATTGATAAGGTGGAACGCCTCCCGTAGTTTGCGCGGTGAAATATTGTTCTACCGTATGATTCTCGCAGCTCGATAGTGTTTTTGTATCTACAGTCAACACAATAGGAGATGGCCGTGTCAACACATAGGAAGCTTGTTTGGAACATCCGTTAACATCTTTAACTATAACGGTATAATTTCCTGCAGTCACACCCAATAAATCTTCTGTAGTTGCTCCGTTTGACCATAAATATTTAAACGGTGGAGTTCCTCCGGAAACATTAAGATTTATAGCGCCACTATTTGCGTTGCTACAATCTAGCGGTTGTGTGGTAATCGCATCAAGTGCTATTTCTTGAGGGTCAATAATTACAAAAGTTCTATTTATATGACATGGTTTTCCATCAGTAATGGCTACTGAATAGGTTCCTGGTCCAAGATTGTTTCTTGTGGTTCCCGCTGTGCTGCCATCGCTCCAAGTTAAGGAAAGAGAAGGTATGCCACCTATCACATTTAGAACAATGCTTCCGTCATGTGCTCCATGACAGGAAATATTTTTAGCAACCGGATTGATATCAAAAATTGGAGCTTCTGGAACATTTACTTTAATAAGCTTCGAACAATTGTTTGCATCGGTTACGGTTATGGTGTAATCACCGGCAGATAAGTTATCTTGATAAAAACCAGTGGACAGATTACCCCAGACTGCTTTGTATGGACTTATCCCCCCCGATATTGCCAATGCTATTGTTCCGTCGTTACCATGATAACAGGTAACGGCTTTGGCAGTTGGAGTAATCAGGATGTCGTTTGGCTGAGTGATTTTTAGTCCTGTTAAGGTTTTTGTACCATTGTTGGCATCGATTACTTTTATGCTATAAGTTCCAGCAATTAATCCCGTAAAAACAGCATTCAATGAGGTACTGTCATTGGTCGAACTAATAATTGTACCACTTGAATTTACAAGTTGATAATCATAAGGAGCTACCGATCCTTGTGTAATTGTAACTCCTAGCACACCATTACTGTCACCAAAACAAAGTAAATTGATATGTGCAGATAAATCTTCTTGAATCAACAATTCTGGTGGCTGTGTTAGAATGAAATTCAATGTCACAGGAGCGCAATATCCATCATTTATAGTTACGGTATAGGAGCCGGCAGGGACGTTATTGATGTCTTGAGTGACAGCAGTAAACCCATTAGGCCCAGACCAACTATAGGTATAACTTCCAGAACCTCCCGTTACACTTACATTTACAAACCCATCAGAATTACCGAAAACACTCACTGCATACCCATTGTAATTTGATAGTACACCAGATGCCAAAGTAGTTGGATTTACGGTTATAGTGTAAATAGTTGGAGGTCCTTGACAACTTAATCCATTATTAGTAAAAGTCGCAATAGCCGTATAAGATATGGTTAATGCATTCACAGTACTATTTGTAAGGGTCTGGATTGGGATGGAATCAGTTCCTGATAATAGCGCTCCCGAGATGCCTGCAGGTGCAATAGCCGTCCAGTTAAGAGTGACATTTCCCAGTGTTGTTGAGCTTAAGTTTACAAGAGAGCTATTTGTATTGTTACAGATAGTTTGATTCGGACCACTAAAAACAACTTGAGCAGAAGGATAAACAGTTACTTCAACTGTAAAGCTTGTTCCGGCGCAGTTTAAAAAGGAAGGAACAACATTATATAAAATAGTTTGGATACTGTTGGAAGAATTGTTCAATGTCTGACTGATGGTTGTGCCATTTCCTGCAAAAGCACCTGTTATATTAGAATTTGGATTTACTGTCCATGTATATAGCGTGCCACTTGGAACAATGGTGGATAAAGTTGGTACACCATTAATAGGGGCTATTGTGAAACTTTGATTGTTACAAATTGTTTTTGTTTGATTGCCTACATTCGGTCTTGGATTTACGGTTATGGTATAATTATAAACAGCTCCAGGACAAGCCGAACCGCCAGCTGCAGTGGCTATAGCTTGATAAGTTACAATAATTGGCGAATTGGTAGAATTAATTAAATTTTGAACAGGAATTGTATTTGTCCCACTAGTAACGACCCCAGTTATTCCCGCTGGTTGTGTCGCTGTCCAACTGATGGTTGCTCCTGCGGTAGAACTATTTAAAACAACAACCGCTGAAGTGTCGTTTGAACAAATGGTTTGAGGACTTGGTGAGAATAAAACGGCAGGACTTGGATTTACATTAATAGTATAAAGAAAAGGAGCACCATCGCAAGAAACGCTTCCGCCTGTTGTTGCAACAACTTTGTAAATTACTGCAATCGGAGCATTCGTGCTATTCACCAATGTTTGGGCAGGTATCGTATCGGTACCCGATAGGTTAGCTCCTGTTATACCTGAAGGAGCAATACATGTCCAAGCTATAGTAGCTCCAGGTGTAGTAGTAGATAAATTCACTAAAATACTCGAAATCCCAGAACAAATGTCTTGATTCCCTAGTGACGCGGTAATTAAGGGACTTGGATTCACTGTTACAACAATCGTAAAAGGAAGACCTATACAGCTACCCGAAGTAGGGGTTACGGTATAAGTTAATGTTGCCGTAACATATGTTGTGTTTGTTAGTGTCTGACTAATATTACTTTGTCCTGTTGCTTGAGCCGTACCACCTATTATTACACCTAGGGGATTGCTAACAGGCGGTCCCCATATATAAGTGGTTCCTACGGGAACAATATTGCCGCTGCCATTAATTGGTGCTACTGTAAATGATGTTCCCGAACAAATTGCCGTTGAGATTGAATTAGCTATATATGGTTTAGAATTAACCGTTACTGTTATTGTAAAAGTAGGGCCAACACAATTGCCTGTAACACCTGATGTTGGCGTCACTGTATAAATTAACGTTTGAACTGTATTGGATAGGTTAGTTAAAGTTTGACTTATGGTTGTTATTCCTGCGGTATTAGACGCTAACTGACCTGAAATGTTTGGGTTTGATGAAATTGCCCAAGTATAAGTTGTTCCCGTTGGAATAATAGTTGCACCTCCATTAATAGGTGTTACAGTAAACGTGCCTTCCGAACAAATCGATGCGGTTTGATTAGCAATAATGGGAGTAGCATTTACTGTAACGGTAATCGTAAATGGAGATCCAGAACAACTATTCGCAGTCGGCGTCACGGTATAAGTTGCAGTTTGAGTGATAGTGGTTGGATTGTTTAATGTGCCTGTAATTGACGATTGAGCAATACCTGGAGCACCTCCCGATAATCCTCCGGTGACAGTTGGAGCACTCCAAGAATAGATGGTTCCGGCAGGAATACTATTTAAAGCAGAACTAGAAGGAGTTATTGTAAAAGCAGAGCCTCCACATATACTTGTTGTGAAAACTTCTGTGATGGAAGGTTTTGGATTTACTGTGATCGTATAAGAATAAACTGCTCCCGGACAGGCCGAACCTCCAGCCGTTATGGCCGTTGCATTATAGGTTACCATGATCGGTACAGCTGTAGTGTTTGTCAATGTTTGAGCTGGAAAGGTATTTGTACCACTAGTAACAACTCCTGTTATTCCTGCAGGTTGTGTAGCGGTCCAACTGAATGTTGCTCCTGCAGTACTACTGGTTAAAGCAACAATCGCCGATGTACTGCCTGAACATATTATTTGAGGAACTGGTGAGAACGTAACCGCAGGAGACGGATTTACAGTTATGGTAAATATTTCTGCGGGTCTTGAACAGCCATTGGCTGTAGCAATTACAGATATTGTTGCTGTAATCGGACTACTGGTCGTATTAGTTGCTGTAAATGCAGGTATATTACCTATGCCATTTGCAGGCAGTCCTATTGCCGTGTTTGAATTTGTCCACGTATACGTAGTGCCTGAGACGGCATTACTCAAAGTTGTTATAGGGGTTATTACTCCATTGCAATAAATCTGGTTGGTTAATGATAAAGTAGTTGGTGTTGGGTTTACCACAACCACTATATCAAATGGTAACCCTGTACAACCATTAGTTGTAGGTGTGACTGCATAAGTTACAGTCTGAATTGAATTTGTAAGGTTTGTTAATATTCCAGTAATTGAAGGTTGATTCACACCTGAAGCGCCTCCGGTTACGCCTGCTGTCACAGTTGGTGTTGGCCAAGAGTAAGTAGTTCCGATTGGTACAATATTACCTCCTACATTATTTGCTGGAGTTATTGTAAAAGTACCGCCACTACATATCGTTTGTGTTTGCTGTGCAACAAATGGTTTTGGTTTTACTGTGATGGTGTAAAGAAACTCTCCTGCACAATTTGGCCCTCCAGAAATGGACGCTTTTGCTTTATAGGTAATTACAATTGCAGCATTTGTGCTGTTTGTTAAAAGTTGAATTGGAATTACATTGGTACCGCTAGTTACGACCCCTGTAATTCCAATAGGTTGAATAGCTGTCCAATTAAAAGTAGCACCCGATGTGGTGCTGTTTAAGGTAACTAAAACGGAACTATCGCCGGAACAAATGGTTTGATCG
Source organism: Flavobacterium sp. ZT3R18 (assembly GCF_007097385.1). Classification (GTDB taxonomy): domain Bacteria; phylum Bacteroidota; class Bacteroidia; order Flavobacteriales; family Flavobacteriaceae; genus Flavobacterium. The sequence continues at coordinate 23,636 of NZ_VJZS01000026.1, forward strand.
GTTGTGGAAAAAGTTACAATTGGTGATGGATTAACGGTAATGATAAAAGTCTGTGCTGACCCTGAACAGCCGTTGGCTGTTGGCGTTACAGTTATTGTTCCTGAAATTGGATTAGCACTTGAATTGGTAGCTGTAAAAGCCGGAATATTTCCTGTCCCACTTGCCATCAATCCTATAGCTGTATTTGAATTTGTCCAAGCATAGGTAGTTCCTGTTACGCTATTACTAAAAGAGATAACACCTGTTAGTGCTCCATTACAATATTCTTGATTACCCAATGTCAATGAGCTTGGGGTTGGATTAACCGTTATTTTAAATGTTTTTGGAGTTCCGCTACATCCCAAAACATTTGAAGGAGTAACCGTTATCGTTGACACTATAGGAGCTGTTGTTGTATTTGTAGCTGTAAAGCTCGGAATATCGCCTGCGCCATTAGCGGCCAATCCACTAGCGGTATTGTCATTGATCCAAGAAAAAGTGATCCCCGCGACTGTACTTCCAAAAACAATAGTATTTTGTGTAGCATTGTTACATATCACCTTATCACTAACTGCATTTACTGTTGGATCCGGATGTACCGTTATGGTAAATGTTTTCGAAGTTCCTGAACAACCATTTAATGATGGAGTCACGGTAATAGTTGCTGTTAAAATTGTGGTTCCTGTATTTAAAAGTGTAAATGGGGCAATATTCCCGGTACCAGCTGCTACAAGACCAATACTCGTGTTGTTGTTTGCCCATGTATAAACAGTTCCTGCCAATGTCCCACCAAAAGTTACATCCGAAAGCGCTCCTTTACATTTTGTTTGATTTAGTACATCGTTAACGGTTGGAGTTGGTTTTATAGTAAATGCAGCACTAGTTGTTGTAGTCGATCCGCACTCATTTGTAACTTTCAAAGAATAAGAATAGGTGCCAGGGACACTGTAAATAATAGCTCCTGGATTGACACTTGAGGAAGTTGCAGGGGTACCACTAGGAAAACTCCATTCATAACTGACTGCCGTAGTGCCACAATTCACAACTATAGCTGTCGGATTGATTGTCGTAGAAGCAGAAGTTTGACAAATTGTCGAAATGGGAGGCAAGCCAACTGTTGGAGGTTGTTTTACGATAACGGTTTTTACTGGTGACTTTACAGTACCACAAGAGTTGGTTGTTGAAAGCGATATAGTATAAGTACCCGGATTTACAAAATTAAACCTTGGATTCACAGATGTGGCACTTGTACCATTCGTATATGTAAATGAAGAGGAGGTACCACAATTACTACTGGCATAAATGACGTTCCATAAATAAGTTGGAGCAGCACAAGAATTAACCAAATTGGTTGTGTTTGTAGTAGCAACAGCTAGTGGGGTACAGCCTTCATTTTTGTCGAGATTGAATTGTGGTAATAAAGGAGCTTCTATACAAATAGAACTCGTAAAAACAGAGGATGAAGGGCAATACCCTTGGGTTTTTAATGTTACGGTAAAGTTGCCAGTAGTAGTGTAGGTATGATTTATATTGGGAATAGAAGAAGAATTCATAATAATAACTACTGGTTTTCCGTCACCAAAATCCCATTCATAAGTAGTCCCTTGTATACAGTTTTGATTTAAAGAGGGAGTTGAACTATTTGTAAACAATATACTTGAATTAACACAACCAACTGCAGGATTCGTAAATTTAGAAGTTGGAGGCCTAAGGATACTTATTGGACTAATCGTTGATGTAGTTGAACCACAAGAATTAGAGATTATCAAAGTGGCAGTAATGCTGGCATTTGGACAACTAGTAGCGGTATAAGAATAAGGAACCGGATAGTTTTGAGAAAGAGAAGGATTACCTGAATTATAATAAATCGAACTCATTAATACGGACTGCAGAATTTTAAAATTAGGGGTGCCATCACCATAATTAATGGAATAAAGAGTGTTCGGCGAATTATTTCCCCAACTTGAAATCACAAATGCCAAATTAGGGGTTGGGGCACATAAATTTACCGTACTACCGGGACTACTGAGACTTCCTGCTGGATTTGATTCGTTTTTTACCGTATAAGTCTTGCTGTTTTGACAGCCATTGCTACCTGTAGCAGTAATTACCATTTGAAAGGCACCTAACTGGTTATAGGTGTGGCTTACAGGAAAGGTTATGTTATTTTGAATATTTCCATCGCCCCAATTTATGGCGAACGAGCTAATGCAAGAAGATAGTGATGAGTTGGCAACAGTTATAGAAAAATTTGGATTTGAGGAGGAAGCCGAATTACAATTATTAAATGGATTAAAGGAATTAACAGTATCAGAAAAAGCAATATCGGGCAATTGCTTGATGGTAATGGTTTTTTGGATCGTTGTACTACATTTGTTTACGTCCGTAATAGTCAAAGAAACAATATAGGAAGAAGTGGAGCAACCAAGTGGAGCGTTATAAGTGTGTATAGGATTTTGTTGAGATGAAGTGTCTGAATCACCAAAATTCCATGTATAAGTAAAAGGAGAATTTCCGGAAACATTTGAGTTAAATTGGACTGCGGTGCCAGAACATTGATTATCGGTAAATGTAAAATCAACAACTGGCAAAGGATTTACAGTAATTACAACTGTATTGCTACTAGAAACAGCAACGGTGTTATTGTCTTTATCTTTTACCCCCGTTAAAATATATGTAAAAGCCCCTGCAACATTAGTTGGTTGAGAAACAGTTACACTTTTATCACTATTATTTGTTTGAATAGTTAATGGAGCTCCTCCATTTATGGTATAAGTAAATGTATAGGGTCCATTATTATCGTTTTTAACTTCTAATATTACTAATGGAGCGGTTTCATTCAAGCATACCGTTGCATCTCCCGTTATTTGTCCAGACGGACTAGCAACTGTTTTTATTTTTATACTTTCCTCTACTTTATTTATTGAATAAGCAGGGATTGAAGGAATAATTATTAGAATGAATAAAAAGATAATCTTGTAGAGGATTTTCATAAAATGTATTTAGTTGCTGTACGTAATTATATTCCATTTACACAAATTGATAGGGATATCTATTCATTCTCAAATAGGAAAGTTCAAATGTACAGTTTATGAATATACATTTCTTACGGTTTTACGTAAAAGAAATTTTTTTGATGAAAATTATTTGTGTATTCTACTAATAAATAGTTTTATACTGCCCCGTTATATATCTTCCAATCGTACTCATGATGCATGGTATGTTTGTTTCTAAAAAAGGTGATTTCGAGAGGACAGTTTTTAAATCGTTATCTTTTTTTATGCAATACAAAGTAAAGGCGGATTTTCAATCTGTGCTCAATCTTCGTAATCCTCATTATTCAAAACTCCTAATAGTACAGGCCTTATTCATCTGGACAAAAAATATCGCTTAGTTAAGCATTCCTAAACTCAATTCTTTGTTAGCGACATTTCACTAATTTTATAGTAAAAATGAAAAATATTTTTGAAATTATTTTAGAAAAACTTGATCGAATTGAAAAAGCTATTGACAAGCTAAATTCAGGCGGACCAATAGCTCAGCTAAATGATCCAATGAAGATTAAAGAATTGGCAGCTTACCTAAAAATGAGTCCCTCAGCTATTTATAAATTTACTTCTACAGGTACGATACCTCATTATAAAAATGGCAAAAGACTATTCTTCAAAAGAGAAGAAATTAATGAATGGATATTCACTACCAAAATCAACACAGGTTACGATATCGAAAGAGAAGCAACGGAGTACATCCAACAGAATCCAAGGAAATAATAAAGAGTTATTATACATAACATCATTTCCGCTACAAACATCACTGGCAATTTATAGGAAGCACCTGCATTTGCTTTTGTCGGTGCTTTCCATTTCATAACACATTCCTACTAAGCAGTAAAAACTGAACACTCTTTCTCAGGCCCCCACAAAAGCAAAAAAAGCCAGCAAGTGTATCATTTTTATTTGTCAGAAACATAGTAGCTATCCGAAGTGTCCTCACTTCGAAATTCCTTTATAAGCCTTCATTTACATCTAACGATTAATTTTCAAATCGTGAATATCTCCAACTCTTCGAAGTCCTGACTTAGGTCTTCCTCTGTAAGGATACCCTTCATTTATCTAACGCTTAATTTTCAAATCATTAATATCCCTTTTCAACTCCAAAAACATATCTTTCACACTTGCAGCTTCAGCCATTTCTTGTTTACTGTCATTCCGCCCAATATTACACTCGTACTCCCAAATTTCGAGAATGTCAGAAACTTTGACTTCATAAACGGGGTAAAAACTGTTGTCTGATTCTACAACCAGTACATTTTTCTTGTTTTTATTCAATCGCTTGTACACCATGCCTTCGCTTTTGGTTATCAGTATATAAGTCCTGAATTACTATCCATCAGAGAAAGAGTGTAAAAAGAAATACAGGTTAAATCTAACTACGTTTTGCTAAACCTGTACTGCAATGGCAAGGACGGTGTGGCATGGCACAGTGACCTAGAACAGAATTTTTGTAAGGATGCAATTATTGCATCAGTAAGTTTCGGTGAAACCCGCATGTTCCGCTTGCGTCATAAGTTCAGGAAAGATATTGCTCAGGTAGAAATCCCCTTGCATCACGGTTCACTTTTATTGATAGCAGGAACAACCCAAAGCTTTTGGCAGTATCAAGTGCCAAAAACGGCAAAAGACATTATACCCCGTATCAATCTTACTTTTAGACAGATCAATCGTAAATAATAATAAATTACTGACGTTATAATTGAATAAATAGCAAATAAATTATTAATTTAGTGATACAGTTTACCGATAGCACCTAAAATAGAAAAATGACTGATAACAACGAATTAATCAAATTTTTAGACGCACAAAATCAGGTGTACCTAAAAGCATTCTCAGAAATAAAAAAAGGCAAAAAGAGTACCCATTGGATGTGGTATATTTTTCCACAGATTAAAGGACTGGGTTCAAGTGAAACCGCAAAACAGTACGGGCTCAAAGATTTGAATCAAGCCACTACATATTTACAGCATCCCATCCTGGGTAAGCATCTGGTTGAAATTTCTGAGGAAGTATTAAATCTCAACGGAAAAACGGCAACACAGATATTTGGAACTCCTGACGATATGAAATTACGATCATGCATGACATTATTTTCAAATGTTGAAAATACCAATCCTGTATTTCGGAAGGTATTGGAAAAATATTTCAATGGATTACCTGATGAACTCACACTACAATTACTAAACTTGATACGATCATAATCCAAAGCAAATAGTATAATCTGAAAAACATATTCCTCTAGCAGAGCTATTAGGTAGGTAGCTATCAATAATAGATTGCTTATTCCCACATTCCGAAAACATTTACCCCTTAATCTGACATTTTGAATGTCAGATTTTTTTTGTCTAAAAAATTAAGAAGTTTTAAAGGATATTTTCATTCGAAACGGACTAAAAGGCAGCTAAGATAGTGTCTTAAGGATGCTGCAAGCGCATAATGGCTGCGTTGCACTTGCCACCCTCCGGGACTTATAGCTCTCCACATCCTTAAGCCACTTTTATCTTGCTTTCTTTTTTTCCGTTTTTTCTTTTGAAAACATTTTTTGAGTGAGACGGTTACAGAGAAAGTAAGGTAAATAATAGTAATCATTAAAAAATCAAGTTATGGAAATTACAGGAAGAGTAACAGCAGATGCCGTAGTTCACAAAGTGAGCAACGACAAACAGGTGGTCAATTTTAGCATCGCTATCAATGACAATTACAAACCCAAAGGAAGCACCGAGGTAAAGGAAATAGTAACCTATATCAATTGCTCCTACTGGCTCAGTGCAAAAGTCGCCGAATGGTTAAAAAAAGGAGCGTTGGTAGAACTCTTCGGGCGCATTGGTTTGAATGTCTACAGCAATGCCGAAGGCAAAGCATTTGGCAGTTTGACATTTCACACCAACAACATCAAGATTTTAGTATTTGCCAAAAAATCGGAACAGGCAGAAAATAGAACAGCGCATCCAGCAGTACAGGGAACGACTTCAGAACCAACAGACGACCTACCTTTTTAATCAAAAACAATTTAATAATCACTTAAAATTTAACATCATGGCACACAATATAAATTACAACGAGCAAACAGAGAAACACAGTTTTTTTAGCGTAAAGGAAAAAGCATGGCACAATTTAGGGCAAATCATACAGGACTATCCGACAAGCGCAGAAGCAATTGGGCACGCAGGGTTGGATTACGAAGTGGAAAAACGCAAACTCTTTACACCTTGCTTACAGGAAATCAGTTTGGACGGCGAAACCATCCACAATCAAATCGAAGTACCCAATTACTTTAGTACCGTACGCACGGATAACAATGCCGTATTGGGTGTGGTGGGCAAAGACTATCAAATCGTACAGAACAGGGATGCCTTTTCTTTTTTCGACAGCATTGTGGGCGGTGACGGAATCCTATACGAAACCGCAGGTGCTTTGGGCAAAGGGGAGCGCACATTTATAACGGCTAAATTACCCGATTATATTCGGGTTGGTAACGACGATTTGATTGAAAAATACCTGTTCCTTACGACTTCACACGACGGAAGCGGAAGCATAACAGCAGCATTCACACCCATACGCATTGTATGTGCGAACACTCTTAATGCAGCAATGAACAGCAAAACCAATACCGTCCGTATTCGTCATACTTCCAATGCCAAACAGCGTTTGGAACAGGCACATAAAGTTATGGGCATATCCGATATGCTATCGGCACAAATGGAAACTATTTTCAACGATTGGACAAAGGTACGTATTACGGACAGCGAAGTAAAAAAACTAATACAGTCTGCGCTCGTTCCCAATAAGGAGGTACTTAAAACCATACAGGACGGTAAGGAAGACGAACTTTCTACCTGTTTTACTAATATGGTGGACAGCGCCTATGAATATGCTATGAGCGACCCCACACAACTTATGAATACCACAAAAGGCACGGTGTTCGGAGCATATAATGCTGTGACGGGGTATTTTCAAAATGTTAGAAATTACAAAGATGATGAAGCCAAACTAACCTCTCTTTTGATGGGGGGCACGGGACAAATACGCACGCAGTCAGCTTTTAATCTATGTTTGGATTTTGCCAATAAAGGTGCTGATGGACTGATACTTAATTAACCTATTGATACAGGCAGTAAACCTGCCTGTATCTACGCTGCGACCATTTTTTAAACAGAATTTCAAACTAATTAAGGTAGTTTTTCAATTTCAATATTCCAGCCTGTTGGCTAAAATGGGAGATAACTTTTTGGCTAATTAAAAAAGCCAAAAAAAAGTTATTCTCGTTTTATGCCACTTCTTTTTTGTAATAGGTTTGATGAGGCGTTCTGTAATCTAACGCCTGATGAAATCGCTCTTCATTATAGAACTCAAAGTAATTTTTAAGTCCTTTACGAAGACTTATTCCATCGGTATAGGCTTGCAAATATACATTTTCATATTTGACAGTACGCCACAATCTCTCAATAAAAATATTATCAATAGCTCTTCCTTTTCCATCCATTGAAATCTGTATTCCGTTGGATAACAATACTCTTGTATGTACATCGCTGGTATATTGACTTCCTTGGTCTGTGTTAAAAATCTCTGGCTTACCATGGTTTTCAATTGTTTCTTCTAAAACTTCAGCACACCAATCGGCACTCATTGTATTGCTTACGCTCCAATTCAGTACGTATCTTGTGTGTAAATCTATTATGGCACACAAATACATAAAACCCTTTGCCATTGGGATATAGGTAATATCTGTTGCCCAAACATGATTCTTGTGGGTAATCTCTAAATCTTTCAAAAGATAAGGGTATTTCTTGTGTGCTTTCACAGGAATTGTGGTACGTGGTTCTCTGTAAATAGTACGCCAATTAATACGTTTCATTAGTCTTCTAACTCGTTTCTCATTGACTTTAAAACCCTTGTTTTGAAGTAAAACAGTTGTTTTTCGGTATCCATAAAACGGGGTAAGTAAGTATTGCTGGTCTAGTAACAACATCATTTCAAGACTCTCATTACTTTCGCCTTTCGGTAAATAATAAAAACAATTCCTGCTAATACACAATAACTTACACTGCTTCACCATGCTCAATTTATCCCTACTGTCGATCATTCTTTCTCGTTCTTCCATTGGGACTATTTCAACTTTTTTTTTAGGAAATCATTTTCCAAAGTTAGTTCTCCTATTCGAGCATAAAGCTTTTCCTTGGGAATATCATCCTTTGGAGATTTGCTTTTTTCTGCTGAAAAAACGGCTGAAATATTCTTTATAGCTTCTGCCTTCCAAACCGAAATCTGACCCGGTAAAAGTTCATATTTCTTAGCCAACGCCTCAAGAGTCTCTGTCTCTTTTAAGGCTTCTAAAACTACTTTGGATTTAAAATCCTTACTAAACACTCTTCTTGTTCTTGACATAATTCTGCTAATTTAAGGTTTTTATTCTACCTTAATTCAAACTTCTTTTCTGTATCAATTTTGGGGAGCAGCATAATCTTCTTTACAATTTAAAGTTCAATCAATAAAAATTAAAAATATGGATTTCTTTTAATCCCTAATCGCCTTGCAGGTAGCAGGCGACTGGAAAATAAACATAGCTAAAGAAACTGCGGATAAACTCATTGTGTCTGTATTACTTTTTAATGACAAAAGTCACAGCCCATAATGGAGAGCTAATGCCCGCCGCCGAGCAATTGTTCTTCCTGCGTAAGAACAATTGCTCGGCGGTTGACGGCGGTTACGAACGATTGCCCAGAACATGCCCCAGTCTATCGACTACGGCAGTTCAAGCAATCCATCGCGATTTTATTTTTTTAATATTAAAATAGACATTTTGACAACCATACTTTCAGAAATAACGAATCAAACTATTTTTTTTCATGTTACTTATTTTATATCAGAACATAATCTAGTATTAGGTCTTCTTTTTAAAGTATTCCCGCTTTATTTTAACGACTTCATAACTATCTAGTTCTTAAAGCAATTCCTTAAATGGAACGCTTTTTTATAAAAGAATCGTTTTAGTAGCAGTGAATATAAGAGGTGTTTACAAGTGCAAAAGTAACTCATATAAGTGAAAAAAGGAAGTTTAAAGCCCGTTTTGTTATTCAAATGAGCGAATACTTTCATCACCATTAAAATAATAAAAATAAGAAAAAGAGTATTTATTCACTACTCTTTATGTTCAAAATAGCTCTTTAAAAAGTGTCAAAGAGAATCCTGCGGACTCTTGATGTCTTAATTCGTTAGAATAAATAGGGGATGTCTATAAGCAATTGAATATAGATGCCTTAATTTGGCATCTATATACTTTGTACCAATCTCAATTTTTAATAAAAAAAAATGTTAATTAATATTTTATGAGTCCAACTTAAGAAACTAAGTAAAAAAGAGACAACAAACTCTCAAGGATAATTTGGTATATTCAGATGCCTTAAGTTTCTATAGACTACTTTTAACAACATCATAAATAATAGCGAGTAAAATAGGAAAAAAGATAGTCGCCATGAGCCACTTCATATTGTTTCTTTTTTTTGTGGCTAATTGAAGATATTCTGGTCCTGTTTGTAATTCTACTGATGGCCACAGTTTTTCAATGTAAGCATGAAGCCCAAAAGCTGCACTGGCAGATAATATTGGAACACCAATAACATAAAGTGTTGCTAGAAGCTCATATTGTGTTTTTTCAAAATGGACAAGCCTGAAGTATTCAACATTAAATAGGACAAAAACTGCAGATATTATCCAGCCACTAAATCTGTCTTTAAACTTTGATTGGTTTTCTGCATTATTTATAATTTCTGATAATCTACTTAATACTCCATTTACCCAATTAGGTTCATCTCCACTAACTGAAATAAAGTTTTCTGAGTTTTCATCATTTATTAAATGCACCATTTGTACCTCAATATTCTTTGAATTGTCTTTTGTATAAAACCTCATAACAACTTTTCTAACAACTCTGCTTTCAATAATCTGATTTTCTGTGAAAATTTCATTGGATTGACTTTCAAAAGATGTATTATCAGTCGCATCAACTGAATAGATTATATAGTGGTCAATTGTTTCATTAGTGCTCAGCGATTTAATTTCTTGTTCAATTATATTGGATAAATCTCTAATTATTTTAGGCGTGATTCTTTTAAAATTAAATACCAGACGTCTTTTCTCACGAATTATATTGTTTTTCATCATATACGATTTAAGACAAATATATTAATTTAAGTCTTTATAAATCTTTTGGATTGGGTTATATTGATAAGGGAACTATATACTTCAATACACCAAAAAATTTAATCTATTAAATATATTAGGCAACTATATACGTTAGTATTTAATTGGATAAATTTTCGATGCAGAAATTAGCAACCCAGTATTTACAAGGGATTTCAGATTTTGAGGTAAAAATAGGATGCGAATCTGAAAAAAATAAAGCAAAATCTTATCCAAAAAAACATTTTTTTTTGTAAAATATTGAAATTCAATACTGTTAAAATTAATTTAAAAACACTGTTAATATTTAGTCTAAATAAGCTTGCTGGTATAAAAATGGAATTTTATATTTGCGCCATTATTTTTAATTATTCCAAATAAATGAATAAAAAATACTTATTAATTAGCACTGTAGCTTTAATAATGCTATCCAGTTGTACTGATGATTCCGAATATGTACCTGTTGTTAGTAATAAAATAACAATCGGGAAATTAATTTTCTTTGATAAAAACCTGTCCAATCCTATCGGTCAAGCATGTGCTTCTTGTCACGCACCAGAAACTGGCTTTAGCGATCCTTTGCACAGAGACATTTCGGAAGGTGCTGTAACAGGTGCTTTCTCAAACACCAATTCTCCAAATTTAGCTTACAATGTATTTTCTCCGGAGCGTACCTATAATACTAAGGATGAAACTTATATTGGAGGCCTTTTTCTTAATGGACGATCCCCAAATTTACAAGAGCAACTCAGGCATCCTTTTATTAATCCAGTAGAAATGAACAATGCGGATATTGCAGATGTTATTTCAAAAATAAAAAAGGCATCCTATTATTCCGAAATAGAAAAAGAATACGGTATGGCAAAGTCTGACGAGGAATTAATGTCTTATGTTGCGGATGCCTTAGCTGCTTTCGAAACATCAAAAGAAGTAAATTCTTTTACCTCAAAATTTGATTATTTCAACAAGCAGTTGATCAAATTTACGGATGATGAAAAGAAAGGATTAGCCGTTTTTCAAGGAAAAGGAAAATGTGCACAATGTCACGTTTTAGAGCCAGACGAAAGAACAGGTAAAATTTTGTTTACGGATTTTAGTTATGATAATATAGGAGTACCTAGAAACGAAAAAAATCCATTCTACAACCAATCTACAGCTGTAAATCCTGCAGGAGTCAACTTTATTGATTTGGGTATTGGAGCTATTGTTTCGCAACCTGAACACAACGGAAAATTTCGAGTTCCCACGTTACGAAACATTGCTATTTCAGCCCCTTACTTTCATAACGGATCCTTTAAAACATTAAAAGAAGTCATTCATTTCTATAATGTTCGTGATGTAAATCCAAGCGAATTTGCTACTCCAGAAGTCCTTGAAAACGTAAATAGAGACGAATTAGGTAATTTAAAAATGACTGCCCAGGAAGAAAGTCAACTAGAAGTATTTCTTGAAACTCTTACCGATCATTACCGAAAATGATTTTTTATACTACAAAAACCACAAATATGAATTTCAATAAAATAATGTTTACCCTTCTTGCTTTAGCTGGATTACAAACAATCAAAGCACAAGAAAACACTGAAAACTCCCTGAAAGAAGTTATTGTCAAAGGCTTTAAAACCGTAAATGGTATAGGTCACTTGCCCGATAGTAAAGACGGAATCATTTATGCTGGTAAAAAAAGTGAAATCATTCTTGTTGACAGTCTCGATGCCAATAAAGCAGTCAATAATACCAGACAAATACTAGGAAGAATTCCAGGTTTAAATATTGTAGAAACAGAAAGTAGCGGGTTTACCGCCAACGGAATTGCAACACGTGGACTTAACCCTTCCCAAAGTGTAGAAATGAACACCAGACAAAATGGCTACAACGTTAGTGCTGATATTTATGGTTATAATGAATCGTATTACATTCCACCAATGGAAGCTGTCAATCGCATCGAATTGGTTCGAGGTGCTGCATCGTTGCAATTTGGTTCACAATTTGGCGGTTTAGTCAATTATGTCACCAAAGATGCCCCAAAAAACAAACCATTTGAATTTATTACTTCACAAACAATAGGAAGCTATGGGTTGTTTAATTCCTTTAATTCTGTTGGTGGAAACTATAAAAAATTAAGTTACTACGGCTTTTTACAATACCGAAATATGGAAGGCTACAGACCCAACAGTCAGCAATCGCAAGTTTCTGGATTTGGAAAAATACAATACAACCATTCTGAAAAATTAAATTTTGGTGTTGAATATTCTTTGCTTCGAAATAAAATAAAAATGCCAGGTGGATTAACCGACAGTTTATTTTATGCTAATCCAAAAACTTCTACAAGGGCAAGAAACTGGCTAAAAAGCCCTTGGAATATCATTACGGCTTATGCCAATTATACGCCTACGGAAAACAGCACTTTGAGTGTTAAATCTACCTATTTATTTAGCAGTCGTTCTTTGGTTTGGAGAAATGAAGACGGAGGAGCTGGAGCCACAGATGATATAGACCCAATAACGGGAGCATATGTCCCTAGAGAAGTAGGTATCGAAAAAATGAACAATACCACAACCGAAGTACGCTATTCCCAAAATTATTATTTGGGGAATCAAAAATCAACTTTTGCTGGCGGTGTCCGTCAAAGTTATGCTTGGTTTAAACGTCAAGGAGGTGGAGAAGGAACCACAAATAGTGATTTTGACTTATCCATTACGGGCGATTGGGGATATGATTTGGATTTTACCACCACAAATCTGGCTCCGTTTGTAGAAAATATTTTTAAAATCACCAAAAATTTCACTATCACTCCTGGCTTCCGATTTGAATATTTAAGAAGTACTGCCAAAGGACATAAAGAAGTAGAAGGCGACATTCAAATTACTGATGAAGTTAGAAATAGAACTTTTGCGTTAGCAGGACTTGGATTAGAGTTAAAACCGGGAAAAAACACAAGTATTTATGCCAATATTAGCCAAGCCTACCGTCCGATAGATTACAGCCAGTTAGAACCTTTTGGAACTAGTTCAAAAATAGATCCTAACCTGAAAGATTCAAAAGGATTTAATAGTGATTTAGGATACAGAGGAACCATTAGAAACTATCTTAATTTTGATATTGGGGCATTTTATATGGCGTACAACGACCGTATCGGGGTAACATTAGCAACCGATCCAATTACTGGGGATTATTATTCTATTCGAAAAAATATCGCCAATAGTGTGCACCAAGGAATCGAAAGTTATATAGAGTTTAATATTCTAAAATACTTTAATTCACAATCTGATTTTGGTTTAAGTATTTTCAATTCCTTTTCCTATGTAGATGCCAAATACACTACAGGAGAGTTTAAAGGAAAAAGAGTCGAAGCAGCAGCCGAAACCACAAACCGTATAGGCTTAATTTTCAGTACTAGTAAATTATCGACCACTTTACAGTACAATTATATTGGAGACTCTTATGGAGATGCTTCCAATGTCATGACTAGCGAAGATCCAGTAGCGGGTCATATTCCTTCGTATACAGTTTTGGACTGGAGTGCTTCCTATAAATTAAATAATTTTGCAATCAAGTTAGGTGCCAATAATCTAACTGATAAATCTTATTTCACTCGTAGAACCGATGAATATCCTGGTCCAGGTATTATACCCGCCGTGGGACGAAGTTTCTATCTTGGTTTTACAGCTAAATTTCAATAAACAGAAGGCTTACATTTCAATTTTTAAAACACATTTCCTTTTGAGATGTGTTTTTTTTTATTTCAGAAAGGTATCTATATACTTTGATATACCAACAACAAATTCATAATTATATGTCTTGTAAAAATTTAATTCTTAATGTATACACTTACTCAATTTAAGTAGAAAAACTAAAAATTATGCAACATTAAAATTTTAGTACATTAAAGTATATAGCTACATTCAATTAAATTATTTATAATCAATTGGTTATTGTTAAAAACAGACCAGATGTGTTTTTGACACTTCTGCTCTGTTTTGTGGACCCCTTGATACAAAATTCGAACCTTTTACTAAAAGATTTGAAGCTTTTGAGTGAGGTATCAGAAGTTTAAAAACAAATTATTAAAACTGCTAAATTCAATTTTCATTCAAAATTGAATTGTTAACTTGCAGTATGAAAATTTTAATCATTGAAGACGAAATCGATATTGCCACCAGTATAAAAAGTTATCTAAAAGCAAATGATATTCATTGTGAAACGGCGAGTAAATTTGAAACTGCTTTAGATAAAATTACTATGTATGATTATGATTGTATTTTAGTAGATTTAATGCTTCCTGACGGTGATGGATTTAATATTCTGAAGGAGTTGAAAAGTCTAAACAAATCAGAGGGAATTATTATAATTTCTGCAAAGGAAACTTTGGAGACTAAAATTGAGGGCTTCAATCTGGGAGCTGATGATTACTTAACAAAACCTTTTCATCTTTCTGAACTTTTGGTAAGAATTCAAGCATTGGTAAGAAGAAAAAAATTCAATGGAAATAATAAAATTGGATTCAATGAAATTGAAGTTGATACATTAGCTAAATCGGTAAAAATTGGAGAAAAGAAAATTGAATGTACCAAGAAAGAAATTGATTTGTTATTATTTCTAATTGGGAATAAAAATAAAGTTTTATCAAAAAGCGCAATAGCGGAGCATCTTTCGGGTGATATGGCAGATATGTTAGACAACCACGATTTTGTTTATGCACATATTAAAAATTTGAAGAAAAAGCTAAGTGATGCTGGAAGTAACGATTACATAAAATCGATTTACGGCATTGGTTACAAATGGAATAATGACTGAAAAACTATTACATAAAACCTTAAAATACTATTTGTCATTTTCGCTGTTAGTCATGCTATTGGCTGCGCCGTTATTTTATTTTGTAACTCAATTTTTATATCTTGAAGAAGCAGATGAAGGGTTGGTCCTTTTAAAAAAAGAATTTATTGAAAATTCAATACCAAAATTAAAAGAAAATGATATTGAGGTTTGGAATAAACTCAATAGAAATGTAAAAATCAATAAAGTTCAAGAAAATTTAAAGGAAGATACATTCTTTTATAAAAAATATTACGACACTTTAGACGTAGAAAACGAACCATATAGAGTTCTTGTTTCCCCCGTTACAATTAATGGAAAAGACTATACCTTTTTTGCCCGAACAAATTTAGTGGAAAAGAAAGATTTGATAGTAAGTATTATTATATTGTTTGTAGTAATAATAGCTATACTTCTCATTGGTTTATTCATCATTACAAAAAGAGTATCACTCACACTATGGAAACCATTTTATGAAACACTGGAGCAAATTGAGAGATTTGAAATAGATAAAAATTTAGATTCAAAATTAACTACAAATAATATTGAGGAATTCAATCGACTAAACCTAGCGATAAAAAAAAACACACTTATTTACAAAAGCCAAGAAGAATTTATTGAAAATGCCGCACACGAATTGCAAACACCCATAGCTATTTTTAAAGGTAAGCTGGAAACATTACTTCAAAGATCAGATGTGACTGAAGAACAATTTGAAATACTTGACAAATTAAATGATACTGCAACTAGATTAAACAGGTTAAATAAAAATCTTTTGCTTTTATCCAAGATTGAAAGTAAACAATATAACATTCTGGAAGATGTAATTTTGGATGTGGTTATTACTAATCAATTAGACTTTTTCAAGGAACAAGCATTCGCAAAGAACATTAGTATTGCAACAAATCTAGAGTCAGGTACATTAATTAGGACAAATCCGTTTTTATCTGAAATCTTGATAAGCAATTTATTCTTAAATACGATTAATCATAATATTATAAATGGTATTATAAATGTTGTATTGGATAAAAATTCTTTAATTTTTTCTAATACAGGTATACCAAAATCACTAGAAATAAATAAATTATTTGAGCGTTTTTCTAAAGTAAATCCTTCTTCAAAAGGAAATGGTTTGGGATTATCAATAATTAAAAAAATTGCCGATAACAACCAATGGAATGTTATTTATAATTTCAAAGATAATCTTCACATTTTCGAGATTCGTTTCTAAAAATTCAATATTTCTTCAAAATCGGTTTGCAACTTTGGCTATTATAAATTTTAAATTAATAGCAATGAAAAAATTATTAATGATTATGTCAATTGTATTCATTTGCAGTTGTGCATTTGCTGGGACTCCACCGGATAAAGTAAAAAAAGCATTCGCTGAAAAATTTCCTACGGCAACAAAAGTGAGTTGGGGAGTTGAAGGCCCAAAAGAATGGGAAGCAGAATTTACCTTGGAAGGAAACAAGATTTCTGCTAATTTTTCAGAAGATGGAACCTGGCTGGAAACGGAAAGAGAAATTAAAGTTACCAATTTGCCAAAAGCAGTTTTAGCATCTGTAAAATCGAAATATAGTGATTGGAAAATTGTGGAGGCGGACAAAACAGAAAGTTTGAAACATGGAACTATTTATGAAGTAGATTTAAAAAAAGGTATGAAGAGTAAAAGCCTTGCTTTTAAAGAAAATGGTATGTCAATAAAAGAATAATTTTCGCTTTTTTTTTAATGAATTAATATCCATAAAGAGTTAATTTTTACGTCCAACTCTTTTTAATTTAGCAAACGTTTCCATTTTTTTGTAGATTTAAAATGAAATAGCAACTCTTATCCTATAAAATTAAATACAATTAACTTTTGATTTTTTTTTTAAAATGAAAAAAATAATGTTATCATTAATAATTATTGCTTATATTTCTAATAGTTATAGTCAAACGTATAAAGTATCAAAAAAAATAAATGTTTCAGGTGATGAAGGCTGGGATTATCTAGCCGTTGATGAAGTGAATCAGCATTTATTTGTTTCTCACGGAAGCGTTGTCAACGTTGTCGATTTAAAATCCAATAAAACAATAACAACAATTCCCGATACCAAAGGAGTTCACGGCATTGCGATTGCCGACGATTTAAACAAAGCATTCATTACAAACGGAAAAGACAATTCGGTTACAGTAGTCAATTTGAATACGTTTGAATTAATTGATAAAGTTTCTATTAAAGGTCAAAAACCGGATGCAGTTTTGTATGATAAATTTTCTAAAAAAGTGTTTGCCTACAATGCCAAAAGTAATGATGCAACAGTTATCGATGCTATCACAAATAAAGTGATAAAAACTATTCCACTTGGCGGAAAACCAGAATTTTCGGTAACCAATACCAAAGGTTTGATTTATGTAAATATTGAAGATAAAAATGAAATTAAAACCATAAATGCTTCAACATTAGAAGTTATAAATACATGGAGTATTGCGCCTGGAGATGAACCTTCGGGATTGGCAATAGATTTAGAAACTAACAGATTGTTTTCGGTTTGTAGCAATAATTTGATGATTGTTGTTGATGCTTCAAATGGGAAAATTATAAAAACTTCACCTATTGGCGAAGGTTGTGACGGTGTAGCATTTGATGCCAAAAAGAAACTTATTTTTAGTTCGAATGGTGAAGGAACAATTACGGTTGTAAAAGAAGAAAATGCCAATACCTTTTCAGTTCTTGAAACTGTAAAAACGCAAAAAGGGGCCAGAACAATTGCATTGAACAAAACTACGCATCAATTGTATTTGCCTATTGCTGATTTTGGTATAAAACCCGACCCAACAAAAGATAACCCAAAACCTCGCGCAAGTCTTATACCCAACTCCTTTGTGGTTTTGGTTGTTGAAAATAATGCCAAATAGTTAAAATTCTTTTTATGCAAACTTATTCAAAGAGATTAAAGATTTGCCTCATTTTTGTTTTGTTAAGTGTTAAGTCCTTTTCGCAAGAAAAGGATTTACACTATTTTATTGAAAAGGCACAAACCAATTCGCCTTTAATTATCGATTTTAACAACCAAATAAAATCAGCCACTCTTGATAGTTTATTAAATAAATCAACCTATAAACCTCAAATTACCGGAAACCTAAATGCAAATTATGCTCCAGTCATAAACGGATTTGGTTATGATACAGCATTGAGTAATGGTCAATCGGTTTCGGGTTTGATTAGTATTAACCAGAAAATAATTGGTAGAAACCAAATTAATTCACAATCGGAAACTTTCAAATTACTAAAAGATGGTTTGGTATTGAATAAAAAAATGGCGCAGAAAGATTTGAACAAGCTAATTGTTTCTCAATATATAACTGCTTCCGAAAGTTCGGAACAAATAGTTTACAACCAAAAAATGGCTGTGCTTTTAAAAAATGAGGTTACAATACTAAAAAAATTGACCCAAAATTCAATTTACAAACAAACCGATTATTTAATTTTTAATGCAACGGTAAAACAGCAGGAATTAGTCCTTTTACAATTAAAACAGCAATACCAAAATGATTTGGCTTTACTTAATTATTTGACTGGGGAAACGGATACAACTTTCGTCCATTTGAAGAAGCCTGATATTGCATTGAAGAATATTAAAAATGAAGATAAAATTATATTTATAAAACAATTTGAAGTTGATAGTTTGAAACTTCAAAATCAAAATAAATTAATTGATAATATGTATAAACCTTCATTAGCATTGCTTGGTGATGCAGGATACAATTCGAGTTTTACTTATCAAGCTTACAAAAACTTTGGCTTTAGTGTTGGTTTAGGATTATCAATTCCAATTTATGACGGAAACCAAAAAACGTTACAACATCAGAAAAATGATATTGCTATTGCAACAAATTTGGCTTACAAAAACAATTTTAAAAAGCGATACAATCAACAAATTTTAATGTTAAATCAGAAATTGAAACAAGTTGATGATATTGAAGAACAATTACAATCGCAACTCATTATTTCCGAAGCATTAATAGAAGCCAATAAAAAATTATTACTTACTGGAGACGCACAAATCACTGATTATGTTATTGCAATTGGCAATTTGATAACCATTAAAAATAATATCTCACAAAACAACAGCAACAAACTTCAAATCATTAATGAAATAAATTATTGGAGTTTTAATGAATAATTCAATGACGAAACCAATTCTATTTTTTACCGTAATCTTGCTTCTTTTTATTTCCTGTAAAGAAAAAAATGAGGAGGAAAAAGAAATTGATGCCAGCGTTCCTGTAACCTTAACTTCAATTGACACTTCTGCAATTCAAAGTTTTATAGATTTGAATGCAACAGCAACGTATTTGGTTAAAAATGTTATAAAAGCAAATGCAACCGGTTACTTGAATTCGGTAAATGTTGCCGTGAACGATTATGTTTCTAACGGTAAAGTATTATTTTCAATAAAAACCAGAGAAGCAAAAGTTTTAGGAAATACCATAAATAAAATTGATCCAAGTTTAAATTTTGGAAATGCAATTCAAGTAAGATCAAATACAAATGGCTACATCACTTCTGTCAATGTGCAACAAGGAGATTATGTTCAAGATGGTGACCAGCTCGTTACAATTAACGATGCCAACAGCTTTGCCATCATTTTAAGTCTGCCTTATGAGTTGAAAAAACAAGTTCCAATTGGCAAAATATTTTCGGTGTTTATGCCTGACGGAACATCTGTAAAAGCAAAAGTTCAAAAGTTTATGCCAACTGTTGATGCAACTTCGCAAACACAAAGCGTCATTTTAAAGATCATGGGCAAACAAGATATTCCGGAGAATTTAATTGTAAAAGTCCGAATAGAAAAAGCCTCAAGTTCAAAAACCATTTCATTGCCAAAAGCAGCAGTTTTGAGTGATGAAACAGAAACTAATTTCTGGATAATGAAAATGATTAACAACAATACGGCTATAAAAATCCCTATAAAAAAAGGAATTGAAACCGAAAACAAAGTAGAAATTCTTTCGCCAAATTTAACTCGTAAAGATAAAATAGTACTTACCGGAAATTACGGGGTTGCAGATACGATAAAAGTCAAAATAGTTAAAAACTAATCCAGATGAATACCTTTTTTGTTAAACATAAAAACGGCTTAAGTACTGTTATTTTCCTAATCATTTTGGGTGGTTTTTTTGCATATTCTAAAATGCAAACCAGCTTATTTCCAGAGATTACTTTTCCAAAAATAAAAATCATTGCCGATGCGGGCCAACAGCCTATCGATAAAATGATGATTACCGTTACAAAGCCACTTGAAAATGCCATTAAAAAAGTTCAGGATTTAAAAACCATTAGAAGTACGACCAGTAGGGGAAGTTGTGAGATTTCGGCTTTTATGGATTGGAAATCGGATATAGATTTAAGTAAAACAAGAATTGAGGCACAAATCAATCAGATCAAAAATAATCTTCCGCCAGATACGCAAATTACGGTCGAGAAAATGAACCCTTCAATTCTGTCTGTTATTGGTTATGCCATTGAAGGAAAAGGCAAATCTGCGATTGAACTCAAAAAAATTGCCAACTTAACAATTAAACCTTTTTTATCCCAAATAGAAGGTGTTTCTGAAATTAGAATTATTGGTGGCAAAGAAAAAGAATATTGGTTAACGTTAGACTTTGATAAAATGACAACGCTTGGCATTACGCCGAATGCGGTTACACAGGTAATGAATGAAACCAATTTTATAAAATCTAATGGATATTTGTCTGATTATCGCTATTTGTATCTCACGATTACTGATGCACAAGTCAATAAAAAAGACGAATTAGAAAACTTGGTCATTCGCAACAACGGAAAAGGAATTGTCACTCTAAGAGACATTGCATCGGTAGAAATTCGCGAAGCTAAAGAATATATAAAAGTAAATGCCAACGGTAAAGAAAGTATTCTTGTGGCAGTTATAAAACAACCCAGTACTAATTTAATTTCACTTTCGAGTGCGATGAATGAAAAGTTGCAAGCATTAAAAAAAATCCTTCCAAAAGGTATTGGTATAAAACCGTTTTATGAACAAGCTAATTTTGTAAATGATGCAGTAAAAAGTGTTACAGATAGTTTGCTCATCGGATTATTATTAGCCATAATTGTTGCCGTTTTGTTTTTGAAATCAGTGAAAGCCAGTGCCACAATTCTGATAATTATTCCGGTTACTTTGGGACTCACCTTGATTATTCTGTATCTCACGGGACAAACATTCAACATTATGACACTTGGTGCGATAGCTGCGGCATTGGGTTTAATTATTGATGATGCGATTGTGGTTGTTGAACAAATTCATAGAACACACGAAGAACATCCTGATGAACCCACAGTTTCGCTTTTGCAAAAAGCAATTCATTATTTGTTTCCGGCAATGGTGGGTTCATCCCTAAGTACCATCGTAATTTTTATTCCATTTGTTTTGATGAGTGGTGTGGCGGGTTCTTATTTTAAAGTGTTAACCGACACAATGATTATTACATTGGTTTGTTCCTTTTTTGTAACATGGTTGTTACTGCCTGTTGTTTATTTATTGCTTTCCAAAAAAGAAAAAATAGATGCAGTGATCGAGAAACAAAACGAAATCTACGAAGTAAAAACTCAAAATTGGGTGGCTTATTTTATTGAAAGACCAATTATAAGTACTGCTTTTTGTATTGTTTTACTACTTTCAATTATACTAATAGTACCTAATTTAGAAACTGGTTTTTTACCGGAAATGGATGAAGGCAGTATTGTTCTTGATTATGAAAGTCCTCCGGGTACATCATTGGAAGAAACTGATAGAATGCTCAACGAAGTAGAGAAAATTATAATTCAAATTCCCGAGGTAGAAGCCTATAGTAGAAGAACGGGTACGCAAATGGGATTTTTTATTACCGAACCCAATTTTGGTGATTATTTAATTCAATTAAAAAAAGACAGGAACAAAACTAGTAATGATGTTATTGATGAAATTAGAGCAAAAGTAGAAGCTACACAACCTGCTTTACGCATTGATTTTGGTCAGGTGATTGGTGATATGTTGGGTGATTTGATGAGTTCGGTAAAGCCGATAGAAGTTAAAATTTATGGAAACAACCAAGCCGAATTACACAAAATTGCAAAGCAAGTTAATGCTATTGTCGAGAAAGTAAAAGGAACAGCTGATGTTTTTGACGGAATTATTTTGGCTGGACCATCCATAAATATTCAGCCTAACTATTCCCGATTGGCACAATTTGGAATAACGCCAACCGATTTGCAATTTCAAATGCAAACGGCGCTCGAAGGAAATGTAATTGGACATTTATTGGAAAGCGAGCAAACAATTCCCATACGATTGATTTATCCTTACTCTGAAAAAAGGAGTTTAGAAGATATTAAGAAACTGCAACTGTTTTTACCTAGTGGACAATCGATACCAATTACAAGTCTTGTAAGCATAAATGTGCAAAAAGGGATTGCAGTGATAGAACGAGAGAATCTTCAAACGATGAGTGTGGTAACAGGAAGATTAGATAATCGAGACTTGGGGAGTGTGATGCGGGAAATAAAAACTAAAGTAACAAATAGTATTCATCTTCCTAGTGGTTATTATATTGAATATGCTGGAGCCTACAAAGAACAACAACAATCTTTCAAAGAATTATTAATGATTTTAATAGCTTCATCATTATTGGTTTTTGGTGTTATTTTATTTTTATTCAGGGATTTTAGAGTAGCAATAATTATACTTTTAATTTCTGTTTTAGGAATTTCAGGAAGTTATATTTTGCTTTTCATTACAAAAACACCTTTAAATGTTGGAAGCTACACTGGAATTATTATGATTGTTGGGATCATTAGTGAGAATGCCATTTTTACTTTTCTACAATTCCGAGAAACTTTCAAGATTACCGGAAACGCAAATCAATCTTTAATTTATTCTATTTCAACCAGATTACGACCAAAATTAATGACCGCTTTCGGTGCTATTATCGCTTTATTACCCTTGGCTATAGGAATTGGCACAGGCTCAGAATTACATCAACCACTTGCTATTGCTGTAATTGGCGGTTTTATAATCGCTATGCCTTTGCTGTTAGTGGTATTACCGAGTTTATTGTGTTTTGTTTTTAAAAATGAAAAGCACTTGTAATGTTTGACATAGTTTAGTGCCCAAAAAATAAAAGAATTCAGAATTAGTCCATAATTATAAAAAAAATCTAATGTTAAAAATCATTCTATTTTCATTGTTTAGTATCGTAACTATAAATGCGCAAGAAGTAAAAACAGATACTATTTCGAAGGGGGATACTCAGGGAAATATGAAATACAATTACAAACAGCTTATTATTCCAGCTGTATTAATAGGATATGGTTTCATAGGTCTTGAAAGCGATCAGATAAAAAATTTTAATTCTGAAATTAAAGAAGAAGTAAATGAGCATATTGATGAGAAAATTACTATTGATGATTTCTCACAATATGCACCTGCGGTTGCGGTTTATGCGCTGAATGCCGCAGGAATAAAAGGGAAAAATAATCTGAAGGATCGCTCAATAATATTGGTTACTTCCTATATCATAATGTCAACTGCTGTTTTAAGTCTTAAATCAATTACGAAAGTTCCAAGACCTGACGGAAGTTCCAATAATTCTTTTCCATCAGGACATACTGCAACAGCTTTTGCCGGAGCTGAATTTTTATGGCAAGAATACAAAGACAAATCAATTTGGTACGGGATTTCAGGTTATGTTGTTGCCACAGGAACGGGGCTTTTCAGAATATACAACGACAGACATTGGTTAACAGATGTTGCTGCGGGTGCCGGTATAGGTATTTTAAGCACGAAAGTCGCTTATTGGATTAATCCTTATATCAAGAAAAAATTATTTAACACTAAAGAGAAAAACACCACAACATTACTAACGCCTTTTTATAATGGGAAGCAGTTAGGTTGTGGTCTGGTGATAAATTTTTAAGTATTTTTCTGACACCTTTTGATGGTTCGAACATTACACCCAGAATTGCTTCTGAAATTGTCTTTTTTGTAAAAAAGATGGTTTTACTCGCTTTACACAGATAAAAAGAGTTTGTTTTATTTTATAACAGACTGATAATTATTGCTTTAAAATGTGGTTCGAACCCCATTTACTATCATGCTGGGACATGTCGAACCAAATATGAAAAATAACACATTTAAAACATGTAAATATCTGATTATCATGTGTTTGTAGTGTGGTCATGTGAACTTTATTATTTTTATTCTTAAATGAAATAAAATTCTTTTTAAATTCAACTGCGAAACACCATAAAATTAAAAGACTGACAATCAGTTAGTTTTAATTAAAAACAGGCCAAATGTATGAAAAATCCATCTGACCTGTTTGGTGACCACGGTGGGATTCGAACCATAAATGAATCTACTTTAAATTATCAAAAAATGTTAAAACTGTTATCAAGTGTTCGATAGTGAACCCTGATATTTCATATTTCTTAGCCAACGTCTCAAGAGTCTCTGTCTCTTTTAAGGCTTCTAAAACTACTTTGGATTTAAAATCCTTACTAAACACTCTTCTTGTTCTTGACATAATTCTGCTAATTTAAGGTTTTTATTCTACCTTAATTCAAGCTCCTTTTCTGTATCAATTTTGGGGAGCAGCATATTATACTATAAATATAAGAAAAGAAAAATAAAAAAAAACGAAAAATAAAACTACTGCTGACTGTCCTAGATTCAAAATCGCAACTACCATTATGATGACGACTGCACTTGCCTTGTTGTTGTTTTCAAATCAATTTTTTGGGCAAAAAAAGAGCATCAAGGATTGTTTAATCTCTTATCTCGACTCAACATCTGGGAAAGTATTAATGGGTTATAAATCTTTGAAAGGAGAGATTATTATTAAGGCAAAATACCTGAATGGTTCTGGTCCTTTATGTGAAATGGCATTTGTAATAAATTCTGAATATGAGTTAGTGGGAATCGACAGAAATGACAGCATATTATTGAAACCTTATATTTATGACAACGGCCCAGATTATGAACAGGAAGGCTTATTTAAAAATAAAAAAATGAAACGAAAAATCACATACGGACTATTGACAATTTTACTGCTCGGAGGTCTTTGCTTTGGGCTGAATTCTGTTTTCGGGCTATTTACAGATTTCAATTCTTGGACAGCAGGACAAGACATTGAAAACGGTAAAATACAAATTGTTGAAATTGGAGAAATGCCCTTGAACTTTGAGGAAAAACAAAAGCTGGCCAGTTCCTACGGTTTTAACTTTTATTTATTTGGTTGTAATGTATCTACAGCAACATTGAATGGCACAGAATATTACAACAAAAAAATGATTCACCATTTGGAAATCAAGTATGGTTTGGCTTGGTGGACAAAATTTCAATCTCAACTTGACAGTATTGACAATTCAGACAAAGTTCCGACCCAAAAACCGTTAGAGGATTTTTTTTAAAAAAAAATATAAGAATTCAATAAGAGCCTGTTTAAATTTCTTAGAAAGAAATATTGTCTAAATAAAGAATATCTGATCTTAGTTTTGGAGCAATTGATTTGTAAGTGTTTTTTTGAAACGTAGATAAATAAATGTAGATTAGCTTAATATTTGAGGAGCAAAATTTCCTTTATATTATTTCAAATGAAATGGATTACTAGAGAAAGACCTAAAATTGATAGAATAGCCTGTCCTTGGCTGATAAAAACTTTCGTAGACAAAGACGCTGAATTTATTTATGTCCCATTCAGCGAAGTTTTGGATAAAGCAAAAGAATTGCATGCTATTCCGTTTGATATTCTCAATGTAGAGTTTACGCACTACAAAGAGCAAAGTACCTTTGATTACCTTGTTAAAAAATATAAAATTGAAGATTCTGCTATTTTAATCATGGCAGATATTGTACGTGGTGCTGACACGGACAGACATGATATAGCAAAAGAATCAGCGGGACTTTTTGCAATTTCTACTGGACTTTCGTATAATATTACCGATGACTATAAATTGTTAGAAACTGGAATGGTTATTTATGATGCGCTATACAGTTGGGCAACGCATTTATACAAACAAAGTCATTTGCAGAATAGTCCTTTTGAAAAGTTGTTACATGAAGTGTATCATAACTTTCTGAAAGAGAAAAAAACAACTAATAAAAAAACGCCTTCTTGGGTCAAAGAGCTAAAGGCAATTATTCAGGATCAAATAGATGCCCAATTTACTTTCGATCTAAAGAAAATTTCTAATGACTTAGAATTGAACCCTTCCTATTTGTCAAGGGAGTTTTCTAAGTATTTTGAAGACCTCAATTTTGGAGATTACGTTAGAAAGTTACGAATAGAAAAAGCAATTGCACTTATTCAAAATTCAACCTATACCCTTACCGAAATAGCCTATATGACTGGCTTTTCAGATCAAAGTCATTTCACAAGAATATTCAAACTGAGCACTGGGAAAAATCCTTCTTCTTACATGAGAAATTCAATAAAAAGTAATCCAGATACAAAAGGTAAGTAGCATTCTATTTATATCTTTTTAAGATCAATAGTTTTGCTTTTTATTAATACAAAATGATGTCACTCTATTTGAATATCTAGATATGAAAGAAAATCCAAAATATACTTTAAAAGAATTAGCATTTTATTTCCTGAAATCAGGAACCATTGGTTTTGGTGGTCCAGTAGCATTGGTTGGTTATATGCACAGAGATTTAGTAGAAGAGCGAAAATGGATTTCAGAAGAAGAATACAAGGAAGGTCTCGCTTTAGCACAATTAGCACCGGGTCCATTAGCAGCACAATTAGGGATTTATCTTGGATTTGTACATTACAGTTTTCTAGGAGCAACGTTGATAGGATTGGCTTTTGTTTTGCCTTCTTTTTTAATGGTAGTACTTTTAGGAATCGTTTATAAATTATACGGAGGATTGTCTTGGATACAAGCTGTTTTCTATGGGGTAGGAGCAGCAGTTATCGGTATTATCGTAATGAGTTCCTATAAACTAACGCTGAAATCTATTGGTAAATTTAATTTAACCTCTTTTAAAACCAATTGGTTATTGTGGCTGTTTTTTGTAGTTGCCATAGTTGTAACCTTGGTTACACAGCAGGAACAAGTTTTGTTATTTGTATTTGCTGGACTTTTGTATATGTTTGTCAAAGCACCTCCAAAATGGTTAAATGCTAAAACTGCCAATTCTATTGCCTTATTGCAAATTGGTTTTTGGAATTATGACAATTCTACTCTTGTGGAAATTGCCATCTTTTTTGCAAAAGCTGGAGCCTTTGTATTTGGTAGCGGATTGGCGATAGTGCCCTTTTTGCACGCAGGAGTTGTAATAGAAAATCATTGGCTAACGGAGCAACAATTTGTAGATGCAGTAGCAGTTGCGATGATTACTCCTGGTCCAGTTGTTATTACCGTTGGTTTTATAGGCTATTTAGTTGCTGGTTTTCCTGGAGCATTGATTGCAGCTTTAGCGACTTTTTTGCCGTGTTATTTGTTTACAATTAGTTTAGCTCCATCGTTTAAAAAAATCGCACAAAATAAATCAATCAAAGCTTTTGTAGATGGTATTACCGCAGCCGTTGTGGGCGCGTTGGTAGGTGCAGTTGGTGTAATTGCATCCAAAAGTATTCTGGATATTCCAACAATACTTATTGCTATTGCGGCAATTTTTTCTTTAATTTATATCAAAAAAATTCAAGAACCTTATATTATTGCTGTTGCAGCAGTTGTTGGGATTATTATAAAATTAATGCTATGAACAGAAAAGATTTTTTAAAATCGAGTACTTTATTTGGTGCGGCAGCATTGGTGCTACCTACGACTAATGCGTTTGCTGAAAATTTAGCCGACAATTCTATTGATAAATTGGTTGATGCCAATGGAAATTATATTCAGCAAACCTTGCCATATAGCGAAAGTTTTTTAGAACCCTACATGGATGCTGAAACTTTGCATCTCCATTATACTTTTCATCATGGCGGAGCGGTAAAAGGCGCAAACAAAGATTTGCAAATGATAAAAAAAGCATTGGACGAAAACAATTTGGAAACTATTGATTTTTGGACAAAAAAATTATCCTATCATTTTTCATCACACATTCTCCATTCTATATTTTGGACAAATCTTACTAATAAAAGCACCTTGCCAAAAGGCAATTTATTAAAACGAATTGAAAAAAGTTTCGGAAGCTACGACAGGTTGAAGGTTTTAATTGCGGCTACTTCCAAAAATGTAGATGGTAATGGTTGGGGAATTCTAGCGTATCAACCTTACAGCGATAATTTAGTAATCTTGCAATGCGAAAACCACGAAAAACTAACACAATGGGGAGCAATTCCGTTATTAGTTATAGATGTTTGGGAACACGCCTATTATTTGAAATATAAAAACAAACGAACCGATTTTGTAGATGCTTTGTTTAATATTATTAATTGGGATAATGTTGCGTTGCGATTAAATGATGCTGAAAATTTGATGAAATAAAAAGTCAAGAGACATTATTGAGAAAATTATAATGTAAGATTTTTAAATTCAATTGTATTTTTTGTTATCAAATTTACATAGTAATGCGAATCAAGGGTTAAAATATTAAGTTTATAAAGGCAGCTGCTATCTTACCAAATAGATGCACTAATAATCCTTTTGTGGATCTAACTTTGCAAGCTCTTTGAATATTTGTTTTTTCAATCAACCAATTAAAAAAGGATTCAATAGGCTGTCTAACTCTTGATACTGCTGTTGAATACAAGTCATTTGAAGCTTTATCTCTATTTCTAATTTCTTGACATTCTCCTTTAACAGCCTTAACGGGTGTCATCATTATTGAGTTGTTTTCTTTTTCAAGGTCAGAAAAAAAGTCTTGATGATGATAGATTTTATCCCCAAAAAAGCATCTATTTTCTTTGTTTGTCCAAGCTTCTTTAAAAACGGTCAAATCATTTACAGAAGCTGGGGTAATTAATACTTCCTCAGGAAAAGAGATTGTCTTTTCTCTTCTAAAAGCTAATGCATGAAGTTTAACTCCATAGTAATACATGCTTTTTGTAGAACAATATCCTTTATCTGTAATGTCTTTGGCAACTTTTCCAGAACGCTTTCCGGAACAAGTAATAATCGGCATCGAGTCCAACAAGCTTTGATCTAAAAAACAATCGTCAGGGCAATACTCAGTAATCAAGCTAGTTACCAATTTCCTGAAAGTTTCTGACAAGCGGTTCAAGCGATTAGAAAACGCAACATAAGAGCCGAGTTTTGGAAACCACGAATGCAAATATTCGCTAGCGAATCGGTGGATTTGCTTTACGGTAATTCGCTGTTCCTCTTCTAATGCAAATAAGTAAATTGTCATAATTTCTTGATCTGTTAAATCTTGCTTGTCATTATTGCTGAATCGCTGACATGTATATTTTAAATCTTTTTCAAATTGTTCACAAATTGTTGAATAAATTTGTACTAATTTTACGGCTTTAGTCTGGATAATCATATGTTTAAAAGTGCTTCGAATACACCTTAAATGTACTGATTTCCAGACTTTAAAACAAATTATTTGAAAGATATTTCTTTCTATTTATCATGTTAACAACTGCTTTTTCAACTCTTGATTCGCATTAGTAATCTAAAAGTAATGTTCCAGACGATTCCAGTTCTTCTCTTGGAGGTATTTGAAACTCATTCAGATGAAAAGCCGTATTGAGAATTGGGTCTATCGCTGCGAAACCAGCAACCTCTAAGCCCCATTTAGCTTTACCAGCAACCCCTGACCAATAATAACCAACCCTATGTGTTTTCTTTCCAGACTTGGAGAGATAGGACGGGTCAAAACCAATAATTATGTTGCTCAAAGTCTGAACAGCTAAACTTTTGTTTAACTCAAAAAAATCAAATTTTTATTCAAATTGATTTCGATAGGTGCTTTCTGAATATTCACCGAACCTTTCCAGTTGAAGAAAATTAATTCTACCTTTTATGCTCAAAAAGGAAATCAAGATATTTTCAATGAATTTTTTCCTTGATTTATTTAGAGATTTAAAATACTCCTTCTCTAATGTATTGACAATGATAAGCTTAATAATACATCTTGCCTGTGGATTCAAAATTATATAATAATCTTATAATTCACAATAATTCACGGGTTTAGCCTATTTTTTTTTGGCGTTTATTTTACTGATTTTTAACTGCTTAAATCATTTTCTGCGGAAGTATTGTATGCAACACACTAAAATTTTAATATATTTGCATAGAGTTTTTAAGAAACTTCCTCAGAGTTACCCTATTGGTTACCCTGTTCTTAAATATAATGCAAGAAGCCCCGTATTTACTGGGATTATTATAAAGGCATCGGAGCCTCTTTCTCCGCCAGTAGAAATACAAATGGTATCAAAACCCCGTAAATCTTATGATTTACGGGGTTTTTGCTTTTACGTATTATTCAAATTACTCATCTAATCTCATTCTTAACGAGATAAAATCGAGACCCTACTATAATTCTAAGATCAGGGTCTCGCTAAATCAATTTAAAATTTTCAAACAACCTGTTCAATGGATAGTTTAACACTTGTCCACTATTTAAACATCTTGTTTGATATTCTTTAGAAGTCTAAATTGAATAATAATTAAAAGGTTACCACTATGAAAACTAAAATCACATTGCACTTTTATGCGAAGAGCACAAAAGCTAATGCAGCAGGTCTACTTCCTATCTATGTAAGATTAACTGTTGATGGAAATCGAATGGAGTTCAGTACCAAAAAATTTATAGATTCCACTAAATGGTCACCTGAGATGTCAAAAATGAAAGGCAATACAGAGAATGCTCGTTCACTAAATGAATACCTTGATTTAATGAAATCGAAAATATTCGATATCCAAATGGAATTAATACACCGCAACGAACTCCTCACAATTGAAGTTTTTAAAAATAGACTTCTCGGGATCCAAGAACACCAACATATGCTCATCCCTATTTTCGAAGAACATAACCGGAAAGTAGAAGAACTTTTGGGGCTCGAATACGCACCTGGAACATTAGAGCGATACAAAACCTCACTCAAGCACACCAAAAACTTCCTGCAGTGGAAATACAACATATCCGATATCGAAATCAATAAAATAGATCATTCTTTCATAACAGAATATGAATTCTATCTGAGAAGCATCCGAAAATGTGCCAATAACACAGCAGTCAAATACATTAAGAACTTCAAGAAAATAATCAAAATCTGTATTTCAAATGGATGGTTAGATAAAGATCCATTTGCAAACTATAAATCAAAAATTCGTGAAGTCGAAAGAGATTATCTAACGCAAGAAGAAGTTCAAGATATCTATTCTAAAGTATTTGCAACTGAAAGATTAAACCTGGTAAAAGATATTTTCGTTTTCAGCTGCTTTACAGGTTTGGCTTACATCGATGTTAAAAACTTAACCGTATCAAATATCAGCATGGGTATTGATGGTGGCAAATGGATATTCACCCATCGCCAGAAAACAGAAACCGCTTCTCGCATTCCCCTCCTCCCTATTCCGGAAGAATTAATTCAGAAATATGCCAATCACCCACAATGCATAAATGAAGATAAACTGTTACCCGTTTTAAGCAACCAAAAAATGAACAGCTATCTAAAAGAAATAGCAGATGTTTGCGGCATTAAAAAAGATTTAACCTTCCACATTGCCAGACATACTTTTGCAACCACTGTGACACTTACAAATGGTGTTCCCATAGAAAGCGTGAGCAAAATGCTAGGACATAAAAATATAAGAACCACACAACACTATGCTAAAATATTGGATAAAAAAGTGAGTGAGGATATGATAATTTTAAGAAACAAATTCAATCTCGCAAAAAATCCCACAAATGAATTAGTGAAAGTAAATTCCAA
>NZ_VJZS01000027.1 GCF_007097385.1 Flavobacterium sp. ZT3R18
AAGCAAAGACACAATATTTAACAATTTAATCAAAAGGATGGTAAAGGCAGATAATATTTGCCATAAAGAAATAATATGTGATTAGGTACTGACCTCAATAACTCTTTTTTGATAATCTATTGGGATAGTTTCTGAAGATTAAACACAACTTCAATTTTTGTTCCTTCTCCAATTTTTGATTCAACTTTAAATTGCCCTTTCAAAGAATTCGTTCTTTCTTTCATATTACTCAATCCGATACCGCCTTTTTTACTTATAAGATCAAATCCTTGTCCATCATCACTAATGCTCATTTTTAAAATATTGCTATCCTTTCTCTCTATTTTTACCTCACATTTTTTGGCATTTGCATATTTATTAACATTCAAAATAGCCTCTTGAATGATACGGTATAAATTGATCTTATATATATTTTCCACGCTTTCCCATTCAAACATTCCATCATTTTCGTATTTGAACTGAGTGTTGGTAAACTCTTTTTGATTTTCGACTAAACTAGTCAATAATACATTAAAATCATTACCATCAAACAAAGAACCTTTATTTAAGTCATGCGATATCATTCTAAGTTCGTACTCAATATTTTGCAATTCCAGAATATATACTTTTCTTTTCTCAATTGTTTCTTCGTCTATTAAAGTATTAAAGAAACCTAAATTCATTCGAACACCATAAATTTTATTCATCACGCCATCATGCAATTCTTTTGCAATTCTGGTCTTCTCATTATCTTTTGCAATATCAATTTTTTTGTTTTGTTCTGTCAATAATTGAAATATCTCTTCATTAGCAGTTTTCTGTTTCTTAAAAAACTCTAACTCTTTATTTCTATATTTTAAATACCGCAAAGCAATAATTAATCCCAGTAATAAAATTAACCCAAACGAAACAATTAAAATATAAAAGTTCTCTCTTGTCAAAACTTTATTTTCATCCTCTATTCTTGAAGTTTCATATTCAATTCTGGCATACTTATTATGAGCATTTTTTTGAACTAGATTAATACTGTCACTTACTTTAATGTATTCGTTTGCATAAAACAACCTATTATTCTTATCCAATTCGGACAGCAATTTTAAGGAAGCTAAAATTTCATTACTGTTTTTAATTTTAATAGCTAATTGATTCGCTTCCTTTAAAATTTTAATTGATTTTAGTGTATCCTTCTGAGTTAAAAAATATTCTCCTATATGGATCTTTTTATACAAAACATCAGACTCAACACCTATACTATCTACAATTCGTAAGGATTCAAGAAACATGGAATCAACATTTTTATAATTCCCACTTTTCATCTTAGAATAAGCCAAATTACTCAAAACATTAGCATATAAAATTGGTGATTTCTTTTTTAAATCTTCTGAAAGTAACCGTTGTAATTGGTCTATGGACTTGGAATATTCCTCTTTTAAATCATATAAATTACATATATTTATAACAGAAATTAAATTGTAATTATCTATTTCATTTCTGTCTTTACCATTGCTTTTAATTTTTTCTAAACCGCTCAAAGCTAATTTATGATATCGTAAGGCTTCATCGTAATTGACCAATTTTTCTAAACAATTTCCCATTAATGTATTACAAGAATAAATCAAACGGTGATTGGTAGAATTTTTTAAATACAACAATGCTTTAGAAATTTCAACTTCACATTCTACATAATTTCCGTCATAAAATAAAACATAGGCTTTATTAAATAACATTCTGCCCATATTATCATAATCATGAATTTTATAATATAATTTCTCAGCTTGTAAATAATAAAAGTATGCACTATCCTTTTTTGTGCTTCGATAGCAATCCCCCACATAGTATAATGCCTTAGGGATTCTGACACTATCCTTAGCCTGCTTAGACAATTGCAAAGCCTTTAAACTGAAAGATAAAGATTTTTCTAAATTATCAATGTAATAATATTCCGTTGCGACTTTTAAATATATTTCTCTGACGATGGAATCATTTTCTTTAGATTTTAATAAATCCCCAATTGAATCTAAGTAGTTTTCTTTTTTATTTTTTTCTAAACCTTCTAAATAAGTTTTATTAAATAAAGGCGTGCTGCTTTTTACATAAGCACCCGAATGATTCTCTTGGCATGAAAAAAAAAAGAATAGTGGCAGTAAACAGATTATTTTAGTAAGAGTACTCAAATTGCTATTATTATTTTATACTTTCAAATATAGTATTTTAAAACAAGAGTACCATATGATTTACAAATAAATCATATGGTACTCTTGTTACAATTAATTATGTCTTAAACTATCTTGGTGGTATTGGATTAATTGGATCACCATCTTCCTCAGTCATTTTTACAGCAGTAGAATCAACACCTTTTGCAGTTAATTCATTTTTCAAAACAGACTGCGGTGTATTAAACTCTTTAGTTTTAACTCCCTGAACATCATAATTATCCTCATCATTAGAACATGAATAAGTTAGTACAGCAATCAAAACTAGTCCGGCAATGTATAATTTATTTTTCATGAAAATATTAGTTAAAGTTAAACATCATCTACTACAAATTAACATCTTTACTTTCTTTAAATATTACGGTTATTCCGTAATATTTAATTAATTTTGAAAGAAATTGGACAAAATGAATATGCCCCTTACTATTTTGATCGTAGATGACCACCCAATGACCGTTGATAGCTATAGTAACCTTCTATCTGTTACCGCTTTTCAAGAGAACACGCCCAATTTTATAAAGAGCTATAATTGTCAGGATGCTTACAACAAAATACTTTTAAATCTAAAACAACATACGAATATTGATTTGGCCTTATTAGATATTAGCCTGCCTCCGTATATGGAGTTTAATATTGAAAATGGTATTGACCTGGCTTCGCTAATTAGACAAAAATTCAAAAACTGTAAAATCGTTCTACTTACAATGCACAGTGAACCCTTTACAGTAGATAAAATCATTAAGGAAATAAACCCAGAAGGCTTTGTTTCTAAAAGTGATATTAATTTTGAATTATTTCCTATTATTTGTAAAAAAATCATGGATGGAGAGCTGTACCGAAGCCCCACTATAATTGAATCACAGAGAGAACTGCATAAAAGCAATATAAATTGGGATAAACACGATAGTCAGATTTTAGTCTTAATTTCACAAGGAGTTAAAACGGTTAATCTTCCCGACTATATTCCTCTTTCTATGAGTGCTATAGAAAAAAGAAAAGCGAATATAAAAGAACAGCTACTAATGGGGAAAGGCAGTGATAGAGATTTAATAAATAAAGCTAAAAAATTAGGATTATTGTAAATCCAGCTTAAGCACAAAATACTTAAAACAATAAACACCAATGCATTACATTTTTTTATAAAAAACAATTGTAATTTTAACAACAAATTGTCCCTAACTAATAAGCTAACTTCTATTTTTGCAGCCTAATTTAATAAAGCATTATCATGAAAGATCTATTCGAAAAAATCACCGCCGAATTTGAAACATTAAAAACAGAAGCCGAACTACACATCGAAAAAGGAAACAAATCAGCTGGAACAAGAGCTCGTAAATCAACTTTAGACTTAGAAAAATTGTTAAAAGAGTTTAGAAAAGTTTCTGTTGAAGAATCAAAAAAATAAGATCCTTTTTAGTTATTAGCCCTTCATATTTTCTGGAGGGCTTTTTTTAAGGTTCATGCTAGAAATTTAAAAATTTAGTTGGCTATTCATTTATTGCTTAAAAATCAAAGAACCGCTATAAATCTTTAAACAATTTATGGGCAATCAGTATTTTATGATTTCATTGGTTCCGGCATAAATACGCGCCACACGCCTATAGTCATACCTATAGGCAATAGGGTACCACATATAACCATACACTCCAAATAATTACAAATATTCATCAACAACCTGTCCGTACATATCGGTTGCCGAATATTTAATCATTGAGACGCTTTTGGTTGTTAATTTATGGTCTAACACATAGAAACAAAGATTTTGTAAAAAAAAGAACACATTTCTTTCACATAGACAGCTATGTGCGTTAAAATAAGTAAAACACCTACTTTTGAACTTAGAAAATCTATGTTGCTATGTATTGAAAATAATTACAACCAACGGGTTATTACATGCTTTTTCTATTATCAAAAAAATGAATTGGTTTTCTACTCATCGGATTAAAGATTAAAGGTTTTAAAGCTTCATTCGTAGTAAACTCTATTTTGGGAGTTACCCGTAATTTGGCTCTAAAATGATCTTTTAATTCCTGTAGAAAAAAGGGTGTTGGGTTCTTAACCGCAATTTTAATCAGAATCTCATCGGTTCCTAATTCATTGGTAGAAATCTCTATGATATGGCTTTCGATTGCATCAAAATCATTCAATACATCATTCATTGCAGGAGGGTACAACGTGGTTCCTTTGTATTTTATCATGTGCTGTTTTCTTCCAATAACGGGACCTACACGCAATGTGTTTCGACCACACAAACAAGGGTCGGTATGCAATTGTACAATATCGCCCGTTTTGAAGCGAACTAGCGGCATGGCTTCAATTCCTAAAGTGGTAAACGTTAATTCACCGGATTCTCCATTTTTTACTGGATTATTGTTTTCATCCAATACTTCCACAATAATCAGCTCGGGATGATGGTGTCCTCCTACTCCATGCTCACATTCGGTAAAAGCCGTGCTCATTTCGGTAGAAGCATAGGTAGAGAATAATTTAATATCCCATTTGTCCGTTATTTTTTTAGACAAAACATTCATCGTGAAATCTTGATTTCTCAAAGATTCCCCAATACAAATAGCGCCTTTTACACTAGAATTATTGATATCGATATTGTGATTCTCAGCGTATTCAATCATTTTAAGTAAAAATGAAGGGACGGTAATCAAATGGGTTGGTTTGTATTTCAAGATAGAATCCCATTGCAATTCCGGTATTCCAGCGCCCACACGAATGACACCCACTTTCATTTTTCGAAGGCCCAAAAAATAAGCCAATCCTGCCATGAAACGACGGTCGATTGTAGTCATCAGTTGCACCACATCACCTTCTTTTATCCCTGCACAATCAAACGAAATAGCTTCATTATACGCCAATCGATCCAAATCTTTGTCGGTTAACCCAAAAGTAACGGGATCTCCCAAAGTGCCCGATGTAGTGGCATAATCAATAATTTTATTGGGTGGAACACATAGAAAATCATCATTGTATTTTTGTAAATCTTCTTTTTTAGTAATTGGCAAAAGTGACAAATCCTCCAGCGTTTTTATACTATTACTATCAATATTATTTTTAGAAAACAGCCCTTTATAAAAAGGAGAATGTTCATTTACATAGCTCAAAACTTCCATTAACTTTTGCTCTTGAAACGTTTTAATTTCAGCTAAAGTAGCCGTTTCTATCTTTGGAATCATTGTAGTTTTCTTTTAATTTTTTTTAAATATCTCTCCACTTCTTCTTTGTTAGGAAGCGTTGTAATCTCTTTGGTTAAGCTAATTTCAAATTGCTCTTGTGCCAATTTATATGCTGCCTTTTGATAAAAATATAGACCCACTTTGTAATAAACAATCCAATAATCTGGGTTCAACGATTGGTAATTTTCTATAAAACTCGTTGGTATCTCTTTTTCATCTGCTAAAAAAGCATCGATTTTCCGATCTTCTATTCGGAACAATTCGTAATTTTTGTAAGCGACCGTTTCTAGAAAAGGGTCTTTGGGTATATTTAGCTTTTCGTTTTCTAATGAAACTATTGAATCGTTAATTTTTCTATTACTAAATATTGCATTCAAATCATAACAAACAAATTCCCCAAGTTGATACGGATTTGCCGATACCCAAACCAGTTTTTGAGCTGGCTTAAAAACAATTCCGTGATGTGCCAGTAATTGATTCAATGCTTTTTCGTTTCCGTAACCCAAAGGTAAATTATTTAAGCCGTCTTTGTTTCTTAAAATAGAAACGGCTATTTGGGGATTTATCTTTTTATTTTCATCTAAAAGTTGCGTCATTCTATCGTATCTGTATTGAGAATGACTGTTTTTAATTTGGTCTTTATTCCTTTTATTCCCTTTTAAAGCATCACTCTGAAAATGATTGGAACAAATTAACTGATTGCTATTTTCTACATCAAAAACATCTAAATTATCTGGGGAAATTTCAATCAAGATGGCTTTATTATCCTTGGCACTTCCTACCATGATGGACTCTGAGACAAACACTTTACTTCTTTTAGCAATCGCAATCGCTTCGTCTATAGTTGAGGCATACTGCAAAATTTCTCTAGTCAAAATAGAGATCGGTGTCTTGGCTATTAAAGGGATCTTAGACTTGCCGGCATTAATGGTAAGCGTTAATCCTTCTAAATTCATACCGGAGCATACCCCTATCATACCCGGCCAAGTTACCATCATAAAGGGATGTCCTTCTTTTGGATTGATAAAGGCTACGATTTTATCTTTTGCGAAAGCATCGCCTGCATTAAAGTCAAAATTTCTGCCCAGAATTAAACTTCCATCTTCGGATTTATCTCCCCAAACTGCAAAAGAAGTACAGCCTACCATAGCCAAATCTTGAACAGCATGCCCAATATCATGAGCACCGTGTAAATATAAATCTCTTAAAAAATTAGGGGCTATATAATCCAAATCTTTCGGTGCGTACCTAGAAATACCATAAATTTCAGATTGAAATTCATTGGTAACATTGAGATATAATTTCCTATTGTACCATTTTAGAAAACTTCGTAATGCTTGTTTTTTAAAATGAGAAGGAACTATATCATTAATTTTATCAAAGAAAACATACTCCTGTTTTTTCAACAGTGAATCCGTCAAACTCCCAATAGCCATACCTCTTTCTAGAGGATCGCCGGCTACATAAAGTTCCCACAGATCATACTTGTTTTTGAGCAGGAAATTATTACCCGTATAAAAAACACTATTCGACTGCTTTTTTACTATTGGAACAGCTTTTTCAAATCCTGTCAAATCTGGTTGATGATGCATTGAATTGGATGTACCACAAGAAGCAACTAAAAAAATAGAAACAATTAAAATAATATACCCAATTTGCTTTTTCATTTACTAAATCTATCTTGATGCTATAGTTGAATTAATTTTATCGACCAAATATTCTTTCCCTACAATTTCAGAACACGTAACTACCGCACCAATGGTAACACCAAGAACGCCGTGCATATTAATACTTTGACCTGTTAAGAAAAGATTATCCAACTTCGTTTTGGAGGCTATAAAGGTCTTCATGGGGTTATTAGAATCCTTTTCATACCCATACATATTCCCCTTGTGCCCACCTATATAATCCCTATACGAAAGCGGTGTCGAAGTATGAACCGACTTAATACACTCTTTTATACCAGGAAATTTGAGCTCTATTTCGTGTAGAAATCGTGCTGTTTTTCTGGATTTAAAATCTTCATAACTTTCGCCTCTATCTTCTTTTTCGGCTGTTGTATTACTGGTATGCTCCCATTTTTTTACATCCTCAAATTTCATGTAGGTTATAAAAGTCATTCCCTCTGCCCAACCAGTATCTTTTTTAGAAGCATTCATAGAGGCCATAAATGCTTTTGGCCATGACCCTTCGGTATATTCATGTGCTGTCCAAACTTCATTACTATCCTTAAAATGGTAGTAATTACGATTCAAATATTTAAAAGTATCGGGTTTAAAAACGATATACAAACTAAATGCTGAAACTCCCCCTTCTAAACTCGAAATTCTGTTGACAAAGGCTTTTCTAAAGTTGTTTTCTCCAGCCATTTTTAATGTGGCTTTTGGATCTACATTAGAAACAAAATACTGGGCAGAAACAGCAGAACCGTCTTTCATCTTAGCCGTATTTACAGCATTATCGGTTACTACCAGTTCTACAACTTCTTTGTATTTATACACTTCGCCGCCGTGTTTTTTGAGTTGTTTTATTAATTGCTTCGTAATTTGACTCCCTCCATTGATACAACGCCAAGCACTTTGCATATAGGAATTCACGGATAATGCGTGTACGTACAAAGGCGATTTATCGGCAATTCCACCATAAAGAAAGTTGGTGCCTGCGAGTACAGCTCTCAACTTTTTATTCTCCGTTAATTCATCAATATACTGCTTAGCATTGATTGATAAAATAGCATTATCATATTGACCTTCTGTCTTTAAATTATACAACGGAAACGAGTCACAGGTTTCAATAATATCTTTACAATATCTTTGAATCGTTTCTCTTTCTTCAGGAAACGATTTTACCAATTGATTTATAAAATTCTCATACCCTTGCGCATGTGGAAATTCTTGATTGCCATCCTCGAATGAAACAATATCAAAACCATCTTCGTCTAATTGTTTGAGTTTCAAATCATCCATAATACCTAAATATTTAAAATATCGGTACAAATTCTGCCCTTCACTTAACCCACCTATATAATGAATCCCAGTATCAAAAATGGTTTTATCACGAACAAACGTTTGCAAATTACCCCCAAACTGATTGTTTTTTTCGAGCACACAAACACTGTATCCTTCTTTGGCTAGAATAATGGCAGAAACCAGTCCGCCCAATCCGCTACCTATTATAACTACATCGTACTGCTCTTTCATAATACCTTTTTCTTTAATCCAGTCAAGTTGTCAATTTCAATATCAATTTCAAATCCCAGATTCAATATAGTGTCTTTTAAATTTTCTGCATTTAATAAAATAACGGTTTCAGATAAATCGCAAATTAATTCCAAATTGATTTTGGTGTTTTTATCAGAAATTAAAACAATATCATACTTTTTCGCAACTATTGCTTCACTCGAATCCAAGTACTGAATATTCCTTTTCTTTAGTATATAATTGGTTTTGGCTACGGCTCTGTTCAAATCATTAGCAATAAACGACTCTATTTTTCTTTGTGATTGTTGAAACGAAAGCAACACATCCAATTGCCCGTAATCATTCGCAATATGCAAAATTCTAGCCTTAGAATCAATCCATTTATCCAACTCATAATACAATTCTAAATGAGCCTCTAAATCTTTTTTGACAGCCTGAATCACTTCGATTTCTTTAAAATCAAAACTGTTGAGGGTCATCTTTTTAAAATAATTGGGACCTTCTAAATCCAAACGCATTTTGTTATACTGCAATTTAAAAAAAGAGCTCAATTTCTTTGTCCGCTCCGCATAATCTTTCCCAAAAGTTAAATCACTTGGAAGAATTCTATCTAAAATTTTTACTGTAGTTCTTCCTCCATTGATAACAAAATCTCCTTTGGGCAACATCTCAGAATAGCCATGAATAACAACAGGAATAATATCTAAATTGAATTGCTCTGCCAAATAAAAAGCCCCTTTATGGAAACGATTTATAGAATTATTTTCGGAGCGACTGCCTTCTGGAAAAACCATAATCGAAAATCCTTGCTCTACTTTGGCACGCAAATGTTCTATTCCGTTGTCCATCCCACTCGATACGGGATAAAACCCAACCATACGAACTCCTAAACCAAAAACGGGAGAATTATACACCCAATCACTGACCAAAAATATAATCTTTGGACTCAACATTCCTACTGCCAAGATATCCAAAAATGAGGAATGATTGGCAATAATTACAGCTGGTTTTTTGAAATCTACATTCGATTGATTTATAAGTTTACGCTTGTTAGACGGGTAAGTCAAAAACACAGAACCCATAAATTTTGATAATAAATAATGGAATCCCATGAGTTTTGATTTTTTTGAAAAAGGCAAAATTTTCATCATAACATTTCCAAATACAGATAAAATAAAACCTCCTAAACCAAAATAGGTAAAAGACAAAATCGAATGAATGAGTCGCTTAATTTCATAAGGATTTTTCCCTTTCTTAGTCCTATTGGTAACAAAAAAATTGAATACTAAGGGTTGAATTATAAAGGTTATCATCAATGCCGAAAATATACCAATTATAGCAATTAACGAAATGGATTTCAGTGCAGGATGCTTGGCGAAAATAAGCACTCCAATTCCTAAAATAGTAGTCGCCACCGAAAGCAAAATAGAAGTACGGTAACTTGGCAATTCTATTTTCCCGAAAGTATGCTCCTTTTGCAATGCCGATGTCATAAATATGCTATAATCAACGCCGATTCCAAAAATTAAAGTACAGACAATAATATTAACCACATTAAATTGCAACCCAAACATACCCATCAATCCAGTGGTAAAAACCCAACTAATCATAATTGGAATAATCGTAATGATGACCAACTCTATTTTTCTAAAAGCAAATAATAGGATAAAAAATACCGCAATAAAAGAATAATTAACAAGGTCTTCAAAATTAGCTTTCAACGTTCCTAGGAAAGTTTCGTTGGTTTGCTGCCTGTCAATAACAACTAATTGGTCTTGCTTTTTTATTGTATTTACAAATGCATCTCTTTTGTCATTTGGCACTTTTACCAGAGTAGAAATGGTATAAAAACCATTTTTTTGAGAAACAAATTCTTCCAGAAAAAAGGATTTTACTTTTAGGTATTCTTCCATTTTTATAGGAGAAAAACTTTTATTCAGTAATTCATAAAATCCTGAAAAGGTATTTTCTTTAAAACCAAATTGGCTTCCTTCCTGAATTAAGGCACTCCTGAGATTAGATTTTTTTTGGGTATTCCAAAAAGCATTCCACTCTTGAATCTTTTGTTGTTGTACATCAGCAGAAAAAACAATCCCACCTATTGAACTAAAATTCAAGATTTCCTTTGCACTTTTATTTTTTTCTAAAGTAGTAAACAGCGCATTATTATTGGCCACCACTTCATCATAACTTTTACCATAAGTAGCCAAATAAATAGATTTTGAATCATTATTAGCAATATGATCTAGTTTTTGCTCTGCTGATTTTAGCTCAGGACTCATGAAATTCAAAGCCGAAAGGTCATTATTAAAAGTAACTTTAGAATAGGTAAAAAGAGAAACTAGCAGCAACAATACCATTGAACCTACCAAATATTTATTTTTATGGTATGCGTAATCCCCCAGTTTGTCAATAACATTAAGCCCCCTAGCCCCCGAAGGGGGAACTTGAGTATTGGAGTCAGAATTGAGATTTAAAAGTTGCGCTACACGCATAGCTCCCCCTTCGGGGGCTGGGGGGCTATATAAAATTGGAATCAATACCAACGAGAAAACAGAAGTAGAAACAACACTCAAAGCAGCAAAAATCCCTAAATCCTGCAAAGCTTCCGATTTTATAAAAAACAAACATAAAAATGTGATCGACGTTGTAATGCCGCAAAGCAACAATGGTTTTGTAATGTCTTTATAAAGTAGTTTTACATTTTTATTATTCCGCAAATGCGTCAAAACATAAATAGAATAATCCGTCGTTTCTCCCAACAAAATAGAGCTTATCCCCAGTGAAATTGCCGAAATACTCCCTTTGCAAAAATACAAAAGGGTCAAAGCAAATAAAGCCCCTAGCATGGAGGGAATAAAAATAATAATTGGAGTAGAAAAACTTCTGTAGAAAAAAGCAAGAATCAATATCAAGGTAACACCAGCAAAAATAGAAGTGTTTTTTACATCGGCTTTTATCTGAGTGGCATTGGCAACAGCTACTGGGGTCGCTCCAAAATAAATCATCCCTACTTTACCTTTAAACCTAGCATTCAAGTTATTTCTAATATGCTCTAAATTCGCAATAAACTGTGCGTTTTTATCGGTTTCATTGGTTTCTAACTTGGGGGTTATAAAAAGCAGTAGATTCTTTTTATCTTTGGTTAATACAAATCCGTTTTGTAATTCAAAATCATCACCCACACTTAACTGCTGTAATTTTTTTAAAGCAATAAATGAAATCCCGAGTGGATCTTGAAGGATAAAATCTTTAGAGATAAGCCCTGCTGGAGAGATTAGTGATTTATAATTAGCAGCAACGCTAGCTGCAACGCTGTCCTTTTGCAATTTACTTTCAATTGCTGCATAATCTTTTTGATCTAGAAAAAGAGGCAAATTAGCATAAACAAACTCAAATGTTTCTTGAATGTTTTCATCTTCAATTTTTCCTTGCACTTTTTCGACAAAAGGGGTACAATTGACATCTAAACTATCGATAAAAGCATTGGCGTATTGCGTTAAATCATCGGTAGAACCTTTTTCACGCGAGATAATTACAGTAATTTTATCAGCAAAATTAACCTGTTCTAATACTTTCGAAGTTATACCAGATTGGTCATTAGAAGGAATTAATTGGTTGATATTTTCTTGAAATGAAATTCTAGTTGCAAAAAAACCAAGAAACAAAAACAAAACAACGGCTATAGCTATCGAAAGGAATTTATTTTTTGTAATCAATGTATAAAAATGGAATAAATAATTGCGCAT
This sequence comes from Flavobacterium sp. ZT3R18, assembly GCF_007097385.1. Taxonomy (GTDB): domain Bacteria; phylum Bacteroidota; class Bacteroidia; order Flavobacteriales; family Flavobacteriaceae; genus Flavobacterium. The sequence goes on from NZ_VJZS01000027.1 coordinate 12,327, forward strand.
GCTACTATTTTTTATGTTTTAAATTATTTACAAAAGTCAAGAGCAAATAACTTGTAAGACCAAAAAGAAGCGCCAAAATAGTCGCTAAAACAAAGCTTCCAACCAGATATTGAGCAATATTTTTTTGAATATCTGCAAAAGTCATCGTTGTATTTAAAAGCAATGGCTTGTCACTCGTAATAAAGCAACTCCCAATTTTTAAAGAACCATAGATCACAAAAGGGATTAATGGCGGAAAACTAATATTCGAAAAAGTAAAAGCGATGGCTTTATTTAACTTAAATAAAACCGCCAAACCTAGCACTATAATCGTTTGAAAACCCCAAAAAGGAGAAATACCAACAAAAACACCCAAGGCAATTGAAGTGGATTTCCTGGCATTCGAATCATTACTTTCCAAGACATTTTCCAAAAAAAATTTCTTAAGTCCTTTTTTTTTAAGTTTTCTAAAAAAACCACGAGGCTTGATATAAAACAAGGCTATAGTTACCAAAACTGTATTTAGAATACTGATTCTAGTAAAATCTTTGAAGGGTCGAAAATGAGAAACACGTTCTGTTGGATCATATAACACTTGAACAGGAATATTTTTTACTGCAATATCTTTCCAAGCAGATCGCACAATAACTTCAATTTCAAACTCAAATTTATTGGTAAAATAACGAGTTGGTATTTTTTGCAAAGGGTATAATCTATAACCAGACTGCGTATCCACTAACTTAATTCCGGTTTCAAACCAAAACCAAAAATTAGAAAATTTATTTCCAAAACTGCTTTTTTTAGGCACATTCTCTTGTGTCATATTACGACTCCCAATCAAAAGAGCATCTCCTTCTTTTTCTAAAACTGAAACAAAACCAGCAATATCAGAAGCAAAATGCTGACCATCAGAATCAATTGTAATGGCGTAATTGTAATTTAATTCTAATGCTTTTTTAAAGCCATTACGCAAGGCAATTCCTTTACCAGCATTTTTAGGATGATCCACTTGAACTAAATGTGCATAATTTTCAAGAATTTGAGCAGTTGCATCTGTAGAACCATCATTGACTACAATAATATTTGATGTGTAGGATAAAACCGAATCTAAAACGCGCTGCAAAGTTTTGTGATTATTGTAGGTAGGTACAATTACACAAATCTTTAATCGATCAATCCGTTCTTTTTCTAGAAAACTAACACTCATTTACTCTAATTCTTAAATTATTGTACCAATTCTTTTTCGGTGGTAGAAAAACTTTTAGATTGTTCTATAAATTTACCCACATAAACTTTCAACGCTCCGGTTTGCTCTTTATAATGGTCTAATAAAAAGGTTGCATCTTCTTTTTTATTTCCTCTATAATTTACAATTTTAGGAACATTTTCTTGAACACTCAATCGAACCAAACGAATTTCAATATTGTTAGGTTCGTTTGCAACGGCGTATTCAATTAAACTAGCTCCCTCTTTAAATTTCTTGGATCTATTCGAAATCTTTTTCTCCAATTTAGAAACTATGGCTAAAGAAGCTCCTTTGTAGGCCACTAAAGTTTTATTATCTTCTTTGGAAAAAGCTGCCAATTTTTCTACAAATTCTTTGGCATTCGTTTCAGAACTGGTAACGGTAGGATATAGTTTCCTCACCTCCGTAATAGATGGATTACTACTAAATTCAAAAAAAAGGATGAATGCAAAAAGTATTTTCATTTTAAATGAAATTAAAAATTAAGAAATGGCAACATTATAGTTTTCTGTAAACACTACTTAGTTTCAAGGCTACAGTTTCATTAAAGTAACTCACATTCTTAACTTTAATCAAGTTATCTTCTGTAGGAGTAACATCCAATTCTAAACGCAATTCTGGCGTGTTAAAAGGATTAATCAAAGCCATAAACTTAACGTTTGATAACGATTGCATAAACAAAGAACTTTCGGTAATCTGTTCTGTCAGTTCCTTTATGATTTGCATCATGCAAACTCCAGGCATTATTGGATTACCAGGGAAATGTCCTTTGAAAACTTCGTGATTTTCATTGATTAAAATCATAGCCAAATATTTTGATTCGGCCGTTTTTTCTAATGAAATTATTTTGTAAAAATCTTGTAATAGCATTGTTTTTTATTTTAAATCAAATGTATAAGTACCACCAAGAGAGAAAACAACATTCGTATGGCTATCATTATAATCAATTACAGGAATTATTCCTTTTTTCACTCTTGCTTCAATTCCAAAATTAGGCGTAAAATTTATCCCCATACCTAATACGAAAGCCATATCAACATTGGCATCGGGATTGAAATTTCTATTAACGACAAAATCTAATGCTGGTCCAAAATGAATATTAAATTTATTCGTAAAAGTGAATTTATTTAACACTTCAAAAGACAAATAATCGACATCTAAATCAACACTTTTAATCGAAGATCTATAGTTAGAACCCTGAGCTGAATAGTCAATCTCTGGTTGCAAAGTATAATATTTTGATAATTTCAAAGCACCATAAAAACCAATATAAAAATCAGTCTTGGTTGCATAATCTATGTTATTTGAATAATTATTTGATGAATTATAGGGATCATAATAATAATCACTACCTTTTGTAAAATGAGAAAAATTGGCACCTCCTCTTAATCCTGGTCTAAAAGTGACCTGCGCATCTGCTTGTTGTATTCCGAAAAAAGTAAAAATAAGAATAAGTATTCCTTTAGCAAACTGGTTATTTAATTTCATAAGGTTAATTAGTTTTATTGTTAAAATAGTTTAATTCAATTATTAAAGGCATTGTTTTATGCTGAATTATAATTTTTGAGGCAAAAATATTGTTTTCTACCGTATAAAAAAGGTTTATTTTTTCTTTTCTTTTAGTGGCATGTACAATTTTACTTAAAGTATTATCTGATTTGGAAACAAAAAGATAATTCAACCTCTTCCCATCCTCTGAGAGATAAACTTTACTTTCTTTACTCTCAAATTGTGCTGCAATCTGATAATGACTTCGCAAAAGCAATCTGAAATCTTTTACTAATGTGTTAATCAGTATCTTTCGATCTAATTCTGCAACAATTGAATTGACTTTAAAATCATGCTCAGTAATTTCAAAATCCAATAATTTATTTCCAAACTCGGTCGTAAACACCATTCTATGCGTGGTGTCATTAATTTTTTTGGCTATAAAAATTCCTGATAATTCATTTCCATAAGCCGTAATATTGGCTTTGTAAACATAATCCATTTCTGGATTTGAAAAATAAGGGACTTCAAAAGTTGGAGCATCAAGCGCTACAACCGTGCAATCCTTTACCATCGTATTTGTAGCGCATGAAGTAAAAAAAAGCAGTACTAAAGAACTAATTCGTAAATAAAGTTTCATCGATTTTGGCATTGATTACTTTGTTTTTTAATACAATTCGGGTATAATCTGCTGATGATTCTATCAGTTTTACTTGGACTACGGTAGCCTCGTCTTTATCAAAAGTCAATTCGATTTGCTTGATATACTTTTTAAGAGTGGCATCTTTTGGAATAAACTTGGTAACATTTTGTTCTTTTGTTTTAAAATAAGTTATTGAAAACTCTTTGTCATCAAATAGATCACCACTCACACTCCCTACAATTAGCTTGTTTATTTTACCAAATAATTTACTATTCCCAACATCAATGGTGCTCTTTTTTCCTTCATCATTAATTAGAATTTTTCCATTCTTAAAAATAATAGAATAGCTATATGGCTTTTTGTATTGCCAAAGCAAAGTATTTGGTTCTTTGAAAATCATTTTTCCTGATGTCTCAATATCTTTCGATAAAAAATCCATGTGTTTGTATTGAATAAAATCAGTACTCAATGTCTTGATTTTTTTTGCCATTACTGCAACCGATTGTTTGAAAGCAGCTATCTCACTTTCAGACATTTTTTGCTCTTGCGAAAATGAATTAAATGGAGAACCCATTAAAAACAGTACTACTATAAAAATTTTAATCTTCATAAGCTTCAATATTCAACAGTTGTTCTAATGAAACAACGGTATAGTTATTATTTTGTAAAAACTGCAAAACTTGTTCCAAGACATTTACAGATGCAATAGAGGTATCGTGCAAAAGTACAATTCCACCAGGCGATATTCTGGATACAATTCTATTAAAAATAAACTTTTCGTTCTTAATTATGCCATCCAATGACCTAATATTCCAACCAATAGTTTTATGTTTTGTAACAGCCAAAGCCCTTCGAATAGAGGGGTTGGTAACGCCATAGGGTGGTCTAAACAGTGTTGTTTTCTTTCCTAAAAATGACGTTATAAGCGCATCTGTTTTTTCAATTTCGGCGATTACTTGTTTTTTTCTATAAAAATCAAAAAATTCAGCATGGCTATACGAATGATTCCCAATAAGATGTCCATCTTCAATAATTTTTTTGAAAATTTCGGGATGTGTTTCAATATTTTTTCCAATACAAAAAAAAGTCGCTTTAGCATTGTATTGTCGCAAAACATCCAAAACCATTACCGACATTTCGTGTGGACCATCATCAAATGTGATAGCAATCTTTTTATTGGTTTCTAATGGATTGCTGCAATACGCTTTGATGTGATAATTTGAAAAAATAAAAGAAGAACCAAACAAAACAACCATAAACCAAATACAACTTACTATAACAAAATACTTGATTTCTACCACTACAAAAAAGCTTAATAAAGCCAGTAGTACTAAAATCGAAATAAAAAAAATAGCGGCTATTTTATGTTTTAACATTTTGAAATTAAAGTAAAACTATGGTCAATACCGTTGCGTTGATTGTACAACAAGATTGTTTTGTAAACTGATTTCTCTGCAGCATTTATCTTTACAATTTCAGGAATAGCTTGAGTTTTAATAATTTTTGCTCCTACCCACAATCCAAATGCCGAAGCGGTATCATATTCTCCGCTCAAATGCTTGTAATATACTTGCGGCGTATTTGCAAATGTACTATTGGATAGGTTTTTATAATACAAATCAGATTCAACATCCCCATTATACCCTAAAACTACAGCGTCAATATCCAAAATTGTCAAACTATTTGAATCTAAAAAAGTAGTAATTTTATTTTCAACTTCATTTACATTCAATTTATTAAGAATTTCAACATCCAAAATGGCTGCAAATGAATTTTCTTTTTTCTCATTTTCTAAAACAAAAAAAGTAGCACCTTCACCAAAAACAGCACCTTTTGTAGTGGTGTTTAAAACGGAATATGGGCTTTGATTTTCTGGCTTTATAAATCCAATAAGTTTAAGCAATGACATAGTAAAATCGCCTGTTTCCTCAATTCCTCCTACTAAAACCGAAGAAGCTTCTCCTTCTTCAATTTTCATTTTTGCATCCAATAATGCCGATTCAAACGAAACCGAACCGTTTACGTAAGTCAAATTATAGGCTTTGCATTGCAGTCCCAATGCAATTTGACCACCAACCGTATTGTGTGTCGATTGAATAAACGAAGTGGGTGTTAAAAACTGCTCGTCATTATCCAGAATGGCTTTCAAAAATTTCTCAGAATCTTCAACACATCCCATTCCAGTACCCGTGATAATAGCATCAACGGTATCTAATTGGGCTTCTCTCAAAGCAAGAGTCGAAGCTACAATACCATTTTTTACTCCTTTTGCCATCCTTCTAATAGCCACAGGAGGTATAAAATCTTTGTAAACAGGAGATTTTAATGGTAAAATAGTATCCTTTTCGTTTACCTCCCCTTCTTCTAAGAAAACAGTATCGAATGTTTTTTGAGCCGAAATACAACCTAATCCGTTGATATATGTCTTTTTCATATTGTAAACTATTCGCTTTTTGAAAATATAAGAGTCGAACAATTCCCTCCAAAACCAAAGGAATTAGAAAGTACATGTTCGATAGTTGCATTTTTTAATACCGTTTGCGGAATCAAATTAAATTCTTGCATTGGTGTTTTAAAATTCAGATTTGGGAAAACCACATTATTCTGAATCGCCAAAACACTATAAACCGCTTCAATGGCCGCTGCTGCAGCCAACGTATGCCCTGTAAATGGTTTGGTTGAACTAAAATCGGGCGCTTTGTTTTCTCCAAAAATACGCACCATCGCACGACCTTCGGATAAATCATTATTGGGTGTTGCAGTACCGTGAACATTGATGTAATCAATTTGTTCTGGTTTTAATTGGGCTACTTGAAAAGCTTTTTCCATCGCTAAATAAGCCCCATCGCCATTCTCTGAAGAAGCAGTTTGATGAAAAGCATCATTAGCATTCCCGTAACCAGAAACACGAGCCAGTACTTTTTTATTCTCTTTTTTTACTAATTGATCTGATTCAAGAACCAAATAAGCGGCCGCTTCACCAAGATTCAATCCTTTACGATCATTATCAAAAGGCATATTATAGCCATCAGACAAAATCATTAAAGTCTTAAATCCATTGATTGTAAATTTAGATAATGCATCTGTACCTCCTACTATAACACGATCTAATTTACCTGATTTGATCAAACGGGCTCCCAACATAATGGCATTGGCAGCCGAAGAACAAGCAGTGCTAATGGTGGTTACCAAACCTTGCAGGCCTAGTTCGTTTGCTATTTTATCGGTAATATCTCCCGCATTATGACTGCTAATGTATTTTGTAATCTCAGGATTTTCAAAATATTCATAATAAAAACGTTCTGTCATATCCATCCCGCCCACACTCGTAGCCGAAATCAATCCAGTCTTGTATTCATTAATAGAAGTTATTCCCGCATTTTTCACGGCTTGTTTAGCTGCAATTGTTCCTAGCAGGGCTGTTCTAGAAAAATTATTGTCTTTTTCTAATTGCAATTCTTCAATTAATTCTTGATTGGTTTTTTTAATTTCCCCAACCTTAATTACATCAGCATGCACGGTCGAAATATTTTCGATAGTAGTAATCGCTACTTGACTATTCAACAAGGCATTAAAATTCTCCTCAACCGTATTCCCGATTGAAGAAATAATACCCATTCCTGTTATGGCAACTCCTTTATACATTGATTTTTGAATGTTGAATGTTGATTAACGATTTTTGATTTGCTCAAAATTTTAAATAAAAGATAAAATTGATGTACTTAAAATCTGAATCCAATAATTCTGAAATCAAAAATCGTTAATCTAAAATCTAAAATTACTTAACTCTTTTTTCAGCAATATAGGCCCCCATAGTTTCTATAGATTGAAAAATAGTTTTTCCTTCTTTAGGATCTACTAATTTAATTCCATAATCTTTGTCTAGCATCACAATAAGTTCTAATGCATCGATAGAATCAAGACCTAATCCATCGCCAAATAAGGCATCATTGTCATTTATATCTGCTACTGTAATATCTTCTAAATTTAAAACTTCAATGATTTTACTTTTTAATTCTTGTTTTAATGCTTCCATGTTTACTTATTATATAGTTTTATTAATGTTTGTTCGTTATGTAAAAAATCGCCTTCCTTAGCTACCAAATACAGGAAAGCGGTGTATTGTTCATTATAATATTCTACCCACCCGCACAGCACTTTATCTGCTTTATTAGTTTCTAAAAGTATGTTGCTATACTGCTCCATAAATACTGGATTGAAGTCCGCAAATATAAAAAAAGAATTTTCGCTTTTCAATTGATGTCTGATACTTATTTCGCCTAAACAAATATTAGGCAAAGTGTACACAAAAACAGCAGGGCTTGGGTAATATTCCTCTTTGTCAGAAATTGAATTCTGGTACTTTACATCGGTATCTAAACTCGATGATTTATTAGCAAAAACTAATGCTGTATTATTCTCTTTATCCGAATCATTTTCTGATTTCAAAAGCAATTCGGCTCCTAGAAAAGCGAGTTTACTCAAATTATCCATTTTAAAAAACTTAGGATAATTCATTTCAAAATTTTGATAGGCTTTTTTTGAAAAATCAGAAAAAGGGATTGATTCTAGTTTTAAAACAGCATCTCCATTCAAAATAATTTCATTATTCTGAATCGTACAATAGGATTGAATATAGGTTTTATTTGTCCTCATTAATTTACTTTTTCGAATAAAACTGCCGTATTACAACCTCCAAAACCCGACGCTGTTTTTAGAAAATAACGAATATTTTTGTTTTCGCTTTTTTCAATAATAGCAATCGTTTGACTTACCCCTATTTCATCAAAACCCAATGACACAAACAACTTATTCTCTTGTACAGAATGAATTCCGATTACCGTTTCTAATAATCCCGAAGCCCCCAAAGTATGTCCATAAAAGCCTTTCAAACTATTTACAGGCACGTTTTCGAGTCCTAATCTATTGAGTGCAATGGCTTCCATCTCATCATTAAAAGGAGTTGCAGTACCGTGAGCCGAAATATAATCAATTTGATTGCTGTTTATTTGGGCTTCCGCCAAAGCACTTTGGATGCTTCTAAAAAGTCCTTCCCCAGTTCTGGAAGGTCCCGAAATATGGTTCGCATCATTTATAGAACCATCTCCTATGATTTTAATTTTGGCATTTTCTTTATTTGAAGAAACCAAAACCGCAGCCGCCGCTTCGCCTAATGAAACCCCTGTTCTGTTCTTAGAATACGGCTTACAAGGCAAATCGCTCATGGCTTGAAAGGAATTGAATCCAGACAAAACAAATTCCGAAACTTCATCTCCAGCTACTACAAATACATGGTCATACAAACCACTCTGAATTAATCTTTTGGCAACAGAAACCGCCAATACACCCGAAACACAGGCGTTTGAAACTACAATAGGTTCGGTTTTAAATTCAAAAAAATCAGCAATTGTTTTCGCTAATTGATGCAAATGGGCTTGTTCAACATTGCCGTCTGTATTTTTTTCTAAACCTGTAATATTACCTTTTGTAGTAGAAAGTATAAAAGCTGTTTTTTCGTTTAAAATTAATTCCGCCTTTTTAACAATAGGATTTAATGCTAAAATCATCATTTTTTCTAACCTTGTGTAATGCTCAGAAAGCGTCACTTTGGCGAAAGCCGAATTTAAATCTTCGTCCTTAATAATTGAGGCATAAAAAGGGGTAGGCATCAAAGTTGTATTTTGATGCAATTGAATACCAGAAACTTCATTGCCAATATTTTTTATATTGGCAGCGACATCAAACCCAATGGGTGTAATGCAATTCGTTTCGGTTATATAGACTTCTTTAATCATTTTTTACTTTTTACCAATCCTACAATAACCCTACTTTACGCTTCCATTCCTCATAGAATGGTGGATTAGTTAGCATCAATTCTCCTTTTTTATCCAAAAACACTTGAACGGTTTCACCAGTACAAGCAATTTCGTTATTGGCATCAAATATTTTAAATCTATAAATCATTTTTGCCGCAGGTGTATCTACAATCGTTGTTTCTATACGAAACACATCGCCATAACGCAACGATAGTTTATGCTCACAGGTCGATTTTACGATAGGCGTTGTATAGCCACTATCAAAAACATCCAAATAGGAAATCCCATGATGACGCCCGAAAGCTTCTCTTCCATCTTCAAAATAGGTAATATAATACCCATGCCAAACGATTCCGAGAGGATCCGTTTCATTGAATCGCACTCGAATTTCTTGGGTAATAGTCAAAGCGGTTGCTTCGTTAAACTGCTCTTTTTTTCTTTTCATACAGCAATGCAATGGTTGTGGTAACAATAAAAAATAAAAACAACAAGCTTAATTCTGGTACTAAGTCCAATAATCTAGCGTTGCGCAAAAGTACATCATAAAATGCTTCTAATCCCCAATTCATGGGCGAGGATTGTGCAATAACTTGCATTATTTTGGGCATGGCAAATACAGGAACCCAAACACCACCTATGGCAGCCAAAATAATGACAGATGTTGCTCCAAATGGAGCCGATTGCTCTTGTGTCTTAGCAATAGTTCCTAATAAAATACCGAAACCTATAGCCGCTAATCCTGAAAATAAAGCCACAACACTCATTAACATTAGATTCCCCTCTGCATTGAGTGCGGGTAAACCTAAATGTGGAAAAAGAAATATCGCAACGGCAATCATCATATAAAATTGAATCATACAAATGATCAAATACATCACTGTTTTACCGACCAAAACAATTATATTAGAAACTGGATTAGTTCTTAAACGTATAAAAGTTCCTTGTGTTTTCTCTTTTACTATATTGATTGACAACGGAATTACGATAAAAAACATGGCAAAAAGTGTCCAAGCAGGAACATTATGCTGTACTGAGTTAGGTGTAACTTCTTTGTTGTTTATTCTTGGCACAATTTCTTTGAAAGTGATAAAACTTTTTTGCTCAAAACTAGTATCTCCTTCTCCCAACTGCTCTTGAAAAGTGGCATAAATTGATTTGGTTTCTATTTGAGAAATCATTTTATCAATTGCATTCATGACCCCGCTCTTAAAACTCAATTGCACTGCTGGATCAAAATACAGTTTCACTTCTTTTTGGTTAACAATTTCAGCTACTTTCTTCGTAGTCGATGAATCTGAAAAACCTAAACTGCTTACAATTTTTTGTACATTCTGATCAATCTTAGCCTGTAAATCCGTGCTTAAATGAGATGGAATTATAATAGCCAACTGGTATTTTCCCTTAAAAACCGCTTCTTTGGCAACAGCTTCTGTAATGGGTTGGTTATCTATTTTGGTAACAACCGAAAAAACGTTACTTTTTTGCAAATTATCATAAACCGTTTTAGAAACGTTTCCATTATCATAATCGACCAAAAGAATGGGGATTTTTGAATCGTTTACGGCTTTAAAAGTACTATCTTGAATCAGGGTCACCGTAATTATTAATACCAAAGGCATCAAAAACAGCGTTACTACTCCACCCATATCTCGTTTTAGCAACAAGAATTCCTTATAAACAGACCTAAGAAGTTTATATAGCATCTCTCAATTCTTTTCCAGTTAACGAAATAAAAACATCCTCTAGATTTCTAGCCTCTTTTGTTGCAGCAATCAATTCGTTTGGCGTTCCCTCTGCATAAATCACTCCTCTATCTACAATTGCGATAGTAGTACAAAAATCCTGAGCTTCAGACAAGTGATGCGAAGTATAAATAATAGTAGTTCCTGTTGCATTTAGTTTTTTGAGGTATTCGATAATCACATTTTTCGAATGTACATCGACACCAACTGTTGGTTCGTCTAGAAACAGTACTTTCGGATCATGTAATATACCAGCGATTAAATTGACACGACGCTTCATCCCTCCCGAAAAAGTTTCTATTCGCTTATCTGCAAATTTTAATAACCCAAGAAAATCAAGACTATCGATTACTTTTTCTTTAAGATCTGCCCCTTTCAAACCATACATACTTCCAAAATACAATAAATTCTCCCTTGCGGTTAAAGTTGGGTATAAGGCGTATTCTTGAGGAACTACTCCAATAATTTTCTTGATTTCATTGGCATTTTTAGCATAGGTTAAACCATCAATGGTAAAAGTACCTGATGTTGGTTTTACCAAACCGCAAAGTATGGAAATCAAAGTAGTTTTCCCCGCGCCGTTCGGACCGAGTAAACCAAAAATCTGACCTTCATTTATATCCAAAGTAAAATCGCTCAAAGAATACATTTCGGCATCTTTGTAAATTTTGGATAAATTTGATATTTGAATGATGGGGTGCAAAATAGAATCTTTAATTTATTGCTTTCTTCAATTTCTTAAAAAACACTTCTTCTTTATCAGCTATAGCCAAAAGCTCGTCTGAAAGTGCATTGTAAACATCGACTTTGGTACTTCTGTTTTTGTAAACTCGAGAAGCTTCAACAGCAAAATCTCTCCATAAATCGCCTATAGCCGTCATTTCTAAGGACAATTCTTGCAGGGCTGCATTCTCTAAAATAACCGAAGCTTCTTGTAAAAAAGCGGCATAGATAAAACGAAAACCACCGCCTCCTGTACCTATTTCTTCCTGCATACGAACGATTTGAGCCAAATAATGATTGGCTTTTTTAGTCCCTTCTTTTACTGGCCATTTTTTTATTAGCTTGGCTACATATCGAATACCACGAACACCAACAATTGGCATTGGCGCCAACATATCCCTACACGTATTTTTGATTCCTTTGATAATGGCCCCTTTCAAATCTACATTAGCAGGAACCTGAATTGGATAATACATTTGACCTCTTGGCGCAAAAGCACCTTTGGCAAAACGCACTTTATTCAATTCGGCGTGGGTCAAAGTGGTTACGTTTTCCATCACAGGATCACTAATTAAATAATCGGTTTCCGTTTTTCCATACACCACCAAGTTGTGTGCATTGAAATGGAAACGGTATTCGTCTGGAAAATAGGTAAGATTGTAAACACCTACTTGCAATCCTGATGGTATATTGTTTTTTAGATTCTCATCTAATGCCTTTATAGCATTAGCTTCACTAGAAAATTTTTGTCTTTTTATCTTTAACCCTAAACGTTTGGCTAATTTATTAAAAATAGAACCTGGCATAGGTCTGTAGCTAATCGCCGGGGCATAATTTACTTTTAAGAATGGCAAGTAAACAAAAAAAAGGCCTGAGCCGATTCCAAAAACCATGGGTTCACTTATATCTAGACCATTATGTTTCAACAAATTGGAAGCTACCCCATTCTCACAATGAGCTGATTGATGATGTGTAAAGTTTGTTTCCATTAATTTGTTTTAAAATTTTTCAATTCTTCTATAGTTATATTAAATGATGCTGCATATTTACTCAAAATAGAATCGCTTAATCCAGCGAAAACTTTGGGCTTAAAATGACGCTTTACTCTCCATTGCCACATACCTACATAACTAGAAAGCACCCCAACATCCATTCTACTTACTTCCATAAAATACAAAATAGGACTTGCTTGATTAGCATCAACTTGGGCTTTTGCAACAGCAATTCTTTCGCTTATTTCATCAATTGAATTAGAAAGTGCAATGGTTTTAGGCTCCCAACCTGTACTTAACGCTGTGGTATAATTGCCTTTCTCATCAGTGGCATACACCAGTTCTTTCATGTTTTTATTAGAAAGATTGCCTTTGTCTTGTGGAACTTCGTCTTGTTTCATGTGTAGCTACTATTTAAATTTAGGAAACATGGTATCGCCAGATTTTCATTGGTTTTTGCGACAAACGCTATCTTGGCGATTTCATTTGAAGAAAATATTTGTTTGGTGCATTCAACTCATAAATGCGAATGTGGTAATTATCCCTTTGAATTATTTTCTTGTATATAAAGATTAATTTCTCCCTCTAAAAGCAATTCATCTCCAGAAAAAGTACTGCAACTCATGGTACATAAACTATACGTATCTGTAACAAACTTAGAAACTAAGCAAGCTTTGGCAATTATGCTATCACCAACTTTTGGCAGCACATGAATCTTCAATGTTTTGATTGCGCTTATAAAGCCCACCACATCTACGCCAACAATATCTTGATTGTTTTCATCGACCAAATAATCTTTTGCTACTATAGAAGAACAGGTTTGAGCCATGTTTTCTATCAATCCAGCTTCAACAAAAAAATTATTTTGAATAAACACATTACCTTCTTTAATTTCAAAAATGGTATCTACATTTTCATCGTCAAATTTTAAAATTAAATCAACCATTAACATTGGTGATCGGTGAGGCAAATATCTTTTTATATCAACAAGATTTGATGTTTTTTTCATTATCTAAACCTAAATTATTTAGCCAAAACGGTCTTCATTTGACCTTTGGCAATTTCAACATCGTTTAATTTTGTAACAACATCGACCAAAGTAATTCCGCCAAATTCCTGTAAAATAGAAACTGTCGTTCTTATTTCGTCGTTAAGTTTAGGTAGTTTACTTATAATGATGTCTTTTATAGAACCAATATAACCCGTAGGTGCAGTTTCTTTTCTTAAATAAAACTGATACCCCGTATGAAGTGCTACTGATTGCGCCATGTGTTCTATTAGACCTGACTCTATAAAATTACCATTTTGAAAAAAAATAGCGTCGCTTTGAATCGTAAATCCCGAGACTAATGTGGTCTCTGAATAATCATACAACGCATCTACCATTACAAATGGAAATCTTTGAGGTATTAAAGTTTGAACAAAATCCTTATCCCCCATTTTATTTGTGATATCTATCTCCATTAACAAACTGTTAAAAAAGCGTAAGCATAAGAAAAACGTCCACTTTCTGGAACCGATAAAAGTACTTTATCCCCTTTTTTGAGGGTACCCGAATTCATTAACTCTTCTAATGCTAAATATATAGAAGCCGCACCAACATTACCAACAGTTGCTAAGTTCATAAACCATTTTTCCATTGGAATATCCATTCCTTTTTCGGCCAACGATTTATACAATCCTTCAACGAAATAATGAGAAGAAACATGAGGCAAAAAATAGTCAATTTGATCTGCAGTAATATTATTTTTTGCCAAAGCATCGCTCATACTTTGAGCACCTTTAACCAAAATAAATTCATCCAATAATTTAACATCTTGTTTGAATGCAAATAAAGATTCTTTTAACCATTGATCTGGATTATAATCATTCCAAGGTTTAATTTCTCCATTTTCTAATTTATCTCCACCAGCATACATACAAGTCTCTAATTCAAAAGCGTAAGAGTATGCTTCCATCCATTCTACTTTTAAGGAAATAGCACCACTTGGTTTATTCTCTAATAAAAAAGCTCCTGCACCATCTGATAGCATCCAACGAAGGAAATCTTTTTTGAAAGCCAAAATTGGTTGTTCCTCTAAATTTTTTAGATTCACAACTTCATTTTCAAACTTAACGGATTGCATCCAACTCGATAATTTTTCGGATCCAACACAAACAGCATTTTTAGTACTTCCTGATTTTATAGATAAAAAACCAAATTTTAGGGCATTCATACCCGCACAACAAACTCCCGAAGAAGAATTCAATTCAACCGTTTTGTTTTTTAATAATCCATGTACCATAGCCGCATGAGATGGAACAAGAACATCGGGTGTAGTAGTACCACAAGAAAGCAATTCCATATCTAATGCCGTAAAACTTTCATCAAATAATCCTTGAATAGCATTATTAGTTAATTCCGCATTATTATGAGTACTTTTCCCATTTTTATCAAGAGCGTAATAACGGCTTACGATTTTATTGTTTCTTAATATTAATCGTCTAGCCTTTGAAGCGGTTTCATTTATGAGTCCTAAATAATCTTCCATTTCGTCATTAGAAATAGCTTCATTTGGCAAAAACTTAGCCGCTCTTGTAATATAAACATCAAACATAGTATTCTTATTTTATTCCTTTATAATATTCTATTTCTTTCTTTATTTTTTTAATCTTGAACGGATACAAAAGAACGTGCAATATATAAACTATTGGCGAGATTAACCAAATAGCAAGCAACAAATACACTTTAAAAACTTTCAACCAAGATTTTCTTGATTCTCCTTTATTTACAATAAAATTAGACCACTTGGTAAAGATTTTATTCGCCGTTTTATCTACTGTAACCAAATAAGAACTTACCCTTACTGCATCAATGTCAAGCAATTTTTCCTGTAAAGTATCCAAATTATTTTCTTGCAAACAAGAAAGAATTACTTCCCCAAATTTTGATGATTCATTAATATCTTTTTCCGAAACTCCCGGTAAAGGAAAAATACCTAAATATCTCTTTTTTACACCCGAAAACATCCATTCTACAATAGTAATAACACTTATCAAATTGCCAACTCTATCTACTAAAGCAATATTCCCTTTCAATAACGCATTGTTTTGTTTTAATAACACTTTGACTTTTTCTTGGGCCATAATCCACATATTACGGGAACCATTTATAGTAACAACTGGTGTATTATTCAAAAGAATTTTTGCTTCTGGACTTTTCAAAAAAGAATTTACAGGAACAGAAGGTGTCAAATACCAAACTTGATAATGCAATAAAATCAAATCAAATTTTGTATTCATTATATTTTCTGGAACTGGTTTCAATAGTGTTGGAATCTGTAAAAATGATTCAGGGAACGCACCAAAAAACGCATCATTATTCCAAGGAAAAGGAAATGGTTTAACAAGCTCGATTTCGTGAAACAATACATTTACTACACTCGAATTTAAAAGAGGCATTGCAATATTCCTAGCAATAGACTCTAATTGTCCTGATTGGGAATAATAGATTACAAGAACGTTTTTCATATGTGGTTTTTAAAAAAGCGAATATAACTTATATTAACAGATAAGCCTAATAGACATTTATTTCTTTAAAATTTCTTGATTTATGATCTCTCTTAACATGAACCCAATCCGGCCATGTTGTAGCATCTTCTGCATCATAAATTCGTAGCTTTTGATTGGCATCTTCAATTATTAAATCATCAGGTTTACACCCTAAAATTGCCGAAGCTGCTGCAATTCCCGAATGCGTAGCGCCTCCAACCCCATGAGAAAGAGTACTCGCTCCACAAAGAAAAAGGTTGTCGATTTCGGATTTGTTTTTATAGGAGAAAGGGCCAACTTGATTTAACGTTTTTTCGGTTCCATATACATTCCCTCTTGTTGAATTAACATAGAATTCATTTGTCTTAGGAGTACCCAACTCTGCTTGAACACAATTATTTTTCGCCCCAGGAATAATTTTCTCGATATTATTCATCAACTTATTGATCACTTTGTCTTTAAAAATAGTATATGCTGCATTATGATAATCGGCTAATCCATTAAAATCATTTAGATTATCATAATTCACATAAGTTACTACTTCAAAGTTATGATACCTACCATTGAAACTCACTGGATCTTTAATTGTGGTACAACTTATGAATACCGCTGGAAATAAATCGCCTTCTGTGATATCATTATTCATTAAATCATCAAAATTTGCATCATCGTTTTCATCTTTCATCATCCAAATATTACCCGAATCAATCCCAAATTGAGTGACATCCATATCCAAAGTCAAGAATAAAATTAGAGAAGTAACCGAATACTTTGTTTTCTCTAATTTCTTCACCAATCCTTTACTAAGATTTGTTTTTCCAATAAGGTCCAAATACGTAATAGTTGGATCTGCATTTGAAACAATATTTTTTGCATAAATTATCGTTCCATCTTTAAGCTGAACACCAATTGCTTTTTTGTTTTCTATTATTATTTTTTCGACATCTTGTTTCACTCGAACTTCGCCCCCATGCTTCTTCACACCATTGGTCATAGCTTTTACGATACCACCGCCGCCGCCCATGGGATAAAAACCGCCATCAAAATAGTGACTCATTACAGAGCAGTGTACAGGAAAACAAGCTCTCTTTGGCGAAAGCCCATGGTCTCCACATTGTACATTCAAAACCGCCTTCAACAAAGGATCTTTGATATGCCAACCGATTACTCTTTTTAATGGAAATAAAGAAAATTTACCAAAGTGTTTGGTTCTAAAGGGTACTGTAATATTTTGCCAAAATCCTTTTAACTTAGGTATTAATTGCAACTCTCTACTCACTCTTTGCACAAGAGTCAAATATTCTTTTATGTTTTTTTCTTCTTTTGGAAAACGTTCAACAAGAGTTTTAGATAAATTTTCGACCCCCGAAGGAAAACGAAAAGTCTCATTACCAATAATAGCATGCTCATATCCGTTTTCATTCATTCGAAAAAAAACCATGTCATTTGCAATACCTAGTCCTCGATACAATTCATTTGTAGATTGACCCGCGTCTATAAGTCCCACATAATGGACTCCTGGACTAAATCGTTGTCCATTTAAAGTAAAACTATGACTCCAACCGCCGGGAACGTAATGTTGTTCTAAAACCAAAACTTTTTGACCGGCACGTGCTAAACAAATTGCAGTTGCCAATCCTCCAACACCTGATCCTATAATGATCGAATCGAATTCTTCCATAGTTTGTATGCTGTTTTATAAAATACAAAATCAATGAAAAAACTGAATTGTAGTCTAACTAAAATATTAAATTATTTATTCTTTAATTGGTTCCAAAAATCAAAATAATTAAACCATTGCAATGGATATTTTTCAATCATTTTCTCAACACTTTCTGTATATTCTCTCAAGAGCGCTTTATCATCTCGATGCTTTACTTTGGCTTCTCTTGTATAAAGATGGTAATGCAAATTAGGCTCCTTCATTACATAAACAAAAACAACAGGAACTTTTAATCGAGAGGCTATTAAAAAAGGCCCCGCAGGAAAAAGAGCTTCCTGACCTAATAAATTTTCACTTAAAGACTTTACGCCTTCAAAGTATCGATCTCCCGTAAAACAAACCAATTCGTTTCTTGCCAAAGCAGCATTAATCTCAAAAATATGAGACAAATCATCTGCTATGATTATAAATTTAATAGTTGGTTTCTGTGTAATACTTTCAAGATAATTTTTTATTGTAGAATGTTCTAAATCTGTAGTAACGAGATTTATTTGAAAATTCACATCAATTTCACTAAAAAAATGTTCCGCTATTTCAAAATTACCAATATGAGCACTAATAAGAACACCCCCTTTTTTTTCCTCTAATAATTTGATAATTATCTCACCACCATCATGTTCGTAAGTAAACTTACTTTTTAATCCAGCTCCAATAGCTATTTTATCAATGATGGTTTGCCCAAAAGTATAATAACTTTTGAAAACCATTTGCTTTGATTTAAAATAGGAATACCCCAATCTTTTTCTAAAATAGTAAAAGATAGAGGCATTGTTTTTTTTGAGAAAAATAAAATAATAGGAAGCTACAAAATAAAGAATAAGGTAGGCCGACTTAATCCCTATTTTTTTAATAAAAAAAACAAAGATTTTGTACCCTAAAACAGTTCCTTTTGATTTTCCATCCCATTCGCTCATTTTTAGATTCTAGATTTTAGTCCCGATCCCGAAGTTTCGGGACGGGAATAGATTTTAGATGGTTTGATACATCTAAAAAATATAAATTAGGCTTTAACTTTTAATTTATTTTCAATTAAGTCATAAAAACTTTGAAACGTGTCGATCCCAACAAAATCAACTTCGACTAATTTTACACCAAAATTAGATTCAATAGAAACTACTAAATCTACGTAATCCAAACTGTCCAATCCCAAGGTGTCTTTTAAATTCGCGTCTAACTGAATGTCGTCTCCATCTACTTCAAATTCTTCAATTAAGAACCCATTAATCTTCTCTATTATTTCTTCTTTATTCATGAATTAATTTATATATTTTTATTATTTACATTAACCGATCGTATATCAACTTTTATTAGAGTTTCTATTTTCGATTCGCATGTCAGATTTGATTTACAACCAATTTTATAACATGCTAATTTCCACTGTTTTCTTTATACTTTTTGATAACTAATGCTGAATTTGTTCCTCCAAAGCCAAAGGAATTCGACAAAAATATATCAATTTTTTTATTTATCGTAGTTTTAACCAAATTTAATTTTGCGGCATCTTCATCAGGATTTTCTAAGTTGATGTTTGGTGCGATAAAATCGTTTTGCATCATCAAAATAGAATAAATAACTTCACTAGCTCCTGCCATCCAACATTCATGCCCAGTCATTGACTTTGTAGAACTTACATATGGATTACTTTCTCCAAAAACGGCATAAATAGCTTTGGCTTCATTTTCGTCACCTACGGGTGTAGATGTAGCATGAGCATTGATGTAATCTACTTCGCTTGGCTTTACACCTGCTTCATCCAACGCTCTTTGCATGGCTATTGAAGGCCCTTCTACGTTTGGAGTAGAGATATGTCCACCATTCGATGAAAACCCGTAACCTACCACTTCTGCCAGAATAGTTGCTCCCCTTTTTATAGCAGATTCATACGATTCTAATATTAATGTTGCCCCTCCGCCACTAGGAATTAATCCATCACGACCAGAGTCAAAAGGTCTTGAAGCTTTGGCCGGATCATCTTCTCTAGGAGAAAAAACACCCAAACCATCAAAACTACTCATGGCATATTTATTGATTTCTTGTGCGCCTCCGCAAATAATCATGTCTTGAAAACCGCTTTTTATTAAAAAATAAGCCAATCCGATAGAGTGTGAACCACTGGCACATGCAGCACTAATAGTAAGATTGATTCCTCTCAATTTGAAAATTGTAGAGAGATTCATCGTTACTGTAGAATTCATGGATTTAAAAATAGCACCAGAACCAATTAAAGCTGTATCCTTTTTTTCGCGTATAACATCTGTAGCTTCAATAATAGCTTTAGAAACGCTATCATTACCGTACATGATACCCACTTCATTTTGATCAAAAAAAGAATCGTCTATATTAGCGTTTTTTAAGGCTTCTATGGTTGCCATATACGCATATTCTGTTTCTTCCCCTAAACTAATTCTTTGTCTTCTTGAAAGTAACTTTTTCAAATCTGGTTTAGGAACCATACCCGTTAAAGCAGAACGAAAACCAAATTCTTTACGCTCTGGATCAATAGAAATACCAGATTTTCCTTGATATAAAGAATCTTTTACTTCGTCTAACGACGTTCCTATACAGGAATATATTCCCATCCCTGTAATGACAACTCTCTTGTTCATTTGCTGTAATGTAATTTTTTATGAATAAATTCCGCCATTAATATTAATAACTTCTCCCGTTATATAACTGGATTTCTTAGAAACTAAGAAACTAACTAAATCAGCCACTTCTTCGGCTTCACCAAAACGATTTACAGGAACCATTTTTATGAGTTCTTTTTCATCGAGTTGACTTGTCATATCGGTTCTAATAAAACCTGGAGCTACTGCATTTACAGTAATATTTCTTTTAGCAACTTCCTGAGCTAAGGCTTTTGTTGCCGCCACTACAGCTCCTTTGGCAGCTGAATAGTTGGTTTGTCCAGCAGTTCCTTTCACCCCAGAAAGTGACACTATATTTACAATACGACCGTATTTATTGCGTAACATTTTTTGAATAAAAAAGTTGGTTACATTAAAGAAACCATTCAAACTAGTATTCACAACACTTGACCAATCATCTGGACTCATCCACATGAACAATCCGTCTTTTGTAATTCCAGCATTATTCACTATTGCCTCTACAATAGCAGTAGGATTAGCCTCTTGCCATTGTGTTAAAGCTTCTTTTACTTCTTCAAAATGGGTTACATTAAATTGAATAATCTCTCCAGTAGCGCCATTTTTAATCACTTCTTCAAGTGTTTTCTCGGCAGCTTCTTTATTAGATTGATAATTTATAAGAATATGGTAATCGGCATCTAATGCTAATTTTTGACAAATAGCACTACCAATTCCTCTTGAACCTCCTGTAACTAAAACACACTTCATATTATAATTTTAGATTTTAGCTTCGGCTACGCTCAGCTACCGAAATGCTTCGATTATCAGAATACTTCGGTCATCGGCAGCTGAGCGCAGCCGAAGCTTAATTTTCGAATTGCTTCGGTCATCGGCAGCTGAGCATAGCCGAAACTTGATGCCGGTAGCTGAGCGTGCCGAAGCTATTTTTGAAAAGGTTCTGCATTTTCAAACCATTGGTTTCCTAAAACAGAACCGTCTGGTTTGATAAAACCCCATTTATTTTCGTTCTTTACTCTTGCTAAACCATTTACGAAACCTTTTTCATCATCCTTTAAAATAGAAAAAAGCCCTCCTGCCGAAATTATATACTGAGTTGGAATTACTAATTTTCCCGTAGTATTAATGAACCCCCAGTTTTTATCTTTTACAGGAGCTAATCCATCTGCACTAAAAACCTCTACATCATTATATATAGGCTCAATAACTACAACTCCTTTCACATCAACAAAACCCCATTTTTTTCCAACTAATACTGGCGCTAAATTTTTATTAAATGCTTTTACTTTATCAAATTTGGGTTCAATTATCCATTTCCCTTTTAAATCGATAAAACCTACTTTGTCATATTTCCTGGCATAAGTAACGTCTTGAACCAAGAAATCCCAAATTTTGTCTGCTCCATCAACATCAATGAATTTTCCAGCTACAACTATACCAAAACCTCTTCCGTTTTTTGCCCAAGTTGTGTTTTTAAAATAATTTCCAACTTCATCGTAAATTACTTCTACAACAACTTTACCTGTACTATCAATTATTCCCCATTGATTATTGTTTTTCACTCTGGCATAACCGTTTTCAAAAGACTTGATAACATCATATTTTGGTTTTAGAACAACCTCCATTTTATTGTTTATCAATCCAATTTTTTCTCCTTGTTTGATAAAAGCAACTCCGTTTTCAAAATCATAGACTTTATCAGAACTTGGCGACGTTTGAACCTCTCCCTTTTTATTGATATAAAACCATTTTTTATCTTTGGCAACTACGCAAATTCCATCATGAAAATATTTCGCATCGTCTAGAGTAGCTGGTATCACCAATTCTCCTTTGGCATTGATAAAACCCCATTTTCCATTATCCTCAACAGCTGCTAATCCATCCGAAAAGTTTTTGGCTGTCTTATATTTAGGCTGAATTACAAATTCACCCACATTTGAGATATAACCAAACTTACCTTCTTTTCTAACTAATGCTAATTCTTGCGCATTGATATACTGAGAAAATATTACAAAAAACAATACTAATTTCTTCATGTTTTATAATTTAAAGGATTAAAAAACGAGCAAATTACTAATTATTTATCAAATAGTCTTTTACTTTTTGCACAAAAGGATACATTACTTGATCCTCTTTGAATACTGGAATGATTTTTCTAACGTCATCGTAGATTTTTCTGGTAACCGATGAAATTTTATCGTTTTGTTCCAAATAGTCAATCGCTTGAACTATAGTTATCAATTCAATAGCCAAAACTTCAAAAGAATTCTCAATTACTTTTGCAGTTATAACCGCTGCATTAGTTCCCATACTTACAATATCCTGATTGTCATTGTTGTTTGGAATACTGTGAATATACATAGGATTCGACAACATTTGATTCTCGGCAGTGGTAGAAGTGGCTGTAAACTGTACCCCTTGCATACCAAAATTAAACCCTAAAGTTCCAAGATTTACAAATGGAGGAAGTATTTCGTTTATTTTTGAATTCAATAAATAATTCAATTGACGTTCTGCCAACATCGTTAATTTTGTAATTACAATTTTTAATTTATCCATTTCCAAAGAAATGTAATCCCCATGAAAATTACCACCATGATAGACATGCTTGTTTTTTACATCTATAATCGGATTATCATTTGCAGAGTTAAATTCCTCTTCAAGAATAGAAGCTACATTATTAATTGTCTCTAAAACGGGTCCTAAAATTTGAGGTACACAACGTAAAGAATAATATTCCTGAACTTTTTCTTTAAAAATATTTTCGGTATTTTCTCCCGAATACAAATGGTCTTCTCTTTTTCTTATTAAACTACTATCAGCAAGATTAGCACGCATTCTTGATGCTATTTCTTGTTGTCCTTTATGGCGTTTCGTCGCGTTTAATTCTTCTGAAAAATGGTCATCATACGCTTGAACTATCTCATTTATAGCACAAGAAAACTTAAGAGACCAATCTAATAATTTATTGGCATGATGCACATTTACTACACCTATCCCAGTCATTACCGAAGTTCCGTTCATTAAAGCCAGACCTTCTCTAATTTCTACTTGAATTGGCTCTAATTTTTCTATTTTGAAAACCTCTTGAGTAGGTCTTCTTTCTCCTTTATAAAAAACCTCACCTTCACCAATTAAGACCAAAGCTAAATGGGCTAGTTGCACTAAATCTCCACTAGCACCTACTCCACCATGTTCAAAAATCAAAGGGGTAATATCTCTATTTATTAATTCCTTCATTAATTGAATTAAAGAAGGATGAACACCTGAATTACCTAATGAAAGCGTATTTAATCGGGCCAAAATTGCAGCTTTTACACATATCGCGTTTAAAGGTTTTCCGGTACCCGAAGCATGACTCCTAATTAAGTTGTATTGCAATTGTATACGGTCTTCATCTTTGATACGGTATTGTGCCATTGGTCCAAAACCGGTATTTACACCATAGATAACTTTATTTACCGAAAAATTTTTCAAGAAATCAAAGCTTTCATTTACTCTATCAAGAACAACTTGACTGATGTCTATTTTGCCGTTTTTAAAAATTACAGCTTCGAATTCTTTTAAACTTAAATATTCATTAATTGTATTCATTACTAACAAGTATTATTTATAACTAAATAAATTCAAAATTAATTTTTATTTAGAATATATTGTGGTTAATTTGACGGACGCAAATGTAACATAATATCACTTACAATAGTATATGACAACACTTTTTTGCGTAATATTTTATTTATTCTTTTAATAGCTACACAATCAATAACTTAAATAAAATTCCTCTAAAAAAAAACAAAAAAAATTAACAATAATGAAAGATTTTGGTTCAGATAAAAAGAATGTCGTTCAAGCAAATTTAGATGCACAAAAGATTGCTTTTGCCCCAATTATGTTTCAAGCGGCAAAATCATTACGCAATTTAGGTATATTAGAATACCTATTTAACAAAAACAAAGCAAGTATAGAAACCATTGCTGCCGAATTGAATTTGTCAATATATGGTGTAAAAGTTTTGCTTGAAGCCGGATTAAGTTTAGAAATGGTTTATTTGAAAGACAATGAATTCATATTAACAAAAACAGGTTATTTTATTTTAAGAGACAAAATGACCAATATCAATATGGATTTTACTCAAGATGTAAATTATCTTGCTATTAATCATCTTGAAGAATCTATTGTAAATGGAAAACCTGCTGGATTAAAAGAATTAGGAGATTGGGATACCGTTTATATTGGACTTTCTGAATTACCCGAAAAAATTAAAAAAAGCTGGTTTGACTTTGATCATTTTTATTCAGATTATACTTTTCCAGAAATAATGCCTATTTTATTTGGCAATAATCCAAAATCATTTTTGGATGTAGGAGGTAATACGGGGAAATTCTCTATGCAATGTGCAAAATATGACCCTACGGTAAAAATTACCATTTTAGATTTACCTGGACAAGCCAATGTTGCGCGAAAAAACATTGCCGATGCTGGATTTGAAGATAGAATTTCGGCAATTGACACCAATTTATTAGACAATTCTATTCCGTTTCCAAAAGGGAATGACATTATCTGGATGAGTCAATTTATTGATTGTTTTTCTTTAGAAGAAATTTACGGTCTTTTTAGAAGAGCATATGAGGCTATGACAAATGACGCTAGTTTTTACATCTTGGAGACTTTTTGGGATTTGCAAAAATTTCAAGCATCAACATATAGCTTACATGCCACTTCATTATATTTTACGGCAGTTGCCAATGGTAACAGCCAAATGTTTCATTCTGAAGACATTTTAAAAGTGATTGAAAAAGCTGGATTTGTCGTTGATGAAATGCATGACATAATAGGAATGAGCCACACATTGATAAAGTGTAAAAAAAGAGTTTCGTAGTTTAGAATTCTTTTGAATTTGCTGGATTCTATATTTGATAGAAACTTTAAAAAAATTTACATAAAAATAATACAAAAATTTAATTTTAATAAAAAATGTTACAAGAATTCGTAGATGTTTTAATTATAGGAGCAGGGCCATCTGGATGTGTATCGGCCTCTTATCTTCATAAAAACGGAATAAAAATAAAAGTAGTAGAGAAAACAAAATTTCCTAGAATTGTTGTTGGCGAAAGCCTTATCCCGAGAGTGATGGATCATTTTGCGGAAGCAGAATTATTTGACTGCTTGGATGCCATGAATTTTGAAAAAAAATTGGGCGCCCGATTTATAAGAGGAGAAGAAATTTGCGTTTTTGATTTTAGCGATAAATTTTCAGAAGGCTGGGATTGGACTTGGCAAGTACCCAGAGCCGATTTTGACAACACTATGGCTCAGGAAGTGATCCGAAAAGGGATTGATTTAGAATTTGAATCGGAAGTGATTTCTGTTTCTTTTGAAGGAAAAAATTCAATTACCGTTGTAAAAGACATCAACGGAAATTTAAAAGAAATACATGCTAAATTCATAATTGATTCTAGTGGTTACGGAAGAGTTTTACCAAGATTATTAGACTTAGATACTCCTTCAAAACTAGATCCGCATTCCTCTATATTTACCCACGTTGTTGACATCAATCGTCCGCAAGGGGAAGAAGGAACAATGATTTCTTTTGACATTCTAGAAACCGAAGTTTGGTTATGGGTTATTCCTTTTTCAAACGGTAATACAAGTCTTGGTGTAGTTGGACCAACTTCATTTATCAATTCGCTTTCCCAAAACAAAGACAATGCCGAAGCATTGAAAAATGCAATTCAATTATCAGACTATTATATAAAACGTTTTGCTGGAGTAGATTTCTTATTTGAGCCTGTAAAATTAGAAAATTATTCTCGCTCTGTAAAACAAATGTACGGAGATGGTTTCGCTCTTACTGGAAACAGTTCAGAATTTTTGGATCCCGTATTCTCATCAGGTGTTGCATTTGCTACGGAATCAGGGATGCTTGCCGCCAAACTTTTCTTAAAAGAATCACAAGGCTTAACTGTCGATTGGGAAACCGAATTTACAGGGTATATGAGAAGAGGAATTGCTGTTTTTACCACTTATGTAAAAGAATGGTACACGGGGAACCTACAAACACTCTTTTTTCATCAACCAGCTGACTTAGACGTAAAACGAAAAATTTGTGCCGTCCTAGCAGGTTATGTTTGGGATGAAGAAAATCCTTTTGTCAAAAAACATGACAACTTAATAAAAAACATGGCTCATGTTATAGATATGGAAAAAGCATAAAGCAAAAAAACCCTAGCGCATTGCTAGGGTTTTTTATTATAAAAATCTTTTTAATTGCATCGTCATATTTTTTGCCAGTTTTTCATAAGCGCCAGCAATTCTGTATCCTTCATCAAACTCAAATATACCTTGTGCCAAACCAATTGATTTATCAAATTTAATTACAAGTAGGATATTATCCGGATTAGCTGTTTCTATAACTGTTATTGTAGCGCTAATTTTTGCTGGTTGACTAAATTCAACGAGATTATAACCTGGATAAATCCATGTGGTTTTAATGTTCATCGTGTATTTTAAATCACGGTCCTTGTCACATTTTATTTCTCCTTTATCAAATCTCTTATTGAAGGATTCGATAAACTTAGGTTCATACTTATTTTCCCTATTTTCAAACCAATCCTTTTTGAATTTTTCCGGTTTCCCTTCAAAATCTTTCCTTTTTTCCATTTTATCAGCAAGAAAAGCTTCTTCAGTTTCAAAACCTTCTACTTGCAAATTCGTATAATCAAAAATAACATTGAAGGCTGGAATTCCTTTGAGATTACTCATCTTTCCCCAAATAATATCAAATCGTTGTGCTGAAACAAACGAAAAAGAAAACAAAAACAATAAAACAATGTATTTTTTCATGGTTAATTAAAATTTTAATAATTCAATTTAGAAATATCATTATAAAAAAAAGCTCCAATAATGGAGCTTTATACATTATCATGATTTGATTTTATTTCTATATTTATTAATTCAAATTGACTTTAATCATAACATCTTCTTTCTTCTTTTTATAAGCTTCAAACATAAATGAATTTTCACCGGTTTTAAAGACTCTATTCGTTGCATATTGAAAAATTTCAAAATCCTCTACTTCTCTAGCATTTAAAATAGTTTCTTTTACTAACGTCCCATCTGAATCAGCAATTTTCACGGCAGTTAAATACCCTCCTTGACCATCACTATGTTGTTCTGGTGCTTTATCCAAAGGCAAATCGATATTTTTAACATTATCAAGAAATACAAAATAGTGATTATTATTTGCGTTAAAATATTTAAAAGACAAACCACCTAATTCAAACATTCCTTTTTGATTTTTAGGGATTTTTTTCATCCAATCAATTTTTCCATCTGAAGTAATCTTAGTCACTAACAAATCACAATAATGATAGGAATAATAATCCATACTCACCCCAGGACCTATTGAACGAGATCCTCTTTTAACTTTAAAATGTTGTTCTCCAACAATAAGAACACTACCGTCTTTATTCACAATTAACTCACTTAATTCCAAATCATTAAACTGAGCTCCTTCCCCTTTTCTTTCTTTTTTCTCATTCTTTTTCTTTGTTCTTTCGGTTTCATACTGATTCAAAATCTCGGTAGGAATTTCAATAAAAGATTTATCATATATCACTCCATCTGATTTTAGTTTAAATGTAACTATTCCATCAATATCATCTATATCTTTTAAAGAATCCACATCTCCACCTTTACTATAAAATCCAGCACAAACAAGAAAATTTTTATCGGTATCAAATAACCAAATTTTATTTATAAACTTATCTTTATTTTCAAATTTTGAAATTTCAATTTTATTAGAACCCGATTTAATCACAAATAATTCAATGTGATAATTTGATTCAGTATCTTTCTTTTTTTTCTTATCATCATAACTGTCATCATGAAAAACTTTTACCAAAACATACAAATTCCCTTTATTATCTATACGATAATCTAGGTTATCCATTCTTCTTTCTGTATATGGCATTGTATATTCATTATTAGTCATCTTATTCAAATTACTATCATAAGTATATAACCCAATAATATCAAAACTATTCACATCCCTTTTTACCTCGGGTTTTTTTCTATATTCAATTAAAATATTTTTATTGTCATTCGATTTTAAAAACTTAAACTTATAACCGGGTTTAATAGCATATCCATAGGCACTAGTCATAGAAATGACAGTATTTCCCGCAATCTTACCATTAACTTGAAACATTAATTTTGGAGACCCAACAAACTCTCCTTTTTCAAAATCTATTTCTATTGAAAAACATTGTTCTTTTTCATTATCTCCATCCCATGACGAAAAGAAAAAGTAATATTTATTATTTAGTTCTGTTATCTCTTCAACAGCATAATTTTTTGGAAAGAACTTTTCATATTTTTTTTCTTTTACAAAAGAAGGTTTCTCTATTTCAAATTTCTGGATCACAATATTATCTCCATCAAACTTTAAAGCCATAGCTTCCTTTCCTTTTGCAAAATAAAGTTTAGTTTTTGCATCAAAAACTCTGTAAGGCTCACTTACTTTAAAGGATTTCTCTTTAGCAATATTCATTTGTGAATAAGTGTTTAAAGAAATAGAAATAACAAATAAAAAGCAGAATATTTTTCTCATATTTTTAAAATTTAATTTTGGTAAAACTAAGTATTCTATTTCTATTTAAAACCAAAAAAATTAAATATTTTCTTGTTTATTTTTACTTAAAATTCAGAGCAAGTTATCATAAAAAAAAGCCCCAAAATGGAGCTTTTTCTATAGAATAAATCGAATCTTAATTAAGCTTTTTCTACTGCTTTAGTATATTCCAAAACCAAAAAACTAAAATAGTCCCAATTCATTTTATCCGCTGGATACAGTGCTATAAAATCAGCATTATCTCCAAATAATTCATTATAGCGATCCTTAAATTCCGATTTTTCTAACCAAATTATTTTATCCCCTTTTTTTACATAATATGATTTAATTACGCCTCCTCCAAACTGTGGGCTTCCTCCAACACTAAAACCTCCAGTTTCTTTAGCTACAGGATCTCCGTATACTTCAATTACGCTACTGAAATCAGAATTGATTAATTGCATTATATATTCTTTTGGTTCTTTTTTATTATTCAAAGAAACCAATTGATTTTTTAAACGAATACTTCCTTTATTACTAACTTTACTTAGATCTTTTTTACCTCCCCAATTACTTGTATTACCCAATAATTTATCCATTTTCATTGCAGACTCATATCCTGTTGGATACAAATATATTTCAGCTATTTGGTCAGCTACAAATTCGTCTTTTTTACCAGTAATACTATCTTTTATTTCAAAAGAAGAAATCAATCCTTTCTTTCTATTCACACCATCACAATAACCAATATGGGTTTCACCATTTTTCAATACTACGGTGGATGCTTTTTTAGAAGAAACACTACTAAATACTTGGTCAAATAATTCTTTCTCCATAGCAGCTTTCTTTTGCTTTTCTGCCACTTTAGCAGCTTTTTCATCTGCTTTTTTTGTGTCAGCGGACTCCTGAGCCGATAAAAAATTTGTACTAGTCAATAAAATGAACAATACCGGGAATGCTAAAAATTTTTTCATTAATTATTATTTTTTTGATTATCGTAAAATAACTTACAAAACAAATATAGAATATATTTTCAAACTTTAACAATCTAAAGTCGAATAAAAATACAGATGGATTCATAGCAATTCAACCACAGAATAAAACATAAAAAAACCACAAAAATTCCTATCTTTATCTAACCAAATTGATTTTCGAAACCTAAAACAAAAAACAACTTATTCAAAGACAAAATGTAAACAAAAAAAACATGAAAAAGAAACTTATTATCGCAACACTACTTCTAGGAACTATTTCATTTGCCAATGCACAAAGTATGGGAGACCTTACAAAAGCAGCCAACACCGTGAGTAAAACAGCAGCAACTGCCTCGTCAACTTCATTTGATGTGGCGGGTATTTCTAACCAAGTAATGGGAATATTGTCTCCAAAATTAAAATTAACCGACGCGCAAAAACCAGCTGTAAATTCATTGGTAAATGAAACATTAAACAAAAAGAAAAATATTTTGCCAACTATGACAACCGATAAGGCGGGTTACGCTTCAAAAATGACTGAAAACAGAGCTGATTTCTCTTCAAAAATGAAGAATTTGATTAGTCCAACACAATTTACTGCACTTACTGCTTTACTGCCAAAATCGGCTTCTGCAGTAACGCCACTAGTGCAAATGTTGTATTAACACAAACTGAAAATTCGTAACTATTTAGGTAAAAGTTTTCAGTCGCAGTCGCAGTTTTCAGAGTTGTCTGTAAACATTGTAATTCGCTTTCTTAACAATGCAGTTTTCAGTCACAGTCACAGTTTCCAGAGTTGTCTGCAAAAATTGTAATTCTCTTTCTTAACAATATGAATCAAAGCGAATCTCTCACAGAGTACCCGCCTTGTTGGACTGAAAACTGCGACTGAAAACTAACCAAACAATTCCTTAAAAGCAAAATTTAATCTATTTTACTTTTTTATCTCAAAAGTATATCGTAATATTGCAATATAAATATATAACAATGGGAATTACCAAAACAGAACACTTTACAGACGAGCAAAACGAATTAGCTATTTTGGCAAAAGCCATTGGTCATCCTGCCCGTATTGCCATTATCGAATATCTATTAAAAATGGATAGTTGCATTTGCGGAGATATCGTAAATATATTGCCTTTGGCCCAGCCTACCGTTTCTCAACACCTGAAAGAACTAAAAAACGCCGGTTTAATAAAAGGCAATGTCGAGGGTAACACAGCCTGCTATTGCATCAACGAAGCGGGCTTTGAGAAAATCAAAGACTTTTTTCAGTTGATCAGTTCATATATCGATAAAAAGAAAAATAATTGTTGTTGAAAAGATGGAAGATGGAAGATGGAAGATGGAAGAACGAAGAACGAAGATGGAAGCACGAAGATGGAAGATGAAGTAGAAAGTAGAAAATAAAAAAGTACTAAAATCTAAAACCCTTAAACATCTAAACCCTTAAACATCTAAACCCCTAAACTTTTAAACTTTTAAACTCTTAAACTTTTAAACTCTTAAACTTTTAAACTCTTAAACTTTTAAACTCTTAAACTCTTAAACTCTCTCCACATGAAACTATCAGAAATTAAAAAACACTTAAGTACTGCAACAGGAGTAACTTTTCAGTTGCCAAACGGCACATTCGTACCGGAACATTTCCATGTAACCGAGGTTGGAATGATTACCAAAAATTTTATTGACTGCGGCGGAACTGTTCGCAAGGAATCCGTTGTGAATTTTCAATTGTGGGATGCCAATGATTTTGAACACCGATTGAAAGCCCAAAAATTAATCAACATTATCGCCTTATCCGAAAAAACATTGGAGCTTGAAGATCTTGAAATCGAGGTCGAATACCAAGACACCACCATCGGAAAATACGATTTGGGTTATAATGGTGAGACGTTTTTATTACTGAACAAACAAACCGCCTGTTTGGCAGTAGACCAATGCTGTCCCCCGCAAGAAAAACAAAAAACACAACTGTCCGAAATAGCAACCGAATCCAGTTGTTGCACTCCTGGTGGAGGATGCTGCTAATAATCTAATTTATTACTATTCAGCTTACACCAAATTAGCGTAGGATTTAAAGAAAAACAGACACGAATTACACAAATTTGCACAAATTGCATTGTGAGATTGTTTATTTTTTGTGAAATTAGATTCAATTTTGATCCTGAATTCGTGTTAATTCGTGAAATTCGTGTAAAATTTTTGTTAGGCTGAATAGTTACACTAGTTTAAAAAATCTGTCTAATCTGCGTGCCTATATTTTCACTCAGATTCAGCAGATTTTAAAAGATAAAAATAATTGAAGTCTGCCCTTTAGCATACCAACCAAAAACACATTCTAAATGACACAAACCAAAAACACATTATTTACTGACATCAGCAGTACCATCGACGCTTTTAATTTTGCAAGCATTTCAGCCGAACGCAAAACCATTTTGCAACCGCTTGTAGATTTCATCCAATCGAAAGTAACGACAAACCAAGACATCCGTCTCAATTTCATTTGCACCCACAATTCCCGAAGAAGCCATTTGTCCCAAATATGGGCGCAAACCGCAGCGGCTCATTACAACATAAAAAACATGTTTAGCTATTCGGGCGGAACCGAAGCCACCGCTTTATTCCCCATGGTAGCCCAAACATTAACGAATACCGGTTTCCAAATCAAAACCCTTTCCAACGGTAACAATCCTGTGTATAGTGTAAAATACAACGAAAACGATCATCCATTGATTTGCTTTTCCAAAACATACGATGACACTTTCAACCCACAAAGTGAATTTGCAGCGATACTAACTTGTTCATCCGCCGATGGAGGTTGCCCATTCATAGCAGGAGCCGAAAAACGAATCCCCATCACCTTCGAAGACCCAAAAGCCTTTGACAACACCCCACAACAAGCCGAGAAATATCAGGAACGAAGCATCCAAATTGCAACCGAACTGTTTTATGTTTTTTCACAAATAAAGAATTAAAACTGTCAATTATAAACACGAATTTCACGAATTGGCACGAATTAATTAGTGAAAATTAGTGAAATTCGTGTCTAATTTTAGATTTCGTATAAACCAAATAAATTATGTCAGCAAATAATTGTGCTCCCGCTTTAGAGCGAAAAAAATTAGGGTTCCTAGACCGCAACCTTACCCTTTGGATATTTCTAGCCATGGCTATGGGCGTTTCCATCGGATATTTTATTCCATCGAGTAGTGGATTTATCAACTCGTTTTCGAGCGGAACCACCAATATTCCATTGGCCATTGGGTTAATCCTGATGATGTATCCGCCACTAGCCAAAGTCAAGTACGAACAAATGGGAGAAGTCTTCAAAAACACCAAAGTACTGGGCGCCTCCCTGTTTCTCAACTGGATTGTCGGTCCAATTTTAATGTTTGCCTTAGCGTTATTATTCCTAAACGGTTATCCCGAATACATGATTGGCGTTATCCTCATCGGACTCGCGCGTTGCATCGCCATGGTCGTAGTCTGGAACGACCTAGCCGACGGAGACCGAGAATATGCCGCGGGTTTAATCGCCCTCAACAGCATCTTCCAAGTACTAATGTTCAGCGTTTATGCTTATGTTTTCATTACCATACTCCCGCCCTATTTTGGGTATCACGGGTTTGAAGTCAACATCAGCATTGGACAAATTGCCGAAAGTGTGGGCATCTACCTCGGTATCCCCTTTGCCTTGGGTATCATCAGTCGCTACGCCTTAATTGCCACCAAAGGAGCCGAATGGTTCGAGACCAAATACGTCCCTTTCATCTCCCCTATTACCTTAATTTCCTTACTGTTCACCATCGTATTAATGTTCAGCCTCAAAGGGGAATTAATCATCCAAATCCCAATGGACGTCGTACGCATCGCCATTCCGCTAGTGATTTATTTCGTCGTTATGTTTGTCGTGAGTTTCTTCATCGGTAAGTACTTTGGCGCCGATTATTCCAAGTCAACCGCCATTGCCTTTACCGCCACCGGGAACAATTTTGAGTTGGCCATAGCAGTAGCCATTGGTGTTTTCGGCATCAATAGCGGCCAAGCCTTTGCGGGTGTCATAGGCCCACTAGTCGAAGTTCCCGCTTTAATCGCCTTGGTCAATGTCGCCTTTTGGTTCAGAAAAAAATATTATAGCAATAAAGAGTAAATTAAACAATTCCGTTATTCGAATCCTGAGCTGTGCATGCACTGAGCGAAGTCGAAGTGTCGAAGGAAGGAGCTATTTCCTGCTGTCATTCCAATCTTGTTTGCCGAACCCCGGCAAACAAGGATTTTCCCTTCCATCAGGGCTAGGGCATCCGTTTTCATAAGAAGCTTTGCTTTTCAAAAATCATATAAGCTGCAATTCCAGAAAATTTGGGATTGCAGCTTGTTTTTTTGGGTACAATTTGAAATGAGATAAATGTAGTTTTATTTGAATACAAGAACAAAATCATCAGTATTAGGAAAGAATCGTCTCAAGAAATCCCTCAATATTGTCCTTCGTTGAGATGATAATTTCGTGGAAAACTTTACGTTTATTTTCATATAAATTCTACCCTCTCTCATCTGTCTTCCAACTTCCTTCTTCCCTCTTCCCTCTTCCAACTTCCAACTTCAATTTTCCAACTTCCATCTTTCATTTCCCATCTTCTGAAATATTTTTCTTATATTTACACTTCAACTATACGCCTTATGAACTGGAAAGCACAACTCATCAAACGCCGTGGCGAAAGCCGAATCGCCATTTATTTCGAAAAAAATCCCGATTGGACAGACCGAATCAAGCAACAAGCAGGATCCCAATGGAGCCAAACTCTTGGCGTTTGGCATTTGCCCGACACCTTCGAGAACCGAATGAAGTTTCAGATTGTCGAAACCCCGATCAAGCACCCTTCGGCAGAAGGAATCGCACAAATAGAAAAATTCAAATACTGGTTATTATCTAAACGCTACAGTGACAGCACCATAAAAACCTATACCGAAGCTTTAAAATCCTTTCTGACCTTTTACAACGAAAAACCAGTAGCCGAAATCAACAATGACGATGTCATACGGTACAACAACGAATACATATTAAATAACAATTTATCAGCATCCTATCAAAACCAAATCGTTAACGCGATTAAGTTGTTTTTCGCAACCGTAAGAGAAACCAAAATAGAACTCGATAAAATTCATCGTCCCAAACGCGCTAAATTATTACCCAATGTTTTGAGCAAGGAAGAAGTAAAATTGATACTGAATGCACACAGCAATACCAAACACAAAACCATGTTGAGTTTAATTTATGCCTGTGGATTGCGCTGTGGAGAGCTACTAGCCCTAAAACCGGTACATATTGATTCCAAAAGAAATCTGGTTATGTTAAAAAATGCAAAAGGAAAGAAAGACAGAATTGCGCCGTTAAGCCCCAAAATATTGGAAATGCTGCGGAATTACTATAAAGATTACAAACCAACTACCTATTTATTTGAAGGACAAACAGCTGGAATGCCTTATGACGCCAGGAGTTTACAACTCATATTAAAACAAGCATTGCAAAAAACTGGAATTTTAAAACCCGTTACATTGCACTGGCTTCGCCACAGTTTTGCAACACATTTGCTAGAAAGCGGCACTGATTTACGTTATATACAAGAATTACTCGGACATAGCAGCAGTAAAACCACCGAAATTTACACCCATGTAAGTACGAAAAGTATTCAACAAATTAAAAGCCCATTCGATGATTTGTAATCTTTTTTAATTACTTTTGGAAAATAAATAAAGCGAAAGAAACCTTCGCCAATCTACCCAACTGGTGGATATATACACGAAGGTTTGTTTCGCATATATACTAGTTAGGCGACAGCAATAACAACAGAAACCGCAGAAAAAATGAGAGAAACGACAAAAGAATTTGTAGGAGGAAGCAAGACTACAATTGTAGGGGGTAAAATCACAAAAACTACTGTAGGGAACCATAATATTTGGGGCGAAAGTATTACAGACAATGCTGGTGGGACAATTACGGAGACAGGGGTAGAAAATGGACTTATTTTTGGAGATTATGTACCACCTGAAAAACATTACACAACACACCCAAAAGTTGAAAAAGTAGAATTCTTTGACGAAAATAATAAATTACTCAATCAAAACACAAAAGATTTTTGGTACGGCAAAAAGCTTAAAATAAAAGTTACTACCAAAGACGCTAAAGATGGAGCAATGATTTATCTCACGCTACAAGGCAAATCGAAAAGTAAAAATCAAAAATTTGATATGATGAACGGTAGCGGGTTTCGTTGGGGTTTTGTTCCTGTCAAAGATAACCAATATGAAACATCTCTTTTTGAACTCAACCCAAATTGGTATAGCGATGATTTTGAATATTACGATTATGACGAGCAAACAACCAAAATAAAAGAAGAAGATTTAAACGAATTTTATGTTAAAATAAGTTTTGAAGCAAAACCAGTTTATTTACCACTTGAAGGACAACGATTAAAACCAATCGCATACAAACGGAACTACGAAGAACTAATCGGATTATTCAATACTGATAATCCTGGAACAAAAGACTTACTTACCAACTATGAAAACAAATTCATCGATAGCGTAAAAGATTTTAAAACCATTGTCGATGGCTTTTCAGAATACATTCACGAAGACAATCGAGATTTAACCGTTGACCAAATTAGAACAGAAGTGCTATCAAGCGCAAAAAAACTTTGGGACGAAGCCCTTTGGCAAGTTCAAGGTCATGATCTTACAACAAAAAACAAAGACCCAAAAACAGGAGAAGAAAAAACGATAGTAACAAAAGTGCCAGCACTTTTGGACGACCGTCCTTTGTATTGGGCTAGACTTACTATGCAAGTTATCTTGAAACGTCATCCTATTTTTGAGAAAGATATTGATTTTGAAAAAAGTACAGTCAAAAAAGGAACTGAACTCGAGAAAATAATTCAGGTTTTTGAAGAAAAAAGCAGAAACTATAACGGAATAGATTTCTCAAAAGCTGGTGGTAAGAAAAAAGTTTTAATTACTGGATTTGACCCGTTTATTCTAAATCAATTTGACAATCCTAATTTTATTGGAAATATTTTACAATCCAACCCTTCCGGTTGTGTTGCATTGAGTTTAAATGACATAAATATTGGAAATTGTTATATTCAAACTATGATTGTACCAGTCAGGTATACAGATTTTGATGGAAACCAAGATAATGCAAAAGGACAAGGAGAAGGAATTATTGAAAAATATATAAAACCTTGGATTAATCAAGTTGATATGATTATTACTGTTAGTCAATATCGTCCTAAGGAAAATGTTATTGATATGTTTGGAACCTCAAGAAGAGGAGGTTTCAACGATAATGAAAATTTTATAAGAGAAAATGGTTCGCAAGCCGTTTCTACTAAGTTTGAATGGATACAAACAACTTTACCAAAAACATTTGCTAATGCTCCGTTTGTAAAATTTAACTGGAAATTTGATAATGTTTCACATCCAGAAAATACAATTCCTAAAAGCGAACAAATATTAAACGAAGGTTCGGGTGGAGATTATCTTTCCAATGAAATCTTTTATAGAGTTGGAAAAATGCGCAGTGAAATAAGACCTACTTTAGCAACTGGTCATTTTCACATTGAAAAACTACAAGAAGCAAAACAAGATTTGAAGGATAGTGAAATTAAACGATTATTGAATATTGTTAAAAAAGGTATTGAAGAAGGCATAAAAGGAATTTAAATATGAAAAAAGCATTTATATATATATTTATCATTTGGTTTACACAATCTTGTAAATCTCAAGACATAAAAAAGTCAACAAACAATAATGATGTCAGAATATTTAGTTTTACGGATAAAAACGTTCTTGCAAAAAGTGAGTACCTGAATATTGATGGAAAACTTGTTTTAAATCAAGAAAAAAGCATTATCCCCTCGCCAAAAACTTACACTTTTTATCAAAATAAAGACACTATGTCAATAAAATGCTATTGCAATTATGAAAATAATCTTTTGATGGATTCAATTGAATTTATAAAAGGAAAATATGAAATTAATATTATAAAAATTTTAAGAAAAAAACAGCCTCAAAAATTACACAAAATCTTAAACACTGATTTATATGAAAATTATAGAAATTTATTTTTTTATAGAATAAGTTTAAAAGACACAACAGAAATTAAGCTTGAAAAGATCTAAACAAAAAATGAACTTGATTCAAATCACACCTATTTTGCCGATCGCCTAACACACGCTTTGCAATAGTGGGGTTTAAGGCTGAATTTAAAGATGGTTTTGTACTTGAAAAATTAGTGAATAACCGAAAACAAGGCTTCTCGAATCCCCACCATCGCAAGAGCGCGAGAACGTTGTGCGCAATTGAGCGTTCAAAACCTGATAAATAGCCTAAAAATTTGAATGAAGGATAGAGTTTAGAAACGGA
>NZ_VJZS01000028.1 GCF_007097385.1 Flavobacterium sp. ZT3R18
TATCTCAGAACGCTGCCAAACCGAATAGTCTGCATATTGGAAACTAAGAACCGGTAAATCAGCTGCGATTCCGGATTGATAAGAAGCGTATAATTCTTTAAATTCATTGACAATAAGCGATGATGACCATCCATCGGTAGCGATATGATGAAGCACCAATATTAAAATATGCTCATTGTCTGATATTTTGATCACTGTGGCACGAAGCATATAATCTTTTGCTAAATCAAAAGGTTTATTTACTTCTTCAGATACAAAATCCTGAAAATTATCAGTCAATGAAACAACATTCAATTCCCAATTATCTGATGACTGTACTTGTTGATATGCAATACCTCCTTTTTCTACATAAACAGTACGTAACGCCTCGTGACGATCTACAATTGTTTTTAAAGCTTGTGAAAGAAAGTCAATATTAAGATCTCCTTTCAGGTTTAATATCGTAGGCATATGATAATGCTCACTTCCTTTTAACTTATCGATGAACCATAAACGCTCTTGCGCATAAGACAACGGAATATCTTGTGGTAAATTTTGTTTGGTTATTAAAGGAATTTCAGAAATAACATCTTGTCCTTCAATAAAAGAAGCTAAAGCTAAAATCGTTGAATTACTAAATACATTTGTAATAGTAATTGTAACATTAATCGTTTTCTTTATCGCAGATATTAATCGAACTGCTAATAAGGAGTGACCTCCCAATTCAAAGAAATCATCAGTAACCCCAACTTGTTCTGTATTTAATATATTTTGCCAAATGGTAACTAATGTCTCTTCTAACTCTGTAGTTGGAGCAACATATTCATATTCTCTGGTAAAAATAGGATCCGGTAAGGCTTTTCTATTTACTTTACCATTGGATGTAAGGGGCATTTCATCTAATTGTACCATAATTCCGGGAATCATATAACCAGGAATATGCTCTCTTAGATAAGCAGTAACATCTTCTTTTGTTTTATCTTCTTTAAGAACCAGATACGCTATTAGTTCATTTACTCCGTAAGTATCTTCTCTGGCAATAACAACTCCCTGATTTACAAAAGGACAGCTATTTATAACCGTATCTAGTTCGCCCAATTCAATTCTGTAACCTCTAATTTTTACCTGACTGTCTTCTCTTCCAAGATATTCGATGTTTCCATCCTGAAGCCATTTTGCATTATCTCCGGTTCTGTATAATTTTCCTTCTCCAAAAGGATTATTTATAAATCTATATTCATTAAGTTCAGGGCGATTGATATATTCTCTGGCTACCTGAATACCTCCTATATATAATTCTCCCACGACACCTTTAGGCTGAATATTCATTTCGTTATCCAGAATGTAAATCTGAGTATTTGCTACCGGCACACCAATAGGCACGCGTTTTAAATCTACCGAATTAAAAGGAACAATCCAGCTTGTTACATCAATGGCAGCCTCTGTAGGTCCGTATAAATTACTTAATATAACCTCAGGCAATACCTTTTGAAAATCTTCTACCTGACTTATTTTTAAAGCTTCTCCACTACACACCACATTTTTTAAACTGGTACATCTGGAAATATTTAAATCCAATAAAAACGCGCTTAACATAGAAGGCACAAAATGGATCATTGTAACCTGCTGTTTCGCAATCAATTCTGTTAAATAATCGCTATCCTTATGACCTTCTGCTCTTGGAATTACTAATTTACAACCTGTTATCAGAGAAAGAAAAAACTCCCAAACCGATACATCAAAACAAAAAGTAGTTTTTTGTATTAATACATCATTAGCTGTTAAATTATAATATTCCTTCGCCCATAATAAACGGTTAACCAAACCTCGTTGCTCATTGACTACTCCTTTAGGGTTTCCTGTAGATCCGGAAGTATAAATTACATAAGCTGCATTTGAAACGGATATCGCTAAATTAAGATTAGCTTTTGACTGATTAGCAAGTACTGTATCGTGTTCATCAAGATTTAGTATCGCAATATCTTCAAGAAAATTAACTTTATTGATGCTGCCGGCATTTACAAGTACAACCTCTGCCTTAGTATCTTTTACGATGTAATCGATTCTCTCACTTGGATAATGAGGATCTATAGGCACGTAAGCTCCGCCGGATTTCATAATACCCAATATCCCAATAACCATCTCAAAAGAACGTTCCATACATAACCCAACTATAGACTCTGTTGTAACATCTATACTATGCAAATAATGGGCAACTTGATTTGCTTTTGCATTTAAGGCTGCATACGTCATCTTTTCTCCTTCATATGCCAAAGCAATTCCTTCCGGATTATTGGCAACTTGTGCTTCAATTAAGTCAACAAGCGTAATATCGGTAGGATAATTTTTTTCTGTGGCATTAAAATCCTGTAAAAATTCTTTTTCTTCTTCTTTACTGATATAGGTTAATTTACCAATAGGAATTTCCGGTTGAGATAATGCACCTTTTAAAATTTGTTTATAATGTCCCATTAATCCTTCGATCATGTGGTATTCATACACTTCTGTATTGTAAGTAATATCAAAAACTAAGCATCCTCCAACTTCTTGGAATTTAAGTTCTATATCAAATTTTGAAACTGTTTCTCCTAAATCAAGAATTGTATCGGTTTTCGATGATGGTATTTCGACAGTCTCATCATTTGCTGCAGTATTTTGAAGTACTAACAAAACATCAAATACACTGCTTCTTCCTGCATCTCTTTTGATATTTAAGTTTTCTACTAGACTATCAAAAGGATACATTTGATGATTAAACGCTTCCAGTGTCTGCTCTTTAATTCGTTTATAGATTGATGTAAAATTCTCCTGAGCATTTATTGTATTACGTAATGCAATTGTATTAACATAAAAACCAATCTGATCTGCCAAATCTGCATGATCACGACCCGCTACCGGGCTTCCGATAATAATATCTGAATCTGAGGTATATTTATGAAAAAGGATATTGATAGTAGTTAGTAAACTAATAAAAATACTGCTGTTATTCTCTTGCGTAAAACGCTGAAGCATCGCAATTGTTTCTTTAGAAATATATGTTCTCAAGCTATGCCCTCTATGCGTTTTTATAGAAGGTCTACGTTTTTCTGAAGGAAGATCTAATATAGGTAACTCTCCCGCAAGATTCTCCAACCAATATGCTTTATCCTTAGTTGATGTAATCGTTTTTGCTTGTAA
The DNA here is from genome assembly GCF_007097385.1 of Flavobacterium sp. ZT3R18. GTDB lineage: Bacteria > Bacteroidota > Bacteroidia > Flavobacteriales > Flavobacteriaceae > Flavobacterium. The sequence goes on from NZ_VJZS01000028.1 coordinate 3,157, forward strand.
TGATTGCCAATTTGCATAATCTTTGTATTGAATATTAACCGGTGTAAGGATAGGAGCTATACCATTTACAAATGACTCATAATATGTAAATACATCTTTTGACAATACATTCATAGACCATCCATCGCTTATAATATGATGCATATTATAATAGAAAACATAAGTATCCTCTTCAAGTTGTAATAAGCTTACGCGAAATAAAGGTCCTGTTTCCAAATCAAATGGCACAAAAGAATCTTCACTAATATAATGGGCAATACTAGCTTCTTTATCAATATCATTCCTGAAATCAATATATGACAGTGTGAAATTTAAAACATCTGCTGGCTGTACATATTGTCTTACGTCACCGTTTTTATCCATTTTGAATGTAGTACGTAATATCTCATGACGATTTATAGTCGCTGTAATTGCTTTTTGAAAACACTCGATATCATAACTACCCTTTAGAGTCGTATTCATAGGCATGTTATATACGACAGACCCCCCTTCAAATTGACTTAAGGTCCATAGACGACGCTGTCCCGCCGACACCTCATAACTTTCTGATGTTGCAACGGGCGAAATCACTTCAAAGTTAGATTCCATATTGCTTTTACTGTTTTTTAGTAAGGCAATAAGTCTATCTTTATTTGTTGTAATATCGATTTTATCTTCCTGTGTAAGAGATGCTGTATTTCCTGTTACTCTCAAATTCTCTTGTGAGTCATCCAGGAATATTTGTACTTCTTTATTGGATAAACCAGTAATTATTGATTTAATATCTTTCATGGTAAAATGTTTTCTTAATGCTGAAAATTTGAATTAATTAATAACTATATAATTAAATGAGTGAATGCTTTTTTAATCAAACAATCAGAAATAACAAACAATACTTATTTTCGATAATAAGAATTGTTTACTATTAGTAATTGCAAAATGTTTGAATGAATAATGGATCGATCCTGTTAAGAAATATTCTACATTACGGATCAGTTTAAAAACTATGCTTTGGCAAAAGTGTTTTCAGTTGGAGCAGATAAATAAGATAAAGGAACTATTGCCGATATATTTTGGCGCAATGAACTCAACCTAACGCTGATTCTATGCTGATTGTCTATCCTGAATACTTCACATTCAAGACCGGATAATTCGCCGTACTCGATTTTTAGCTTATCGCCAATTTGCGGAAGTGCTGTGTTAATTTGAACATCACTAACGTCTTTTCCTTCGACAAGTAATCGTATTTGCTGTATTTCTTTTGGTGAAACCATTCCATATTGACCTCCAAAAGACAAGTATGAACAGCCGCTGTCTACGGTTAAAACATCATGAAAATCCTTGTGCGACTTGATATTTACAAAAACATAACTTGGAAATAATGGAGTCTCGATTTTTTTGGTTCTGTCACTCCATTTTCTAATGCTGGTTGCCATAGGTAGAAATGCCTCAATATTTTTTTCTGTCAACTCCTTATAGACTTTACTTTCATGTCTGTACTTTACGTAAAGAACATGCCAACCTTGTTTTCTTTCCATAATTTTTAAGTTTTTAGTGAGCAGGCATAGCTGCGCTGTGGCCAGTCACATGGTTATTTATTTTAGAAAATTTTTCTACAGCTCAATAGCTTTGTCTTTTTTGGGTAACCTGGGCAACGAATTTTAATTCTCAGGGAAAATACTTTTTATGTATCTAAAATTTCCCGGCAAAGTATGCTGCTTTTTGAGAACCTGGTGAAAAATCATGAAAGGAATAAACTAAAAACTTAACTTTATTTTTGACTTATTTTTCTGAAGTAAAATTACAATACTCTATTTCACATTTTACTACACCAAAGGGTAGTTGCGAGTCCCGCTGTGAAATACTACCCTATTGGGTAGTTTATAACCCTTTGCCGAAGCAACAAAAGTTTCCTGTGGTAAAACCAAACCTTTATTCTCGTTATAGAAATCGATTAGCCCATTGTATGGCATACATACAGGTATAGTTTCAGAACCCAAATATTCAATGGATTCCCCTATAATTTTCGCTTTAATTCCCATTAGCCACAAAACACGAAGCAGTTTTGCATCTATCTCTGCAAAAGCAATATTATCCTTATGACCACAAACTGGCGCAATAGCGCAAACCAGCAGTTTTTTAAGCAAGTTTATGTCACGAACCCCTTTCTTAATGGCAAAACGTCCAATATGCCATATTTCATTAATAGCATTCCCATCAGTACAAAAGAAAGGATCTATTGCAAACATCTTCTGAATAGGCAATGCGTTAATAAAATCCCATTTTAAAACTCTAATAGTCCCCATTAGATCACCAAGGTCGTTTTTGAAAATGAATATTTTCGAATTCTCCAAAAACCCCATCTCCTCCTTGTAAACAGAATCAATATCATTTTGATAATTATCTGAAAATACTTCATTTGCATGATGATTGAAATTTTCTGTCACTACAAATTTTGACATGTGGAAAATCTCATTTTGACTAATCTCGGATAGGGGGCATTTTTTGAGTATCATGATGTTTATTTTCTCCAAAACTATCACCACAACCTACTCATTACACTACACAAAATACTAGTTTTCAATACACTAAACAAATACTACACTAAAGTGTAGTTAAAAAAAAGGCTTCCTATTACAAAAACATCGAGTCAAAAACCAATCAATATCCTTATCGAATTGAAGTTTAATTCGTATAGAAATAAAAAAAATTAACATACATCTCTAATTTTTCCTATATTCACACCCTATTAAAAAATATAATTATAGGGATATGGTAATTGAAAACGATTTTTTTTCATCTAATAACACAGTTCAGAAAATTTCTCAGGATGAAGCACTCAAGCTTGCTTATTATTTAGAATTGGTCAAGGCATTTGCAAGAACCACTTACAGCAGTATCTATATCATAGATTACGAAAAAAAAGGTTTTGAATATGTTTCCGAAAATCCTTTGTTCCTATGTGATCACACGCCCGAGGAAGTTCAGGAACTGGGCTATGCTTTTTACTTTAAATATGTAGTAAAGGAGGATCTGGATTTGTTATTGAAGATTAATACTATAGGGTTTGATTTCTATCAAAATATCCCTGTAGAAGAGCGTATCCATCATACTATTTCATATGACTTTCGCCTAAAGAATCCAAGCGGAAAAACGTTTTTGGTGAATCAAAAACTGACTCCCGTTTTTTTAACCAATGACGGTAAAATCTGGAAGTCAATATGTATTATTTCACTTTCCTCGGAACTTCAGTCCGGGAACATTAAAATTTATAAGAAGGGCGAGAATAAAATCTTCAGCTATGACCTTCAAGGTGATTTCTGGAAAATAATGAAAAAAATAGAACTCACAAGTCGTGAGAAGGAAGTACTGCAGTACTCCATTAGGGGGTTTACAATTGCAAATATGGCAGAAAGCATGTTTGTTTCTGCCGATACAATCAAATTTCACAAAAGAAAACTATTCACAAAGCTGGGCGTAGGCAATATTGCCGAGGCAATAGCATACGCAACCAGCAATAAATTGATTTAGTTTCTAGTCATCATTATCAATTATGGTTGACAAATAAAACTCAGGGAATTTTTTAAACTTTTTGCCTGTAGCAATATTATAAAGTAAATGAGTGCATACGGCAGCTACCGACCATGACGCTATAGACAATTGTGGCGGTGGCAATGATTTTTTCTCATTTCTGTATTTTTCAACAATGTCATCGATCCAATTTTGGGGACTTCCCCAGAATCTCATATAACTTGAGGCATACTCCACTAAGGTTACTTCATTAAATACCTCATCATCATTGGCTATTGCGTTCAATAGAAGACCATCTTTTGCAATTACAGTGACGAGACTTCCCCACCCTATATTGTACGGATGCAAAATTGGAATATCCAGTTTTTGGCAGGCCGTATCAAATATCAACGGTACCGGAGAGGAAAAATCCAGTGCATTAATTGCTGCTTTATGGCCTTTAATATGATCCCCGACGTTTTCAACAGTTAAGAAAAAATCAAGGCAATTGATTTCTGCATTTTTGTTTATGGATTTCAATCGCCTGGCTAAAGCATCTACTTTGTTCGAATCGACATCATCTTCAGTATAATTTTGTCTGTTCAAATTAGATCGTTCTACCTGATCACCATCTACAATTGTAATCTTCTCAAAACCAAAACGTAACGCGCATTCAGCAATCACGCTACCGATCCCACTTCCCGCTAATAAAATTGGAAAGTTTTTTATTATCTCTTGCTCTTCTTCAGTGAGATAAAGTCTATTTCTTGTATAACGATCTTCCATAAGTAATTTTTTTAATTCAAAAGTAATCATAAACAACTCGTATTCTTTTAACCAAAAGGGTAGTTTTTTACTGTCGCAAGTTGCACTACCATTGATTAAAAATACACTTGAAAAAAAATATTATCTCCAGCACCCCTCTATCAACCTAAATGAAAAAAATTGATATTTAAAAACGGTTAGCCATCTTTTAATTCAGAAAAATTTTCCTACTAATACAAAGCGCTAATAATCATTTATTTAAAGATATTATTACTAAAATTAAAATGCAAGTTTCAAACGAGATGTATTAAAAAAATTGTAAAATATTATTATGGGAAAATGTATAAAACAAAAAAACAGCTACAAGAGAATCCCCGTAACTGTTTCATTTAGTTATTTTTATACTAATTCCGTATCGTTTTTTAACACTAACTAGTAATTTTAAAAAATCAATTCTTTTCCCATAACAGAAGCTATTATTTGTTGATTGTTTAAAATTTGTATGGATTCTATGTAGTGTGCCAGGTAAGTAATTGTTGGTTCATTATACAACTCTCTAAGTTCAAATTTAATATTGAACTCTTTCTGAATTTTAGAAATTACCTGAATTGCTTTTAAACTGTGTCCTCCAAGGGCAAAGAAATTATCTTCTATTCCTATTTTCTCTTTTTGCAGTACTTCCTGCCATATTTTGACTAGCTTTTTTTCTAAATCATTACCAGGAGCAACATACATTGCTGCTTCGCTAAATTGCTCGTTATCTATATTAGGCAGTGCTTTCATATCTATTTTTCCGTTTGTTGTTAATGGCATAACATCCAAATAAATAAAATAGGCAGGCAACATATAATCTGCCAATGTTCTGCTTAATTTCTTTTTAAGAACTGTACGATCTATTGAGGTTTCGCAAACAACATAGGCTGTAATATATTTTTCGTTTTGAATTTCTTTTATAAGAACAATAGCTTCTTTAATCTCCTCGATTTCCCGCAAAGCAACTTCTATTTCTCCTAATTCTATACGATAACCTCTTAGTTTAATCTGGCTGTCTTCACGTCCCATAAACTGAATATTACCATCAGGAAGCCACTTCGCTAAGTCGCCGGTTTTATATAGTTTTCCTTCGGTTACTAACGGATGTGATATAAATTTTTCCTGAGTTAAGGAAGGACTGTTTAGATAACCCCGGGCAAGACTTTTTCCGGCCAGACATAACTCACCGGTAACGCCGGGAGGAACTAAATTTCCATTTTTATCAAGAATATAAATTTTCACGTTTCCAATAGGTTTTCCTATTGGCACTAATCCGGTAGTTTCCTGATTTACTTTATAATAGGTACTTACGACAGCATTTTCTGTAGGTCCGTAATTATTATAAATTTCAAGTTGCTCCTGTACTTCTGTTACAATAAGCGCTTCACCACCAACCAAAAGTTTTAAAGGTTGTTTTAATTGTGCACTTTCCTGTATCATATCTTTATACAATACTGTAGGCAAGAAAGCTTGTGTTATTTTATGGGTATTGAAAAAAGTGACTAAATCATCTGTTTTTAAACGAATTTCTTCCGGAATAGGATATACGCATCCGCCGCTTAATAAGGTTGGAAATAATTCCCATGTCGATGCATCAAAACCTATACTTGCATACAATGTACATCTGCTATCTTTGGTAAGATTATATGCTTTTTGATGCCAATGACACAAATTACTTAATGATTTGTGCTCTACCATAACACCCTTTGGCTTTCCGGTAGATCCGGAAGTATATATTACATACGCCAAATTTGACGATTGTATTGCTACTTCCTTGTAATCTAACAATATGGCCTCATTTTTAAACTTTGCTATAAAAGCGTCATCTATCGTAATTACACAATTACTATCGCTTTGTATAAATGCAATACGATCTTCCGGATAATTACGATCAATAGGTACATAGGCCGCACCTGATTTTAATATGGCAAGAAGTGTGATGACATACCAGTCACTTTTTTCTAACTTCACACATATCAGATCTTCGGGATTAATATCATTAGTATTTCTTATATACTGTGACATTGCATTCGAAAGCAAATCCAGTTGCGCATACGTAATTTGGGTTTCTCCATATACGACTGCCAAAGTATCCGGTGTTTTTTCTACTTGTTGCTGAAATAGTGCTACAATACCTGCTTCTTCCAGATATGGTATCGTATTATCATTAAATGAATGAATCAGCTGAGATTCTTCAGTTTCTGAAAGGTATTTAAGATCAGCAATCATTTGATTTGGCTGCTCCAAAATCGCATTCCAAAGTTGCTTATAATGATACATAAGCCCTTGTATCATGTCTGCATCATAAACATTGGTGTTGTAGGTTATATCAAATAATAAATATTGTCCTTCTTCGTGAAAATTTAGGTCCAAATCAAATTTAGCTATAGCTTCTCCAGTATCTTCAATTGTGGTACTAATTTCTTTTTGTACTGTAGTTCTGTCAGATATTTCGGTTTGTAGCGAAAGTATCACGTCAAAAATAGCATTTCGAGATGTTTGGTGTTGAATATTCAGGTCGTCTATCAATTGATCAAAAGGATACATTTGATGGTTATAGGCCTTTAGTGTTTGTTCTTTTATTTTTTTATAAAAAGAGACAAAGGATAATTCCGGAGATACCTCGTTTCTTAGCGCAATTGTGTTCACATAAAACCCGATCTGATCGAGAAGATCAATATGATTTCGTCCCGCTACTGGAGCTCCTATAATAATATCGCGCTCGCCGGTATACTTATGAAACAGAATATTCCAGGTAGAAAGCAAGGCTATAAACAGACTTCCGCCATGCTCTTGGGGTATCCCTTTTATTGCTGTTGTTTGTTCTTCTGAAAAATAAGTTCTAAAACGTCGTCCTTCTGATGTTTTAAAAGTTGGTCTCTTTTTTTGAGATGGCAAATCAAGTATAGGTAATGTACCATTAAGCATTTCTTTCCAAAATACTTTATCTAACTGACTGGAAGCATCTTCCAATTGCAATTGCTGCCAACTTACATAATCTTTATATTGTATTTTAAGAGGCGGCAGCGCAACAGTTGTATTATTTTTAAAGGCATCATAAAATGCAAAAACATCTTTAGATAAAACTTCCATCGACCATCCGTCACTTATAATATGATGCATACTATAATGGAAGGCATATTTTTCATCTTCCAACTGAAATATACAAGCTCTTACTAAAGGTCCCTGAGCTAAATCAAAGGAATGAAGCTTATCTTCTTTAGCGTAAGTTGTTATTTTATATTCTTTATCAATCTCATCCTGAATATTTACAAAAGGAATATCCAGATTAAATGAATTATTAGGAATAATATGCTGACGAAGTTCGCCTGAATTCTCTATTTTAAAAACAGTACGTAATATCTCATGGCGTTCTACCGTTGCATAAATAGCTTTTTTAAGAATCGCTATATCATAATTACCTTCCAATATAGTATGAAATGACATATTGTACGTACTCGCTCCACCTTCCAGCTGACTCAATGCCCACAATCTTTTTTGACCTGCAGAAAGCGCATAACTGGTATTGGTTTCTATAACTGGTATTGCCTGATATTCAGAATAAGTACTCTCTTTTATAAGCTGTACATGATTTTCTAATATTGGATTTGAAAAAACAGCCTCTAAACTTAGTTTAACTTTAAAAGCGCGACGATATTCTTCGATTAATCGGGCTACTTTAAGACTATTTCCGCCTAACTCAAAAAAGTTATCTGTAATACCTATCCTTTCTAGTCCTAATATTTCTTCCCATATAGCCACCAATTGCTCTTCTATTTCATTGGTCGGAGCAATATATTCAGCCTGAATAATATCTTTTGTACTTACCGGAGGCAATGCATTTTTATCGATTTTACCATTTGGTGTAAGCGGTAATTGATCCATAAATACATAATAACTAGGCAACATATATTCAGGTAATTCACGTGCCAGTGATAAGCGAAGCTGTTGTTTATCTACAGCCACAGCACTAACCAGATAACTGATAATAACCTGTTCGCCCTGAACAATTCCAGCTACGACCACACATTGATCAATGCCTTGCTGAGATTCCAGAACATGTTCTATCTCACCAAGTTCTACACGATGTCCCCTGATTTTTACCTGACTGTCTTTTCTGCCAATACACGCTATGGTTCCGTCCGGTAACCATTTACCTAAATCTCCTGTTTTGTAGAGATTTCCGCTTTCGCGAAAGGGATTTGCAATAAACTTTTCTGCTGTTAGTTCCGGTTGATATAAATAACCTCGTGATAATCCATCGCCGGAAATACAGATTTCTCCAATCACGCCCACAGGCTGTAATGCGAGAGCATCTGAAAGGATATAAAACTGACTGTTGTCTATCGCTTTACCAATAGGAACTGAACTTTCATAAGATCCTTCAACCCTGTAATAGCTGCTATAAGTGGTATCTTCTGACGGACCGTATAAGTTTCTTATTGCAATTCCTGAATCTTTAAAATGATTGGCGATACTTACCGGAAAAGCTTCTCCGGCAAGATTAATTCCTACGGCATTTTTAAATGAAATACCTTTATCGATAAGCGTATGAATAACCGATGGAACTGTATTTATGAGTACATTTTTATCCGTGTCCAAATAATCTCCTATCGATAATCCGTTTTGCAATAAGCGAATTTGTTTGCCTATGCTTAGCGGATAGAAAAATTCATATACCGATAAATCAAAACAATGTGAGGTTACCGCATAAAGAATATCAAAATCACTATCACTAAATTCTCTTTGTGACCAATGCAACATTGATGATGCATTTTTATGGGTAATCATAACTCCTTTTGGCTTTCCGGTAGATCCTGAAGTGTAAATAATATACGCCAGATTATCGGAATTAAAAGAAACCTGCGGAAGTGATATCGAAATCGGAGCTGATTCTCTAAAAGCTGATATAAACTTCTCGTCTATTGTTATTTTACATTTACTGTCTTGCTCAATATAGGCAATACGTTGTGCAGGATAATTAGGATCAATAGGAACATAAGCACAGCCCGATTTTAAAACAGCGAGTAATGAAATTAAAAGCCATTCGCTTCGGTCTAACTTTACCCCTACTAAATCTTCAACTGCTAAATTGTAATTGCTTAACAAATAATGCGACAATTGGTTTGAAACCTCATCGAGTTCTTTATAAGTATAACTTTTTCCATCGGTTACTAAAGCAATCTGTTGCGGTGTTTTTGCTGCCTGATTGACAAATAAATCGACCATTGTTGTATCTTCCGGATATGCCACCGTTGTATCGTTGAAATCATACAACAATTGAGATTCTTCATGAGAACCTAAATAATTGATTTTCGCTACTTTTTGATTTGGATTTTGAATGGCTTCTGCCAGAAATTTATCAAAATGTGAAACAAATCTTTCTACAAAATCCAGTTCATAAATGTCTGTATTGTATTCTATATATAAAGATAACTCGCCTTGTTTTTCTCTAAAAATAAAGCTCAAATCAAACTTACTGAATGACTTTTTCAATTGTTTATAAGGCGATACCTCAACATTATTCAATGTCAAACCTTGAGAGGTTAACAATTCTTCCTGGTTTTGAAATACTACTAAAACATCAAATAAAACAGATCTTCTTAGATCTCTTTTTATACCCAGTTCTTCAACTAAATTATCAAAAGGATATTCCTGATGTGAATAGGCATTTAACAACGTTTCTTTTTGTACTGCAAGTAAATCTTCAAAAGTAACTTCTTGCTCAAATGCGGTGCGAATTGCTAATGTGTTCAAATATAATCCTACCTGATTTTCTAAATCACTATGCGCTCTTCCTGCTATTGGAGTTCCTAAAATAATATCTCTGGTATTGGTATATCTGGAAAGTAAACCATTAATTCCTGCCATTAAAACCATAAAAAGACTCACACCATTTTGTTGTGCATATGTATTAAGCTGAGATGTGGTTGTTTTAGAAAATGTATACTCTATTCCTGCACCATTATAGCTTTTAAGTTTTGGTCTTGCTTTATTAGAGGGTAATTCCAGAACAGGGATTTCTCCCGAAAATGTATTTAACCAAAATGTTTTCGCTTTTTCCAGTGCAGATTGTCTTGCATCGTTATTTTGCCATTCTGAATAATCTTTATACTGAATAGGCAATTCCGGTAATACTACTTCATTTTCCGTAGACAATCCGTTATAAATTGCCATAAATTCTCTACACAAAACTCCCATAGACCAGCCGTCGCCAATAATATGATGCATATTTAGCATCAGAATATGGTGATCGGCAGCTGCCTTTACAATCTCTCCTATAAAAAGCGGCCCTTTTTCTAAATCGAAAGCATGCCTTTGAAGCGTATCAGCTTGATTGCTCAAAACTTCAGCTGTTGCATTATTTAAATCTACCAGCTGTAAAACCCCGCTGTATTGGGTAACGGGAACGATATACTGCCCCAGATTTTCCTGTTCATCTTCTTTAAAAACAGTACGTAAACTCTCATGTCGTTCTATTAAGATCTTAAAGGCCTGAGTTAGTTTTTCAAAATCTAACACTCCTTTAAATTCGAATGCTTCAAATATATTATAGGCCGAGCTACCTCCTTCAAACTGACTTAATGTCCACAATTGATGTTGAGACGAAGTAAGCGCATAATAGTCTTTAACTCCTGCTTTAGGAATAAACTCTGAAGAGGAAAGTAAGGTGATTAGTTCATTTTTATAAGCTTTAATATCTTCAATAATTTCAGGAGTCAAAGCTCCCTTAGGAGCGTTAATTTTCAGATCTCCATTATCTATTTTAAGCCTGATATTTAAAGATTGTAGAATGTATATTAAATTTTCTATCATGATATGATTTTTAAAGTAAATTGAAACGCTTGTATGGTTTTTAGAATTATAACACTATCCTCTCAGTGATTAACAACAAAATATTACACCCAAGGCGTTGAATGTATCTAATAGTGCAAAAAAAACATGGCTATGAAGTATAGCCATGCTTAAAAGTAAAATGAAACTCGCGGTTAAATTTTAGATTAATATCTCATCAAGATCATCAGCTGTCTCTACTGCTAATTGATTTTGAAAAACTATAAATTTTAGTTTTTTTGAAACTCCAATGATATCCTGGGTCTTGTATAAATCCTGAATAGAAAATCTTGCATCAAAAGCCCTGTTTATTCTGTTGATTAAAACTGTGGCTTTTAAGCTGTTCCCGCCTAATTCGAAGAAATTATCGGTAACACCAATTTTGTCTAATCTCAGTATATCCTGCCATATCGCAACCAGGTTCTCTTCTATTTCATCGGTAGGAGCTATATATTCGAGTTGGATGATGTCTGCTGTGCTCACCGGCGGCAAGGCTTTTTTGTCGATCTTACCGTTTGGCGTAAGGGGAAGTTCTTCTAAAAACACATAATAACTCGGTAACATATACTCGGGTAATTCACGTCCCAGAGACAATCGAAGTTGTTGTTTGTCTACCCCTGCAGTGCTCACCAGATAACTAACAATAACAGGATCTCCCTGAACTGTTGCAGTTACCACGACACACTGATCGATGCCTTCCTGAGATTGTAATACCTGCTCGATCTCACCAAGTTCTACCCGATACCCTCTAATCTTGACCTGACTGTCTTTCCTGCCTATGTATGCGATAGTGCCATCGGGTAACCATTTGCCTAAATCGCCTGTTTTATATAACTTAGTTCCTTCTTTGAAGGGGTTAGAGACAAACTTTTCTGCAGTTAATTCTGGCTGGTACAAATAACCTCTGGATAATCCGTCACCGGAAATGCAGATTTCTCCAATGACACCCACAGGCTGTAAAGCCAAAGCATCTGATGCGATATAAAATTGAGTGTTGTCTATGGCTTTACCAACAGGAACCGAACTCTCGTAAGATCCTCTAACTCTGTAATAACTGCTATAGGTAGTATCTTCTGACGGACCGTATAAATTTCTCACCGCAATCCACGAATCTTTAAAATGATTGGCGATGCTCACCGGAAAAGCTTCTCCGGCAAGGTTAATTCCTACGGCATTCTCAAAAGAAACACCCTTTTCTAATAGTGTATGAATCACAGAAGGAACGGTATTAATCAGTACCTTTTTATCGCTGTCGATATAGTCTCCTATTGATAATCCGTTGGGTAGTAAGCGAATTTGCTTTCCAATACTCAAAGGATAGAAAAATTCATAGACCGATAAATCAAAACAATGTGAGGTCACTGCATACAGGATATCAAAATCAGTATCACTAAATTCTCTTTGTGACCAATGCAGCATAGCAGAAGCATTCTGATGGGTAATCATTACTCCTTTGGGTTTGCCCGTAGATCCCGAGGTGTAAATAATATACGCCAGATTGTCGGAACTAAAAGATACCTGCGGAAGTGAAGTCGAAATAGGATCTGATTTTCTAAAAGCAGATAAAACTGCCTCGTCTATCGTTACTTTACATTTACTATCATCCTCTATATAGGCAATACGTTGGGCCGGGTAATTAGGATCGATCGGAACATAGGCACATCCTCCTTTTAAAACAGCCAGTAAAGAAATAAACAGCCATTCATTGCGATCTAACTTTACCCCTACTAAATCTTCTACATCTAAGCTATAGTTACTTAACAAATAATGGGACAGACTATTCGACAATTCATCCAGCTCTCTGTAAGTAAAACTTTTTCCATCAATTACCAAAGCAATAATTTCCGGGGTCTTTGCCGCCTGAGTTACGAATAAATCTACCATTGTAGTATCTGGATAGACAACTGTTGTATTATTAAAATCGTACAATAATTGAGATTCTTCAGAAAAACCTAAATAATTAAGTGTGGCTACTTTTTGATTTGGTCTTTGGGTTGCTTCTGTTAAAAAGGTATCAAAATGTGAAACCAAACGTTCTACAAAATCCAGCTCATAAATATCTGTATTGTATTCTATGTGCAAGGATAATTGACCTTGTTTCTCTGAAAATATAAAGCTTAAATCAAATTGACTAACCTTTCTTTGATATCCTTTAAAGGGTTTTAAAGTCAAACCTTCTATCTGTAAATTATCCGATCCAAATAAATCCTGTTGATTTTGTAATACAACCAAGACATCAAAAAGAGCAGATCGACTAGTATCTCTACCTAAACCTAATTCTTCTACCAGATTATCAAGAGGATATTCTTGGTGAGAATATGCATTTAATAAGGTTTCTTTTTGTATCGCCAGTAACTCTTCAAAACTTGCTGTTTCTTCAAAAGTTGTTCGTATAGCCAGTGTGTTCAGATAAAGTCCTATTTGATTTTCTAAATCACTGTGTTCTCTTCCTGCTATTGGAGTACCTAAAATAATATCTCTGGTATTGGCGTATCTGGAAAGTAATCCGTTTATCCCTGCCATTAAAACCATAAAGAGACTAGCATCATACTTTTCTGAAAACAATTTCAAATTTGCACTTGCTTCTTTTGAGAAATCATATGTGACTGAATCTCCAACATACGTCTTAACTTTTGGCCTCATTTTATTTGTAGGAATTTCCAATACTGGTATATCCCCGCTAAATACATTCAACCAATAATCTTCTGATATTTTTAATTTAGAGGTCTGATTTTCACTCCTCATCCAAGAGGCGTAATCTTTATATTGTATATTAGGTTCTAGTAAATTGATGCTTTTAGCATGAACCAAATTATCATAAATGGTTATCAATTCTTTACTTAATATCCCCATAGACCAACCATCACTAATAATATGATGCATATTAAAAAGTAATACATGTTTGTCTTCTGATAATCTTATGAGATGTAAACGCACTAAAGGCGCTTCTCCTAAATCAAATTGATGTTTATAGCTCTCAACAACTCTTTTTTCTAAAGCCGTCTCTTGATCTACAACCTCACTATAATCAAAACAATCAATTTCAAAATCAATAGCTGAAGCATCAACAATAAATTGACGTACTTCTCCTTCATCATTTCGTTTGAAAAATGTTCTTAAGATTTCATGTCTGGAAATTACAGTTTTAAATGCTTCTGTTAAGTTCTCTACATCCAGAAATCCTTCCAGTTCAAACGAACCTGGAATATTATAGGCCTCATTACCACCTTCAAACTGACTTAATATCCATAATCGATGTTGCGACGATGTTAATACATAATTTTCTTGATTTTGTACTTTGGGGATAGCCGTAAAAGCTGCGGTTTCTAATCTGGAAATGATCCCTGAAATGGTAGGATTCAAAAACACGTCTTTTACACTTATTTGATATCCTAATTGACGATTGATTTTATTGGCTACTAAGGTCACCTTTAAGCTATGTCCGCCTAACTCAAAAAAGTTATCTGTTATTCCTATAGTCTTGATTCCTAATATTTCTTCCCATATAGCTGCTAATTCTTTCTCTAAGGTCGTTGTAGGAGCTACGTATTTTTGTTGAACAATATCATCCATGCCCACTGTCGGCAATGCTTTCTTATCGACTTTACCATGAGAGGTTAATGGAATAGATTCTACCTGTACATAATAACTTGGTATCATATAATCCGGCAAGTGATTACTCAATATCGAACGAAGTTCCTGTTTGTCCAATTGTTTTTCTCCAACCAGATAAGAAACAATCACCTGGTCACCTTCTATCTCCTGTACAACCACAACACATTGACTAATATTATCCTGAGACAATATAGCATGTTCGATTTCTCCTAATTCTATACGGTATCCTCTTACTTTTACCTGATGGTCTTTACGTCCTAAAAACTCTATACTACCGTCGGGCAGCCATCTGCCTAAATCGCCTGTTTTATATAACTTAGCTCCTTTAATGAAGGGGTGGGGAACAAACTTTTCTGAGGTTAAATCTTCGTTATTTAAATATCCTCTGGACAGGCTAGTTCCTGAAATACATAATTCTCCAAAAACGCCAATAGGTTTTAAGGCAAGATCATCTGATAAAATATACAGCTCACTATTCTTCAATGGCTTTCCTATAGAAATAATATTTTTCTCTAAATCACTCTTATCGACCTTACGCATGGTAGCGCTAATGGTTGCTTCTGTAGGTCCATACTTATTATAGAAATCTGCAACCTCAATCATTTTTTCAGCTAAGTTTTTGGAGCAGATCTCTCCTCCGGCAACGATTCTTCTTAGTGTTTTACAAGACGAAAGATGGGCTAAATGGGCTAAATAACCGGGTGTAGTATGCAGGTGTGTTATAGAATATTCCTGTAATGCGTTTATAAAATCAACAGGATCAATAATACGATCTTTTGATACGCCTATGAGCGAGGCTCCATTTAACAAGGCTAAAAAGATTTGTTCCATAGAGGCATCAAAAGCGGTGTTTGAAAATTGCAAGACACGCTCTGAACGATCAAACCCAAATTCTTCTGTCTGGTTTACAATATAATTTACTAAACTCTTGTGTTCAATCATCACTCCTTTAGGATTCCCTGTTGAACCTGAAGTATATATTACATACATCAAGTTATTTGAGGCTAGAGAAATTCTAGGTAATGTAGTCTCATAATTGCCCTGACGGGACCTAAAGTCAATTAACAGACGCTCGTCAATTACAACTTTACAATTACTGTCTTGTTCTATGTAAGTGATTCTTTGTTCTGGGTAACTAGGATCTATGGGAACATATGCACCTCCGGTTTTTAAGACTGCTAATAATGATATGTAGATCCACTCACTGCGGTCTAACTTTACTGTTATCAGATCCTCAACTTTAATATCAAAGTTGTTTAATAAATAATGCGCCAGTTGATTAGAAACATCATCCAGTTCTATATAGGTTAGACTTCTGTTTTCAAATATCAGGGCAATTGCATCTGGTGTTTTTGCAACTTGTTCCTCAAACATAGAAACAGCTGTCTTATCTAAAGGGCAATTCGTTTTTTTAGAATTAAAGTCATGCAAGAGAATCTTTTTTTCTGATTCAGGTATGTAATCTAATACAGCTAAAGATTGCGCAGGATTTTCAACAAGCGCCTCCAGGATCTTAAGGTATGCTTTTAAAACGCACTCCATAGTGGCGTATTTAAAGATATCTGCATTATAATCCCATTCAACTGAAATTCTTCTGTCTGGTTTATTTTCTGTTAAAAAATCTGTTTGTTCGTATACTGTATTTACAATAACACTGATATCAAATCGCGATGCCTTATTATGTCCTTTTAAAATTTCTATATCGGCATCCAGCAGCGACATACTTTGTACAGGAACATTAACAAAACTAAACATGTATTGAAATAATGGATGCAGGTGTAAACCTCTTTCAGGATTTATTCTTTCTACCACTTTACCAAAAGGTGTATCATCATATGTATAGGCATCAAGGCAGGTTTCTTTCACCTCGTTAAGAATATCTGTTAAACTGTCATCGCTGCTAAATGTTGTTCTTAGTGCGATTGTATTTACAATCATCCCTAAAACCTCCTGAAATTCTTTAAAACGTCTGTTTGCTACGGCAGTCCCTACACAGACGTCTGTTTGACTACTAAATTTATAAAGGGCTATTTTAAAGGCTGTAAGCATCGTGATAAACAATGACACATCTTGTTTTTCAGAAAATTGTCGTAATCTTTCAGAAAAATCTAATGAAAAAACATGTTCTATAGTGCCGCCTTTTTTTATGGAGGTTTCAGCTCTTTCATAATCTAAAGGCACTAACAATTCGTTTGAAAAACCTTCAAATTTGTTTTCCCAAAAGTCTAATTTCTCGTTGAGAACACTGTCGGTAAAAGTGTTTTTCTCCCAATAAGCATAGTCTTTAAAGGTAACTTCTGGTTTCTTTACCTCAAAATCAGGATTTCTTTTTAGTTCGTTATAGATATCAACAAAATCTCTGAATAAAATTCCTTGAGTCCATCCATCTAAAATTAAATGATGTTCACAAAATATAAGAACACTTTCCTGGTCTGAAAACTTTAATAATTCTACCCTAAAAAGAGGTCCTTCTTCTATTTGAAAAGCATGACTTTCTATTCTTTCTAGACAATCAGCAATCACTTTTTCCTTGTTTTTCTCTTTTATATCTGTATAATTGATAACAGGAATGGTATAGGAGTATGGAGATAGTATTTTTTGATAAGGCACTCCATCCTGATTAACAAAAACTGTTCTCAAAATCTCATGTTTCTCTATAAGCTTTGAAAACGTTTCTTCGAGCGTAGTAACCTCAATAAGTCCATTGAGTTTCATAACTCGAGAGACATGATAGGACGTATCCGTATTATCTAACTGATTTAAAAACCACAGCCTGTCTTGTGAAAAAGACAAAGGATATAATTCCTGATTAGGAGCTATAATATTTTGGATTTTTTTCTTATCTAAAGAAGGAACTAATTCACTTATCTCTTTAATCGTGGGAGATTTGTAAAAATCTCTTAGTGGCAATTCAATTCCTTTCTGATCTCTTAAACTGCTGATAAATTGATTCGCGAGTAATGAATGTCCTCCTAATTCAAAAAAACTAACCGTAACATCAACCTGATCCAGTCTTAATAATTCCTGCCAGATCGCTGCAATCTCTTTTTCTTCGTCTGTTGTTGGTAATTGAACCGCTTCTTTAATGTTTATGGTTTTGGGTTTCGGTAAACTCTTTACATCTATTTTTCCATTAGAAATTAAAGGAATAGCATCCAGGACTACAAAATGCGTAGGAATCATAAACTCCGGTAAATGGGCTTTTAAATCAATTACTAATGAAGCGATATTAATGAAAGATTCATTTGCAACTAAATAAGCAATCAGAATAGGCATACCTCCGACTTCATTTATACATACATAACTGTCTACGATATATGCATTTATTTTTTGTATTGCCTGCTCTATTTCCCCTACTTCAATACGATATCCCTTATAACTTAACTGGCTATCTTTTCTGCCATGAAAAATTAAGTTATTGTCTATACCCCACTTCCCTAAATCTCCGGTTTTATAGATACGTTCCCCATCAATGTTTATAAAAGCATTATCTGTCAATTCTTTTTTATTCAAATAAGAAACTGCCAGACCTGTGCCAGAAAGTCCAATCTCTCCTATAGCCCCTTTAGGTAATATTCCCGTTCCATCCAGAAGATATACTCCCCTGTTTGTAATAGGTTTTCCTATAGGAAGTACAGTATCGGTCTTACTAACTTTGTAATATGTCGCACACACCGTACTCTCTGTGGGTCCATACGTATTATAGACGTTATAAGTATCTATAAGTTGATCTACTTGATGCGGTTTTAGAGTATCTCCTCCACTAATAAGTGTTTTAAAATTTAAATGATAGTTTTTATGGTTATCATTAAGATATTGTAAAACAAAAGGATTGGTACTTAATAAAGTAACTCCAAATCGATCACAATCTCTAAACAATTCATTAAAATCCTTAGTATCAGAAGCAATTACTAAATTCCCTCCTATGGATAGAACAGGAAAAATCTCTTCTATAGAAGTATCAAAAGCAGTAGAGGCTTGTTGCAATACAATATCCTTTTCAGTAAGGTTGAAATAATCACTAAATGTCAGAATATAATCATATAAGGATCGATGATTAATAACAACACCTTTAGGATCTCCTGTTGAGCCCGAAGTATAAATAATATAAGCTTCATCTTCAGGTTTCAGAGGAACGGGACTATATTTTTCTATTGATGTATACTCTTCCAGAATACTGTCTATATTACATTCTCTTTCTTCTGAAATAGAATGAGAAAACGAATCCGTTAAGATAAAATCCAACTGAGCATCTTTTATGATATATTGTTTTCTTTCGTCTGGATATACATCATCAATAGGCACATAAATAGCGCCTGTTTTTAATGTGGCAAGAATTCCAATAATACTTTTTTCTGATCTAGAAAGCATTACACCCACTTTATCACCTTTTTTAACACCTCTAATCTGTAGGTATGAAGCTACTGTGTTTGCATATGTTTCAAGAGTTTCATAAGTCAAAAAATTTGTTCGATAGGAAACTGCTGTTTTCGAAGTATGGTTGACTAGCGACGTATTCCAAAGATTTAAAAATGTCTCTTCCGGTCTTTTTAGCATAGGCCCTTTTGAAATTGTTTCTATTTCTTTTAATTGCTCTTTACTAGAAATTTGAATCTCTGCTATAGGAGTATCTTTAGTCTCTTTTAATTGAGTTAATACTTTTCTAAATGATGTTATAAGTTGATTTGCTTCAAATTTTGAAACATATCTTTCATTTATATCAAATCTAAAACTAATATGCCCATTTATATCCTCAAAGACATGTATAGAGATCGGATCTTCTTCACTATCATTAGATAATGGATGTATTGTAGATTTATTTCCTGCAAATTCAGATTCATATTGCATACGCTCATATGACAATCTTACATCATAAAGCTTTGAAGCTGCCTGAGGGAGATTTCGTAATATATCTGCCTGCTGAAAACGCTGATGTCTGTAGCATGTAAAAAGTGTGCTTTTAATCTCTTTTATAAAATCACTTAAAGATGAAGCTGTTTCTAAACTAATTTTTAATGGTAACAGACTCAGGAAAGGACCAAAAGTACGTTTTTCAACGGCATTTTTTCTGTTTAAAATGGGCATTCCTAAATTAACTTCGCTTCTATTATAATACTTTGATAATACAATAGAAAAACATCCTAACAGCAAATGAAAAATACCCAGTCTTTCTGTTTTTACAAACTCCCATAATGCTTCATTTTCTAGTTCAGTAAGCGCTATTTCTATATTGCAATGGCTTGTTGATTTATTAGTGCCTGTATATATTAAAGAAGGTAAATTTTCATATCGCTCTAACCAAAAGTTTTTGTCATTAAAAAAATCATCAGAGGCTCTATATGCATTGTCTAATGCTATAAAAACTTCGTAAGACATTGTATTTTTTTCTATACATAAATCATCATATGTAACGTCTGTAGCTAATTGCTCATAAATCCTTTTTACTTTATTATACAATAACTGAAACGAGAAACCGTCAGATATGATATGATGAAGTTTCGAATACCATATATAAGATTCAGGAGCTATTTTAATAAGCCACATTTTATAAAACTGTTTATCGTTCTCTATATCAAAAGGAATTACAAAATCTTCTTCTATCATCTGAATCGCTTTTGCTTCATCTGATTCTTCTATATAGGATAATGCTAAATCTCTATCTGCTTCCTGAAGACTATATACAGGGAAACCACTCTTTTCTACAAAAACAAAAGAAAAGATATCATTCTCTCTAATCAGAATATCAAATGCCACTTTAAAACGTTCAACATCAACACTTCCATTAATAAATGCATAGCCGCCAATGTTGTATTTTGGTGACTCACTCTCTAGTATCTGATCAAGCCAGATGTATTTCTGTACGCTTGTAACATTATTTTTCATCAGTCTGCTTTTTTTATAATTTAGATAAATATTGAAAAGGGAACGTTATTGTAATATTTTGATTTGTAGAACCATAAGAATAACTATCTTATGGTTAACTATATGACAAATTCATATTCTATTAGTTTGAAAATAAAAACCTAAAAACTACGCCTGTGCAAAAACGTTTTCTGTTTGATTAGATAAATAAGATAAAGGAACTATTGCCGATATATTCTGGCGTAAAGAACTCAGTCTTACACTAATTCTATGCTGATTATCGATTCGGAACACTTCGCATTCAAGACCCGATAATTCGCCATGCTCAATTTTAAGTCGATCCCCGATTTTGGGAAGTGTTGTAGTAATCTGAACATCACTAAAATCCTTTCCTTCCACAAGAAGCCTTATTTGAGAGATCTCATTTTGGGAAACACGTCCATATTCACCTCCAAAAGACAAATAAGAACATCCGCTGTCTACGGTTAAAACATCATGAAAATCTTTATTGGATCTGATGTTGACAAAAACGTAACTGGGAAATAATGGAACCTGGATTTTTTTGGTTCTGTCACTCCATTTTCTGATGCTGGTTGCCATGGGAAGAAAAG
The DNA here is from genome assembly GCF_007097385.1 of Flavobacterium sp. ZT3R18. Lineage (GTDB taxonomy): Bacteria > Bacteroidota > Bacteroidia > Flavobacteriales > Flavobacteriaceae > Flavobacterium. The sequence goes on from NZ_VJZS01000028.1 coordinate 24,366, forward strand.
CCTCAAGTTTTTTTTCCATTAACTCTTTATAGACCTTACTTTCATGTCTATACTTTACGTAAAGAACATGCCAACCTTGTTTTCTTTCCATAATTTTCAAATTTTTCATGACCGGATATAGCTGCGCTGTAACCAGTCACATGGTTATTTATTTAAGAGGTAACTTTGGTAATGATGATTTTGATTTAATTCTCAAGGAAATATACTTTTGCGCATTTGAAACTTTCCCGGCAAAGTATTTCGCTTTTTGAGAACTTTGTAAAAACCAATAAACGAACAACTTATCTTATTTTTACTGGAGCAAACTTACAATACAGAATTCCACATCCTACTACACCAAAGTGTAGTTACGATTATCACCATTAAATACTACCCAATTGTGTAGTTTGCAGGTTTAGGCCGAAAGTCCGAAGGCTTCTTTTGATGAAACTAAATTCTTATTCTCGTTATAGAAATCGATTAGCCCATGGTAGGACATAGATACAGGGATCGTTTCAGAACCCAGGTATTCAATAGATTTCCCTACAATTTTCGCTTTAATTCCCATTAGCTGCAAAACACGCAACAGTTTAGCATCTATCTCTGCAAAGGCAATATTATCCTTATGACCACAGATTGGCGCAATAGCACAAACCAGCAGCTTTTTAAGCAAGTTTATGTCACGAACTCCTTTCTTAATGGCAAAACGCCCGATATGCCATATTTCATTAATAGGATTCCCATCAGTACAAACGAAAGGATTAATGCCAAACATTTTCTGAATAGGCAATGGGTTAACAAAATCCCATTTTAATACCCTAATGGTGCCTATTAAATCATCAAGGTCGTTTTTGAAAATGAATATTTTCGAATTCTCTAAGAATCCCATCTCTTCCTTGTAAACAGAATCAATATCATTTTGATAATTATCTGAAAATACTTCATTTGCATGATGATTGAAATTTTCTGTCACTACAAATTTTGACATATGAAAGATGTCATTTTGACTAATTTCTGAGCGGTGGTTTTTTGCGAGTTTCATAGTATTTGTTTTCTCCAAAACTATTACCACAATTTACCCATTACACTACACAAAATACTAGTTCTCAATAATTTGAACAAAAACTACCCTTAAGTGTAGTTTAAAAAAAGGCTTACTATTACAAAAACATCGAGTCAAAAACGAACGGACATTCCTATCGAATTGAAGTTTAATTCGCATAGAACTATTTTTTTTTAATATCATATCTCCAATTTTTCCTATATTCACACCCTGTTAAAAAATATAGTGATATGGTAATTGAAAACGACTTTTTTTCATCTAACAACACAGTTCAAAAAATTTCCGAAGATGAAACACTTAAACTTGGAAATTATTTAGAATTAGTCAAGGCATTTGCAAGAACCACTTACAGCAGTATCTACATCATAGATTACGAAAAAAAGGGCTTTGAGTATGTGTCCGAAAACCCGTTATTTTTATGTGACCATACCCCGAAAGAAGTTCAGGAATTAGGCTATGCCTTTTACTTCAAATATGTAGTAAAAGACGATCTGGATTTGTTATTGAAGATTAACACCATAGGGTTTGATTTTTATCAAAATATCCCCATAGAAGAGCGTATACATCATACTATTTCATATGACTTTCGTTTAAAGAATCCTAGCGGGAAGACTTTTTTAGTGAATCAAAAATTGACTCCCGTTTTTTTAACCAATGACGGTAAAATCTGGAAGTCAATTTGCATTATTTCACTTTCCTCTGAACTGCAATCCGGGAACATTAAAATTTATAAAAAAGGAGAGAACAAAATATTCAGCTATGACCTGGAAGGAGATTTTTGGAAAATATTGAAAAAAATAGAACTCACCAGCCGCGAAAAAGAAGTATTGCAGTACTCCATCAGAGGCTTTACAATCGCAAATATGGCAGAAAGCATGTTTGTTTCTACAGATACAATCAAATTTCACAAAAGAAAACTATTCACCAAGCTGGGCGTAGGAAATATTGCAGAAGCAATAGCTTACGCCACCAGTAACAAATTGATTTAGTAGTCTATACTTCCTCTTCAATAATTGTTGACCTGCTACTAACATGACTCTTTTATAAAAAAGCGTTCCATTTGAGGAACATGTTTTGAATATAAACAGTTTGAGGTCGGTACCTAACCAAATATTATTTCTTTATGGCAAATATTATCTGCCTTTACCATCCTTTTGATTAAATTGTTAAATATTGTGTCTTTGCTTTGAGAACGGTTAATTCGGTAGCAAAACTCGTCAAAATAGCGATTGATATTTTTCTCGCTTACCCAAGAGTAGGTCGTTCTTATCCAAGATTTCACTTGATGAATCATTACATGCAGAGCTTTAAAGTTCGCACCTTTATCACTTAATATTTGTGTTAAATCATAATCTTTAGCAATTGGATTGTAACCTCTCCATTTGTCGGTAGTGATTTTTGCTTCTTTATCAATGTGTTTATCGAACATTTTACGCAATGATTTAGCAGAATAATCTGGAATTTGAAAGGTATAAAAACGCTTCACTTTTCCATCATCCGTAAGTTCTACAGCACATACAGCTTTTTTCTTTAGACTGTCGTAACTCCTTCCAGGCTTGCCTTCTTCGTAGCCACCAACTATTCATCAACATTGACAATACCTTTCATAGGAAAATCTTCGCTAGATTTCATTGCCTCTCGAACTTTTTGCATAAACATTCTTGCCGTTTTTTCTTGAACTCCAAAACGAACTGCCATTTGAGATGCAGAAAGACTTTTTGTGGTTGTAGCCATTTCAAAACAAATGAAAAATGCTTTTCTTAATCCAAATTTTACTTTATGGAATAGGGTATTAGCCATAGCCGATTCGGTATCACTACAAATATTGCAAGTTCTTGCATAATCTTTACGAATTTGACTTTTGGTATGGCTACATTTTCTGCAAACATATTGCTCCGACCATTTGATATTTGAGAGGTATTCTCTACAATCTTGATCGCTAGTGAAGCGTTCAGTAAACTCTATGAGGTTTTGACCTTTGAATATTTCCATTTTTCCTATGTTTTATAAGACTTTAAAGACATGAAATTAAATGCCTACCTCAAAAGAAAGTAATGAAAAACAAATACTATGAAGATTTCAAAACATTCAAAACTACCATAGAAAAATTCTTTGAAAATTTTGACCAGTATAATAATCAGCTATTAACCCTATTAAACTTTAAATTCGGAATTATTAAAGCAATTCAGTATAACCATACTTTCTTAAATTACAAAAAAGGCTCTGTTAAGCGGTACTTGTATGAAAATAAAACCAAGCCTACTTTTGATTTGATTCCGTGCCTTTCAAAAAGGGCTGAACGATAGGCTTCGATTGATTTTACAGATAATCCCATGATATCAGCCATCTGTTCATAGGTAAATTCCCTTTCGTCGCAAACCAGTTTTAAGAAACTCAGTTCTCTTTCGGAGAGTAAAATATGCTCTTCCTCTTTTTTGGCAGGGGCACTGTAATTTCGAATTCGTTTGAGTATTTCTGAAATATTGTTGTATCCGATTTGGGTTATATTGTCGATGGCAAATTTTAAATCGCCGGCACTACAGTTTTTATGTAAAAATCCCCTCGCACCGTGATGATATCCGGTATTAATTACCTCCTCGTCAAAATGCTGTGTTAGAAGCAGGACCTTGTATTCTTCCTGTAACCCTTCTAATGCCTGTAATACTTCTATCCCATTCATATTGGGCATTGAATAGTCGAGAATATACATATCGGGTTTAGGCTCTAAAGGCAGGGCTGCCAAAAAATCATCTCCATTGTCAAACTCCTGAATCACCTTGTAGTTACTGATTTTATGCAACAGTTCCTTTAGACCTTGCCGCACAATTGCGTGATCGTCTATTATACATATCGTAGTCTGTTCCATAATTAGTTTATTGTTTTTCCGAAAGTGTGATTTTAGTCCCCTCGCCTATGCCTGAATTAATATCCAAATTATAATTTATAATTGCTGCCCGGTTCACCATATTCTGTATTCCTAAAGTGTAGTTGCTGTTTTTAACTTCCATAGCGTCGAATCCTTTTCCGTTATCACTTACATTCATTACAAAATAAGGATCTGTCTTTATATGAATATTGATTTGTGTTGCCTTGGCATGTTTGAAACAATTATTGTTAATTTCCTGGAAAATACGGTAAATCACTATTTTTTCATCGGCACTGAATTCTTTTTTTATCTCGTCCTCAATACTGCAATTGATTTTCGTTTTTGGATTTTTTCGTAAGCGTTCCACTTCTGTTGTTATGGCTTTTAAAATATCCTGTCGTAACAGCAGCTGATTGTTTAACGAGTGACTGATATCACGAATTGATTGGGATAGACTTCCCACTGATTGTGTCAAGGGTTCCAATGTTTCTTTAAGTTCAGGAGTATCCAGTTTAAGGTTTTCCAATTGCAAATTAATGTAAGTGAGCTGCTGTCCGGCATCATCGTGAAGATCCTGCGATATGTTATTCAACACCTGTTCCTGGGTTTCCATGATGGTGGTGTTGAGTGTTTTCTGAAAACTAAGGTCTTTTTCGTAGATCACCTTGGTGTAGTTCTTTATTTTATGGATATAAAGCTTTACCAACATGACACAAAAAAGTACTATAAGACTAACGAAAAGCAAGCCGATAATAATTCCAAAAGCAAGTTTATGTGTCATTTTTCAAACGTTTTTCACGATAAATATAAATGGCAATAAGTATATAATAGACTGTATTTACAAAGCAACCTATAAATCCGTAAAGATTCATGCTCCCAAAAATAATGGTAGAGGACAATACATAACTCTTAAATCCAAAGATTGCGCTCAATCCGAAGAAAAAAAGGACAGGCGCAAATAATACAATATAATCGTTTGAGGTAAAAAAGGGAAAATTCTCTTTCTTCAACTGAAAAAAGCTCTCATATATAAATAGGACCAGATAGATGAAAGCCCCTAAAATGAAGGTATAGTAATTGAACATTTCATGACCTTCAAAAAAGAACAAATTAAAAATGGAGAACGAGATATAACTCACTATCACGCCGCTAACCAAACCGTGATAATGAAAATATTTAGACAGTAGGAACAGCCACAGACTGTTGTGAAGTATCGTAGTTACCGTGTAAAGTAAGCTGATATCCATTTTTTTAAAGAGAAGAAACAATGCCATTAATTCATTCAGAAAGGAGATAAATACAATGGCAAGCAGAATTCTGTGTGTGCTTTTTTTCGGGTTATGATGTAATAAAACAACTGCAAAAGTTATAAAAACCAATACATTGGTATAATTAAAATAAGAAGGTATTTCTTTAAGAAGCATTGCAGTTGTTTTTATTGTTATTGATTATAAAGCAAATATTGTTTCATAATCAACAATTGGCGGAATATGTGAAAAATTAAAATAGCTGATGGATCTGTTTTCTGTTTGAATCGTAAAAACCACGGTTCTTTTGCTAGAATCATCTAATATTTTAAATTCAAAAACACTTTGATCATCTAAATATTTAGATGCTATTGTTCTTAGCAGCGGGAATGAAAAACAGTTCTTTTCAGCATCAAAAGGAATTAAATTTACCGCAATCTTATCGCCATCTACATAGAAACTTACATATTTATTGTACTTTTCCGTGTTAAAATCCCCCTTCTTAACAGTAATTTGCTTTTTTATGTCTTTTAATTGTAATGTAGAGTGGACTGGCAAGTTGTCTATATCCTTTTGTAAATCTAGATCTGTAATTGTGTGTACACATTCAATACAATCTGACGTTAATTCGTAAGAAATAAAATCCTGGTTTTCTACCAGCCATGCCGGGAAATTCTTAGCCACGATTTTGGTTAGATCAATTTTTATTTTTTTCTGATTAATTGACTGTGATGCAGAAAAATATTTTTTATTTTTTAGTTTCCAATTATCGCGTTCTGGAAATTTAATAGTATCAATATCTATAAAAATTAAATTACTGCATTGCTGAGCATTTTCTTTTACTGATATCGATTCCTGACTGATTTCTGATTCATTAGTAATTAATGAAAGAATGATTGGTGTTGTTTTTTTCATGTTTCAAATATTTTAAGTTGTTGATTAATTCTTCACAAAGTTTGTTTTTTGACACTGAGTACCCAATAGGTAAAACCCTATTCTGCGAAGTGATTTCCCCTACCCCCTTTACAATCAAGCTAAACTACCACTTTTTTCTTAATAATTATTATGTTTTGCGCACTGATTACTCATTAGGCAAAAAACCGATACCCACTAGGGTTTTACCTATCGATAGGATTTTGAAACCACAATACCTTTGGAATGAACAATTCTTAAAAAACACAATTATGGCACGAGAAATTAAATCAGCAAAAGATACCGAACTTATCGATTCGGTTGAAAGACCAAGTAATTATAAAGAGCGCTTGGTAAAACTAATTCCTTCCGAAATTATAGCCGCTTATGTTACTATTTATGGTCTTGTCCAAGCTTTTAACGGGGGAAATAAAGAAAAATTATTATGGATCGTAATCGTTATTCTAATTATAATAACCCCCGTTTATCTGATAAAAGTATCCAAGGTCACCAAAAAAAGTCAATTACTGTTCTCTACAATCGGTTTTGTAATCTGGGTGTTTGCCACGGGGTCTCCAGCTCCTAAAATTTTAGAATTTCCACCAGAATCCCTTGCTTCCATAGTACTTATAATTCAAACGTTGTCTATTCCTCTCTTTTATAAGGGGTGAGACAAATATTTATCCAAAAATGCAAAAATATCAAAAATAAAAAATCATGAAAAAAGTAAAATTTTATTTCAAACTAGAGGCTATAGGATCTTTAGAAAATGTGTTCTTCTGCCCAGAAAAGGAGACAACAAGCATAATCCTTAAAACAGATTCCGAAAGAAAGGAATGGCTTAATGAACAATTTGAATTGATGGTGGAAAATCCTTTTGAATATACACTCACCGTTTTTGGAGTAACTGGAACACATTGGGAAGCTGAGTTGAAAATCATAAATGGTGATGACGAAAAAGTTTTCCTTGAATGGAAAGGAATTACGGGAGACACAAAAAATAATTTTTCAATACGTAACAAACCTACAAAAAATGTATAATCGAAAAACAAGTATCGTGAAAAAATTAAATTTATTAACCGCATTGTTTTTTTGCAGTTATACTTTTAGTCAAACAAACATAATTCAGGACGGTGATGGCGAAACTTCCCTTCAGACAAGCGGCAACCTGATTACCTTCAATACAGCAAAAACATCAATAGGATTTATGCTTTCTCCTTTTGAAATCACCAATATGAGCAAACAAATATGGAGTATTACAGGCTCATTAGGCAGTAAAGAAGGAACTTCAAAAATTTTTAGCAAAGGAAAATTGAATTTTGAGGGGAAACTGGGTTTTCAATTTGTTACAGTTTCTGATACAGCTGGAGGAGAAAAAGGCATTAAACATTGGTTTTTTGGTGCTGAAACATTGTATTCCAGATTAAATGCTTTTGATTCCCTTAAAAAATTTGAGGATCAAATTTATGTACAAAATAATTTAGGTTTTCGAGTAAACGGAGGCTGGAACAGGCAATCCACAAAAAAGAGATATTCATTTGGAATAGCCATTTCAGGTGGACTAAAAGACAATTCTGACGAATTAGACCCTAATGACATTATAACCTCTTCTAGTTCTTTTTCAGAAGGCAATCAGATAAGGACATTATCAACAACTGAAAGTGCCTATGATATTACTGAACTAGAAAAAAACAATCTGTTTGGGAAAATTAATATGGATTTTGGAAGATACTTAGGGTCTAATAAAAGGCTTTTTGCAAATCTTCATATCAATTATTCTTTTCAGGAAAATGTAAAACCCAAATTAAATCCAGCGATAGGCCTTTTCTATACGGAGAAAGGGGCTCCATTAGAAGCAATCGTTGGAATGCAATTGCAAACCGAAGATTGGGGCAACACCCAAAACTTAAAATTAAACAAATGGGAAAGAACAGGTATAATAATTACTGCAGGGTTTCCTTTTGATTAATGAGTTAAAAAAGCATCCATTTTATTTAGATTACCACAATAAAGCTGCTTTATTTAATAAATCCCACTTTTAAATTAAAAGGGAAAGCCGAAAACCTTTCAGAGTAGGCAAAAAATTAATATTATATATCATGAAAAATTTTAAAGTATTAATATCTAACCTATTTTTTTTAATTCCACTACTTTCTTTCAGCCAACCTTTTGAAACTAATGTTAATGATTATTTATCAGCTAACAGTGAAATTTCAAATATAGGATTGACTGTTAATATAAAAAGCAGTGAAATTGTTGAAATTGTAAAAAATGAAATCCAAAATCCAATCGCAAATGGAGAAAGCCCTGAATTAGGTTTTATGCTTCATGCAAATGAATCCGTAACTGTTCAAGAATTAACAAATATGATGACATCTCCAGCAAAAGATGCTTACGATGAAATTGAAAGAATTCCAAAAGTAACTATTAGAAGTATCAAAACTGGAGCTAGATCATTTGGATGTTTTATTACTCCTTGGAAATGGGGAAGATGTTGGAAAGACGTTTACGAAGATATTAAAGAAATCACAATGGATGAAGTTACACATCATTTTGATCGAGTTGAGGCAGTATATAAAGATGTTTTAGTACCTATAATTAAAATAAACCAAACGATTTTTCCAATAAAAGGAAAATTCAATTATGATGTTTCATTAGATGATTTGGATATCACATTTAATGGAAATAAATATACGACAGTAGGAGTATTTAAAATTAATGTTAGAACGAATGTCTTTTTAGATAATCTGCCGAATACAATTACTCCGAAAGGTAATTTTAATTCCGGATTTAAAATAAAAATTATTCAAAGTGGCTATTTTGAAATAAAACCTGATGGTGCAATTAATGTCTCTGAACCTAAAACTGAATTATCATTTCTTGAAGCATTTGACTCAAATTTTATAATCGATTCGATTGATTTAGGTTCAAAATCAAATCCAGTATCATTCTATCTATTGGATTTAATTGGGAATAAAATAGATGACAAATTAAATGGTATTGTTAAAAGTACTATAGGGAAAAACACATCCAAAATTAATATAAAAGATTATTCTACAAAACTTTTGAAAGAATTTGACAAACCAATAGTTATAAATAATAATGGATTGGTTTATCCAAATGTAACTGGAGTCTTTGTTTCTCAACCTTATGGCAAGCAAATCAATAATGAAAATCAATTGGAATTAAAATTTGGTGTAAAATTTCAGCCATTTGCTACATTTGAGACCATTCCAATTCCCCTAAAGGATAAAGACTCAATTATAAAGTTTGGGACTGAAATAGTTGATGGAGATGGAATTAGCTTATCTCTGCCAGTGTTTCTAAAATATGATTATATTTCGACACAATTAAAACCATTTACTTTAGATTTTAACTCAAAAAACGAGAAGAATTTTTTAATAAAAAAATATATCCTGAATAATCCAACAGCAAAATATTCAGAACAAGAAAACGTCAAATTAAGTGTTGATATACTTAAAAGAAAAAACAATAAAAAAATTGGAACTATAGATATTGATGCAAGATTTTTTGCCACTGAACAAGATACTTCAATTTGTGTGAAAGTATCGAATTTAAAAATTAAATCTTCTAATATTTTAATTTTACTTGCAAAATCAAAAATAAAAAAAGCATTAATTAAAGAAGCAGAAAAAAACAGTTGTAAAAACTTATCTAAAGAAATTATTAATGCAAGTAAAGAATTAAATGAAAGTCTTACTATAAAAACTTCAATGGGTGTAATTAAAGGTTCTACAAATTCACTTTCATTAGCAGACATTTTAGCATTTCCTGATTTTGTTTTAATGAGGGTAAATCTTAAAGGAACGCTACTATTTGAGAATTTAAAATAACAGCAAAAAAACACGCCTACGTCTTAGATAACCAAGACTTTACCGCCGTAAACTTTTGTAAAACTCGACTAAATACAAACAATTGAATGCTCAAGAACGAAGCAATTTATTAGCTTTTATTAATTCATTATAATCTTTTGATAATAGTTGACTTGTTCAATTTAAAAACAAAATACTAACTTTTGGATCAAAATTAAATCAGCTTTCATCAACAACGTAGTGAAACTTGACAATTAAGTCCTAAACAGTCTTTTGCATAATACGCTATTAATTCAGTTGATTTGAAATTGCTTTTTTCCCCTTTGAGAGAAAGGGCTAACTCTTCTTGTGGATTTTTAATCGAAATAGAAGAATTTAAAAAGTCATAAACTGGAGTCAAGGTTGTTTTTCCTGCTTTAGTGATTACCGAAAAATTTTTTAAATGCATGTCTTCATTACCCGTTATAAAACAGAATAAAACTCGTTTAAAGAAATCGGCTTTCGCTATAGCTGGAAAAGTGCAATATTCGTCAATTACTTTGACTAACTTTTCCATAGTATAATCATACTTAGTATCTCTTGAATTCCCTGACAATTGTGCAAAATCCTCAGTAGCGTATTTTTTACCTTTACTATATCTGTCAAATCGTCTTATAAAATAAGAAAGGCTACCGTCTTTTGAATAAATCAATCCATGAAGAGGCACATCAAGTCCATACACTTTTGCCATTTTCATAGTTACATCTTCATTTTCAGGTAATTCTGTAAAAATATCATTTTGAGGCTTTATAATATAGTTGCCAAACTGATCTACAATTTCAAATTGTTGATTCACAACTGAAATAACAGCACTTAATTTGGGTTGAACTCCTTGAATAGACAATTTATTTGCACGATTAGCAGCCTCCTGTCTTTGTATAGCAGTAATTTAGAAAAATATACTTTCTATTGCTGCACCTTTGAATGCTATAAAATTGAATACTTCGAATAATCTATCATGATTTCTATCTCCATAAAGTATTCGATTGTAGCTCCATACAGACCAAAAATTGATTTTTAATTAAAAATAAAAAGCCTGTAAATTCTAAGATTTACAGGCTTTTTTTTACTACTCTCAAAAAATCCAAAGTATGGAAACCAAAAACGTTGAATTCTAAATCTAAAAATTGGCTTCTATAAAGTTCGTTTTAGCTTTTTATTAGAATGAAGAATATCTCCATAAAATAACCAATGATAATTGTTTTAATATCGTGATTTTTTAAAAGTCTATTTTTATTTTGCTAAAATGGCGTCATCTAAAACAGAAGTTTTATTTTCTATTGCAGTAAATTGTTCTAGCATCATATCCGCAGTTTGCAAAGCTCCTTCAACCCAACCTTGCCCGTCAGAATAAGCTTCTCCACAGATATAAAGGGAACAGTTGTCTATCGGGTGAACAATTTTTTCTTTTACTTCCCAACTTTTAACACCAATATTCCAACTATTCCAACCTCCACCATAAGGGTCTTCACCCCAGTCACGGAAAGAGGCATTCTTAACCACGGGTGTATAATCTAGATCGTGAATTTGTTTCAATTGACGGCTCAATTCTTCTACCATTTTTCGAGGGGCTTTGTATTGATGCCAATTTTGGTTTAATACTTCGTTGTCTACCGTTTCTAGATTCGTATCTTCTCCTACAAAAGGATCTGCTAGTTCAGCATGAGAAAGTCCATATTTCCAAGCTTTTTTACGTTGCGGTCTAAGTCCATCCCAAAAACCAATATTGGAACCATCATCATAACTGGCTAATAGCATTGATTCGCCACCCTTTGCTGGTTTTCCATCATTTAGAGGCCAGTAATACGTTTGTCTTATTGGCAAATCAGTAACTGTTCTTCCTGATTGTAATGGAACGTATTTTCCTTCTTTATTAGTATATCCTGCATTTCTCCACCATGGGCTGGAATAGGTCGTAAAAACCTTAAACAAAGGTCTTGGAGTTACACTGCCAATAAGCGATTGAATTTCCTGTAGTTTGGGCGCATTAGGAGCTAATAGTTCCAGAGAACGACGTGGCATAGCCAGTATTAATTGACTAGCTTCTATAATATCTCCATCAATAGTAAGCTCAAATAAATCGTTTTTAAACTCAAATCCTTCTAGCTTGGCGTTTAATCGTATTTCGCCCCCATCTTCTTCAAAGAAATTGGCCAATGAAATAGGCACTTGTTGAAATCCATTTTTAAACCCTTTGTACTTAGGTGTAATTCCAAAATCCGCAAGATACCACGGAATGGCATCTGCAGCATTCCAATTGACCATGGTTGAATTGTATCCTCCTGAATCTAAACTAAATTGATACGCTTCGCCGCTAATTACACGATAGAGTAAATTCCAAAAGCCTAACGTATATAATGGAGCTCCTTCAAATTTGGCTTCTCTACACATTTTTAAACGTTCTTCGTTCGTTAAACCTTTCTTTGTTATCCCAGGTACCAACTGTTCTATTGCATTTACTATTATTGTCCCCGAAGAATTTCCTTTTTCTAAAAAAGATAAATGATAAGGCACTTTATCAGGCTTAGTTGTAAAATCAATTAAACGCAGATGTTCACCACGTAAGTAAGCAATATTTTGATCCTTATCTACAGGGAATTTATACAATTCAATTTGATTGTCTGGAGCCAATTTCTCGTTTAAATCGTTTATTAATTTCACAATTAATGTTTGAGTATTTTCAAGAATTCGCATTCCGCCCAACTCTGCCACCATATTTGGAATTCCTGGAGGAGTTACAGAGAGTAAACGTCCTCCAATATGGTCACTTCCTTCAAAAACAACTATTTTTTTATTGGGATATTGTGTTTTGAGTTTCCATGCGCTGTAGACGCCAGAAACACCTCCGCCTACGATGGCAATGTCAATTTTTTCGTTTTCCATTTTGTTACAATTTATGTCACTTTCGCAACGGTTATTTTTAAAAGAAAGAAGGGATATTGCAATTTATAGTTTCGCTCACTAAAAGGTCACCACTTTTTAGTGAAGAATTTTCTCTTTCTGAATCTTCATGAAAAACATTCAGTGTTGGTTGTAAAGCATATCGTTTATCAACCATTATCGTTCCATTGTTTGTTTTTACAGGTATTGCTGGAGTATTGGACGCAATACGCATATCTAATATATAGGAAGTATTACTGCTAAGAACATGATCTATAGCTCTTTCAATGGCTTCTTTTACTGTGGAGGATGTAAGGACCACTTCTCCTTGTTCTCCTCCAAATGCTTTTGCTAAACTGACAAAATCCATTTTAGGCTTTTCTAAACGCAAATAACTAGGATCCATTGTTTTGGGTTTCCAACCATATCCTGGAGTGTCTCCATAAGCAGCAACCACTTCTTGAAGTCCTAATTGCAGCGTATGGTATTCATAATTATTGGTAATAATGTATAGAATTGGCAATTTTTCATGAGCTGCCGTCCACCATGTTTGCGGATAAAACAAGGAAGAACCATCACCTATAGCATTAATAACCAATTTGGTACCAATTCCTTGTACTGTTTTTTCTTCTAGTTTAATACCTAATGAAGCGGGCATTGACCATCCCAACGCCCCCCCTGCAACACAATAATAACTAATCGGTTTTGCTCCAGAAGTACCAAAAGGAAGATAATATTGAAATGGAGCTCCATCAGATACCGCCTCATGTACATAAACAAAATTGTCTACTAAATCACGGTCTTCAATAGCTTCTTTTAAAGCCTTTGCTATAACAACAGCCCAAATATCTGGCTCTTTCATAGCCTCTGCAAAATAATTTTCCCATTGTACTGTACGAGAAAGGGCAAGTTTTTTTAAGTTTTCGTTTCTAGTAATGGCATCGTCTGGTCTTTGGTGCGAAATATAATTGTTCAACAACGGTAATGTGGCCTTGATGTCTCCTAGAATAGCAGTTTCTCCATAAAAATTTTTGGCAATATCCCAAGTATTATTCGTAAGATAGGCTAGTTTTACAGTATCTGGAATCAGTGGCCCATCAGAATATTTGAATACCGCAACTTGTGCTTGAGCACCAAATCCAACCAAAAAGGCTACATCATGATCTTCAAAAACAGATTGAACTCTCGCTTGTTTACCGGGTAATTCTCCCTGCCAGTGATAATCATTGTTAGGGAAGTTAGCCACACTACTAAACGTTTGTAAAACAACAGGAGCACCAATTAATTCAGCTAATTCTTGAATTTCTGTCCAGGCATCTGCATAACCTACAGCATCTCCAGCAACAATAAGAGGATTTTTGGCAGTGGCCAGCAAATTAGCTGTTTGTCTAATAGCTTCATCATCTCCTATAAAGTGTGGAGAAATACGTGTTACTCCTTTAACCTTTTGATTTTCGCCAATAGCCACCATCATAAATTCCCATGGTATTGAAATAAATACAGGTCCATTTGGTGGTGCCATAGCTTCCTTGAAAGCCCTTTGTAATACCAATGGCATTTCCTCTGCGGTACGTACTTCATGTGCCCATTTTGTATATTGTTTTGCTAAGTCTACTAGATTTGACGCTAATAAAGGTTCTTGGGTAACTAATTCGTTTTGTTGTTGGCAACAAAGAATCACCAAAGGCATTTGTGAACGACAAGCATTAAAGAGATTGCCTATACTATGTGCTATACCTGGAGTTACATGAACAACAAGTACTCCTGGTTTTCCTGTCATTCTAGCGGAGCCCATTGCAGCTCCAATGGCTATGTTTTCATGTAAACATTCAATATACTTTACACCATTTTCCGGATAGGATGTCCCATCTATTATAGGAATCTCATTTGTTCCAGGAACACCAAATATATATTTGATTCCTAGATCTTTGAGTATATCAAATAAATAATCTCTTGTCCATCGTGTTGGAGTTCCAATTGTTTCTTTTTCCATCTGTTTTTAATTTTTACTATAAGTTATTGTAACGATTACAATGTTAAATATGCGTGACAAAATCAAAGTTAAGAAACAAGTTCTTATAAAGAATCAGGTATAAATACGTGATTTATGAAGAGTTAACTAAATACTTTTTAGTATAATAGCATCTAAAAAACGTATTATCTCTCTTTATTCCTCTACTATTAAATAATTGTTTTTCTAGTTCTAAAGTGATTGAGGTTATCCTTAGAATACTTCTTTTTTATTTCTTTCAATCTTTCATAACTGCTGCCAAAATAAGTTTCGGTAGGAATAGAACTGTCTTTAAAACTAATGAAGGCACCAGAGGTATTTGGAATATTAAAATCTCTGCAAACTTGCATCCAATCTAATGCTCGATTGATTCTGTCATACACAAAATTATCTTGGCCTTCCTCTTTTCTTTCTAAAGATTCGTTCCACCAAGTTTGATATTGAATGGTGTATTGCTTGTCTTTGTAAGGAAATGCGCTTTCTAATTCTTCTGTTTTACTTTGATAAAACACACCCGAAATAGCGCCTAAAGTGATATAAGTAAACAGTCCCATCTCTCTATTTCCGTCTAATATCAATGGAGAAGTCAAACTGCGTAACAGGGCTTCATGACCCTTAGGCCCTAGACCTTGAGCATCTACTAAACAGGAAGTGATTTTGTGCGGTGCAGGGTTTTCTAAATCTGGAGATATAGGACGGCTTTTTGATGATTTGACTTGAACTCCCCCTTTTAATAATTGTTTTACAGTATGAAAAGATTCCCTATCCCAATTACTCATCATGTTCGATCCATAGGCTTTGTACGATTTCTTTCCTGCAATATCAGTAATTCTAAAATCGTAGGTTTGGGGATTCTTGAAATTCTTTTCAATAAATTTAGAGAGATCGTTCTCATTTCCATCCCAATAACCATACATCACGCAATTATGAATGACTGTGTTTGCATCAAAATTTTCTGCAGCGGGTATGGCTGAAATTTTCAGATTCGTTCCAATTAGCTTTTCATTCGAATTCAAATAATTGGCATTGCTTTCTAAACCCCTATTGGCATTGATGACATCTTCCCATTCTTTGAGAAATTGTATGGTTGGCACCGTATTTTTATGCACTATTTTTAATCGTTTTGCATCAGAGTCCGTTTCATATTTATTCCATTCTATCTCAAATCTAATAAGCTCACGAGGCAGTTCAAAAGTTTGTAATTTTAACGCTGTTACTATGCCATAACTAAAACCGCCTCCACCTTTTAATGCCCATAATAATTCTCTGGCTTGCAGATCTGCATCATCTGATAATTCTTTAATACTCCCATCGCCGAGTACGATTGTGGCGCCTACCAATCGCTCACAACACATTCCTTTTGAGCGTGTCCAAGGTCCCCAGCCACCACCAAATGTAAAACCGGCAATCCCGACAGTTGCACAAGTCCCATGCGGAATCATGACTTGCTGCTCCGCCAATAAAGTAGTCAATCTTTCAAATCGATTGCCTGGTCCAATAGTCGCAACCCCACTTTCCCGATCAACTTCTACTGTATTCATTCGTGATAAATCAATCAAAATAGTATCGGTTCCTGAGCATTCTCCCTCATGATCATGTCCTCCCGACCTTACTCGGATTGCCAAATTATTACTTATTGCTCCCTTGTAAACCCGCTGTACCTCTTCGGTAGAGGTACAATAAATAATTGCAAAAGGTCTAAGTTGTAACCGTGTATTAAATATTTGACACGCTTTTGCGTAATTAATCATATCAAACAAATTGCCTCCACCCATTTCTATTTGATCTCCGTCAATATGTCCTTTTAATTCATTCAGAAAATGATACACATTTCGCATAGTAACCGTCACGAGACTTTCGGCTATAATCACTTTTGTATTCAATTCGAATTTCGTATTCTTTAAAAGTACAACATCGTCTATCAAATCATTTTTTGTAATTGCACTAACGCTCGATTCAAATGGATTAGTCGTTTTGTGTATTATCAGTTCGACAGTACCATAATCATTTTCATAATAGACGGAGATATCTATTTTTTTACCTTTTTCCTCATTTCGAAGGCAAAGATTTACCTCGCTATTCGCATCAATTTTCTCAGGAAAATCTAAGTTATACTTATTTTTCTCTGAGCCTTTTGTTTTGGTTAGAACTTGATCTGTATTATTATAGATTTTAGTTTGAACTGTTAAAACATTAAGATCTGCTTGGCAGTCTTGCATGGTTTGAGTGGCTAAGGTTTCTTCCATAGTAGTTTGATTTTTATAGTCATCTGTAATTTTAATTAACTTATACTTTGTTCTTTTTCCATTTTCTGCAGAACGTCATAATCTATAGAATGGTCGTCATCTTCTTGTTTGTCCATTACTTTTTTTCCATCTTTCCATGTTTCCAACACAGGAATATTGCGCATCCCTGTAACAGAATTCACTCCTTCTTTATTAAAATAAGTTAATGGTGATTCGGATAGAATTACAAAATCGGCACATTTCCCAACCTCCAATGACCCTACCCATTGATCCGCATGACATTGCCAAGCAGCATCGTAGGTCATGGCTTTTAATGCCTGAAATCTAGTAATGCATTCTGTTTCGTTAAGCACCTGAGAGTCTAAATTTTTAGGGGCACCTTCCATTACTCTTGTAATTGCTTGTTCCATCATACGCAATGGTCCCAATGGCGTAACACTGTTATCGCTATGAAGAGTTATTCTCATGCCGTTCTGTAAAGCGGCTTGGCATCTATCAAGAAGATTTGCTTTTTCTTTACCAAAAATGGTTTGCTGAAAAACCCAACCCCAATAGCCTACGTGCCCTATTAAAAAACTTGGAGAAAGCCCTAATTCCTGCATGTCCTTCAAATTTTTATCTGTCAATAAAGAAGCATGTTCTATTCGGTCTCTCCTAGTATCTATAGTATCTTTATTAATTCCTGCCAATTTAAAAGCATTTATCGTTCTGTCTATAGCCTGATCTCCATTGGCATGAATCATCACTGGCCAGTTATTTTCTTTCACTTTGCTAACCAAAGCATTAAATTCTATAGGGTAACCAAAATTAAATACACCTGTATTGTTTTGGTTGTGGCAGCAACTTATATCGTAAGCTTGATAATTTGCGTCACATGCATAAGGGTTATATTGATAACCTGTAAGTCCCTGATTGGAACCATCTCCAATGATTTTGATATAGGCCAAATTAAATTTATCATCCCCTTGATTGGGCTGGTATTTACCTTGTATAAGAGTATTGTACTTATCGAG
The DNA here is from genome assembly GCF_007097385.1 of Flavobacterium sp. ZT3R18. GTDB lineage: Bacteria > Bacteroidota > Bacteroidia > Flavobacteriales > Flavobacteriaceae > Flavobacterium. The sequence continues at coordinate 42,455 of NZ_VJZS01000028.1, forward strand.
AGTAAGGGCTACCAAAGCACCTCCAATACGAACGGGGCAACCTTCCTGAATGGCTAAATCAAATAAGAATTTTGGTTGATCAAAATTAGCCCCCCCGCCATTAGGACTGCAGTCATAAGGTTCTAATCCACAATCTTGCACATAGGTAACCCCTCTTTTGCTGGCTTCTTTAAAGATTTCTTTAACTTCCTCTTCTAGTTTTGCTACAGCATCATCCGGATTTATATTTATACTCATTCCAATAAGTTTTAATACCGGTTCAATCCCTGCAACTTCTTTCAGAACACCATCTGGACTTACATCAATTTTGGGAAATTCAACTTTCATTAATGTTATTGCTACAGTATTGATGTATGCCAAATGCATAGATGAATTCAATATAAATACAGGTTGTATTGTTGATATAGCATCTAACACCTCTGAATTAAACTCCTTATCTGCACCCTCAAACAAAGAAGGGTCAGCATTTCTGCCAATAATCCAAACGTCCTTGTCGTTGGCTACTTTCTTTTTCAATTCTTCAACAACCCATTTACGACTGTATTTATCCTCTTCTGTAAGAGCAACGTTAGACCTTAAATCCTGTCCCAAAAAAGGACTCACATCTGTAGCTTTTTTAAAAACTGCAGTAGCTATAATATGAAGGTGAGGTTCAATAAAACCTGGTAATAGCGTTTGTCCTCCATAAATAATTCTTTCCGAAGTTCCTGTTGGCATTTTTGCGACAACACTTTTGTAAGACCCAGTTGCAACAATTTTACCTTTGGATATACCTATAGCCTCTACCATTACATCTTTTCCACCTTCTATAGTTTGAATGTATCCAATTTGTTTGTTTTCAGTACAATTTTCATCAGTTCCTGTTCGGAAAATTAAATCTTCGTGGGATGAATGATCTTTGGATTCTATATTTCTATCAGTCAAAATACTCATCCCATTTGTATCAGGTAGTAGTGTTTTCCATAATGGGCTACAGCAAGAGCATTGTAATCCTTCGGCGTGATTATGTTTCATTATTTTGTTTTTTAATCTGTTACTATTTATGTTTTTAATTGCTAAGGCGAAGTCAATTTACTATTTAATAGAAATTTTGAAAACTACTTTCTAGCGCTACATTTTGTTTACTGAAATAAAACTACTGTTTGATTGTAATAGAAACGAAAAAGATGTACTGAATGGAAAATTTAGTGTTATGCATGAAAGATTTTCTGCTATGAATGAGAAAATAGTCAACCCTATAAAAGTCAATCAAGTTTTAAAAAAAATAATCTGCGTTGTCAGGTTATTTATTTAAACTATCATCAAAAATATTTTGAGAGCCATCAGATATTTTCATTACTCCACATTACAACTAAATCTTTACTTTTACCATATCAAAAAAGCAGTACTATGGAAAAGCTATATTCTCTTGTCATTCATCCTCCGGAGACTATCCTTGCTTTAGTCAAGTCAATGAAAGAACGGTTAGCAACTGAAGTGGGCTGGTTTCACAGTAAAAATTCTGTAGCACATATTACCATCTGTGAATTCAAAGCGACGGACACGGCAATTGAAACAATAAAAAATAAAATCAGTAGATTGTGTGATTCGCTATCACCTGTTGAAGTACGCTTAAATGAGTTTGGTGCTTTTCCCAATGGCGCTTTTTTTATAGCACCTGACAGCGGTTCTAAAAACAACTTGAAGCTCATCATGAAACGATTTCATAAATCACTTCGTGTTCACAATATGCAAAAAAGTGATAATCCGCATCTCTCCATCGCTCGGAGATTGAGCTCAGAAAATCTAATAAAAGCAAATCATTTGTTTACTTCAATAGACCTGAATTTTGAATGCGACAGTGTTGTTTTACGACAATTTGACGAAACCATAAAACAGTTTTTTGTAACGGACAGCTTTGAGTTTAAAGATAATCCACAACCCGAATTAATACAGGGAACGCTTTTTTAGTAGTGCTACACAACTGATAGCGGATTTTTTATAAAAAAATAGAAGCAATCCTGAAAGTTTGAAAGTATCAAAATTAGCAAACAATCAAAACAAAAAAATTGTTGATCAGGCAGTAGCAGCTATAGTATCAACTAAAACTACTTTATACTTGTCATTGAAATTAAAAAACAAGTAATACTGCCTGAGCAACAAAAAAATATTAAAAACCTTGGATCTGTTTTTACATCGAAGTAATAATAAATTCACTTCTTCTGTTCGCTTGATGTTCCTCTTCGGTACATTTTACGTCATCAGCACATTGATTCACTAATTGTGTTTCGCCATATCCTTTACCCGTTAATCTGTCGGCGGCTATTCCGTTTTTAACTAGCCATGCAACAGTTGCTTTAGCTCTTCTATCCGAAAGTTTTTCATTATAAGCATGAGTCTGTCTGCTATCTGTATGCGAACGTACATCAATTTTCATCTCTGGATTTTGTTTCATCGCATCTAATATTTTCTCTAACTCAAAGGCGGCTTCTTTTCTAACAAATGATTTATCCAGATCAAAGTAAATCATTTTTATACCAAAACATTTTGCTAAATCATCTCCAACAACCACTTTGCATATTGATTTTGTCAAGGCTACTGTTAAATCTGTTTTATCGATAATTGTTGGTACTTCTTTAGTTTCATAATCTTGTCTTGTAGCTCTAACATAGTATTTTTTGCCGCAATTTACTTGAAAATTATACTTTCCGTCTGCTCCTGTTACTACTTCGCCTATTATTTGAAATTGATCATCCAATAAATTTACTGTCGAGTTCCCTAGTACAACATTAGTTTCAGCATCTACAATAGCTCCAGATAAAACTTGCTCACAAACTAATCTTCTAGTTTCCGAAAAACGGTAAATATCATCATAACCAATCCCTCCTTCTCTATTCGAGGAGAAAAAACCAGTTCTGTTTTTACTATCCAATAAAAAAGCAAAATCATCCTGTTTTGTATTTACGGGAGCTCCAATATTTTGTACTTCTCCAAAAGTCGAATCACTTTTAATAGTCGAAACAAAAATATCGAGTCCTCCTAATCCTGGTCGTCCGTCACTGGCAAAATACAACTCGTTATCTCCTGATATAAAAGGAAAAGTTTCTCTTCCTTCGGTATTTATAGTTGCTCCCAGGTTTTCTGGTTTTCCAAAACCACCATCACTATTAATGGTTACACTATACAAATCAGATTGCCCTAAAGTTCCCGGCATATCTGAAGCAAAATACAATTTTTTTTCATCTACACTTAATGCTGGATGTGCCACGCTGTATTGATCATTGTTAAATGGTAATTCGATAATATTTGTCCATTTTCCATCTTCAAAGCTCGCTCTATACAATTTCAATAAGGTAATTCTTTTGTCATCCTTGCCTTTTGAACCATTCAAAAAATTGTTTCTGGTAAAATACATCGTTGTTCCGTCTTTGGTAAAAACAGGAGTCGATTCATTAAACTTTGAATTGATCTTTCTTTCAAATCGTTCAGGAGTTCCAACACTTCCATCGGCTTTTAATTCTACCGCATAAAGATTTGTAAAAGATCTATTGGTCCACTTGAATTTTACTCTGGCAATCCCACCCGTATCTCGAGCTGAAGCAAATACTAACTTATTATCTAAAAAAGAACTTCCATAATCCGAATATTTTGAATTAATTCCTGCATCGGCTATTTCAAATCGCCCCGAATTGATTTTTATTTGTTCCAAATAATTTTTATTCTTTTCAAATAATAATCCTCTTTTATCCGTACTTGCTTTTTTATTGAATTGCTCGAGCATTTTATCTGCTTTTGCATAATCGCCTGTTGATTTTAGCGTTTGAGCATATCGGTAATAATATTCTAAATCCTGTTGTTCATTCATAGCAAAAAGAGCCTCGTACCACTTTAGTGCCTTGGCTAACTCTCCATTAAAATAATAAGCGTTACCCAGTCTTTGGAACATTTTTTCATCTTTATACCCTTTCTCTGCCACCTTTTCGTAGGTAGCAATTGCATCGATATAAGCATATTTATTGTATTTTTTATCGGCGTTAGCGATACTACCGGTTTGTGCAATTCCCTTGAAAACAAATAGCACTAAAAAAACGGCATAAACTAAATTTTTAATTTTCATAATTAGAAGAATCTAGGTGAAGTTATTCGGCTGTAATCATTAAACAATTCAAAACGCAGGAATATTTCATGAGATCCTGAGTTGTATTTTTTTAAATTGGTTGTTTCTCGATCATACCCGTAACCAAGATATAAGCCATCGGTAATTTGAAATCCAACCATAGCACTCAAGGCAGCACTCCATCTATAGGCAACACCAACCACAAATTTGTCGTTAAACATAAAATTCGCAGAAAGATCTACTTGCAAAGGCGAACCTTCGACTAATTTGGTCAATACTGCTGGTTTGAATTTTATATCTTGATTTAAATCAAAAACATAACCAGCAATCAAATAATAGTTTATTTTTTCTTTAAATATCGCAACTTCATTTGCATTATACCGGTTGGTTTCGAGGAAATTTGGTATCGACAAACCAACATAGGCTTTATCAGAATGCCAATAAACCCCCGCCCCGATGTTAGGCGAAAATTTGCTATTTAAATTTTGAAACTGAGTGTCGCCTTGATGCTCCATACTTAATTTATTAACATCTAGGTTAAACAAATTTGCCGTTGCCTTCATACCAAACGAAATTTTAGAAGTCTCCGAAGTTGACAAAGAATAAGACAAATCTGCCGAAAAAGTGTTTTCAGTCGTAGGCCCAATTTTATCATTAACCAGCGAAACTCCCAATCCTAAATTACTATTATTTAAAGGTGTGTTTAATGAAAAACTACTGGTCTCTGGAGCTCCATCCAGTCCAACCCATTGAGTACGGTAAAGTCCAAAAATATTCATGGCACTTCTTGAACCGGCATAAGCAGGATTAATATTGATGGTATTGTACATGTATTGTGTAAACTGCGCATCTTGCTGTGCAAAACTCGCAACAGAAAAAAACATAAAAACTAAAACTAATTTTCTCATTTATTTTACTTTTAAGAATGGCTTAGCATAAAAACTAAGCCATTTAAATTTGTTTTGATTAATTACTTACTGAGGTATAAATACCCAGCCTGCTGATGCGCATTGGATTCACCATCTTTATATTTCAGAACATAATAATAGGTTCCTTCCGGTAATCCATCAGCGTCCTTAACCGTTACACGACCTTCAGAGAATCCTTTAAATACTACATCATCATTATTATAATGCTCGCGTTCGAATACTAAAACTCCCCAACGATTATAAATTTCAACGGTATTATCAGGGTAACATTCTAGTCCTTGAATATAGAATCGTTCATTCTCCTTATCGCCATTCGGAGAAATAGCATTGAATACTTTTATAACACATCCCGAAATTGGCAATACCGTTGGACTGTCATCCACCACACTACTATTGTCTGACTTGTCTTTTACTACACTATTGTCAGGACTTGTTCCATAAACTTCGGCCTGATTCGAAATACTTCCTAAATTAATATCAGCTTGTACTATAGAATAAATCCCTGTAAATGAAGTTGTATCCTCTTGTCCTACGGCTAAATTTATTGGACCTCCAGTCATGGTAACTCCTGTTAAAGGATCTACTATGAACACATTGGTCAAAGCTACATTTCCTGTATTGGTCACTGCAAAATTATAGGTAATGGTTTCCCCAACTTTAGCATAACCATCTCCATTTTCGTCATTGAAATGAGCTGTTTTCACTAAGGCAATGCTTGGTGTTGCTACGAATATGGTCACCGTTGCCGAACTACAATTCGAAGGATTTGTTTTTTCACAAATGCTATACGTTAAAGTATAAGTTCCTCCTGGTGTGTTAGCTGGAACACTTACTGTTCCTGTAGCCATATCAATTAGCGGAACTAATGCTCCTGGTGTTTTTGGAACTGCTGGTATTGCAACTGTTAAGTTCACTAATCCGATAACCACTGGCGTACCATTTAAAGTGTCTGGATTCGTTGGATTACCGACTAATACGTTACCAGCGTTTGGTGTTCCCGTTGTTCCGTTTCCGCTTGGAATGGTATCGTCTTTAGCAGTGATTGATGGTACTACAACTATTACTGTTGCTTTCGCTTCTTTGTCTGCAGCTGTTGGATCGTTTTGATCTCCAACTACAGTTACCCTATTTTCATAGTTTCCAGAAGCATTTACTTTTGCAAATACATCCAAACTTACTTCTGATCCATTAGCTAAATTACCAATTGTCCAAGTTGGGTTAGCCCAAGCTCCTGTTGCCGTTGCTCCACTTACATAAGCATATCCTGTTGGAATATTTTCTGTAACCTTCACATTTGTAGCGTCGCTTGGTCCGTTGTTTTTTACCTTAATTGTAAATTTAACAGTATCTCCCACTTTTGGATTCGCAACATCAACCACTTTGGTGATTACTAAATCCGATTGAGCAACTGGTGTAGTTCCTTTTTCGTCTTTATCATTTCCAGGGATTGGATCTTCTTCTGTTCCTGTTACAGTTACTTTATTCAAATAATCGCCTGTTGCTTTTACTTTAGCCACTACGGTTAAAGTTGCCTCAGCTGCATTGGCTAAGTTTCCGATGCTCCATGTTGGTGCAGTGTAGGTTCCTGTTGCCGATGTAGCACTTACCAAAGTATATCCTGTTGGCAAGGCTTCATTAACATTTACATTCGTAGCATCATTTGGTCCGTTGTTTTTTACTTTAATGGTAAAGGTTACATTATCGCCCACTTTTGGGGTTGCATTGTCAACAACTTTGTTGATTACCAAATCTGCCTTAGGTTCCACCGTTACTGTGGCTGTGGCTGTATCACAATTCGGCGGTGTCGCTCCTACTTCACATAATTGGTAGGTAATATTATAGGTTCCTGAGAT
>NZ_VJZS01000029.1:0-39027 GCF_007097385.1 Flavobacterium sp. ZT3R18
TGCGTTATAAATTCTTTTCGGGCTAAACACCTGATTAAAATCGGTTGCGTCTCGTTCACGGAGCAATCCGGCATAACTTATTTATATGCGAAACTTTGTTTCGACAATCTACCCACATTTGGATGTATATACGATTGTTTGTTTTGAATTTATTATTTCTTCAAATATATAACTTAATACCGAAAATGCTGACATAATAAACTTTGGTTTTATATCTTTTCCAAAAGTAACTTCTTTTGATTTAAAAACTTTACAGGAAACCACAATTGCTGTTTTTTATTACAAATGCCCTAGCCCTGATAGAAGCGGCATCCTTTTTCTGGCTTTTTTTGCCAGAAAAAGATACAGCGGATAGCAGGAAACAGCTCCTAAAAAATATAATAATTCCACTAAAGTTTCTGGAGAAATTCCTTCTAAAAAACTCAAAATTTTAATGATAGAATTTTAAACAAAAATTTCGTAATTTTGCACTCCAAATAAAGGACTAAGAAAATGTTAGATAGACTTCAAATAGTAAAACAACGTTTCGATGAGATTTCGGATTTGATCATTCAACCGGATGTGATCTCGGATCAGAAACGTTATGTGCAGTTGAATCAAGAGTACAAAAGTTTAAAAGCTTTGGCCGAAAAACGCGATGAATACGTGATTTTGATGGCAAATATCGACGAAGCCAACGAAATAATTGCTGACGGAAGTGATGCCGATATGACCGAAATGGCCAAAATGCAATTGGAAGAAGCCAAGGAAAGATTGCCGGAATTGGAAGATGAAATCAAATTCATGTTGATTCCTAAAGATCCAGAAGATGCGAAAAACGTGATGGTGGAGATTCGCGCCGGTACAGGTGGGGATGAAGCCAGTATTTTTGCAGGGGATTTATTCCGTATGTACACTAAATATTGTGAAGGTAGAGGATGGAGAACTTCGGTTGTAGATATGAACGAAGGAACTTCTGGTGGTTTCAAAGAGGTAATTTTTGAAGTTAGTGGAGAAGATGTATATGGAACTTTGAAGTTTGAAGCAGGTGTGCACCGTGTGCAACGTGTGCCTCAAACGGAGACTCAAGGGCGTGTACATACATCGGCAGCGACAGTTATGGTACTTCCGGAAGCAGAGGAATTTGATGTGCAGATTGATATGAATGATGTTCGTGTGGATTTCTTTTGTTCTTCAGGACCAGGTGGACAATCGGTAAATACTACGAAATCGGCGGTACGTTTAACGCACATTCCAACCGGATTGGTGGCGCAATGTCAGGATCAAAAATCACAACATAAAAATAAAGACAAAGCATTTGGCGTTTTGCGTTCCCGTTTATACGAACAGGAATTAGCCAAAAAACAGGCTGAGGATGCTACAAAACGTACATCTCAAGTAAGCTCTGGAGACCGTTCGGCAAAAATTAGAACCTACAATTATGCACAAGGTCGTGTAACGGATCACCGTGTAGGATTGACTTTGTATGATTTGGGAAATATCATGAATGGTGATATCCAGAAAATTGTTGATGAGCTAGCATTGGTCAACAACATGGAAAAACTAAAAGAAGCAAGCGAAGTTTTCTAATAAAACATGATTAAATAATAACACTTACTTGGTTGTGAAAAACTAAATAAGTGTTTTTTTTGTGCTTTTGTTATGTTAAACGAATTAAAATCTTATTAAAATAAATACAATACCAAATTCAATATTAATCTAAAATCAATTTAATGAAAAAATCATTACTTTTTTTAATTGCTCTATTTTCAGTTATAACAGCAAATGCCCAGTCGTATATGGGGTATATTCCAGATAATTATGCAGGGGTGCAGGGAGTACTTTTTAACCCAGCGTCTATTGTTGATTCTCGTTTTAAATCAGATATCAATTTGTTTTCTACCAGCAGTTCCTTAAACAATGACTTTTATGGTATAAGTTTGTTTGACTTGTCGAAGGACTCTTATGATGCCAATAAAGACGGTGTTAGAACGCCTTCAAAAAACAATGGTGCCATCGTGTATTCTGATGTGATGGGGCCTTCATTTATGTTTAATATAGCTCCAAAACATGCAATTGCTATTTTTACTAGAGCCAGAGCGGTTGTCAATGCCAATAATGTAAATGGAGATTTATATAACGAATTGAAAGATGGTTTAGATGATGCCAGTGATTTTAATATTAATGTTGGAAGTCCAAATATGGCTGGGCATACTTGGGGTGAAGTTGGAGCTTCTTATGCCGCGGTTTTATGGCAAAGCAAACAGCATTTTCTAAAAGGAGGTTTGACAGCTAAATATTTAGTTGGAGGAGTTAATTCTTACGCTAAGGGAGATAACGTAACCTCGAAATTTGATCAAACCAATAATCCTTCAACAAGTACATTGGTAACTACAGGGACGCTTACTATCGGTAGCAGTCAGGATTTTATCACTGGAGATAAGGATGTTAAATTCGACCCTAACTCAAAAGGGTATGGAGCTGATTTTGGTTTTATATACGAATGGAGACCAGATTATGAGTCTTATGATTTGAACAACGCCAAGCCTGCCGACAATAATTTTAAAAACTTGAACAAATACAAATTGCGTTTTGGTTTGTCGATTACAGATATAGGATCTATTAATTATAAAAATTCAAAAATAGATTCATACAATATCAATGGGACAGTTTCTCAAAAAGATATTGATGATGCGGATAATCTTGGAGATTTTTTAAAGCTTCATTACGGAACTCCTACCACAGTGCGTAAAACAGTAAAAGCTAATTTGCCAACCGTATTGCATTTGGATGCTGATTGGAATATGTACAAGAAATTCTATTTGAACTTAAATGGAAATCTTAGTTTAGTAGACAAATCCGCTTTGGGTAAAACGAGTTCAGCGAATACTTTGATTTTGACACCTCGTTACGAAACCAGATGGTTTACATTCTCTCTTCCTATAAATTATATGGAATATAGCGGAGTGCAAGTGGGAACAGGATTGCGTTTTGGACCTATGTTTGTTGGGTCTAGTTCGTTAATTACGAATTGGCTTTCAAAAGAATCAAAAGCGGCAGACGTTTATTTTGGTTTTAAAATCCCTGTTTATCAAAAGAAATTCAAAGATAGAGATGGAGACGGTGTGATCGATAAAGTAGATGCTTGTAAAAAAGTAGCAGGTCCAGCAGAAAACAATGGTTGTCCTTGGCCAGATACAGACGGAGATTTGGTTTTAGACAAAGACGATGCTTGTGTAAACGTTGCAGGTCCAGTAGAAAACAAAGGATGTCCTTGGAAAGATTCAGATGGAGATACACTTTTAGACAATGTAGATGCTTGTCCTTCAGTTGCAGGTCCAGTAGAAAACAAAGGTTGTCCTTGGCCAGATACTGATGGAGATAGTGTGCTGGATAAAGATGATAAATGTCCTAACGAGAAAGGATTAGTTTCTAATGGAGGTTGTCCAGAGTTAGACGCTGATAAAGATGGTGTGTTGGATAAAGAGGATGAATGTCCTACTGTTCCAGGGCCAGCAAGTAATAAAGGATGTCCTGAAGTGACTAAAGAAGTGTTGAAAGAACTTAAAGTGCAAGCTAGAGCTGTATTTTTCGTGACAGGAAAAGCAGTTTTACAAACGGCTGATAAAGGACAAACAGACGGAAGATTGGATGCTATTAAAGAAATCATCAAGAATTATCCAAATGCCAAATTCTCTATCGAAGGACACACAGATAGCGTAGGGAATGCTAAAGCGAACCAAAAACTTTCTGAAGCTAGAGCTAAAGTAGTTATGGATGCTTTGATTGCCAAAGGTGTTAATGCAGAAAACTTGACGTATAAAGGATTTGGAGCGTCTAAACCTGTTGCTAGTAATAAAACGGCAAAAGGAAGAGCCGAGAATAGAAGAACCGAAGTGATACACGTAGGGACTATATACGAAGGAAAATTATAATTTTGATAGTATCAGTAATTAGTGAATAGCTTTTAGTGATTAGTTTAAAATCGGAAGTTATAATAGTAGTGTACTCGAAATAGGTACAAAAAAATAATGAAAATCGTTTTTAGTGATAGATTCCTATTTTTTATTGCAAACCATGGGCTAATCACTAAAAGCTAATCACTAATTACTGAATTTTGTTTTTAATTCTAAAAAAAAGCCGTTCTTAATTGAATGGCTTTTTTTATTTTTGCATGCTTTCTAATAAGTGAACTAATGCTCCTGAATTTAAGAGCTTAAAAAAAACAGAAATGACTACACAACAATTAATCGATCAAATTAAAATTAAAAAATCATTTCTATGCGTAGGTCTAGATGTAGATTTAAATAAAATTCCGAAGCATTTATTAGAACTGGAAGATCCTATTTTTGAATTTAATAAATCCATAATTGATGCAACTCACGACCTTACGGTTTCCTATAAACCCAATACTGCTTTTTATGAGGCGTATGGAATAAAAGGATGGATTTCATTGCAAAAAACTATAAACTATATCAACGAGAAGCATCCGGAAATTTTTACCATTGCCGATGCCAAACGTGGCGATATAGGGAATACGTCATCGATGTATGCCAAAGCTTTTTTTGAAGATTTAAACTTTGATAGCGTTACGGTGGCTCCGTATATGGGTAAGGATTCAGTGGAGCCTTTTTTGGCATTCGAGAATAAACACACGATTATGCTAGCTTTGACATCCAATGAAGGAGCCTTTGATTTTCAAACATTACAAGTGGATGGAAAAGAGTTGTACAAACAAGTGTTGGAAACCTCTAAAACTTGGAAAAACAGCGAGAATCTAATGTATGTGGTTGGTGCTACCAAAGCCGAATATTTTACCGAAATACGTAAAATTGTTCCTGATAGTTTCTTGCTTGTTCCGGGAGTTGGAGCACAAGGAGGAAGCCTTTCGGAAGTGTGTAAATACGGAATGAATGACAATGTAGGATTGCTGATCAACTCGTCTCGTGGGATTATTTATGCCTCTAACGGAACTGATTTTGCAGAAGTTGCCAGAGCAGAAGCTTTGAAAATGCAACAGGAGATGGAAGAAATTATTAGTTTAAAGTTTAAGGTTTAAAAGTTTCAAGTTTTTTCCGATTCGAGTATAATTTAACTGCAAAGTTCGCTTAGTTTTTTCGCAAGGTTCGCAAAGAGAATAATTTTGTGTTCATAGCGTAAACTATAGCGAACTTTGCAATTTATTACACAATCTAAAACTTGAAACCTGAAACAAAGAAAACCTGAAACATAATAAATGAAAACACTCATCGATCAACTCGGCACTTCTCATTCTTTTGAATCTTCGCCCAAGCGAATCATTTCTCTTGTGCCTTCTCAAACTGAATTATTGTATGATTTAGGTTTGGAAGAAAGCATAGTTGGAATCACAAAATTCTGTGTGCATCCCTATCATTTTAAATCGACAAAAAAAATAGTTGGAGGTACGAAGAAAGTGCATTATGACAGAATCCGTTTATTAGAACCCGATATTATCATTTGCAATAAAGAGGAGAATACCCAAGAAATAGTTGAAGAGTTGCGTAAAATTTGTACGGTTTGGGTAACCAATATCGCTACTATTGAAGACAACTTTCAGATGATTACCGACTTTGGACAAATTTTCAACCAAAGAACCGAAGCTCGGAAATGGAACGACAAATTGGCTTTTGCCTTGAGCGATTTTGAAAATTTCATAAAAGACATTCCCGTTAAGAAAGTCGCCTATTTTATCTGGAAAAATCCTTATATGGTAGCTGGTTCGGGAACTTTTATAGATGAATTATTACAGCTGAATCATTTTCAAAATCACTTCGCTTCGAAAAAGCGTTATCCAGAAATTGAACTTGATAAAATGGAAGAGGAAGGAGATCTGGACTTGGTTTTACTTTCATCCGAACCGTTTCCGTTCAAAGCCGAAGATGGTTATGAAATAGCAAGATGCGCCCAGAATGCGAAAGCTATTTTAGTAGATGGCGAAATGTTCTCTTGGCACGGAAGTAGATTACTCAAGGCTTTTGATTATTTTAAGTATTTGCATAGTAGTATTTGATAGAAAATAGAAAGAATCTAAAAATGCAAAAAATATAGAAAGTCTAACAATCCAAAATAGTCTAAAAATCGAAGAAGTCTAATAGGAGTCTGAAAAAAAACTATATTTGCCAAAAAAAACTATAAGTGATTAATTATACAATATATAAGAACGAGAACAGCGAGCAGTGGGTTACATTTGTGCATGGCGCTGGAGGAAGTTCATCTATTTGGTTCAAGCAAATTAGAGATTTTCAGAAAACCTACAATGTTTTGTTGTTGGATTTAAGAGGGCATGGTGAATCACAAACCACCTTAAAAACTGCTTTTAAACAAAAATATACCTTCTCTGCACTTGCAAATGACATACTGGAGGTTTTGGATCATCTTAAAATTCAAAAATCACATTTTGTAGGGATTTCATTGGGGACGATTCTCATCAGACAATTGGCCGAAATGTATCCAGACCGTGTAAAAAGTATGATAATGGGAGGAGCAATCTTGAAAATGAATTTTAGATCACAGGTTTTAATGCGTTTGGGGAATGCTTTTAAATACGTATTACCTTATTTGGTGTTGTACAAGTTCTTTGCATTTGTGATTATGCCCAAAAAAAGTCACAAACAATCGAGATCCCTTTTTATAAACGAAGCCAAAAAATTGTACCAAAAAGAATTCATCAAATGGTTTAAACTAACTGCCGAGATAAATCCCGTGCTAAAATGGTTTCGCCAAGTAGAATTAGATATTCCAACACTGTATGTAATGGGCGAAGAAGATTATATGTTTTTGCCTTCTGTTCGTAAGGTTGTAGAAAGCCATTATAGATCATCACAGTTATTTGTAATTCAAAATTGCGGACATGTGGTCAATGTAGAACAACCTAATGCTTTTAATACCGCTGTTTTGTCTTTTATACATACCAAATAATACCATTTTGTATATAAATTAATACAGAAATTATTTGTTATAAAAAAAAAATGCCTGTATCATATAGATGCAGGCATTTTTATAACTAACCAAAACCAATGTAATAAATAACCAGTTTATTACTCTGCAAAGATCAGTATATTGTTTATGTATTGTTGTTAAGGAATTGTTATTACTTATTTTTGAAAAGTTAAGATTTATCGTTAAATTTTAACATATTGATTTTTTTTTGACGCTTGTGTTTTTAACTAATTGATTATAAAATAATTGCGCTAAAATCGATTAGTGTTGTTGGTTACCATTCTAAACGAAAGACTAAGTTTGCAGTAAACCCTAAAGAGAGCTTGTCTATTCTCACAATAACAGGTTCTGAATCATAATTGATTTTATAACTTCTATTGATTGTGTTTTTGTGATTTAAAATGTTTAAAAAAGACATTCCTATTTTTGAGCGTACTTTTTTTTCGGCGGAATAATAAAATCGATAACTTGCAGAGCAATCCACGCGGTAATAATTAGGTAAAATGCTCTCATTAATACTACCATATTCTAAATCGTAGAGCGAGACTGCATCATTGGAATTTGTTGATGTAATTCCAATGGCTTGAGTGTAGGGAATTCCACTGCGCCAAATGAAACCTGTTGAAAATTCTAAATCATCCCATTTGTGGCTAGTAGACCATCTAAAATTATGTTTTGCATTAGTACTGGCACTAAAAATCTCGGGTTGAATACTTTCAAACAAATAATCAGTTTGTGATAAAGAGTATCCTATACTGCTGTTGAAATTTTTATATTTTTTCTGAATTAAAACATCCATTCCTTGCGCTATTCCTGAGCCAAAATGATACCATATCGTTTCTGGATCTGTTGCCGTTATTGACTTTGGATTGAGTATCGATATGTTGTTCGTTTTTTTGTAATAAATATCCATATCGATGTCCCAACCGTTATCAGAAAAAAGAATTCCAGTGCCAATTTGTTGCGAATCTACAATAGGAATATTCTCATCGTCAGACAATACCCATATTTGATTGCTCATTTCTAAATCATCCTCATTTAATTCTATAAATTGCCCGATGGCTTGGCTTCTTATTTCTCCAGAAAGCTTTGCTCTAAAATAACGGTTCAGTTGTTTTTCTATATAAAGTCTGGGTTCAAACTTAAAATTGGTATCGAATGAATAGCTATTGATTCTCAAACCAGCATTTATAAAAATGTTTTTTTCTTTGGTGTATTTGTATTCTGAAAATGCCGAATAGATCTGGGAATGGCTATTGTCATTGATTGTATTGATTTTAGCAAAATTGCCGTAAAATTGTTCTTCAAGATTATAGCCTACTTTATTTTGATTGAATTGTCCTCCTATGATTAGTAATTGATCCTCTTTTAGGTTGTAATTGAAGGTAAGATGTACGCCTAGTTCAGTTACATTGTTGTTTTTATAAACAAGTGTGTTGTAACCCTCGTCTTTTAAATCATGGGTGTATTCTGAAAGATAATCGGTGTAATATATTTTGGTTTCTTGTTCTAAAGTATTGCTCCATTTTTTTTGCCAACTCGCTCCTATGCTTTCATTTTTAGTTTTTAATTCATCTCTATTAGCAATCGTATCTTGTAAAATGGCAACATTATTTTTTAAATTGTTTTTTATGTTGAGGATATTAAAAGTGATTTTGTTGCTTTCAGAAGGTTTCCAAATTGATTTTAGATGAAAATCAAAAAAATAGAATTTGTTTAATAATTCAGTGTATTCTTCGTCAAATTCTTCATTAAATCCATTTTTAGCACTTAAAATGCGTGTGTTTTGAAAAACTTTTTCCGAAAAACTTTTGTAGGTAAACGTAGGAACAACATCGGTAAAAGATCTTCTAGCCGAAACAAAAACACCCAATTTGTCTTTTACAATGGGTAAGGCAATAAATCCATCAGCATGAATCATATTAAAGCCAAGTCCTCCGTTGATTTTTTTTGGAATTTCGTTTTCAGTTTGAATATCGATTACTCCAGAAATACGGTTGCCATATTGTGCGCTTGCTCCATTTCTGAAAAGGGTTGTTTTCTTGATAATGTACGGATTGAAAGCGGATAACATTCCAAAAAAATGGTCACTTTGATAAATATTCATTCCATCCCACAAAATGAGGTTCTGGTCGGATTTTCCTCCTCGAATATTGAGTTCCGAAACAGATTCACTGGTACTCATCACTCCAGGAATCCATTGTATGCTCTCTAAAACATCTGGGTCGGTAAGTCCTGGTAATAAATTTAATTTGCTTTGCGTTATCAAAATAGAACCATTACTCTTCCTTGAGATTCCTTGAGTCAAATAGTTCTGGATGATTACCTCTTCTAAAATAGTGGTTGACAATTGCAACGCTATTTTTATACAATCGGTATTAGCCAAGGAGGTAGCGGTTGTTTTTTGTTCGATGTAACTTCGGTGCTGAATAGCAATTACTTCGTTGGGTGCTACATCTTCTATCCTAAAATAACCTTCGGTATTGGTGTAGACAATTTGTTTTGTTGTTTCTAATCGTATTGCCGCATCGGCTATGGCTTGGTTGGTGCCTTTATCATAAAGATAGCCGCAAATTGTAAGTGCATTATTTTTTTTCTTGATAATAATATAACGATTGCTAACTAAATTGATTTCTAAATATGTTTGCTCTTCTAGTTTGTGGAGCAACTCTTTTAGATTACTCTCTTTTAGGGCAATAGTAATTTTTTTTCCGTCAATGGTTTCATCTTTATAGGAAAATCGCAAATCATATTTTTTTTCTAGATATTCAATAACCTCCTTAAAAGGAGTATTGTTGCTATTTATGGTGATATTCATTTCTTGGCAAAACGACATTTCTCCTATCAATAGAAAAATAAATAAAAAATATTTTTTTGGCATCTATTTGGGTTTTATAACAATGCTTTTTGGGTTTTCAATATCAAAAACTACGTCCATGGGTTCAAAAACGGTTTCAAGAGCCAAATGTAAATTGCTATGGGTAAAACTTCCTGAATACAATTGGGCTGTATTGACTTTGTTGTTTGTTATGACAATACCATATTGATTTTCTAATGCCCCTATGACTAAGTATAGCGGAACACTCTCAAAAGTACTTTCTCCTTTAGTCCAACGGGGAGTCTTCTCTGTTATTGTCCTTTTTTCGATTGAATTGGGTTGAATTCTAATCACTTCTCCTTTTGTTAACAGTACTGTTGTATTTTTATAAGGGTGTGATACTTCTACCTTTCCTTCGTAGCAACTTACTTCAAAGAATTGTTTTTTAGAGAGAATATTAAATTGTGTCCCTTTTACAGAAACGATTCCTTCGGGGGTGTTAACGGTAAATTTGCTTCCTTTTTCTACCTTAAAAAATGCTTCTCCATCTAGTGAAACTACCCTGTTTATTGACCAAGTTACTTTGTTAAAAGCTAAATGTGATTTTGAATTCAGATTAACCAAGGAAGCGTCAGGTAAATTTATAACAAGTTGTTCTCCAAAATTAGTATTGTAGTTGGTTTTGCCCTCGAAAACAAAAAACACCCCTAAAGCAATTACAATTGAGGCTGCTACGGCTCCAATCCAAGTCTTATTTAAGGTAAATACTTTTGGTTTGTGCGCGATTTTGTTTTGTATTTTCTTGAATACCTTTTCCTGTTTGAAATCAGGAACAGCTAAATTTTCTGTCTCTTCTAATATCTTAGCATAAGAAAGGTATTCAGGTGTTTTTTTGAAAGCTTCGAGTTCTTTCTCGGTTAATGAACCTTCGGCCCATCGAGCCAAAAAGGTATCGTCAAAATCTGAAATTTCCATGTTTTTTATTTTATTATACAACAGTTCAAAACGGGTTATCCCTACTTGTATGTTAAATTTCTACTATCGTTTTTCTTAAATTTACGAGTGCCAAGTGCATCCTTTTTTCAATGGCTTTGACGGATAAGTCTAAAGTCTCGGCAATTTCTTTGTAAGACCTCTTGTCGATTCGGTTCATTAAGAAGACTTCCCTTTGTTTCTCGGGCAAATTGGCAATGGCATTTTGTAGTTTATCTGAATATTGCTTTTCCTCCAAGAGATATTCAGGACTTTCATGTGTGTAACTCTTATGTGATTGTTTCTGATATTCTAAAACGACTTTTTTATGTGCTACTTCGTTTAGAAAAGCGTTATTGGCCACCGTGTAAAGGAAACTTTTTGCTTTTTCTATAGAAACTTTAGCACAATTATTCCAAAGTTTCACAAAAGCTTCCTGAACCAAATCTTCCGATTGGTCTAAATCTCCTGATTTGTAATAAATGAAATTCCGTAATGATTTTGAATAGCTTTTAAAGATAGCCTCAAACTGCTTCGATTCACAAACGGATGGATTTTTATCAGACATATTGAAATATAAGAGGCAAAGATATTAAATATAGCCTTAAAGTCTAAAGCCAATAAGTCTTGATTAATGTTGGTTCTGTTATTTGCAAAAGAGTTGATAGTCAAAATACTAATGAGGCTGTTTAGGATAAGTCCTTTCGGCATTATGACATTCAAACTTTTGACTTTTATAAGCAAAGAAAACAATTGAGTTTATATCAAATTAACGTAGGACTTAAAGAAGAACAGACGAAGTAAATTCGGGTCAAATTTTTGTTAGGCTGAGTTATAATACTATAAATCCGCAAGACTTAAATTATAAAGTCTTGCGGATTTCATTAATGCTTAATTTTCAAATTATTTTTTGTCCTGCAAAGCAAATACTTTTTTCAATACATCGGAGGTTCTGGCATTCAAATTGGTTCTGATGTTTTTCTCTTCAATGGTAATCATTTTAAATACTCCATCCAAAGCCTTATTGGTAACATAATCCGTAATATCAGGATTCACTTTAGATACAAACGGAATGGTATTGTACTGTTTGATAATTGATGTCCAAACCACATCGGCACCCACTTTCCCTATTGATTGTTGTACCACTGGACTAAACTTGGCATACAAAGCGGTCGAAGTCGAAGTCTGTAAATAAAGGGTAGCAGCATTTTCTTTTCCTAGTAAAATGCTTTTAGCATCTGTTATAGTGATATTTTTTATCGATGATACAAATATAGGTGTCGCTTCTTTTACGGCATCTTCGGCGGCTCTATTTAAGGCTAATATTCCCTCATCGGCTAATTTTGACAGGCCAATTTTTCGTAATGTTTTGTCTACTTTGGCTAATTCTTCGGGCATTAAAATCTTTACGGCTTCATTTCTATAAAAACCATCCATTGCGGTTAGTTTCGACACTTGTTCCGTTATTCCTTTATTTAAGGCTTCTTTTAGACCCGCGGCAATGTCTAAACTGTTGTTTGTATTAGTTACTGCATTGATTTTATTAGATGCTTTTGTCAATATATCTTTAAACTGGGCATTACTTATAGCTGGTAGAATAAGGAGTAGGAATAGGGCTTTCTTCATTTTATTTTATTTTTTTTCAAATGTAAACAAACATTATTTACTAATGAGGAGCAATTTGCTAATGAAATGCTAAAAAAACGATTAACTTCATTTGTAATAATCACTTTTGTTTATTTATTATATTTGTAATTGATTGAAAAAAAGTGTGTTGTGGTGTTTTTAAAGAGTTAATGATAGAAAATATGGGTAATTGCCAATTTTTGTATTTATCAACACAAAATCTAAAACCTAAAATCTTTATGAATATACTAGAATTAGAATTATTATCTGATGATATTCTTAAAACGGAACTTTTTTATAACGAAGTTTTAGGATTGGAAACAATATATAAAGATCATTCCAGTATTTCATTTAATGCTGGGGTAACAAAGCTGACTTTCCGATCTTCCATAAATGTAAAACCAGTGTATCATTTTGCATTTGATATACCCAACAACAAATTGTTAGAGGCTTTTGCTTGGATAGAAAAGAAAACGGAAATCATGTATGTCATTCCGCCCGATAAAATTGCCGATTTCTACAATTGGAATGCCAAGTCTTTTTATTTTTATGACAATAATGGAAATATTTTGGAATTCATAGCGAGAAATGATTTGGATAACGCTTCTCAAAAACCGTTTGATGGTTCGTCAATTCTTTCGGTTAGCGAGATTGGGTTGGTTTCTGAAAATGTAGTGATACAATGCGAGGAACTGTTTGATAAATATGGACTTACCGCTTATTCAAAACAACCGAAACTAAATAAATTCATTGTTTTGGGAACCACAACAGGGCTTTTTATTCTTGTGGAAGGAAATCGAGATTGGTACCCAACGGATAAAAAATCTAAATCATTTTGGACAAAAGTGGTTTTTGACCACAATGGAGAAACACAAGTATTGGAAGTTTTAGAATAGCAGTATAAATTCATTATGTTCAATTAGTTGAGTCTTTTTTTACTAGAAACCAAATCTGTGGTAATCTGTGCAATCTGTAGCAAAAATTATTCTTTGGGATTAGTCACGATAGTTATATTTCATAAAATTATTTTTTCGATTTTTTTCGGAAACTGCTTGTTATTCAATAGCATTAAATCGCATCAGTTATTTTTTTAATTTTTTTAAAATAAAAAGTAGGGTTTTTTATTAGTGGTCTGTTTTATATAAAACGAAGTCTAATATAAAAACAAATAGTAATGAGAAAATTAAAAAACTTAACGTTATTGGCAATATCATTTGCCTCATTAATTGCATTTAATTCCTGTAGTGATGATAGTAACAACGATACAGTTCCGCAAAGTACTGTTGATACTACTAATGGTACTGGAGGAAACGGAAATGCAGAAACAACTGAAAAAGGAAGTATAACGCTATATAGAATTGAAGGCGAAAATATCGTTAAAGTTGAAGATTATAAAGTTACGGGGCAAGATTTAGAGTACCAAAAAGACACTCAAAAGCATCAAGAAATATGGAGTTTGGTAAAAAAAGTTGTGCCAACGGAATATAGAACCAAAATGAGTGAATTTTTAATTTACAACGGTACGGCTGATGGTACGGCTGGTTTTGTTATCGAAAAAAACTCAGATCTAACCAAATGGAAAATGGGAATTGCCATTAATTATTCAGATGACAAACAAGAATTAATCTATACGATCATTCACGAGTTTGGACATATCTTGACTCTTAACAACGAGCAAGTTGATCCGTCGATTAATGAAAGTTCATGTGCTAATTATTTTACTGGCGAAGGTTGTGCCAAAAGCAATTCTTATATTTACAAATTGCAGAGTCAATTTTGGGGAGACATTTGGAGCCAATTCATAACAGCACAAAAAGGAGGAGAAAGCGAATTGCAAAAGTTTTACACTAACAATAGCACCCGATTCGTCACTCAATACGCCGCTACCAATCCTGGGGAGGATATTGCAGAAGTTTTTGCAACATTTGTTACCAGAAACACTGGTGCTAACGGAAATTCTATTGCCGAGCAAAAAATACAATTAATGTACAATCATCCTGAATTGGTTACTTTAAGAAACTATATCCGAAAAAATTTAAGTTATACAGCAAGAAGTTTAGGTGTTAGCACTGCTTTACCAGCTCCTGGTAGTTGGAAAAAAGCAAATTCATTTGGGAACCCAACGAAATCGCACTAATTGAATTAATTGATGGAATGCAATCGTGAATTTGAGTTTCAAATGTGCTTAAAAAGCATTGTATTCCATTTTAAATAATAAAAAAATGAAAAAAATCATAGTAATCCTTATCGTGTTTCTGGGGTCTTGCACTCCTTCTAAAGCCGTTTTAAAAACCGATACCGCTTTATTTAGGTATTCCAAAAGTGGGTGTTTAGGAAATTGCCCCGTTTATGATTTATATATTTTTGAAAATGGATCTGTTTTGTATAATGGTATTAAAAACACCTCGAAAAAGAAAGCCCATTCAACTATAACGCTGGAAAAAATAGCGACATTAAAATCCCTTTTTAATGCTATAACCGTCGAAGAGTATCAAAGTGTCAAAGGGAGAGACATCCCAATTACAACCATAGTTTTTAATAATAAAAGGGTTAAGTATAATGCTAATACTGTTACAGGAAATCTATTAAAAATAGATTCTTTAATTCAAGAAATAATCCGAGAAATTCAGTGAAATTGGGATTAGAATACCAATTATCACGAATTAATTCATGTAATTCTATCTAACTATTTTCAAAATCCGTTTTTTTCTGCGTTTTGGCTTTAGCCAATCCGTGTCATCCGCGTTCCATTGACAAGGCTTTACCCAGTTAGCAACTCTTTGTCAAAGTTTTACACTTTCTTTAAATTTGTGGCTAATAATCAATTATGGTTACTACAAAGGATATCCATACAAACTAAAGAGTAATCGAAACGGTTGTGTTCCTAAGGGAATGCAGCCGTTTTGTTATTTTAGGTCATTAACGGTAAAATAATTTCAGTCGATCTTTATTTTATAAATTAAATCCTATATTTGAAGAGTCGGTAAGACAGGGCAAACGCATGAGTTGTTTTTACCGCAGATTCGCAGATTTTAATAAAAATTTCTATACTGCATTAACCACTTTCAGCGGAATTAGCGCAAATTAATTTCTCTATAATCACAAAATTCAGCTTTTCAAGAAGTAAATCTGCGAATCTGCGGTTGTTTTTAAAACTCATGCGTTTGCCCTGGTCGGTAAAACTAAAATTTAAACGATAAAATCAATATTAAAAAAAAATACAAATGAACAGAATTACTGTTTTTTGCGGTTCAAGTTTTGGGAATGAAAAAAATTTTGAAATCAAAGCGTTCCAACTTGGAGAAATAATGGCAAGTCACAACCTTGAATTGGTTTATGGTGGAGCAAAAGTTGGACTTATGGGCGCAGTTGCTGACGGAATCCTAAATAAAAACGGAAAAGTAATTGGAGTTTTACCAAGTTTTTTAGCGGAAAAAGAAATTGCACACGAAAACTTAACAGAACTTATAATTGTGGAAAGTATGCACGAACGAAAAACCAAAATGAATGAGTTAAGTGACGGAGTTATTGCACTGCCTGGAGGTTTTGGTACATTAGAAGAATTTTTTGAAATGCTAACTTGGGGACAACTTGGATTACATAAAAAACCAATTGGAATTTTAAATGTTGGTGGTTTTTATGATTTGTTAATCCAATTCATGGAAAATATGGTTGAAAAAGGATTCCTGAAAAAAATAAATCAAGAAATGATAATTGTAAGTGATGATGCAGAAGAATTATTAACTAAAATGAAAAATTATATTGCTCCCGAAGTTGGGAAATGGATAAAAAAAGGAAATGAATAAATAAAAGTACGAACGCACAACAGTAGTTTCGTAATATGTCGGATTTAGGCTGAATTTAAAGCTGGTTTTGTGCTTGTAAAATATTGTTTATCCGAAGTATTAGGTTTACTTATCCCGACCATCGCCTACTAGCCAAACGTTGTGACAAATGCTATGAGATACCGTAAAATCAAGAAAATACTATTTTAAAACACATATTTAGAACTATTCCAATGAAAGCAATTTTTACAATTTTAATTTTAATTTACAATTTGACGTTATTCTCTCAAGTGGATAAAGCGGTTGGGGATTACCTACTTACACTTAAAACTACAGAAAGCGACTTATTTGAATATAAATTGACTTTAAATGAAGATGGAACATTTTTCTTCCACTATTATTCAAACATTAAACAAGGAATTCCACCCGAAGTAAATAAGTATGCTAAAGGGAAATGGACTATAGAAAACAAAGTGATTTCATTCTTTTCCGATAAACAAAAAGACTTTGATGAAAAACACACTTTCGACTTTACTAATTCCAAGGCGAGATTTGTAATAAAATCTCCTAGAGACAAAACGGACCAAATAATTAAAACAAGGCTTACATTCTTAGAATCTGAGATCTTCTGGATGGAAAGAATTGAAATATTTAAAATATAAAAACTCATTACGGAATAGTTAGAACTTCTCACAACAGCAAGAATCGCCAACGACAAATAATAAAAAACCAGAAACATAAAGCCAAAATAAATGAATCTCAACTTTAAAGAAAATTATATTTTAGAAAACGAAACCGTTCGTTTAAGACCTCTAGAAGCGTCAGACTTTGATCTTTTATTAGAATATTCAGTGAATGAACCTGATATTTGGAGCTTTAACTCAAATGGCGCAAACGGAGCTGAAAAGCTGGAGAAATATATTGCTAACGCCATTAAACAAAGGGAAGATGGAAAAGAATATCCTTTTATTGTTTTTGACAAAATAAGCGGAAAATATGTTGGAAGTACCCGTTTTTATGCCATTTTCCTGGAAGTAAAAACTATTGAAATAGGATATACTTGGTACGGAAAAAAGCATCAGGGAACAGGAATAAATAAAAATTGTAAATATTTATTGTTGGAATTTGCGTTTGAAAAATTGCAAATGGAACGAGTTGCTTTTGCAGCAAATAGTAAAAATGAAAGAAGTATAAACGCAATGAAAAGTATTGGTTGCGTTGTAGAAGGCGTTTTAAGAAATTGTAGTACAGATGCAAACGGAGAAAGAATAGATGCTGTAAAATTAAGTATCATCAAAAATGAATGGTTTGAAAATGTTAAAAACAAACTTGAAACCAAATTAGCTGGTTTTGCCAGTCGCTAAAAATAAAAAATGAACAACACATATTTAAAAACGGAGAGACTGAATTTACGCCCAATAGCAGAAAATGATATTGAAAAAATTCACGAATTACATAGTTTGGCTGAAACTGATAAATTTAATACGTTGGGAATTCCAAATAGTATTGATGAAACAAAAAGTATTCTTGAGAAATGGATTTTGGAGAATAATTTAGAAAACAACAAGAGCTATACTTTTGCGGTTGAATTAAATAATGATAATCAATTTATTGGATTAATCGGAATCAATTTAGGGAAGGAGAAGTATAAGAATGCTGAGGTTTGGTTCAAATTTCACTGCAATTTTTGGAATAAAGGGTACGGAATAGAAAGCCTAAAAAAAATAATTAATTTTGGGTTTGAAGATTTAGAACTTCACAGAATTGAAGCAGGTTGTGCAATTGAAAATATAGGTTCAATTAGTGTTTTAGAAAAAGTGGGTATGTTAAGAGAAGCACATACTAGAAAGCTCTTACCTTTAAAATCGGGTTGGTCGGATAATTATGGATATGCAATTTTATCAACAGACTAGAAAGATTTTTTTCAAACGGACTGTAACGATGCCAAGTTGTGGAAGTCAATAGATTTTTTACTAATATTGCAAAAAAAAGTACATATTTAAAATGAATTTTACGAAAGAACTCTTATTTTTTTTTAGTGCATTGGGTGCATTCAATGGCTTAATTTTAAGTTGCTATTTTTTCTTTTTCACTAAGAAGAAACACCTTTCTAATTATTTTTTAGGCATATTGTTACTGGCATTAAGCATCAGAATTGGGAAGTCGGTTTTTTTGTTCTTCAAGCCTGATTTGCCAAGGATTTATTTGCAAATTGGGCTTTCTGCTTGTTTTTTTATTGGACCAGCATTATTTTATTTTGTAAAATCATCTATTGAGCAAACTATTGTTATTCCCAACAGATGGAAATGGAATTTTGCCGTTTTATTAGCTGTTATTTTGACTATGGGGATAGTATTTCCGTATGAAACTTATCCTAAATATTGGAATCTATATTTCGTAAAAATAGTTTACCTACAATGGTTTGTCTGTATCTTGGCAACAGGATTTCTACTCCGAACAATGCTGCATAAATTATTTTCAAAACGTAAAATAGCAACAGAAAGGAACATCAATGGGTTCGAAAAATGGTTGTTGAGTATCTATGGCGGTAATATCCTCATTTTTACTTCCTATGTTTTAAGTTTACTGCCAATCAATTATCCAATTTACATTAGTGGTTCAATTGCCTATACGTTTATCCTGTACATCTTCATATTAAAACTTTTGTACAGGAAAAAAACAGATGATTTGTTTTCAGCTAGTTCAAATAAATATGGTAGTAAAAAAGTTGATAATGACACGGCTGCCGTTTTGATTGAAAAACTTCATCAAGTAATGTTTGAAAAAAAAATATACCAAAACGCCAATCTTACTTTGAGCGAATTGTCAAAAGAAATTAACGTTTCGGTACACCAGTTGTCTCAACTGTTGAATGACAATATGGGAAAAAATTTCACTGCTTTTATCAACGAATATCGCATCAACGAAGCCTGTACTATTATGGTTTCAGAGAATAAACTAACGTTGGAAGGTATCGGCTATGAAGTGGGTTTTAATTCAAAATCTACATTCTTCGCTACTTTTAAAAGATTAAAAGGCACAACACCTACCGTTTTTCTTCAAAATATGGCTAAATAGTTCAGATCTATAAATCCGTACTACTAATTGATGATTCTGAACCCTTGAATTGAATTATGTTTCGCAATTTCGCAGCATGAATAATCAATTAGTAAAGGTTTTGAAATAAACGATGCAAAATAACTTCCTCAATTCCATTCACTTTATTTTTTAACAAGCCCATAGTAGATAAAATTGCTACCCATATTCTTAAAACTAAATAAACCAATAATCAGATCCAATGAAATATATATTCTTTTCGATTAGCCTGCTTTTTTCACTTTCGGCTATAAACATACAGGCACAAACTGAAAACAATAAAAAGATTGACAGCTATATTGCACAAGTTCAGAAACAATACAACATTCCAGGCTTGGCATTAGCTATAATTAAGAATGGGCAAGTTATTCATAGCAAATATTATGGACTTGCAAATATAGAAATGGCGGTACCTGTTTCAGATAAAACTTTATTCCCATTATTTTCTACAACAAAAGTAATGTCAGTAGTTGCTGTTCATCAATTAATTGAGCAAAATAAACTATCCTTAGATAATCGTATCTCCGATTTTTTAGATGATTTGCCTACTAAATGGAGAGAAGTGCAAATAAAAAATCTCCTTACTCATTCGTCAGGATTGCCAGATATAGTTAATTATACAAACGATAAAGAGGAAAATGCCAAACAAAAAGTATATAAGGATACCGTAAAATTTACTGCAGGAAAACAATTCGACTATAATAAAACCAACTATTGGCTTTTAAACCGAATATTTCAAAAGGTAATTGGAAAAACTTTGAGTGAATATATAATCACTACACAATTTCCAACTTCTTTAAAAACGGTTGTTTTTGAAGGTAATAATCTAAAAGTAGTTGAAAATTTAAGCTATGGTTATGTAAATACAGTAAACAGTAATCAGTTTTTTAAAAGAAATTGGAATTTTCCGGAATATGAATATGGAGCTGCCGCTCTAAATATGACATTGAATTCATTTGTTGAGTGGAATAAGAAATTTGACAATAACGAACTTATCTCAGAGAAAACAAAGACACAATTATTTTCTCCCTTCAATTATGAGGTAAAAAGAGATTTTACTTATGGATTAGATTTAATAAAGTCAAATGGAGAATTATCTTATGGATTCTCAGGTGGTGTATCAACGGCATATAGAAAGTTTCTTGATAAAGGAACGACTATCATATTGTTAGCCAATGGAATGTTTATACCAACTGAAAAATTTGGCGGAATTAATGAAGTAGTCAATACTATTGAAAAATTGAGCAGAAAAAATTAATGCTTCCATAGATGGTTCGTTTGTATCTTGGGGTTACTTACTTTGCCACTTTCAAGAAATTAAAAGGAATAACACCGATAATTATTCTTCAAAATGCGGCTAAATAGGTTTAGATCTATAAATCCGTACTACAAATTGATGATTCTGAACCCTTGAATTGATTGATGTTTTGCAATTTCGCAGCATGAATAATTAATTCAGCAAAATCTCAAAAAAGTTTATGAAAAAAGTCATCTGTTTTATCGCACTATTATTTTCGTCAAGTTACTTATTGGCACAAACTGAAGAGCTATCCGTTAAAAAATGTATTGAAAATTACATTGAAGGAAGTTCTTATAACAAACCAGAGAGCATCGAAAAGGCATTTTATCCCGAAGCCAATCTATTTTTAAGTCATAAAGACAAAGACCTATGGATTGTCCCTGTTAGCGAATACACCAATTGGTTTAAGAAAGACAATCAGGGGCAGTTTAATGGTCGTATAGGCCGAATTATTTCAATTGAACTGTATAACAATATCGCTTTGGCTAAGGCAGAAATTGTAATACCTGACAAAAAAATAGAATTTATGGATCTGTTTTTGCTTAAAAAGATTCAAGGGGAATGGAAAATAATCTGTAAATCCGCAAGTAGCTTAGCGTCTAATAAATCAGGACGACAGATCTTATTCATTGTTTCTAATGCTCATTATTACGGCAAATCAAACCTAGCAACAGGCAATAGTTTTTCCGAAATTGTAAACGCTTACGATACTTTTAAAACAGCAGGATACACCGTCGATTTTGTAAGTCCAGAAGGAGGAAGCATTCCATTAGCCTATATTAACACCTCCGACACTTTGCAAAAGCACTATTTATATGACCAAGATTTTATGTATGCCCTAAAAAACACTAAAAAACCAGCTGAAATTGATTCGAAAAATTACAAAGCTGTTCATTACATTGGTGGTGGGTCTGCCATGTATGATGTGCCTGAAAATGCAGCAATTCAAACTATTGCTTTAAAAGTATATGAAGAAAATAAGGGTATTATCTCTTCTGTTTGTCATGGAACCGCAGGAATTGTAAACTTAAAAACAAATGACGGCAATTATTTAGTAACAGGAAAAAAAATTAGTGGTTACCCCGATTCATTCGAAAAGCAAGATGGCGAATATTTTAAGTACTTTCCATTCTTAATTCAAAAGACAATTGAAGAAAGAGGGGGAGTTTTTAAGTTTTCTGCTCGTAACGCTTCCCATGTAGAAACGGACGGAAGAATCGTCACTGGACAAAATTTTGAATCGTCACGAGGTGTCGCTTTAAAGATTATAGAATTAATAAATGGCAGTTTTGCAATT
Organism: Flavobacterium sp. ZT3R18; assembly: GCF_007097385.1. Classification (GTDB taxonomy): domain Bacteria; phylum Bacteroidota; class Bacteroidia; order Flavobacteriales; family Flavobacteriaceae; genus Flavobacterium. Next base: position 21,834 of record NZ_VJZS01000029.1, read on the forward strand.
TCGCAGCATTAAATTCTAACATCTCAATTCAAAAAAAATGAAAAGAAAAAAGATGTTAATAATACCATTATTATTGATTTCATTACTTGGAAATGCTCAGGCAATTAATACTATATCAGAAATTACAAATTCTAAAAATCAAGTAGCAAAGGATACTACCAAGATTCGCAAATCTACAGTTGATTTGGATGAGGTAAAAGTGGTGTCTAAAGTTCCTTTGTTTACAAATAGATCAAACGGGACAGTAGAAGTGAATGTAGCAAATACTATTCTGGCTGCAAGTACCTCTGTAGCTGAAATCCTTTCTAAATCCCCTAATGTTATCGTTGCCGATAATGGAGTCTCTGTTTTTGGAAAAGGGGAAGCTATAATTTATTTGAACGGTGTGCAAATAACTAATGAACGCTTAGCCTCTATATCTGCTTCTCAAATAAAGAAAATAGAAATTATATCTAATCCATCTTCAAAATATGATGCCGAAGGTAAAGCAGTCATTAATGTAATTACGGTTGCAAATTTTGAAGAAGGATATAAAGGGACCGTCAATCAATATTATACTGTATCTGATTTTTCTGCTCCAAGTGCTACCACTAATGTTAACATAAACTATAAAAAAAAGAAAATATCATTAATCGGAGGTTATGGTTTGTTGCTTGGAGAAACTAGAGAAATTTTAAACACAACAAGAAAAAGACCGCCAGAAATAGATGATTTTCAATCAAAATTAAAAACTGATTGGGAAAGGGAATATAAAAATTTCTCTAACTATACATTAGGAGGGCAATATGATTTCAACGAAAAGAAAAATATCTCAGTTGAGTATAGTGGATATTCTAATAGTCTCGGAGGGACGACTAAAAGTGAAAATAGTATAACTTCTAATACTATGAATGGTTTCTTTAAAAGTAAAATTGACAATGACGTTATGACCTATAATAATTCAATTTCGGCAAACTACAATACAAAAATAGACAGTCTAGGTACTTCTTTATTTATAGGAACTCAATACTCACTTTTTGATTCAGCAACAGATGATTATATTGATGAAAACAATAGTGTGAACGGGGAAGAATCTTTTAGGAATTTAAACAATAAAATAGGTCATAAAATTAAAGTTTTTAGTTCTCAAATTGATTATACAAAAGCGTTTAGTAGTAAAATCAAGCTTGATTTTGGGGCGAAATACAGTAACGTTGGAAACAAATCTAATTCTGATTTTTATGTTGCTGAAAACGGGAATCCATTTATTCGGGATGAACAGCTATCCAATGATTTTGAATATCAAGAGATGATTTCTGCGGCTTATATGAATTTTGGTGGAGAAATTAATGAAAAAACTAATTATGGTATCGGGATAAGAACTGAGTTTGCAAAATACGAGTTGAACACCATTATTCAAAAAAAAGAAGATTATATAGATTTTTTTCCAAGTGCCTACCTAAATGTAAAATTATCGGGAAAAACACAAGTAAGAGCTTCTTACTCATCAAGAATAACCAGACCTAGATATCAAGCATTGAATCCTTCGATTATTTATCAAGATGCATTTACATCTATCGAAGGGAATCCCGATTTAAATCCCGAAAGAACGCATTCATTTGAAATGGCAACTTCTTTCAGTAAATATAATTTTAAAGTAGGCTATAATTATACCGTAGACCCAATTTCGGGTGCGGCATTACAAGGAAGTAATCAAAATTCATACGTGTTAAAAACATTAAATTTGAGCACTTTGGATTCTTATTTTGCATCGCTTTCCGTTCCCTACAATACTGATTGGTGGACATCTATGAATACTGTTAATGTAAGCTATGATGAATTAATATCCGATGATATAATTTTTAGTTTAAAAGAGAGTAAACCACTTTGTTATTTTTATTCCAGTAATCAATTCGATATAGAAAAAATAGTTAAAATTCAGTTGCTTGGATGGTATTTAGGAGAAAAATATGACGGACTTTATTATCGAAAAAGCCGCTCGTTACTTACTTTGGGAGTCGAAAAGGATTTCCTAAATCAATCCTTAAAAGTTAAGCTCCTTGCAAACGATATCTTTCATAATGATAAACCTGAAGGGAATTATGAAGTGGGTCAGACCTTTGTTGAATATGGAAGAACACTCAACACAGACTTTTATAGATTGATACTAACATACAATTTCGGGAAATTGAAAAAAGTGAATTACGTGAACACTTCGTCAGGTGAATCGGAGAGTAATAGGGCTCAGTAAGTGATGTAGATCAGTGGTTTAGGTAAAGTGCAGGTGTTCTTTAGATTAGACCTAACAGGTTTTTAAAACCTGTTAGGTCTGCGTGAAAAAATTAGCACGCAGATTTTGCAGATCAAAAAGAAAAACGGTTGCATTCCCTAAGAGAACACAACCGTTTTATTATTATACACCATCGTTTTTCGTTCGGCATGCAATGTGATCGCTCTGGCCAAAACCATACGTTCCAAATCACGCCCTTTCATGATAAAATCTTCTATCGAATGGCTGTGGGAAACTCTCGTAATATCTTGTTCGATAATCGGCCCTTCGTCCAGTTCTTCGGTAACATAATGACTGGTGGCGCCAATAATTTTCACCCCACGCTTGAAAGCCGAATGATAGGGCTTGGCTCCCGGAAATGCAGGTAAAAAGGAATGGTGAATATTGATGATTTTGTTTTTGTAAAGCCCAATCAAATTTGGCGTGATGATTTGCATATAACGCGCCAAAACAATAAAATCAATATTAAATTTTCTCAATAGTTCAATCTGTGCTTTTTCGCCTTCATCCTTATTGTCTTTCGTAAAAGGAACATGAAAAAACGGAATGTTAAAACGCTCGGCAACGGGTTTTAAATCCTCGTGATTGCTTATGATCAAAGGAATTTCGAGTGGCAATTCGCCGGCACAGTAACGACCCAAAATGTCATACAAACAATGGTCGTATTTGGAAATAAACAACGCCATTTTGGGTTTTTGATCATGAGGATGCATCGCCCAAGTCATGTTAAACGGAGTCGTTAGATTGGTCTGAAAGTGACTTTTAATAGTTTCAATATTCCAAGTGGCTTTGCTAAACTCGCATTCCAATCGCATAAAAAACACATTTTCGTCGGCATCAACATGTTGGTCCAGATAAATGATATTTCCGTCAATCGAAGCGATATAATTGGTCACTGAGGCAATAATTGCTTTTTGGTCTTCGCAATGTATGAGTATGGTGATTTTTTGCATAGGTTTCAAATTTTCTAAAAAATCATGGTAATTCTATGATTTATAATTTTACAGTCTTAATTTGGAGTTGACTCATAGCTTAATTTTCAATTGCATATTGAGTATCCCGTTAATTTTTTGCTCAAAACTAAACTTATTTTCCTAATAAAAAACAACGTTATCATATTTTGTGTTTTATGTTATTTTTGATGATTTTTATTTTAAAAATTACGTAAATTGCGCTCTTAAATTATCATATTCACAAAATGGAATTAGTTAAACCGTACGTACCCGTAAATAAAGTCCGAATTGTAACTGCCGCATCACTTTTTGATGGTCACGATGCTGCGATTAATATAATGAGAAGAATTATTCAGTCCACAGGAGTTGAGGTAATTCATTTGGGACATGATAGAAGCGTAGAAGAAGTGGTGAATACCGCCATTCAAGAAGATGCCAATGCAATCGCTATGACTTCCTATCAAGGGGGGCATAACGAATACTTTAAATATATGTATGATTTGCTTCAGGAAAAAGGAGCAGGTCATATCAAGATTTTTGGTGGTGGTGGAGGTGTAATCCTGCCGTCGGAAATAGCCGAATTACAAGACTACGGAATTACCAGAATTTATGCGCCAGATGATGGCCGTGCGATGGGATTGCAAGGAATGATCAATGATTTGGTTCAGCAATCTGATTTTCCTATCGGAGATAAATTAACAAATGAACTAGATTTAATAGAAGATAAAACACCAACAGCTATTGCTCGTTTAATTTCGGCAGCCGAGAATTTTCCTGAAATAGCGAAACCCTTTTTTGATAAAATTCACGAAAAGAATGAAACGTCAAAAATTCCGGTTCTTGGAATCACAGGAACGGGTGGTGCAGGAAAATCATCATTGGTAGACGAATTGGTACGTCGTTTTTTAATCGATTTCCCAGAAAAAACCATCGGATTAATTTCTGTCGATCCATCCAAACGAAAAACGGGTGGAGCGTTACTTGGAGATAGAATTCGTATGAACGCCATCAACAACTCTAGAGTGTACATGCGTTCGTTGGCAACACGTCAATCCAATTTGGCATTGTCAAAATATGTAGCCGAAGCGATTCAGGTTTTAAAAGCTGCGAAATACGATATTATAATCCTTGAAACTTCAGGAATTGGTCAATCCGATACGGAGATTATGGATCACTCAGATGTTTCTTTATATGTAATGACCCCAGAATTTGGAGCTGCAACCCAATTGGAAAAAATCGACATGCTTGATTTTGCCGATTTGGTAGCTTTAAATAAATTCGACAAACGCGGTGCTTTGGATGCTATTCGTGATGTAAAAAAACAATACCAACGCAATCATAATCTTTGGGATGTCAATCCAGATGAAATGCCGGTTTTTGGAACTATCGCCTCTCAGTTTAATGATCCAGGGATGAATACCTTGTACAAATCCATCATGGATAAAATTGTGGAGAAAACCGATTCTGATTTGATATCGACTTTCAAAATCACCCGTGAAATGAGTGAGAAGATTTTTGTTATTCCGCCGCACAGAACACGTTACTTATCAGAGATTGCCGAAAATAACAGAAAATACGATGCAACGGCTTTGAGCCAAGAGCAAGTAGCTCAAAAATTATACGGAGTATTCAAAACGATAGAAAGTGTTTCCGGAAAAATTCCAGTAATCAACAAAGCAGGAATAGATGAAGATTCGGTATTGCCAAGTGTTTTAGAATATGAAAAACCAGGAGGGGCTGAGAATAAAATCTTTTTAAATCTTTTATTGAATCAATTCGATAAGGTGAAAATGGATTTAGATCCTCACAATTGGAAAATGATTTTGCATTGGGACGAAAAAGTCAAAAAATATAAAGACCCAGTTTATACTTTTAAAGTACGTCATAAAGAAATAAAAATGGCTACGCATACGGAGTCACTTTCGCACTCCCAAATTCCAAAAGTAGCGATGCCAAAGTATAAAGCTTGGGGCGATATTTTGCGTTGGTGTTTGCAGGAAAATGTTCCTGGAGAATTTCCTTTTACCTCTGGTTTGTATCCGTTTAAACGTGAAGGCGAAGATCCGTCACGTATGTTCGCTGGAGAAGGTGGGCCAGAAAGAACCAACAAACGTTTTCATTATGTGAGTGCTGGTTTGCCTGCCAAACGACTTTCTACGGCTTTTGATAGTGTGACTTTATACGGAAACGATCCGCACATTCGTCCTGATATTTACGGAAAAATTGGAAATGCAGGAGTTTCTATTTGCTGTTTGGACGATGCCAAAAAATTATATTCTGGTTTTGATCTAGTGCATGCCATGACTTCGGTAAGTATGACGATTAATGGGCCAGCGCCTATGTTGCTTGGTTTCTTTATGAATGCGGCTATCGATCAGCAATGCGAATATTATATAAAAGAAAATAATCTTGAAGATGAGGTTGCTGATAAGATCAACGAAATCTACAAGCAAAAAGGAGTAGAACGCCCACATTATCAAGGCGATTTACCAGAGGGAAATAATGGTTTAGGATTATTCCTTTTGGGAGTAACCGGAGATCAGGTATTGCCTATGGAAGTGTATAACGAAATAAAAGCCAGAACACTTTCACAAGTTCGTGGAACAGTTCAAGCTGATATTTTAAAAGAAGATCAAGCTCAAAACACCTGTATTTTCTCGACTGAGTTTGCTTTGCGATTGATGGGAGATGTTCAGGAATATTTCATTACCAAAAATGTAAGGAACTTTTATTCGGTTTCTATTTCAGGATATCATATTGCCGAGGCGGGTGCCAATCCAATCACGCAATTGGCTTTCACGCTTTCAAACGGTTTCACTTACGTGGAATATTATTTGAGTCGCGGTATGGACATCAACGATTTTGGTCCTAACTTATCGTTCTTTTTCTCGAATGGTGTCGATCCAGAATATGCGGTTATTGGTCGTGTAGCACGTAAAATTTGGGCGAAAGCCATGAAAAACAAATACGGTGCCAACGAAAGAGCCCAAATGTTGAAATACCATATTCAAACTTCGGGACGTTCTTTGCACGCACAGGAGATTGATTTCAACGATATTCGTACAACTTTGCAAGCCTTGTATGCGATTTATGATAACTGTAATTCGTTGCATACCAATGCGTATGACGAAGCAATTACTACACCAACGGAAGAATCGGTGCGTAGAGCCATGGCGATTCAGTTGATTATCAACAAAGAATTAGGTTTGGCCAAAAATGAAAATCCTATTCAAGGTTCATTCATTATCGAAGAATTAACGGATTTGGTTGAAGCTGCCGTTTTACAGGAGTTTGATAGAATTACAGAACGTGGTGGTGTACTTGGCGCTATGGAAACCATGTACCAACGTTCTAAGATTCAAGAGGAAAGTTTGTATTATGAAACGTTGAAACACACAGGCGAATTCCCAATTATTGGTGTAAATACGTTTTTGAGTTCTAAAGGTTCTCCAACGGTAATTCCTGCCGAAGTAATTCGTGCCACCGAAGAAGAAAAGCAATACCAAATCACGATGCTGGAACATTTGCACCAAGCGAATCAGGATTTAGTAAATGAACATTTAAATACGCTACAGGAAGCAGCCATTAAAAACGAAAATTTATTCGAACATTTGATGGAAGCGACAAAAGTTTGTTCTTTGGGACAAATCACTGAAGCTTTGTTTGAAGTAGGAGGGCAGTACAGAAGAAATATGTAGATTTTTATAATTCACAATCGATAAAGTAATGTTTTGTTGCTTTATGCGATGTTTGAATGCTTACAAAAACACATTTGGTTGACTTAATCGTTGACTGAATGTGTTTTTTTGCTTTGGTAAACAACTCTTGTAAATATTTAGGCAATTCTTTTATATGACTATCCGTGACTAGTACCATTTCACAGAATAAATTAGTTGTTGAATGTTTTTCACAAACTTTATCCTTTTTGTTCTTTGCGTCTCTGCGACTTTGCGAGCCCAATTTCACGCAAAGGCGCAGAGACGCAAAGTATATTTTCAATATTTAGACTCTTGGGATGAGTTACGGACAGTCATATTCTTTTATTTGAAAGAATTGTATTTTTAGTATTTTTCTGGTTTAAAATATTTTCTATAACTTAGCTAAATTCTTTTTAAAATGTAATTTATAGAATATGGAAAATCAAATAGAAATATATAAATCTTTAGACAATAAATAGAACTAAGTGTAAATGTTGATCACGAGACGGTTTGGCTCAATCGTCAACAATTAGCAGTTCTTTTTGACAGAGATTTTAAAACTATCGGTAAGCATATTAATAATGTATTTGATGAACAAGAATTAGATTCGAGTTCAACTGTCGCAAATTTTGCGACAGTTCAAATGGAAGGAGAAAGAGAAATAAAAAGAAGAATCGAACATTACAACCTCGATGTCATCATTTCAGTAGGCTATCGCGTAAAATCCAAACAAGGAACCCAATTCCGACAATTGGCAACGCAATGTTTAAGTAATAATAATAATAGAACAGCAGTATAATGAGTGATATAATTATATACCAGAACTTGGACAATCAAGTGCAAATTGAAGTAGCTTTTGAAAAAGAGACTGTTTGGTTAAATCAAGAACAGCTTGTCTTATTGTTTCAGAGAGACCAATCGGTTATTTCAAGGCATATTCGGAATGTTTTTAAGGAAGGAGAGTTAGATGAAAAAAGCAATATGCAAAAAATGCATATTGCTAATTCAGATAAGCCTATAAAATTATACAACCTCGATGTTATCATTTCAGTAGGCTACCGAGTAAAATCAAAGCAAGGAACCCAATTTCGACAATGGGCAACCCAGCGTTTAAAAGATTATTTGGTTAAAGGGTATGCCATAAACGAAAAGCGATTAAAAGAAGCCGAAAACAAGTTCCAGGAATTAAAGCAAGCGGTTTCCTTATTGGAATCCATCGTGAAAACAAAAGTCATTACGGGCGATGAAGCCCAAGGTTTATTGAAGGTGTTGAGCGATTATGCTTTTGCTTTAGATATTTTAGACCAATACGATCATCAAACCTTAAAAATTGATGAAACAGATAATAAAGAAGTTTTTAGAATATCCTACAAAGAAGCCAAAAAAGCAATTGAAGGGTTGAAAACTAAATTCGGAGGTTCTCAATTGTTTGGTAATGAAAAGGACGACTCTTTCAAAGGCTCTTTAGAAAATATTTACCAAACTTTTGACGGTATCGAATTGTATTCATCTGTTGAAGAAAAGGCAGCGCATCTTTTGTATTTTGTAACCAAAAATCATTCCTTTTCGGATGGGAACAAGCGTATTGCCGCTTTTCTGTTTGTATGGTTTTTAGATTGTAATGCGTTATTGTATCATGAAGGTAATAAAGTAATTGATGACAACGCTTTAGTAGCACTTACTTTGATGATTGCCGAATCAAAATCGGATGATAAAGATATGATGGTTAAGGTTGTTGTTAATTTGATAAATAATAGAAAATAGAATACATACTCATTAAAAAATAATCTTCCTATGAAAAACACTTTTTTTTGCCTTTTTATACTTCTCAATAGTATTTGTGGCTATTCCCAAGATAAACAATTGTTGCCAAAAGGTGTAATTGTTGATTTGGTTAAAATTGCCAACACTGCAAATGAATCCTATGCTATTTATTTGCCAAAGCAATATGTTAAGAACGTGCCTTCTGCCGTTGTTTTTATTTTTGATCCTGGTGCTAGAGGAAAAATTGGAATAGAACCTTTTGTTTTAGCTGCAGAAACCTACAATTATATTTTGGTGTGTTCTAATAATTCAAAAAATGGACCAGCTGATATAAATATAAAAATAGCAAATCGACTGTTTGATAGTGTGTCAAGTGAATACAATTTAGATCATTCTCAGCTTTACATTTCTGGTTTTTCTGGAGGTGCGAGATTAGCGGGTTCTATTGCTATATCTTCGGGCGCTTTTCAAGGGGTAATTGCGTGCGGAGCTTCGTTTAATGGACTGGATAAACTTGCATTACAAGGAAATAATTTTTCGTATGTAGGTATGGTAGGTAGCAAGGATATGAATTATCAAGAAATGATTCAAAATGCAGCATGGTTGGACAAAGTAAAGATAAAAAATACTTTGTTTATTAGTCCTCTCGATCATACTTGGCCACTACAAAAAGAAATGCTTCGTACTTTTGATTGGTTAGAAATACAAGCCTACAAAAAGAATATTAGAAAAAGTAACGACACTATCATTAAAAGGATTTATAATGAGAATTTAAAAATAGCCGATAGTTTGAAAGGAAATGATGAAATGATTTTGGTTATTACGGAATATGAAAGATGGAAGGTTATTTATGATGATAAAGAGAATGAGGAGGTAAAATCGACTATTGCAGCAGTAAAAAAAACCAAAGAATATAAGAGTCAAATTAGAACAAGAGATGAAATAGTGGTTTTAGAAAATGAAGTTACCAATTCAGTTTTAGATCAATTGGATAAAGAATTGGAAGCAGCCAAAAGCGAGGATGGCTTTAGATTTTGGAAAACAGAATTAAAAAGGCTAAAAGAGAGAAAGATGAAAAGCGATGATATTTTAATTAAAAATATGGTTGATAGATTGCTGTTTATGATCAATACTTTGGTTTATGAAACAGCCAAAAAAAGCAAAACAAATTTTCAAAATGATAAATTAGAATATTGTAAGGAGCTAGAAAAAACGCTTCATAGTATTGAAATGAATTAAAGGGATATGTTGATTTTTAATTGTTTGTTATGTGCTTTAATAACAATGGGTTGTGGTTTTTTTTTTGATATGAATATTGCAAAGTATTTACCATTTTTGGCGTTTTTATTAGAAAATTTAATTTAAATGCATGACTTTTTGAAAGATATTGGTTTTTTGGCTTGGTTTTTGAAATACCTTTATAGAACTTAAAAATAAATATATTATGAAAAAAATAATTACACTTTTGGCAGTTATAGGGATGTTTGGTCTTCAAGGATGTACTGGACCTGAAGGACCTCCGGGTGTTCCAGGGCCAGAAAGCGAGGTTTTTGAACTTAAAAATGTAAATTTTGTAAATGATCCTTTAGATAGTCCAGATAAAGGATATTTTATTTATCAAAAATTAGTTCCTAAAATATTAGATTCAGATCAAATTTTAATTTACCGCTTGGCAGGAACAATCGATTCAAGTACACCTATATGGCAGTCAATTCCAAGAACACTTTATCTAGCTCAAGGAGAATTGGATTATGATTTTGATTTTAGTAAGGAGGATTTTATTATATATGCAAGAGGAACCTATAACTTAGCATTAACCCCTCAATTTTTAAATAATCAAACTTTTAGAATTGTAATTATTCCTGGATATTTCTCTAAAACAATCGATAAGAATAATTATCAAGCTGTTGCAAAAGCTTTAAATATTAATGAAAATCAAATTCATAACATTGATTTTTAAGCAATGTTTATAAGCAAAAAAAAGGAAATCTCTCGATTTCCTTTTTTTTTGCTTATTTGTTTTTTAGAAAAAACCTTAGTCCTTATCCTTCCTCGATGTGTTTTCCTTTTTACTGATTTGCAACGAAACAATCACACCAATAATAAGTGCCAAAGCAATAAAAGTTAGTGAAGCCCATTCTGGAATTTCTATATAATCATGCAGTAGCATTTTTAAACCTACAAAACTTAAAATAGCAATTAGGCTATATTCCAAATGACTGAATTTCTCTAGCATATTGGCCAAAAAGAAATACATGGATCTCAATCCCAAAATCGCAAAAATATTAGAACTGAAAACCAAAAAAGGATCGGAGGTAATGGCTAGAATGGCGGGAACGCTATCTATTGCAAAAACAACATCCATTACTTCGATGACAATTAAAGCTACGAATAAAGGAGTCGCTACATTACCTTTTTTGGTCTTAATAAAAAAATGTTCTTTTTCGGTGTGCGTTGAGATCGGGATTATCTTTCCTAGAATTTTATAAATCACCGATTTTTTAGGGTTGAATTCTTCTTCATCTTCGGAGGTGAATAACATTTTTATAGCCGTAAATAGTAAAAATGCACCAAAGATGTAAGACATCCATGTGAACTTATTAATCAATAAAACGCCAAAATAGATCATTAAACCACGGAAAACTATTGCGCCTAATATACCCCAGAATAAAACACGGTGTTGGTATATTTTTGGTATTTTGAAAGAAGCAAAAATCAAAGCGATTACAAAAATATTATCGATACTCAATGACAACTCTATTAAATACCCCGTTACAAATTTCATTGCAGCCACCGAAGGTTTTAAATGATTTTGATTTAATACGTAATCGGTGGTGTATAACCAATAAACCACCCCGGAGAATAACATGGATAAAGTTACCCAGATTGCAGTCCACTTACTGGCTTCTTTGGTGCTAATAACATGGGGCGTTTTATTAAAAACGCCTAAATCTAAAGCCAAAATTAGCATTATCAATACGATAAATGATATCCAAACGATCATAAGTTTTCTTTTTTTAAAGTTGATACAAATGTACTTTTTGATTTTTGAATTTATACTATAACAAGGCAAAGTTGCTAGCGTTTATTTTAAACGGCTATATTCTAAAATAAACAGCATTAAATTTTAACCATACAAGAAATATAAGGCCATTTAAGCTAGAGTCTAAAAAAGCAATAACTTATATGTTCTTATATTTCTTACATGGTTAACCTTTTCATCCCGAAGCTTAAGGAGTAGTTGTATATTTTATATCTGTTTAAAAGGGATGTAAGTTAAAAATGCTGTTATTCGTGGAATTAAGCGTTTTGAACAAAAAAAGTGCCTTCAATTAAGAAGGCACTTTTAAAAAATAAAAAATCGGCTTTGTTATACTAATTCAGGAATCAAAGCGGTGTTTACTGTTTTGATGATTCTTGCAGCAATTTTGTATGGGTCACCATTAGATGCTGGTCTTCTGTCTTCCAACCATCCTTTCCATCCTTTTTGAACGGTAATTAATGGTATTCTGATAGAAGCTCCTCTATCCGATACTCCATAAGAGAAATCGTGTATAGATGCAGTTTCGTGTTTACCTGTTAAACGTTGATCGTTATAAGCACCGTAAACAGCAATGTGTTCTTTAGTAACTGGACGGAAAGCTTCACAGATGGTTTCGTAAATTTCTTGAGAACCACATGTTCTTAATACTTCGTTAGAGAAGTTAGCATGCATTCCAGATCCATTCCAGTCTGTATCTCCCAATGGTTTTGGGTGGTATTCTATATAGTAACCGTATTTTTCAGTAAGACGGTCTAGTAAATATCTTGCAATCCAAATTTCATCTCCTGCTTTTTTAGCTCCTTGTGCAAATAATTGAAATTCCCATTGTCCACAAGCAACTTCTTGGTTAATACCTTCAAAGTTAATACCAGCGGCAATACATAAATCAGCATGCTCTTCAACGAATTTTCTTCCGTGAGTATTTTTACCACCTACTGAACAGTAGTACATCCCTTGTGGAGCAGGGTAACCACCAATAGGAAAACCTAAAGGCAATAATGTTTTAGTATCCATAATGAAATACTCTTGTTCGAAACCAAACCAGAAATCACCATCATCATCAATAGTCGCTCTTCCATTTGAAGAGTGAGGCGTACCATCAGCATTCATAACTTCGGTCATTACCAAGTAACCGTTGATACGAGTTGGATCTGGATAAATTGCAACAGGTACAAGTAGACAATCAGAAGCACCACCTTCAGCTTGTTTAGTTGATGAACCATCAAAAGACCAGTTTCCTATTTCTTCTAATGTTCCTTGAAAGTTTTCGTGCTCTTCAACTTTAGTTTTACTTCTCAGATTTTGAGTTGGTTCGTATCCATCTAACCAAATGTACTCTAATTTAATTTTAGCCATAATTATATAAATTTTATTTCTAGACAATTTTATGGTGCAAATATAAAATATTTTAACTTTGCGGTAAAATAAAGGGGGTGTTTTTTATTTACGATAACTTAATTTTTAACATAACTGCATTTTACAAGGGGTATAATTAGGAATATGTAATTTTAATAGGGTGTAAAAATTAATTTCACAATTACTTCTTTTGATATAATAGTGTATAATTAAGATTTTTATTACTTCAAAATTCAGTTTGACTCTTTATTTTATTTTTCAGGAACTATTTCTGTTAAAAACCAGATATATACAGACATAGAAATTAATTGTTCACTAGCTCTTCAGCCCTTAGTCCCGATAGCTATCGGGAATAAAGAGTGATTAGCTCTTGAGTACGCTAAAAAAGAAGTATTTATCTTTAAAAGCTATTTGGCTTATTTTTTTGCGCAAATCTCGATTGTATTCATACTAAAATATACGATTCCAAGCTAACCGCTAAAGGCTATTCACTAATCACCGAATAGTTACATTGTTCCCAAGAAAATAATTTATATTTGTTATTACTTTATAATCTAGAATTAAAACTTTAAAATCTATAAATATGTCATCAATTCGATTTCAAGCTTTAAGAGAAGCTACCAATAGAAAGTTAGTCGATTTCAATGAATCCGGAAAAAAATCAGTTCTTTTTGGTTCAAATGTCTTCAATGACAAAGCCATGAAGCAATATTTGACTTCAGATGCATTTAAAGGAGTACAAGGAGCCGTTCAGCATGGAACGAAGATAGACCGAAAATTAGCGGATTATATTGCTATGGGAATGAAAGAATGGGCGCTGTCTAAAGGAGTAACCCATTATACTCACTGGTTTCAACCGCTTACTGGTTCTACTGCCGAAAAACATGACGCATTCTTTGAAACTTCTTATGACGGTAGTGATCCCGTAGAAAAATTTGGCGGAGCACAATTGGTACAACAAGAACCAGATGCCTCTAGTTTTCCAAATGGCGGAATCAGAAATACATTCGAAGCCAGAGGATATACCGCTTGGGATCCAACCTCTCCCGCTTTTATTTTTGGAACCACTTTATGTATTCCAACTGTTTTCATTTCGTACACCGGAGAAGCTTTAGATTATAAAACCCCTTTATTGAGAGCTTTAACCGTTATGGATGAAGCAGCTACCGAAGTGTGTAAGTATTTTGATAAAAACGTAAAAAAGGTTACCGCAACTTTAGGATGGGAACAAGAATATTTCTTAGTAGATAGAGCTTTGGCTAATTCTCGCCCTGACCTTATGATGACAGGAAGAACTTTGTTGGGACATACCTCTGCCAAAGGACAACAATTAGACGACCATTATTTTGGTGCTATTCCAACTCGTGCCTTAACCTACATGAGAGATTTAGAACAAGAGTGTATGTTGCTAGGTATTCCTGTAAAAACACGTCATAATGAAGTGGCTCCGAACCAATTTGAGCTGGCTCCAATTTTTGAAGAAACCAACCTTGCAGTAGATCACAACTGTTTGCTGATGGATGTGATGCAAAAAGTGGCCGAACGTCATGATTTTAAAGTGTTGTTCCATGAAAAACCGTTCAAGGGAGTTAATGGATCCGGGAAACACAACAACTGGTCGTTGGCTACAGATACTGGTGTAAACTTGTTGAGCCCAAGTAAAACGCCAATGAGTAATTTACAGTTTTTGACTTTCTTTATCAATACCATAAAAGCGGTAAATGACAATGAATCATTATTGAGAGCAGCAATCGCTTCTGCCAGTAATGATCATAGATTGGGAGCAAATGAAGCCCCACCGGCAATTATCTCGGTTTTTATAGGTGAACAATTGACTAAAGTTTTGGCCGAATTAGAAGGTGTGACTACCGGAAAATTATCTCCGGAAGAGAAAACCGATTTAAAATTAAATGTAGTTGGAAAAATTCCAGATGTTCTTTTGGATAATACCGACAGAAACAGAACGTCCCCATTTGCCTTTACCGGAAATAAATTTGAGTTTAGAGCAGTGGGTTCTATGGCAAACTGTTCTAATGCAATGACTACTTTGAACGCTATTGTTGCCAAGCAATTGAGAGATTTTAAAGTTGAAGTGGATGCTTTGATCGAATCTAAGGACATGAAGAAAGACGATGCTATCTTCAATGTGTTGAGAGAATATATCAAACAATCTAAAAAAATTCTTTTTGAAGGTGATGGATATAGCGAAGAATGGGAAATCGAAGCGGGAAAAAGAGGCTTGAGTAACTTTAAAACTACTCCGGAAGCATTGAAAGCGAGAATTTCTAAACAATCGTTTGATTTATTTTCTGAATTGGGTATCATGAACCATGTGGAAGTTGAAGCTCGTTACGAAATTGAATTGGAAGAGTACACCAAAAAAATCCAAATTGAAGGTAGAGTGCTAGGTGATATTTCTAAAAATCACGTGATTCCTACTGCCATTCGGTATCAAAACACTTTGATTACGAATGTAAGAGGTTTGAAAGATATTTTTGGACCTGATTTTGAGACCATCGCCAAAGAGCAAATTATCTTGATTAAAGAAATCTCGGGGCATATCGAAGGCATCAATTCTAAAGTAGAAGAGATGACCAACGAAAGAAAGATAGCCAATAATTTGACTGATGGTCAAGAGATGGCAGAAGCCTATTGCAATAAAGTTAAACCTTATTTTGAAATCATTAGAAACCATTGTGACAAACTGGAGCTATTGGTTGACAATGAATTGTGGACTTTAACTAAATACAGAGAATTGCTTTTGACTAAGTAGTTTTAGATCTTCATATTAAAAAAAAGGCTTTTTTACGAAAGTCTTTTTTTTTGTTTTAAAAACGCAAAAAAGCACCCGTTTGTGGCGGATGCTTTTTAATTAAAATTAGTTTAAAATTATCTAGAAGAAATCACTTTTTTAGTACTGCTTCCTCTATTGGTAGTTACTTTTACAATATAAACTTCCTCTTGGCCTGTATTAGGAATTTTTAGCGAAACTTCTCTGCTCAAATAACCTTGGGCATCATAGTTAGAAGCCACCACAGCACCTCTTATGTTGAACACCTCAATTCTCACATCAGTAACATAATCAAGATTATAACTGATAGTCAATTGGTCTTTGAAAGGAACCGGATGCGCTGTGAAACTGGTAGTTTCAGTAGTTTTAGCGGTTTCTCTCAGAGCACTAGAAACTAATGCTGCATCAGATGAACAAGCTTCTACATTTATGTTTCCAGTACTTCCAGCTGCAACATCGCTACCTATGTAGCTTGCGAAAGTATATGTACTAATTTCATCCTCATTTTGGTAATTGGCACCCACGATTGATTTCACATTGTATTTAATGGAAATAACATAAGTGGCTCCAGGAGTAGCTCCCGTTACGGCCAATCTTGCACCGGAGCCAGAGCTGTCAGTGATAAAGCTTGGAGTAAATGATGCTGTTCCACAAGTGGCAGTGAACAATTTGATCTGTGAAGTACTACCTTTATCATAACCATGCACTTCAAACAGTTCGCTTAAATCACCGTCATTTACCTGTACTACATCAATCGTAAAGCTGGCCGAAGGGGCAACGATATTAGAATAGTAGAAGAACACACCTGGGGTTGCATTAGTCACTGTACCACCGCTAACAGCTGTACAGACTTTAGGCAATCCTGCAGTTCCTGCGATATAATCCGCACAACTAGTCTCAGTCGGAAAGATATGAGCACAACTGGCTACCCTAATGGTTTGGTCACATATAGCAGACACATTGCTACAGTCATCTGTAGCTGTCCATGTACGTGTTTTACTTCCATCCGCATTGGTTTCATCTTCAAAAGTAATAGTTGGAGTTTGATCACAATTGTCAGTGGCTGTTGGAACACCAAAAATAAATTCAGCATTACATTCAATTACGCCGTCCACTGGACAGAAGGTGAACACTGGAGGTGTATTGTCCGTTACACTGATGGTTTGTGAAGCAGTTGAACTGTTGCCACAATCATCCGTAGCGGTCCAGGTTCGGGTTGTACTGTATTCCTGTGGACAGGCTCCCGGTGTGGTTACATCGGCAAAAGTCGGTGTCACACTTGCATCACACGCATCGGTTGCGGTTGGTGTAGTAAACGCA